>JACRLX010000013.1 GCA_016235165.1 Rhodocyclales bacterium
GCATGAGCAAAATCCAGGGGAATCACCCCTTGTCTGCCCTCGAACAGGCCGATCACCCAATGAAAATGGCATTTCCGTCACGTTTTCGTCTCGATTTCAATTCGTCGCTGCTTTTTGCGGTGGCTTGTTCAGCGTTTCCTAAGATGGCACTTATGACTAATGAGATCAACACCGAATACATTGCCCACGTCCGGAAGAATGGGGATCGGCAGTGTCTGCGCGACCACCTACGGGGGGTCGGTGGGAAGGCATCCACTAACGCCGCCAAGATTGGTCTGGGTACGCAGGGAGAATTGATCGGCCTGCTCCATGATCTCGGCAAATACAGCGCGGCGTTTCAAGCCTATCTGGGTTCCGCAACCGACATCCTGAATCAGGATGAAGACGAGGAATTTGTTGATGCCGGCAGACTCAGGGGAAAGATAGACCATTCAACCGCCGGGGCACAGTTGGTCTGGCGCGAACTGGAAAAGCGTGGCCCGCTGGGTCAGATCGCCGGGCAGATGCTGGCCTTGTGCATCGCCTCGCATCACTCCGGCTTGATCGACTGCCTGAGTTCCGATCACCGGAGTCTCGGCGACGATGTGTTCACCCGGCGCATGCAGAAGGCCGACGAACGCAGCCATCTTGTCGAAGCATGGCGCAAAGCCGATGTAGCTATTCGGGAGCGGGTGGAATCATTGCTCGCCAAGCCCAAAGTCGTGGCTGAACTGCAAACATGGCTTGGGCGCATTGTGCTGGCCGCCCCCAACAAGACGGACCAGGGTTTCGTTGCTCAACAGCAAATTGGCTTGCTCGTTCGCTTTTTGTTCAGTTGCCTGATCGACGCGGATCGGCTCGATACAGCAATATTTGAGAAGCCACGCGCCAATCGACATCGACCGCAGGGCGACTATGTGGACTGGTCGATACTGATAAACCGGCTGGAAACACATCTTGCGGCACTGGAGCCGCGCGAGCCGATTGACCGTCTGCGGCAAGACATATCGCAACACTGCCTGGCGGGCGCGGCGAGGGAGCGAGGCATCTTCACCCTAAGTGTGCCCACGGGTGGCGGCAAGACGCTCGCCAGTCTGCGCTTCGCCCTCCACCATGCCGCGCGGCACACGAATCCCGAACAAAGCAAGAAGATCGACCGAATCATCTACGTTATCCCCTTCACCTCCATCATCGACCAGAACGCCGAAGTGGTACGTGGAATCCTCGAACCAAAGGGCGACCCCGCTGAGCAAGGCCGGATCGTCCTTGAGCATCATTCGAACCTCACGCCAGAAGTACAAGGCTGGCGCGACAAGATACTGACCGAGAACTGGGATGCACCCGTGATCTACACCACCATGGTGCAGTTTCTCGAAGCCCTGTTCGGCGCCGGTACGCGCGGGGCGAGGCGAATGCACCAGTTGGCCAATGCGGTGCTGATCTTCGACGAAGTCCAGTCATTGCCGGTGAATTGCGTCCACCTGTTCAATAACGCCATCAACTTCCTTGCCGATCACTGTGGCAGTACGGTGGTGTTATGCACCGCTACCCAGCCGCTGCTGGATAAGGTGGATCCAAGCCAAGGGGCGATCCGCCTAAGGCCGAACAGCGAATTGATGCCGGACGTCAGAGTTCTTTTCGCCGATTTGAAACGGGTGGAGGTTATCAACCAACACAAACCCGGCGGATGGACGCAGGAGGAAGTTGCCACGCTGGCGCGCGAGGAAACGCAAGATGACGGCAGTTGCCTGGTAATCGTGAATACAAAGAAAGCCGCGCAGGTGGTGTATCTCCTGTGCCAAGCGGATAGCAGCATCCCCGTGTTTCATCTCAGCACCAGCTTGTGTCCGGCGCATCGGAAAGCGATTCTTCGCGAGGTGCGGCAGAGCCTCGAACGTCGCGAGCCTGTCTTGTGCGTCAGCACCCAACTCATCGAGGCCGGCGTCGACGTCGATTTCGGCGCCGTGATCCGCTATACCGCCGGTCTCGATTCCATCGCTCAGGCGGCCGGTCGCTGCAATCGCAACGGCCGAAACGCCACCGGCCGCGTGCATGTCATCAATCCACGCGACCAGGACGAAAATCTGGATAAGTTGATTGACATTCGCATCGGTCGCGACAAGACTGCGCGTATCCTGGATGACTATGAAGCAAATCCGGCGCGCTTCAATCGCAACCTGATCGGACCGGAAGCGATGGCGTGGTATTACGAGAATTACTTCTTTGCACGAAAGGCCGACATGAGCTATCCGGTTTCCCGCGATGCCATTGGGCATGACGACAGCCTGCTGAATCTTCTGTCGTCCAATTCGCTGGCGAGCGCGGAGTATGGCCAGCGCAACGGCGAGATGCCCAAGCTCTATCTGCGTCAATCTTTCAAGTCAGCCGCCCAAGCATTCAAGGCCATCGACGCTCCGACGCAGGGCGTGATTGTTCCCTATGGCGAATCCGGTCGCGAACTGGTCAATGATCTCTGTGCGGCCTTCGAGGTCGAGAAGCAATACGCCCTGCTGCGCCTCGCTCAGCAATACACCGTCAATGTATTTCCGCATCAACTTGCCAAGCTGCAAGAGGAAGGCGCCGTGCATCCGGTGCAGGAAGGTACGGAAATTCTGCATCTCGATCCGCGCTACTACAGCGAAAAATTCGGGCTAGTCACCGAGCCCGTCAACTCCATGGAGGTCTTGGACGCATGAATCAGGCTCGACACAAGGGTATCGAATTCAAGGTCTGGGCGCGCCACGCCTTATTCACCGATCCGCTGACCCGCATTGGCGGCGAAAAGTGCTCCTATCATCTGCCGACCTATGAGGCCTTGAAAGGAATCGCCAAATCGATCTACTGGAAGCCGACCTTTATCTGGGTCATCGATGAAGTCCGGGTCATGAAGCGTATCCGGACCCAGACCAAGGGCACCAAGCCCCTGGTCTTCAGCGGCGGCAACGATCTGGCGATTTACACTTTTCTGGCCGACGTCGAGTATCAGGTTCGGGCGCATTTCGAGTGGAACATGCATCGTCCTGAGTTGGCCGACGACCGCAATCCCGGCAAGCACTTCGCGGTGGCGCAGCGAACATTGGAGCGTGGCGGGCGGCAGGACATTTTTCTCGGCACCCGTGATTGCCAGGGCTATGTCGAACCTTGCGCATTCGGTAGTGGTACTGGCGCTTACGACGGGGCCGGCGAGCTGGCTTACGGCCTGATGTTCCATGGATTCGACTATCCCGACGAAACCGGTGACGGCAAGCTGCATGCGCGCTTCTGGCGACCGACGATGGTGAATGGTGTTATTCGTTTCCCGCGACCGGAAGACGACTGCGTCGTGCGCAAGTTCGTGCGCGACATGACAGCCAAGCAGTTCGCTCAAGACAAGAACCTGCGCGGCGTCGAAGCGGAAGCCACCGAGCTGCAAATGGAGGTGGGCGATGGCGTGGATTGAAAAGCTCTATCAAACCTACGAGGCGAGTGCCAATCGCGTTGAAACGATTGGCCCCAAGCTTTGGCCCATTGCCCACTTCGTAAAGAATGCCCACCTGGAAATTGCTATCGATCCTTCTGGAAAATTGAGGCGCGTTCGAGTACTCAATCACGGTGAGGCGCCAACGCTGGTTCCAGCAACGGAAGACTCGGCGGGCAGAACCTCCGGCGAAGAATCTCACCCCCTATGTGAAGAGTTGAGCTATTGCGCTGGTGATTTGCCTGATGGGAAGCCCAGCCGCTTTGAGGCCTATAGGTCGCTGCTGGAAAGATGGTGTGCCTCCGATGCTCGCCACCCGAAAGCCGAAGCCGTTCTTGCTTGCATAAGCGAAGGAAAGCTGTGGTCAATGCTTCACGAGAAAGGGATTTTTCCCGTTGTCGTGGTAGATGCCAAAGGCAAGAAGGTCAAGGTTGCAGATGGAAAGGTGTTTGTGCGGTGGCTCGTCGAAGCAATGGGTGACCCCTGTTCGGCAACATGGGAGGATCAGACCCTAATTGAGTCCTGGCAGCGATTTGACGCAGAACAGACCAACCAATTTGGGCTTTGCATGGTGTTGGGCACAGAGACCCGCCTTACCCTAAATCATCCCCGTTTCATACGGTATCCAGGGGATGGCGCCAAGGTCATATCGTCAAACGATTTTGCTGGTTTTACCTTTCGAGGGCGCTTCACTGACGAGAAGAAGGACTTCGAGAAGAAGGCGCGGAAGGGGGCATTCAAGTCATTGCAAGGCTGCGGTGTTTCGTTCGAAGTGTCGCAAAAGGCACATGCCGCACTTCGTTGGCTGATCAAACGGCAGTCGTACCGAACCGACGAGCAGGTCTACGTCGCCTGGGCTGTGGCTGGCAAGTCGATCCCCGACCCTTGGGCCGATTCGCTGTCCATGATTCTCGGCGCCGAATCCGTCGCGCCGCCGGAGCCGGACGAAAAGCAAATTCCCGTAGGCGATGCCGGGCAGGCTTTCGCGCTCCGTTTGCGCCGAGCCATTGCCGGCTATGGCGCCAAGCTCGATTCGACCGACGACGTTGTGGTCATGGGCCTGGATTCGGCAACTCCGGGCCGGATGGCGATCATCTATTACCGCGAATTGAAGGGGTCGGAGTTTCTCCAGCGCATTGAGGCGTGGCATGCCGCCTACGCCTGGCAGCAGAATTTTGGTAAGGAAAAGCACTTCACCGGGGCACCGGCGCCACATGACATCGCCGAAGCGGCCTTCGGTCGTCGGCTCGACGACAAGCTCAAGAAGGCCACTGTGGAACGTCTGCTGCCATGCATCGTCGATGGCCGGCCGGTGCCGCGCGATCTGGTGATTTCGGCGGTGCGGCGCGCGGCCAACCGTGCCGGCCTCGAACATTGGGAATGGGAAAAGGTTCTCGGCATCGCCTGCGGGCTGTTCCGGGGATGGTCGAAGTCACAGGGAAAGGAGTATGCGATGGCATTGGAAGAAGATCGAACGAGTAGGGACTATCTCTATGGACGCCTGTTGGCCGTTGCGGACAGTATCGAGAGCTACGTTCTCGGGATGGTGGAGAAACCGCGCGACACGGCAGCGGCGCAGCTAATGCAGCGATTTGCCGATCATCCATATTCAACATGGCGCACGATCGAACTGAGATTGCGGCCCTACATTTCCCGATTGCGGTCGTCTGAAAGGAAGAAGGTGCGTGCCTTTCTCGCCGGTCGCGAAAAGACCATGGACGAAATCCACTGCCGATTCGCCAGCGCCGACTTTTCGGACGACAGCCCCCTCTCGGGCGAATTCCTGCTCGGCTACCACTGCCAGCGCGCCGCTCTTTTCGCTGGCTCCAATTCCCAAACCTCGAACCAATCCACCTCGGAGGACAACGCATCATGACGCCCCTGCAAAATAAAATCGATTTCGCCATCGTTTTTCGCGTCAAGCACGCCAACCCCAACGGCGATCCGCTCAACGGTAACCGCCCGCGTACCGACTATGAAGGACTTGGCGAAGTTACCGATGTCTGCCTCAAGCGCAAGCTTCGCGATCGGCTGCTGGAGGCGGGCCATCCGATCTTTGTCCAATCCGACGATCGGAGAGCAAAGGGCGACGAGTACAAGAGCCTGACCGAGCGCGCCAAAGGTGTTCTGGGCGACAAACTGGGTGGCGCGGAAACTGCCAAGTTGGCCTGCACCGCATGGTTCGACGTGCGGGCATTTGGCCAGTTGTTTGCTATCAAGTCCGGCAAGAAGGCGAAGAAGGCCGAAGCCACGGACGATGCCGCTGGCGATACCGGCATATCCATAGGCATCCGTGGACCGGTCTCCATCCAGTCCGCGTTTTCCGTCGAGCCCGTCAGCGTCACCAGCACGCAAATCACCAAGAGCGTCAGTGGTGAAGGCGATGGCAGCACGCGTGGATCGGACACCATGGGGATGAAGCATCGCGTCGATGCAGGAATTTATGCCAGCTACGGCAGCATGAATCCGCAACTTGCGGAACGTACCGGCTTTTCCAATGAAGATGCCGAGGCGATCAAAAAACTGTTACCCAAGCTGTTTGAGAACGATGCTTCGTCGGCCCGGCCCGAGGGCAGCATGGAAGTGCTCAAGGTAATCTGGTGGCAACACGACAGCAAGGCGGGAAAATGTTCGTCCGCCAAGGTTCACGACGGTTTGCGCAAGCAAGAAATAGGGCCGAATGGCGAGGTTGACGAAGCAAGGCTCGGTGCTTGTGGTGTCGTGCCTGAAATCATTCCGGGGTTTTAGAGCGATAGCACTTATGTATCTCATGGGCTACAATAACCCGTGAAGCAGATTCTCACCACCGACACCTTCGATGGCTGGTTCGTCAGCCTGCGGGATACTCGGGCCAAGGTGCGCATTCAGGCTCGCATCGACCGCGCGGGTTTGGGCAACTTCGGCGATTGCGAACCGGTGGGCGAGGGCGTGTCGGAGATGCGCATTCACTACGGCCCCGGCTACCGCGTCTATTTCGCGCAGCGCGGGTTCGAGGTGGTGATCCTGCTTGCGGGAGGCGACAAGTCCTCCCAGCCGAAGGACATCAAGCGGGCGCTGGAACTGGCCCGCCGCCTGTAGGAGCGGAGCATGAAAGCGTTCAAGTTGCGGCCCTGGGATTCGGCCGAGCACCTGAAGACCGAGGAAGAAATGGTCCTCTATCTGGAAGCCTGCCTGGAGGAAGGCGACGCGGCGCTGATCGCCCATGCCCTGGGCGTGATCGCCAAGGCGCGCGGCATGACGCAGTTGGCGCGGGATACCGGCCTCTCGCGCGAAAGCCTGTACAAGGCGCTCTCGGGCGAAGGCAATCCCGAGTTCGCCACCGTCATGAAAGTGATCAAGGCGCTGGGCTACCGGCTTCATGCCGCGCCGCAGGCGTAAGCTTGCACATAACCGAACAGGAGGTGCTGACATGGACTGGAAAGACCACATTGTTGCCACGCCGGACACGCTGGTGGGCAAACCGCGCATCAAGGGCACACGCATTTCCGTCGAGTTGATTCTCGACCGCCTGGCGGATGGCTGGACGCAGGAAGACATCCTGACCTCCTATCCGCATATCACGCCCGAGGACATCCAGGCCGCGCTGGCATTCGTGGCGGAAATCTATCGGGAAGAGCATTTCGTCGCCGAGGGTAAGGCCGGCGCATGATTGGCGTGCTGTTGGACGAGAACTTTCCCGCGCCGGCGGCACGACGCCTGCGCGAAGCTGGCCACGATGTGGCCGAGGGGGTGGTTGAATGTCGGGGCTGGCCGGACGAGCGCGTGCTGGCGCGGGCGGTTACCGAAGGCCGCTGGTTGGTCACCTTCGACCGCGACTACGGCGATCTCGTATTCAAACGGCGCCTGCCGGCGCCGCCGGCCATCATCTTGATCCGAGAGCGGCATTATCGGCCCGCGGAGCCAGCCGACTGGCTGTTGCCCTTGCTCGATGCGTCGGAACAGCATGTCGGCCGTTTTCTGGTCGTGACCCGCGACAAGATGCGTTGGCGTGCGCTGTTGCAATCCGTGTGACCGACACGCCCGACCCCATCCCGATTTCCGCCCTCCAGCACTGGTGCTACTGCCCGCGCCAATGCGCGCTGATCCATGTCGAGCAGGTCTTTGCCGAGAACCTGCATACCATGCGCGGCCAGGCGGTGCATAAGCAGGTGGATCAGCCTGGTGTCGAAACCCGCGCCGGCCTGCGTGTCGAGCGCGCGCTGCCGGTGTGGAGCGATCGCCTCGGCCTGATCGGCAAGGCCGACGTCGTCGAGTTCGAGCAGGACGGCACGCCCTATCCGGTCGAATACAAGCACGGCGCCCGCGACAAGGCTGCGTGGATCGCCGCCTGCGACGATTTGCAGCTTGCCGCGCAGGCCATGTGCCTGGAGGAAATGACCGGCAAGCCGGTGTCGGCGGGTGCGCTGTTCTATGCCAGCTCAAAGCGCCGCCGTGCCGTGAAGATCGATGCCGAACTGCGCGCACGAGTGGAAACCGCCGCCGCCGCGGTGCGCGCCCTTCTCGATGGCGCCGTGTTACCAGCGCCGACTTTTGACAAGCGCTGCGACAAATGTTCGCTGCGCGAACTTTGCCAGCCGGCGCTGCGGCCCGTGGCGCTTGGCTTGTTCGATGTCGAGGCCTGACGCCATGCAGCTGCTCAATACCCTTTACGTCACCACGCCGGAAAGCTATCTGCACCTGGACAACGACACCCTGCGCATCGAGATCGAGCGCGAGACGCGCTTGCGCGTGCCCTTGCATCATCTTTCGTCGGTGGTCTGCTTTGGTCATGTGATGGTCTCGCCCATCCTCATGCACCGGCTGGCCGACGAGGGCAAGAGCCTGGTGCTGCTCGACGGCCATGGCCGCTTCAAGGCGCGCCTCGAAGGCCCGGTTTCGGGCAACGTGCTGTTGCGCCAGGCCCAGCATCGGCGCTTATTGAACAACCCGGCCAGCGCCGACTCTTGTCTTGCCGTAGCCAAGTCCTGCATCGCCGGCAAGCTGAAGAACTGTCGCCAGGTATTGCTGCGCGGCGCGCGCGAAACGGGCCGCGACGAGGACAACGCCGCGCTTGCCGTCACCGCCGACGAATTTGTCCGGGCGCTGGCCAGGCTGGAACATGCGCCCGACCTGGATGCCGTGCGTGGCATCGAAGGCGACGCCGCCAAGCGCTACTTCGCCGTATTGAGCCTGATCGTGCGCTCCGAGGCGCGCGAGTCCTTCACCATGAGCGGCCGCAGCCGCCGACCACCGCTGGATCGCATGAACGCACTGCTGTCCTTCCTGTACGCGATGCTGATGAACGACGTGCGTTCGGCGGTCGAAAGCGTCGGCCTCGATCCGCAGATCGGCTTCCTGCATGCCGTACGGCCCGGCCGCGCCGCGTTGGCGCTGGATTTGATGGAGGAATTTCGCCCCCTGCTGGCGGATCGCCTGGCGCTGACGCTGATCAACCGGCGGCAGATCGAGGCCGGTAACTTCGTCGAACGCCCTGGTGGCGCCTGCGTGCTCAAGGACGACGCGCGCAAAGCCGTGGTCACGGCCTACCAGGAGCGCAAGCAGGAAACCTTGACCCATCCGCTGCTGGAAACACCGATTCCGTTGGGGCTGGCGCCCTTCGTCCAGGCGCGTCTGCTGGCGCGCACGGTGCGTGGCGATGCCGAAATCTACCTGCCCTTCACGCCCAAATAGCCATGCTGGTCATCGTTTGCTACGACGTCGCCACCGATACAAGCGCTGGTCGGAGGCGACTGCGTCGCGTGGCGCGGGTTTGCGAAGGCGTGGGACAGCGCGTGCAGAAATCGGTATTCGAGTGCAAGGTCGACGCCATGCAGTTCGAGGAACTGGAACGCCGCCTGCTGGCGGAAATCGACGCGGCGGAAGACTGTTTACGTTTCTACCGGCTGACCGAACCCGTGGATTTGCATGTCCGCGAGTACGGAAATTTCAAGGCGGTGGATTTCGACGGACCGCTGGTTCTATGACGCGCGGATTGCGAGCAACCGGAAATTCCCGGACGTTTCGCGCGGGTGGTAACTCCATGATTTTGTGTTTTTGTTCTACGCGTAGGAAAATCAGAAGCACTTCGCTTCGACGAAGCGCAACACGGTTCGCGCAAAGCGTTGAATTTCTTTCGATGATTCAGCGCGATGCGCGGAACCTGACGCCCGGCCCGCGAGGGCCGGGCGAGGATTGAAACACGCGACCAGTAGTTTTATTGATGGTCTGCGCGCGACGCCCGGCCCGCGAGGGCCGGGCGAGGATTGAAACTACTTTAAACAAACGGAGAAATGAACATGGTACAGACGCCCGGCCCGCGAGGGCCGGGCGAGGATTGAAACGCTTTCATCGTTGCCCCTCCAGTTGTCTTGCCTTGACGCCCGGCCCGCGAGGGCCGGGCGAGGATTGAAACCGGCTCACGGCCGGCCATCGAGGCCCAGTCGTCGAGACGCCCGGCCCGCGAGGGCCGGGCGAGGATTGAAACCACCCCGACGTGGCC
>JACRLX010000043.1 GCA_016235165.1 Rhodocyclales bacterium
GAGCAAAATCCAGGGGAATCACCCCTTGTCTGCCCTCGAACAGGCCGATCACCCAATGAAAATGGCATTTCCGTCACGTTTTCGTCTCGATTTCAATTCGTCGCTGCTTTTTGCGGTGGCTTGTTCAGCGTTTCCTTAGCGTCGAAACCACCGACGACGGTTCAGTGGCGACTCAGCGCCAACGCAGCAATCTGTGCTCAATCAAGGCAAGAGACCAGGAGATCGCCATGCCTACCGCTGCAAGCACGAAGACGACGGCCCAGACTCCCCCGATGTCAAAACTTGATGTCAGGTAAGCGACACGTTGACCAAGACCATGTTCGGCGGCGATGATCTCTCCGGCAACAACTCCGAGCAGCGAATACATCAAGCCAAGTCTTAGTCCGGAAAATACAACCGGAACCGCCGTTGGCATGGTTATCTTCCAGAACGACTGAAGCGGACTTAATCCGAGGGTTTGCGCCAAAGTAATGTGATCCTGGTTGATGCTGCGTCCCCCGGCCACGACACTCTGAAGAACAATAAAGAAGACCAGGCTGGCACCGAGCGCGATTTTTGAGCCTATCCCTAGACCAAACCAAAGAATAAGCAACGGAGCCAATGCGATTCGCGGCATTGCATTCAATGCGGCTAGAAGGGGTTCAAGCACTTTTTCCGTAAAAGGATAGATAACGAAAATCATGCCAAGAATCAGTGCTGCACCCGCACCGACCACGAACGCAATGAAGGTTGCGAGCAATGTCCATCCAAGCTCGTACCATATTTCTGAGGTCTCATATAGGCCATGGATTAACGCGCTGATGATTGCGGTAGGTTGGCTATAGAGATTTGCCGCAGCCCAACCGGATCGCATAGCGACTTCCCAAAGTACAAATAAGCCTCCGACCACAACTATCTGACAGATTAGGGTTAGCCATAGAGAGTAGCGCTTCCCATTTGATCTCATCGGATTGCCCCCATTTCAAAACCCTTTTCCAAGGTTGTCCAAACATTCCGGTATAAATCATGGTATCGATGATTTTTTTGAAGTTCACGCAAGTGGCGGGGTCTCGGAAGGTCAATTTGTATATCGCCAAGCACCCGCCCTGGTCTAGGTGCCATAACCACGACCCGATCACCTAGAGCAATCGCCTCAGCCAAATCGTGAGTGATAAAAATTACGGTTCTGCGGTTTTCCTGCCACAGCGACATCAACAATTCTTCAAGCTGGAACTTGGTTTGTGCATCTAGCGCACCGTACGGCTCGTCCATTAGGAGAATCTCCGCGTCCAGAGAAAACGTCCTGGCTAACGCTACTCTCTGCCGCATGCCATGGGACAATTCCTTCGGATAGGAATTCTCGAATCCCGAAAGTCCGACACGGGCCAGCATTTCGCGAGCATGGTCTCGTCTCATTTTTTTGGGTACACCGCGTGCTTCCATACCAAATTCTGCATTGCCAAGCGCAGTTCGCCACGGCAGCAGGCTATCTCGCGCAAGCATGTAGCCCACATTGGGATTTCCAATGATTGGCGGCTTCCCTAGGATATTGATCTCTCCCTCCGTCAATACGTTCTGCGGGAGTAGCCCAGCAAGGAAGTTAAGTATGGTTGTCTTACCACATCCGCTAGGCCCAACGACGGATAGAAACTCTCCGGGAGCAACGCTCAACGTGACGTCTTGAAACGCGACGACGTCTCCGAATCGAATTGCCGCCCGGGTAAGGCTGACAGCGGGGCCCTGGGCTGTGGGATCCGTCAATGCCTGCGCACCATGCCGCACTCCTGGTTGCATATTATTGAAGGAGTTGTTTTGTCTCAACATCGTTGCCCCGAGCCCTGTTTAGTCTATGAGTTCAATTGATCGGGGCCACGCTCGATACGATCTGCGATGCGTCCGGCTTCTTTGGAATGAGTCCGCCGTCAAAGAGCATCTGAGAATAGGCATCGATTGAACTGACACTTACCTTCACGTCAGCTATCTTGTTTTGCCGTTGCAGTGCTTTGCGGAGGATTGCATCCGCCTTGTCCACCTTGAGGGTCAGGAACTTCTTTGCAATACCGAAACTTTCTTCAAAGTTGGCCGGATTCCTCATCCAGGCATCGGCATCACGTGCGGCTGCAAGCCAAGCTTCTACCACCTTTGGGTTTGCAACGATGTACTCTTGGTTCATCAAAACTACAGTCGCGGAACCGGTCAGTGCGTTGAGGCGAGGAATATCGTTGGTGTGCGGAATATCCATCACAGTTTGACAGACGGTAGATTCATCACAGATTTCTGACAACGGCGGTACGTTCATCACTGCATCCACTTGCTTGGACTGCAACATGCCAAATGCTGTGGGTGGCCCACCGACGGCGACAAAAGTCACATCCGTTGGCGACAAACCGGCATCCTTGAGTAGCATTTGCGCAATCAACTCGGTGCCCGCACCACGTCCAGTAACTCCAATGCGCTTACCCTTGTAGTCCTGCAAGAATTCCGGGTACTTGGCCTTGGCTTTCGGACGATCGAGATCAGAGCGGGCGACGAAATAGAATGGGACCCGATTGCCTTGCCCATGAACGACCTTTACGGGCGCACCTCCGACAATTGCGCGAATTGCAGCGTCGGTGGTGATGAAGCTCACTTCAATACTCTTTCCACTTAGCGCTTGAATACCTGCTGGGCCGGAGGCAATCCGAACCGCTTCGCACTTGAGCCCGTACTTTTGACAGAACTTCGTTTCCATCACACGGAACAACATGTCGCCAATCGCCTCGAATACCTGGAAGCGCACGGTAGCTCCGTCTGCATTTGGCGTCTGGGCAGCGGACGGTACGGCAGCCATCGCCAATCCCATGGCGCCAATGATGGATGCCAACAGCGATTTTTTACTCATAGCTCTCACTCCTTGTAGTTGATATTTACTTCCAAACCTTAAGTATCCTGAAGAACAAAGCTTGCCGCACGATCCGCAATCATCATGGTAGGCGCGTTGGTATTTCCTGATACAAGCCTTGGCATTACCGAACAATCCACGACGCGCAGTCCATCGACGCCACGGACACGCAGGCTTGGATCTACTACCGCTTCACGATCAGACCCCATCCTGCAAGTACCTGCTGGGTGATAAACCGTTCGAGCATTGGCGCGAATTGCTTCGTCCAATGAATCTGATGAAGTGGTACCAGGAATTACCTCCTCCGAAATCAAGGTTCTGAGTGACGGGCCGGCGAGAATTTCCCTCGCCACCTGGACACCACGACGCAATGTTGCGAGATCATTGCTGTCACCTAGAGCATTAGGCTCTAGTACGACATTGCTTTCAGGGTCACTACCGCTCAGACGCAGGAATCCTCTCGACTTTGGCTGAAGTACACAGGGCATTAGCGCGATTCCATGGTACGGACGTGGTGCCGACCCTGGCGTGCCAGGCACAAATGCTCCGACATGAAACTGAATGTCTGGTCGCCCGTTGTTGTTGGTATCTACAAAGCCACCCGCCTCAAGAACATTGGTTGTAAGCAGTCCCTTCCGGAACAGCAGGTACTGAAGACCGTGCTTAACCGCTCTTAGCCCCTTGTCCTGCCCGTAGAGACTAATGGGCTCTTTTGTTTTAGCAGCGACCAGCATCGCAACATGATCGTGGTAGTTGCTGCCTACGTCGGGTGAGTCATAAACGACATCAATACCATGTTGCCTCAAGTGTTCCGCAGGGCCGATGCCCGACTGCATCAATAATTTCGGACTCTGAAATGTTCCACCGCAGAGGAGAATTTCCCGTCGGGCTTTGTAGACAAGATCCTTACCGGAAGAATCTCTTGCCTCGACTGCAACAGCCCGCCTGTTCGAAAATCTGATTTTTCTGACCCTAACGCCCGTTTCTACCGTAAGCGTTTCGCGTCCGAGCATTGGGTACAAGAAACAGTGCGCGGCACTGCGACGTCGGCCACGAAATGCTGTCAACTGGTAGAACCCAACGCCATCCTGCTTGGCGCCGTTAAAATCGCTTGAATGCGGAATCCCAGTTTCAGCTGCGGCTTCAATGAAGGCGCGGCACAAGGGGTGTCCGTATTCTTGGTTGGCAACGATCAGCTCACCCTGAGTACCATGAAAAGGACCAGACAGGCTCATGTTTCTTTCCTGAGCCTTGAACACGGGAAGAACTTTTTCGTATTCCCAGCCTGTGGCTCCTTCACTGCTCCAGTCGTCATAGTCGTCCCGATGGCCGCGAATATAGATCATGCCGTTAACTGAGCTACCACCACCTAGCACCCTTCCTTGGGGAACAGGAAAGCGACGCCCGCCTACCGTCGAATCCGGCTCAGAGAGTAGCGTCATGACATCTTTGGATTGCATAACATGAGCCAACATTCCCGGGATGTGAAGAATTGGGCTGCTGTCGGATCGTCCCCATTCCAAGAGCGCCACGGTATAGCGCCCGTCCTTTGCCAGCCGCGCGGCCAAGACACAGCCTGCAGCTCCTCCACCGACGATGATGTAGTCGAACTCCATTGACTCAGATCTTCATCTTGGGAGAGGGCTACAAAACGCGCCCAACGAGTTCAGGACTGCTGGCGGCGTATCGGAACGCTCGAAAAACGCAATTCGCCTTCTGCCTGCCGCGCGGGAATTGCGAATCGAAGTCGGGATTCACATAGTCCCAAATCACTTGATTGGATCGTGTAACTTCAAAGATGCGTCCGTACGCGGATTGGCATATCAAAACGTTGCCATTGGGAAGTGGCTGGCAACCACCCATTACGTGGCTATAGAAGTGCCATGGAATGTCTGCCTCATAGCGCCACACTTCGGTTCCCGTCTTGGGATCGAACTCAATTACAGAGGATGTTTGCGGCGCGAGCATGTCGTGTGCACCGTTCGCAAAGAACATGATGTTGCCGTTTGGAAGAATCTGTGGATCGTGTGGCCTTCCCCAGACGAACTCCCTTCGCTCCCAAATGATTTTTTTCTCGCTCCTGGACACAATAGCCATCATGTCGGTATTGCGGAAATTGATCAGGATGTCTCCGCCGGGAGTTTGCGAACAGGTATTTCCGTGGGCGAACTCAGCTCGTCGTACTCCTGATGCAAGTGGATAGTCTTCGATTCTTAAGGACGATGTCGCCCATTCCCAGGCAGTGTCGCCACTCGGTGTGACCTCACGGAAATAGTCTTCGTAGATCTTGCCTTCGTGTTCGGTGCCGTCGATTCCACCGCGCACGCGGGCAGCATCAGCTTCTCTCATCTCCCGCCAACCGATATAAAGCGTATTGCCGTTTGGAAGCCGACGGAGGTCATGGTGCTGGCTGTGATCAATGTGCTCCCAAAGAACATTTCCATCCCAATCAAGCTCCAGCATGTGACCGCCCTTAGCCTGCCGCAACGGGGGGCCCTCAGTAGTGACAACTGAGCAAAGCAATCTGCCTCCAGGAAGCAAGTAGGCCAAGGACCCGAGGCGACCGGGGAGAGTCCAGCTATGGATCCTGGCGCCAAACATGTTGATCAAGCTCACAGTCCGACCACGAAACGTCGGTACCAACGTATATCCATTGAAGGTCAGATCCGGAACGTGATGCAGCAGACCGACTTGAGAAAGAAACATTCGACTCACTCCTTAATGGTTTTAAAGCGATGGCCGTTTTTCGAAAGAGAAAGAGGGACCGTAGGGATGAAGAAATCCAAAGACGTGCTACGCGCCCGATAGCGCCGGAATTCATCGATCCAGTTTCAGGTCTCCTCCAAACATTTGCCCTGCAGTAGCAGTTAGCAACGCTTGCTTCACTCTTTCGATGCTGGGTGCTTTCAGCCCAACTCTTTTATGGGACGAGAGTGTAGGAGGGGCAGCGCGATATCCGAAAGATGATAAATTAGTTAAAGTGATCATAAATAGTTATCACGTGAATCGGAGGGGAGTATGAAGCTCAGCAACCTAAGAGGATTTCTCGCAGTCGTCGAACAAGGAAGCATTCGCGCCGCTGCTCGCTCGCTTGGAATGTCGCAACCTGCTCTGACAAAGAGCATTCGACAGTTGGAAGACGAGCTGGCCGTCCAGCTTGTACAGCGAACAACCAGAGGTGTTATCCCGACAAAATTTGGCGATGCCTTACGCCAACGAGTCCACTTGATCTCTGGCGAGCTCCGCAAAGCTGTTGAGGAGATTGAACAGATGCGGGGAAACATGGTGGGTGAAGTAGCGTTTGGTGTTTCGCCATCGGCCGCGATACGGCTAATTCCTGAAGCTCTGCAGAACTTCCGACGCCAACACCCGAAAGTAAGCATTCGTATTGTCGATGGTCTGTATCCAGCCGTTCTGAGAAGTGTTCGAAATGGGAATCTCGATTTTGTCGTAGGTCCATTACCAAGCGAGCTTCCAGGTAATGAGTTTGCGTCACAAACGCTTTACAAGAACGAGCTGGTTGTAGCGGTCAGGGAAGGTAATCCACTGTCACGTGCCACGTCGCTTAAACAGCTCTTGGATGCTCATTGGATCTTCACCGGCCTCGCAGGAAGTCCCGGCATGGCCGTTGAACAGACGTTTGTCCAAAACAACCTGACTCCACCCAAGAGCCTATTGGAGTCCGAGTCTTTTACGGCATTGATCGCACTTATCGTGTCATCTGACTACATTTGCCTTCTTCCGCGCCAACTTGTAGAACTTCCACAAATGAAAGGGATTCTCCGCAGAGTTGCTATAAAGGAATTCGCTGCACACTCTGAAGTAGGTCTAATCATGCGGGCTGATTCACCACTAACGCCTGCCGCACAAAAGTTGATCACTCACATACAGCGAGTTGCAAGTAGGTTGTCTTAGCGCTTTGCAAAATCGCAAATCAGCCTGCCATGACTCAATTCTGCCATTGCCACTCCCTTCGTAATTTCCGAAAATCATCACCTCAATGCTCCCGGCAATTTGATTGGCATGAGTAATGACCCACACTCAGTGCGCATGGCCAAAAAGCAAAGCACTGCACTGGAAGGATCCCCAGCCGCCTACCTACTCGTCGCGGTCGTACGGACCCGCTGACGTGCGCGAAGCGATGCGTCAGGCGCTGCGGGGCGAGGCGGCACGAATCGGAACGCCGGATGGTGAGAACAGCGGCATGGCCGATCGGAAGTTTGCTGCCATGAGCGCGCTGCATCGGCTCGATACGGCGAGCTACGTACCGGGAGGCTCAGACGAGGGCGACCAGCCGACCGTCGAATACGTGCCCCCTGCTGACGAAGCGTGGCTACGCGCCGAACTCTAGAAGAAGCCGCAGCGCGGCGGTGTCGAGGTTGCGATTCGCGGGCAACACACACATGCCCTCACCGAACCACGCTGTCACGCGCAGCTTTTCGAGCAGGGCGAGCGTTGGGCGACACGCGACGCCTCGGCGTCGCAAGCTGATCCAGACAAGGCCGCGGAGGAGTGGATCGAGCGCTTCCGACGCGGTTCATCGTCGCCGCAATGGTGATGCGCGATGGTTCGCTGGAGCTGAAGGCTGCATAGGGTAGTTGGGCGCGAACGCAACTGGCAGAAGCTGCGATGCGCGAATCGGATGACTGCGGGTTCGCGAAGCAACTGCCATACAACGCGTCCGGGATCGCTGTCATAGGGCTCCTGGCCGCATACCGCGACGGTCTTCGCACCGCGGATTCACGTGGCCGCCGCTCGGCCATTCCCAGCCACATTGACAAACGCTTACGGTAACAGCGTGGCCTCGCCCCGGCACCTCGCATGCGACGGCATCCCTCGACCCAACCGCTGGCTCCGAACTGGTATCACCATCAGATCTTTGCCTACAATAATCCGTCCCGAGAAATGCTTGCGTATACCCTCCGTCCACTCGTCATCGGTGATCGACGGATCATCTCCGGGAACAAAATGTGACAACACAAGGGTCTTCACGCCAGCGGCTACTGCGACCCTTCCAACATCCTCCGTGGCAGTATGGCTAGCCAGTTGGTGTTCGCGCATGGTGGCTGCGTTGGGCACACGCTGTAGCAGCTGCTGCAGCCCTGGGAGGTAAAGTGCCTCGTGCACCAGCACGTCGGCGCCCATAGCCAATTCAATCAGCTCAGGGGAATAAGTAGTATCCCCGGAGACCACCACGGAGCCCTCCCGTGTATCGAAGCGGAAGGCGTACGAATGATGAATTGGCGGGTGACGGACGCGGGTTGCTGTCACCCTCACTTGGTCGTTCTGCATGACCAGACCTGGCCTGTCGAATTCGTGGGCAACGACCAGTTCGCGCAGATCGACACGCCCCTCATCCTTGACGCGTATGTCCACGTCGTATGCTGCATAGTCAAGAAACGCCTTGGCGATCTCCTTTATCGGTGGCGGCCCATAGGCTTCGACCGGCGTCTTCAGTCCCGCGGCCCACGCGTTGTAGATGAGGGGCCCGAGATCAATGTTGTGATCCGAGTGGTGATGCGTGATGAAGATATAGCGAAGCATATTGGGCGGCACGCCCGCACGCTGCAACTGCATGCTCGTGCCGTAGCCGCAATCCACGACGTACGGCACGCCACCCAGGAGGAGCAGAGTGGATGGATTCTTGCGCCCCTCCGATACGATACGTGGACCGCCTTTTGTTCCAAGCAAGATAATCCGGGCATCCCGCTCCGTTGTGCTCTGTACAGAGGTACCGTCCTTGGACGCGCTCCTGCCGGCGCGACTCGCCAACTCCTTAATGTCCGTCATCGCTCTTCTCCTTTCGTGGTTGTGGCTACCAGCAATGGGAGGCGTCCTTCAGCCCTGTTCACGTCACCAGGCACCGAAAAAAACGCCGGCGCGCTTGTGCCCGGCTGTCCCCGCCTCGACCTGCTCCAACGTGACTGTCGTGCGCCGCTTGCGGGTCGCGAGCCAATCGAACAGCCGTTCGCGCATCTGTCGGCGAATCTCCTCGTACGCCGGGTTTGCGCCAAGATCGGCGAACTCGCCCGGGTCCGCTGTCAGGTCGAAGAGTTGTGGGCGGAACCCCTCCCAGTGCACGTACTTCCAGTCGTCGGTGCGAACCATCCAGGCGCGGCACTCGTCCGGCTTGCGTCCGAGGATTAGGCGCGCCTCACGGTACGCATAGTCGAGCTCCGCGAACACTGCGTCGCGCCAATGCTCGACCGGCTGGCCGCGCGTAAGCGGCAGCAGCGAGTGCCCCTCGACCCGATGCCAAGGCACCGGCACGCCGAGCGCCTCTAGAAAGGTCGGCACCGCATCGATACCTTCGGCGAACCTCATTTCCACGGTGCCGCGGGTCGCATCCGCATCCGGATGCGGGTCGTAGACGATCAATGGCACACGCAGTACTGCGTCGTAGAACTGCTCCTTCTCGCCGAGCCAGTGGTCGCCCAGGAAATCGCCGTGATCGGCGGCAAACAGGATCAATGTGTCTTTCCAGCGCCCTGTCTCTTCTAGCAAGTCCCAAAGCCGGCCAAGGTGGTCGTCAAGTTGCTTGATCAGGCCTTGGTAGGCCGGCCGCACTTTCCCGATCACCTCGTCGCGCATGAAGTTCGCGCATTCCTCGTGTTGGCGGTAGGCGGCGAGCACCGGGTGCGGATTAACCAGCTCGCACGGGTCGCGGTGCACGGGCAGGCAGGCCTTCAGGCCGTATATCGCGTGGTAAGGTGCAGGCGCCATATATGGCCAGTGGGGTTTCACGTACGAGAGGTGTAGGACCCAGGGAGCATCACCCTGGGTCCGAACAAAACGGATCGCTTGGTCGGTCATATATGCAGTCTCGGAGTGCTCCTCCTTCACGCGCGCCGGCAGATGGACATTGCGCATGTTCCAGCCGCATACAATCTGCCCGTTCTCATCCATGGCCGAGATCACGAAATCGGTCCACGGGTCGGCGCTCTCATAGCCGTGCACGCGCAGGAAGTCTGGGTAGCCGCTTTCTCTGCCCGGCGGGTGATGCCCATCGTAACGATCGATTTCCTCGAAATGGCCGCGCCGCAGGAGCGTGCCGAGCTCGTTGTCGCCCTCTATTTCGAGCCGCGCAAGCCCGCGCGCGTCCGGCATCACATGGGTCTTGCCAGCGAGCGCGAGCTTCAGCCCGGCGTCGCGCAGATATTCACCGAACGTCGGCTCGCCAATTGACAGCGGCACGCGGTTCCAGGTCGCACCGTGGCTCGCCACGTAGCGGCCGGTGTAGAAGGACATGCGCGAGGGCCCGCATACGCCCGACTGCACAAACGCGCGCTCGAAGAGCACGCCGCGCTCGGCAAGGCGGTCGATGTTGGGCGTCTCGAGTCGCGGATGACCGTAACAGGACAGATGGTCCGCCCGCAGTTGGTCGCACATGATGAACAGAATGTTTCTGACACTCATCGGAATCGGCGTGTATCCATTTCCTCTGAATGAAATCAGAAATAGGAGTAACCGAAAACAGGGAGGGTTCACCTAGTGAAACGTAAGCATTAATATGCGGATCAAACAAACTTCCCGACAGGAACATCTTGGTAAAGAACATCACCGCGCTCGCCCGCGGGCTTCAAGTCGTTGAAACACTGCAAGAGACCGGGCCGATTTCATTGGCCGGGTTGCAGTTACAGACTGGGCTGCCCAAGGCAACGCTGTTGCGTATTTTGAGAACTCTTGCGGAGCAGGGCTGGGTATTCCGCGGATTGGGAGACGACCGTTATCGACTACGCGCCGAATTGCGGATTCGCCATCAGGAGCCTAGCCGCCATGAGTATCTGATCGAGCGAGCCGGCCCGATTCTGGAAGGCTTGCAGGAACATACCGGCTGGCCGTCCGCGATTGCAGTACGCGAGCGATATCGTATGCACATTCTAGAGTCGACCGCACGCACACTGAGCCTACAACTGAACTACCCGGTCATCGGGTTCCAGGTTCATTTCCCGTGGTCGGCGCTGGGCCGGGTTTACCTTGCGTACTGTCCTGATTCCGAGCGCGAGGAGATTGTCTCCAACCTGTCCCGCTCAAGTGATCCACGGGATCGCATTGTCGACGCACCCGGCTGGGTTGATCGACTACTGCGGGAGATCCGGGATCGAGGCTATGGCACCCGACTGCCCAGATACTGGGTACATCCGGATGCCCCATCGGAGCCGCTCAATGCGGTTGCAGTTCCCGTGATGTCTGGCGGCCAAATCGTCGCAACCTTCAACATGGTTTGGCTCGCCAACGCGATGAGTCTCGAAACCGTGGAGCGGGAGCATCTACCCTTCCTGCGGAACGCAGCGCGAACACTTGGTGAGAGTGTCGTTATCGAAAGCGCACTGTGAGCGACGCGGAGGCGATTGAGCGTCTGCACCGCTCCGCATCCGGGACGTACGCCCTAGCCTTTCATGCCAGTCTGCTCGCGACCCACTGGATGTGGATGACCAGTTGTGGGGCAGCCGGCGCAAGAGGAGAGTACAGGCCCGAAGCGCGCTCATTGGCTGCATTGGAGCAGACTGCGGCCGTTCGTTCCGCGGGTGCTTAACGACCACTCCGGCCGATCAGTTTGAATTGCCACTTTGGCAGGTCTCGAAGTACATCGGTCATTTGAATGGCTGCTTTATGGAAACATCGTGCGGCAGCTTGTGGCCGCTTGCAGCCATCACACCTCCACAGCCCAAGGCCGGGTGGGCGCCGGGTGCCGCCGATTTGGCGGACGCCGCCGCGAGGAGCCGTGTCAGGGGTAGTCCGCCGGCGATGTCCGACGACGCTGCCGGCCTCATCGGCAGCGGCTAGTTTCGCCGGCGGCCTGGCGCGGCCCCGCAGCAAGGGAACCCGCAGGGCGGGAGCCCATGAGGCGGCACCCGGCGTCTGCCCGGCCGAGCCCGTGAGTGAAGGTTGCCCCTCCCGCTACGCCCAGCGCCGACTATTCTTCCGTTGACACCGTACTCAGGGGCAATATGCGCAAACGCGTCCGTTGGGGCTCGATCGTCACCAAAGCGCCCTGCTCTAGTTCATCCCGCAGTTGACGGAGAGCGCCGACGACCGGCTTGCCGATGCCCTCATGGCTCAAATCGTCCGAGCGCAATTGCACGACGCTGGGCTTGTTGCCGTGGGTAATCGCCAGGATGGTGCCGAAATCCAGATCACTGGTGACGACGACATGGCCGCCTTCGCGCGCATGGCGCATGATGTCGGTATCGGGTGCGTTTGCCGCGCCGATGGTTGTCCAGTGGACAGCGTTAAACCCGGCCTCGATCAGGAACCCCGCCCACTTCGGCGAAAGGTTCATATCGATCAGCAGCTTCATGCAGCCGCCAGCGGGACCTCGCGTTCCTCGGCGCGCCAGGCGGCGTAACGCAGGGCCTGGGCAATATCTTCACGTTCAAGATAGGGGTAGTCCGCCAAAAGGGCTTCGAAGCTGCGGCCAGCCCCGATCTGCCCGACCAGCGCGCCCACGGTCACGCGCATGCCGCGAATGCATGGCTTGCCGCCCATCACGGCGGGGTTTTGGGTAATGCGGTCAAGTGTTTCCATAGTGAGCTCCAACGGACGTTCTGGCCGATACCTTACCGCATCCGTGGCCGGCCTTCCAGTACTGACGGGATCGGACATGGCTTCCGCCGCCATCCCGCCTGCGCTGACTTTCCGCCGCTACATCGTGGCGAGCTTCCTCGGCCGGCCGCCCAGCTTGCCGTTTTCCCGCGCCGTGGCGGCTTTCGCTTCGCTGACCGCTTTGCCGTCGCGATCAGGCGCGCCATGTCCTGCGGATCCTCGAAGGCGTTGATGTGCTCGCACGGAATCGCCTTGCCCTGGTCGGCCAGTTTCGCGATCACCTTGCCGCGCTTGAAAAACCCGTCCGGTCCTTCGACCTTGATCACGGTCCTCATTTCGTACTCCTTCGCCTGAAGGCCGTCCAGTCCGCCTCGAAACGATCCTCGATGTTCTCGAAGCTCGTGAACTCCACGCTTTCGACCTTGCCCTTGTAGCGCCGATGATGCCGACCGTGGGCATTGTCGTATCCGATCAGCAGTGGGCTGCGATCTTGGACGAATGCCGACCATCGACACTGCCGCGCGCGGCGAAATTCGCCGTGGCACCGGCGCCGACTTTCCATCGTTCCGCCCCGCTGACAGGCCGCCGCGGAATTTGAAGATGCTTTTCCCATGCGATAGCATCCGCAGCATCGATCGGTGGCGGGCCGGAACGGCGGGACGAGTCCGGGTTTGCGGCTTTCAACGACGAGCACCGGAGATGACAAACTCAACAAGACTCGCCAGGATCCTTCCCGTCGAAGTGCCGCGCGAGGAACACTGATGGCATCGCAACCCCCGCAAACCGTCGAACCCGCGATCGGCAGCCCGCTGCTGTGGGCCGGCATTGCCGCCGGCAGCCTGATCCTGGCCATGCTCGCGGTGTATGTCGGCACCGGCCTGCACGACGGCTTCAGCGACTGGGACCTGCACCGGCTCGGGCGCCGCCTGCGCCGTTCCCTGCCCTGGTCGCTGCCGCTGGCGGTCGTCGCCGGCCTGCTGCTGCGTGGCTACTACCTCGGCCTGCTGCGCGGCAGCCGCTCGGGCTGGGGCATGCTGTGGTCGGTGGCGCGCGCCTTCGCCCATTTCCCCTTTTTCGGCATGCTGGCGCTGCTGGCCATGATGTGGGGCTTCCTCGCCGCTGGCGGCAGGCTGCTGCCGCGCCTGTGGCGAAAGGCGGCACGCAAGCCCTTACCGCCGCAGAACGAAGCACCCGTACTCGAACGCTGGCTGGCGGTGCCGCTGTGGTTCATCATGCTGCCCTTCATCGTGCTCAAGCTGCCGATGGAAGGCAACATCGCAATTCCGCAGAGCATCTCCCTGCGTCGCCTGCTGCGCTGGCTGCCGGCCATGCTGGCCCTGCTGTTCCTCTACACCGACGCCTATTCGGAAGACAGCGGCGAGCGCGTCGATCCCTACTGGCTGACGGCCTTCGCCGCACTGTGGTTGGGCGACTACCTGCTGGCCGCCCTGCGCCTGGCGCCGGTGCTGCGCGCCCGGCGCCAGGACCCGGGTACCTAGCCCCGCCGCAACGCCACGCCCCGCGCCAGCCGCCTCAGGCGCCAAGCGTCATCAGCGTTGCGTTGCCGCCGGCGGCCGTGCAGTCGATGCTGACCACGCGCTCGGCCAGCATGCGGTACAGCGGATAGTGCCCGCTGCCCGCTGCGGCGCGATACACGGGCAGCAGCGGGCCGTCGCGCGCCGCCAGCCGGGTTTGCAGCGCCGGATCGGCGGCGTCGAGCAACACCCCGGCGATGCCGGAGAAATCCTCGCCGGAACGCAGCGCGACCTGCGCCGCCAGCGCCGCCGGCAACAGCGCCCACACGGCGCGGCCGGCGGCGTCGTCGGCCAGCGCCGCCGTGTTGCCGGTGGCGAAGACGGCGGCGAGCTGGGCGAGCAGCGCATCCGTGTCTTGCGCCCGGCACAGCAGGCGGCCGCGCGGCGCGAAGGCAAGGCTGTTACGCTCGCCAGTCGGCCCTGGCAGCGTCAGTTGCGCACCGAGCAGGCTTTGCCGAGCATACACATGGCATAGACCGGCCAGCGCCAGGTCGCCGTGCTCCGCGGCCCAGGCGGCAAGGGCTTGCAGCATTGCGCCGGCCGCCGCCGGCGCCGTCCCGAGCATGGCCGGCGTCACCGCCTCGCCGCCGGCAAGGCGCGGCAGGTAGAGCGGCCCGCCGGCCTTGGGGCCGGTGCCGGAGAGGCCCTCGCCGCCGAAGGGCTGCACGCCGACGATGGCGCCGACCATGTTGCGATTGACATAGATGTTGCCGACGCGCGCCTGCGCCACCACCGCCTCGACGGTCTCGTCGATGCGGCTGTGGATGCCCAGCGTCAGGCCGTAGCCGGTGGCGTTGATCGCCTCGACCAGCGCCGTCAGCTCGCCGGCGGCGAAACGCAGCACATGCACCACGGGACCGAACACCTCCCCGCCCAGTTCGGCCGGGGACTCGATCTCGACCAGCGTCGGCGCCACGAAGCAGCCGCGCGCGCAGGTGGCCGGCAAGGGCAGCTGATGCACCGGCCGGCCGCGCCGGCGCATGGCCTCGATGTGCGCCAGCAGCCGCTCGCGCGCCTCCTCGTCGATCACCGGGCCGACGTCGGTGGCGAGCAATGCCGGGTCGCCGACGCTCAGTTCGCGCATCGCTTCCTTGAGCATTTGCAGCACGGCTTCGGCAATCTCGCGTTGCAGGCAGAGCACGCGCAGCGCCGAGCAGCGCTGGCCGGCGCTGTCGAAGCCGGAGACCAGCACGTCCCGCACCACCTGCTCGGGCAGCGCCGAGGAATCGACGATCATCGCGTTCTGGCCGCCGGTTTCGGCGATCAGGCGCACGCCGTCGCGCGCGGCGACGGCACGGTGGATCAGCCGCGCCGTCGCGGTCGAACCGGTGAACACCACGCTGCGCACGCGCGCGTCCGCCGTCAGCCGGCCGCCGACACGCGCACCTTCCCCCGGCACGAACTGCAGCACATCCTCCGGCACGCCGGCCTCATGCAGCAGGCGCACCGCGAGGCTGGCGACGAGCGGCGTCTGCTCGGCCGGCTTGGCGATCACCGGGCTGCCCGCCGCCAACGCGGCGACCGTTTCGCCGACGAAAATCGCCAGCGGAAAGTTCCACGGGCTGATGCAGACCGCCGGGCCTGGCGCTGTCGGCGGCTGAACGAAGCCGGGGCCCGTCAGCTGCGCCGCGTAATAGCGGCAAAAATCGACGGCCTCGCGCAGTTCGGCAACGGCGTTCGGCAGCGTCTTGCCGGCCTCGCGCCGGCACAGGCTGAGGAACTCGTCGCGCCGCGCCGCGAACAGCTCGGCGGCGCGCAGCAGGCAGGCGGCGCGCTCTGCCGCAGGCAGCGCATGCCAGCCTGCGCTGGCCGCCGCGGCATTGGCCAGCGCGCGCTCGACGACGGCCTCGTCCGCCGCCACCACCGTGCCGACCTGGCGCCGGCGGTCGGCCGGATCGCGCACCGCCACGGCCTCGATGGCGGACGGCGCGGCGCCAGGCACCCGCGGCGCGGCCTGCCAGGTGCGCAGCGCCAGCCTGCCCAGGGCCTCGTCCAGGGCGGCCAGCACGGATTCATCGGCAAGGTCAATGCCGACGGAATTGCGCCGCGCATCGCCGTACAGGTCTGCCGGCAAGGGAATCGCCGGATGGCGCTCGCCGCCTTCGGCGCGCACCGTCACCAGCGGGTCCGCAAGCAGCGCGGCGATCGGCACCGCTTCATCGACGATGCGATTCACGAAGGAACTGTTGGCGCCGTTTTCCAGCAGGCGGCGCACCAGGTAGGGCAGCAGGGTCGCGTGGCTGCCCACCGGGGCATAGATGCGGCAGCGTGCGCCGGCCGTTCCCGGATCCACGACATGGTCGTAGAGCGGCTCGCCCATGCCGTGCAAGCACTGGAATTCGAAGTCGTCGATGCCGCGCGCGCGGGCCATCTCGCGCACGGCGGCGAGGCTGTGGGCGTTGTGCGTGGCGAACTGCGGATAGATCGCATCGGGCGCCGCCAGCAGGCGACCGGCGCAGACCAGGTAGGCGAGGTCGGTATGCGCCTTGCGCGTATATACCGGGTAGTCGGCCAGGCCGTCGACCTGGGCGCGCTTGATCTCGCTGTCCCAGTAGGCGCCCTTGACCAGGCGCAGCATCAGGCGCCGCCGCGTGCGCCGGGCGAGATAGATCAGGTGGTCGATCACGGCGGGACAGCGCTTCTGGTAGGCCTGGACGACGAAGCCCATCCCCGCCCAGCCGGCGAGTTCGGGGTCGGCGGCCAGCGCTTCGAGCAGGTCGAGCGAGAGCTCCAGCCGGTCCGCTTCCTCGGCGTCGATGTTGAGGCCGATGTCGTGGCGCTTGGCGAGCAGCATCAGCCCCTTGAGGCGGGCATGCAGCTCGCCTATCACGCGCTCGCGCTGGCTGCGCACGTAGCGCGGATGCAGCGCCGAGAGCTTGACCGAGATGCCCGGGCCGGCGATGCAGCCGCGCCCGGCGGCGGCCGCGCCGATGGCCTCGATCGCCGCGGCGTAGGCGTCGCCATAGCGCCGCGCGTCGGCCGCAGTCAGCGCCGCCTCGCCCAGCATGTCGAAGGAATGGCCATAGCCGCGCGACTCGTTGGCCGCAGCGCGCGCGAGCGCGGCGTCGATTGTTTCGCCGATGACGAACTGCCGGCCGAGCAGGCGCATCGCGTAGTCCACGCCAGCGCGGATCAGCGGCTCACCGCCGCGCGCCAGCAGGCGCGTCAGCGCGGCGCCCAGGGTAGGCTCGCTGTGCGTCGCCACCAGCTTGCCGGTGAGCATGAGCCCCCAGGCGGCCGCATTGACGAACAGCGACGGGCTGCCGCCGAGATGCGCCGCCCAGTCGCCGTGGCCGAGCTTGTCGCGGATCAGCCGGTCCGCCGTCGCCGCGTCCGGGATACGCAGCAGCGCCTCGGCCAGGCACATCAGCGCCACACCCTCCTGGCTGGAGAGCGCGAACTCGTGCATCAGCTGGTCGGCGCCGCCGGCGTGGCGGCGCTGGCGACGCACCGCCGCGACCAGTTCATGCGCCTGCGCGGCCACGGCATCGCGGTCGAAGGCTAGCGCCGCGTACTCGCGCGCCAAGTCAGCGACGCAGGCCGCCTCGTCGCGCCGGCAAGTCCGGCGGATCGCTTCGCGCAAGTCGCTCATGGCGGCTACTCCCTCAAGCCCCGCGCCGCCATGGCGATCCCCGCGAGCCGGTCGCCGCAGCCCATGATCAGGCCGCCCGCGCCCGCAACTGCCCGCAACCCCCGGCCACATCCTGCCCCGCCGACTGGCGCAGCTTGGCCAGGATGCCATGGCGATACAGGTGCAGGGTCATCGCCGCGCAGCGTTCCGCCGAGGGACGGCGAAATCCTTCACCAATGCCCTCGCCCTCGACCGCGTTGAAGGGGATGAAATTCATCACCGCATACCTGTCCTTGAGCAGGCGCACGATGGCATCGAGTTCCTCGTCCGTGTCGTTGATGCCTTCGAGCAGGGTCCATTGGTATTGCACCGGATAGCCGGTGGCGCGCGAGTAGGCGTCGGCCAGTTCGACCAGTTCGGCGGGCTCGATCGCCTGCGCCCTGGGCAGCAGTTGCGCGCGCAAGTCGGCGCGCGTCGTGTGCAGCGAGAGCGCCAGCGCCGGCTTGACGCCCGCCCGCGGCAGGCGCTCGAACACGCGCCGGTCGCCCACCGTGGAAAACACCAGGTTCTTGTGGCCGATGCCGCCAGCGGTGCCGAGCAGCTCGATGGCGTCGAGCACGTTGTCCAGGTTGTGCGCCGGCTCACCCATGCCCATGAACACCACCTTGCCGACCTTGCGCCGGCGCCGCGCCAGCACCACCTGGGCGACGATCTCGGCACTGCCGAGCTGGCGCAGCAGGCCGGAGCGGCCGGTCATGCAGAAGCGGCAGCCGACTGCGCAACCGACCTGGGTCGAGACGCACACGCCGTCCTTCGGCAGCAGCACGCTTTCCACCGTCTGTCCGTCGGCCAGTGCCAGCAGCAGGCGGACTGAGCCGTCCGCCGCCGGGTGCTCGCTGCGCAGGCGCACCAGGCCATCGAGTTCCCCGGCCAGCGCGGGCAATTGGGCGCGCAGCGATGCCGGCAGGAATTGCCCCGGCGCCACCGGCCCATGATCGAGCGACCGGCCTTGCGTCCACGCGCGCAGTACGCGCTGCACATGCGGCGGCTTGGCGCCGGCGGCGGCGAGAAAGTCGCGGATTTCGGCCAGGTTCATGGCGCCGATGCTAGCAGCCTCCCGGACTTAATGCGCCACGCACGTGAGGGACAAAAATCGGCGTCTGCGGCGTTGCGGCGACTGGCAAGGCAGCGAGCATTGCAGCGTCGCCGCGCCTTGCGCTGCATCCGAAATCGCCGCCGGCGTGCGCGGCGGCTTAAGTCCGGGAGGCTGCAGCCTCCCGGCCAACAAGCGTATCGTGGCGGCAGGATGTCCATGCCCCGCCATCTCGAAATCGAGCGCCTGCTCGACGAAATCCGCGCCGAGGCGCGGGCCACCGGCAATTACACCGGCCGCCCCGCCTTCGACGAGCGCGTGCTGGAGGCGCTGCGCGAGGTCCCGCGCGACGAGTTCGTGCCGCCCGAGCTGCGGCACTGCGCCTGGGCCAATCGTCCGCTTCCGATCGGGCACGGGCAGACGATTTCCCAACCCTACATCGTTGCGCTGATGACCGACCTGATCGATCCCCGGCCGGAGCATCGGGTGCTCGAGGTCGGCACGGGTTCGGGCTACCAGGCGGCGGTGCTGTCGCGCCTGGTGAGCCGGGTCTACACGGCGGAACGGCTGCCCGAGCTGGCCGCGGACGCCACCGCGCGCCTGCGGCGCCTGGGCTACGCGAACATCGAGACCCGCTGCGCCGACGGCCGCCTCGGCTGGCCCGAGCAGGCGCCCTTCGATGCCGTGCTGGTAGCCGCCGCGGCCACCGAGGTGCCGCCGGAACTGCTGCGCCAGCTCAAGCCGGGGGGCGTGCTGGTGATCCCGGTCGGCGCGCCGCACGAAGCGCAGCAGTTGGCGGCGATCCGGGTCGGCGGGGACGGCCGAGCCAGCCGCCGCGACCTGCTGCCGGTGGCTTTCGTGCCGCTGCTGCGCGAGGCGCCGGGTCCGCAGCAGGAGCGCCCGTGAGTCCCGCGCGCAACCGGGCCGGAGCATGCCGGCATGTCGCCATGTCCGCCCGGAGCTGAGGCCATGCGCGCCATGCTGCTGGAGCGACCGGGCACGGCGGTACTCGTCACCTGAAAGGAAAAGTCGGCGCCGGCGGGACGGCGATCAGACGCAGCCGGTGGGCTTGGGCATTCCCGCGTAGCGCGCGGCCTGCTTGGCCGGGCCGTAGGGGAAGAGGTCGAACAGGTACTTCTTGTCGGAAAACTGCTCGCCGAGATCGCCACCGATCATTTTCGACATCACGCGCAGGTTGGGCGCGGTACCGTATTCCGAGTAGTAATCGCGGATCCAGCGCAGCACCTGCCAGTGCTCGTCGCCGAGCTTCAGCTCGTCGCGCTCGGCGAGGAAGGAGGCGACATCCTCGCTCCAGTCGTCCAGGGTCTGCAGGTAGCCTTCGGCGTCGGTTTCGATCTCGCGGCCATTGACATTGATCATTTGTATTCTCCGTTGGGGTTGAGGGTATTACTTGAGTATTTTTGTCGGATTATAAGCAAACCCTTAACTGCCTGTAAACCCCCGCCGCTATGGACGGCCCTGCTGCAAATCCGGATAATTCGCGGCGATGACCTGCGCAGGGGGCATCCCCGCGCAGGTCAATTTTTCTCTGGAGTCTTCATGGCCGCTGTTCTGCCGCTTTCGCCAAACTCGCCCGCCGTACAACGGCTACTGCTTTCCGGCAACGAGGCCGTTGCACGCGGCGTCTGGGAAGCCGGCACCCGCGTCGCCGCCGCCTACCCGGGCACGCCGGCGACCGAGATCCTCGAAACCCTGTCGCGCTTTCCCGATCTGCATGCCGAATGGTCGGTGAACGAGAAGGTCTCGATGGAAGTCGCCCTCGGCGCCTCGATGACCGGCGCGCGGGCCTTCTGTGCCATGAAGCACGTCGGGCTGAATGTCGCCAGCGACTGCCTGATGACCATGACCATCACCGGCGCCTATGGCGGACTGGTGATCGCGGTGGCCGACGACGTCGGCATGTCCTCGTCGCAGAACGAGCAGGACTCGCGCTTCTGGGGCCGCTTCGCCCACATCCCGGTGCTGGAACCGGCCGATTCGCAGGAAGCCTACGAGATGGCGAAGCAGGCCTTCGTGATGTCCGAGACATACGAAACCCCGGTGCTGCTGCGCCTGACCACGCGCATCTGCCACGTCAAGGGCCTGGTCACCGTCGGCGAGCGCGAGGCGCACGAGCCGGCCGGCTTCGTCAAGAATCCGCAACGCTGGGTGATGGTGCCGGCGCATGCCAAGGTACGCATCCCCGGCCTGTTCAAGCGTGACGAGACCCTGCGCGAAGTCTCGGAAACCACGCCGCTCAACATCCTCGAGGCGGGCACGGACCGCAGCGTCGGCTTCGTCACCTCGGGCCCGGCCTACATGCACGTCAAGGAAGCCTTCCCCGATGCGCCGGTGCTGAAGCTGGGTCTTTCCCATCCCTGGCCACCCAACAAGCTGCGCGAACTCGCAGCCATGTGCGACAAGCTGGTGGTGGTCGAGGAAACCGAAAAGATCCTCGAAACCGAAATCAAGGCTGCCGGCATCGATTGCCACGGCAAGGACATCCTGCCCAGCCTAGGCGAGCTCTCGCCGCAGGTGTTGACGCCGGCCATCGACCGCCTGCTGGGCAAACCGGTGCCGCCGCCGGCCCCGGCCGCCGCGCCGCCCAAGCTCTTCCCGCGGCCGCCGACGCTGTGCGCCTCCTGCCCGCACATGGGCATGTACTACACGCTGTCGCAGATCAAGAACCTGATCATCTCCGGCGACATCGGCTGCTATACCCTGGGCGCCGGCCACCCCTGGAACGCACTCGACACCACCATCTGCATGGGCGCGACGATGGGCGTGGCGCTGGGCATGGACAAGGGGCGCGGCAGCGTCGACAAGAACAAGCGCATCCTGGCCGTGATCGGCGATTCGACCTTCATGCACATGGGCATGCAGGGCCTGCTCGACATCACTTACAACCACGGCAATGTCACCGTGCTGCTGCTCGACAACCATACCACCGGCATGACCGGCGGCCAGGCCACGCCGGCCTCGGGCAAGGACATCCATGGCAGGGACGCGCCCAAGGTCGACCTGTTCAAGATCGTCGAGGCGCTGGGCGTGCCCAACGAGCGCATCAAGGTGGTCGATCCCTACGAACTGCCGACGCTGTTCAAGACCGTGCGCGAGGAGATCAAAATCGAGGGCCCCTCGGTGATCATCGCCCGCCGCCCCTGCGTGCTGATCGACGAGTTCAAGCCGACGCGACCCTACCTGGTCGAGGAGGACAAGTGCACCGGCTGCGGCAACTGCGTCGAGGTCGGCTGCCCGGCAATCCACGTCACGCGCCGCGACAGGGTGGTCAAGCCCTCGGGCAAGGAAGTCGAGCTTGCCTTCGTCGAGATCGACAGCCAGGCCTGCACCGGCTGCGGCCTCTGCGTCCAGCCCTGCGCGCCGGACGCGATCCAGCACGTCTCGCGCCGCGACATCCCGATCCACATCGTCAAGACCACGAGTTCGTCATGAGCAGCGACATCACCAACATCCTGGTCTGCGGCATAGGCGGCCAGGGCGTCATGACGGCGACCGAGATCCTCGCCGAGGCGGCCATCGCCCAAGGCCACGACGTCAAGAAAACCGAGGTTGCCGGCATGGCCCAGCGCGGTGGCGTGGTCACCTCGCACCTGCGCTTCGGCCGCAAGGTGCTCTCGCCGCAGATCGAGCCGGGCACGGTGCAGGTGCTGCTCGGCTTCGAGGGCGCCGAGGCGCTGCGCTGGTCGCACTACCTGCGTCCCGACGGATTGGCGCTGGTCAATACCGCACGCCTGGTACCGCCGGTGGTCGAGCTCGGCCTTTTCGAGTACCCGGATGATCCCACCGGCAAGATGCGCGAGGCCGGCCATAAGGTCGTGGCCTTCGACGCCATGAGCATCGCCCGCGACCTCGGCGAAATCCGCCTCGGCAATACCGTGATGCTGGGCGCCATCGCCGATTACCTGCCCTTCGCTCCCGATGTGCTGATGGCCTGCATCGACAAACGTTTCGCGCGCAAGGGCGAGAAGGTCGTCGAGGCCAACCGCCAGGCCTTTGCCGCCGGCCGCGATGCGGTGGCGAAGCAACTCGCCGCCACGCCGGCCTGATTACGCACAAGGATATCCATGACTGCACGAATCATCGACGGCAACGCCCTTTCCGCTGAAGTCCGTGGCCAGCTCGCCGAGCGCGCCGCCGCCTGCACGGCCAAGGGTGTCACGCCCTGCCTCGCCGTAATCCTGGTCGGCGAAGACCCCGCCTCCGCCGTGTATGTGCGCAACAAGGTCGCCGCCTGCGAGAAGGCCGGCATGCGCTCGCTGAAGGATGTGTATGCGCCCGACGTCGATCCGGCGGTGGTGTTCCAGCGCATCGCCGAATTGAACGCCGATCCGACCGTACATGGCATCCTGGTGCAGCTTCCCTTGCCCAGGCACTTCGATTCCGAAGCGGTGCTCGAAGCCATCGCGCCGGAAAAGGATGTCGATGGCTTCCATGCCGAGAACGTCGGCGCGCTGATGCAGGGCAACCCGCGCTTCATCCCCTGCACGCCCTATGGCGTCATGAAGATGCTCGAATCGGCCAAGGTACCGTTGAAGGGTGCCGAAGTCGTCATCGTCGGCCGCAGCAACATCGTCGGCAAGCCGATGGCCATGCTGCTGCTGGCACAAAGCTGCACCGTCACCATCTGCCATTCGCAGTCCAAGGACCTGGCCTTCCACACCAAACGCGCCGACATCCTGGTCGCCGCCGTGGGCCGCGCGAGGATGATCACCGGCGACATGATCAAGCCCGGCGCCACGGTGATCGACGTCGGCATCAACCGCACGCCCGAGGGCAAGCTCTGCGGCGACGTGGACTTTGAAAGCGCCAAGGAAGTCGCCGGCGCCATCACTCCGGTGCCCGGCGGCGTCGGCCCGATGACCATCACCATGCTGCTGGCCAACACCCTCGAATCGGCCGAAAGGAGCATCAGATGAAACCCCTGGTCGGCATCGTCATGGGCTCGGATTCGGACTGGCCGGTGATGCAGGCCGCCGCCGCCATGCTCAAGGAATTCGGCGTGCCCTACGAGGCGCGCGTGGTCTCGGCACACCGCACGCCCGACCTGCTGTTCGACTATGCGGCGATGGCGCAGGAGCGCGACCTGCGCGCCATCATCGCCGGCGCCGGCGGCGCCGCCCACCTGCCCGGCATGCTGGCCTCGAAGACCATCGTCCCGGTGCTCGGCGTGCCGGTGCCCTCGAAGCACCTCAACGGACTGGACTCCCTGCTCTCCATCGTGCAGATGCCCAAGGGCGTGCCGGTGGCCACCTTCGCCATCGGCGAGGCCGGCGCCGCCAATGCGGCGCTGACCGCGATCGCCATCATCGCCACGGCCAACGACGACTATGGCCGCGCCCTGACGTTGAAGCTGGAAGCCTTCCGCAGCCGCCAGAGCGAAAAGGTGATGGCGATGAAACTGCCCGAGGCCTGATGGACATAGCCCCGATCCGGGACTATTTCACCGGCCTGCAGCAATCCATCGTCGGTGAACTCGAAGCCGCCGACGGCAGCTCCTTCCTCACCGACACCTGGGATCGCCCGCAGGGCGGTGGCGGCATCTCGCGCCTGATCGAGGAAGGCAAACTGTTCGAGCGTGGCGGCGTCAATTTCTCGCATGTGATGGGCGAGCAACTGCCGGCCTCGGCCACCGCCCACCGCCCCGAGCTCGCCGGCCGCCGCTGGCAGGCGATGGGCGTCTCGCTGGTGCTGCATCCGCGCAATCCCTATTGCCCGACGGCGCACATGAACGTGCGCTGCTTCGTCGCCGAAAAGGAAGCCGAAGCGCCGGTGTGGTGGTTCGGCGGCGGCATGGACCTGACGCCCTACTACGGCTTTGAAGAGGACGCGACCCATTTCCACCGGGTCTGCCGCGACACGCTGGCCCCCTTTGGCGCCGACGTCCACGCACGTTACAAGCAATGGTGCGATGACTACTTCTACCTCAAGCACCGCAAGGAGGCGCGCGGCGTCGGCGGCATCTTCTACGACGATCTCAACGCAGGCGGCGAGGGTGGCGACACTGCGTTTCAGCGCTGCTTTGCCCTGACCCAGGCCGTCGGCAACAGCTTCACCGCGGCCTACCTGCCGATCATCGCGCGCCGCCGCGACCTGCCGTTCGGCGAACGCGAGCGCGATTTCCAGGCCTACCGGCGTGGCCGCTACGTCGAATTCAACCTGGTCTGGGATCGCGGCACGCTGTTCGGCCTGCAATCGGGGGGGCGCACCGAGGCCATCCTGATGTCGCTGCCGCCGATCGTCAAATGGCGCTACGACTGGCAGCCCGAGCCGGGCAGCGCAGAAGCGAGGCTGTACAGCGACTTCCTGCCGCCGCGCGACTGGCTCTGAACGCCGTAGCGCCAGCGCCGACTCTTGCCGATGACGCACAGCTACAACTTCTGCCCGCACTGTGCCGCGCCGCTGCGCCTGCTGACCCAGGTCGAGGACGGCGGCCCCAGGGAGCGGCTGCGCTGCCCGGCCTGTGCCTGGACGCACTGGAACAACCCGACGCCGGTATTGGCGGCAATCATCGAGATGACGGACCGCGACGGCCGGGTGCTGCTGGCGCGCAACGCCGCCTGGCAGGGACGCATGTTCGCCCTGATCACCGGCTTCATGGAGGCCGGCGAGAGCGCCGAGGAAGGCATCGTCCGCGAAGTGCTGGAGGAAACCGGGCTGCGTGTTGACGCCCCGACCCTGGTCGGCGTCTACGACTTCCAGCGCATGAACCAGTTGATCGTCGCCTACCACGTCGAGGCGCAGGGCGAGATCGTGCTCTCGCCGGAACTCGCCGAATACAAGCTGTTCCGCCCCGAGGACCTGCGCTGCTGGCGCGCGGGCACCGGTTACGCGCTGGCCGACTGGCTGATTGCACGCGGCATCACGCCGCAGTGGATGGAGCAACCGGGTTAGGGCCGGTGCTCACTCACTCGACCGGCTCCAATTCTCCGGTCAATTCACTGGTCATGGACAAGACCCGAAGCTTCAACTATCCTTGCGTTTCGTCGATCGCCTGTTCGACGGGTGGTATCGATAAATCTCGGGGAAGGGCATCACATGAAAAAGATCAGTCTTCTGTTGGCGATTCTGTTTGGTTTCGCTCCCACGGTTTACGCGGCCAGCCCTTCATCAGTCGCCGCGCAGAATGACATCAATCCGTCCACCGTCAACACCAACGGCGGCTTCGATTTTCAGGCGCGGGACAATGGCGGGCATCTGGGCTGGTGCAAAGGCCAGGGACATCTGGTGCCTCCCGGCAACCAGGCATCCGGCCACCGCAATCACTGGGATTGCGACAACGACGATGGTGGCGGCGACGACGGCGAGGACGACTGCCCGGACGGCAGTTGCCTGCCCCATTGATCGGCTCGCTGCGCTCGACATCACCAGCGGCCCAATCTGTTGTTACACGCAAAACCGGAGAAGCTTGTGACGCCGTATCAGAGCACCGCCGCAGCCCTGTAGTGGCGTGCCGCCGGCACCGACTCTTCGAGCTGCTCCAACAGTTGCGCCAGTTCGACGTGCGCGGCGCGCGAAGGCGCGATGGCCAGCGCCGCTTCCAGATAGCTGCGCGCCTTGCCCCACAGCTGCTGCTGGCGGCACAGGCGGCCCAGCGTGAGCAGTAGTTCGCCGTCGCGCGGCAGGCGCTGCAACCATTTTTCGGCGCGGGCAATGCGCCCCAGCACGTCGCCCGCGGGCTCGCCGGGTTTGCCGCAGTCGCCGTAGGCCAGCACCAGCGCGGCATCCCAGTTCTCTTCCAGCGCGTCTTCGATCACGCGCTGCGCCTCGCGACAATCGCCCGCTGCCTTCAGTGCGCGCGCTGTTTCCAGCGCCAGTGCCGGGTGCACGCGATCGGCCTCGTCGAGTTCACCCCAATAGCGCATCAAGCCGGTGACATCGTCGCGCAGGCCGCGCAAGGCTTCGCGCAGCGCACGGGCGCGAATCGGCGCCGCCTGCTCGACGGTAAGCGCCTGGTGTTTTTCCAGTTGGCGCACCAGGCGCGCCACTTCACGCCAGTTGTCCAGGCCCTGCTCGGTACGCAGGGAAAGGCGCAGGGCGGCGATGTGACGCCCCTCGCGCGCGGCAAACTGGTTGAGGGCGATGCGTGCGTCCTCGAAACGCCTGTCATCGAGGGCAAACTCGGCTTCGGTCATCAGCCTGGCGGCTTCGAGCTTCGGCTCGCCCGCACCACGCAGCCGGGCCGCCCACTCCCCGCGGCGCGCGGTGTCGCGCATGGCATGGGCCGCCTTCCAGCCGGCCAGTGCCAGGATGCCGGCGGAGGGATCATCGGCGGGAACCTTTTCGGCGGCGCGCAAGGCATGGCCGTAGCGTCCTTCCTGCAACAGGCGCCAGGCGTCGCGCAGCGCCTGCGAGGCCTTGTCCTGCTGGCGACGCCGCCGGAATTCGGCCACCGCGCGGGGCAGGGAGAGCGTATGGCCGACAGCGCGCGCCAGCAGGTAAATGACAAAGAAGCCGGCGGCGCTCAGCAGCAGGAACAGGTTCAGCGAAACCTCGGCGCGCCAGGGCGGCAGCACCAGCAGCACATAGCCTTCGTTGTAGCGCGCCGCCAGCGCCAGACCGACGGCCAGCGCGGCCAACAGCAGCAACCAGAACACCGCGCGCATGCTGGCTTACTTGCCGCCGCTGCCGCGACGTTCGCGCGCCAGCTTGAGATTGCGCAGGGCGTTGAGCGTTTCCGTCATGCCCGGCAGATCGAAGCTGACATCGGTCGTGGCCAGGGTGCTCAAGGTGGCCTGCGCGGCCAGCACCGGCTTGGCGCGGTTGTCGAAATAGCGATCGAGATGCTCGCGCGACTGGCGGATTTCCTCGCGGAACACCCGGCCGTCGCGTTGCAGCAGCGCCAGCCGCGCGTTGAGCAGGCGCAGCTTGAGGTTCTCGCGCAGGAAATAGCTTTGCTGCGGCGCCAGCAGGGCCGGATCGCCGTGCTCGATGCGCTCGACGCGTACCAGCTGGCGGAACTCGCGCCAGAGGTCGGCGCCCAGCTCACGCCAGAAATCGGTGCTTGACGGCTTCGGCGCCGCTGCCGGCCGCTTTGCTGACGCCGTCGGCCGTTGCTCGAACGCCAGCGGCAGGCCATCGACGGCGGCCACCACGCTTTCGATCTTGAGCGAGAGGCCGCTGATGTTGGCGCCGGGAATGCCCTTGAGCCGCTCGATGTCGCGCGCGATCAGCTTGCGCGCCGGCAGGAACTGCGGCTGCACGGAGCGGCCGAGGCGCGCCTCGGCGCCCTGCAGCGCGATCAACGCCGCCTCGACATTGCCGGAGAACTGCAACTGCTGCATGGCAATGACAACTGCCTGCTCGACCTCGGCCAGCAGGCGCTCGTCGCGACTGCTCGACAGCTCCTGGTACATGGCCTCGAGGGCCACGGCCTGGCTCTGGGTTTCAGCCAGCCGCGCCTCCAGCACGCCGACCTTGGCCTGCTGCGCGGCAAGCGCTTCCTGCATCTGTTGCAGCTGCGCACGCCCCGCCTTGGCCGTCGCGTCTACATCGGCGGAGCGGCGCGCGACTTCGTGCTGCAGGCCGGACACCTGCATGCGCGTATCGACCCACTGGACGACGATGACCGCCAGCGCGACGAGGGCGACACGCGTCGTGGGCCGGCGCAGGGCCTCGCGCCAGCCGGCTGCCTGCGGCGTGGTTTCAGTTTGCTGTGGAGCTTCCATGGGATGCGAAGTATTGCACGAGACCGGCCATCAAGCCGTCATCGCCGGGGCCAGTGGGAATCACTCGACCCAGGCCCAGTACCTGCGCCTGTTCGGCGATGCGCGCATGCGGCACGAAGGCGGGCGTCTTTTTCAGCCAGGCCTGGCCGAGGCGTCCGATCATGTCGTGGAAATTGCGCAAGCCCTCGCTGCTGGTCAGCGTAACCGCGTCGAGTCGGCCTTGTTCCCAGAGCTTGAGCAGGGGCGCCGGGTCGATGCGCGGTCGCCCGCGCCGATAGCAGCTCAGGTATTCGACGCTTGCCCCGCGCGCCTTCAAGGTATCGCCAAGGAGTTCGCGGCCGCCGTCGCCGCGAAAAATGATCACACGCCTGCCCGCCATGTCCATCAGCTCGGGAAGTTCCAGCAGCGCCTCGGAATCGAAGCGCTGCGCCGGTGCTATGACATCGACAATGCCGTGGCGGGCCAGTTCGCGCTCGCTGCTCTTGCCCATGGTGGCCACGCGCAGGCCTGCCGGCCAGCTCCGACGCGCCAGGATCACCGCCAGCGCTTTCTGGATCGCATTCGGGCTGACGAAAACGGCGAGGTCGAAGCCATCGAGCCGGATCGCCGCATCGAGCAGCGAAGAAGGATCTTCGACGTCGCTGATTTCGAGCACCGGAAAGAGCACGGGAATCGCGCCGGCCTCGCTCAGCGCGGTGGCAAAGTGAGCGGCCTGCCCGGCCGGGCGGGTCACCACGACATGGCGCCCGGCGAGACCCACGCTCAGGAGCCGAGGGCCGCCAGGATCTCGCTTGCGCCCTGGCGCCGCAATTCTTCCGCGAGCTGCAGGCCGAGCGCCTCCGGATCGGCGCTGCCGCCGGTCAACTCGGCATGCGCCATACGGGTGCCATCAGGAGAGGCGACGAAGCCGCGCAGGAAGACCTGGCCGCCCTGCATCTCGGCATAGGCGCCCAGCGGAACTTCGCAACTGCCGGCCAGTGCGCGTGAGACGGCACGTTCGGCACGCACGCAGGCGGCGGTGGTCGGATCATTGAGCGGAGCGACCCAGGCCGCGACCTCGGGCCGCGAGCTCAGGGCCTCGATGCCCAGCGCACCCTGCCCCGCGGCGGGCAAGGAATCGGCGGCGGGCAACACGGAACGGATGCGCGCGCCGAGGCCAAGGCGCTTGAGCCCGGCGGCGGCAAGGATGATGGCATCGAACTGGCCTTCGTCCAGCTTGCGCAGGCGCGTATCGAGGTTGCCGCGCAGCGGCGTCACCGCCAGATAGGGGTAGCGCGCATGCAACTGGGCTTCGCGGCGCAGGCTGGAGGTGCCGACCACCGCGCCCGGCGGCAGCTCGTCGAGGCTGGCGTATTTGGAAGAAACAAAGGCATCGAGCGGAACTTCACGCGGCCCGATCGCGACCAGGGCGAACTCCGGCTCCATCTGCATCGGCACGTCCTTCATCGAATGCACCGCCAGGTCGGCCGAGCCATCAAGCAGGGCGGTTTCCAGTTCCTTGACGAACAGGCCCTTGCCGCCGACCTTGGCCAGCGGCCGGTCGAGGATCTGGTCGCCGCGGGTGGTCATGCCCAGCAGTTCGACGCTGCACGCCGGGTAGAGCGCGCGCAGCAGGTCGCGCACATGTTCGGCCTGCCAGAGGGCCAGGCGCGATTCACGCGTGGCGATGACAATGCGTTTTGGCGGCGGGAAAGCGGTGGCTGGATTCACGGGCGGCCCCATCGGTTGGACTGTCGGCGGGCCTCTCGCGACGGCCCTTTCAGCGGCACGCGGCGCCTTGCCGCGCGTTTCGGCCGGCGATTTTAGCAGCCGCCGGCGCCCGCGGCCTCAGCCGGCCGCCGGCCGTCCCAGGGACGCGCTCTCGACCCAGCGCTTGATGCGATTGGCATCGCCGATGCGGGTCATCTTGCCCCAGGAATCGAGCAGCACGATGATGGTCGGCTTGTTGTTGAGCCAGGCCTGCATCACCAGGCACTTGCCGGCTTCGCTGATGTAGCCGGTCTTGGAGAGGCCGATTTCCCAGGTCGGGCTCTTGACCAGGGTATTGGTGTTGCGGAACTGCTGGGCGCGACCGGCGATGCTGAACTCGCCTTCCGAGGTGGTGGAGAATTCGCGGATCAGCGGATAGCGATGCGCCGCATCGACCATTTTGGCGAGATCGCGCGGACTGGAGACATTGGCCGCGGTGAGCCCGGTCGGGTCCTGGAAGCGCGTATCGCTGAGGCCCAGGGCCTGGGATTTCTGGTTCATCGCCGCGATGAAGGCATCGCGCCCTCCTGGGTAGTGGCGCGACAAGGCCGCGGCGGCGCGATTCTCGGATGACATCAGCGCCAGACGCAACATCTCCTCGCGCGAAAGCTGAGTGCCGACCTTGAGCCGTGAGCGGGTGCCCTTCAGGTTATCGACATCCTCGTCGCTGATGGTCAGGGTTTCGTTCAAGTCGGGCCGCGCATCGAGCGCGACCATGGCGGTCATCAGCTTGGTGATCGATGCGATCGGCAATACCGCGTTGGGGTTCTTTTCCAGCAGGACGGTACCCGTGGCCTGATCCTGTACCAGCACCGCCGAGGATTGCAGGGCGAGCTGGTGGGCATCGTCCATGGTCGCGCCGTGCTGCGCGGCCCTGGCCTTGGGTGGCACCTTGGCGCGCGGTGGCGTGTGCTTCTTGGGAGTGACGGATTTCTTTTTTGTTGCCGCCAGCGCATCCGTCGGCATCGCGCCAACCCCGAACACAGCCCCAGCCAGCAGGATCATGAGCAGATTTTTCATGGGCAGGCCCATCCGTTGATCGCTCGATTCTAGCAGAGCAAACCTGATCCGCAAGTGGTTATCCGCCGACTTCGCCATATGAATAAGCAACTTGCAATCAAACCTTGAGCAAGAGGTTTAATTTACGCCAAGAAAGCTCCGCACTTCTTCGCTTCGCGCCATGGTATCGGCATGACCCAAGTCGATCAGGGCACGGGTGTAATCGCGTTCGAACAACAAGTAGCTGGTCAATGCGCCGCCGTTCGGATTCATCGCGCCGACGCCGCGCAGAAGCGTCCGCACCGGCCACGGCAGGGCGTTGGCATGGCGCGCGGCAAGATGGTCGAGGCGCTGCGAGGGCGCGATCACCAGTACTTCGATCGGCCGCAGCGCAAGCTCGTTTCGGGAACGCACCTGCGGGGGTATCAGCGCCAGGGTGCGGTTGATGCGGCTCATGCGCTCCAGATCGACCGACATGCTGTCGAGAAAGATGCTCGACAAGGCATGGCCGGCGATCTGTGCCAGCGAAGGATAGACGCTGCCTGCCGGACGCAGGTTTTCTTCCGACATGCGCCCGGCGCCAATCACCAGGATGCGATCGGCGCCGAGGTGGATCGCCGGGGATACCGGCGCGACCTGGCGCATCGAGCCGTCGCCGAACCACTCGCGATGGATATGCACGGCGGGGAAAATGAAGGGGATCGCGCTCGACGCCATCAGATGGTCGAGCGTGATCCGCGCCGGCACGCCGACGCGCTGGCTGCGGCGCCAGGCATCGAGGCCGGCGCGGCCCTGAAAAAAGCTTACGCTCTGGCCCGAGGAATAGCCGGAACAGGTGATGCTCAGCGAATGCAAGGCGCCATTGTCGATCGCGCGCCCGATGCGGTCGAAGTCGAGGCCGGCCTGCAACAAGCGCCGCAAGGGGGAATTGTCGAGCAGCGATCGCGGCGCGCGGCGCGTGATCCAGCCGATGGCCAGTGTCGCCAGCCAGCGCGCACCGGCGATGCCAATTCCCGAAGGGTCGGCCCGATACACTTGATGGGCGCTGAAGTTATCCCAGACCTGCAGGAGATTGGCCACCGCGGCGTCGAAATCCTCGGCCCAGACCGCCAGCGAAGCGGCGTTGATTGCGCCGGCCGAGGTGCCGCAGAGGATGGGAAAGGGATTGGCGCTGCCCGGAGGCAGGATTTCGCGGATCGCCTTGAGCACGCCGGCCTGATAGCCGGCCCGCGCACCGCCCCCGGTCAGGATCAGGGCGGTACGCGCGCTGCTCATGGGATGGCAGCGCTCAGGCGCAGGGCAGGCCGGGCATGGCGGGAGCCGTCATCAGAGTGCGGCCCTGGCCTGCTGTTCTGCTTCCACCGACAACAGCGCGGTGACATTGACGATGCGCCGCACCGTCGCCGTCGGCGTCAGGATATGCACCGGACGCGCCGCGCCGAGCAGCATCGGACCGACGGTGAGGCCGTCCCCAGCCGAGGTCTTGAGCAGGTTGAAGGCAATGTTGGCGGCATCCAGCGTGGGCATGATCAGCAGGTTGGCCTGGCCCGTAAGGGTCGAATTGGGGAAGACCTGGCGGCGAATCTCGGCCGAGAGCGCCGTGTCGCCATGCATCTCGCCATCGGCTTCCAGATCGGGTGCGGTCTGGCGCAGGATTTCCAGCGCGCGCCGCATCTTGATCGCGGTTGGCGTGTCCTCGGCACCGAAATTCGAATGCGAGAGCAGCGCGGCGCGCGGCGTAAGGCCGAAGCGGCGCACTTCCTCGGCGCCGAGGCGTGTCAGCTCCGCCAGTTGCTCGGCGCTCGGGTCGTAATTGATATACGTGTCGCCGATGAACAGCGTGCGTTTGGGCAGCACCAGCATGTTCATGGCGTAGAAATGCTCGATCCCCGGCTTGCGGCCGATCACGTCGGCAACATAGCGCAGGTGCTGAGAATGCTTGCCGAAGGTGCCGCACAGCATGCCGTCCGCGTAGTTGTGGCGCACCAGCATGGCGCCGATCAGCGTCGTCCGACGACGCATTTCGCGTTTGGCGTACTCGATGCCGACGCCCTTGCGGCAGGTCAGCTCGTAATAGTCCTGCCACAGCTCCTTGTAGCGCGGATCGGAATCGGGATTGACCAGCTCGAAATGCTCGTCGGCGCGCAGCCGCAGCCCGTAGCGCGTGATGCGCTGACTCACCACTTCCGGACGGCCGATCAATATGGGCTTTGCCAGCCCCTCGTCGACCACCGCCTGAACCGCGCGCAGCACGCGCTCGTCCTCACCTTCGCAAAATACGACGCGCGCCGGAGCCTTTTTTGCCGCGGCGAACACCGGGCGCATCAAGAGGCCGGTGTGATAGACGAAATCGTTGAGCTTGTCGCGGTAACGTTCCATGTCCTCGACCGGCCGCGTGGCGACACCGGAATCCATCGCCGCCTGGGCCACCGCGGGAGCCACCTTGAGGATCAGTCGCGGGTCGAAGGGCTTGGGGATCAGATATTCAGGACCAAACGCCAGATCTTCCGTGCCATAGGCGGCGGTGACCACTTCCGACTGCTCGGCGTGCGCCAGCTCGGCGATCGCGCGCACCGCGGCAACCTTCATCGCTTCGTTGATGGTGGTGGCGCCGACATCGAGCGCGCCACGGAACATGAAGGGGAAGCACAGTACGTTGTTGACCTGGTTCGGGTAGTCCGAACGACCCGTGCCGATGATGGCGTCCGGCCGTACCGCCTTGGCCTGCTCGGGACGGATCTCCGGGTCGGGATTGGCCATGGCCAGAATGATCGGGTCGCGCGCCATGGTCTTGACCATTTCCGGCTTGAGCACGTCGGCCGTGGACAGGCCCATGAACACGTCGGCGTCGGGCATCGCATCGCCGAGCGTGCGCGCATCGGTTTTCTGCGCATAGCGCGCCTTGGAGGGATCAAGGTTCTCGCGCCCGGTATGGATCACGCCCTTGCTATCGACCGCAAATACATTCTTCGGATCGAGGCCCAGGCTCACCAGCAAATCAAGGCAGGCGATCGCGGCGGCGCCGGCGCCGGAGCAGACCAGCTTGACCTTGGTGATGTCCTTGTTTACCACGCGCAGGCCGTTCAGCACCGCGGCGCTGGCGATGATCGCCGTGCCATGCTGGTCGTCGTGGAAGACCGGGATCTTCATGCGCTCGCGCAGCTTGGCTTCGACATAAAAGCATTCCGGCGCCTTGATGTCTTCCAGGTTGATGCCGCCGAAGGTCGGCTCCAGCGAGGCAATGATGTCGACCAGCTTGTCGGGGTCGTTCTCCGCGACTTCGATGTCGAACACGTCGATGCCGGCGAATTTCTTGAACAGCACGCCCTTGCCTTCCATCACCGGCTTGCCGGCCAGCGGCCCGATGTTGCCCAGGCCGAGCACCGCCGTGCCATTGCTGATCACCGCGACGAGGTTGCCGCGCGAGGTGTACAGCGCCGCAGTGGCCGGGTCGCGCACGATTTCGTCGCAAGCCGCCGCCACGCCCGGCGAATAGGCGAGTGACAGGTCACCCTGGTTGGTCAGCGCCTTGGTCGGGGTCACCGCGATCTTGCCGGGCTGGGGGTGGAGGTGGTACTCAAGCGCGGCGGCGCGCAGGCGTTCGTCCATGTTCTGCTCCAATTGTTGTAGTTGGGGATATACGGTTGATTGTAGCGCCGTGCTGCCGGCGCCGACTTTCGGGCAAGCCTGCGATTTCCAGTGCAATTCCCTTAAAAAATGAGGAAATCGCATTCCGCGAGATGTCGGTACACGCATTCAGACAACGCGTATCGGGCGTCTGGCGGTCGAATATGGGATAATTCTCGGCTCGCCAGTTTCGCGAAACGACTACCCGTCGAGCTGTCGCGGACGGCCACAAGGCCCGTTGATCGTCACCCTTCGATCGACCGCCCGGCCAGACAAATTCACTATCCGCCTGGAGACTTTTTCGTCATGAACCAGCCCAAACAATTCCCTGCCCCCACCCATGTCAAGCACGCCAGGCTGATCGCCTGGGTTGCCGAGGTGGCGGCGCTCACCCAACCCGATGCGGTCGCCTGGTGCGACGGCTCGCAGGAAGAATCGGACCGACTGTGCGAGCAGATGATCGCCAGTGGCAGCATGATCCGGCTCAACCCCGCCAAGCGCAAGAACTCCTACCTGGTGCTTTCCGATCCTTCCGACGTGGCACGGGTCGAAGACCGCACCTTCGTCTGCACGCCGGATGCCGATGACGCCGGCCCCAACAACAACTGGGAGCACCCGGACAAGATGAAGGAAACCCTGCGCGGCCTGTTCTCGGGTTGCATGCGCGGTCGCACCATGTACGTGGTGCCGTTCTCGATGGGACCCATCGGCTCGCCGATCGCCCATATTGGCGTCGAACTGTCCGACAGCCCCTATGTCGTGGTGAACATGCGCATCATGACCCGCATGGGTCGCGCTGTACTCGACCAGCTCGGCAGCGATGGCACTTTCGTGCCCTGCCTGCACAGCGTGGGCCATCCGCTGGAGGCCGGGCAGAAAGATGTCAAGTGGCCCTGCAACAAGACCAAGTACATCTGCCACTTCCCCGAGACGCGCGAGATCTGGTCCTTCGGCTCCGGCTACGGCGGCAACGCCCTGCTCGGCAAGAAGTGCTTCGCCCTGCGCATCGCCTCGACCATGGCGCGCGACGAAGGCTGGCTGGCCGAACACATGCTGATCCTCGGCGTCGAATCACCCGAGGGCGAGAAATCCTACGTTGCCGCCGCCTTCCCGTCAGCCTGCGGCAAGACCAACTTCGCCATGCTGATTCCGCCGCAGAGTCTCGGCGGCTGGAAGGTCACCACGGTCGGCGACGACATCGCCTGGATCAAGCCCGGCGCGGATGGTCGTCTGTATGCGATCAACCCCGAAGCCGGATTCTTTGGCGTCGCCCCCGGCACCAGCGAAAAGACCAACTTCAACGCCATGGCGACGCTGAAGGAAAACGTGATCTTCACCAACGTGGCCCTGACCGATGACGGCGATGTCTGGTGGGAAGGCATGAGCAAGGAGCCACCCGCGCACTGCATCGACTGGCAGGGCCAGGACTGGACGCCGGCGATCGCCAAGGAAACCGGGCGCAAGGCGGCACATCCGAACTCGCGCTTCACCGCCCCCGCCGCGCAATGCCCCTCGATCGACAAGGACTGGGAAAGCCAGGCCGGCGTGCCGATCTCGGCCTTCATCTTCGGTGGCCGGCGTTCGACCACCGTGCCGCTGGTGTTCGAGGCCTTCAACTGGAACTACGGCGTCTACATGGCGGCGACCCTCGGCTCGGAAACCACCGCAGCGGCGGTTGGCGCCCAGGGCGTGGTGCGCCGCGACCCCTTCGCCATGCTGCCCTTCTGCGGTTACCACATGGGCGATTACTTCAATCACTGGCTGCGCATCGGCCACCAGGTCGAGCACGCACCGCGCATCTTTACGGTCAACTGGTTCCGCCAGGACGCCGAGGGCAATTTCATGTGGCCCGGCTTCAGCGATAACATGCGCGTGCTGAAGTGGATCGTCGGCCGCTGCGGTGGCAAGGCGGACGCACGCCAGACCGCGCTGGGCTGGATGCCGCGCTTCGAGGATCTCGACTGGAGCGGCAGCGACGAAGTCAGCCGGGAGCAGTTCGACGAACTGACCACCATCGATACCGAGGCCTGGCGCGAAGAACTCAAGCTGCACGGTGAATGGTTCGAGAAGCTGAAGTCGCGCCTGCCGCGCTCGCTGACGCTGAAGAAGGAATTGTTCGAGCTGACCCTGGTGGATTAAAAGTCGGCGCTGGCAACACGCCGAACTGGCGGCCGCCCTGCCCTGCGCACGGCGGCCGCCGTTGTTTTTCGGAGGCGGAAATGAATATCGCTGCACGGATGCGGGAAATCGCGCCCTTTCATGTCATGGAACTGATGGCCAAGGCTGCCGCGCTGGAAGCCGCCGGCCGATCCATCATCCACTTCGAAGTCGGCGAGCCGGACTTCGCCACCGCCGAGCCCATCGTTCAGGCGGCGCAGGAGTTTCTCCGCGGCGGCCATGTGCACTACACCGCCGCACTCGGCCTGCCACAGCTGCGCGAAGCAATCAGCGGCTATTACCGGGATCGCCACGGCATCGAGGTTTCGCCGGCGCGCATTGTCGTTACCGCCGGCGCCTCGGGCGCGCTGCTGCTGGCTCTCGGCTTACTGGTCAACCCCGGCGACGAATGGCTGCTTCCCGATCCGGGCTACCCCTGCAACCGGCATTTCGTGCGCCTGCTTGAAGGCCGACCGCTGCCACTGGCCGTGAATGCCGAGGGAAACTTCCAGCCGACCGCCGAAGCAGTGGCGCGCAGTTGGGGATCCGCCACCAAGGGCCTGATGATCGCCTCGCCGGCCAATCCCACCGGAACCCTGATCGAGCCGAGCGAACTCGCCGCTATCGCCCGCTTGGTGAAACAAAAAGGCGGCAGCCTGATCGTCGACGAGATCTACCACGGCCTGACCTACGACTGCGACGCCGAAACCGCGCTCGCCCTGGGCGAAGACGTTTTCGTCATCAACAGTTTCTCGAAGTACTTCGGCATGACCGGCTGGCGCCTGGGCTGGCTGGTGGCACCCGAAGCCTGCGTACGTGAAATCGAGAAACTGGCGCAGAACCTTTATATCGCGCCGTCGACTGTAGCCCAGCATGCCGCGCTGGCGGCTTTTTGTCCGGAATCCATCGAGATTCTGGAAGCCCGGCGCCTGGAATTTCGCCTGCGCCGGGATCTACTGCAACCCGGCCTGGAAGATCTTGGATTCCAGATTGCGGCGATGCCTGGGGGTGCGTTTTACCTGTATGCCAATTGCAGTTTCCTGGCGGCGGACAGTCAGCAACTGGCCGAGCGCCTGCTCGGGGAGGCAGGAGTCGCTGCTACGCCGGGCCTGGATTTTGGCAGCAACGCACCGCAGGCGCACATGCGTTTTGCCTACACCGTCGCGCAGGAAAAAATTGCCGAGGGCCTGGCCAGAATGGAAAAGCTGCTGGCGTAGTCAGGCTGGCCTTGGACGGCGCACCAAGGCGGGAGCAAAAACACGGTCCGCCAAGCGCCGCCGCCAAAAGAAAACGCGTGCCAAAAGGACACGCGTCTGCAATCCACCCAACCCCGCATCCAATCCTGAAGGACTGGATGCGGAATCGAGCTACCGTCAGGGACGGGAGCCGGTGGGGAACGGCCAGGCAGCAGCCGGGTTCAGCGACGACTTGATGCCGGGAGCGGCAGCGGTCGAAGGTGCCGCCGCAGCGGCAGGCTTCGCAGCGGCCTTCTTCGGCGCAGCCTTCTTTGCGGCAGGCTTTGCGGCAGGCTTTGCCGCCGGCTTCTTGGCAGCAGGCTTTTTCGCCGCCGGCTTGGCAGCCGCCTTCTTCGGTGCAGCCTTCTTCGCCGCCGGCTTGGCAGCCGCCTTCTTCGGCGCAGCCTTCTTCGCCGCCGGCTTGGCAGCCGCCTTCTTCGGTGCAGCCTTCTTCGCCGCCGGCTTCTTGGCAGCAGGCTTCTTCGGAGCCGCAGCTTTCTTAGCGGCGGGCTTGGCCGCTGCCTTCTTTGCGGCCGGCTTCTTGGCTTTAGCTTCTTCAGCCATGTTGAACCTCCTTAACAAATTAACAGGAAAGAACCACCACTACATTTGCTGCAACCCGTCTGGGTTAGCACGGATTATCCAACGCCCCGATACCATCGAAAGCGCAGAATTCCTTACGTTTAACCGTCCATCAATTCGTTTTGAAGGCCTTGATGACAAAGGCACGAAGAATCATATGTCATCATCTGGGCCGTGATTTTGTGGTGGCCACTGGCTCGCAGCGGCATCGGCAATATCTTGGGGAAACGAATGCCTGAACTTCGGAGGCAACCCGACGCCGCACCTGGAGTCGGCAACGACTTTCGGGAAGACGAGAAATACGCGATGGGGAAAGGAGGCAAATCTGCGAAGCAAGCGCGGGCGGAACCAAGCGGTAGGTAGCTGCGACTGCCCGAAGTCTCCTGCATGCAGAACTCCTGTCTTTTACTTCTTCCAGTCCGTGGGACCGGTAAGCCAGTGGTTTCCGATCCATTTCTGTTTTTTTGGACAACCTACTATATCTAGTGGGTCGCGTGCAATCTTGCACTAATTGTAGTAGGTGATTTTTTCGACTGCAAGCATTTTCTTTCGCCGGAGCGAAATAAGTCGTTGCGACGCCGCGACACTCACGCCGGTTTGACGTGCAATCGCGTCCAGTCGAAGCAGGGGCCAGGATCGGTTTTTCGCCCCGGGGCGACATCACTGTGTCCGACCACATCGACGATCGGATGACGTGCGCGCAATTCCTCAAGAAGACGATTCAACGTCGCGTACTGAGGGTCGGTGAAGGCCATGCTGTCGCAGCCTTCCAGCTCTATGCCGAGCGAGAAATCGTTGCAGGCGCCACAGCCGCGCCAGGACGAGACGCCCGCATGCCAGGCTCGCTGGGAGCAGGATACGAATTGCACAAGCTCGCCGTCGCGACGCACAAGAAAGTGGGCAGAGACCCTCAGGTCATGGATGGCGGCGTAATACGGGTGCGCCTCGGGATCGAGGCGGTTGGTGAACAGCTCGACGATCCCGGGGCCGCCAAATTCATCCGGCGGCAGGCTGATTGCGTGAATCACTATCAGATCGACCAGCGTGCCCGCCGGCCTAGCGTCGCAGTTGGGTGAAGGCACGCGCCGGACAAACGGCAGCCAGCCCTGGTCGTCCCTTTCGTCCCGAACCGCCGGCACCGTGATCAATCGTTGAGATTAAGGCGCGCCATGCGATAGCGCAGGGAGCGAAAGGTGACGCCCAGCACACGGGCGGCGGCAGTACGGTTGCCGTCGGACTGCCTCAGGGCATCCAGGATCGCCTGACGCTCGACCTGGTCCAGCAGGTCTTGCAGCGACCCGGAAGAAACGCTTGCGCCACCTCCGGGCTGCGCCGGAACCAGGTTCAGGTCGGAAGCTTCGATGCGATCGCCGGCCATCAGGGCCAATGCCCTTTCGAGCACGTTTTCCAGCTCGCGGACATTGCCCGGAAAGGTATAGCTTTGCAAAGCGGCAAGCGCATCGGCGGCAAGCGGAGGCGAAGCGCGGCCGGAGGAGCGCGACAGTCGGCCCACGATGTAATGGGCCAGGGTCGGAATGTCGTCCCGGCATTCGCGCAGCGAAGGCATCCGCAGTTCGATCACGTTGAGACGATAAAACAAGTCCTGGCGAAAACGCCCTTGCTCGACCAACTGCTTAAGATCCTGGTGTGTCGCGCAAATCAGGCGCGTATCCACGGCGGCCTCGCTGGTTGCCCCGACCTGCCTTACCCTTTTTTCCTGGATCGCACGCAATAATTTCACCTGCATCGACAGCGGCAACTCGGCCACCTCGTCAAGAAACAGCGTGCCGCCATTCGCCGCCTGGAAAAATCCCTCCCTGTCGTCGTTGGCCCCGGTAAACGCCCCCTTGCGGTAACCGAAGAATTCGCTTTCCATCAGGCTCTCGGGAATTGCCCCACAGTTCACGGCGACAAAGGGCTTCTCGCGTCTCGCTCCGAGATTGTGGATCAGGCGGGCGGCAAGCTCCTTGCCGCTACCGGACTCGCCGGCGATATGTACCGGCGCCTGGCTGCGGGCGACCTTCTCGATCAATGCCCGGACCTGCAAAATCGCCGGCGAATCGCCAAGCAAGCCGGTCTCGACGCCGCATTCGGCAGTCGGCTCCGCCCCGGGCAAATCCAGGGCCGACTTGACGATCCCGCGCAACTGATCCAGCGACACCGGTTTTGCGATGTAGTCGAACGCTCCGGCCTTGAGCGCGGAAACGGCGTTCTCCGCGCTGCCATGTGCCGTGATTACCGCCACTGGCAGATCGGGCACCGTATCCGAAATGTGCCGCACAAGATCGAGACCAAGCCCGTCGGGCAAGCGCATGTCGGTCAGGCAGAGCTGGAAACGCTGCGCGCCGAGCAAAGCACGGGCTTCCGCCAGGGAACCGGCACAGGCCGTCTGCAAGCCCATGCGTGCCAGCGTCAAGTCGAGCAACTCGCGAATATCCGCCTCATCGTCCACTATCAACACATGCGTTGCCTCGCCGCGCTGGCGCGGCCGCTTCTCTGATTTCAGCGACATGGATTGCCCTCGGCCCGAATACGGAAGTGCGCCCCGGGCGCCTCGTCCAGCAGTTCCAGGCTGGCGCCATTCGCTTCGCACAGTTCGCGCGCAATATACAGGCCGAGACCCGTGCCGGCGCCATGCGTAGTGAAGAATGGCTCGAACACCTGGCTGCGAGACGCCTCCTCGACGCCTGGGCCGTCGTCGCTCACCAGCAACTCGACCGCCGCGCCGATCGGTGACAATCGGGCCTGGAGTCGCACGGCACCGTCGCCCGCGCTGGCATGGCGCAAGGCATTGGCAACGAGATTCCAAAGTACGCGATACAGGTGTCCCCGGTCGAAATGCAGGTCGACGTCTCCCTCGCCCACCCGCACACGCCGCGCCGACGAGGGATCATGCAAGGCAAGCTCGTCGAGAAAGCCCGCCAGAAAACCGGACCAGCGCAAGACCTCCGGTTGCGCTCGATCGCGCCGCCCCAGTTCCAGCACCTCGGTCACCAGCCGGTTCAGGCGTTGCGTATTGTCATGAATGATCCCGGCAAGTCGCTGATGCAGGGGATCCCGCGCTTCTTCCGCCAACAGTTCGGCGGCATGGCTGATGGCGGCCAGGGGATTGCGGATTTCATGCGCCATGTTGGCGGTCAGGCGCCCCAGGGCGGCCAACTTCATCTGCTGGGCCTGGGCCCGAATCCGTTCCATGTCCTCCAGATAGATCAGGGAGTGCCCGCCGGATTCGGCGGCAGGCAGGTAGCGCACTCGTAACTGGTGTTGGTCCTGTCGGCGCAGCATTTCGATCGCCTCGACCTGTTGCTGCTGCCAATGAAAGAAGCGCTCCGACAAGGAAGTCGACACCGCGGCCAAGCCCTGGCCTTCCCTGACCGGGGCATCGAGCATTTCCCCGGCGCGCGGATTCTGCAGACGAACATGCCCCCCCGCGTCGACCACCAGCACGCCATCCTCCATGTCGCGAATAATGCGTTCGCTGATACGCAGTTGTTCATCGAGCTGACGACCTCGCTCGCGGGCAAGGTTTTCATTGGTCACCACCCGCCGCGCCAAAAGCCGCGCGATGATGGCCGTGCCGAAGAAGGCGATGCAAATCATGCCGGTGCGGACAAAATCGGCGGGGTCGGCCTCGCGGGTCAGGGCGCGCCAGCTTTCCTCCAGCAGCATGGCCACCGAGGCCAGGGCGGCGTAAAACAAGGTCATGCGCCCCTGGCCAACCAGCCCGGCCCCGGCGACCACCACCAGCAGCAACACGGCGATGCCGCTCTTCTGACCGCCGCTGGCAAACATCATCACGGTCAAGGCCAGGATATCGGCGGCGACCTGTACCGAAAGCTGAAAGTTGAAGTAGCGGGGGCGCAACAGCAGGCTCGCCAGAAAGCCGGCCGCGGCAAGCAGGTAGAACGCCGCGACGCGACCGAACAAGTGGGCATCCTGGGTGCCCAGGCTGATGGTGTCGCCGAATATCAGTGCCGCGGCGAGGAACAGGATGGCGACCGAAAGTCGATAGATCGAGAAGAACCAGAGCGACCGCCAGAACGAGTCGATCGCATCCGGCTGCCTCGGGTCCGCCGCGCTCAATCCCCCGCTCCCAGACGGCGATGTTCGTCGCAACAGAAATCCTTGCCATCCTGACGACGCGACTCGGAACGGGGAAAATGCACCTGGCAAAGGGCGCACCGGGCCATCTCCTCGGTTCCCGGATCCGGACCGGCTTTTCCCGGCGGATTGCCGCGACGATTGGAAGCCCTTACCAGCAGATAAATTGCCGCGACAACGGCCAGGAAAAGCAGGAACTTCGCCATGGCCTCAGCGACCTGAACCAGGTAGCTGGTCGGGGCGAGAGGATTCGAACCTCCGACTCCTGCGTCCCGAACGCAGTACTCTACCAGGCTGAGCTACGCCCCGATGGCAGGTTGGTAACAAGGATTGACGTTGCGGGATCAGGCCCATGCTTCCGGCCCGGAGGGTCATCCTTGCGAACATTGCGGCAATCAAAAACTCCGTTGCACGGCAAAGTCCGCTAATTGTAGCAGCGTTTCGCGGAACTTTGAATCCGGCAGCGCAGCCAAGGCAGCCTTGGCCACGGCCGCCTCGGCTTCGCCGTGGCGCCGTGCCACATCCAGTGCACCGCTCGACCGGACCGCCTCAAGTACCGCGGCAAAGCGTTCCCCGCTGGCTTGCTCGATTGCGCCGCGCACCAATGCCGCCTGCTCCTCCGTGCCGTTCTGTATCACATGGATCAGCGGCAGCGTCGGCTTGCCCTCGGCCAGGTCATCGCCGAGATGCTTTCCGGTTTCCGCCTCCTGGCCGGAATAATCGAGCACATCGTCGATCAATTGAAATGCCGTGCCGATGTGGGTGCCATAGGAGGCGAGGGCCTCTTCGACCTCCGGCGCCGCATCGCCAAGGATGGCACCGAGGCGTCCCGCGGCCTCGAACAGCTTTGCTGTCTTGTAGCGGATCACCTGCAAATAGGCATCGACTTCGATGTCCGCGTTGCGGCAGTTCATCAGCTGCAGAACCTCGCCTTCCGCAATGATGTTGGTGGCATCAGCCAGAACCTGCATCACGCGCATGCTGCCCACTCCGACCATGATCTGGAAGGCGCGGGAATACAGGAAATCGCCAACCAACACGCTCGCCGGATTGCCGAATACGGCATTCGCCGTATCTCGTCCGCGGCGCAGGGACGATTCGTCCACCACGTCGTCATGCAACAGGGTCGCGGTATGGATGAACTCGACCACCGCGGCAAGTTCGTGATGCCGGATACCGGAATAGCCGCAGGCTCCCGCGGAGAGGAGTACCAGCGCCGGCCGCATGCGCTTGCCACCCGCGGAAATGATGTATTCCGCGACTTGCCGCACCAGCACCACCTCCGAATGCAACCGGGCACGAACGACCTCATCCACGGCGTTCATGTCGGCGGCAATCGGGGCATAGAGGCTGGCGATATTCACGGCATCAAGCTTCGCTGGGCGAAAGGCGCGATGTTAGGCGGCGAGCCGGAGGTCGTCAACGCGTTGCCAGTAATGAAACCATGGATCGATTATGACCATGGCAATCCGGCGCCGGCTCATCCATTCCCGATCGGATTCCGCCGACCCGCTGCTGGCGGCCCCAAATTGGATTTCCCGTATACTGGGAGCCTCACACCCATGCTGATCAGCATTGATTTTCCAGTGCTTTTACCATTTCACCAATCACGGCACTTGCCTTGTCGCACCTGCATCACATTCCGACTTCATGAGCATCCTGCACTCCAATGACTACTAACGAGCCTCCGTCCGCCTGGTCCGGACGCTTTTCCGAACCGGTTTCCGATCTGGTGAAGCGCTACACCGCGTCAGTGTTCTTCGACCAGCGAATGTGGCGGCAGGACATACGCGGCTCACTGGCCCACGCGCGCATGCTCGCCCGCCAGAACATCATTTCCGGCGCCGATCTGGCCGCAATCGAGCATGGCATGGCCGCCATATCGGAAGAAATCGAGGCCGGCAGGTTCAATTGGAACCTCGATGACGAGGACGTACACCTCAACATCGAAAAGCGCCTTACCGTACTGGTTGGCGACTCGGGCAAGCGTCTGCATACCGGACGTTCGCGCAACGACCAGGTGGCGACCGACATCCGCCTCTGGCTGCGCGACACGATGGACGGTATTGACCAACTGTTGCAAAAGCTTCAGGCGGCGCTGCTGGACCTGGCCGAAACACACGCGGAAACGCCCATGCCGGGCTTTACCCATCTGCAGGTAGCCCAGCCTGTCACTTTCGGTCACCATCTGCTGGCCTATGTCGAAATGCTGGGGCGCGACCGCAGTCGCTTTGCCGATTGCCGCCGGCGCGCCAATCGGCTTCCCTTGGGCGCGGCGGCGCTGGCGGGAACCACTTTTCCCATCGACCGCGAATTCGTGGCCCGGGAGCTTGGATTCGACGGCGTTTGCGAGAATTCGCTCGATGCCGTTTCGGACCGGGATTTCGCCATCGAGTTCTGTGCCGCGGCCTCGCTGGTCATGACGCATGTGTCGCGCTTTTCCGAAGAGCTGATTCTCTGGATGAGCCCACGAGTGGGCTTCATCGACCTTGCCGATCGCTTCTGCACCGGCTCCTCGATCATGCCGCAGAAAAAAAATCCCGATGTTCCCGAACTGGCGCGCGGCAAAACCGGGCGTGTATTCGGCCATCTGATGGGACTGCTGACATTGATGAAGGGCCAGCCGCTGGCTTACAACAAGGACAATCAGGAAGACAAGGAACCCCTGTTCGATACCGCCGATACGCTGGTCGATACCTTGCGCATCTTTGCCGACCTGGTCCCGGGAATCTGCGTCAAGGCCGATGCCATGTCGGCCGCCTTGCGCCAGGGCTATGCCACTGCCACCGACCTGGCCGACTATCTGGTCAAGAAGGGCCTGCCCTTCCGGGACGCCCACGAAGCGGTTGCGCGTGCCGTGCGCCGCTGCGAGGCCAAGGCTTGCGACCTGCCCGATCTTGCCCTGGCGGAATTGCGCGAATTCTCGCCGCTGATCGACGACGACGTGTTTTCCGTGCTTACCGTCACCGGCTCGCTTGGCGCCCGCAACCATGTCGGCGGCACGGCTCCGGCACAGGTACGCGCTGCCATCGCCCGGGCCAGGAAACGGCTCTGAACGATGGCGACGCCGGAGCGCATCGGCAAGTACGAAATCCGATCCAGACTCGGCGAGGGCGCGACCTCCATCGTCTATCTCGGCTACGACCCCTTCGCCAAGCGCGAGGTTGCGGTCAAGGCCATCTTTCCCGAGGTTCTGCGCGACAAGGAACGGGGCAAGCTGTATCGCAACTTGCTGATGACCGAAGCCTCGCTCGCCGGCAAGCTCAACCATCCCCACATCGTACAGATTTTCGATGCGGTGCTGGGCGAGGACCAGAGCTACATCGTCATGGAGTACGTCAAGGGCGGCACGCTGGAGCCATTCTGCTCGCCCAGCACGCTGCTCCCCGTCGACCGCCTGGTGGAGATGATTTTCAAATGCACGCGGGCGCTGGATTACGCCTTTCGCGCCGGGATCACCCATCGCGACATCAAGCCGGCCAACATTCTGCTGGCCAATCCGGCGGACAGCCCCGACCATGTCGGCGGCGACATCAAGATTTCCGATTTCGGCGCGGCGATGATGACGGGCGCCGATCAGACGCGTACCCAGGTTTCGGGGGTCGGCTCGCCGGCCTACATGTCGCCGCAGCAGGTGCGCGATCATCCGCTCGATCACCAGACCGACATCTATTCCCTTGGCGTGGTGATGTACCAGTTGCTCAGCGGGCGGCTGCCGTTCCAGTCGACGTCCAACTACGGCATGATCTACCAGATTTGCAATACCGACCCGCCACCGCCCTCGACCTTTCGCAGCGATCTCCCGGCCAGTCTCGAAGCGGTGGTGGCGCGTGCGATGCAGAAGGAAGTCCAGGCGCGCTACCAGAGTTGGGAAGAGTTTTCCCACGATCTCGCCCAGTCGTTTCGCAACAAGCAACTCTCGGCGGACCGGCAGGGGTTTCCGGACAGCGAGAAGTTCGAGTCCTTGCGCGCCTTGCCCTTCTTCGGGGAGTTCTCGGATGTCGACCTCTGGGAGGTCGTGCGCTTCTCGCGCTGGGACGAGGTTGCGGCGGGAACCATGATCATGCGCGATGGCGAACGCGGCGACTTTTTTGCCTTCCTCATCGACGGCGAGCTGACGGTATCGAAGAACAACCATCCGCTGGGGCTGCTCACGGCAGGCGAATGTTTTGGCGAAATGGCCATCATCCGGCGCGGCGAGCACAGTCGTGGCGCCGATGTGGTGGCACGAACCTCGGCTCGCGTGGTCACCATTCCGGCGCGGGCGCTGCAACATGCATCGGATGCCTGCCGCATGCATTTCTATCAGGGATTCCTCTCCGTCATCGCCGGCCGTCTGGCCTACGCCAACGCGCGCATCGCCTCCCTGTGACGCCGGATTGGCCCATCGTCGCCAAGCTCATCGGCGCGACCATCGGGAAGGACGTCTCAAAAGCACGGATCCGTCCCGTCCATGGCGGATCAATCCACTCCGCATGGCAAATCGAGGACGGGCCACAACGATACTTCCTCAAGACCGGCAAGGAAAAAGCAGCTCGAATGTTCGCCGCCGAAGCCGGAGGGCTCGGCGCACTGGCAGCGGCCGCCGCCATCCGCACGCCCACCGTAATCGCTTGCGGCGCCGCGGACGACTGCGCCTTCATTCTGCTGGAGTGGCTTGACCTTCAACCCCTGAACCACGCAGCGGGATCGATCCTCGGCCGAAAACTTGCGCAATTGCATCGTTGCCAAGGCGAATCCTGCGGCTGGCATGAGGACAACTTCATCGGCGCGACGCCGCAGATCAATACGCCGCATCGGGACTGGGCGTATTTCTTCGGCATGTACCGCCTGCGCCCACAGCTCGACCTGGCAGTGGCCCGAGGTCTGGACAAGGGGCTGCACGCCAGGGGTTTGGCCATCGTCGAGCGGCTAAGCGGTTTGTTTCTCGACTACCGGCCACAGGCCAGCCTGCTGCACGGCGACCTGTGGGCAGGCAACGTCGGTCAGCTCGCCGATGGCGAGCCCGTGATTTTCGACCCGGCGTGCTACCGGGGAGATCGCGAGGCCGACATCGCCATGGCCGAGTTGTTCGGCGGTTTTCCCACCAGCTTTTTCGCCGCCTACCGTGAAGATTGGGGACTGGACCGCGACTATGAGCGGCGTAAGCCGCTATACAACCTGTACCACATCCTCAATCACTACAACCTTTTTGGCGCCGCCTACCTCGGCCAGGCCGGACGCATGATCGAGGCAGTGCTGGGCGATTTGCGTCGTTAGGCAGTCTTGAGCGATTCGAGCTGCTTCTGGAGTTCGCCCGCCTGGTACATCTCGGTCATGATGTCGCTGCCGCCAACGAATTCGCCATTCACATAGAGTTGCGGAATCGTCGGCCAGTTCGCGTAGTCCTTGATTCCCTGGCGCACATCCGGGTCGGCAAGCACGTCAACAGTGAGAAAATCCTTCACACCGCAGGCCTGAAGAATCTGCACCGCACGCGCCGAAAAGCCGCATTGCGGAAATTGCTTGCTGCCTTTCATGTACAGCACCACGGGATTGCCGGTAACTGTTTCGTGGATTTTTTGCTTGATATCCATGGGACACCCAAAATAGTTGAGTAAAAAAGTCGAGATATTCTAGCGGCAGCCAACGGGGCCGGTCAAGTATGAACACCACGTGTGCAGCGAGGCTTAATGCAGGATGCGCGGCATGGACAAGACGAACTCGGCAATGGCAGCCTCGAACTGCGTGCCATCCTCGGCCGTCATCTGGTAACTGCCTTTCATGGTGCCAACCGGCGTGGCCAACTGGCAGCCGCTGGTGTACTCGAAGCTCTGCCCAGGCGCCAGCAAAGGTTGATGCCCGACCACGCCAAGTCCGCGTACTTCCTGTTTCTGACCTTCGGCGTCGGTAATGATCCAGTGACGGGAAATCAACTGTGCGCTGACATTGCCGGTATTCCGGATTTCGATGGTGTAGGAGAACACATGCCGGTTGATCGCCGGATCGGACTGCTCCGCGACGTATTGCGTCGTGACCCCCACCTTGATCTCGTATTTCTTTGCTTCGGCCATAAGGGCCGCATTGAACACCAATTCTCCCAAGCGGGCAAGGCAGGCGCGGCCCCTCTATCCTGCCGGGCACCGTGGCACCTGGCCGGCGACCCGCCACGCGCCATCGATGCCCATGATTCGATGCCCATGATTCTTGACCATTGAAGGGGATTCCGCGACACTTCGCCAATGCAATTCAATTGGCTACCGGCGCCTTGGCGCAGAATCGTCCGATGAGCAAGCTCGAATCCCCAAGACCCGGCGACAGCTTCATGGCCAGGCTGCGCAATGCCGGCATAGAAGCGCATGACAGCGAGGAGGTCAAGCTCAACAAATCGCTGTTGATGCTGGCGACCGGCCTTGCCAGCGTGGCCATCGTGCTGTGGGTGGCGATCTACTGGACATTGGGGCCGGTATTTTCCGCCACCATGCCGCTGGTCTTCCAGCTGCTGCTGGCGGGCAACATGCTGGTCTACCTGCGCACGCGAAATTTCGACTATTTCCGCGTCAGCCAGCTCGGGCTGTTCCTGTTCCTGCCGTTTGTCGCGCAATGGAGCAGCGACATCATTTCCAGCAGCGGCGTGCTGCTCTGGGCACTGCTCGCCCCGATCGGCGCCATCCTCTGCATCGGCGTAAGGCAGTCCGTCGGCTGGTTTGCCGCCTGGGTGATCCTCACCGCAATCTCGGGACTCGCCGACTGGTATCTGGCCGACCCGATCTTCACCCCCAAGCCCGTCGTGCCGACGCGCACCACCATCGTTTTCTTCGCCATCAACTTCATCGCCTTCTCGGTCATCATCTTCATGCTGCTGCGGCTTTCCATCGGCATGAACCGCAAGATGCACAAGAGCCTGGAAGTTGCCCACCAACAGATCAAGATCGAACAGGAACGCTCCGAGAAGCTGCTCCTGAACATCCTGCCGGAACCGATCGCCGACCGCCTGCGCGCCTCGGACAAAACCATCGCCGACGGCTTTGCCGACGTCACGGTGATGTTTGCCGACATCGTCAACTTCACCCAGGTCGCGGCCAACATGTCGCCCTCCCAGGTCTTTGCCATGCTGAACCGGATTTTTTCCGCATTCGACGAACTGGCGGAAGACTATGGCCTGGAAAAAATCAAGACCATCGGTGACGCCTACATGGTTGCCGGCGGCCTCAACGAGGACCTTTCCGACTACTCCGCCGCCGTCGCCGACATGGCGATCGCCATGCGCGACCTGTTGCGGCGGGATTTTTCGATCAACGCATCCCACCTCGAAGTCCGCATCGGCATCGGCACCGGACCCATCGTGGCCGGTGTGCTGGGGAAAAAGAAATTCATCTACGACCTGTGGGGCGATACCGTCAATATCGCCAGCCGCATTACCTCCGAAGGCGTGCCGGGCATGATCCAGTGCGACACCATGACCTACCATCGGCTGGCGGCCAACTTCGACTTCCACGAGCCGCAGACGATCTACCTCAAGGGCAAGGGCAACATGACGGTGTATCGACTGATTGGCCGCAAGGGCAGCGAGCCCCAAACCGGGGAGCAGATCGGCCCGGCAGCGCTTTCCTGACAAATCACTCTGGCGACGGCGGCCTCGTCGCCAGACGGAAGCTAACGCAACCGTCCCGATTCTCGGCAAGTTCCAGGCAATAGCCGGCGGTCTCGGCATGGCGGGCGGCCTGGTAAAGACCAATGCCATAACCGCTTTCCGACGACACCGGGCCAATGAACAAGGCGGCCGCGATGGCAACCGCGATGGCCGAGCCATCGTCGGTCGCCGTCAGTTCGAAACCGTCGGGCGACTGCCCAAGACGCAGCACCAGCTTGAGGCCCGGTTCGCGCAAGTGCTTTTCGGCGGCATTGCGCACCAGGTTGTCGAGCACGCCGGAATAGACCTCCATGGGCAGTTCGCCATCCAGTTCGCCTTCGCTGCGAAGTTCAACCCAGTCCAGCGCGGCCAGGCGCTGAATCTGCTCGCGCCACCATTCGCGCGCCTCGACCCGACGCAGCACCGAGCCGCCTTGCGGCGCATTGAGCTTGGCCAGCGTTTCGGCAAGGCGATCGGTAATTGCGGGCAGCTGACGGCGCAGCAGGGACTGGTATTCCGGCGAGGCCTCGGCGCCGGGCTCGATGCCGGCGGAACAAAGCGCGTTGAGCGATTGCAGCAGGTTCTTCACGTCGTGCGTCAAGCGCGCTCCGGTCTCGTGGATCGCCCGCATGTAGGAAAGTTGCCTGAGCGCCTGCGCCCGCAGCTTGTCGGCATGGAACTGCGCCAGCAACTGGGCCAGCAGGTTGTAATGCCAGATCAGGGTGGGCGACGGTGCATGCTGGGTGAACAACACCAGGACCAGGCCGCCATGGCTGAATTCCCAGCGGCGCCCGCTGGACACTCCGAAACTGCCGCGACTGCCGCCCGCGATCCATTCGCCGCCCTTGACCCAGGGCAGGCGTTGCGCGATTTCCACGCTGGCCTTTTCGAGGAACGCGTGAGGATCTTCCTCTGCCAGGGCCAGGTTGGACAAGGCCTGCAACCATTGTTCGACCGGCAGGCCGATCGACATCAGGTAGCGCGAGATCAGGCTGCCGATTCCCGCAAAACCGGAACGCGGATTCACCGCCAGCCCCAGCAGCATCAACACCACGCCCGTCACCAGCAGGGTTTGCAGCAAGGCTTCGACGTAGCCGCTGCCCAGCAGCAGCATCGCCGCCAGACTGCCCAGCATCAACACCGTCAATAGCAGGAAAATGAACATGCTATAGACGAAATCGACCACCTCGCGGACGCTATCGACTTCCTGACCCAGCGGCAACAGGGCCATCACCACCAGCAGGAACACCAGGCTGACGTGGCCCAGCCAGACGATTTCGACGGGCGGCTTGGCCTGCGACACCGCCAGGGGCGCCGCAAGCAGTGTCAATGCAAGCACCAGAAAGGCCAGGGCAAGCAGATAAAACAGGCGCGCCGCGCGGGCGTCATAGAGCAAGACCTTGCCGCCGACAACGCCCGCCAGCATCATGATCCACAGCGTGATCATCCAGCCCTTGAGGTAAATGCCGGCCAGCAGGGCCACCGCCAGGACCGCCAGCAGCGACGACAGTGACAGGCGCTGACCGGTATGGACAAAGGGCTGCCAAAGGATGAACAGGCCAAGGTGGACCAGGAACAGGGTGCGCCCGAACAGCGTGTCCGGCCCCTGCCAAAGCACCACGTACAAGGCCGTAAACAGCGCCAGCAGCAAGCCGCGACGCAGGGAAATCAGACGCGCCGGGAGGGATACCAAAAGCGGGAAAGGCGCCACAATGAGCTTGGGCCGGCTAGGCGAGATAAGGGGAAGACAAGGCGATTCTAGTGAGGCTTGCCAAACGTCATCTGCCAAATAGCTGACGAACCTGTCCAATATTCGACAGATACCAATCCTTCATACTGCAAGAAAATTTCGTAATACATTGTTTTATATATAATTAACAAACTGGCACGCCAACTGCTTTAGCTTGCTCACCACAACACCAATACGGAGAAGATCATGAAATCCAGACAAGCCGGCTTTACCCTGGTCGAAATCGCCATCGTGCTGGTCATCATCGGCCTGCTGCTGGGCGGCGTGCTCAAGGGCCAGGAACTCATCAACAGCGCCAAGGTGAAGAACTTCGCCACCGACTTCCGCAACATTCCGCTTTTCATCTATGGCTACCAGGACAAGTTTAAGGCGCTGCCGGGTGATGACTCGGCCGTCACCACGACTCACTTGGGGACTGCGGTTGGCGGTGTAACGGTCGTCGCGGCTACGACTCCGGCATCCGGCGCCCGCGGCAACGGTGTCATCGAGGGTGCGTGGAATTCAGCCACGGAGACCGACGAATCGATCCTTTTCTGGCAGCACGTGCGGCTCGCGGGTTTGGCTGCCGGCCCAACTACTGCCCCGGCAGCGGCTGGAGTGCTGGACTTCCTGCCCAAGAACGCCGACGGCGGCTTTATTGGCATCACTAGCGGCGCCAATACTCCGGTAACAGGCATGTCTGGCACCTACATCGTTTGTTCGACCAGCATACTTGGCAAGTACGCAAAGCAACTCGACGTGACCATGGATGACGGCAATACGGCAACGGGTTCGCTCCGCGCCATCGCCAATATCACCGCACTGAATGCTACTGTTACTGCTGCCGCTGCAGTAGCAAGCTCGGCCATAGACGACGCCACTTCCTACACCATGTGTATGTCGCTCTAAGGTTTCAAGTAGGATTTGAAAGCCCGCTTCGGCGGGCTTTTTTTCTGGTGCCACGGATGTCACCCTCGTTCTACAACGCAACGGCCATCCTCGGCCTGGCAGCAATCTGGCTATTCGCCCATCGTTACTTCGGCATCCAGCACGATGGCCTGTTCTATGCGGTGCAGGCGCTGGCAAACAATGCACCCGCGGCCTTTGCACGCGACATTTTTTTTGCCCTCGGCTCGCAGGATGACTACAGCCTGTTCAGCCGGGTGTATGGGCAACTGATCGCGGTGCTGGGCTTGTCCGGCGCGGCGCTCGCGGGATTGGTGGCGGCACAGCTGGCCTGGGCAGCGGCGGCCGCCGCCATGGCGCGCCAATGGCTTTCGGGGTCGGCCTTCTGGGTCGGCCTCGCTCTGGTATTCGCCCTGCCCGGCCATTACGGCTCGCAAGCAGAAGCGGCGCACGACATCCTGCGCTATGCCGAGAGCTTCCTCACCGCGCGCAGTTGGGCTGAGCCGCTGGTCCTTGCTGCTGTCGCCGCAACACTCGCGGGCCGTCGTAATCTGGCCATAGTGATGACGGTGCTGGCGCTTCTTTGCCATCCGATCATCGCCCTGCCGGGAGTCATCTTCCTCGCGGCCTGGTTGGTGCGACCCGCCGCACGCACCATACTTTCATGCGTCGTAATTGCCACGATTGCCGCGTTTCTGTTGCCTGAGATGGATGCGGAGTGGCTGGCGGAAGTACGCCGTCGCGCCCGCTTCGTCATGCTCGACACCTGGACCTGGGGCGAGCTCCTCGAACCCCTGGCGTGGATCGGCATCCTTCTGACGGCATCGGCCGGCGCAACTGAAAAGGCACGCCTTGCCTGGCGCAGCCTGGCGCTGGCGGGTGCGACCGGCTACTACCTTGCCCTGCTCGGCACCCTCAGCCATGCCGCCCTGCTGATCCAGACCCAACCCTGGCGTTGCCTGTGGCTGCTCAAGCTTACGGCCTTGCTGGCCCTGGTGGCGATCTTCGCCGAGCGCTGGCGGCGTTCGTCCATCGACCGCTGGCTGCTGGCGGGACTGGCCACCGCCGCGCTGACGGCGCAGACCCTCGGCGGCCCGGTGGCACTGATCCTCGCCATCCTGGCCCATCGCGCCTGGCGGCATGGGCAGGCGCCAAGCTCGCCTCGCTGGCTGCCGGCCGCCGCTTATGTGGCGCTGTCGGTCACGCTGCTGGAAACCCTGCTGGCGGTCGTCCAGCAACTCGGCTTCCTCCTGCAACGCATCGGCGAATTGCTGGCGGGCAACAGCGGGATGCCCAGGAGTGACCTTGCCGCCTACTTCCAGGGGCCACTCGCTCTGCTGCTGCCCCTTGGCATGGCCTTCCTGCTGGGCCTGCAAGCGCGGCGGCCACGGCTGGCCCTGAGCATGGCCGCGTTGGCGGCAGGCATCGCCGCAGCCGGCTGGTATCGTGCCGACGACCTCGTGCAAAGATTTGCCTATTCGTCGGGGATAGCCCGCCCCTTCGGTGACGCGATTGCCCAAACGGACACCGTGCATTGGCAAGGCAATCTGATTTACACCTGGTTCGTCTTGCGGCAAAGCAGTTACGCCTCGCGGGAACAGGGTGCCAGCGCACTGTTCTCGCGCGCGGCGGCGATGGAATCGGCGCGACGCCAGAAACGCATCGAAGCCTTCGATGCGGCAAGTGGCGGCGGTGCGACACCCGGCGAGCGGGAAGCGGCCTTGCGCGAACTCTGCCGCGACCCGGCGCTGGATGTTGCGATCCTCGCGCAGCCCATCGAAGGCCTCGCGACCAAGGCCTGGCCCGACCCGCTGCGCCAGGCGCCCTGGTACCTGTATCGCTGCGAGCCGCTGCGCGCCCATCTGGCGATGGCGCAAGCCACGCCGTGAGCCCCGCCGATACCGGAGAGGCCACCTTGCCGGCCGAGTTCGCGCGCTATTTCCTGGCCAGCCTCGGCGCCCTTGCGCTCGATGTCGGCATCCTGTGGCTGGCGGCACACTGGCTGCATTACCTGATCGCGGCATCTCTCGGTTTCGGCGCCGGCGCCGGCGCGATCTACCTGCTATCGACGCGCTGGGTGTTTCGCCGCCGCAAGCTGGCCGACCGGGCGCCGGTGGAATTTTCCGCCTTCGTCGCCATCGGACTGGCTGGTCTCGCCCTCAACGACCTTGTCATTTATGTCGCGGTCGACCGTTTCTCGCTGGCACTGCTCGCCGCCAAGGCGCTCGCCGCCGGCGCCAGCTTCCTGTTCAACTACACTGCGCGCAAGCTGGCCCTGTTCTGAACGCATGAAGCCCACGGTCATCATCATTGGCGGCGGCCCCGCCGGACTCACCGCCGCGCTGGAGCTGGTGCGCGACGGGCGCATGCGGCCGGTCGTGCTGGAAGCCGGCGACGATGTCGGCGGCCTCTCGCGCACCGTCGACTACAAGGGCAACCGGATGGACATCGGCGGCCACCGCTTTTTCTCCAAGTCCGACTGGGTGATGGACTGGTGGCGGGAGATCCTGCCCATCGCCGCCGAGCAGCCGGAAGTCGCCATCGCCTATCGCGGCCAGCAGCGAAGAGTCGGCGCCGGCGACACGGCGATTCCGGCCGATGGTCGTGCCCTGCTGGTCAGGAAGCGGCTGTCGCGGATCTATTTCCTGCGCCGCTATTTCGACTACCCGATCACGCTCAACGCCACGACCCTGCGCAATCTTGGCCCGCTGCGCCTGCTGCGGATAGGCGTCAGCTACCTCTTGGCAGCCCTGTTCCCGCGCCGGCCGGAACGCTCGCTGGAGGATTTTCTGGTCAATCGCTTCGGCGCCGAGTTGTACCGCACCTTCTTCAAGGACTACACGGAAAAAGTCTGGGGCGTGCCCTGTGCCGACATCACCGCCGAATGGGGTGCGCAGAGGATCAAGGGGCTCTCGGTGCTCGGCGCCCTGCGTCATGCGTTGCAGCGGCGACTGAAGCCCGCCGGCGGCGAAGCGGCGCGCAACACCAGCCTGATCGAACAATTCCTGTACCCCCGCCTGGGCCCGGGCCAGTTGTGGCGGGAAGTGGCGGATCGCGTCGTCGCCGGCGGCGGTGAAGTACGCCTCGGGCAGCGCGTTGTCGGCCTGCGCTGCGAAGCGAATCGGGTGGTCGCGGTGCACACCCTGGATGCCGCGGGAACTCGCCACGAGTTGGTCGCGACACAGGTAATCTCCAGCATGCCGATCAAGGACCTGGTCGCCGGCATGCAACCGCCGCCGCCGCGGGAAATTGACGCCATCGCCGCGGCCCTGCCTTACCGCGACTTCATCACCGTCGGCCTGTTGCTGAGCGGCATGCGCACCAACCCCTGCGCCAGCAGCGTCCACCGGAACCACATGCCGCCCGACAACTGGATCTACATTCAGGAGCGCGATGTCCGCGTCGGCCGGTTGCAGATCTTCAACAACTGGAGCCCCGACCTGGTGGCCGATCCAGGGCACGTCTGGCTGGGTCTGGAGTACTTCTGCAAGGAAGGCGACGAGCTGTGGCGGCTCGATGACGCCGCCATGATCGCTTTCGCCGCCGGCGAACTGGAACGCATAGACATGATCGATCGCGCCGCCGTGCTCGATGGCACGGTGCTGCGGGTGCCCAAGACCTATCCCGGCTACTTCGGTGCCTACGCCGGGTTCCCGCGCCTGCGGGCCTGGCTCGATGGCATCGACAACCTGTTCCTGGTCGGGCGCAACGGCATGCACCGCTACAACAACCAGGACCACTCGATGCTGACCGCCAAATGCGCGGTCGAGGCCATCCTCTCCGGCAGTACCGACAAGCAGGCGATCTGGGACATCAACGTCGATGACGACTACCACGAAGACAGCGGCGCCCGGCCCTGAGCCGCTGCTCCCGCCGCACTGGTCCGCCCTCGACAGCGCCTTGTGGGCCTACCTGCTGCTGCCGGTACTGATTTTCCTGCCCGGCTTTTTCCTGCCCGCCGTGGGCCTGCCGCTGGCCGTGCTTGCCCTGGCCGGCGGCCTGCATTTTCTTGCCGGTGCCACGCCAAGCCTGCGACTCGGAATTCCGCCGCTTGGCGACCTGTTGCTGCTCGCCGTGCTCGCGGCAGCCTGGACCATGCCGGGTGGCGCCGGCCATCTGTTCCATGCCAATGGCACCGACTGGGTGCCACGCTTCGCCGTGCTGCGCGACCTGGTGGTGGAACCCTGGCCGCCGCGCTATGACGATGGTGGCGCGACCATGCTGTTGCGCGCGCCGCTGGGCTACTACCTTCCGGTGGCCTCGCTTGCCCATGCCACCCGTCTGGCCCTGGCCGACGGCTTGCTGCTGGCCTGGACCTGGCTTGGTGTTGCCCTGTTCTTCGGCGCCAACCTCGGCGGCAGCCGTCAACGCAAGCTGGCCGCGGCCCTGATCTTCGCCTTCGCCAGCGGCCTCGATGCCATTGGCTTGCTGCTGCGCCATGGCAGCCTGCCGTGGCCGATGCAGCACATCGAGTGGTGGGCGGAAGGCATGCAGTACTCGTCGAACACGACGCTGCTGTTCTGGGTGCCAAACCACGGCCTGCCGGGCTGGATCGCCGCGGCCTGGCTGTGGCGCTTTCGCGATGACACGCGCTTTCTGGCGCGACTGCCGATGCTGTTCCTGCCCGTGATGCTCTGGTCGCCGTTGGTGGCCCTGGGCTTGTTGCCGCTGGCCGTCATCGCGGCGGCACGGCAGTGGCGCCACCTGCTTGGGGCGGCCGAGCGGGGTGCGCTGCCAACCTCGCTGGCGCTGGTCGCGCTGCCAGGCACACTGGTCGCAAGCTACCTGCTGCTGGGGATGTTCGGCCCTGGCTCGATATCCCACGCGCTGACCACCACGGCGGTGGTGATGCAGAAATCGGCCGGAATCGGCAACACCCTGCTGTTCATCCTGCTCGAAGTCGCGGTGTTTTGCGTTTTCCTGCTCAGGCGCGATCGTTCGCCGCTGGCCCTGGGGGTGGTCGCCCTGCTGCTGCTGTTGCCCTGGTCCCGCTACGGCCCCAACAACGACCTTTTGATGCGTGCCTCGATTCCCGCCCTCGCCATCCTCTGGCTGCAACTGGCGGATACGCTGACCGCGGCTGCCGCCGACAGCGGACTGTCGAACTCCGGGCGCAAGCTGCTCCTGCTGCTGTTCGTGCTGGGCGCGATCACGCCGCTGCTGGAAATCCAGCGCGCCATCGGCGGGCGCTACTGGCCGGCGGATACCCGGCTTTCGGCGCCGCAGGCGCTGGGCGGCTTTCCGCCGCACTACTTCGTCAGGCACGACGGGCACTGGCTGCCTGGCCTGCTGCGACGCTGAGAAGCGCCACGGCGTCACTTGCCGCGCAGCAGCCTCTCCTCGCCGGCCGTCACGGCCGCCGCGGTACCGATCAACACCACCACGTCGCCTTCGATCAGAGTCAGCTCTGCTTCCAGCTTGAGCCCGCGCTGAGTACGACGCCGTATCGCCGTGGCGCCAGCGCCGACTTTTGCCAGATCGACTTCGCCAACCGCCTTGCCGATCGCCGCGGCGCCGGGCGTCAGGGTCACCGCGTGCAGCCGCGGCTGTTCGGCGTCGGCCAGGTTGGCGCCGGCATCGGTGGCACCGTGGAAGAAGCCGCGCAGCAGCGCGTAGTGCTGTTCGCGCATCTCGCGCAGGCGCTTGATGACCTTGTGCATCGGGATTCCGGACAACGCCAGGGCATGCGTCGCCAGCATGACACTCGACTCCAGCGCCTCCGGCACTACCTCGGCGGCGCCCGCGGCGTAGAGCTTTTCGACGTCGTCCTGTTCGCGGGCACGGGCCACGATGGCGACGTCGGGGCGCAATTCGCGCACCCGATGCACCACACGCAGCCCGGCATCGATGTCGGCAAAGGTGATCACCACCACGCGCGCGCGCGGCAGGCCGGCGGCGAGCAAGGTTTCCTTGCGCGCGGCGTCGCCATAGGAGACGGGCTCGGCGGCGATATTCGCCTCGCGCACGCGCTCCGGATCGAGGTCGAGCGCCATGAAGGAAATGCCCTCGGCTTCGAGAAAGCGCGCCAGGTGCTGGCCGGTGCGGCCATAGCCGCAAAGGATGGCGTGCTTGTCGGCGGATAGGGTCTGCGCCGCGAGCTGGGTCAGCTGCATCGAACGCAGCAGCCATTCCGAGGCGACGAAGCGAAACACGATGCGCTCCGAGAAATGCACGACCAGCGGCGCCAGCAGCAGCGACAGCACCATGGCCGCCAGCACCGGTTGCAGCAGCCCGCTGCCGAGCAAGCCGACGTCACCGCCGCGGGCAAGGATGACGAAGCCGAATTCGCCACCGGCGCACAACCACAGGGCGCTGCGCAGCGCAGTGCCCGGCGAGCTGCCGAGCAGGCGCGAGGCAATGCCGACCACGACCAGCTTGAGCAGCAGCAGCGCCCCCAGAATGGCCGCCACCAGCCACCACTGGTCGAGGATGTGCGGCACGTCGAGGCGCATGCCGATGGCAATGAAAAAGAGGCCGAGCAGCACGTCGCGGAAGGGCTTGATGTCCTCTTCCACCTGGTAGCGATATTCGGTCTCGCCGATCAGCATGCCGGCGGTGAAGGCGCCCAGCGCCAGCGAAAGCCCGGCCAGCTCGGTAAGCCAGGCCAGGCCCAGGGTGATCAGCAGCACATTGAGCATGAACAGCTCGGCCGATTTTTGCCGCGCCACCATGTAGAACCAGGCCGAAAGCAGGCGCTGGCCGACCACCAGCACCAGGGCAAGCAGCACGCCGGCCTTCAGCGCCGCCACCAGCAGGGCCCCGGCCATCGCCTCGACCGGCTGCGACAGGGCCGGTATCAGCACCAGCAGGGGCACCACGGCGATGTCCTGGAACAGCAGCACGCCGATCACCTCGCGGCCATGCGGAGCATCGAGTTCGCCGCGCTCGGTCAAGAGCTTGGACAACATCGCCGTGGATGACATCGCCAGGGCGCCGCCCAGGGCCAGCCCGGCCAGCCAGGGAATGCCAGCAAGGCGCGCCAGCAGCGTGGCCACCAGGGCGCTGGCCAGCACCTGCGCGGCGCCGAGTCCGAAGACGATACGCTTCATGCTGTAAAGCCGCGCCAGCGAGAATTCGAGGCCGATGCTGAACATCAGGAACACCACGCCGAACTCGGCCAGGTGGCGCGTCTGCTCGGTGTCGGGCAGCCAGCCCGCAGCATGCGGCCCGACCACCGTGCCGACCAGCAGATAGCCCATGATCGGCGGCAGGCCCAGCATGCGGAAGATCACCACCACCACGACGGCGGCGGCAAGCAACAGCAGGATCAGCGGCAGGGTGTCGGTCATCGGGCGTTCGTCGGCGAGGGCGAAGAAAGGCCGCACGGTGCGGTTGCTATAATTTGGCTCCATCATAAACGTCAGCCCGAGATGAACCAAGCCAATCCGCCAAGCCCCTGCGACAGGCCGGCAGGAGATCGCGCCGTGGCCATGGGTCGCCAGGTTCTGGAGATCGAGGCGGCCGCGGTGGCTGCGCTGGCGCGCCGGCTGGGCGGTGCCTTCCAGGCCGCGGTCCGGTTGATCCTCGACAGCCGCGGCCGCGTGGTGGTCAGCGGCATCGGCAAATCCGGCCACATCGCAAGAAAGCTGGCCGCCACCTTCGCCAGCACCGGCACTCCGGCCTATTTCGTACATGCCGCCGAAGCCGTGCATGGCGACCTCGGCATGATCACCCGCGACGACGTGTTGATCGCGATTTCGAATTCCGGCGAGAACGACGAGTTGCTCACCATCGTGCCCCTGGTCAAGCGCCTCGGCGGCAAGCTGATCGCCATCACCGGCAATGAAGGCTCATCCCTGGCGCATGAAGCCGACATCCACCTCGACGCCCGCGTGGACCAGGAGGCCTGCCCCCTCAACCTGGCGCCGACCGCCAGCACCACGGCGGCACTTGCGCTGGGCGACGCGCTGGCCGTGGCCCTGCTCGACGCACGCGGTTTTGGCGCGGAGGATTTTGCCCGCTCGCATCCGGGCGGCGCGCTGGGGCGCAAGCTGCTGACCCACGTCGACGACGTGATGCGCAGCGACGTGCCGACGCTGGACGAGGACGTCAGCGTACCAACCGCCCTGGCGGCAATGACCCAGGGCGGCATGGGCATGGCGGTGGTGCTCGATGCCAGGGGAGCGATCAGCGGCATCTTCACCGACGGCGACCTGCGCCGGGCCATGGAACGCCTCGGCGACCTGCGTGCCACCCCGGTTGCCGCCGTGATGACGCGCGGGCCGCGCAGCATCGGGCCGCGCCGCCTGGCCGTCGAGGCGGTCGAGATGATGGAAGCCAACCGCATCAACCAGCTGCTGGTCACCGACGACGCCGGCGCGCTGCGCGGCGCGCTCAACATGCACGATCTGTTCCGCGCCAAGGTGGTGTGATGAGCCAGGCAACGGCCAAGGCCGCCGGGCTCGCCCTGATGGGCTTCGACGTCGATGGCGTACTGACCGACGGCACGCTGTATTTCAGCTCCCAGGGCGACGAAATCAAGGCCTTTTCCAGCCTCGACGGCCACGGCCTGAAGATGCTGCAAGCCTCCGGCATCGAAGTCGCGATCATCAGCGGACGCAGCTCGCGCGCCTTGCAGCTGCGTGCGGAAAACCTTGGCATCGGCGAACTGCACATGGGTGTCGAAGACAAGCGCGGAAAGCTGGCAAGCCTGATGGCGGCACGTGGCCTGGGCCTGGAACGCGCCGGCTACATGGGCGATGACGTGGTCGACCTGCCGGTGCTGCGCGCCTGCGGTTTTTCCGCCACCGTGGCCGATGGCCATGACGAGCTGAAATCACGCGTCGATTACGTCGCCGCGAAGGGCGGTGGCCGTGGCGCGGTACGCGAGGTCTGCGAGTTGATTTTGCGCGCCCAGGGCAAGTGGCAGGCTGCAATGGCAGGGTACCTGGCATGATGGATCGCAGCGCCTCCCTGCTACCGCTGGCCATGCTGGTGCTGCTGGCGGCCCTGACCTTCTGGCTCAGCCGCGTGATCGATGGCGACAAGCCGCGCGCGCCGCAGCGGCACGACCCGGACTACAGCGTCGAGCGCTTCCAGGTGCGCCGTTTCGACCCCGGCGGCAAGTTGCAACACACCCTGGTGGCGCAGAAGCTGGTGCACTATCCGGATGACGATACGACGCTGGTCACCGGCCCGCACCTTACCTACCACCAGAACGCGCCGACCGAAATCACCGCCCGCATGGCGCATATCGGGGCCGACGGCAAGGAGATCGACCTGATCGACGAAGTCCGGGTGCTGCGCCACGGTGTCTCGGGCGACGATATCCCGACCCAGCTCGACACGCGATCCCTGAAGATCTTTCCCGACGAAGAACGCGGTTACACACGCGACCCTGTCACCATTACCCAGGGTCGCAGCCTGATTCGCGGCAAGGGCATGGAAATCGACAACAAGACCGGCCTCTCGGTGCTGCATGGCCGCGTTACCGGTACCCTGTACAGCAAACGGACGGAGCAACCATGAAACCAACAATCCCGAAATTCGCCTGCCTCGCCGGCTTTGCCTGCCTGGCATTTGCGACCCAGTTTGCGCGGGCGGAAAAAGCCGACCGCGACAAGCCGGTCAATATCGAGGCCGACCGCGTCAGCGTCGATGACGTGCGCAAGGTGCAAACCTTCGAAGGCAACGTGCAACTGGCCAAGGGCACGCTGGTGATCCGCGCCGAGCGCATCGTGGTGCAGCAGGACGACGACGGTTATCAGCGCGGCGTCGCCAGCGGTGGCACCAGCCTGCCGAATTTCCGCCAGAAGCGCGAAGGCCTCGACGAATACATCGAGGGCGAGGCGGAGCGCATCGAGCATGACGCCAAATCCGAGAAAACCGAGTTCTTTGGCCGTGCCAGGGTCAAGAGCGGGCTCGACGAGGTGCGCGGGCAGTTCATTTCCTACGACGCGCGCAGCGAGCAGTACGTCGTGACCAGCGGCGCCAACGGTACCAAGGCGCCCAGCGGCAGCCGCGAGCGCGTGCGCGCCGTGATCCAGCCCCGCAACAAGGACAGCGGTACAGCGACGGCAAAGTAAAGCCAGGACAACAGCCCAGGAGACAGCATAGTGAATTACCAAAACATCCTCGTCGAAACCCGCGGCAAAGTGGGTCTCATCACCCTCAACCGGCCCAAGGCGATGAACGCCCTCAACGACCAACTGATCGACGAACTCGGCGCCGCGCTCGACGGCTTCGAATCCGACGAGGCCGTCGGCTGCATAGTGATCACCGGCTCGGACAAGGCCTTCGCCGCCGGCGCCGACATCGGCGCCATGTCGAGTTGGAATTTCATGGACGTTTACAAGGCCAACTACATCAGCCGCAACTGGGATCGCATCGCGCGCTGCCGCAAGCCGCTGATCGCCGCCGTGGCCGGCTTCGCCCTCGGCGGCGGCTGCGAACTGGCGATGATGTGCGACATGATCTACGCCGCCGACACGGCCAGATTCGGCCAGCCCGAGATCAAGCTTGGCATATTGCCCGGCGCCGGTGGCACGCAACGCCTGCCGCGTGCCATCGGCAAGGCCAAGGCCATGGACATGTGCCTCACCTCGCGCTTCATGGACGCCGCCGAGGCCGAACGTTCGGGCCTGGTGGCGCGCATCTTCCCGGCCGACAAATTGCTGGAAGAAGCCCTGGCTGCCGCCACCCAGATCGCCTGCTTCTCGCTGCCGGTGGTGATGATGATCAAGGAGTCGGTCAATCGCGCCTATGAATCGGCCTTGCAGGAAGGCCTGCTGTTCGAGCGGCGGACTTTCCATTCCGCTTTTGCCCTGGACGACCAGAAGGAAGGCATGGCAGCCTTCGTCGAAAAGCGAAAACCCGGCTTCAAAAATAACTGACTATCCTTCTGCACCGCATCAAATAGGGGCCGATCAAGGCCCCTTTTGTATTTTCATCTTACTGTTTTATTTAAGTTAAATTCCATTAGAAAATTATTTGTTGCATTGCATCAAAAAATGCTTGACTTGGCGTTTTCCGTACCTATAATAGGAACCATGATGCACTGCAACATCGCTCCGAGATAGGGGCGGGCCAGAAAAACCTTTTTTGAATCCATCCAATCTTAGGAGAATCACCATGAACGTAGCCGCCGAACAATTCGCCAGCGCCAACAAAGCCAGCGTCGAGACCCTGCTGACCATCGCCAACACGGCTTTCGCCAGCGCCGAGCGCCTCGCCGCCCTGAACCTGAACACCGCCCGCGCCGTGCTCGAAGACAGCGTTGCCAACGCCAAGGCCCTGCTCGCCGTCAAGGACGTGCAGCAACTGATCGCGATGCAGGCTTCGCTGGCCCAGCCCGCCGTCGAGAAGGCCGTTGCCTACTCGCGCAGCGTGTATGAAATCGCCACCCAGACCCAGGAAGAGCTGTCGAAGGTCGTCGAGAGCCAGTTCTCGGAAATCAACAAGAACGTCGCCACCGCCCTCGACAAGGCTGCCAAGAACGCCCCGGCCGGTTCCGATGTCGCCGTCGCCGCCGTGAAGTCGGCGATCGCCGCCGCCAACTCGGCCTACGACAGCATGACCAAGGCTGCCAAGCAAGTCGCCGAGATCGCCGAAGCCAACGTGGCTGCCGCGACCTCCGCCACCGTCAAGGCTGTCGGTACCGGCGCCGCCGCTCCGAAGGCCAAGAAGGCCGCCTAAGCAACACCGTAACGTCTCCTCCTCCGGCCCCGCAATGGGGCTGGTTTCAGACCCGATGCCACAAGCATCGGGTCTTTTTTATGTCCGCTCGTGGCGGCAAACGACGGGGGTCAAACCCTTCGCAGCCGCTCACCCGCCGCCGCCAGGGTGCTTTCGTTCTTGGCGAAGCAAAAGCGGATCACGCGATCGTCCTCGCCATCGGGGTTGAACACCGAGACGGGAATCGCGGCGACACCGAATTCCCTGGTCAGGCGCTGGACGAAGCCGGTATCCGGCTCGTCGCTGATCGCGGCATAGGTGGCAAGCTGAAAGTAGGTCCCTGCGCAGGGCAGGAGTTCGAACCTGGAGCCGTCCAGCTGCTTGTGGAAGAAATCGCGTTTGGCCTGGTAGAAGGCGGCGAGGTTGTCGGCGAATTCGGGCTTGGCACGCATGAAGTCGGCCAAGGCCAGTTGCGAGGGATGATGCACGGTGAACACGATGAACTGGTGCGCCTTGCGAAACTCGGTGGTCAGCGCCCTTGGCGCCAGGCAGTAGGCCACTTTCCAGCCGGTGACGTGATAGGTCTTGCCGAAACTCGACACCACGAAGGAACGTTCGCGCAGGCCGGGATAGCGCGTCACGCTCTCATGGCGCCTGCCGCTTTCCGCGTCGAAGACAACATGCTCGTAGACCTCGTCGCTGACGACCACGATCTTGCTGTCGCGCACCAGGGTTTCCAGGGTCGCCATGTCCTCGGCCGACCAGACCGCGCCGCTCGGGTTGTGGGGCGAGTTGATGATGATCATGCGGGTACGCGGCGTAATCAGCGCGCGCACCTCGTCCCAGTCGGGTTTGAAGTCCGGAAAACGCAGATGGGCATAAACGGCGTGCCCGCCGTTCAGCTCGATGCCGGGTACATAGGAGTCATACACCGGGGCAAAAACGATGACCTCGTCGCCCGGCCGCACGCAGGAGGCGATCGCAGTGTAAATCGCCTGCGTCGCACCGGCGGTAACCGTGACTTCGCTTTCTGCGTCGTAGCTGGCCAGGTAAAGCCGGGCCACCTTCTCGGCGATGGCTTCGCGCAAGGCCGCCACGCCTGCCATCGGCGGGTACTGGTTGGCGCCGGCCGCCATGTGGTGGCTGACGCGCTCCAGCAGCAGGGCCTCGGGCGAAAAGTCGGGAAAGCCCTGCGACAGGTTGATCGCACCATGCTCGGCCGCCAGCCGCGACATGACGGTGAAAATGGTGGTGCCGACGTTGGGCAGCCGGGATGCGGGGAAAAATGCCATGACACCGATGGGGAGCCGGCCGGCTCCCCGACCGAGTTCAGTCGAGACCGAGCAGTTCGACCTCGAACACCAGCGTGGCATTGGGCGGAATCACGCCACCGGCGCCGCGCGAACCATAGCCCAGATCGGATGGAATGGTCAGCTTGCGGGTGCCGCCGATCTTCATCCCCTGCACGCCTTCGTCCCAGCCGGCGATGACGTGGCGCGCGCCCAGCGCGAACTGGAAGGGATCGTTGCGATCCTTGCTCGAATCGAACTTGCGGCCATCCGTCAACCAGCCGGTGTAATGCACCGTGACATGCTGGCCGGCGGTCGCCTCGGCGCCGTCGCCGACAACCAGGTCCTCGATGATCAGCCCGCTGGCCGTGGTGACTTGACTCATTGCCCTGCTCCCTTCCGGTGATTGCGCGAAAGCCCGATTATGCCTGAGGCCCTGCGGACAACCGCGGACGGAATATCTCGTCGGCGCTGATCGGCGCCAGCGGCGGCGAAAAGTAGTTGCCCTGGAAACGCTCGCAACCCAGCGCCAGCAAGGCGTCGAGTTGCTCGCCGGATTCCACGCCTTCGGCAAGCATGTCCAGCCCCAGGCTGCGCGCCAGCCCGACGATGGCCCCGACGATCGCGGCATCGTCGCGATCGGCCGTCAGGTCACGAATGAAGCTCTGGTCTATCTTCAGCTTGTGCACCGGAAAGCGCTTGAGATAACTGAGGCTGGAATAGCCGGTGCCGAAATCGTCGATCACCAGCCGCACGCCCATCGCGGCGATCTCCTCCATGCGCGACCGCATGTCGTCGACATCGTGCATCAGCGTGCCTTCGGTGATCTCCAGTTCCAGCAGGCGCGCCGGCTGTCCGGTGTCCTTGAGAATGCGGTGCAGGTTGGCAAGCAGATCCTTTTCGCGAAACTGGCGCGGCGAAAGATTGACCGACACCGGCAGCAGCGGGCGTCCCTGCTGCTGCCACATCCTGTTCTGGCGCAGCGCGGCGCCCAGCACCCATTCGCCCACTGGCACGATGAGGCCGGTTTCCTCGGCGATCGGAATGAATTCCGCCGGCGGAATCAAGCCCTTTTCGGGATCCTTCCAGCGCACCAGGGCCTCCAGCCCGCAGACTTCGCGCCGTGGCCAGTGGATCAGCGGCTGGTAGTGCAACACCAGGTGCCCCGCTTCAATGGCGTGCCGCAGCTTGTTTTCCAGGGTGAAGAAATGCGTCGCCTGCTCGTTCATCTTGCGCGCGAAGAACTGGAAGTTGTTCCGCCCCGCCGCCTTGGCGTGATACATCGCCGTATCGGCGTTCTTCATCAGGGCGAACACCTCGACCGCGTCGTCGGGAAAAATGCTGATGCCGATCGACGGCGTGGCGCGCAGCTGATGCCCGCCGATGCAGACTTCCGGCGCCAGCGCATCGATGATTTTTTCCGCCACCAGCACCACGTCGTCCGGCGACCCGGCCTCCTCCAGGACGATGACAAATTCATCGCCACCGAGGCGCGAGACGGTATCCACCGCGCGCACCACGCCGGTCAGGCGCGCCGCGACGTATTTGAGCAACTCGTCGCCGACGGCATGGCCCAGGCTGTCGTTAACGCTCTTGAAGCGATCGAGATCGAGGAACATCACCGCCACGCGATGCCGACCGCGCTGGGCCTTGGTCAGGGCCTGTTGCAGGCGATCATGCAACAGGGCGCGATTGGGCAGGCCGGTCAGGCTGTCGTGGTGCGCCACGTGCCAGATGCGCTGCTCGGCCTGCATGCGCTCGAAGACTTCCTCCTGCAACTGCGAATTGGCGCTGGCAAGTTCGGCGGTACGTTCGACCACGCGCTGCTCCAGTTCCTCATGCGCGCGCAACAAGGCCTCCTCGGCCTGGTGGCGCTCGGTGACGTCCTCGAAGATCCAGGTCAGGTCTGCGCTCTCGGCCTCGCCGGCAACCCGCCGCCCGGTGGCGCGCACCCAGAAGGCATGGCCGTCCTTGTGGCGCACGCTCATCTCGCCGACATAGGTGCCGCCGTTCATCACCACCGGCATCAGTTCGGCACCGTGGCGCTGGTAGTCGTCCTCGCTCAGGTAGAAAATCCGCGTCGAACGTCCCGGCAATTCCTCCGCCGCATAGCCGAAGATTTCGGCCAGGCGACGGTTGCAACGCTGCACCATGCGATCGCATACGAACAGGATGCCGACCGCGGCATTGTCGAAAATGATCTGCTGTTCGTCGTAGGCCTGGCGTGCGCGCTCCTCGGCTTCGCGCGTGGCGGTGAAATCCTCGGTCAACCAGACTGAACCGGCATGCGGATTGCGTGCATCGAACACGCTGCCGCTGATGCGCAACCAGGTGATGCCGCCGTCGCGACGGCGATGCTGCTGTTCGCGCCGATGCACCTTGCCGGCGGCAAACTCGCTGTACACCTGCTCGCCGATGCGTTCGAACTCTTCGTCGCTGGCGAACAGGCGCCGCGAAGATTGGCCGACCAGCGTGCCGGGGGCCAGGTCGAACAGCTCTTCGAAACGCCGGTTGCAACGCACGAATTCGCGGTTGCGCACCACCGCAATGCCGATCGAGGCAGTGTCGAAGATGGCCGTCAGCTCGCGCGTGCTGCGCTCCAGCGCTTCGAGCATCCGGCGGTCCTCGGTCATGTCCTCGATGATCCACAGCGTGCCGTCGCGCGGCCGCTCGGGATCGACCGCCTTGGCCGAGACACGGCACCAGAACAGGCGCCCATCCTTGCGCTTCAGCTGCGTCTCGGCGCGGAAGGACTTGCCTTCCGAAAGCACCGGGCCGGCCTCCCGCCCGAGCGCCGAATAGGCCTCCTGGTCGGCGTAGAGAATCAGTGCCGACTGGCCGACAAAATCTTCCAGCGCATAGCCGAACATCTCCGCGCACAGGCGGTTGGCCTGCATCAGCTTGCGGCTGTGGGTGAACAGAATGCCGACCGTGGCATTCTCGAAGATCGCATTGAGTTCCAGCGACGTCTTCTTCGGCGATGCGATCATCGGTGCGTCGCCGACTCCAGCACGCACAGCAGGGACGAGGTATCCCGGGTTCCCCATCCCCGCGCCATCAAGGCATTGAGCTGTTGCCACACCGCCGCCGCAACGGGTAGCGGCGTGCCAAGGCGGCAGGCCTCGTCCATCAGCAACGCGTAGTCCTTGTGATGCAGCCGCGCCTCGACGCCGGCGGCAAAATCGCGGTTCGCCATGCGCTCGCCGAAGACCTCCAGCGCCCGCGACCCGGCCGAGCCGCCGAGCATGGCCTCACGCACCAGACTGAAGTCGACGCCGGCAGCAGCGGCCAGCGCGGCGGCCTCGGCGCAGGCCTCGATCAGGTTCACCAGGATCATCTGGTTGCAGGCCTTGGCCACCTGCCCGGCCCCGGCCTCGCCAATGCGTACCGCGCTCCTGCCCAGCACCGCAAACAGGGGGGCGAGGCGTGGTGCCAGCGCCGACTTTCCGCCCCACATGATGGCCAGTGTGGCATTGCGCGCGCCGACGCCACCGCCCGAGACCGGCGCATCGACGAAATCCACGCCCACCCCGGCATGGCGTGCCGCGATCTCGCGCGCCACGCTTGGCGCGATGGTGGAGAAATCGACATGGATCGCGCCGCGCGCCAGGCCCGGCCGCAGCGCATCGGCCAGCCCCGCCACGTCGGCGCTGGCGGTGACGTTGGTGCAGACGATCTCGCTGCCTTGCGCCAGCTCGGCCACCGAAGCGCAGCGCACGGCGCCCAGCGCCACGGCAAAGTCGGCGCTGGCGGCACGGCGGCTCCAGACGCGCAGCGTATGTCCAGCCTTCAGCAAATGCCCGGCCATGGGCTGGCCCATGGTGCCGAAGCCGATGAAACCGATATTCATTCTTCCCGGGTGCTCATCTTCTCCAGCAGTTGCAGGGCGGTGATGGAATCGTTCTCGCCCATGCCGCTGCCGACGATGGCATTGAAAAGCTGCGCCGTAGCCGCCGCCGAGGGCAGCATCAGGCCCATGCGGTGCGCCTCTTCCATGACGATGCGCAAATCCTTCTGGTGCATCCAGGCCTTGAAGCCGGGCTTGAAGTTGCGGTCGAGCATGCGCTGGCCGTGGTTTTCGAGGATCTTCGAATAGGCGAAGCCGCCGAGCAGGGCCTCGCGCACCCTGGCCGCGTCGACGCCGCTCTTCGCCGCGAAATTGAAGGCCTCGGCCACCGCCATCACGCCGACGCCGGTGAGGATCTGGTTGCAGGCCTTGGCCACTTGCCCCGCGCCAGAACCACCGATCAGCGTCACCGACTTGCCCAACTTCTCCAGCAAGGGTTTCACCTTGTCGAACACCTCAGGCTTGCCGCCGGCCATGATGGTCAGCGCGGCGTTGATCGCCCCCGTCTCGCCGCCCGACACCGGCGCATCGACGAATTCGATGCCCTTCTCCGCCAGCCGGCTGCCGATGTTGCGCGCGGCATTCGGGTTGATGGTGGACATGTCGACCACGACGAGGCCGGGCTCATTTTTCAACTCGGCGCCTGCTGCAAGCCCATCCGGGCCGAGGCAGACCTGCTCCACGTCCGGCGCGTCGGCGACCATGGTGATCACCACCTCCGCATTGGCCGCCACCTGTGCCGGCGTCGCGTGAGTTTTGGCATTCACATTCGCGAACGGCGCCAGCGATTCAGGGCGGCGCGCCCACAGGTGCATCGTGTGGCCGGCCTTCTCCAGGTGCAGCGCCATCGGGCGGCCCATCAGGCCGAGGCCTATGAATCCGACGTTCATCGTTTTTCCTCCGTGGGGGTGATGGCTTTCACGATCAGCGGTACCAGGGGTTCCGGCAGCTTGATGCCGCCGCCGGTGGCAAAGGCATGGGCGCGCTCGGACATCTTCTTCCAGGTCTTGCGGATGATGTCCAGCCACTTCTCTTCGCTGTACTCGGCGTGCTGGCCGGCGAAGCCAAGCATGTAGTGCTCGATGAAGACCAGGTCGGTGACGTCTTCCATCATCTGCGTGTCGGCATTCACTTTCAGCTGGCGCTTGCCTACCGCCATCTTCACTTTATCGATCATCGCCTGCTCGTAGCCGGCCTGGCGCATCAACTCGCCGGCCGTCTCGGCGTGAAACTTGTACAGCCCCGTGCGCCAGGCGAGGTAGCCCTCCTTGGTCATCGGGTAACTGTTGCGCGGCACGGTCCAGCGCCTGATGTGCTGGGCGCGTACGGCCAACTGCGCCGCCTCGCTGGCCTCGGGCGCATAGCGGACTATCATCCCGGTCATGCGTTTGGCGTAAAGCAGTTCCTTGGGCTGCCCCTCGTCCTGGTTCGGGTCTTCGGCATTGGCGGCATCGAACAGGGCGATGGCGCGGTCGAAGCGGGCCTGGTCGGCGATCATGTTTTTCCTCCTCGTATTCTTGTCATGCGGAAAGCCCGTAATGGTACCCGCTGGACCGCTGTATCGCTCAGCGGAAGTGTTCGGCTTCCTCGCGACGCAGGTATTTCCAAGGCAGGGGCAGCAGGCCGGGTACCCGCTTGCGGTAACGGCGGTAGGTGTCGCCGTGGATGGCGATCAGCTTCTGCTCTTCCAGCCAGGAGCCGGCGATGAAGTACAGCGTGATCGCCAGCGCCGAGACCAGCATCGCCGCATTCATGTCGCGGGTCCACACGATCACCAGGCCAAAGCTGTACCAGGGGTGGCGTACGAAACGGTGCGGCGGCGAGAGGCGGAACACGTCGCGCTCGATGCCCTTGTCGCCGCCCAGCGCGCCCAGGCCGAGGAAATCGTTCATCGCATAGGCCTTGGACGACTGCATCGCGCCCCAAAGGGCGGCGAGGGCAAGGCCGTTGGCGAGCCAGGCCCAGACACCGTTCCAGGCCCAGAGTTCGGCGCCCGGTACTGCCCGCATCAGCCACAGCAGCGGCAAGACCGTGAGCAGCGCTACGCCGTTGTAGGCCAGCCGGTACCAGGGCGTGAATCCGGGGAAGCGCGCCGTCAGCGCCGCCTTGAGGCGCAGGTCGGCCAGCAGCGAATGCAGCGCGGCGTAGAGCGCCCAGCCGATGGCCAGCGGCAGTTGATCCATCATTGGCGTGCAATCAACTCCTGTAGTCGGCGTTGATCTTTACGTAATCGTAGGAGAAGTCGCAGGTCCACACGGTTGCCGCTGCCCTACCGCGACCGAGGTCGACGCGCACCGTGATCTCGGCGTTCTTCATGATGCGCGAGCCGTCTTCCTCGCGGTAGCTGGCGGCGCGCCCGCCGTGCTCGGAGACCAGCACCTCCTCGCCCCCCGAACCGAGCCAGACGCGAACGCCGGCGGCATCGAGGTCGGCGATGCCGGAGTAGCCGATGGCCGCCAGGATGCGCCCGAGGTTGGGGTCGGAAGCGAAGAAGGCCGTCTTCACCAGCGGCGAATGGCCGATGGCATAGGCCACCTGGCGGCATTCTTCCGCCGTACCGCCAGCGCCGACTTTCACGCTGATGAACTTGGTCGCGCCTTCGCCGTCGCGCACGATGGCCTGCGCCAGTTCCTGCGCCACGGCGAACACCGCCGCGCGCAAGGCCGGCCAGTGCGGCGAGGCTGCATCAACCTCCAGGCCTGAAGCCCCGGTGGCAATGACGACGAAGGAATCGTTGGTCGAGGTGTCGCCATCGACCGTGATGCAGTTGAAGCTCTGGTCGGCCGCGTCCTTCGCCAGTTGCGCCAACAGAGCGGCAGGGATCCCCGCATCGGTGGCGACGAAGCCGAGCATGGTCGCCATGTTGGGCCGGATCATGCCGGCGCCCTTGCTGATGCCGGTGACGGTGATGGTCTTGCCGCCCAGTTCGATGCGGCGCGAAGCGGCCTTGGCCACGGTATCGGTGGTCATGATGGCGTGGGCCGCGGCGTGCCAGTTGTCGGCCTTCAGGTCCGCCCTGGCCGCCGGCAGGCCGGCGACCAGACGATCGACCGGCAGGTGTTCGAGGATCACGCCGGTGGAAAACGGCAGCACTTCGCGCGCCGCGCAGCCCAGCAGCCGCGCCACCGCTTGACAAGTTTCGCGCGCCGCGACCATGCCCTGCTCGCCGGTCGCCGCATTCGCGATGCCGGTATTGATCACCAGCGCGCGCAGGCTGCCATCGCCCGCCAGATGCTCGCGGCACAGCGTCACCGGCGCCGCGCAGCAACGGTTCTGGGTGAAAACCCCGGCGGCACGGCTGCCCGGCGCCAGCTCGATCAGCGTCAGGTCGCGCCGGTCCTTCTTGCGGATGCCGGCCTCGGCGGTACCAAGACGAACGCCGGCGACGGGAAACAGGGCTGCAGGGGCGGGGGTGGCGTAGTTGACGGGCATGATCGGGGCCTGCGCGAAGGAGTATCAAGGGAAGCGTGGAGTTTAGCCGCTCCGGGCAATCCTCAAGAGTCGGCGCTTGCGGTACGGCGAATTCGCGTCCCGGTCTCAGCTTTCTGGCGCCACGCCCTCGCGCTTGCAGTCGGCAAGGTAATCCTTGACCGCCTGCTCGAACTCCGAACGCAGTTTCGCCACCGTCGTTCCATGAAAACTTATGATGGTCCGAATGCCGAGTATCCGCCCGACGAAGATGTTGTCGCGCTCCTCGTACTCGATGCGGGCGGTGTAGCCCTTGTGGGTAATGGTGTTCATGGCCAAAGATGATCCGCTCTCATCTCGACGGCATCATCGCTTGGACACCGACGCGCCAAACCAATGGCTTCCTCGAAGCCATCAACGGTCTGTTTCAGGCGGCAAAGCGCAAGGCCCGCGGCTATGGCAACTTCTCCACCATCCGCGCCGTCCTTTTCCTCATCGCTGGCAAGCTCGATTTCAGCACGATCAACCCTCATGCCGCTTTACCCACCCGTTTTTCAAAAGAGCCCTAAAAACTCCTCATCGAACCGGCGCCAATTTCGTGCCCATGGCATCGCCCACCGAGAATAAGCCAACGGCAACTTACCGTCCAGCATACGGATAGGCTGAAGGCAGCGAGTCGGCTGCGGCGCCAGCCCTTGGGAGCCGCCGCGGCGAGGAGCCGTGACAGGGGGTGTCCGCTGGCGGTGTCCGACGCCGTCGCCGGCTTTATCGGCGGCGGCTAGTTTCGCCAGCGGCCTGGCGCGGCCCCGCAGCAAGGGCAGCCGCAAGCCGGCGACCCAGGGCCGGTGAAGCGGCCGGCCCGCCCCGGCTGCCTGTATTCCTCGGAAACTCCTCGACGCACTTGCAAGCCACCGTACTGCCACCGCCGACTTATGCAGCCTTTTGTCGGAAACTCAAACCGGTGCCGACACCAGGGGCACAAGGCCGAGCCGACGTGCCGACTTGGCAAACCGAATATCGAAGGTGGCGAGGCCGCTGCACAACCCGGACTGAGCGAGATGCAGGGCGTCGGAAAAATCCAGCCCCTGGCGATAGCAGACCAGCGCCTGGCTGACGGCGGCGGCGCGGTCTACGGTCAGGTTCTCGACTGCGAGCATGTCCTCGAACACAGTGGCGATATCGTCCGGCGGCATGCCATACGCTCCGCGCAGCACCCATTCGAGTTCCTCGACCACCGTCACCGGCACGAAGAGCTGCTGACCGGACGACAGAAGGGCCTGGGCGCGCTTTCTTTGCGCCCGGGTCGCCGCGTCGGCGTCGGCTTCTGCCACGATGGCGCGCGCGAGGATGTTGGTATCGAGGGCAATCACGGCTTACCTTGCTTCTTCGCCACCGCCAGCCCCTGCAAGTCCTCGACCGACAGCGGCTTTCCGCGACGAGCGATGCGATCGAACAGGACCGACGCCGGCTTTTTTCCGCCGGCACTGTCGGCGCGCACCAGAATCCCGTCTCCAGTCGGCGCCAGTTCGACACGGACGCGGGCGCCCGGCGCCAGCGATACCTGGCGGCAAAGCTCGGCAGGCAAAACCACTTGCCGCTTGCCCGAAAGAATCATGGTGGTCATGGCTGCCTCCCGCTGACTGGATTGCCTCAGTGTAGTGCAACTGCCGCTATCGTTCAACTGCGTTGAACAACCGGTCGGTCCGCGACCAGCACAATTCACCGTGGTCCGTTATCGAATACCACCCGCCACAACTCCCGCACCGCCGTGACGCGGGCGCCGACTTCCTCCGGCGCGACGCGGGCCTTGGTGCCGTTCAGGCGCAATCCATGCTGCATGCGGCGGTAGTCGCGGTAGGCGTTGCGCACGGTCTCGGCGAGTTCGGCGGGGATCAGGCCGGCGTCGGCGGCCATCCTCAACAGGGCGATGTTGCCCTTGTTGCCGGTGAGTTCGCGGTGGGCGTGCGAGTAGCCGAGCACAAGAAACTGCACGATGAACTCCACATCGACCAGACCGCCGGGATCGTGCTTGAGGTCGAACACAGTCTCGCGCAGGTCGCCGCGCGTCGCGTGGCTGTCCATCATTTTCTGCCGCATCTCGACGATGTCGGCGCGCAGCTTTTCAAGATCACGCGGCTGGCACAGCACCTCACAGCGGATCTTCTCGAAGGCTTCGCCCACGGCCGGGTCGCCGGCCGAGAAGCGGGCACGGGTGAGGGCCTGGTGTTCCCAGACCCAGGCCGATTCGAGCTGATATTTGCGGAAGGACTCCATCGAACTCACGACCAGACCGGAGTCGCCGTTGGGCCGCAGGCGCAGATCGGTCTCGAACAGTTGGCCGGCGGCGGTCTGCGCCGAAAGCCAGGTGTTGAGCCGGGTGCCCAGGCGCGCGTAGTTCTCGCCGGCTTCGGGCGCCGGATCGTCGAACAGGAAGACCAGGTCGAGATCGGAGGCGAAACCGAGTTCCTTGCCACCGAGCTTGCCGTAGCTGATGACGGCGAACTTGGGCTGCTCGACATGGCGTTTGGACATTTTCAGCCAGGCGCGACGCAGGGCGGCGTCGAGCAGGATGTCGGCCAGTTCGGAAAGGTGGTCGGCGAGGCGCTCCACCGTGTACAAGCCGGCCACGTCCTGCGCCAGCAAGCGGAAGACTTGTGCGTGGTGCGTCTCGCGCAGCAGGTCCATCTGGCGTTCGGTATCCGGCTCCAGCTCGGCCAGTTTGGATTCCAGCGCGGCGCGCAGGCCGCTCCAGTCGGGCAGCACGTCGAGCAGGCGCGGATCGAGCAGCTCGTCGAGCAGGATGGGATGGCGCTGCAAATACTCGGCGGCCCAGCTCGAACTGCTGACCAGCTCCGCCACCTTGCGCAGCGCCTGCGGATACTGCTGTAGCAGCGCCAGGTAGGCGGCGCGGCGCGAAATGGTTTCCAGCAGGTCAAGGCTGCGCGACAGGGTCGCATCCGGATTCGGCATCTCGGCGGCGGCCTGGATCAGCTGCGGCACCAGGGCATCGAAGCGCTCGCGGATGCTGGCGGCCAGCTGCCGGTAGCGCGGCCCGTCGCGCAGCGCGGCGACACGCTGCGCGGCCTCGGCCGGCTGGCGGTAGCCCAGCCTGGCGAATTCCTCGCCCTGGTCCTCGTTGCCGGCGCCGCGCCACATGCCAGCCAGCTTGTGCTCGCCGCGATTGGGATCGGCGAACACCGCCTCGAAGTGGCGCGCGACGTTGGCGCGATGGTCGTCGAGTTCGGCCAGCAGTCCTTCGAAAGAGCCGTAGCCCATGGCGCGGGCGACGATGGCGCGGTCGGCGTCGCTGGTCGGCAGCATGTGTGTCTGCGCGTCGTCAAGGTATTGCAGGCGGTGCTCGACGCGGCGCAGGAAATCGTAGGCGGCGGCCAACTCGGCCACCGCCTCGGCGGCCAGCGTGCCGTTGGCGACGAGGAGTTCAAGCACCTGCAAGGTCGGCTTGATCTGCAAGGCCGGGTCGCGGCCGCCGCGGATCAGCTGGAACACCTGGGCGATGAACTCGATCTCGCGAATGCCGCCGGGGCCGAGCTTGACGTTGTCGGCCATGTCCTTCTTCGCCACTTCCTGGCGGATCTGCGCATGCAGTTCGCGCATGGCGTTGATGGCGCCGAAATCGAGGTACTTGCGGAAGACGAAGGGCCGGCGGATCGCCTCCAGTTCGTCCCAGCGCGACCCGGTGAGCGGCCGCGCCTTGATCCAGGCATAGCGCTCCCACTCGCGCCCCTGGGTGACGAAATAGTTCTCCAGCATGTCGAAGGAACACACCAGGGGGCCGGAATCGCCGTTGGGCCGCAGCCGCATATCGACGCGGAAGACCTGGCCGTCCCCGGTAACGTCGGCGATGGCATTGATCAGGGCACGGCCGAGGCGCGTGAAATACTCGAAGTTGGAAATAGACCTCGCGCCATCGCGCAGTCCATCCGTCTGGCCGTCCTCGGGGTAAACGAAGATCAGGTCGATGTCGGAAGAGACGTTGAGTTCGCGCCCGCCCAGCTTGCCCATGCCAACCACGATCAGTTGCTGGACGGCGCTTCCATTACCGGCGCTGCGCGGCAGGCCGTAGCGCTCCTGCAGGCCGCGGCCGAGGACGTCGAGCGCCTTGCTCACCGCCAGTTCGGCGATCAGGGTCATGCATTCGGTGACCTCACCGAGCGGCGCCAGCCCGCCCAGGTCGCGCGCGGCGATGCGGGCATAGGCGCGCTGTTTCAACTGGCGCAACACCGGCTTGAGATTGTCTTCGTTGACCGGCTGCGCATCGAGCCAGGCCGCAAGCTCGGCGGCGCTCACCGCTTGCACCAGGCCGGCCTCAACTTCCGCCGCCAGGACGGGCTTGGCGGCCAGCACGCGCGCCAGGTAACGGGATGTTTCGGCGATTTCGGGGAGGGAGGCCATCGGTTAGAATTTGAGCATTCGGCGCAGCGGCAGGCATTTTATCTTGCGCCCGGGCACGGCCTCGTCCGCCCGTCACTTCGATCATCAGGACCATCATCTCGAATCCGAGCTTACGTTCGCGCCTGACCCCGGCCTTGCTTCCACTGCGCCGCCTGCTGCGCGTGCTGCTCTGGATCGCGACCCTGGCGTACTTCGCCTTCGCCCTGCTGGTGCTGGTCTTGCGCTATGCCGTGCTGCCGCAGATCGAAAGCTATCGCCCGGATCTGGAACGGATGCTGGGCGAGGCGATCAACCGTCCGGTCGGCATCCGCCGCATCGAGGCGCACTGGGCCGGCCTGCGCCCCGCGCTGCGCCTCGACGGCTTTGAGATTCGCGACGCCGAAGGCCGCCCCGCGCTGGGCTTCGACGAAGTTGAAACCGAGCTGGCCTGGAGTTCCCTGTGGCATCTGGAACTGCGCCTGGCGCGCCTGGAACTCAATGCGCCAAGCCTCCAGTTGCGGCGCGACGCGCAAGGCCGTTTCTTTGCCGCCGGACTGGAAATCACCCCGCAATCCGGCGACGAGGACGGATTTGCCGACTGGTTGCTGGTGCAGGATCGTGTCGTCATCCGCGACGCCAGCATCGCCTGGAGCGATGAATTGCGCGGCGCGCCGACGCTGGAGCTGAAGCGCCTCAACTTCCAGCTCGACAACAGTGGCAAGCGCCACCGCTTCGGCCTCACCGCCGAACCGCCGCGCGAACTCGCGGCGCGCATCGACCTCCGGGGCGACTTCAAGGGCCGCGACATCGATCAGTTGAATGCCTGGAAGGGCGAGGCCTATGCCGAACTCGACTATGCCGATCTCGCCGTCTGGCGCGCCTGGGTGGACTATCCTGTGGCCCTGCCCCAGGGCAAGGGCGCGCTGCGCCTGTGGCTGGGTTTTGCCGGCAAGCAACTTGCCTCTGCCACCGCCGATGTGCGCCTGGCCGACGTGCGCCTGCAGTTGCGCCCCGACCTGCCGGAGCTCGACCTGGTGCTGCTCGAAGGACGCCTCGCCGGGCGCCGCCTGGACAATGGTTTCGAGGCCGAACTCAAGCGCCTGAGCTTATCCACCCGCGATGGCCTGACGCTGCCCGAAACCGACTTCAAGCTGAGCTGGCGCGGCGCGGCGGCGAATCGCCCCGGGCAGGGCGCGGCAACCGCCAACGGCCTCGATCTCGGCGTGATGGCCGGTCTAGCCGCCCACCTGCCGTTCGACGAAGGCAGCCGCGCGCGCCTTGCCAAACATGCGCCACGGGGCAAAGTGTTCGACCTCAAACTGGACTGGACCGCCAGCGCGGCCGAGCTGTCGGCACTGCAAAAATGGACTGTCAGCAGCCGCTTCGAGGGCTTGGGCTTGAGCGCCCTGGGGCCGGTGCCGGGCATGGCCGGGGTCAATGGCCGTGTCGATGGCAACGAAAAGGGCGGCACCCTGGCGCTCGATGGCCAGAAAACCGTGTTCGAACTGCCGACCATCTTTGCCGATCCGAACCTGGAACTGGAAGCCTTTGCCGCCGAGGCCGACTGGCGCCTGGGCAGCGACGGCCTGCAGGTGCGCCTGCAAAAGGCGGCCTTCCACAACCGCGACGCCGCCGGTGAAGCCAGCGGTACCTGGCGCCCCCTGGAAAAGGGGCCGGGACAGATCGACCTGCAGGCGCGCATCACGCGTGGCAGTGGCGATGCAGTCTGGCGTTACATGCCGCTGGTGGTGGGCAAGCACGTGCGCGAATGGCTGCGCGGAGCGATCGTCGGCGGCAAGGCCTCCGACACCACGCTCAAACTGCGCGGCGATCTCTGGAATTTTCCCTTCCGCGACGGCAAGCATGGCATCTTCGAAGTGCGCGGCAAGTTCCAGGATGCAAGCCTGCGCTACGCGGACGCCTGGCCCGAGATCAGGCAGATCGACGGCGAGCTGCTGTTTTCCGGCCAGCGCATGTTGATCACCGGCAAGAGCGGCAGCATTTTCGGCGTCAAGTTGCGCGATGTCAGGGCGGAAATCGCCGACCTCGAACAGCATGAGGAACTGCTCAGCATCAGCGGCAAGGCGGCCGGCGCCACCGCCGACTTCCTGCGTTTCATCGACGCCAGCCCGGTGGCCGAGCGCATCGACCGCTTTACCGAGGACATGCGCGCGGAAGGCAACGGCGAACTCGACCTTAAACTGGCGCTACCCTTGCGCAACATGGCACGCTCGAAAATCGACGGCAGCTATCGCTTCGACGGCAATCGCCTGGTGGTCGACAGCGACTTGCCGCCGCTCACCGAAGTTCGCGGCGCCCTGCGTTTTTCCGGCGACCACCTGGAGGCACGCGGCATCCGCGGCAACCTGCTGGCCATGCCCTTGACGGTCGACATCCGCACGGCCGAAGGCGGCGTGCAGGTCAATGCCAGCGGCGAGGCCAGCGTCGCCAGTCTGCGGCGGGAACTGCCGCACCCGGTGTTCGAACACCTGAGCGGCGGAGTGAAGTGGAATGGCACCGTGCGCGTGCGCAAGAAGGCGACGGAGGTGAAACTGGCCTCCAACCTGATCGGGCTCTCTTCCAGCCTGCCTGAGCCCTTCAACAAGCCGGCCACCGAAGCCATGAACCTGACATTCGAGCGCAAGCCGCCGCCGGAGCCGGCCGCACGGCCCGGCGCGAGACCGGGTGCCGCGTCGCGCACGCCGCCGGCACGGGTTGGCGGCTCCGCTGCCGTGGCGGGCGCCGCCCCGCTTCCGGTGCAGGACATGCTCGACATCGCCCTTGGCAACAGCGTCCGCCTGCAACTGGTGCGCCGCCATGAAAAGGATCGCGCCGTCATCACGCGCGGTCTGGTCGCCATCGGCGAAACCGGGGCCAGCCTGCCGGAACGCAACCTCAGCCTGGCGATCAACTTGCCGCGCATCGACACCGACTTCTGGCGCGGCCTGATCGACGACAAGGTCAGTGGCCGCGACGGCTCGCCGCTGCCGCCCCTGCCCGGCATCCAGTTCGACCTGCGCGCCGGGGAGGCCCTTGCCCAGGAAAAGAGTTTTCATGACGTCCGCGTTACAGGCAGCCGGGCCGAAGGCGCCACCGCCACCCGTTTCGAGCTGAAGAGCCGCGAGGTGACCGGCAACTTCGAATGGAACAGCGCGGGCGGCGGCAAGCTCAGCGGGCGCATCGGCCAACTGGCGATTCCGGACACCGCGGCAACGCCCGCCATGCTGCAGGCGCGCACCACGGAAGTCATCGACCGCATCCCGGCCCTGGACATCACCGTCGATCAGCTTTCCTTCAAGGACCGCGCACTGGGCACGGTGCGCGTCGCCGCCGAGAACCGCGAGGGCTACTGGCATACCCGCGTCGACGCCAAAAACGACGATGGCATGCTGGAGGCCGATGGCCGCTGGCGGCGCCACACCAGCCAGGCCGATACCCGGGTCGAATTCAAGCTTGACGCCAGGAACCTCGACAAGCTGCTGGCACGCATCGGTTACCCGGACACCGTGCGCCGCGGCAGCGCCAGCCTGGCCGGCAATCTTTCCTGGAACGGCACACCCTTCACCATCGACTACCCGTCCCTGGCTGGCAACCTGAAGCTGGAGGCGACGGGAGGCCAGTTCGTCAAGCTGGAACCCGGAGTCGGGCGCCTGCTCGGCATCCTCAGCCTGCAATCGCTGCCGCGCCGGATCACGCTCGATTTCCGCGATGTCTTCAGCGAGGGCTTTGCCTTCGACGCCATCGGCGGCCAGTTTTCCGTCGCGCGCGGCGTCATGAGCACCGGCGACTTGCAAATTCGCGGCCCCTCGGCCAAGGTATTGATGAGCGGCACCGTGAACCTCGGTGCCGAAACCCAGGATCTGAAGGTGCGCGTGCAACCGGCGGTCGGCGAATCCATCGCGGTAGGCACCATGATCGCCAACCCGGTTGCGGGGGCCGTGGTCTGGGCGGCGCAGAAGTTGTTCAAGGACCCGCTCGACCAGGCCTTTGCCTTCGAGTACGGCGTGACCGGCGGCTGGGCCGATCCCAAAGTCGAGAAGCTGAGCCAGACTCCGGCCAAACCCGCGGAGGACAGCAAATGAAATTGGCTGCCATACAGATGATCTCCGGCCCCGATGTGGTGCCCAATCTCGCCACCGCCGCGCGCCTTGTCGCCGAAGCCGCAACAGCCGGCGCACAACTGGTCGCGCTGCCCGAGTACTTTCCGCTGATCGGCGCCAGCGACGCCGACCGCTTGGCGGCGCGGGAAACCGAGGGCAGCGGCCCGATCCAGGATTTCCTCGCCACCACCGCTCGCCAGCATGGGCTCTGGCTGGTCGGCGGCTCGATTCCGCTGCATGCGACCGACCCGGCCAGGCTGCGCAACAGCTGCCTGGTAGTCGACCCCGATGGCCGCCGTGTGGCGCGCTACGACAAAATCCACCTGTTCGGCTTCCGCAAGGGCGCCGAGGCCTACGACGAGGCGGCGACCATCGAACGCGGCGAACAGATCGTCGCCTTCGATACGCCCTTTGGCCGCGTCGGGGTCGCCATCTGTTACGACCTGCGTTTTCCGGAACTCTTCCGCGCCATGGGCCCGCTCGACCTGCTGGTGCTGCCGGCGGCCTTCACCGAAACCACCGGGCGCGCCCACTGGGAAATGCTGCTGCGCGCCCGCGCCGTCGAGAACCAGTGCTACGTCCTGGCCGCCGCCCAGGGCGGACTGCACCCGACCGGACGCATGACCCACGGCAACTCGATGATCGTCGACCCCTGGGGCGAGGTGCTCGCCCGCATCGACAAGGGCGAAGGCGTGGTGGTGGCCGAGTTCGACCCGCAACGCATCGCCGACACGCGCGCCAGCCTGCCAGCACTGAAACACCGCATACTGTAGGCAACACACAGGACACGCCATGAACGCCATATCCAGCCCCATCCCCCACTTCGAGATCGCCGAACAAATCCTGCTGCGCCCGCATGGGCTGGCGCCGCATCAGCTGGAGCGCGTCTTCGGCCAGTTGCTCGGGCACCACGTGGATTACGCCGACCTGTATTTCCAGTACGCACGCTCCGAAGCCTGGAGCCTGGAAGAAGGCATCGTCAAGTCGGGCAGCTTCAACATCGAGCAGGGCGTCGGCGTGCGCGCCATCAGCGGCGAAAAGACCGCCTTCGCCTATTCCGACGACATCAGCCTGAAAGCCCTCCAGAGCGCGGCGGCGGCAACCCGCGCCATCGCCGCCTCCGGTGCCCAGCGCCTGGCGCCGATGCTGCGCGCCGGCAAGGCCCCGGCCGCCCTGTATGCCGCCGGCGACCCGATCGCCTCGCTTGACGACGACGCCAAGGTGCGCCTGCTGGAGCGCCTGGAAGCCATGACGCGGGCCCTCGATCCGCGCGTGCGCGAGGTCATGGCCCACATTGCCGGCACCTGGGAAGTAGTGCTGGTGGCGCGCTCCGACGGGCGCATGGCGGCCGATGTGCGCCCCCTGGTGCGCGTCTCGCTGACCGTGATCATGGAGGAGAAAGGCAGGCGCGAACAGGGCTCCTCGGGCGGCGGCGGGCGCTTCGACTATGCCTACTTCAGCGACGCCGTGTTGCGGGACTACGCCGAGCGCGCGGTGCATCAGGCCAGCGTCAACCTGGCCGCCAGGCCGGCACCGGCGGGCGAGATGACGGTGGTGCTCGGCCCCGGCTGGCCCGGCATCCTGTTGCACGAGGCGGTCGGCCATGGCCTCGAAGGCGATTTCAACCGCAAGGGCAGCTCCACCTTTTCCGGCCGCATCGGCCAGCGCGTGGCGGCCAAGGGCGTCACCGTGGTCGATGACGGCACCATCGCCGACCGGCGCGGCTCATTGAGCATCGACGACGAGGGCAACCCAACCCAGCGCACGGTGCTGATCGAGGACGGCATCCTGGTCGGCTACCTGCAGGACACGCTGAATGCCCGCCTGATGGGCGTCGCACCCACCGGCAACGGGCGGCGCGAATCCTTCGCCCACCTGCCGCTGCCGCGCATGACCAATACCACCATGCTCAACGGCGGGCGCGATCCCCAGGAAATCATCAAGTCGGTGAAGAAGGGGCTCTATGCGGCGAATTTCGGCGGCGGCCAGGTCGACATCACCAGCGGCAAGTTCGTGTTTTCAACAGCCGAGGCCTACCTGATCGAGAACGGAAAAATCACCGCGCCGGTCAAGGGCGCCACGCTGATCGGCAACGGCCCGGAAGCCATGACGCGGGTATCGATGATAGGCAACGACATGGCGCTCGACTCGGGCGTCGGCACCTGCGGCAAGGAAGGCCAGAGCGTGCCGGTCGGCGTCGGCCAGCCGACGGTGCGCATCGATGGCCTGACGGTGGGCGGCACCGGCTGAGCCTCGCCGCCGGGCCGGCGCCTATTTTTCGCTGAACGCGTAACCCAGCGCACGCACTTCGCGGCGCATCAGCTCCATTGCCGGCGGCACCAGCTCCGGCGCGCCGCGCACGCCCAGTTCGATGTGCCGCCGCCGTTCGGCCGAGCCGAGGAAGGGCAGGCTGAACACCTTGAGCCCCGGATATTCGGCCTCGATGCGGATCATCAGCGGCGTCAGCACGCTTTCCAGGCCTTCCCAGACCAGGATGGCAGCATCAGCGGTCGGGTTCCGGTTGAAGCGATCGGCATACTGCGTGTCGAGCACCCATTCGATCATCGGCCAGGCCATCTGCGGAAAGCCGGGCACGAAATGATGGTGGCCGAATGAGAAGCCGGCGATGCGATTCACCGGGTTGGGAATGATGCGGCTGCCGGCCGGAAAGCGTCCCATGTCCAAGGCATAGGGCGTCACCTCGCGACCGGTCTCGGCATAGCGCGCGCGTATCTCGCGCTCGGCCTCCGGATGCAGCTCCAGGGCCACGCCCAGCGCCGCAGCGGCGGCCTGCCGGGTATGGTCGTCGGGCGTATTGCCGATGCCGCCGCAGCTGAACACGATGTCGCCACCGGCCAGGGTACGGCGCAGGGTTTCGACCAGCCGCCCGCGATCGTCGCCGGCATACAGCGCCCAGTCGAGCTGGAGCCCGCGCGCGGCAAGGATCTCGACGATGCGGGCGAAATGCTTGTCCTGGCGGCGGCCGAGGATGATTTCGTCGCCGATGATCAGCGCGCCGATGCCCTTGTCCTGCGCCGTCATAGCTGGACGCCCTGTTCGTGGCGCAGGCGGCGCAAGGCCGCCAGCCCCAGATGCACGAAGACCAGTGCCGTGAACGCCGGCACCAGCAGGTTGACCAGCGGCAGGTAGCCTGCGCCGGCGGTGACCAGCCCGGCCAGCCAGAAGTTGCGGCGGTTGCCGCCAACGATGCGGCCGAGTTCCGCCGCCGTCGCGTGCTCGGCCAGCGCATCGAAGCGAAAGGTGCGCTGGTTGAGCCATGCCGCCCAGAGCAGCGGCAGTACCAGCAGCATGCCGGGGATCAGCAGCAGCGGCAGCAGCACCAGGCTGCCGACGAGGAAGATCGCGCCGGCGGCCAGGGTATTGCCGAGGCTGGCCCAGAACACGTTTTCACCGTGGCGGCCAAGCTCCGGGTAATCGCGCTGCGCGACCAATCGCAACAGCAGGGGCAAGGCAAAGATCGCCACCAGCATCGTCGCCGTGATGTAGGTCAGCGCCACCAGCGCCGCCAGCAGCAGGAACACCCCGGCCCAGCGCGCCACCCATTCCCAGCCGGTCCATGGCAGTTGCGGCAGCAGGCGCGTCATCAGGGCATGGGCATCGGACCAGAAAGCGAAACCCAGCGTCGCCCACAGGGCCAGCGCCAACAGCGGCGGCCACAGCGCGTGCCAGAGCACCTCGCCGCGCGACAGGTCGCGCAAGGAGCGGGAAAGGGCGGCGAAGAGTTCGATCATGTCGCGTTCAGGGCAAAGGGCATCATCGACGTTCGCGACTATCCCACATCTTCTGCAATCGCTTGACCGAGACCGGCGAGGAGGTCTTGAGTTCCTGGGCGAAGAGCGCCACGCGCAACTCTTCGAGCAGCCAGCGGAACTCGTCGAGGAAGGCATCCTGCGGCTGTCCCGATTTCAACATGGCATTGCGCTCGCGCTCCCAGGGTTTGCCCAGGGCCTGCCAGTCGGCCATCAGGCGTGTGTCGCGCGCCGGATCGTTCCTCGCCTTGTCCAGGCGCAGGGCAATCGCCTTGAGGTAGCGCGGGTAGTGCTGCAGGCGCTCGAAGGGCGTGGCGAGGATGAACTTCTTCGGCATCAGCTCCGCCAGTTGTGCGCCGATGTCGGCGGCGGCCTGGGGAAAGGCCTTCTGCATTCCGGCAAGCTTCTTCGTCACTGCCGCATGTTCGGTCAGTACGGTGCCGACCAGGCGCAGGATTTCCTGCGCCACCAGCAGGATGCGCCCGCGTGCCGCCTCGCGCCGTGTCGCGAACGCCGACTCTTCGGCGGGCAGCGGCTCCATCAGGCAGGTGCGCTCCAGGGTCACGGCAACCAGTTGCTCGCGCAGTTCCTTCTCGGTGCCCAGGGAAATGAATTGCAGCGCCGTCTCGCGCAGGCCGGGCAGCTTCTCGATGGCCTTGACCTGGGCCGCCAGTTGCAGCGCGAACAGGCGCGTCAGCCCCTTGCGGTGTTCGACGCGGGCCTTGTCCTCGGTGTCGAAGGCGGTGAGGCGCACCTTGTCGCCGAGGTCCATCAGGGCAGGAAATCCCGCCGTGGTGCCAGCGCCGACTTTCACTTCCATCAATTCGGGCAGGGTGCCGAACTTCCATTCGGCATGGCCCTCGCCGTCTGCCACCGCCTCATGTTTGACTTCGGCGGCGGCATACGCCTGCTCGACCCGGTCGCGGAACTGGGCGCGCAGTTCGGCCAGGTTGCGGCTCATCGCCAGCGTGCCACCGTGTTCGTCGACCAGGCGGAAATTCATGAACAGGTGCGGCCGCAGCTCGCCGGTACGGAAGGCGTCGAGGGGCAGCTTCTGCGCCATGTGTTCCTCGGCGGCGCGGGTCAGGGCGCGCACCAGGGGCTCATCGCGGTCATGCTCGGCATCGCAGAAGCGGTCGGCGAACTCGTCCAGCGGCTGCAGGCGATGGCGGTACTTCTGCTGCACCGTCTTCAGCAGCGCCACCACTTTTTCCTTGAGCAGGCCCGGCACCAGCCATTCGCAGCGCTTGGCCGGCAACTGGTTGAGCGCCGCCAGCGGCAGGCTCAGGGTCACGCCGTCGTCCGCCGCGCCCGGATCATGGTGGTAGGCGAGCTTGAAACCCTGGCCGCGATGCGTGAGCGCGGGCGGAAAGGCATCCGTGGTGATGCCCGCCGCCTCGTGGCGCATCAACTGCTCCTTTTCCAGGCAGAGCAGTTTCGGGTTGGCCACCTCGACCTCGCGCCGCCAGTGGTCGAAGGCCGCCAGGGTGACGATGCCCTCGGGAATTTTCGAATCGTAGAAAGCGTGGATCAGTTCGTCATCGACCAGCACGTCGGGGCGGCGCGACTTGTGTTCGAGGTTCTCGATCTCGCGCTTGAGTTTCGCGTTGTGCTGGAAGAAGCGCCACTTGCGCGCCCAGTCCTCGCCCACTTCGCCATTCACCAGCGCCTCGCGGATCAGGATTTCTCGTGAAAGCTTCGCGTCCGTTGGACCGTAATGCACGCGCCGTTTGGCGTGGATCATCAGGCCGTGCAGGGTGACGCGCTCCCAGGCCACGACCTGGCCCGGTCCCTTCTCCCAGTGCGGCTCGTAGACATGCCGGCGAATCAGGTGGGCGCCGACCTGTTCCAGCCATTCCGGCTCGATCTTCGCGATGCAGCGGGCGAAAAGGCGCGAGGTCTCGACCAGTTCGGCGGCTACGATCCAGCGCCCGGCCTTCTTCAGCAGGCTGGAACCGGGGTGGATGTAGAAGCGGATGCCGCGCGCACCGAGGTAATTCTTGTCTTCTTCGCTGATCAGGCCGATGTGGCCGAGCAGGCCGGTGAGCAGGGCCTTGTGGATGGACTCGTACGAGGCGGCAAGCTGGTTCTCCTTCCAGCCGTGCTCGTGGCACAAGGTCATCAACTGGCCATGCACGTCGCGCCACTCGCGCAGGCGCAGCCAGTTGATGAAATTGTGGCGGCACCACTGGCGCTGCTTGCTGCTGGATTCGTGCTTCCAGACTTCGTCGGCGGCCTGCCAGATTTTCAGCCAGGAGAGGAACTCGGACTTCTCGTCCTTCCACTTGGCATGGGCCTGGTCGGCCGAACCGGCCGCCTCGGCAGGCCGGTCACGCGGGTCCTGCACCGACAGCGCGGCAGCGATGATCAACACCTCGCGCAAACAGTTGTGCTCGCGCGCGGCGAGGATCATGCGGCCGATCTTCGGGTCGAGCGGGAGCTTGGCCAGCTCGCGGCCGACCGGCGTCAGCTCCTTGCTGGTTTCGTCCAGCGCCCCCAACTCCGCCAGCAGGCTATAGCCGTCGGCGATCATGCGCGGCGCCGGCGCTTCCAGAAACGGGAAGTCCTCGACATCGCCCAGGTGCAGGGACTTCATGCGCAGGATCACGCCGGCCAGGCTGGAGCGCAGGATCTCGGGTTCGGTATAGGCCGGGCGCTTGTTGAAATCCTCTTCGTCGTAAAGCTTGAAGCAGACGCCCGCCGAAACCCGGCCGCAACGGCCGGCGCGCTGGCTGGCGGCGGCGCGCGAGATCGGTTCGACCTGCAACTGCTCGACCTTGTTGCGGTGGCTGTAGCGCTTGACCCGTGCCAGGCCCGAGTCGATCACGTAGCGGATGCCGGGCACGGTCAGCGAGGTCTCGGCGACATTGGTCGCCAGTACCACGCGGCGACCTTGATGGGGTGCGAACACCCGCGCCTGCTCGACGGCGGTCTGGCGCGCGAACAGGGGCAGGACTTCAAGTCCGGGAGGATGGTGTTTCCGCAACGCCTCGGCCGCCTCGCGGATCTCGCGCTCGCCGGGCAGGAAGACCAGCACGTCGCCCGGCCCGGTGCGGTGCGCCTCGTCGACGGCATCGACGATGGCATCATTGAGATCCGTGTCCTTCTTCTCGGCTAAGGGACGGAAACGCGTCTCGATCGGATAGAGCCGGCCCGAGACCTCGATCACCGGCGCAGCATCGAAGTGTTTCGAAAAGCGCTCGGCATCCAGCGTCGCCGAGGTCACGATGAGCTTCAGGTCGCGGCGCTTCGGCAGCAACTGCTTGAGGTAGCCGAGCAGGAAATCGATGTTGAGGCTGCGCTCGTGGGCCTCGTCGATCAGTATCGTGTCGTACTGGCGCAAGAGCGGATCGGTCTGCGTCTCGGCCAGCAGGATGCCGTCGGTCATCAGCTTGATGTAACTCGAGGGCGTGACCTTGTCGGTGAAGCGGATCTTGAAGCCGACGTGACGGCCGAGCTCCGACTTCAGCTCCTGCGCGATGCGCGTCGCCGTGGCCCGCGCCGCAATGCGCCGCGGCTGGGTGTGGCCGATCAGGCCATTGAGTCCGCGGCCGATCTCCAGGCAGATCTTCGGCAGTTGCGTGGTCTTGCCCGAGCCGGTTTCACCGCAGATCACCAGCACCTGGTGCTTGAGGATGGCCTCGGCGATCTCGGCGCGGCGCAGGTTGACCGGCAGCGCCTCGTCGTAGGCGATGGCGGGGCGCGCCGCCCGCCGTGCCTCGGGGTCGAACTTCACGGCTTCGCGTCGTGATCGGGCATCGCCCGAGCCAGCGTCGACAGCGGCAGGATCATGTGCCGAGGATCATCAAGTCCAGACAGGAAGCCCAGCCCGAGGTAAAAGGCACGCGCTCGGTCATGTTTCGCTTCCACGGCGACTCCATACACGCCCACGCGTCGAGACCATTCGCTCGCCAGATTCAGCGCATATCCGAGCAAGCCTTTGCCCACGCCGTGCCCCTGATGTCGTGTATCGACAGCCAACCGGCCGATACGCAACACCGGTACGGGATAGCGCGGCAGCTTGAGCGTGGGCGGAAGTCGCGCTGTCGCCACTTGGCCAGCGCTCAAGGTCACAAAGCCGATGACGCTGACGCCATCCTCGGCCAGCGCGACGTAGGTTTTGCCAAAACCCCGGCGTTGCTGCTGGCCGGCCAGACGCGACAAAAACTCGTTGAGTGCCGGTTCGCCGCAGTCGAAAACGTCGCGCTGGTGCGTAACACCCAGCATTTCGATGCGGAGCCCCATTCAGCGCCGGGCCATCAATGCGCGCAATGCCTCCGTTGGTTCCTGCGGATTTTCGCAAGCGGCGATGAAAGCCTCGAAATCGCGCTGCGACAACATGATCGTGTCGTTATCCGCCACCACCCGACGCGCCGCCTCGTAGGCGTTCTGCAGCATGAAGCCGGACACGGTGGTACCCATCAGCGCGGCAGCGCGCTCGATCAGCGCCTTGGCCTCAGGGCTGGTGCGCAGGTTGATGCGGGCGGATTCGGGGGCATGACTGGCAGTGGGCATGGCGGAAACCTCAAATTTGCGCAATCAGAATATTGTACGTCAGATTGCCACACAATCTCCGCCATGGATAAATCGGATTTCCTGAGTGGCGAATCAGGCGATCTGCAACAAGGCCTTGAGCTTGGCCCGTACGTGCAGCATCACTTCAGCGGATACCTCGGCCTTTTTCTTCGCGTTCTTGGTCGTCATCGGGCAGCACACCACAATCCAGTCTTGCCGTTGTAGCGCGCGGGGCTTATTACCAGGGCCGGGCACCGTCCGGCCTGCTCATGGACGGCCTGCGGATCGAATTCCAGCCAGACCACGTGCCCGGCATCCGGCCCATGGGCCATTACCAGACCTCCTTGCCAAGGCCCCTGTCGGCAAAGGCCCGAGCGCGCCCCATCGAGACCGGCAGATCCTCGCTTGCCGCAAAAGAGCTTCAAGCCGGCCCGAGCAGACGGCGCAGCGCCGCTTCCACCCGTTTGCAATCCTTCGGTGCCAGGCTGCCCAGTTGTCCGCGAATCAGGCGATGGTCGAGCGTGAAGAGCTTGAAGCGTACCAGCGAGGGCGATGGCAAGCCGGCCGCCGCCAGGTCTTCCAGGGCGCAATCGAGCGGCCAGGGCGCATTGCCGACCGAGGTGATCATCGCCAGAACCGAGTGCCCCGCCGGGGCATTGAATGCCTTGGCATCCGAGAGCACCAGCGCCGGGCGGTGCTTCGTCGCCTGCCGGTCGGTGAACGGGAAAGGCACACGGAGAACCGCGAAGCGCTCAAAGCCCACGGTAGGCTTCCTCATCCGCCTTGCCCGCCCACTCGGAAAGCGTGCCTTCCACCGCCCGCAGGTATTCGAGGTCGAGCGGCTGTGCCCGACGCACGATCGCCGTGCCGTCAGCGCCGACTTCCCAGGTAATCATGTCGCCCGGCGCGACGTGCAAGGCATTGCGCACATCCTGCGGAATCGTGGTCTGGCCCTTGGCGGTGATCTTGGCGACGGCGAGCATGGGATTCCTCCAGTAATGACGTCCTTACCGCATTACTTTATCGATCGAACGATGATCGGTCAAGCGAGGATTCCGACTTGGCCGGCGCCTACGGCGGCGGCAAACACTGCCGCCAATTCGTCCGGTGCGGCCCATAACGGTCAGCGTTGAACGCGCGCTTCGCCTTGCCCACCCTTGGCACTGACCATACACCGGGATTGGGTCGCGGGAAGAATCAGGCGATCTGCAGCAAGGCCTTGAGCTTGGCCCGTACGTGCAGCATCACTTCGGCCGAGACCTCGGCCTTCTTCTTTGCTCGCCGTACCTTCCAGTCCAGCGATTTCACCTGATCGGAGAGAATCGCACCCGGCTGGCCACCGGTATCCGCCAGCACCTCGAACGGGTGTCCCTTGATCTTCGTCGTCATCGGGCAGCACACCATCAATCCAGTCTTGCCGTTGTAGCGCGCGGGGCTCACCACCAGCGCCGGTCGCCGCCCGGCCTGCGTGTGACCGGCCTGGGGATCGAACTCCAGCCAGACCACGTGTCCGGCATCCGGCACATAGGCCATTACCAGACTTCCTTGCCGACCGGGGCGCCGAAATCGGCTTCATCGTGCCGATTGCGAGCCGAGATGCCATCGACCAGCGCATCGAGATCGTAGATGACCCGGTCTGATGGCTCGATCACGATCCTGCCCTGCGATACCGAGATGTTGACCCGCTGCTCGACCCCGAACGCGGCCTCACGCAAGACCGCCGCCGGCAGCCGAACGGCGGGGCTGTTCCCCCATTTGCGGATGGTGGTTTCCATGACGCTGCCTCCCGGATGATATGTGTCTACATTGTAGATACATCCGATCCGGAATTCAAGGCGCAAACGGTGAATGCCGTTCCGCGCCCACAAAGCTGTCATTCGTCGGCGCGCCGGTCAGGAACTTGCGCGCAGCGGCAACATACCCATCAGCGCAGCGGCGCGCATGATCAGGACCTTGGCTGTCGCCGACCACCGCGCAAGCGCGCCCGGCAGCGCATCGTCAAAGACATACCGGACCCGATCGAGGGCGGCACCCGCATCACCGCTCTTGGCGGCGGTGAATTACCAGTTCTGACTTTCTGAAAGTCGGCGCTGGCGGGACGGCGATCAGCCGCGCTGCAACCGTTCAGTGATCGAGGCGGGGCTCTGGCGGCAGTCAAGTACGCGCCAGACCTGAATTTCCTCCCCTTCGATACGATAGTAAATCGCATAGGGGAAGCGTCTGGACAGCGTGCGATGGTAGCCGAACACTTTCTGGTGGATGCCTGCATACAACAGCAGGGAGTCGATATCCGAGAACAGCGAGTCGAGAAAATAGTCGCCGAGACCCGTTTGCTGCCTTTCGTAGAACCGGCGCCCTGCTTCAAGGTCGCCGAGCGCCACGGTGAGCAGGCGAATTTTCAAGCCTGTCCGTGTCCGCGCAGTTGCTCTTTGGCGTCGACCCAGTCCACGAAACCAGCGGTGCCCGCCGCCAGATCGCCCTCGGCCGCTTTCAAGGCCTGCTCATGCCACGCGGGCGATTCGAAGCCTCCATCCTGGCGGACGCAAAGCGAATCCCAAAGCGCTTCCATCAGTTTCAGCTTTTCTGAAACTGGCATTTCTGCGATATCGATGGTGGTCATGGGTTTGTCCCTTTCTGTGCAACCAAGCGTCAATGCTAGCAAACTTCAGCCGCCCCCTGCGAACGGCACGATCCCGCTCGCCCGCGCCAAGGCCAGAATCACCTCGCGCGCCACCTTGCGCTGCGGCACAGGCAATTTGAGAAACAGCTCGAAGATTTCCCGCTCCTGATAGCCGATGCCCTCGTCCCATAGCTTGCGGCGGGCGCGGACTACCTTGGGTACCGCGTCGCCATAGCGCAACACCGACGGCTCAACGCCCAGCCATTCGGCCAGGCAAAGCAACTTGTCATGCGTAGGAATGCTCTCGCCGCGTAGCCAGTAGCGCACAGCATGGAGTGTGATCGGCTTACCCCAGTAGCGCTGATTGAATTCCCTTTCGATCACGGCCGGTCTGACTGGAATGCCAGCGTTTTCAAGCGCAGCCTGCAGTCGCTTGGCAAATTCTATTTTGGCTTGATTCATGGCGCCAAATTACGCAAACAACGTAAATATCAATTAAACGGTAGTAATATTTACGTTGCGGACGTAAATATCTATTCACTTTCATGGCTTACTTCGGAGAACACCTGACCTACGACGGCTATGGGGGCGACTACGGCGCGCTCGACTGCCGCGCTACCGTGGTCCAGGCGCTAAATGACCTTGTTACAGCACTGGGCATGACGCTTCTGGGCGGACCTGATGTCTATCGGGCATCAGCCAACGACAAGAAGGATCCAGGGGGCTGGACTGGCATGGTCGTCCTGCAGGAAAGCCACATCAGCATTCACACCTTTCCCGCGCGCGGCTTCATTTCCGCCGATGTCTATACCTGCAAGAACGGACTGGACGTCGATGCCATCAGACAATTCTTTCGTGCCCGCTTCAAGATTGCCGATGAAGAAATCAATTTCATCAAGCGGGGTACGCGGTACCCGCGCCAGAACATCCACCAACCGGGCGATGCCTGAGTTGGCTACTCCACGAGCAAGTGAATGAACATCCTTTTCATTTCGGGCGAATTGATCGCCGGCGATCTCGCACTTCAATTGCAGCGCGAGGGAAATGCTGTGCGCCTGTTCATCGATTGCCCCGACCAACGCGACTGCCTGAATGGATTCGTACCCAAGACAGCGAACTGGGAAGCGGAGCTTGATTGGGTGGGAAAAGAAGGACTGATCGTATTTGACGATGTCGGCTACGGCGAGACACAAGATCGCCTGCGTCATGAAGGCTATCGAGTAGCGGGCGGCAGTGCGGGTGGTGACCGGCTGGAGCAGGACCGCGCCTACGCCCAACAGGTGTTCGCCGATTGCGGCATGCGTGTTGAACCGGTCTACACCTTTGCCGACGCTGGCGACGCACTGGCCTTCGTCAGCGAGCACGGGGGTGCCTGGGTCGTAAAGCAGAACAACCATCAGAGCCACCTCAACTACGTCGGCGAGATGGATGACGGCAGCGATGTACGCGGCGTACTGGCAAGCTACAAGCACCTTGGCATTTGCAACATCTCGGTGCAGCGACGTTTGCAGGGGATCGAAATCGGGGTTGGCCGTTATTTCAACGGCCAAGACTGGGTTGGACCGATCGAGCTGAACCAGGAGCACAAAGGCCTGCTCAACTGTGAACTCGGCCCTAAGACCGGGGAGATGGGAACGCTGATGTGGTATTCCGAGAGCAGCCGCCTATTCGACGCGACGCTGGGACGACTCCGCGATCATCTGCGAGAGACGGACTTTCGTGGCGATATTGCTCTCAATTGTTTTGTTGATGACGAAACGATTTGCCCCATCGAAGCTACAGCCCGCTTCGGTTGCCCGAGCACACATTTGCAATCCACTTTGCATCACACACCATGGACTGAATTGCTCAGTGCGGTGGCTGACGGTCGACCCTGTGACCTGAAAGTACGCGAAGGCTACGCCATTGGCGTGACGCTTGCCGTGCCCCCCTTTCCCTATCCTGCCGACCAGACCACCGGTGTCTCATCCGCTGGCCTGCCAATGCTGCTACGACGTCCGCTTACTTCCGACGAAGTCCGTCGCTTGCATCTGGAAGGCGTAGCGCTGTTGCAAGGCGAAGATGGCGAAGGCGACAAACGTACCGTACTGACCCACAGCCTGGGTTATGCGGTGTTTGTCACCGGTACGGGAGCAACCGTGGAAGCGGCTCAACAGGCTGCCTATGCGCTGGCCGGGAATGTCGTGATCCCGAAAGTGATGTATCGGACGGATATCGGCAATCGGTTTTTGCAGGGTGATGAAGTTCGCTTGCGCGACTATGGCTGGCTATAGCCCGTCCGCCATGATCCACCCACCCAACACAAAGCCCGGCGACGACCGCAACGCACCGTCTCGCCAGCGCCGACTTTCCATATTTGAAAAGATCTCGCATGGCCGCCACATCTACGCGAATGTGGCGGGATGAACGCTTTGCGATAGTCCAGTAGAGCAAATCCCATTCAGACCTGGTTCATCCTCGCCGTGATCTCGCCGCTGCTGTGGGCGATGTGCAACCACATCGACAAGATCGTCCTCGAACGCTACTTCCGGGAGGGTGGAGTCGGCACGCTGATCATCGTTTCGGCGCTGGCCTCGGTGATCGCGACACCCATCCTGTACCTGATCGACCCGTCGGTGCTCGATGTCGGCCGGGGCAGCTTCGGCATCATCGTCATCACTGCCGTGCTCGATGTCATCCTGCTCTGGGCTTACCTCAACGCCATGCAGCGCGACGACTCATCGCGGGTGATCGTCTATTACCAGCTGGTGCCGATCTTCGGCATCCTCGCCGGCTGGGTCTTTCTCGGCGAAATCATCGCCGGGGACCAGTTGCTGGCCATGAGTATCGTCATCCTCGGCACCGGCATCGTCTCCTTCGAGAACATCGAGAGCCGCTTCCACTTCAAGGGCCGCACGGTGGGCTTCATGCTGCTGGCCTGCGCCTGCTGGGCGGCGGAGCTGGCGATCTTCAAGGTGGTGGCGCTGGCGGAAAACCCCTGGCGCTCGCTGTTCTGGAAGCACATCGTACTGATGGTATTGGGGGTGCTGATGTACCTGTTCATTCCCCGCTACCGCAACAGCTTTCAGGCGGCGATGCGAACCAATTCGGTCCCGCTGCTATCCGCCAACCTGCTCAATGAGGTGCTCTACATGCTGGGCACGGTGTCCTACGGCATAGCTGCGACGCTGGCGCCGGTGGCGCTGGTGCTGCTGACCGAAACCTTCCAGTCGATTTTCGTGTTTCTCATGGCGATCCTGCTCGCCCGCTTCGCGCCGCGCCTGGCGACGGAATCGGTAGACCGAAGCCACATTGCCCTGAAAGGAGTCGCGATATGCATTACCGGATACGGCACCTGGCTGCTGCTGGCGCGATGAAGGCGCGGCTCGCGACCGCGATGCTGGCGCTGGCGGTTCTCGCGGCGGAGGCGGCGCGAGCCGACGGCCCGAATCTCTGGATCGAGGCCTCGGTGCAACGCCCGCAGGCCGGCAAGCGCATCACCGAAACCCTGGCCTGGATCGATGGCCCGATCGCCGGCCCTGTCGGCTGGTTCGTGTTCGCCTACCAAGACTCGGACGGCTACCGCGAAATCTATGGCGGGCCGACGATACGCCCCCTACCGTGGCTGGAACTCGGCCTCGGGATGGGCCGCGAGAACGAAGGCAACCGCCATCGGCGCAGCGCGCATTTCTCGATCGACGGCGAGATCGGCTCGTTTGCCGGCTACTTCGAGAACGGCGCCTCGGGACCGGCGCACAAGCTGTACCTCAACTACTGGGCGACGCATTCGCTCGGCATTGGTCTGATGGAAGATTTCTCCGGTCGCGGCCCGCGCGTGGTGCTGCGGCTTGGTGAAAAGGCCAATCTTTGGGGGGCGCTGCTGCGCGACCGCGCCGATGGCGCGACCAGGGGCATCGCGGGACTGAACTGCCAGTTCTGAAGGCCAGGAGTCGGCGCTGGTGAAACCCCCACGCAGCTGGGCGATCGAGCAAAATGCGCTCTCCTCGCCGCTGCGGATGGCGGGACGGCGTGGACTATTGCCGAGCTTCCGACTAGACGGGACAGGACGCGGTTACCGCCAGATAGCCGGCTACCGCAGCCCTCCGATCGTCCTATATGCTTGCGCGACCTTACGCGCGATCTCCTGCTTGCTCTGCCGCAGCAATTCGATTTCGGATGGTAGCAAGGTCCGGGGCGCGGACACGGTACCGAGCTTCTGATTCAGTAAGCGCGTCGAAGGCGTGACCGAATCGCTCTTGGCACCAGTGTTCGAGTTCTGCGCCATGGACATTCCTCAATTCGTTCAAACGTTCAAGGAAACCTCCGGGACCACCAACGATTTCAAGCCCAAGAGCCGCAGGAACGAAACTCGGCGCTGATGGACGGCGGGGAATTGGCGATCAGTCCACGCCGATAATCCACTGCGCAAGGCGCTGGCGGACGCAAGCAAGGCGCTCGTCGGCAATGGCTCCGATGCTGCCCACCAGCAGCGAACCATCCAGCACCGCGAGGCGGGAGAGGCGCAACACGCTGGGCGCCTTCAGGCCACTGTTGGCGAAGTCGGGATCATGACGTCGCAGCACGTCGTCGAAACCGGCTTCCGCTTGCTCGACGCGCGAGGAAACCATGCAGACCAGCCAGTCATCGAAACGCGGCGACTGGCGCAGCATCAGCACCGGACGCAGCTTGGCGCCGGAAAGATCGGTATAGGGGAACGGGGTCAGGACGATTTGCCCCGGCTGTTTCATTGCCAGCGTTCCCGCAAATCGCTGGCGGTGTACCCAACAGGGTCGTCCTCGATGCCACGCCAGGCCTGTCCCATCGCCATATGGGCGAATTCGCCGTCAACCCATTCGGCTTGCGCCTGCGGTGCTATTTCCGCAACGCCGCTGCGGAGGGAGAGAAATTCGACAAAGTCGAATACCTCGGCCTGCTTGTCTTGCGGCAGGGCCTGCAATCGTTCGATCAATTCGGCATACCCCATGTCATTGTTCCTTCCCAAGGCGGATGCCGGCATTGTGCCACCGGGAATGCGCGGAATCAAAACGCAAAAGGTCGGCGCTGGAGGGACGGCACTCTCGAGCGCTTCATGTCTGCCATCTTGCCCTCTCACCTGCCTGTCGCGACGCGTGGTTTCAGGAAGACCTCGGTCCGGCCATCAACTGCGGCATTCGGCTGTGCTTCGGTCAGCGACGGCACGGGAACGCTGCGTCATTCCATGGAGTAAATCCCATTCAGACCTGGTTCATCCTCGCCGTGATCTCGCCCCTGCTTTGGGCGATGTGCAACCCCATCGACTAAATCGTCCTCGAACACTACTTCCGGAAAGGTCTCCTACGGCATCGCGGCCATGCTGGCCCTGGTCGCGCTGGTGCTGCTGGCGCGATGAAGGCGCGGCTCGCGACCTCGATGCTGGCGCTGGCGGTCCTCGCGGCAGAGCCGGCGCGAGCCGACGGCCCGAATCTCCGGATCGAGGCCTCGGTGCAACGCCCGCAGGCCGGCAAGCGCATCACCGAAACCCTGGCCTGGGTGGATGGCCCGATCGCCGGCACGGTGGGCTGGTTCGTGTTCGCCTATCAGGATTCCGAGGGCTACCGCGAGATCTTCGGCGGGCCGACGATCCGCCCGCTACCGTGGCTGGAGCTCGGCCTCGGCATGGGCCGCGAGAACGAAGGCAACCGCCATCGGCGCAGCGCGCATTTCTCGATGGACGGGGAGATCGGCTCGTTTGCCGGCTATTTCGAGAACGGCGCCTCGGGGCCGGCGCACAAGCTGTACCTCAACTACTGGGCGGGGCCTTCGCTCGGCATCGGGCTGATGGAGGATTTCTCCGGCCGCGGCCCGCGCGTGGTGTTGCGCCTGGGCGAAAAGGCCAACCTCTGGGGTGCGCTGCTGCGCGACAGGGCCGACGGCGCGACCAGGGGCATCGCGGGACTGAACTACCAGTTCTGAAGGCCAGGAGTCGGCGCTGGTGAAACCCCCACGCAGCTGGGCGATCGAGCAAAATACGCTCTCCCCGCTGCGGATGGCGGGACGGTGAAGATTTGGCATATGATCAACGCCAGTTCCTAGGAGAACGCACCATGAATGCCAGCCTGCTGAATCGAATCACCATCGAACCCGGAAAATGTGGCGGTAAGCCGTGCATTCGGGGCATGCGCATTCGCGTCAGCGATATTCTTGAAATGCTGGGCGAGGGAGTCAGCATGGACGAAGTTCTTGCCGACTTTCCCGATCTCGAACGCGAGGACATTCTCGCCAGCCTGCAATTCGCGGCACGACGCAGCGACATCATTCGACTGGCGGCATGAGGTTCTGGGTCGACGCCCAGTTGCCGCCAGCGCTGACGGCGTGGTTGTCGGAACGACATGGCGTCGAGGCATTTTCGCTTCGGGATCTCGGCATGCGGGATGCTTCCGACGGAGAGATTTTCGACGCCGCGCGACATGCCAGCGCTGTCATCATCAGCAAGGATAGCGATTTTGTCGAATTAGTCAGTCGGCATGGAATGCCTCCGCAATTGCTTTGGGTGACCTGCGGCAACGTCACCAATAGAAAATTGCAAACTGTATTCGACAAGACCTTCCCTGAAGCAATTGCCGCTCTATCGGGCGGACAAGCTATCGTCGAGATCGGCTAGGGAAGAGTCGGCGCCGGCCAGACGTCGCCAGCGCCTACTGCGCCAGCTTGTGGATGCTGAATATGCCCAGCCCCGTCATCAGCAGCGAACCGAACAGATGCAGCGAGGCCGTACCCAGCGCCCAACCGTAGCGCGCGCTCTGGATCAGGTGCACCACTTCGGCCGAGAAGGTCGAGAAGGTGGTCAGCGCGCCGAGGAAGCCGGTGATGAAGAAGAGCTTGAGTTCCGGCGGCAGTTCGACGTTGATGTGGAACACGGTGACGGCGGCACCCACCAGATAGCCGCCGACCAGGTTGGCCGCCAGGGTACCGAGCGGCATGGTCGGCAGGATGGGATTGAGCCACAGCCCCAGTGCATAGCGCAGCCAGGCTCCGAGCACGGCGCCGCCGCCGATGGCAAGAAAGGCTGTTGCGTTCATGCTTCGAATTGTATCCACAAATCTCGTGATACACTAAATTCGTGAATCACGAAAGGAGGCTGCGATGCCTAACCTGACCATTACCACGGACGAGGAAACCTTGCGCTGGGCGCGCATCGAGGCGGCCAAGCAGAATACCAGCGTGTCGAAGCTGGTCGGCGAAATGCTGGCCGAGCAGCGCCGGAAGAGCGACGAATACGATCAGGCAATGGAGGACTTTCTGGCCCGCGAACCCTGGTTGCTTCCCGCCGATCCGCCGCGTGAAGATGGCCGCCGCTGGCCAACACGCGAGGAAATCTACGACCGGCCGGTACTAAGGAAGTGAGCCTCGTCTTTCTTGACACCAACATCCTGATCTATCGCCAGGACCCGACCGATACCGCCAAGCGCCAGCGTGCCAGTAACTGGATTTCGGCGCTGGCGCGCAGCCGACGCGGGCGCCTGTCCTGGCAGGTGCTGAGCGAGTACAACTCGGTGGCCTCGCGCAAGCTCCTCACCCACGGCTATTCGACACGCAATCTGCGACTCGACATACGCGCCTATTCAGCCTGGATGCCGCTCGCGCCCGACCTTCCGCTGTTCGAATCGGCCTGGTCGCTTGCCGATCGCAACGGCTTTTCCTGGTGGGATGCCTTGATCGTCGCGGCCGCCTTGCGCCAGGAATGTGACATCCTCTTGTCCGAGGACATGCAGCATGGCCTCGTGATCGACAATCGTCTGACCCTCGTCAATCCTTTCGTTCCCGAAGCACCCTTGCCCCCTGCCGCGCCATGACCAACGACGAAACCCGAGTCTCGAATTTCATCCGCAACATCATCGATGCCGACCTCAAGGCCGGCAAATATGCCGGCCGCACCTGGTCGGGCACGCCGGGCCCGGCCGCGCAGCAGCTCGTCGGGCCTGCCGACGCCGCGAAGATCCGCACCCGCTTTCCACCCGAGCCCAACGGCTACCTGCATTTCGGCCATGCCAAGTCGATCTGCCTCAACTTCGGACTGGCGCGCGACTACGGCGGCGCCTGCCACCTGCGCTTCGACGACACCAATCCGGAGAAGGAAGAGCAGGAATACGTCGATTCCATCGTCGATGCGGTGAAATGGCTGGGCTGGGACTGGCGCTTCGGCAACGAGACCAACCTCTACTACGCGTCCAACTACTTCCAGTGGATGTACGACTTCGCCGAGACCTTGATCCGCCACGGTGAGGCCTATGTCGATTCGCAAAGCGCGGAGGAGATGCGCGCCAACCGCGGCACGCTGACCGAGCCGGGCAAGCCCTCGCCCTTCCGCAGCCGCACGCCGGACGAGAACCTCGACCTGTTCCGCCGCATGAAGGCGGGCGAGTTCGCCGACGGCGCCCACGTGCTGCGGGCGAAGATCGACATGGCCAGCGGCAACATCAACCTGCGCGATCCGGCGATCTACCGCATCCGCAAGGCCACGCACCACAACACCGGCGATGCCTGGTGCCTCTACCCGATGTACACCTACGCCCACCCGATCGAGGATGCGCTGGAGAACATCACCCACTCGATCTGCACCCTGGAGTTCGAGGACCAGCGCCCCTTCTACGACTGGCTGCTGGGCAAGCTGGCCGAGCATGGCTGCGTGAACACGCCGCTGCCGCAGCAGATCGAGTTCGCGCGCCTGAACCTCACCTACGTCGTGCTTTCCAAGCGCAAGCTGATCCAGCTGGTCGACGAGAAGCACGTCACCGGTTGGGACGACCCGCGCCTGCCGACCCTGGTCGGCGCGCGCCGCCGCGGCTACACCGCCGAGGGCTTCCGCAAGTTCGCCGAGATGATAGGCGTCACCAAGTCCGACTCGCTGATCGATTACAGCGTGTTCGAGGAATGCCAGCGCGACGTGCTCAACGACAGCGCAGCGCGCCGCATTGCGGTGCTCGACCCGTTGAAGCTGATCATCGACAACTATCCGGAAGGGCAGGAAGAACTGTGCGAGGCGCCCAACCATCCGCAGAAGCCGGACTGGGGCAAGCGCCCGGTGCCCTTCGCGAAGGAACTCTGGATCGAGCGCGAGGATTTCATGGAGGTGCCGAGCAAGGGCTACTTCCGCCTCTTCCCCGGCAACAGGGTGCGCCTGCGCTACGGCTTCGTCGTTGAATGTACCGGCTGCGAAAAGGATGCTGCCGGCAACATCGTCGCCGTGCACTGCAACTACTTTGCCGATTCGAAATCCGGCACGCCGGGCTCGGACAGCTACAAGGTCAAGGGCAACATCCACTGGGTGTCGGCAAAACATTCCTACGCCGCCGAGGTGCGGCTCTACGACAGGCTATTCAAGGTGCCCCAGCCGGGCGCCGAGCGAGACTTTCTCGACGACATCAATCCGGACTCGGTGAAGACCATCAGCGCGCAACTTGAGCCCGCATTGCGCGATGCCAAGGCAGAGGACCGTTTCCAGTTCGAGCGTCACGGCTATTTCGTCGCCGACCGCGTCGACTCGCAGCCCGGCGCGCCGGTGTTCAATCGCACCGTCGGCCTCAAGGACACCTGGAAATGAGCTTCACGCAAACCCTCTCTGCTGCCTGGGAAAAACATGACTCCCTGCTCTGCGTCGGCCTCGATCCCGACCCGGCGAAGTTCCCCGCCCATATCAAGAACCAACCCGACGCCATCTTCCGTTTCTGCAGCGAAATCGCCGACGCCACGGCGGACCTCGCCTGCGCCTTCAAGCCGCAGATCGCCTACTTCGCCGCGCGTCGTGCCGAAGACCAGCTCGAAGCCCTGATCGCGCATATCCAAGAGAAGCACCCGGGCGTGCCGGTGATCCTCGACGCCAAGCGCGGCGACATCGGCAGCACCGCCGAGCAATATGCGATCGAGGCCTTCGAACGCTATCGGGCGGATGCCGTGACGGTGAACCCCTACATGGGCCGCGACTCGGTCGAGCCCTGGCTGGCGTACAGGGACAAGGGCGTGATCCTGCTCTGCCGCACCTCCAATCCGGGCGGCAGCGATCTGCAGTTCCTCAAGGCAAAAGTCGGCGCTGGCGAGACGGCGATTTTCGAGCACGTGGCGCAGTTGGTGGCCCGCGAATGGAACACCGGCGGCCAGTGCGCCCTGGTCGTCGGTGCCACCTTTCCCGGCGAGATTGCACGCGTGCGCGAAATCGTCGGCGAGATGCCGCTGCTGGTGCCCGGCATCGGCGCCCAGGGCGGCGACATCGAAGCCACCGTGAAAGCCGGGCGCACCGCCGCCGGCACCGGGCTGATGATCAATTCTTCGCGCGCCATTCTCTATGCCGGCAAGGATGAGAACTACGCCGCCGCCGCGCGCAAGGTGGCGCTGGAAACCCGCGACGCCATCAACCGCTGGCGTTAACGATCGCAAATCAGTCGATGCCGATCAGTTGCCGAAACTGCGCCGCCGGCAGCGGGCGGCCAAGGCCGTAGCCCTGCGCCAAGGTGCAACCCATCGCACGCAGTTCGCTGGCGATCCTGTCCGATTCGACGCCCTCGGCCTGAATACGCAGTCCCAGATTCGCCGCAATCCCGATTGCGGCACGCACCAGGTTCGCGCTGTCGGGTTGCGTCAATAGCTCGCCGACGAATGCGCGATCGATCTTCAAGGCATCAATGCCAAATCGCTTGAGCGCCGACAGGCTGGAACTGCCGCTGCCGTAATCGTCGATCACCAGGCGCAGGCCCAGCGCCTTGAGTTTGCCCAGGCAAGCGCACACGGATTCGCTGCCTTCGGCGAGGACAAGCTCGCCGAATTCGAGCTCGAGCCCGACAGGATCGGCAGCCGTGGCGGCCAGGGCGCGACGCAACGTGTCCTCGACATCACCGCGACGAAACTGGACCGGCGAAACGTTCACCGACAGCGCGAGATCCCTGCGTCCGGCCTTTTGCCAACGCGCCAGTTCGCGACAGGCCTGGTGCAGCACCCATTCTCCGAGCGGCACGATCAGCCCGCCATGCTCGGCCGCGGCAATGAACTGCCCGGCATCCAGCACGCCATCGCCGGGCACCCGCCAGCGCAGCAGCGCCTCGCCACCCACCACCTTGCCGCCGTCCAGCGCCACCGTGGGCTGGTAGTACAGCTCGAACTCGTCGCGGCCGAGCGCTTCGCGCAAGCGCGCGTGGAGGTCCACGCGCTGCCGGGCGGCCACGTTCATCGGCTGGGTATGGAAGCGGAAGGCATTGCGTCCGGCTTCCTTGGCGTGATACATCGCGGTATCCGCCTTCTTCAGCAGTTCGTCGAAATCGGCGCCGTCGTCGGGATACACGGCGATGCCCACCGAAGCCGAAATGCTGGCTTCATGCCCTTCGATGCGGAAGGTTTGCGACAGCGCAGACATGATCTTGGCCGCCACCTGCGCCGGCACCTGCGAATCCTGCACTTCATTGAGCACCACCAGGAACTCGTCGCCACCGTGCCGGCTGACGGTGTCGGATTCGCGCACGCAGGATTGCAGGCGCACGGCGGCATCGCGCAACAGGATGTCGCCGACCGGATGCCCATAGGAATCGTTGACGGCCTTGAAGCGGTCGAGGTCCACGAACAGCAGGGCCACGCGGCGCCCGCTGCGCTCGGCAAGGGCAATCGCCTGCGCCATGCGGTCCTTGAGCAGCAGCCGATTGGGCAGGCCGGTCAGCGTATCGTGCTGGGCCAGGTATTCGATCCTGGCCGCCGCCGCCTTGCGCTCGCTGATGTCCGAAAAAATTCCAACGTAATTGACCAGGACGCCCCGCTCGTCACGCACGCTGGAAATGCCCAGCCACTCGGGAAAGATCTCGCCGTTGCGCCGCCGGTTCCAGATCTCGCCCTGCCAATAGCCGGTATTTCCCAATTGCTGCCAGAGGTCGGCAAAGAACTCCGGGGGATGCCGCCCCGAAGCGAGCAGGCTGGCGTTGCGCCCGGCCACGTCGGCCGCCGCGTAGCCGGTGACGGCGGTGAAGGCCTGGTTGACCGAAATGATCACCCCACCCGGGTCGGTGATCATGATCGCCTCGCCGCTGCTCTCGAAGACCTTGGCCGCCAGCCGCAACTGCTGCTCGACCAGCCGCTGCCGGGTGTTGTCGCGGGTGGTTCCCTCGACGCCGACCACATTGCCAGCGGCATCGCGGATGAAGTGCGCCGTGGTCAGGACCCAGACTTCGCGCCCATCCTTGTGCCGCAGGCGCGACTCGCCGCCGACGATATGGCCGCCGTTGGCCAGCATGCGCGCCAGGAAATCGTCGCGATCGCCCTGCGAACAGTAAAGGTCGGCCAGCCGGCGGCCGAGCACTTCCTCGACCGTGTAACCCAGCAATTGCTCCACCGAGCGCGAGGCGCGCACGATGACGCCAGACTGGTCGGTGCGGTAATAGGTGTCCTGCAGGTCGTCGAGGATGCCGCGCAGTTCGTGCTCCGACTCGACCACCGCCTGTTGCGCAGCGAAGATGGGCGTCAGGTCGGTGATGAAGCCGAAGGAGCCGGTGACCTCGCCTTGCGCGTTGCGATGGGTGGAGTTGTTGAGCAGGATGGGAAAGGTGCTGCCGTCCTTGCGCTGCGCCACCAGTTGGTAACGCCGCCGGTCGCTGGTGTCGATGCGCTGCATCTGCCGGATCAGTTCGGCACGGCTCTCCTCGGTGATGAAATCGAGCGGCGTGCGTCCCAGCCATTCCTCGCGCGGGTAGCCGAACAACTCGCAGAGCCGGTCGTTGACCTCGACGAAGCGGCGCTGCGCATCGATGGCAAAAAAGCCGTCGATGGCGCTGTCTATTACCTGCCGGTAGTAGCTCTCCGCCTCTTCCGGCGTGTTCCAGCGCGAACGCGGCCTCGCGTCGTCCTGGCTCATGGCGGCGAAACATGGCGGCGAAGGCCGCCGGCGACGAAGCTAACAGGAATTGCGTGGAACACCAGCCATTCCTCCCCGGCTTTTCAAAACAGCATATCAGCAAACTTCGCGAGGCACAGCCTTGGCGGCGAACCGGGGCGACCGCCCGCTATAATCCGCGCACCTTTCCGCCCGCCCCGCTGCGACCATGGCCCAGATGACCCTCTCCCGCTTCCTGATCGAGGAACAACGCGACAAGAACGTCATTTCCCACGACTTGCGCCTGCTGATCGAGGTCGTCTCACGCGCCTGCAAGGCGATCTCGATTGCCATCGGCAAGGGCAGCCTGGCCGGCGTTCTGGGCAGCGCCGGCAGCGACAACGTGCAGGGCGAGGTACAGAAAAAGCTCGACGTCATCTCCAACGAAATCCTGCTCGACGCCAACGAGTGGGGCGGCCACCTGGCCGGCATGGCCTCCGAGGAAATGGAGTTGCCCCATGCCATCCCCAACCGTTTTCCCAAGGGCGAATACCTGTTGCTGTTCGATCCGCTCGACGGTTCGTCGAATATCGACGTGAATGTCTCGGTCGGCACCATTTTCTCGGTGTTGCAATGTCCCGAAGGCATGGAGCCGGACGAAAAGGCCTTCCTCCAGCCGGGTGCCAGGCAGGTCTGCGCCGGCTATGCCGTGTACGGGCCGACCACCCTGCTGGTGCTGACCCTGGGCGACGGCGTCAATGTCTTCACCCTGGACCGCGAATATGGCCGCTTCGTGCTGACGCAGCGGAATCTGCGCATCCCCGAGGACACGCGCGAATTCGCCATCAACGCCTCCAACGCGCGCTACTGGGAAGCGCCGGTCAAGCGCTATGTCGACGAGCTGCTGGCGGGCAAGGATGGCCCGCGCGGCCAGGACTTCAACATGCGCTGGGTGGCCTCGATGGTGGCCGACGTGCATCGCATCCTCAGCCGCGGCGGCATCTTCATGTACCCAATCGACAGCAAGACGCGCGACAAGGGCGGCAAGCTGCGCATCATGTATGAAGCCAATCCGATGGCCTTCATCGTCGAGCAGGCGGGCGGCGCCGCCACCGACGGCCGCCGCCGCATCCTCGACATTCAGCCCGAAAAGCTGCACCAGCGCGTGCCGGTGATCCTGGGTTCGAAAAACGAAGTGGAGCGGGTGACGGCCTACCACGCCGCCTGAGGCAAACGCCTCAGTCCTGCTGGCCGTAGGTCGCGAATTTCGCCAGCACGCGCTGCATTTCCGCGGCGTCGAGCAGCCTCGGCGCACCCAGCTGCAGGACGCGCCAGTACTGTTCGCACAGGGTTTCCAGTTCCACGGCGAGCGCCAGGGCGTGGTCGCAATCGCGGCCGAACACCACCATGCCGTGATGGGCCATCAGGCAGGCATTGCGCTCGTGCAGCGCAATCACGAGGGCATCGGAAAGCTCCTGGGTGCCGAAGGTGGCATAGGCGGCACAGCGCAGGTCGTCGCCGCCGAAACGCGCCACCATGTAATGGAAGGCGGGGATGCCCTGCTCCTGGCAGGCCAGCGCCGTGGCGAAGGGCGAATGCGTATGCACCACCGCGCCGGCTTCCGGCCGCGCCAGGTAGATGTCGCGGTGGAAGCGCCACTCGGACGAAGGCTTGCGCCGGCCGTTTGCTGCGCCGTCCATGCCAACCATCACCATGTCGCCGGGAGAACAGGCATCGTAGGCCATGCCGGTGGGCGTGATCAGGAAACCGCCGTCGCAGCGCGCGCTGACATTGCCGGCACTGCCGCGATTGATGCCCGAAGCATTCATCGCCCGCGCCGTGGCGAGCACCTTCTCGGCGAGGCCGGTGTGGCTCAGCGCCATTGCGCGAGATCGCCGGCGGCGGCGACGCCGCGTTCGGAGATGATGCCGGCGATCAAGGTCGCCGGCGTCACGTCGAAAGCGGGATTGGCGACCGGGACGGCACCGGCACCGAGCTCCTCGGCGGCGCGTTCCTCGATCGGGATTCCGCTGCCGGCCGGACAGGCGAAATCGATGGTGGACAACGGCGCGGCAACATAGAAGGGCACGCCATGCTCGCGTGCGGCGAGGGCCTTGAGGTAGGTGCCGACCTTGTTCGCCGTGTCGCCATTCGCGGCGATGCGGTCGGCGCCGACGATGACCAGGTCGACCCTGCCCTGCATCATCAGCAGGCCGGCGGCATTGTCGGCAATCAGGGTATGCGGCACGCCGGCTTCGGCCAGCTCCCAGGCCGTGAGCAGGCCCTGGTTGCGCGGCCGCGTCTCGGACACCCAGACATGCACGGCGATCCCGGCGGCATGGGCAGCGTAGATCGGTGAAATTGCCGTGCCGTGCTCCACCGTGGCCAGGCGCCCGGCATTGCAATGCGTCATGACATTGACTACGCAAGGCGCAGCCTGGCTGAAATAATCGCCCCCTTCCCTGGGAAGGGGGTCGGGGGGATGGCCCCGCCTGTTGCCGAGGGCAGCATGGATTGCTGCTATCAGCGGCAATCCATGCTGCCCGATGGCGCGGTTTGCGGCCTTGTCTTCCCCGGCAATGGCACGCGCCTCGTGCCAGGCATCGTCGCGCCGTGTCGCGGGCACCGACTTTCGCAGCCTGCGCTCCATGCGCGCCAGCGCCCAGTGGAGATTCACCGCCGTCGGCCGGGTCGCGCCGAGTATGGCAAGAACGTGGTCCAGGCGCCGGTCGCTGGCGTCGGCGGCGAGACCCAGCGCAACACCGTAGGCCGCCGTGGCGCCGATCAGCGGCGCGCCGCGTACCTGCATGACACGTATGGCGTGGGCGGCATCTTCAAGCGTTGCCAGCCTGACCATCGTCGCCTCGCGCGGCAAACGGGTCTGGTCGAGAACCAGGACGGCGGCGCCGTCCTCGACCAGGGTCGGATGCCGCTCCGGCATCAGTTCAGCTTGCCGTGGCAGTGCTTGTACTTCTTGCCGCTGCCGCAGGGACAAGGATCGTTGCGGCCAACCTTGGGCGTGTGCCGCTCCACCGGCTGCGCCGCCTTGGGCGCGGCCGCGTTGGCCAGGGCTTCCTCGTAGTCGGCGTGGTGGTATTGCACGTTCTCCAGTTGCGGCGGTGCCTCGGCTTCCTCGATCTGCTCCTCGCTTTGCACCTGCACCGTCATCAGCAGGCGCGTGACCTCAGTGCGCACGGTTTGCAACAGGCCCTCGAAGAGCTCGAAGGCTTCGCGCTTGTATTCCTGCTTCGGGTCCTTTTGCGCATAGCCGCGCAGGTGGATGCCCTGGCGCAGGTGGTCGAGCGCCGCGAGATGCTCGCGCCAGTGGCTATCCAGACTTTGCAACATGACATTGCGCTCGAATCCCGACCAGGCAGCCGCTTCCACCGCCACTGTCTTTTCGCGATAGGTGGCATCGCCGGCGTCGAGCAGGCGCTTGAGGATGTCGTCGTCGCCGAGTTGCGGTTCGGCCTTGATCCACTCGCCGATCGGCTGGCGCATTTGCAGTTCGGCGGCAAGTGTCGATTCCAGGCCATTGACGTCCCACTGTTCCTCGACGCTTTCGGCAGGAATGTGCAGGCGAAACACGTCGTGGATCTGGCCCTGGCGCATGGCGGTGACGGTTTCCGAAATGTCCTCGCTGTCGAGCAGTTCGTTGCGCTGCTGGTAGATCACCTTGCGCTGGTCGTTGGAGACGTCGTCGTATTCCAGCAACTGCTTGCGGATGTCGAAGTTGCGCTGCTCCACCTTGCGCTGCGCGGATTCCAGCGAACGGCTGACCAGCGGATGCTCGATCGCCTCGCCCTCGGGCATCTTGAGGCGCACCATGATGGTATTGAGGCGCTCGCCGGCAAAGATCTTGAGCAGCGGGTCATCCAGCGCGAGATAAAAGCGCGAGGAGCCGGGATCGCCCTGGCGGCCGGAACGACCGCGCAACTGGTTGTCGATGCGGCGCGACTCGTGGCGCTCGGAGCCGATGATGTGCAGGCCGCCGGCGGCCAGCACCTGGTCATGCACCTGCTGCCATTCCGCCTTGAGCGCGGCGATACGGCCGTCCTTGTCCGCCGCGGCGAGGCTTTCGTCGTCGCGGATCGCCTGCAACTGCTTCTCGATGTTGCCGCCGAGCACGATGTCGGTGCCGCGGCCGGCCATGTTGGTGGCGATCGTGACCATGCCGGGACGGCCGGCCTGGGCCACGATCTCGGCTTCGCGCGCGTGCTGCTTGGCGTTGAGCACCTGGTGCGGCAGCTTTTCCTTGTCGAGCAGGCCGGAGAGCAGCTCGGAATTCTCGATCGAGGTGGTGCCGACCAGCACCGGCTGGCCGCGCTGATGGCAGGCGCGGATGTCGGCGATGATGGCGTTGTACTTTTCACCCGCGGTGCGGTAGATCTGGTCGTTCTCGTCCTTGCGGATCATCGGCCGGTTGGTCGGGATGACCACGGTTTCCAGGTTGTAGATCTGCTGGAATTCGTAGGCCTCGGTGTCGGCCGTGCCGGTCATGCCGGCCAGCTTGCCGTACATGCGGAAATAGTTCTGGAAGGTGATCGAGGCCAGGGTCTGGTTCTCGGACTGAATGGCCACGCTTTCCTTGGCCTCGACCGCCTGGTGCAGGCCGTCGGACCAGCGCCGGCCCGCCATCAGGCGTCCGGTGAATTCGTCGACGATCACCACCTCGCCGTTCTGCACCACGTACTGCTGGTCGCGGTGGAACAGGTTGTGCGCGCGCAGCGCCGCATACAGGTGATGGATCAGCAGGATGTTCGACGGCTCGTAGAGGCTGCTGCCTTCGGCGAGGATGCCCAGGCGCGCCAGGATCTCCTCGGCCTTTTCGTGGCCGGCCTCGGTCAGCAGCACCGAATGCGCCTTGAGGTCGACCACGTAATCGCCGGTATCGGGGTCGCCCTGCTCCTTGCCGGCTTCGCCCTTGGTCAGCAGCGGCGGCACGGCGTTCATCTTCACATACAGGTCGGTGTGATCCTCGGCCTGGCCGGAGATGATCAGCGGCGTGCGCGCTTCGTCGATCAGGATCGAATCGACCTCGTCGACGATCGCGTAGGCGAGGCCACGCTGGACGCGCTCGCCGGGCGAATAGACCATGTTGTCGCGCAGGTAGTCGAAACCGAATTCGTTGTTGGTGCCGTAGGTGATGTCGGCAGATTGACGCCGACCGTCATGCCGAGGAAGCGATAGACGCGGCCCATCCAGTCGGCGTCGCGGCTGGCCAGGTAGTCGTTGACGGTAATGACATGCACGCCCTTGCCGGGGATCGCGTTCAGATAGACCGCCAGCGTCGCGGTGAGGGTCTTGCCCTCGCCGGTGCGCATTTCGGCGATCTTGCCGTAATGCAGGACCATGCCGCCGATCAACTGGGTATCGAAGTGGCGCAAACCCAGCACCCGCTTGCCGGCTTCACGCACCACGGCAAAGGCCTCGGGCAGCAACTGATCAAGGCTTTCGCCCTTGGCATGACGTTCGCGGAACTCCAGGGTCTTGGCTTGCAGGGCCGCGTCTGACAGCGTCGCAATCCCCGATTCCAGGGCGTTGATGCGGACGACGGTCTGCGAATACTGCTTGATCAGCCGGTCATTGCGGCTGCCGAAAATCTTTTTGAGTAAGCCGGTGATCATGAGAAACGCGGCCGCGCTTCAGCCGGTAAAAAGCAAAGCGAAGATTTTACCATGCGGGGAGAGGCCTCCCCGTGCCGCCCAAGCGGGGAAAACCCTCAGTTGCGCTTGGGTGGAAGCCGCTGGCCGTTCTGAGCCATGCGCAGGAAGCGGTCGGGATTCTGCGCAATGCCGCGGATGCGCACCTCGAAATGCAGGTGGGGTCCGGTGGAGCGGCCGCTGGAGCCGACCTCGGCGATTTTTTGTCCGCGCTTGACCAACTGCCCCGGCTTGGCCAGGAGTTTGGAGGCATGCGCGTAACGCGTGGTCAGGTCCTTGCCGTGGTCGATTTCAACCAGGAAGCCGTACTGGGGATGGCGCTCGGCAACGACCACCACGCCGGCGGCCGCGGCGCGGATCTGCGTACCCGGGAGGGCGACGAAATCGACGCCTTCGTGCATCGCCCGCTCGCCGGTAAAGGGGTCGACACGCCAGCCGTAGGCCGACGCGTTCCATTGCGCCTCGACCGGCAGGCTGGTGGGCAGCAGGCTTTTCTTGATGCGATCTTCCAACAGCTGCGATTCGATCATCGAGATTGCGTCCGACTTGGCCTCGACCTGGCGCGCCAGGGCATCGACCGCGCGCTGGAGCTCGGTGGACGACATCGAGCTGGGATTGAGCAGCGGGCCGCCACGGCCGTCGGACTTGCTCTCGAAGGCCTTGAGTTCCTGAGGCTTGACGCCGGCCATCGCCGCCAGGCGTTCGCCCATGGTGTCGAGGCGCAGCAGTTGCGCCTGCATCTCGCCCAGCTTGACGGCCATGGCATTGAGGTTCTCGCGCACGAAATCCTTGGACTTTTCGGACTCTTCGGCGTTCATCGAACGCAGCAGATCCTGCAGGAAGGGCAGCCGCAGCTCGGCGGCATGGCGCACGGTGACATAGGAGAAGACGGAGGAAAGCGTCACCACCGAAGCCATCATGGCAGCGGCAAACAAGGCAAGGTGACGCCAGGTCAGGGTAATGCTTCTTGCGGTTGCAAGGCGATCCGAGACGAGAATAATATGCAAACTTCTCTCCCTTAAGCTTTTTCCGGAACGGCGGCCCCAACAGCAGCCACCCTGCCCGGACAAATACTCGATGACATCGCGCAGCCTCCAGGAACACCTCGTGTCCGGCGACAGCATGGCGCGGCTCGCGGCCCACGCCCAACGTCTGCTCCAATTCCAGCGGTCTCTGGAAGCCGTGTTACCTGCTGCGCTAGCGCCCTATGTACGGGTAGCCAACTTCCGTCTGGGGAAACTTTTTATCCACACCACCAACGGCGCGGTCGCGGCGAAGATCCGTCAGTTGGGACCGCGTCTCGCCGGCGAATTGTCAAATAAGGGGGTGAAGATTACCCAAATCGAGGTTCGAGTGCAAGCCGGAATCCCGCCCTCATCCAGGCAAGTTCACGAACGCCCCACCCTGCCTGGATTGAAACAGAAGCAAGGACTCACCCTGCTGTCCCAAAACCTGCCCGGCGACTCCCGCTTGAAAGCCGCCCTGGAGCGGCTGCTGCAAAGCGTCAAAGAATGATCAGGCGTTCGGCCGCAAGCAGCAGCAACACGAGAAGGGCGAAGGCCAGGGCACCCAGGGCAAGGCGGCCCGAGAACACAAGATAGCGCCGGTCTCGCGTAACTAACCAGGCCAGGATGCCGCTGCCGATTGCGATCGCCGTCAGGATGCCGACGATACGCAGGACGAACATGGATCAGGCGAGCTGCGGGTAGAGGCTGGCGATACGCCCCGGCGCATCCGCGGCACGCTGGAAGCTGACCAGTTCCCAGGCACTTTCGTCGGCCAGCAGGGCGCGCAACAGCTGATTGTTCAGGGCGTGGCCCGACTTGTGGGCGGCGAAGGCGGCCAGCAGCGGGTGGCCGGCAAGGTAGAGATCGCCGATGGCATCGAGGATCTTGTGCTTGACGAACTCGTCGGCGTAACGCAAGCCGTCGCTGTTGAGCACCCGGTATTCGTCCATCACGATGGCGTTTTCCAGGCTGCCACCCAGGGCCAGGCCTTGGTCGCGCAGGGATTCGACATCCTGCATGAAGCCGAAGGTGCGGGCGCGGGCGACTTCCTTCAGGTAGGACTGGTCGGCGAAATCGATATGGGCACGCGAGGCCGAGCGGTCCACCGCCGGATGGTTGAAGACAATCGAAAAATCGAGGCTGAAACCGTCGAAGGGCGAGAGGCGCGCCCATTTGTCGCCGTCCTTGACCTCGACCGTCTTTTTCACGCGGAGGAATTTCTTCGCCGCATTCTGTTCCGCTATCCCGGCCGATTGCAGCAGGAACACGAAGGGTGCGGCCGAGCCGTCCATGATCGGCAACTCGGCGGCATCGACATCGACGTAGATATTGTCGATGCCGAGGCCGGCCAGCGCCGACATCAGATGCTCGACCGTGGCGACCTTGGCGCCGTCCTTTTCCAGGCACGACGCGAGGCGCGTATCGCCCACGCCCAGCGGATCGGCCTTGAGATCAAGCGGCGGGTTCAGATCGACGCGGCGGAACACGACTCCCGTGCCCGGCTGCGCCGGACGCAGCACGAGCGTGACCTTGACCCCGGAGTGGAGTCCCACGCCGGTGGCCTTGACCACGGTTTTCAGGGTGCGCTGACGAAGCATGGTTCAGAGGACTGATGACGGAAGACAGAGGGCAGAATTATAGCGGCGGCGCTTGCGCGCCGCATTTATTACTGTCTTCTGTCTTCCGTCCTCCGTCTTCCGTTACTCAGTCCGACTGACGGCGCAGGAAGGCCGGGATGTCGTACTTGTCCACGCCCGATGCCGCCATCGCATCGGCCTGCGCATTGCGCGGGCTGCCGCGACCGCTGACGCTGACACTGGAGAGGTCGATCGCACCCTGCACGCTGGCGACATCGAACACCTGCAGGTTATCGGTGCCGGTACGCAGGCCAACCGTCTCCACCACCCGCATGCTGGGTTTGGCCGCCTCGCGCGCGGCGACGATGCCGAGGCCGGTGGCGACCACGGTAACGCGCAACTGGTCTTCCATCGACTCGTCGAACACCGCGCCGCAGATCACCGTCGCCTCGGGCGCCGTGTATTGGCGGATGGTCCTCATCACCTCCTTGTACTCCTTGAGGCCCAGCGTAGTGCTGGCGGTGATGTTGACCAGCACGCCGCGCGCGCCGGACAGCTCGATGCCTTCCAGCAGCGGGCTGGCGACGGCTTCCTCGGCGGCGACGCGGGCGCGATCGACACCGGCGGCGACGGCCGAGCCCATCATCGCCTTCCCCATCTCGCCCATCACGGTACGCACATCCTCGAAGTCGACGTTGACCAGGCCCGGCACGTTGATGATTTCTGCAATGCCGCCGACGGCGTTGCGCAACACGTTGTCGGCCGCCTTGAAGGCCTCCAGCATGCTGACCTCGTCGCCGAGTACTTCTTCGAGCTTCTCGTTGAGAATCACGATCAGCGAGTCGACATGGCGCGAAAGTTCGGCGACGCCATCTTCGGCCAGGCGCTTGCGCTTGCCCTCGTACTCGAAGGGCTTGGTCACCACCGCCACGGTCAGGATGCCCAGCTCGCGCGCCACTTCGGCAACGATGGGACCGGCGCCGGTGCCGGTGCCACCGCCCATGCCGGCGGTGATGAAGACCATGTGCGCGCCCTGCAGCGCCTCGGCGATGCGCTCACGCTCGGCGATCGCCAGTTCGCGCGCCTTCTCCGGCTTGCCGCCGGCACCCAGGCCCGGGCCGAGTTGCAGCTTGACATGGGCATTGCTCTTCTTCAGCGCCTGCGAATCGGTGTTGCAGCAGATGAATTCGACGCCACCGACGCCTTCGCGGATCATGTGATCCACCGCGTTGCCGCCCGCACCGCCGACCCCGACCACCTTGATCACGGTCGAATTTCCATCCGACCCCGGCCCCGCCACTTCCTCTAGTTCGAACATGCTTGCCTCCTGAAAAAGACCACTGCCTCAAAAATTTCGTGTGAACCACGCCTTCATCCGCGCCAGCACCTGCCCGAAGCTTCTCGGGCTTTGTGCCTTCATGCCCCGCTGCCGCTGCGTCACACCTTCCAACAACAAACCCATGGCGGTGGAGTGGCGCGGATTGCGCACGAAGTCGCGCAAGTTGCCGTCGTAATGCGGCATCGCCAGCTTCACCGTATTGTGAAAAATCTCCTCCCCCAACTCCGCCATGCCCGGCATCTGCGCCGCGCCGCCGGTCAGCACCACGCCAGCGCGCAACAGGCGCTCCCTGCCGCTGCGCTGCAACTCTTCCTGCACCTTCTGGAAAATTTCCTCCACCCGCGGCTGGATGAAGCCAGCCAGGGTCTGGCGCGAGAGCTGCGTGGACGGGCGATCGCCGACCCCGGGCACCTCGATCATCTCCTCCGGATCGGCCAGCTGCTGCAGGGCCACGCCGTAACGGATCTTGATGTCCTCGGCATCCTGGGTCGAAGTGCGCAGGGCAATCGCGATGTCGTTGGTCAGTTGGTCGCCGGCGATCGGGATCACCGCCGTATGGCGGATCGCGCCCTGCACGAAGACCGCCACGTCGGTGGTGCCGCCACCGATATCGACCAGGCAGACGCCGACATCCTTCTCGTCCTCGGTCAGCACCGCATAGCCTGAGGCCAGCGGTTGCAGCACCAGGTCGACCACTTCCAGGCCGCAGCGATGCACGCACTTGACGATGTTCTGCACCGCCGTCACCGCGCCGGTCACCAGATGCACCTTGACGTCGAGGCGCTTGGCGTCCATGCCGATCGGCTCCTTGACGCCGTCCTGGCCATCGACGATGAACTCCTGCACCAGCGAGTGCAGGATCTGGTCGTCGGCCGAGATCGAGGTGGCGTTGGCGGCCTCGATGGCGTGCTCGACGTCGGCCTGGGTCACCTCCTTGTCGCGCACCACGGCCATGCCGGTGGAATCCTTGCTCTTGATGTGGCTGCCGGCGATGCCGGTGTACACCTCGCGCACCTTGCAGCCGGCCATCATTTCAACTTCGGCGATGGCGCGCGAAATCGAATTCACCGTGGCCTCGATGTTGATCACCATGCCGCGCTTGAGGCCGGTCGATTCCTGGGTGCCGATGCCGAGTACGCCAAGCCGGCCCTCGACGTCCAGTTCGCCGACGATGGCGACGATCTTGGACGTGCCGATGTCGAGGCCGACGATGAGGTCTCTCTTGTTTTCCTTGCTCATGCGGCCTCCGGGCGGCCGCATGGCAAGGCCAAGGATGGGCACCCCCTCCCATCCGCCCACGGCTGGCTTTGCACAGCCAGCCGGCTTAGGCGGCGCGAAGCAGTGCTTCGCGAAACCCCGCCTTCGCCCCCCGCCAGGCGGGGGAGGTGACTAGTCACCCCCGCCCCGGGGCGGGGGAAGGGGGGTGGGGGGAGTCCCTTTCCCACGGGGGGGGGCGCAGCCCCTCCCCGCAGGGCGAATCCGTTCGGGTAACGCATGTCCACCGTGCCGATGCCGGGCAGGCGGCCCTTGACCGCGACGCTGGCGGCCGCGTAATTGCTTGCATAACGGTCGAGGCGCTCGGCCAGCGGATGCTTGGGCTGGTCGCGGCCGAGTTCCAGGGTCACACCATCGTCCAGCTTTACCTGCCAGGCCTCGCGCGCCGAGAGATGGACTGCGACCGGCGTGCGCCCGCTCGGCGCCAGCGCCTCGGCGAAGGCACGGTAGCGTTCCAGCACCCGCAGCGCCGATCCCTCAGGGCCGGTCAGGCGCGGCAGGGCATCCTCGGTGCTGGCGGCGAAGACTTCGCCCTGGCGGTTGACCAGTCGCGACTCGCCCTCCAGCTGGGTCCAGCGCGCCACCGCCTGATGTTCCTCGATGCGCAGTTCGACGCCGTCGGGCCACAGGCGGCGCAACGAGGCGGAACGGACCCAGGGCATGCGCTCGAAGGCCGCCCGCGCGGCATCGAGATTGACGGTGAAGAAATTGCCTCCCAGCACCGTGCGCGCCATGTGTTCGATCTGCGCTCGTTGCACCTGTTCCACCGGCGTCGCCACCACCACCTGCTGCAAAGGGAAGGCCGGCAGGCTTTGCAGGGTCACCACGCCCGCCCAGGCCAGCAGGGCGCCACCGATCAGGAACAGCAGGTCGGCCAGCAGGTTCAGCATCACCGGCCTGTCCCAGAAGCCGTCGCCGGCGCCGCCCTCCGGCTTGCGCCTGGCCTCGCCACGCCTAGCCATGGGCCGCTCCCGCCAGCAGTTCCAGCACCAGCTGTTGAAAGGAAATCCCCGCCGCACGGGCCGCCATCGGCACCAGGGAATGATCGGTCATGCCAGGCGAGGTATTGGCTTCGAGGCAGTAGATGCCACCGGCGGCATCGAGCATCAGGTCCATCCGGCCCCAGCCACGCGCGCCCAGTGCATGGTAGGCGCGCAGCGCCAGATCGCGCATCTCGGCTTCACGGGCCTCGCCAAGGCCGCTGGGAATGCGGTACTCGGTATCGTCGCGCAGGTATTTGGCCTCGTAGTCGTAAAACTCGGTCGCCGGCACGATGCGGATCACCGGCAAGGCGCGTTCGCCAAGAATGCCGACCGTGTACTCGCCGCCGGCGAGGAAGCGCTCGGCGAGCACGCAATGATCATGACGCGCCGCCAGCTCCCAGGCCGCGCGCAAGCCGCCCGCCGCCTTGACCTTGCTGATGCCGATGCTGGAGCCCTCGTTCGCCGGCTTGACGAAGAGCGGCAGGCCGAGCCGCGCCTCTATCGCGGCAAAATCGCTATCGGCTTCGAGCACCGCATACTCGGGCACCGGCAGGCCGGACGCCTGCCACACCAGCTTGCTGCGCCATTTGTCCATCGCCAGGGCGGAAGCCAGCACGCCGCTGCCGGTGTAGGGAATGCCCAGCAAATCGAGCGCGCCCTGCATCGAACCATCTTCGCCGCCACGCCCGTGCAGGGCGATGAACACGCGCTGGCAGCCTTCCGCATGCAGGGCTTCCAGGGGCTTCTGCGCCGGATCGAAGGCATGGGCGTCAACGCCGGCGCCGCGCAGCGCGGCCAGCACCGCGGTACCACTCTTCAGCGACACTTCGCGCTCGGCCGACTTGCCGCCCATCATCACCGCCACCTTGCCGAATTCCATCAAGACCCTTCCCCGCCCTGCCCCGCCACGCCGACGATGCGCACTTCGCGCAGCAGCGAAATTCCGAACTTCTCGCGAACTTCCGCCTGAATCCGGCCGATTAGCATTTCTATCGCACTCGCGCTGGCGGCGCCCTCGGGATTAACGATGAAATTCGAATGCTTTTCGGACACCTGCGCGCCGCCGATTCGTGTGCCCTTGAGGCCGGCCGCTTCGATCAGGCGCGCGGCATGATCGCCGGACGGATTGCGGAATACCGAGCCCGCGTTCGGGCTTTGCAGCGGCTGCTTTGCCACCCGCCATTCCAGCAGTTCGCGGATGCGGGCGCGGGCCACTTCCGCATCGCCGGGAGGAAAGCGGAACCAGGCGGCGGCGAAGATCTCGTCGGTGGCGACTTTGAGGCCGACGTGGCGGTAGGCGAAGGCGAATTCCTCGTGCCCGCGCAACACGCGCTCGCCCTGGCGATTGAGCATCAGCACCTGATCGACGTAACGCCAGGTCTCGCCACCGTGGCAACCGGCGTTCATGGTCAACGCCCCGCCCACGGTACCGGGTATGCCGGCGAGGAACTCGGCCTCGGCGCAACCGGCGTTGGCGACGAAGCGCGCCAGCTTGGGCGAGGCCACACCGGCCTCGGCGTAGAAGCGGCCGTCGTCCTCGCGACGCAGGGTGGATAGCGCGCCATGGGTGAAGATCGCCGTGCCGTCGAAGCCGCCGTCGCGCACCAGCAGGTTGCTGCCGAGGCCGACCAGCAGCAGCGGCTCGTCGTGGCGCAGCGTGCCGAGAAATGCGGCGAGGTCATCAAGGTCGGCCGGGAAATACGCGCGCGCCACCGGGCCGCCGGCGCGCCACGAGACATGGCCCGCCATGGGTTCATTGCTGCGCAATGAACCTCTGAAGCCAAATGGCCCGCCCCCCATCCCCCCTCGCGGGGGGTTACTGATCGGCTCGCTGCGCTCGTCCATGTTGGCCGAATCAGGCATGCACCAGCTTTCCCGGCACGCTGCCGATCGATCCCGCGCCCATGGTGATCACCACATCGCCATCGCGCGCGGCGGCGAGTATCGCCTCCGGCATCGCGGCGATGTCCTCGACGAATACCGGCTCGATCCGGCCCGCCACCCGCAGCGCGCGCACCAGGCTGCGGCCGTCGGCGGCGACGATGGGCGCCTCGCCGGCGGCATACACCTCGCCCAGCAGCAAGGCATCGACGCCGGAAAGCACCTTGACGAAATCCTCGAAGCAGTCGCGCGTGCGGGTGTAGCGGTGGGGCTGGAAGGCCAGCACCAGACGGCGCCCGGGGAAGGCGCCGCGTGCTGCCGCCAGCGTGGCGGCCATTTCCACCGGATGGTGGCCGTAGTCGTCGACCAGGGTGAATGTGCCGCCGCCAGGGCAGGCGAGCTCGCCATAGCGCTGGAAGCGCCGGCCGACGCCGCGAAAATCGGCCAGCGCCTTGATGATCGCCGTATCGCCAACGCCGACTTCCGTGGCCACGGCAATCGCGGCCAGGGCGTTCTGCACGTTGTGCCGCCCCGGCAGGTTGAGCACGATGGGCAGCCGGCTGACGCTGCCGTTGGTGCGCACGCAGGTGAAGCGCATGGTGCCGCCGTCGGCGACGATGTCCTCGGCGCGGAAGTTCGCCTCCTTGTCGCCGAGCGTGTCAATCCCGTACGTGACGATCTGCCTGCTTTGAAACTTGGACATGATCTCGCGCAAGTTCGGATCATCTGCGCAAAGTACGGCCACGCCGTAGAAAGGCAGGCGGCGCAGGAAATCGACGAAGGCCTGCTTCAGCCGGCCAATGTCGTGTCCGTAGGTGTCCATGTGGTCGGCGTCGATATTTGTGACGACGGAAACCACCGGCGAGAGGGAGAGGAAGGAAGCATCCGATTCGTCGGCCTCGGCGACAAGAAATTCTCCGCTACCCAGGCGAGCGTTGGTGCCGATTGAATTTAGTCGGCCGCCGATGACGAATGTGGGATCGAGACCGCCCTCGGCGAGACAGGTGGCAACTAGGCTGGTGGTGGTGGTCTTGCCGTGGGTGCCTGCGATGGCGATGCCCTGCTTGAGGCGCATCAACTCAGCTAACATTTCGGCTCGGGGCACTACTGGCACATGTCGTCCCTCGGCAGCTGTCACCTCGGGGTTATCTCTCCTGACGGCCGTCGACACCACCACCGCATCGGCCTCGGCGACGTTTTCCGCCGCGTGGCCAATGGCGACCCGGATGCCCTGGGCCGCGAGGCGCTGCGTGGTGGCGCTGGCGCCAAGATCCGAGCCGCTGACTTCGTAGCCCTGGTTGGCGAGCACCTCGGCGATGCCCGACATGCCGGAACCGCCGATGCCGACGAAATGGATGCGCTTGACTTTATGTTTCATGCTTTGGCCCCTTTCCGGGCTAATTCGGCGCAGGCCTGTGCGACGTCCGCCGTGGCCTCCGGCCGCGCCAGCTCGCGCGCCTTCTCGGCCATCTGCGCCAGCTGCTGGCGCGACAGATTGCGGATCTCGGCCAGGTGCTGCGGTGTCATCTGCTCCTGCGGCAAGAGGATCGCCGCGCCGGCATTGCTGAGAAAACGCGCGTTCGAGGTCTGGTGGTCATCCACCGCATGCGGAAAGGGCACCAGCAGGCTGGCGACCCCGGCGGCCGCCAGTTCGGCCACGGTCAGCGCACCAGCCCGGCAGATCACCAGATCGGCCCACGCGTAGGCGCCCGCCATGTCGTCGATGAAGGCCACGCATTCGGCCTTGACCCCCGCCGACAGATACAGGCTTTTCAGCATCGGCAGGTGTTTTTCACCCGCCTGATGGACCACGACCGGGCGCTCCTGTTCCTCGATCAGCGCCAACGCCTTGGGCAGGGTTTCGTTCAAGGCCTGGGCGCCGAGGCTGCCGCCGACCACCAGAATCCGCAGCGGACCCTCGTGCTGCTGATAGCGAAGAGTCGGCGCTGGCAGCACGGCGATTTCCGGCCGCACCGGATTGCCGACCCAGTTCCCCTTCCGGAACACGCCGGGAAAGCCGGTCATGACACGGTCGGCGACTCCGGCCAGGACGCGGTTGGCGAGGCCGGCGACGGAATTCTGTTCGTGCAGCACCAGCGGCACGCCGCGCAGCGCCGCCATCATGCCGCCCGGAAAACTGACGTAACCGCCCATGCCCAGCACCACGTCGGGACGGATGCGCGCCAGCTGGGTCCAGGCCTGGGCAAAGCCGCGCAGCAGGTTGAAGGGCAGCAGCAGTTTGCGCAGCAGCCCCTTGCCGCGCAGCGCCGAGAAACGCACCCAGGCCATTTCGTAGCCCTTGTCCGCGGTCAGCTTCGCCTCCATGCCTTCCGCATTGCCCATCCAGGCGATGTTCCAGCCCTGGGCACGTAAATGCTCGGCCACCGCCATGCCCGGCATGATGTGCCCGCCGGTGCCACCCGCCATGACCAGCAGGGTCGCGCTCATACCTGCTGCCCCCGCATGAGCTGACGATTCTCCCAGTCCACCCTGAGCAGTATTCCCAAGGCCAGGCAGTTGGCGACGATGCCGGAACCGCCAAAGCTCATCAGTGGCAGGGTCAGGCCCTTGGTCGGCAAGAGGCCCATGTTCACGCCCATGTTGATGAAACCCTGGACCCCCAGCCAGATGCCGACGCCTTGCGCCACCAGCCCGGCATGGACGCGGCCGAGCACCAAAGCCTGGCGGCCGATGGCGAAGCAGCGCTGCACCAGCAGGGCGAACATGGCCACCACGGCAAACACGCCGACGAAACCCAGTTCCTCGGCAATCACCGCGAGCAGGAAATCGGTGTGCGCCTCGGGCAGGTAGAACAGCTTCTCGATGCTGGCGCCAAGGCCGACGCCGAACCATTCGCCACGACCGAAGGCAATCAGCGCATGTGAGAGCTGGTAGCCCTTGCCGTAGGCGTCCTGCCAGGGATCCATGAAGCCGAAGATGCGTTCGCGGCGATAGGGCGAGGCCCAGATCATGATCACGAAGCTGACCGCCAGCAGCAGCACCAGGCCGCCGAAGATGCGCACGTTGATGCCGCCCAGGAAAAGGATGCCGGTGGCAATGGCAAGGATCACGACGAAGGCACCGAAATCGGGTTCGCGCAACAGGAGCGCGCCGACCAGCACCATGACCAGGGCCATCGGCCCGAAGCCGCGCACGAAACTGCCCATGTCGTCAAGCTTGCGCGTGGTGTAGTCGGCGGCGTAGAGCACGACGAAAAGCTTCATCAGTTCCGAGGGCTGGAGATTGACCGGCCCGAGGCCGATCCAGCGCTGGGCGCCATTCACCGAGCGGCCGACATGGGGAATCAGGACCAGCATCAGGAGCACGAAGCCGGACAGGAACAGCCAGGGCGAAGCCTGCTGCCACAGGCGCAGCGGGATCTGGAAGGCGGTGATGCCGGCAATCAGGCCGATGGCGAGGAATACCGAATGCCGAAACAGGAAGTAGGCCGGCTGGTAGCCCGTGAAGCGGCTGCCTTCGGCCATCGCGATCGACGAGGAATACACCATCACCAGGCCGAGCAGCAAGAGGCCCAGCGCCGGCCACAGCAGCAGGCCGTCAAGTTCGGCCGGCGCCCGCTGCACGCGCAAGGCCGGCAGGGCGTGGGCGCGATTCACTGGCCGCCTCCGAGCGCCTTGACGGCGGCAACGAACACCTGGGCACGATGCTCGTAGTTGCGGAACATGTCGAAGCTGGCGCAAGCCGGGGAAAGCAATGCCGCATCACCCGGCCGCGCCAGCGCGGCGACACAGCGCACGGCATCGTCCATGTCGGCGGCGGATTCGACTCTCACGCCGGCGGCTGCGATGGCCTGCCCGATCGCCGGCCCGTCGCGCCCGATCAGGACCACGGCACGAGCGTGCCTCGCCACGGCATCGCCCAGGGGCGAAAAATCCTGCGCCTTGCCATCGCCACCAAGAATGACCACGCTCTTGCGGTCGCTCACACCGGCGAGCCCGCTCAACGCGGCGACCGTGGCGCCGACATTGGTGCCCTTGGAATCGTCGTACCAGGTCACGCCCGCGATCTCTGCCACTTTTTCGACGCGATGGGGCAAGCCGCGAAAGCTGCGCAGCGCCGGCAGCAGGGTGTTGGCGTCGAAACCGAGCGCGGCGCACAAGGCCAGCGCGGCCATCGCGTTGGTCGCGTTGTGCAGGCCGGCCAGCGGCAGCTCGGCCACCGGCAGGAGGAAGCGCTCGCCCTGCGCCAGCCAGGGCTGCCCCTGATCGACGCGGATGCCGAAATCGTCCGCCGCGGGGGGCGCATCGAGGCCGAAGCTGATGACCCGACGCCCGGCCAGCGCCATCCGGCGCACCCGCGCATCGTCGCGATTCAGCACCTGCACGCCGGGGGCATCGGCCGCACTCTGGAAGATCGCCGTCTTGGACCGGGCATAGTCCTCCACATCGGCGTAGCGATCGAGGTGGTCGTCGGAAATGTTCAGCACCGTGGCCGCCGCCGGATTCAGCGTGTACGTGGTTTCCAGCTGGAAGCTGGAAAGTTCGAGCACCCAGACCTGCGGCAACGCCCGCGCATCTTCGGCGTCCATCAGCGCCGTCAGCGCGGCCGGCGAGATGTTGCCGGCGACGCCGACGCGCTGGCCGATGCCGCGCAGCAGCTGCCCGGCAAGCGCCGTGGTGGTGGTCTTGCCGTTGGTGCCGGTGATCGCCAGCACCGGCACCGGCGACTCGCCATGGATACGACGCAGGCCCCAGGCAAAGAGTTCGATCTCGCCGACCACCGGCAGCTTGCGCGCCCGCGCCTGCCGCACGAGCTCCAGCCCGGCCGACAAACCCGGCGACAGCACCAGCAGGTCGATATCGTCGAGCAGCGTAGTGTTGAATTCGCCAGCGACGAACTCGGGCCGAAAGTCGGCGCTGGCGAGACGCCGATTCAGCTCGGCAAGATAGGGCGGAGCCGTTCGCGTGTCGGCCACGCGTACCCGCGCGCCCTGGCGCAGACACCAGAGCGTGCAGGCCAGGCCGGATTCGCCGAGGCCGAGGACGAGAACCCGTTTTTCCTTCAGATCCATCAGCGTATTTTCAGCGTGGACAGGCCGAACAGCACCAGCAGGATGGTGATGATCCAGAAGCGCACCACGACCTGCGTCTCTTTCCAGCCGGTCTGCTCGAAATGGTGGTGCAGCGGCGCCATGAGCAGGACGCGCCGGCCCTCGCCGTACTTCTTCTTGGTGTACTTGAACCAGCCTACCTGGACCATCACCGACAGCGTCTCGGCGACGAAGACGCCGCCCATGATGAACAACACGATCTCCTGGCGCGCCACGATGGCGACCGCGCCCAGCGCCGCGCCCAGCGCCAGGGCGCCGACGTCGCCCATGAACACTTCCGCCGGATAGGCGTTGAACCAGAGGAAACCGAGGCCCGCCCCGGCCAGCGCGCCGCAGAACACGGTGAGTTCGCCGGCGCCCGGAATGTAGGGCAACAGCAGGTATTTCGAATACACGGCATTGCCGGCGACGTAGGTGAAGATGCCCAGCGCGGCGCCGACCAGCACCGTGGGCATGATCGCCAGGCCATCGAGGCCGTCGGTCAGGTTCACCGCATTGCTGCTGCCGACGATCACCAGGTAGGACAGCACCATGAAGCCGAAGATGCCCAGCGGATACGATACGGTCTTGAAGAAGGGCACGATGAGGTCGGTCTTGCTCGGCAGTTCCAGGGTAAAACCGCTGCCCACCCAGTGGAAGAAAAGCTCGAGCACTTTCTCGTTGTTCGGCGCCGAGATCGAAAAGGCGATGTAGATCGCGGCCACCACGCCGATCACCGACTGCCAGAAGAACTTGGCCCGCGCCGAAAGGCCGTCCGGGTTGCGATACACCACCTTGCGCCAGTCATCGACCCAGCCGACGGCGCCGAAGCCGAGGGTGACGATGAGCACGATCCAGACGAAACGGTTCGACAGATCGGCCCAAAGCAACGTGGACACGCCCAGCGAAATCAGGATCAGCGCGCCGCCCATGGTCGGCGTGCCGGCCTTGACCAGGTGTGTCTGCGGGCCGTCGCTGCGCACCGACTGGCCGATCTTTTTCTCGGTCAACCAGCGGATCACGGCCGGGCCGAAGACGAAGGAGATCGCCAGCGCCGTCATGGTCGCCAGCACCGCGCGCAGGGTGATGTAACCGAAGACGTTGAAGCCGCGAAAGTCCTTCGCCAGCCATTGCGCAAGTTCAAGCAGCATCTGCGGGCTCCTCTGCGACGATCGCTTCCACCACGCGCTCCATCTTCATGAAGCGCGATCCCTTGACCAGGACTGTCACGTCCGGTTGCAGTTCGGCGTGGAGATCCTTGATCAAGTCCTCGACGCGTTCGAAATGTTCGCCGCCGGCGCCGAAGTTGTGTGCTGCCGCGACCGACAACCGCCCCAGGCAGAACAGGCGGTCGATGCCGTGGCTCTTGGCATAGCCGCCGATCTCGTCGTGAAACTGGCCAGCGGCGGCGCCAGCCTCGCCCATGTCGCCCATGACGAAGATGCGCCTGCCTGGCACCGAGGCCAATACGTCGATCGCGGCGCGCATCGAATCCGGGTTGGCGTTGTAGCTGTCGTCGACCACCAGCGCACCCTTGCGCCCGGCACACCGCTGCAAGCGTCCCTTGACCCCCGCGAAGGACTCCAGCCCCTGCTTCACGGCGGCAAGCCCGGCGCCGGCAGCGAGTGTCACGGCGGCGGCGGCACAGGCATTGCGCGCATTGTGCCGGCCGGGTACGGCGAGGTTCACGGCGAGCCCGCCCCAGGGGGTTTCCAGATGCAAGTCGCCGCCCATGCCATGCGGCTGGAAGCTGCCGCGAACATCTGCCGCCTGATCGAGGCCGAAGCCGATTTGGCGGCGATCGCGCGAAAGCTCGCGCCAGATGCCGGCCTGGGCGTCGTCGGCATTGAACACCGCGACGCCTTCCGCGGCCAGCCCGACGAAGATTTCCCCCTTGGCCAGGGCCACGTCCTGCACGCTGCCGAGGCCTTCGAGGTGGGCGCGCTGGGCATTGGTCACCAGGGCCACGGTCGGCGCGGCAAGGCGGGTCAGGTAATCGATCTCGCCAGGGTGGTTCATGCCCATCTCGATCACCGCGGCGCGATGTGTGTCGCGCAACCGCAGCAGGGTCAGGGGCAGGCCGATGTCATTGTTGAGATTGCCTTGCGTCGCCAGCACGGCATCCGCCACGCCGCCGCAGTGGGCGCGCAGGATGGCGGCGCACATTTCCTTGACGGTGGTCTTGCCGTTGCTGCCGGTGACGCCAAGCAGCGGAATGGCAAAGCGGCGGCGCCAGGCGGCCGCGAGCTGGCCCAGCGCCAGCCGGGCGTCATTGACCGGGATCAGCGGCAAGCCGGGGTTGGCCCGCGCCCAGCCGGCCTCGACCAGGGCACCCGATGCGCCGGCGGACAGCACATCGCGCACATAGTCGTGGCCGTCGAAGCGCTCGCCCTTCAGCGCGACGAACAACATGCCCGGCGTTACCGCGCGCGAATCGCTGCCCACCGAACCGAATTCGGCGTCGGCGCCCAGGTGCGGCACGCCGAGCGCGGCTCCGGCTTCCGACAAGCGCATCATTGACCCACCCCCCGCCCCCCGCCCCAAGGGCGGGGGTGACTCAAGTTCGCGACTGCGTCGCTCCATGCTTCTAACTGCGCCATCCTTGGGGCGGCCCTGCGAATGGCGCTCATCGCCGTACCTCCAGCGCCGACTTTGCCGTATCGAGGTCGGAATAGGCATGGCGCAGGCCGGCAATTTCCTGGTAGGGCTCGTGCCCCTTGCCGGCGAGCAGGATCACGTCCGGCACTTCGGCGGCAGCCACCGCCTCGGCCACCGCGCGCGCGCGGTCGGGTTGCACGGTCGGCGCGCGCTGCATGCCGGCCAGGATGGCGTCGATGATGGCGCGCGGATCTTCGCCGCGCGGATTGTCGCTGGTGACCACCACGCGGTCGGCCAGCCGTTCCGCCAGCGCACCCATCTGCGGCCGCTTGCCCGGGTCGCGCTCGCCGCCGCAGCCGAACACGCAGACCAGTTGCCCGCCGCGTGCGGCGGCCGTTTCGCGCAATACGCCGAGTGCCTTTTCCAGGGCGTCCGGGGTATGGGCGTAGTCGACGATCACCAGCGGTTGCCCCTCGCCCCCGAGGGCCTGCATGCGTCCCGGTGGCGGGCGCAGGCCGCGCAGCGCCGCAACGATCGCATCCAGGCTCTCGCCCCGCGACAGCAGCGCGCCGGCCACCGCCAGCAGGTTGGCGGCATTGAAGCGGCCGACCACCGGCGCGGCGACGGTAACACCGCGCACTTCGAACTCGATGCCGGACCGGCCCATACGCAGGTTTTCCGCCCGCAACAGTTCGTCGCAATCGGCGGTCGCAGCACCGAGGGTATAGCCGATGGTCGGCAGACGGCCGCGCAGCCGGCGCGCCAGATCGCGACCGAAGGGATCGTCCAGGTTGAGCACCGCCGCGCCGAGCCCCGGCTGCGCGAACAGGCGTTCCTTGGCGGCGGCATAGGCTTCCATGCTGCCGTGGTATTCGAGATGATCGCGGGTCAGGTTGGTGAACACGGCGACATCGAAGGCGGCGCCATTCACCCGCCCCTGGTCGAGGCCGATCGAGGACACCTCCATGGCGCAGGCCTGGGCCCCGGCGGCGAGAAATTCCGCCAGTGCCGCATGCAGGGTGATCGCGTCGGGTGTGGTGTTGGGCGACTCGGCCAGCGCGTCGACAAATCCGTTGCCCAGGGTGCCGACCACCGCGCAGCGCCGGCCCAGCGCATCCATCGCCTGGGCAATCCATTGCGATACCGAGGTCTTGCCGTTGGTGCCGGTAATGCCCGCCAGCCAGAGCTTTTCGGAGGGGCGGCCATAGACCAGGTGGGCGATCTCGCCGCTCATCGGCCCAAGCCCCGCGACCTCGATGGTCGGCGCGTCACCAGCGCCGACTTTCGCCTTGGCCCCCGCCTCGGCGATCACCGCCGCGGCGCCGCGCTGCATGGCCTGGGCGATGAAATCGCGGCCGTCGGCATGGGCGCCGGGAAAGGCGACGAAGACATCGCCCGGCTGCACCCGGCGCGAATCGGCGGTCAGTCGAGTCGGCACCACGCCCCGTTGCCCGAGTTGTTCGAGGATCTGCATCGCGGTCGTCACATTTCTTCCCGTACCGGCTCGACATTGGCGACCACCAGCGGCTTGAGCGGCGCGTCCGACGGCACGCCCAGGGCGCGCAAGCTGCCGGCCATGACCTGGGCGAACACCGGGGCGGCCACATCGCCGCCGAAATGCTTGCCGTTGCTCGGTTCATCGATCATCACGGCGACGATCAGGCGCGGCTCGGAAACCGGCGCGAAGCCGACAAACGAGGCCACGTACTTGTTGGCATACACGCCGCTTTCCAGCTTGTGCGCGGTGCCGGTCTTGCCGGCCACGCGGTAGCCGGGGATCTGCGCCTTGGGCGCGGTGCCGCCCGGCTGTACCGCCATTTCCAGCATGGCACGCACCTCACGCGCGGTCTGCGACGAGAACACCGGCTTGCCAGTGGCGGGCGGCACATCCACGCGCGACAGCGACAAGGGCAACAGGTCGCCGTCACGGGCGAAGCCGAGATAGGAACGCGCCAGCTGGATCAGGGTCACGGAAATGCCATGACCATAGGCCATGGTGGCCTGCTCGATCGGGCGCCAGGTTTTCGCTGGCCGCAGCCGGCCGCCGACTTCGCCGGGGAAGCCCAGCTTGAGCGGCGCGCCGAAGCCGACGTTGTCGAACATGGCCCACATTTCCTCGGGCTTCATCGACAGGGCCAGCTTGGCGGAACCGATATTGGAGGATTTCTGGATCACCTGCGCCACGGTCAGCACGCCGTGGGCGTGGGCATCGGAAATCGTTGCCGTGCCGATGGTCATCTTGCCCGGCGCGGTCTGGATTGGCGTATCGAAGCGCACCTTGCCCTGTTCCAGCGCAAGCGCGGCGGTGAAGGGCTTCAGCGTCGAGCCCGGCTCGAAGGTATCGGTCAGCGCCCGGTTGCGCAGTTGCGCGCCGACCAGCTTGCCGCGGTTGTTCGGGTTGTAGGTGGGCAGGTTGGAAAGCGCCAGGACTTCGCCGGTGCGCACGTCAATGACGACGATGCCGCCCGCCTTGGCGCGGTTTTCTTCCAGCGCCTGCTTGAGATGGCTGTAGGCCAGGTACTGCACCTTGGAATCGATGGAGAGGACGATGTCCTTGCCTTCCTGGGGCGGCCGGATGCTTTCGACATCCTCGACGACGTTGCCGCGCCGATCCTTGATCACCCGCCGCGAGCCGGGCTTGCCCGCCAGTTGGCCGTTGAAGGCCAGCTCGATGCCTTCCTGGCCGTTGTCCTCGGCGCCGGTAAAGCCCAGCAGGTGGGCCGTCACCTCGCCCGCCGGGTAATAGCGGCGGTATTCGTTTTTCTGGTGGATGCCGGGCAGCTTGAGCGCCGTGACCTTGTCGGCGACATCAGGCGGCAGTTGGCGCTTGACGTAGGTGAACTCGCTTTCGCTGGCCAGCTTGCGATTGACTTCGCGCACATCCATTTCCAGCACCGAGGCCAGGTTGCGCGCCTGCGCCGGCGCCAGTTGGGCATCCTCCGGAATCGCCCAGATCGAACGCACCGGGGTCGACACCGCGAGCACGTCGCCGTGGCGGTCGGTGATGCGGCCGCGCGTGGCCGAAATGTCGATCACCCGCTCGAAGCGCGCGCGCCCCTTGTCGCCGAGAAACTCGTTCCTGATGCCCTGCAGGTAAACCGCCCGCCCCACCAGGACGGCAAAGGAGCCCAGCAGCACGACCAGCACGAAGCGCTGGCGCCAGGGCGGCAGGCGTTCGGAGAGCAAGGGGCTGCGGGAAAACTTGACGGCTTTCATGCGGCGCTCACTTCGCCGCGGCGCCGTCGATGGCGATGATCTGGCCGGGAGCCGGCTGCTTCATGCCGAGCCGGTCGCGCGCCAGCTTTTCCACCCGCACATGGGCCGCGACCGTGCTCTGCTCCAGTTGCAGCTGCCCCCACTCGACCTCCAGCTCGCGCATGTGCTTTTGCGTCGATTCCAGCTCGGTATGCAGCTTGCGTGCGCGATGATTCGAAGCCACCACCGAAAGCGCGCACAACACCGCCACCAGCACCAGAAGAAGGTTGAAGCGCGCCATGCCTCATGCCTTCGCCGCCACGCGCAGCACCGCGCTGCGGCTGCGCGGGTTGGCGGCGACTTCCGCATCCGACGGAAAGATCGGCTTGCCGACCAGCCTCAGCGTCGGCCGCGGCAGGTCGGCGGCGCGCACCGGCAGCTTGCGCGGCGGCTGCGGCGGGTTCGCCGCGTCGCGCAGGAAGCGCTTGACGATGCGGTCTTCGAGGGAATGGAAGCTGATCACGGCCAGGCGTCCGTCCGGGGCCAGTCGCTGTGCTGCGCGCGGCAGGACTAGCGACAGCTCTTCAAGCTCCCGATTGACGTGAATCCGTAGAGCCTGAAAGCTGCGCGTCGCCGGGTGCTGGCCCGGTTCCCGCGTGCGGACTGCCTGCGCCACGAGCGCGGCAAGCTGTCCTGTGCTTGAAATACCGTGCTCGCCCCGAGCAGCAACAAGCGCCTTTGCAATCGCATGAGCAAACCGTTCTTCGCCATGGTCTCTGATCACCCTCTCTATTTCTGATTGCGATGCCCGCGCCAGGAATTCAGCGGCGGTCTCCCCCTGCGTCGTATCCATGCGCATGTCCAGCGGCGCATCGAAACGAAAACTCATGCCCCGCTCGGGCGTGTTCAATTGCGGCGACGAAACGCCCAGATCCAGCAACACCCCGTTCACCTGACCGACGCCGAGGCGATCCAGCACCGCGTCGAATTCGCTGAAGGCGGCGTGCACCAGCGTGAAGCGCGGATCGGCCAGCGAGCCGCCCGCCGCAATCGCCGCCGGATCGCGATCCAGCGCGATCAGCCGCCCCTGCGGCCCCAATGCGGCAAGAATCGCCCGGCTGTGGCCGCCGCGACCGAAGGTGGCATCGACGTAAATTCCATGCGCTTGTATCGCCAGCGCCGCCACCGCTTCGGTTAGCAGCACGCTGACGTGGGCATTTGCCGTCAATGCGGGCACTCACAACGCAAGGTTTTCCAGGCCCGGAGGCAAAAGCTTGTCGCCGACGGCGAAGATCGCGTCCTGCTGCGCCTGCCAACCGGCGGCCGACCAGATCTCGAAATGCCGGCCCTGGCCGATCAGCCAGACTTCCTTTTCCAGCCCGGCGTAGCGGCGCAGCGAAGGCGAGAGCAGCAGGCGGCCCGCGCCGTCGAGTTCGACATCCTCGGCAAAGCCCACCAGCAGGCGCCGCACCATGGCCGATTCCGGTTGCAGGCTGGAAGCGGCAAGGATCTGGTCGCGGATCGGCTCCCAGGCCGGTCCGGGATACAACAGCAGGCAGCGGTGCGGATGGGCGGTAACCACCAGGCGGCCCTGGCCGATCACAGCGAGGGCGTCGCGGTGCCTCGCCGGTACCGCCATGCGGCCCTTGGCATCGAGATTCAGCGCCGTCGCACCCTGGAACATCGGATCTCCCCCACAGGAATCCGGCTCTGAACAAGCCAGATTTCCCACTTATCCCCACCAAGACCCACTTTAAGACACTTTTTGATATGGGTCAAGCTGGAAAAGGGCTATTTTTCCAAGCGCAACAAGGGCTTAGACGCAGGATGCGAGAATTTCAGCTAAGATTTTCCCCAATCAAATCAATGGGGATGGAAAGCAAAGTGAAAGTGCTTTATTACGATCGAAGCCCGGCGGCTCGGGCAAATCAGCGGGGCGAGCCGCCCATCGCCTCGCCCAGGCGGATAGTCCGGGCAGGCTCCCAGTCCGGGGTGAAGGACAGGGTGCCCTTCGGGAACAGCATGACCACCGTCGATCCGAGCAGGAAGCGACCCATTTCGGCGCCCTGTGCATAGCGCAGGCCCTGATCCTCATACCGCCATTCGCGCAGCCGCCCGGGTCGCGGCGGGTTGACCACGCCATGCCAGACGGTCGCCATGCTGCCGACGATGGTGGCGCCGACCAGCACCATGACGAAGGGCCCCTGCTCACCCTCGAACACGCAAACCACGCGCTCGTTACGCGCAAACAGCCCGGGCACACCGCGCGCCGTCACCGGATTCACCGAAAACAGCGCGCCGGGCACGTGGATCATGCGCGTCAGCCGCCCGGCGCAGGGCATGTGGATGCGGTGGTAGTCCTTCGGGCTCAGGTAGAGGGTGGCAAAGCTGCCGTTCTCGAATCGCGCCGCCAGCGCGGCATCGCCGCCCACCAGCGCCGTGGTCGTGTAGTCGTGGCCCTTGGCCTGGAAGATGCGATCTCGCTCGATGGCGCCGAACTGGCTGATCGCGCCATCCACCGGGCAGATGAAATCGGCAGCGGCCAGCGGGCGGGCGCCCGGCTTCAGCGGCCGGGTGAAAAACTCGTTGAAGCTGGCGTAACTGGCGATGTCGGGGTTCGCCGCTTCGGCCATATTCACGCCGTAGCGGCCGACAAACCAGCGGATCACGGAAGTCGTCAGGCCGCCCGCCTCGGCCCTGGCGAAGGCGCCCGCCAGCGCGGTCAGCGCCTGCTTGGGCAGCAGGTATTGCGGCAGTACGGCAAGGCGGTCGGACACGTGGCTGGCCAGGAAAAAAAGGCCGCCGATTATAGCCGGCGGCCTTTTCTGCCCGCGAGGCGGGTCTTGCCGAAGATACTCAGCGCCCCTGTGCCTGTAGCGCGGCGATGCGCTGCTCCATGCTCGGGTGGCTGGCGAACAGCGCCATCCAGCTCGAACCGCCGGCGATGCCGGAACTGGCCAGACTCTTCGGCAACGGCTCGACGCTCATGCCGCCCAGGCGCGCCAAGGCGTTGATCATCGGGCGCGGCGAGCCCATCAGTTGCGCGGCGCCGGCGTCGGCACGGTATTCGCGCTGGCGCGAGAACCAGGCGACGATGACGCTGGCCAGGATGCCGAACAGGATGTCGCAGACGATCACGGTCACGGTATAGCCGATGCCGGGGCCGGACGATTCGGAATCGCCGCGGCGCAGGAAGCTGTCGACCAGGTAGCCGACGATGCGCGAGAGGAAGATGACGAAGGTGTTCACCACGCCCTGGATCAGGGTCAGCGTCACCATGTCGCCGTTGGCGACGTGGCTGACCTCATGCGCCAGCACGGCCTCGACTTCCTCCCTGCTCATGCCCTGCAACAGGCCTGTGGACACGGCGACCAGCGAATTGTTCTTGGAAGGCCCGGTGGCGAAGGCATTCGGCTCGCCGTCATAAATGGCCACTTCGGGCATGGCGATGCCGGCCTTCCCAGCCTGCTTGCGCACCGTTTCGACCAGCCAGAACTCGGTCGAGTTGGAGGGGTTGTCAATGATGCGGGCGCCGGTGGACCACTTGGCCATCATCTTCGACATGAACAGCGAGATGAAGGAACCGCCGAAGCCCATGATCGCCGCGAACGCCAGCAGCATGCCGAGGTTGAGGCCGTTGGCATGGAGGAACTTGTTCACGCCGAGCACGCTGGCGGCGATCGACAACACCAGCATCACGGCGATGTTGGTGACGAGGAACAGTACGATGCGTTTCATTGTTTTCTCCCGAAAAGGACACATCCGGAACGGCGCGGCGACGGACATTGTGCCGCATGCGCAATCCAGATGCGGCAATTCTAGGAAAATTCAAGCTTCCAACAAAGCGAACAAAACATCAGCTTGACTTCGTAAAATACGAAAATGAAAAACACCGCGCTGAACTTCCACCACTTGCGTTACTTCTGGGTCGTGGCCCACGAAGGCAGTCTCACGCGTGCGGCCGAACGCCTGGGTGTCGCGGTACAGACCATCAGTGCCCAGCTGACCCGACTCGAACAGGACCTGGGCAAATCCCTGCTGGCCCCCCAGGGCCGGCGCCTGGTGCCGACCGAGGCCGGGCGCCTGGCCCTGAACTATGCCGACCAGATCTTCCAGCTTGGCGAACGCATGGGCGCGGCCTTGCGCGAGGCGGACGCGGCGAACACGCTGCCCCTGGCGGTGGGCATTTCCGATGCGCTGCCCAAGCTGATCGCCTACCGCCTGATGGAAGCCGTGTTCCTCCTGCCCCAGGCGGTAAGACTGATCTGCCGCGAAGGCGAATTCGATACCCTGCTCGCGGAGCTCGCGCTGCATCGACTCGACGTGGTGCTCACCGACCGGCCGGCGCCGCACGGCGGCAACCTCAAGGTCTTCAGTCATGCCCTGGGTGAATTCGAGATCACGCTTTACGGCGCCCCCGAACTGGCTAGCCGCTACCGCAGTGGTTTTCCCAGCAATCTGGACGGCGCGCCGCTCTTGCTGCCGACCAGGGGCAACGCCCTGCGCGGGCAAATCGAGCGCTGGCTGGAAACCCACGACGTGGCGCCGCGCATCGTCGGCGAGTTCGAGGACAGCGCCCTGCTTACCACCTTCGGTCGCGCCGGCATCGGGCTCTTCCCGGCGCCGTCGGTGCTGGGCGACGAAATCGCCGCGCAACTGGGTGCCGAACCGGTCGGCCTGCTGGCCGAGGTCAGCGAACAGTACTACGCGATATCCAACGAGCGGCGCATCCGCCATCCGGCGGTGGAGGCGATCCGCAAGGCGCCGGTAAGCTGGAGCCCGCCGGGCGCCTGAGCGCTTACTGGTAGCCGGGCGAACCGATCGCAGGAGTCGGCGCCGGAGCCACGGCGGCCGGAGCCGCCGCAGGGACGGAAGTCTTGGAAATGTTCTCCGGATGGTAGCCAATCAAGGCCAGCATCACGAGAAAGCCGGCCACGTAGGCGACCGCCACATGCCAGCCGTGCTTCAGCCACTGGCCGACCGACTTGGCCTCCGGGTACATGTTGGACAGCGCGACCCCGGCCGAGGAACCGAACCAGATCATCGAGCCGCCGAAGCCGACCGCGAAGGCAAGGAAGCCCCAGTCGTAGCCATCCTGTTTGAGTGCCAGCGCGGTGAGCGGGATATTGTCGAACACGGCGGAGACGAAGCCAAGGCCGAAGGCCGTCTGCCAGGAAGGCGCCGGCAGCGATTCGACCGGCATCATCGAGGCGGTGGTCACCAGGAACACCAGGAACAGGCTGCCCTTGACCGACTCGCCGACCACTTCCCAGTCGTGGCGCCGCACCGGGATGGTGACCAGGATCGCCACCCAGACCGCCGCGCCAAGGAAAGGGAAGGCGCTGGCCTGCTCGGGGAACTTCGAATTGACCACGATGTTGGTCGCCATGGCGAACACCAGGATCAGCGCGACGATGAAGATCCGCGCCCAATCGACATGCGTATGCTCGTGCGAGTGCTTGAGGATGGGCGAATAGGCATGCTGCTGCTTGGCGGCGAAATAACCCGAGATGCACAGCGCCACCGCCGAGGCGATGATCGCCTCGAACACCTGGCCCGGCCGCACGCCGGCGATCCACATCAGCGTGGTTGTCGTGTCGCCGACCACCGAGAAGGCGCCGCCGGCGTTCGAGGCGGCGACGATCGCGGCCAGGTAGCCGATATGCACCTTGGCCTTGAACAGCTGGTGCGCCATGGCGCCGCCGATCATCGCCGCGGCGATGTTGTCGAGGAAGCTGGAAATCACCCAGACCATGGCCAGCAGGACGAAGGCGCCCTTCCAGTCGTCGGGCAGGTACTTGGGCAGGATCACCGGCACATGGCTCTTTTCGAAATGCCGCGCCAGGATGGCGAAGCCAAGCAGCAGTGCCAGCAGGTTGGCCAGGGTCACCCACTCGTGTCCGAGGTGGCCGACGAAGCCGACTATGCCCGGCCCGGTCTTGAAGCCGGTGACGGCGATCTTGTACAGGGCAACGGCAGTAATGCCGGTTAGCGCGACGTAGAAGGTCTGGTTGTGGAACAGCGCGACGCCGAGCAGGGTCAGCGCGAACAGGATGAATTCGATCGGTATGCCGAACATGGGTTCCCCCTTGATTATCCGGCCGATTATAGTGAAGCCCCGGCATTGGAGGGGTCGGTTATAGTTATCGCGTCATTCCGGGAGCGCCCACGTGCCGAGAATATTCCGCTGCCTGTTGTCCGCCACCTTGATCGCCCTGGCCGCATCCGCGCCGGCGCAGGAATCGATCGCGCTCTCTTCCGGTCAGTCGCTCTACCTGGCGATCTATTCCCATCTTTATCACGGCGACGTGCACCCCAAGACCGGCAAGCCCTCGGAAACCCTGGTGTCCACCCACGTCAGCATCCGCAACACGGACCCCGCGACGGCGCTGAAGGTACTCGGTGCGCGCTACTACAACACCGAGGGCAAGCTCCTGCGCGAATTCCTGCCGCGGCCGCAGAGCATCCCGCCGCTGGGTACTTACGAGCTCTACGTGCCCCGCTCCGATTCCTCGGGTGGCTCGGGCGCCAATTTCATCATCGACTGGACAGCCGAAAAACCGATCAACCCGCCCATCGTCGAGGCCCTGCACGCCGACATCCGCGAAGCGCGCACCCTGCTGTTTGTCACCACGGCGCGGCCGATCCAGGCGCCGAAGAAGTAGCTACTCCCCGTCCATCAGGAACAGCGCCGACTCGATCTCGAAGCGGCCATGCGGCGAGGCCATGGCGATCAGCGTGTGGCCGGGCTCGACGACGAAGTCGAGCGGCGGATTGAAGCGCCAGTCGTTCCCGGTGCGCACCGCGAGCAGGATGTAGCTTTCGCCGCGCAGGGCCAGTTCGCCGAGCCGCTTGGGCAGGAAATTCGCCGGCACGTCGATTTCCTCGACGCGCAGCTTGTGCTCGGTGCGCAACATTTCGTCGAGGAAACTTACCACCTGCGGGCGGATCATGGCCGAGGCGATGCGCATGCCGCCGGTGAAGTTGGGCGAAACGATGGCGTCGGCGCCCGCCTTGCGCATCTTCTCGACGTTGCGCATCTCGTTGCAGCGCGCCACCACGCGCACCTGTGGCGCCAGTTGCTTGGCGGTCAGGGCGATCATCAGGTTGCGGCTGTCGTCGCCGGTAATCGCGAAAACGCCCTTTGCCCCGTCGATGTTGGCCTCCAGCAAGACATCGTCATCGACCGCGTCGCCGTGGAGGTAGAGCAGGCCCGGGCGCTTCTCGGCCTGGGCTTCGAGCTGCTCCAGCCTCTCGTCGATGGCTATGTAGTGGCGATTGGTGGCCTCCAGCTCCTGGGCGACATTGCGCCCGACGCGGCCGAAGCCGCAGAGGATGTAATGGCCGTGCAGCTTCTTCATGCTCTTTTCCATGCGCCGTCTCCGCATCGATTTGTCGAAGTCACTGGCCAGCACCAGGGCCGTGACGCTCGAAAAAAAATAGGTCATCACCGAAATGCCGGCGAAGGCGATGACCATGGTGAAGATTTCGGTCTCCGGCCGGCGCCAGATTTCCACCCCGGCGCCGTAGCCTATCGTGGCGACCATCAGGAAGGTCATGTAGACGGCATCGAGCCATCCCGTGTCGGCGCCGCCCAGATGCTTGTAGCCGAGGGTGCCGACAACCATGACGATGGCGAACAGGCCAAGCGCAATGGCGATCGAGAGCCGCGCGCGGCCAAAGACATCGTCGGTATTGCCGTCGGAAATCACGTATGCGTTTGGGCGCCGTCCCGGCGGCGCCGACTCTCCCTGATGATTTGATTTTACTCACGAAGCCATCCACTTCGGGCGGCTATCATTGGCCCATGCACCAAGCCCTGCTTGCCATCCTGCTGCTGCTGACCGCTGCGGTCGCCACCGTCGCCGTGATGCGGCGCTTCCACCTGCCGTCGATGCTGGGCTACCTTGCCATCGGCATGGCGCTGGGTCCGCACGGCTTTGCGCTGCTGGCGGAAAGCGCGGCAGTCGAAAGCTTTGCCGAATTCGGCGTGGTCTTCCTGATGTTCAGCATCGGCCTGGAGTTCAGCCTCAAGCGCTTGCAGGCGATGCGCAGCCTGGTGTTCGGCTTCGGCCCGGCGCAGATGGCGCTGACCGCCCTCGGTACCGGCCTGGTGACCTGGTTAGGCTACGGCCAGGGCTGGCGCAGCGGGGTGGCGGTCGGCCTGGCGGTGGCGATGTCCTCCACCGCCATCGTCGCGCGCATGCTCTCCGACCGCTTCGACCTGCATTCGCGCTCCGGTCGCCAGACCATGGGCGTGCTGCTGTTCCAGGACCTCGCCGTGGCCCCCTGCCTGATCCTGCTGCCGGCACTGGCCACCACCGGCGAAGACCTGTGGCGCTCGCTGACGATCGCCGCCGCGCAAACCGTGGCCGTGCTGGCGCTGCTGATCTGGGTCGGCCAGCGCCTGATGGGGCGCATCTACGACGCCGCCGCCGCCGTGCGCTCGAACGAGGTACTGGTGCTGACCACGCTGTGGATCGTGGTCGGCCTCTCCTTCCTCACCGCGCGCAGCGGCCTGTCCCTGGCGCTGGGCGCCTTCGTCGGCGGCATGCTGATTTCGGAGACGGTCTATCGCCATCACGTCGAGGCCGACATCCGGCCCTTCCGCGACATCCTGCTCGGCCTGTTCTTCGTCACTGTGGGCATGAACCTCGATGTCGGCTATGTGCTGGGCAATGCCCACAAGCTGCTGCTCGCCGTCCTGTTGTTGGTCGGCGGCAAGGCCCTGGTCGTGCTGCTGATCACGCGCATCGCGCGAACGCCGCTGACGGCCGGCCTGCGCACGGCAGCGCAGTTAGCCCAGGCCGGCGAGTTCGGCCTGGTGCTGATCGAACTCGCCCACCGCTCGCAACTGGTGGCCGACGACGTCTACCAGATCACGCTCTCGGCCATGCTGCTGTCGATGTTCCTCGCCCCCTTCCTGATCAACCGCGCGGCGCGGCTTTCCGGCGACCTCGGGCGCGGCGACTGGGCGCACAAGGCCACCGTGATCCACGACATCGCGGTGCACAGCATGAGCCTCGGCGAACACGTGCTGCTTTGCGGCTATGGCCGCACCGGGCAGCGCATCGCCGAATTCCTGGCCATCGAGAAAATTCCCTTCCTCGCCCTCGACGTCGACCCGCAACGCATCGCCGAAGCGCAGGCCAGGGGCATCAATGTGGTGTTCGGCAATGCCGACCGGCGCGAGGTGATGCAGGCCGCCGGCCTGGCGCGGGCGCGGGCCGTCGTGATCACCTATCCCGACACGCACTCGGCCGAACGCGCCTTGCGCATCGTGCGCCAGACCCGGCCCGAGATCCCCGTGGTGATACGCACCGCCGACGACAAGGACACCGCGCGCCTCAAGGCCGCCGGTGCCACCGAGGTGATTCCCGAGGTGCTCGAAGGCAGCCTGCTGATCGCCGCCGAAACCCTGGTCCAGGCCGGCATTCCGATGAGCCAGGCGATCCAGCACGTGCGCGCCGCGCGCGCCGAACGTTACGCCTCGCTGCGCGATTTCTACCAGCCTGACGAGGGAAGGCCCAGGAAACCCTCTTAAGCGGGAGTTAAGCCGGCCGCTTCAGGATGTGCGCCATCGACATCCCTGGAGACCGAAATGCGTACATCCCTGCTGATCGCGGCAATCTTCATCGCCGCATCCGGCGCCGGCCGCGCCGAAACCCCGCGCGACTTCCTGACCCGCTTCGAAAAGGAGGCCGGCACTGCCGCCTCCGCCGAGCGTGGCGCGCGCTTCTTCACCGCCCGGCACGGCGGCGAATGGAGTTGCGCTTCCTGCCATACCGAACGCCCGACCCAGGCCGGTCGCCACGCCAAGACCGACAAGCCGATCTCGGCCTTGGCGCCCAGCGCCAACGGGGAACGCTTTACCGACGCGGCCAAGGTCGACAAATGGTTCCGCCGCAATTGCAACGACACCATGAATCGCGCCTGCACCGCCCAGGAAAAGGCCGACGTGATCGCCTGGCTGCTGAGCTTCAAGTGAATGGAGAACGCCGTGAAAACCCACCTCACCCTTGCCGCCCTGCTCGCCACGCTGACCCTCCCGGCCCTGGCCGACCGCCTGCCGGTACCAAATCATCCGCTCTACCGGGAGGAATGCGGCAGTTGCCATCTCGCCTATCCGCCGCAACTGCTTGACGCGCATTCCTGGCTGCAAGTCATGAACGGGCTGGACAAGCACTTCGGCTCCGACGCCAGCCTGGATGAAAAGCGCCGCGCCGCCATCGCCGACTTTCTCGGCAGGAATGCCGGCGGCCGCAAGACCGGCGTCACCGCCGATGCCAAGGGACAGCCGCTGCTGCGCATCAGCGACACCGCCTACTTCCAGCGCAAACACCGCGAGGTCGATGCTTCGGTGTGGAAACGCCCCGCGATCAAGAGTCCGGCCAACTGTGCCGCCTGCCATGTGAATGCCGCCGCCGGAGACTACAGCGAACGCTCGATCAGGATTCCCAAGTGAGGACCGTCATGCCATCCACAAGCCAAACTGTGCGGGTCTGGGACTTGCCCACCCGCCTCTTCCACTGGTCGCTGGCGGCCAGTTTCCTGGTCGCCTTCATCACCGCCGAATCCGAAAAGTGGCGCGACATCCACGTCCTCGCCGGCTACGGCCTGGCCGGGCTGATTGCCTTCCGCGTCCTGTGGGGCTTCGTCGGCAGCCGCCATGCACGCTTTGCCGACTTCCTGCCCACGCCGGGCAAGGTAGTCGCCTACCTTGAGTCCCTGCTCGCCGGCCGCCCGCGGCATTACCTCGGCCACAATCCGGCCGGCGCGGTGGCGATCTTCCTGCTGCTGGCCGGCGGCCTGATTGTCGCCGCCAGCGGCTACGCCACCTACAACGAGATCGGCGGCCATCTCCTGGAGGAAGTGCACGACGTAGCTGCCAATGGCATGATGGCGCTGGTCATCATCCATCTTGCCGGGGTGGTGGTCAGCAGTTGGCTGCACCACGAGAACTTGGTAAAAGCCATGATCACCGGCCGCAAGCAAACCCACCATGAGAATCCTGCTGGTTGAAGACGACGCCCTGCTCGGCGACGCCATCGTGGCCGGCCTGAAACAGGCCGGCCACGCCGTCGACTGGGTGCGCGACGGCATCGCCGCCGAGAGCGCGCTGGCCACCGGGAACTATGCCGCCACGGTGCTCGACCTCGGCCTGCCGCGCAAGGACGGGCTGGAGGTGCTGCGCGGCCTGCGCGCAAAAAAACGCGGACTGCCGGTGCTGATCCTCACCGCGCGCGACACCGTCGATGACCGCATCCGGGGGCTCGACGCCGGCGCCGACGACTATCTGGTCAAGCCCTTCGACCTTGGCGAGCTCAACGCCCGCCTGCGTGCCCTGCTGCGCCGCGCTGGCGGCCAGCCGGCGCCCCGGCTGGTGGCGGCCGGTATCACCCTCGATCCGGCGGCGCGCAACATCTTCCAGGGCGGCCAGCCGATCGAGGTCTCGGCCAGGGAATTCGCCCTGCTCCAGGCCCTGATGCAACACGCCGGTCGCGCATTGTCGCGCGCCCAACTGGAGGAACAGCTGTACGGCTGGGGCGAGGAAATCGGCAGCAATGCCGTCGAAGTGCACATCCACAACCTGCGCAAGAAGCTTGGCGCCGAGGCGATCCGCACCCTGCGCGGCATCGGCTATGTGATGGCGAAGGAATGATGCGGACCCCGTCGCTGCGCACCCGGCTGGTGCTGCTGACTACCCTTGCCGTCGCCGTGGTCTGGCTGCTCACCGCGGCATTCACCTGGCATTCTGCCCTGCACGAGATCGAGGAACTGCTCGACCACCCGCCGGCCACCCGGCAACACATGAGCAAAGAGCGCCGCGAGCTCGCCGGCGAGATTGCGGAACACCTGCTGCTGCCCATGCTAATCGCCCTGCCCGGACTGGCCCTGGTGCTGGTGGTGGCGATCGGCTTTTCGCTCAAGCCGCTGCGCCGTCTCGCCGCAGACCTTGCCACCCGATCGCCGGACCGCTTGACGCCGATTTCCGCCGCCGATGTGCCACGCGAAATCCTGCCCCTGGTCGAGCGGCTCAACGCCCTGTTCAGCGACGTCGAACGCGCCCTGGAAAACGAACGCCGCTTTACCGCCGATGCCTCGCATGAACTGCGCACGCCGCTGGCGGCCCTGAAGGCCCAGGCCCAGGTGGCTCTGGGCGCGACGGACAATGCCGAACGCGAACACGCGCTGCGACAGATCGTGGCAGGCTGCAACCGGGCCACGCATCTGGTATCGCAGATGCTGACGCTGGCGCGACTCGACGCCGATGGCGAACAAACACGACAGGAACTGGCCCTGCGCCCGCTCGCCGAACAAACGCTGGCCGGCCTCGCCGGCGCAGCCATCGCGCGCGACTGCGAGTTGACGCTGGCCGAGGGCGACGCGCGGGTGCGTGGCAATCCGGACTTGCTGCAAGCCATGCTGCGCAACCTGGTCGACAACGCCTTGCGTCACGCCAACGCCAGGCAAGTCGCGATTGCCATCGCGACCAGCGGCGAGAGGGCGAGGCTGACGGTGGCCGACGATGGCAAGGGCATTCCCGCCGGCGAACGCGAGGCCGTCCAGCACCGTTTTCGCCGTGGTACCAGCGCCGACTCTTGCGAAACTGCCCCCCGTGTGGCCGCGCCGGCAACCGACACCCCGGGCAGCGGCCTGGGCCTCTCCATCGTGCGCCGCATCGTCGAACTGCATGGCGGGCAGCTGAGCCTCGGCGAGGGCGCAGACGGACGCGGCTTGGTGGTGTGCATCGATTTGCCCGGCGTCAACTAAGCCGGGGCAGGCGCGGCAGATAATGGCCGCATGAACCCTTCCGCCGCACCCTTGCCGCAGCTTCGCCAATGGCATGCCACCCCGGCCAGCGATGCGCTGGACCACCATGGCGTCCATCCGGAGCACGGCCTGAGCGAGGACGAGGCCGCCATACGCCTGGCCCGCCATGGCCCCAACCGCCCCACGCCGCGGGCCGGGCGCAGCGCACTGCGCCGTTTTCTGGCGCAACTGAAGGAACCGCTGGTGCTGGTGCTGATCGGTTCCGGCATGGTCACCGCCGCCCTCGGCGAGTGGATCGACAGTTCGGTGATCCTCGGCGTGGTGTTGATCAATGCCGTGATCGGCTATTTGCAGGAAGGCAAGGCCGAGGCCGCGCTGGCGGCACTGGCGCGCGCCGTCGCGGCCGAGGTGACGGTGGTCCGCTCCGGTCGCCGGCGGCGCATGGATGCCGTGCATCTGGTGCCCGGCGACGTGGTCTGGCTGGCTGCCGGCGACAAGGTGCCGGCCGACCTGCGCATACTCTCCGGGCGCCAGTTGCGCACCGTCGAGGCGGCGCTGACCGGCGAGGCGGCGCCGGTCGACAAGCACTACGACCCCCTGCCCCACGACACCCTGCTCGCCGACCGCCGCAATATGGCCTATGCCGGCACCACCGTGGTCGCCGGCCAGGGCCACGGCCTGGTGGTGGCCACCGCCGATGCCACCGAGACCGGGCGCATCTCCGGGCTGATCGCGGCGGCGCCCGAGATCGCCACACCGCTGACGCGCAAGATGGGCGAGTTCGCCGGCTTCCTGCTCTGGGTGATCCTCGGCCTCGCGGCACTCACCTTCGTCATCGGCGTGCTGCGCGGCGAATCCTGGGTGGCGATGCTGATGGCCGCCGTGGCGCTGGCCGTCGGCGCCATCCCCGAGGGACTGCCGGCGGCAATGAGCATCACGCTGGCCATCGGCGTCGGCCGCATGGCGAAGCGCCGCGCCATCATCCGCCACCTGCCGGCGGTCGAAGCCCTGGGCAGCACCACGGTGATCTGCTCGGACAAGACCGGCACGCTGACCGAAAACGCGATGACGGTTACCGCACTATGGGCTGGCGGCCAGCATTTCTCGGTCGAGGGCCAGGGCTACAAGCCCGAGGGCACGATCCGGCGCGGCGAGCTCGCCGTACCACCGGCGCCGACTTTCCCTCAGGCGCTGCGCGAAACCCTGATCGCCGGTACCCTGTGCAACGACGCCGCGCTGTACCACGAACACCGCCAGTGGCAAATCACCGGCGATCCGACCGAGGCCGCGCTGCTGGTCGCGGCGCGCAAGGCCGGGCTGGACGAGGCCACGCTGCGCCAGGCCTTTGCGCGCCGCGACGAGCTGCCCTTCGACTCGGCGCGGCAAACCATGGCCACGCTGCACGAGGTCGAGGGCGAGCACGTCGCCTATGCCAAGGGCGCGCTGGAAAGGCTGCTGCCGGCCTGTCGCGCCATGCTCGCCGACGATGGCAGCGAAGTCGCGCTCGATGTCGCGCAGGCCGAAGCCACCGCCCGCGACATGGCGGCACGGGGCCTGCGCGTGCTGGCACTGGCGCGGCGCCACAGGCAGGACGGCGCAGCGCTCGACGACGCGGTACTCGAAAGCGGGCTGGTCCTGCTCGGCCTGGTCGGCATGATCGACCCGCCGCGCCCGCGCGCCATTTCCGCCGTGCGCGCCTGCCATGCCGCCGGCATCACGGTGAAAATGATCACCGGCGACCATGCCGAAACGGCGCGCGCCATCGCCGCGCAGATCGGCATCGTGCCGCAGGCGCAGGGTGCGACGGTGCTGACCGGGCGCGAACTGGCGCGGCTGGACGACGCCGCCCTGCGCGCTGCGGTACGCAGGGTCAATGTCTTCGCCCGCGTCGAGCCCGAGCAAAAGCTGCGCCTGGTGCGCGCCCTGCAGGCCGAAGGCGCTGGCGGCACGCCGGGTGAAATCGTGGCGATGACCGGCGACGGAGTGAACGACGCGCCGGCGCTGAAGCAGGCGGACATCGGCATCGCCATGGGTCAGGGCGGCACCGACGTGGCCAAGGAAGCGGCAGCGATGGTGCTCACCGACGACAACTTCGCCACCATCGAGGCCGCCGTCGAGGAAGGCCGCGGCATCTACGACAACCTGGTCAAGTTCATTACCTGGACGCTGCCGACCAACTTCGGCGAAGGCCTGGTGATCCTCGCCGCCATCGTCGTCGGCGCCACGCTGCCGATCACGCCGCTACAGATCCTCTGGATCAACATGACCACCGCCGTGCTGCTCGGCCTGCCGCTCGCCTTCGAACCCGCCGAGCGCGGCATCATGCGCCGCCCGCCGCGCCCGCCGGCGGCGCCGGTGCTCGACGGCGTGCTGGTCGGCCGCGTCGTGCTGGTCGGGGTGCTGATGCTGGCGGGATCCTTCGGCCTCTTCCTGCTGGCGCTGGAGCGCGGGCAAGCGATGGCGGAAGCACGCACCGTGGCGATGAACGTCTTCGTCGCCATCGAAATCGCCTACCTGTTCAGTTGCCGTTCGCTGCGCCTGCCGCTGGGCGCGATCCCGCTCTTCTCCAACCCATGGGTGTGGGCCGGCGCGGGAGCCCAGTTCGCGCTGCAGCTGTTGATCACTTATTGGTCACCGATGAACGCCGCCTTTGGCACGGCGCCGATCAGGCTTCAGGCCTGGGGCGAGATTGCCGCCGTGGCGGCGATGGCGATGCTCGTGATCGAAATCGAAAAACGCCTGCGGCGCTGACTACTTCCAGAGCTCCAGTTTCCCGCCGCGCTCGCGTATCGCTTCCGCCTTGTGTTGCAGGAAGCGCTGGAACTCCGGTTCCTTCCTGTAGGCGCCGCTGCCGACGTATTCGAAGGACGAGGCGAAGTGGAAGGGACGCAGATAGGCCTCCAGGCGAAACACTTCCTTGCCGCGGTCGTCGAAGAACACCACGCTCGGCGTGTAGGCAATCTTCAGTTCCCGCGCCCAGGCCTCGGCCGTGGTTGCCTTGCCCTGTGGCGTGGTCAACGCATCCCTGGCCGCGATGCCGAAGCGGGCGACGTCGAACTTCCCCAGTGCCGCCTGCGTCGCCTCACGCTTGAAGCCTTCCTTGTGCAGTTCATCGCAGGGCGCGCAATGCTTCGACTCGAACAGCACGGCGAGCGGCTTGCCGCCGGGCTTGCGCCGCAGGTCGTGGGGCGGCTTCATGAAGAAGACCTGCTGGTTGAGCGTGGCGCTGGCGCCGGTCTGCGGCACGGCGCGCATGTGATCGGCGAAGGCGAGCTTCTTTTCCAGGCGCTGCACCGAGTAGTCGAGCGCCGCCGAGAAACGGTGGGGCGGGTAATAGCCGTTGATGCGGGCGATGATGCCGCCCTTCTCGTCCAGCAGCAGCACGGTCGGCGTGAACTGCACCGTGAGCAATTTGGCGAGTTCCTTTTCGCTGCGCGCCTTGCCGTCGAACCAGCCCACCTCGCGCGCGCCGAAAAGGTCGAAGCCGATGGCGACGAAATGCTTCGCCAGTTTGTCGGTGATTTCCTTCTGCGTAAAGCTGGTGCTCATCAGCTCCTTGCAGTAGGGGCAACCCTGCTGGCCGAAGTAGAGCAGCAGACGCTTGCCTGACTTCGCCGCCTGCACCGCATCGTCGGGCAGGTCAAGGAAAGTCTCGACGAAGGGCGGCGGCAGGATTTCGTCGCCAACCTGGGAGAAAGTCGGCGCTGGTGTTACGGCGAGCAGCAGCGCCAGCGCGGCCAGCAGGCGTCGCATCAGTCTTCCACAATCACCAAATGCACCCGGTAGGGCCCATGCGCGCCGAGCACGATGGTCTGCTCGATGTCGCCGGTGCGCGAGGGGCCGGAAATGAAATTCACCGCGCGCGGCAGGCTGCCGAGCGCGGCGCGCGCCAGGTTCCAGGCGTCTTCCATATACGGAACGATGCGCGCCGCGCGCACCACGGCAATGTGGGTTTCCGGCAGCAGGCTGACCGCCGCCGGAGTGTCGGGCGAGGAGGTCATCATCAGGGTGCCGGTTTCGGCCACGGCACAGAAGCAGCCGGTGATGCCGACCAGATCGGCGTCGCGCGCGCCGCGCGCCTCGACCTTGAGCCCGGCGGCGGCCCAGTCCAGCGCCACCAGCGAGGCCCAGACCACGGCCGTGGTCGGCAGCTTCATGGCGGCAAGGTACTTGGCGATCGCGGCCGGCACCTCGGCATCGGTGGCGACGACTTCGACGGTGCTCGACGCCTGTTCCGACTTGACGCGGAAGCGCTCCAGCAATGCCTGCGGTTCGCATGCCACCGCCGGCTGCGGACCCGGCGTGCGATTGGCGAGCGCCGCCATCATCACCTCACGGGCAACGGCGGCGTTGCCGGCATTGCGGTGCAAGGCCGCGCGCACGCGGCCGAGGATGTCTTCGCGGGAACTCATGCCGACCCCTTCGCAGAATTTTGTCGTGCGGCGTACAGCTCGCGGAAAGTCTTGCCCTGCGGCGCAGGGAAATCGCGGCCGCGGGTCCATTCGGGTGCCGTGGGCAGCAGGCGGATGCTCTTGTCCTCGCCCGCCAGCCACTTCAGGTAGCGGGCGCCGACGCGGGCGCCGAGACCGTACAAGGCGGGGCGCTGCGCGACCCAGGCCCAGACACGCAGGCCGATGCGCTCGGTGAGCGGGCGCAGGCCGGCATCGGTCTGCTTCTCGCGCAGCTTGCGCAACAGGTCGGGCAGCGGAATCTTCACCGGGCAGACCACGCCGCACTGGTTGCACAGGGTCGCCGCATGCGGCAGGTCGATCGAGTTCTCGATGCCAGCATACAGCGGTGTCAGCACCGATCCCATCGGCCCGGGATAGACCCAGCCGTAGGCGTGGCCACCGATGGTCTGGTACACGGGGCAGTGGTTCATGCAGGCGCCGCAGCGGATGCAGCGCAGCATCTCGTGGAACTCGCCGCCGACGACGTCGGCGCGCCCGCTGTCCACCAGCACGAAATACAGGTGCTCGGGGCCGTCATGCTCTTCGGGCTTCTTGACCCCGGTGAGGATGGAAAAATAATTCGAGATCGACTGCCCGGTCGCCGAGCGCGGCAAGAGGCGCATCAGGGTCGACAAGTCCTCCAGCGTCGGGATCACTTTCTCGATGCCGGTGATGACGACGTGCACCTTGGGCATGGTCGTCACCATGCGGCCGTTGCCTTCGTTGGTGACCAGCGCCACCGAGCCGGTTTCGGCGACCAGGAAGTTGCCGCCCGAGAGCCCCATCTCGGCGCTCAGGAAGTGGCCGCGCAGCACCTCGCGCGCCTCGCGCGTCAGCGCCGGGATCTCGGTCTTGCGCGGCGTGCCGTGCACCTTGTGGAACAGGTCGGCGACATCGTCCAGGCTCTTGTGCACCGCCGGCGCAATGATGTGGCTGGGCGGCTCGTTGTTATCCACCTGCAGGATGTATTCGCCGAGGTCGGTTTCCACCGGCTGGATGCCGGCGGCTTCGAGCGCCTGGTTGAGGCCGGCTTCCTCCGACAGCATCGACTTCGACTTGGTGACCTTGGTCACGCCGTGCTTGCGCGCGATTTCGGTCACCAGGCGGCAAACTTCGGCGCCGTCCTTCGCCCAGAGCACAGTGGCGCCGGTTTCCTGCGCCCTGGTTTCGAAACGCTCCAGCCACAGGTCGAGGTTGTCGATCACCTTGTTGCGGATCGCGGCGGCGGCGTCGCGCGTGCCTTCGAAATCGTCGATCTCCTTGATCGCCTCGGCGCGCTTGGTGACGAACTTGCCCTTGGCATTTTTCAGGTTGCCCTGCAGCACCACGTTGGCCAGCGAGGCCTCGGCGTTGGCCTTGAAGCGCATGGACTTGATTTCCATCAGGCGTCTCCCGCGAGGACTTCGGCCACGTGCAGCACCCGCGTGCTGTCGTCACCCATGCGCCGCAGCTTGCCCTCGATGTTGAGCAGGCAGCCCAGGTCGCCGCCGACCACAGTCGGCGCGCCGCTGGCGTGGATGAAGTCGCATTTGCGCTCGGCGATCGCCGCCGACACCTCGCCAAACTTGACCGAGAAGGTGCCACCGAAACCGCAGCACTCCTCGCAGCCATTCATCTCCTTCAGCTCCACCCCCTTCATCTTGGCCAGCAACGCGCGCGGTTGCTGCTTGATGCCCATGCTGCGCAAGCCGCTGCACGAGTCGTGGTAGGTCACCGTGCCTTCGTAATCGCCCGGCACGCTATCGACCTTGAGCACCGTGGCGAGGAAATCCGTCAGCTCGTAGGTACGCGCCGCCATCGCCGTGGCGCGGTCACGCCAGGAGGGCTCATCGGCAAACATGCCCTGGTATTCGGTGCGGATATGGTCGCCGCAGGAACCGGAGGGCACGACGATGTAGTCGAAGCCCTCGAACTCGGCGATGGCCTTCTTCGCCAAGGCCTCGGCGCCGCCCTTGTCGCCGGAGTTCCAGGCCGGCTGGCCGCAGCAGGTCTGGGTATCGGGGACGATGACCTCGCAACCGGCGCCTTCCAGCAGTTTCAGGGCGGCGAAGCCGATGCGCGGGCGCATCAGGTCTACCAGGCAGGTGACGAACAGTCCAACGCGCTTGTTTGCCAAGGGCTCTCTCCGCAGGGTTATGTCGTTGTCGCGCGCTGCCGAAGTCGAGGCCGGACATGCTGATCAGATCAGGTCCCGGGTGGCGGCGGCGCGGTTTGCTATAGTATCCGAGTTCCCTTTCCGCAAGAGATTGCCGTGGTGCAAAAGCCCGCGGATGCCGCGCCGGAAGCGCGCAGCGGCATCCAGGTCATCGAGCGCATGATGAAGCTGCTCGATGTCCTTTCCTACCATCCCGACCCGGTCAGCCTGAAACAGCTGGCGCTGGAGACGGGGCTGCATCCCTCGACGGCGCATCGCATCCTCGCCGCCATGGCGGCTTCGGGCTTTGTCGAACGCGCCGAGGCCGGCAGCTATCGGCTCGGCATCCGCTTGCTGGAGCTCGGCAACGTGGTCAAGTCGCGCATCAGCATCCGCGCCGCCGCGATGCCGCTGATGCAGCGCCTGCACCAGCAAATCGGCGAGAGTGTGAACCTCGGCGTGCGCCAGGGCGACGAAATCGTCTATGTCGAACGCACCTCCAGCGGCCGTTCCTCGATCCGCGTGGTGCATCTGGTCGGTGCGCGGGCACCCTTGCATGTCACTGCTGTCGGCAAGCTCTACCTCGCCGACGAGAGCCCGCAACAGCTGCGCGATTACGCCAGGCGCACCGGCCTGCCCGGTTTCACGCCGACCTCGCTGACCACGGTCACGGCACTGGAGCGCGAGGTCGATCGTGCCCGGCGCCACGGCATTGCCTTCGACAACGAGGAAATCGAACCCGGCCTGCGCTGCATTGCCGCCGGCGTGCGCGACGATTCCGGCGAGTTGGTGGCCGGTTTGTCGGTGTCGGCGCCGGTCGAGCGCCACAGCCCGGACTGGGCCGAACTGGTCAAGGCCACCGCCGACGCCATCTCGCTGGCGATCGGCTATCAGGACGGCAAAGCCGGAGCAAAAGCCGCATTGACCTGAGCCGCGTCAATCTATATACTGCGCGGTTCTTTGCGTCATCCCATTTGGAGTTTCCCATCATGTATGCGGTCATAAAAACCGGCGGCAAGCAATACCGCGTCGCTGCCGGCGAAAAAATCAAGATAGAACAGATACCGGCTGATGTGGGCACTGAAATCACTCTCGACCAGGTCCTGATGGTCGGCGAGGGCGAATCGGTCAAGATCGGTTCCCCCATGCTCGCCGGCGCCAAGGTCACGGCGAAAGTGCTTGCTCAGGGCCGCCATCCCAAGGTCACCATTTTCAAGATGCGCCGTCGCAAGCACTACCAGAAGCATCAGGGCCATCGCCAGAACTTCACCGAGATCGAGATCAGCGGCATTGCCGCCTGAGCCCGAAGCATCAGGAGCTAACACATGGCACACAAAAAAGCAGGCGGCAGTTCGCGTAACGGCCGTGATTCGGAATCGAAGCGCCTCGGCGTCAAGAGCTACGGCGGCGAGCTGATTTCCGCCGGCAGCATCATCGTGCGTCAGCGCGGCACCGAGTTCCATCCCGGCGACAATGTCGGCATGGGCAAGGACCACACGCTGTTCGCCAAGGTCGATGGCATGGTGCAGTTCGCCATCAAGGGCCCGGCCAAGCGTCGCACGGTCAGCATTGTTCCGGCTGCGGCCTGAACCTTCACCGCCCCCGACGAAAGCCCTATCGTCGAGATAGGGCTTTCGCGTTTCTGGCCCCGGAAAAATCATGAAATTCTTCGACGAAGCGCGCATTGAAGTTCTCGCCGGCGACGGCGGCAACGGCTGCATGTCGTTTCGCCGCGAGAAATACATCCCCATGGGCGGGCCGGACGGCGGCGACGGTGGCAAGGGCGCCGGCATCTGGGCGGTGGCCGACCGCAACCTCAACACCCTGATCGACTTCCGCTACACGCGGGTATTCCGCGGCCAGAAGGGCGAGCACGGCCGCGGCTCCGACTGTTACGGCAAGGGCGGCGAGGACATGGACCTGCGCATGCCGGTTGGCACCGTGATCACCGACATCGACAGCGGCGAGGTTATCGCCGATCTCGACCAGGACGGCAAGCGCGTGCTGATCGCCAAGGGCGGTACCGGCGGACTGGGCAACATCCATTTCAAATCCAGCACCAACCGCGCCCCCAAACAATCGACGCCGGGTACGCCTGGCGAGCAGCGCAACCTGCAACTTGAACTCAAGGTGCTGGCCGATGTCGGCCTGCTCGGCCTGCCCAATGCCGGCAAGTCGACCTTCATCCGTGCGGTTTCGGCGGCTAAACCAAAAGTGGCGGATTATCCCTTCACCACCCTCCACCCGAATCTGGGCGTGGTACGGGTCGGCGACAACCGTAGTTTCGTCATCGCCGACATTCCTGGCCTGATCGAGGGTGCGGCAGAAGGGGCCGGCCTGGGCCATCGCTTCCTCAAGCACCTGCAACGCACCGGCTTGCTGCTGCACCTGGTGGACATCGCCCCCTTCGATCCCGAGGCCGATCCGGCCAGGGATGCCAAAGCCATCCTCAAGGAACTCAAGAAGTATGACGAGGCCCTGCACAAAAAGCCGCGCTGGCTGCTGATCAACAAGATCGATCTGGTGCCGGAAAACGAACGCGAAGCGCGCGTCGCGGCGCTGGTGAAGAGCTACAAGCCGAAGAAGCATTTCGTGATTTCGGCGATTTCCCGCGAGGGTTGCCGCGAAGTGAGCTTCGCCGTGATGGATTATCTCGAACAGAACCGCAAACATGAGACGACAGATAGCTGAAGCTAGGCGCCTCGTCGTCAAGGTCGGCAGCGCGCTCGTGACCAACAACGGCCAGGGGCTCGACAGCCGATTCATCGCCGATTGCGCGCGCCAGATCGCCGCGCTGCACGACGAGGGCCGTCAGGTACTGCTGGTGTCCTCCGGTGCCATCGCGGCCGGCATGCAGCGCCTGGGCTGGACCGAGCGCCCGCATGCCATGCACGACCTGCAAGCCGCCGCCGCCGTCGGCCAGATGGGCCTGGCCCAGGCTTACGAAACCACGTTTCTCGAGCACGGCCTGAAGGCGGCGCAAATCCTGTTGACGCATGAGGATCTGGCCGACCGCACACGCTACCTCAACGCCCGCTCCACCTTGCACGCCCTGCTCGACCTCGGCGTGGTGCCGATCATCAACGAGAACGACACCGTCGTCACCGACGAAATCAAGTTCGGCGACAACGACACGCTGGGCGCCCTGGTGGCCAATCTGGTCGAGGCTGAGGCACTTGTAATCCTCACCGACCAGAAAGGCCTTTACAACGCCGATCCGCGTCAGGACGCGTCAGCCACATTGATAAGCGAGGGCCGCGCCGACGATCGCAGCTTCGAAGCCATGGCCGGCGGTGCCGGCAGCGGCATCAGCAAGGGCGGCATGATCACCAAGGTGCGGGCCGCCCAACGCGCCGCCCGCAGCGGTGCCCATACGCTGATTGTCAGCGGGCGGGTTGAAAATTCGCTGCTGGCGGCCGCCCATGGAGATGCCATCGGCACCCTGCTTTACGCCGCCGAATCACCCCTCGCAGCGCGCAAGCAATGGCTGGCCGACCATCTTCAACTGGCTGGATCACTTACTCTGGATGCTGGTGCGGTACGCGCATTGGCCGACGGGCGCAGCCTGCTCGCGGTAGGGGTCAAGAACGTCGAAGGCGAGTTCCAGCGTGGCGCCGCCGTCAGCTGCCGCTCACCGGAGGGACAGGAAGTTGCCCGCGGCCTGGTCAATTACTCAAGCTCCGAAGCCCGCCGTATTGCCGGTCACGGCACCCAGGACATCGAAGCCCTGCTGGGCTATATCGACAGCGCGGAACTGATTCACCGCGACAATCTGGTGTTACTCTGACGATTCCTGACGATTTTTCGGAGGCTACGGATGGGCATTACGTACGCGGACATCACACTCGAGTCGCTTTTCCCCAAAAGGCAACTCAAAGTAAAAGCGCTGGTGGATTCAGGATCGGTATTTCTGACGGTTCCGTCACACATCGCGGTTCAGCTAGGCTTCGATACCAAAGAGGCGAGTACGCGTGAAAACATCTTGGCCGATGGATCACGTAGGGCGGTGCCCATGATCGGACCGCTGCGTGTGCATTTCGCTGATCGCTACTGTGATTTATCCGCCTTGATACTGGGCGATGAGCCCTTGTTGGGTGCCGTTCCGATGGAGATGATGGACTTGGTCCTTCATCCCTCAAGCCAAACGCTGACCGTCAACCCGGCGAGTCCCTACGTCCCCGTAGCGCTCGCGAAATAGTCCGCGGAGAATAGCGACCAGTCTCAACCGGGTATCCCCCCTCCAACTTGACACCAAAACTTTCAAGAAAAAAGCCACCCCGAGGGGTGGCTTTTTAGCTTCCAGACTGCGTCGGCACGAGGCCGACCCAGAATTAGAAGGAGTGGCGGAAGCCCAGAGCGGTGCGGTTGAACTTGCCGCTGTTGAAGCCCGTGGCAGCAGACTTGTCGTTGTCGCCACCTTCCCAACGCACGTAGGCAGTGGTGCGCTTGCTCATCGAGTAGTCAAGGCCGAGAGCATTCAGGTTGCGGTCCTGATTGGCAGCCAGCTTGTCATCCGACTTCAGCACGTTGGCCATGACAGCCAGCGTGGGGGTCGCTTGCCACTTGGCGGCAACGTTCCAGGAACGCGCATCCAAAGTTTTCGGATTGGCGTTGTTCTTGGACGACGTCCAGCCGGCCATCAGCGTGAAGGTGCCGAACGTGTAGTTCGCGCCCAGCAGATTATGCGTCGTCACACCGGTGTTCAGGCCAGCAACGTTGCTGAGGATGTTCGAATGCGCATAGGAGACATTCAGCGGGCCGTTGTTGTAGTTCAGGCCGACTTGGGTCTGACCATCAGCATCCGCAGCCACATTGCCGCCACCCGAGTTGGGCGAGCGATACAGCAGACCAGCACTGAAACCCGACCAGTTGGGGGTGTCGTACTTGATCGAGTTGTTGGCGCGGATGTCACGGGCACCGGCAAACGAACCGGCTGCAGCATTGGTCGCGGCAGCAACGGCGGTCGGAGCGCCAATGACGTTAACGCCATTCAGACGGCCAAAGGCTCCCGAATAACCACCGCCCATGCCAACGCCGAAAGGCTGCGAGGTCAAGGCCGAGGTCAGGGCGTAGTTGTTCATGAAGCCCAGCGAGACCTTGCCGAAATTACCCGAGAGGAACAGGTAGTTCTGGCTGTTCCAAACACCGGAGGCGCCAGCGGAACCCGGGGTGGTGGGGTCCGACTCAAGCCACAGACCGGCCTTCATGCCGCCGCCCAGATCCTCGTTCACCACGAAGGTGAAGTTGGTGGTCGCCGTGTTGGAAGCGGAGCCCCAACGGTTGGTCTTGGTCGTGACGCCGGCGTTCTCTGCCGAGAAGTTCTGGTAGCCGGTGTCGAACAGACCCTGGATGGTGACGTTGGTCTGCGCAAAGGCGGCGCTGGAGAGGCCAGCGATGGCCAGGGCGATGATTTTCTTTTGCATAGATTTCTCCAAAAAGAGAGTTGGTTTTTTACAGCTTGCAATGACACCACGTGGTCGGTCACTGCTCGCTGCCACTACCCGAAACCGGGAAGCTGGAAGCATTCTCCCCGATCAGGGCGAGCCCGACAATTTGCATGCTGCGAATGCCGCAGGTTGCAGCCGTCCTTGTGGTTTTCTTGCAACAGCGCAAACGGAATTTTTGCCACGTGCCAGGCAATTGCCGGCTATGCATTTGGTTATAGCCCCCTCCCGTAAAGCACAACGCCCCGACTGCGCGTTGCAGAGGGGGCGTTGAGGGGTGGGATAGTCTGGCGTTGACCTACTTTCTCACACGGTGAAGTGCAATATCATCGGCGCGGTCTCGTTTCACGGTCCTGTTCGGGATGGGAAGGGGTGGTTCCAAGACGCTATGGACACCAGACTTTGACAGGTATCAGGGATCAGGAATCAGGGATCAGTAGGAACCCCTGGTCATGACGCCTGGTGGAAGAAGTAGAGGTTGGGTTGTGATGCGTAAGGTTGATGCTGCAGGAGCGTAAGTCATTACGCTCACTGTTATAGGGTCAAGCCACACGGGCAATTAGTATCAGTTAGCTTAACGCATTACTGCGCTTCCACACCTGACCTATCAACGTCCTGGTCTGGGACGACCCTTCAGGGGGGTTGAACCCCCGGGAAATCTCATCTTGAGGCGAGTTTCACGCTTAGATGCTTTCAGCGTTTATCTCTTCCGGATTTAGCTACCCGGCGATGCCACTGGCGTGACAACCGGTACACCAGAGATCCGTCCACTCCGGTCCTCTCGTACTAGGAGCAGGC
>JACRLX010000040.1:0-10174 GCA_016235165.1 Rhodocyclales bacterium
AGGGTCTCTGCCGTGGCCTCGGCAATGGACTCCCAGGTACTGCCGTCGAGGCTGCTCTGCCACTGGTAGCCGATGGTGCCCAGGCCGTCGATGTCGGCCAGGCTGTGGCTGGCGCTGAGGATTTCGCCTTGTATCGCCGTGCCGCCCACGCCGACTGTTCCGCTCGGGGCGTCATTGAGGTTGGTGATGGCCGTCGTGGCTTCGCTGGCCACCGCTTCGACGGTGCCATGACCGTCGGTATAGCTGGCGATGACACGCACTTGTTGCCCCACCTGCGCCTGGCCCAGGGTGAGGGTCTCTGCCGTGGCCTCGGCAATGGACTCCCAGGTACTGCCGTCGAGGCTGCTCTGCCACTGGTAGCCGATGGTGCCCAGGCCGTCGATGTCGGCCAGGCTGTGGCTGGCGCTGAGCGTGTAGTCCGCCCGCAACCTCCCAGAGATGCCAACGAATCCAATCGGGTTGTCATTGACGTTCGCTATGGCAGCCGTCGCCAGGCTGGGAACGGTGTTCTCAAAGCCATTCCCGTCAACAAAGCTCGCCTGGACGCGAACGCTCTTGCCGACATGGGCCTCTGTAAGCGTGAAACTGTCCGCCGTGGCGTCTGCCATGACCTCCCAAGCGCTGCCGTCGATGGAGCTCTGCCACTGGTAGCCGATTGTGCCCAGACCATCGAGATCGGCCAGCGTGTTGCTGATAGTCAGGACTTCACCTTGGATTGCATTTCCTACCAAGGCAAGGGTACCCGTTGGCAGCGAGTCTTCGGACGCAGCGCCAACGAATGTACCCGGACGCAGGTTTTGCGCGAGGGTGTTCCGCAAAGTTAGCGTCTGGGTCTCGCCGAGCGAAATCACGGTATCGTCCCCCACCTGCTGCATCCGCGCCTTCAGGGCCGCAAAACCCTGAATCTCCGCAAACTCCGTCAGGTCCACTCGATCGCCATATTCCCAGAACTGCAGATCGGTGATCACGTCACTCGAGTTCGCATCGCGCCCGACGATAAATCGGTCAGCGCCTGCACCTCCGGTAAGCGTGTCGTTTCCGCCGCGCCCCTCAAGAGTGTCGTCGCCGTTGTATGCCGAAATTGCATCCGCATACTTGCCGCCAACCAATTGATCAACACCGTGGGTGCCGATCAGATTTCCATTGTTGAAGAAGGCCTGGCTCGTCTCCAATCGGTTATCCACGGTTCGGATGTAATTACCAGTTCCCAAACCGACCCCGCTGGGGCTGACCCAGTTTGCATAACCAAAGTCCGTAGAGCTATCGCTGGCTGCGTTCCACCCCAGCATGACTATCTTCTGGCCATCCCCGAGATCCAGGTGGGTGCCGGAATCGGGCCCCGAGCCGACGTAGGACATGGTGATGTCCTGGTAGCTGCGCAGACCGGCGAGCCTGGAAAAGTCGAAAATGGTGTTCCACCAGCTAAAGCTGGAAACCACGTTTGTCCCGCCGTTGTATTGCACGACGTCAGTGGATACGTAGCTGGAAAAATTCGTCAGCCGCAATACCTGCCCCGGCTGACGTGTAATCAGCAGCGCGTCGCCATCGTTCGTAGTCGGCCTGTCGATCACATCGTCGCCACCAAATGGCAGAATCCAGACCTGTTTGCCGGTGAATACATCATTGCCGTTCGATCCTGAAACTACCCGCCACCCGGCGGCGCCGGGTTCCATCCTCACCTCGAACCCGGTCGGCGCCTGTCCCGGGGCAAAGACAAACTTCGTCGCCAGCTCCGGCAACTTCGGCCAGAAGCCTTCATCCCAGGGTTGCAGATTGGTCAGTGTCAGCGCGTCCTTGTAGAGCGCATCCACGCCCGCGACGCCGTCGCCGGTGAAGAACTTCAGCTTGGTTCGATCGGCGCTCCATTCGGCAACCAGGCGCTTGCCGGAAAAGTCTATCGCCGACAAATCGATCTTCTCGTCGGGGTTGTCCATGTCGAAATCAGTAATCTCGGTGACGGCGGTTCCGGCCCCCGCGACGTGGCTTTCGATTACGAACCTGTCGGCACCACCCCCGCCGGCCAAACGGTTCCTGCCGTCCCGACCATTGAGAACATCCTCGCCATTCAGTCCTTCAAGGGCTTCCCAGAGCGCTGTATCGGCGCTCACCGTATTGCTGCCCAGCAGCAGATCGTCGCGGTTCGAGCCGACGAGCTTTTCCACGCCCTGCAACTGGTCGCCTTCGGCAGTGCCGCCCACACCGGTGCCACTCGCAAGATCGATGGCCACCCCAGTCCACGAATCGTCATAGCGTACGGTATCAAAGCCCGCACCTCCATCCAGCGTATCGGCACCGCCGCCACCAATCAGCAGGTCGTCGCCATCCCCGCCGATCAGTTGGTCATTGCCCTGCCCAGCCGTCAATGCGTCTTTGCCGCCATGACCGGTCAATACATCGTTGCCGACACCACCGAGCAGCTTGTTGTCGGCATCACTGCCGGCGAGCACTTGACCGGTCTGGCCGAGAGGCAGGCCCACGGTCACATCCGCTACCCCGGCCGGCAGCACGAAATGCGCGGCTGTGAGCAGGTCGGGCGTCACGCCGAGCACGTAAAGCATTCTTCCGTCGGTCAGTTCGATTGCAGTGTCGTCCCCGCGTTGCCGAAGCAACACGGCGCTCATGGCCAAGTCCTGCAGCACGATCCTTTCCGCCGGATCGTTTACATCGAAGTCATGGATAAACACCGCCTGCTCCGGGGCAATCGCATAGGGGTCGCTGGCATTGCCGCCATCGACATAGACCCCGTCGACATAGCTTTGCACCCATGCCGCGGGGGCCTCGAAGCGATCACTGCCGCCCTGGCCGAATAGGTGCTGGGTGCCCGAGGAGAACTGCAGCCTGTCGTTGCCGGCCCCGCCGATCAGGATATCGTTGCCGTCGTTGCCGAACAATACGTTGTCACCGGCGTCGCCAATCAGGACATCGTCGCCGCCGCGAACGCCCCAAACGCCCTCGATGCCGGTGTAGGTGTCGCCAGTGGCCACCCCACCGGTACCACGGCCAAGTGAAAGGTCGACGACAACTCCGTTGGCAATATAGGCATAGGAATATGCCACGTAGTCGAAACCGGCGCCCCCGTCCATCTGGTCGCCACCATCGTAACCCCAGAGCCAGTCATCCCCGGTACCGCCGAAATAGCGTTGATGACCCGTTCCGGCAAACAGGTTGTCGTTGCCACCTCCGCCTACCAGCACATCGTCGCCGTCCTCGCCATTCAGTGTGTTGTCGCGCTCATCGCCGATCAACACGTCAGCGTAGCCGCTGCCGCGGATATCCTCGAAGCTGGAGATCACATCCCCCTCCGACTCGCTGCCATGGGCTTTGCCGCTGGCAAGGTTGACATAGCCACCCGCTGTTGACTGCCGCAACAACAAGACGTCGCGACCCGCACCACCATCGAGGACGTCCGCGCCGGTACCGCCGGCGATCATGTCGTAGCCGTCGCCGCCGTAGATACTGTCATTGCCCTCGAAGCCTTCCAGCATGTCGTTCCCTGCACCGCCCAACAGCAAATCGTTGCCGGTGCCGCCTCTCAGCGCATCCTCGCCTGCGCCGCCGTCCAGCGTATCGTCCCCGTCGTCGCCGCGCAGGTAGTCGTCGCCCGCCCCGCCGACGACGGAATCATTACCCGCTCCGCCGAAGAAATACTCCCCCGCGCCGCCGCCGAGAATCTGGTTGGCCTGCGAATCGCCGTTATAGATCGCGCCCACCAAATTCTCGGCCGTCGTGCCGTCGCCGGTGTAGAGCCCCCAATCGGGATCGCCACCGTTGCTTGGCGCCACCACGTGCTCGCCGAGATAGAGGTTCTGCCCGGCCAGCGCGGATACCGCGTCGTTGATCGCAGCGGTGGATTGACCGAGCTCCTCCTTGCCACCGATCAGGATGCCGCCCAGTTGGGTCCAGAATTCCCGCGCCGCGTCCGCCGTCGCCGGTGCCAGGGTGCTCGCCCGGGCCAGGATGGCGGCGAGCGATTCATTGAGGATGATCTTGTCGGTGGCGAAGTCGTAGCTGGCGTTGGGCATCACGGCGTGCAGCGCGCCTTGCGCCAGCATCCGCTGCAGCATGGCCGCTTCGATGCCGTTCCAGGTCTTCTTGATCCCGATCGAGGCGTCCTCGCCGACCATGGCGGTAACGCCCCGCTGCGCCCAGGTGAGCCCGGTGAACTGTTCCACAAAATCCACCTTGCGCCCGTCGATGCGCGGGCCATCCCCCGTGGCATGGCTTGCCGGATCCTTGCCGCGCACGCCGGCCCACTCCAGCAGGATCTCGCCGACCCGCCCGGCGGCTTCGCCCAGGCGCTCCAGCGGCAGCCAGGCCAGTTCGCGCACCATGCGCTTGAGTTCGGGGTTGGCGCTCATCGCCAGGTGCAGCGAAGGCAAGGAGCCATAGCCGCGCGACAAGGGCAGCAGGATGGCTTCGAGGTCGATCTGGATGTCCGAGCCATACTCCTGGCTGTGGGCGCCCAGTTGCCAGGTGTTGGCGTTGTCGTTGAGGAAATGCACGTCGGCGATTTCACGCTCGACGGCAATGCCATTCTCCAGCCGGGTATAGGTGGTCGCGCTGGAGATGTAGTTCTCGTTGGCCCAGCGCGTGTCGTTGTGGTCGTTGGTGGAGATGGACTGGATGTCGAGGCTGGCGAGCGTCTTGAGTTCGCCGTCCTGGGTGATGCCGTCCTGGTTGGCGTCCTGCCAGACGCGCAGATCGGCGTAGGCGGCGTCGACAACATCGATCCGGCTGTCGCCATTGGCGTCGAGCAGGCGCAGTTTCTGGAAGGCGGGCATCTGGTCGTCGCCATACAACTCGGTGATGTCGTCGATGACGCCGTTGCGATTGACGTCCATGGCCAGCAGGCCGTCGTCGGCCTTGACCCAGCCCACACGCTCGGCAAAGCCGTCGGCGTCGATGTCGAAGAAGACCCGGCCACCGTCGTAGGCATGGGTGAGGTCGATGGCGACGCCGTCGCCGTCGAGGTCGAGGACCAGGGGGCTCAGGTGGTTCTCGGCACCGCCGATGTAGCCGACGGACTGGGTGACGAGCTGGGCCAGGGTGTAGGGGGCTGCGGATGCGGCGAGCGCGCCGTTGCCCACGGCGCTCCAGCCGGCGCCGCGGGTAAGCTTCAAGTCGGCCCAGTTGTTGTTCCAGATGAATTTGACGCCACCGATCTCGACTTGCAGGTCGTTGAGGTCGGCGTTCTGCTCGCCGGCGGCGGCAAAGCCGGTTTGCTGGAACTGGTTGGCGTCGGCCAGGCCCAGTTGGCCGAGCCGCGAACCCACTTCCTGTTGGGTGTAGAAGCCGTAGCGTTGGCGTTCGGTGGCGGTGAGGGTCAGCAAATCCAGATAGTGCGTAGCGCCGATGGGCGGGGTGACGGCGAGGGAACTGATCTCGCCGTCGCTGTAGGTGGCGGTGAGGGAGGTCCAGGTACTTGTATCACCTGTGTTGTAGGTGGTGCGCTCGACGAGATTTCCGAACTCATCGAATGTTTGAGCGTCATGGGCAACGGCTATTTCGCCCTGATAACTTACGGTGTCGACAATCTGACCCTCGCCGCTTTCGCCTGGGGTTGTCGTTGTTTCTGTATCCATCTGGCCGTCGCCGTTGGTGTCGCTCTGCGTGACCAACCGGCTGCTGTCGCCCGCCGGACAAGTGAATAGGCCGGTTTCCTTGGCCTTGCCTGTGGTTGCGTCGAATTTCTCGAAGCTGACTTTCCCCGCAGAGATGGTGGCGACGGACCTTGCTTCCCCTTCCTTGCAGTAGATCTTTCCGCTTCCCGACGTATCGGAATAGTCGATGACGAAGGCCCCACCTTTGGCGGTTTGACCGTAATACCGCTGTGCGCCATCTGGTACGCTGCTCGGAGCCCCAGTTCGAGAAATGAAGTGCGCCAGGGAATCTGTTTCCGTGAGGTTGTTCGCATCGCCGAGATATTTCGCCCCGTTGCTGGCGGCAACGCCCACACCGACCGCGCGCAGAAGCGTACCGATGAGAGGGTTGCTCCATACCAACAGAGCGGACAAGCCACCCAGGACCGTTTCGACGCCAAACTTGCCGTTCAGCGCCCCGGCGACGGCCGCAGCCGGTGCAAAGACGATGGCGGACAATACGTCCGTACCGAGACGTGCCCAGGCTTCGGTGCTGTTAAGCACGATGCCATTTTCCATGCCAAGCGTGCCGAAGAACTTGCCGACAGCCGCAAGCTCTTCGATCGCCATGGGTTCACGGGTTCCCGTTGGTAGCTGGCTGACGTCGCCGCCCGCCGCCGTCAGGCCATCCGCCATGCCATACACCAGGCGATGCAAATAGGCGTAACTGTTCAGGTTCTTGGCCACATTAGCGGCGTTAGCGGTCAGACTGACGTCCAGCCACGAGACTTGGTCATTGGGGTTGCACAGCTGAGCGCCGCCCATGCGGCTGACTTGCTCGTACACGACTCCCCCGTCGGCATTTACTCCGCGGGCGGCGTAGTAGTTGCAGGAAACGCCTTCGACCACCGCATTGATCTCGGCTGCGGTTTTTTCTGTATCTGCCATCAGGGTAGACATCACGCCGGGCGATGAGGTGCCGATGAGCGCCATGTTTGCTTTGCTCATATTGGCAAGATTGCTATAGGCGCTGTTGATATCACCATTCATATTCTCTGCCGTCGCATAGACCCCGAACTGGGCCAGCGCACCGCCACGGCTGTCGCCGACCCAGATGATCTGCACGCCGGGTTGAGAACCGCCGACAAGTGCGTTGAGTGTGGCGAGTACGCTACCTTCAACCCGGTTCCATGCCCCACGCCCCTGGTCGGCCAGGTTGGATTGCCAGGCCACAGCATCGCTGTTGCCGTTGGTGCCCATGGCCACGGGCATGATCTGGTTGGTCTGCTCGTTCTTGTAGAAGACCACCTTGACGCCGCTGGCCGTATCGACGACTTGATTCGCAATGACCCATCCCGGCGGCGTCGAGAAGGGCTGCGGGACGCCGGTGCTGCCGTTGTCGATCCATTGCAGGTTGAAATTGTTTTCCGTATGTCCATAGACCTGATCGGAGGCGATAAACGCAGCACGGAACAGGGTGTTGTCGATCACGACGCTATTGCTCATTTCAGCGGTCCTTGCAGATGTTCAATACGGAAAGGGGAATTGGGGCGAAATGCTTTGCACCTTCTCCGGGGTAATCCTTGCCCTTGGCGTGGGTGAATACGATGCGGCAGGCGTCGGGCGACATGTTCAGCACATAGGCGATTTCTTCGCGCCCCCGGTTGTCCTGAAAGATGTTCAGACTGGGTGGGCCACCCCAAATGCGCAGCAGCTTCTCGCCTTGCAGCAACAACAGGCCGAAGCCCCTGCTGGCCGGCCAGGTCTGGTTGATCAGCATCCCTCGCGGCGTGGGCCAGATGTATTGGAATCCGGCTATACCGTAGTCGCGAATGATTTTGGGGTAGGGCACGCCCTCCACTTCGCCCGTCCGGCTCACCAGCCAGTAGGGCGATACGTCGTAAGGGTATTTCCAGAACACGCCGCCATACTTTTTTGAGGTGCTGCCATGGCCGGCGTAGTCCAAACTACTCATCAAATACTTGTCGTAATACGGCAGGTAGGTCGGCCAGGAGACTGCCCCTGTGGGAAAGCCGAGATCGATGGGCGGCTGGCCTGGCCGGACCAGCTTGGCGGTGCCATGGGTGTTGGTCTCGCGGTTATCCGGACTGCGCACGTCGATAAAGCCATCGTCTTCACGCAAGCTATTTCCTCTCGCCTGGTACGCCGCGTCCACCGGGAAGCCCGCAGGCGCGCAATTGCGCTCGATGGGCGAGGAGCCTTCCAGCGGGCTGACCGTGCCATCATCGTCGAGGCGAACGTAGCGGAACTCCGCGGCAATCTTGGCTTGTCGGTCCTCTAGCCATTTCTTTCGTTCATCTGGCGTACCGCCTGTCCCCGGAATCGGCCATTGCTCGCTGTAGAACCGCGGGTTGTATGGTAGATACGCCATGACCTTGTGCTTCTTGCTGCGGCAACCCTCATAGCCCTGATCCACCAGCACCCGGTAGTTTCCGGTGTCGGTATCGATGAGCACTATGCGCGAGCGCTTTTGCGCATAGGCTTCCGGTCCGTCGTGCAGCACCGACATAACCAACTGCGTGTCGTTAAGCCAAAAGCCATAAAAACTGGGGAAGTACTTCTCCCACCCCCGATTCGACCGAGGCCACGGTGAGAGCGGAATGTCGATCACTTCAAAGCGTTTGTCTTCGATTTCTCGATAGGTCGTTCGTTGGTCAGCCGCCCACGTCCAAGACAAGGCCTCCGCGCCAAGAACCAGGGCAAGAATTCCATGTACGAACCGCTGGTTTCTGGATTTCTTCATGTCACGACCCTTCATCGCCATTCGAACGGCTGCCGCTGGACGGCGAGCGCCGAATTCTGAATCAATAAAGGGCAGACCACGGTTTCTGATGGCGTCAAGCCGCCTCATCAATCGCTCGCACAATTTTTCGCCGTCCCGCCAGCGCCGTCCCAGGGGATACCGCTCCGCATAACTTTTCAAAACGCATATCCGTCGCATGCTCGCTTTCTCCCTGATCATTTGATTCATCCCCTCACCGCTCCCGCAGACTCTCGCTACCCCGCTGCAGCAGCGGGCTCAGGAAGTACTCGATCACCCTCCGCTTGCCGGTCTTGATCTCCACGCTCACCGCCATGCCGGCGGTGAGGTTCACGGTCTTGTCCTCGACCTGGATCGTGGCCCGCTGCAACTTGGCGCGGGTGGAATAGATCAGGCCGCGCTTCTCGTCGCTGATGGCATCGTGCGAGACATGGGTGAGGCGCGCCGGGATGGTGCCGTACTTTGTGAAGGGGAAGGTCTCGATCTTGACTTCGGCCACCTGCCCGGCATTGACGAAGCCGATGTCCTTGTTCTCCAGCATGGCTTCAACTTCGAGGGCGTCGTCTTTGGGCACGATCACCATCAAGGCCTGGGCCGGGGTGACCACGCCGCCGACGGTGCGGATCGCCAGTTGCTGCACGGTGCCATCCACCGGGGCGGTCAACGTCATGAGCTTGCCGCGGGTATCCGACTTGAGCAGTTCCTGGCCATGGGCAGTGCCCTTCTGTTCCGCTTCGTTGAGGCTGTCCAGCGCCGAGCGCCGGGTTTCGGCAGTAAGGGCGGCGCGCTGGCCTTTGGCTTCGGCGATGGCGTGGGCGAGTTCGCGTAGCCGGCTTTTCTGGGTTTGCAAGTCGGCTTCCTGCTCGATGCGGACCTGTTCCTTTTCCAGGTAGCCGTGCTTGGAGATGAAGTTCTTCTCCACCAGGCCCTTGAAGTCTTCGGCACGGCTGCGGGCGATGGGCACGGTTTGTTCCAGCTTGCGCACGATCTCTTCGGTGGAGCGGCGCTCGGCTTCGCGCTTGGCGATTTCGGCATCGATGCGCTGGGCGCGGGCCAGGTATTCGCCATACTGGCCGTCGAGGATGCGTTGCTCCTGGGCGACGCGCTCGACCGCTATGCCTGGCGGGGATTCGATACGCGGTACCTTGCCGGATGCCAGCGCGGCCAGCAGTGCGCGGCTGCGGGCAGCCTGAAGCTGGGCGGTGGCGAGGTCGTTGGCGCTGCGCGTGCTGTCGGCCCGGGCTACGGTGGCGTCGAGTTCGACCAGCACCTGCCCCGCCTTCACCACCTGGCCGTCGATGACGTGGATGGCCTTGACGGCGGCGGTCTCGATCGGCTGGATCAGCTTGCTGCCGGCATTGGGCACGATCTTGCCCTGCGCCGTGGCGACTACGTCGATGTGGCCAAAGCTGGCCCACAGCATGGCGATCAGGGCAAAAGCCATCAGCAGCCAGGCGACGATGCGCGGCGCAGGCGAGACCGGGGTTTCCTGAAGCTCCAGCGCCGCTGGCAGGAAGGCCGCTTCGTGCGCCAGGCGCAGCGGCGGGTCGAGGTCCTTGCGGATCTTCCAGAGCTGGCCGAAGATGGCGGCATAGCGGCGCAGCAGGTCGAGGGTGGCTTGCAGGCGGAGGGCGAGGGCTTGGGTCATGGGTGGGTCTTTCCGCTGTCCCCGGATCGGGTCCGGGACAGGCTATTCCGGCGCAGGCCTCCCCCGCCGTCATTCCGGCGGACGCCGGAATCCAGGGCCCAACTCGGCGCCGATGCTGGATTCCGGGTCGCGCTGCGCTTGCCCGGAATGACGATATAGAGTCTG
>JACRLX010000040.1:10202-71338 GCA_016235165.1 Rhodocyclales bacterium
GTCATTCCGGCGGACGCCGGAATCCAGGGCCCAACTCGGCGCCGATGCTGGATTCCGGGTCGCGCTGCGCTTGCCCGGAATGACGATATAGAGTCTGCCCCCGGATCGAGTCGGGGGCAGGCTATTCCGGCGAACGCCGGAATCCAGTACGCTACCGACATGAAACTTCCCTGCGTCTACATCCTCGCCAGCCAAAGAAATGGCACCCTCTATGTCGGCGTGACGTCCAATCTGGTTCAACGCATCTGGCAGCACAAGAGCGATCTCGTGGAAGGATTCACCAAGAAGTACGGGGTTCATATGTTGGTCTGGTACGAGGCGCATGAGACGATGGACTCGGCTATTGCGCGTGAGAAGACGCTCAAGGGTTGGCGTCGGGCATGGAAGCTTGATCTGATCGAGGAAGCCAATCCCGCTTGGCGTGACTTGTATGGAGACATCGTCTGAATTGCTGCGGCAGACAGCATTCCAGCGAATGGGCGTCACCCCGGACTCCGATCCGGGGTCCAGAAGGTTTGTCCTCGCCCCAGCTGGATTCCGGCATTCGCCGGAATGACGGCAAGGACAGTGGTTTTCGTAGCTCGCCATAGTCGTCACCCCTGTTGCATCCGATGCAGCCGCGAGTAATGCCCCGCCTCATGCCGCAGCAGCTCGGCGTGGCTGCCCTGCTCGACGATCTGGCCGCGGTCGATGACGATGATGCGGTGGGCGTCGCGCACGGCGCTCAGGCGGTGGGCAATGACGATCACCGTGCGACCCTGGCAGATCGCCTTCATGTTGTTCTGGATGATGCGTTCCGATTCGTAGTCCAGCGCGCTGGTGGCTTCGTCGAAGATCAGGATGCGCGGGTTGCCGATCAGCGCCCGGGCGATGGCGATGCGCTGGCGCTGGCCGCCGGAGAGCGTGGCGCCGTGCTCGCCGACCAGGGTGTCGTAGGCTTCGGGCAGTTCGAGGATGAAGTCGTGTGCGCCGGCCAGCTTCGCGGCGGCCATCACCGCCTCGATCGGCAGGCCGGGGTCGGCCAGCGCGATGTTGTCGCGGATGCTGCGGTTGAACAGCATGTTCTCCTGCAGCACCACGCCGATCTGGCGTCTGAGACTTGAGCTGTCGGCCATGGCCAGATCGATGCCATCGACCATCACCCGGCCGCGCTCGGGCACGTACAGGCGCTGGGCGAGCTTGGCCAGGGTGCTCTTGCCGGAGCCTGATCGGCCGACGATGCCGATCACCTCGCCGGGCTGGATGGCGAGATCGATGCCGCGCAGCACCTCGGGGCCGTCGGGTCGGTAGCGAAACACCACCTGGTCGAATTCGATGCGCCCGGCCAGCGGCGGCAGGGAGGTGCCGCGGCGTGTACCCCCGGCGCCCTGCCCCGCGCCGCCGGAAAGCTCGGTGCGCGTGTTGAGGATGTCGCCCAGGCGCTGCACCGAAATGCCGGTCTGCTGGAAGTCGGTCCATAGCTGGGCCAGGCGCATCACCGGCTGGGCGACGCGGCCGGCGAGCATGTTGAAGGCGATCAACTGGCCCAGGCTCAGGCTGCCGTCGATGACCAGCCGCGCGCCCAGCCACATGGTGATCAGCGTCACCAGTTTGCCGATCAGGCTGACGCCTTCATGGGCGATGGTGGATAGCGTGGCGGTGCGAAAGCCGGCGGCGACGTAGGCGGCGAGCTGCTGGTCCCAGCGCCGCAGCATCTGCGGTTCGACGGCCATCGCCTTGAGGGTGTCGATGCCGTTGATGGCCTCGACCAGGAAAGCCTGGTTCTCGGCGCCACGGTTGAACTTCTCGTGCAGGCGCGCGCGCAAGAGCGGCGTGATGGCGACCGAGAGCAGGATGTAGCAGGGCAGCGAGAGCACCACCACCAGCGTCAGCCAGCCGCTGTAGATCAGCATCACGGCGATGAAGACCACCGAGAACAGCAGGTCGAGCACCAGTGTGATGGCATTGCCGGTGAGGAACTGGCGGATGTTCTCGAGTTCGCGCACACGGGCCACGGTGTCGCCTACGCGCCGGGCCTGGAACCAGGCCAGCGGCAGGTTGAGCAAGTGGCGGAACAGCCGCGCGCCGAGTTCGACGTCGATGCGGCTGGTGGTGTGGGCGAAGACGTAGCTGCGGATGCCCGAGAGCACGACCTCGAACACCATCACCACCAGCAGGCCGACGGCGATCACGTCCAGCGTGGTCAGGCCGCGATGGACCAGTACCTTGTCCATCACCACCTGGAAAAACAGCGGCGTGACCAGGGCAAAGAGTTGCAGGACGAAGGACACCAGCAGCACTTCGCCGAGCAGCCTGCGGTACTTGACCACCGCCGGGATGAACCAGGTGAAGTCGAATCTGGCGAGTTCCCCGGCGAGCGAGGCGCGCGAGGTGAACAGGATCAGCCCGCCGCCCCAGCGCGCCTCGAATTCGGCCAGCGACAGCACCTGCGGGCGAGCGAGGCGCGGGTCCTGGATCAGTACCTTGTCCTGATCGACGCGGGCGAGGATGAGGAAGCTGCCGTCCGATTCGATAGCCAGGGCCGGCAGCGGGGTTTGCGCGAGGCGCGCGGCTGAGGTAGTGACCGGCTTCGCCTTGAGCCCGAGCTGTTTCGCCGCCAGCAGGATCTGCGGTATGCCGAAGGCCTGTCCCGGCTCGCGAAAGTCATGCGCGAGCTGGTCGGCATCGGCGGCGATGTTGTGGAAGCGGGCGAGCATGACCAGGCCGAGAAGGCCGGTGTCAATCTCGTTCGCGCAGCCGAATGCTGGCACCTCGTCAGCCGTAGCGGCGGCGAGTTGCACGGAAAGAGGAATCATGGGAACACCTGCCGCAGCAAGCACCCGTGCGCCGACCTAGCATGGAATGAACGTCACTTTTCAATCCCTCCCCGGATTCTTGGATTCGGTTCACAACGCAAGCTGTCGGCATTCTCAATCGCAAGACAGCAACCCAAATGAATACCAGAAAGGTAGCAGTTCCGGCGAAACTTCGCACCTGTCAGAAATGACAGGTTTTTGCCAAAAAATGAAGATATTTGCCTTGCCCGGACGTAAGCGCCCAGGACCAAGGCTCGAGTCAGCCCAACAAGATTACGCTGTCGACGCCGGGAACTGCTGCTACACCTTGAAGCAGCGCACCATCTGCGTCGCACCGACGCGGGTTTCGCCGGGGTAGTCGCGTTTGCATTCCGCGCCGGCAAGCGGGCAGCGCGGATGGAAATGGCAGCCGGCCGGCGGATTGGCCGGTGACGGCATGTCGCCGGCCAGCTTCGCCGCATCGCCGCGCACGCCATCGACGCGCGGCACGGCCGCCAGCAGCGCCTGAGTGTAGGGGTGGCGCGGCGAGCGCAGCACCTCCTCCGCGCTGCCGTACTCGACCACGCGGCCTAGGTACATCACCGCCACGTCGCGGGCCAAGTAATCCACCACGGCGATGTTGTGGGTGATGAACAGGTAGGCCAGTTGCAGCTCGCGCTGCAGATCGGCGAGCAGGTTGAGGATCTGTGCCTGCACCGAGACATCCAGCGCCGAGGTCGGCTCATCGCAGATCAGCACCTTGGGCTTCACCGCCAGGGCGCGGGCGATGGCGATGCGCTGGCGCTGACCGCCGGAGAACTCGTGCGGATAGCGATTGGCCATCTCGGCACGCAGGCCGACTTTTTCCAGCAGCTCGGCGACGCGCCGTGAAGTATCTCCACCCACCGTGCCCAGCGCGCGCATGCCCTCGGCGATGATCTCGCCGACGCGCAGGCGCGGATTGAGGGAAGCGAAGGGATCCTGGAATACCATCTGCATCTTGGCGCGCAGCGGCCGCAGCTCGGCAGCCGAGCGCGTGCTGATCTCCAGGCCGTCGAGCTGCACGCGGCCGGCCGTGGGCCGGATCAGTTGCAGCATGGCCTTGCCGGCGGTGGTCTTGCCGCAGCCGGACTCGCCGACCAGGGCCAGGGTGCGCCCGGGCATCAGCTGCAGCGACACGCCATCGACGGCGCGCACCGCACCCACCGCGCGCTGCAGGATGCCGCGGCGGATCGGGAAATGCACCTTGAGGTCCTCGACCGCCAGCAGGGGCTTGTCCGCGCCGCAAATCGCCGTGTCACCAGCGCCGACTCCCGCGGCAACCGCGGGCGCGGCATCGGCCAGGACGCAGCGCACGCGCTGGCCGTCGGCAAGTTCGCGCCAAGGCGGCGGCGCCGTGCGGCACTGCTCCGTCGCCTCGCCGCAGCGCTCGACGAAGCGGCAACCGGCGTACAGCGTATCGGCCGGCGGCACGCTGCCGGGAATGGTGGCCAGCGCCCCGCCACGCCGTTCGGCATCGGGCAGCGCGGCGAACAGCCGCACCGAGTAGGGATGCGCCGGACGGGCGAAGAAGGCCGCACGCGGCGCCTCCTCGACCAACTGGCCGGCATACATGACGCCGATGCGGTCGGCCATGCGCGCCACCACGCCGAGGTCATGGGTGATCAGCAGCAGCGCCATGTCTTGCGTGCGCCGCAACTCATCGAGTAAGTCCAGCACCTGGGCCTGGATGGTGACGTCGAGCGCCGTGGTCGGCTCGTCGGCGATCAGCAATCGCGGCGCGCCGGCCAGGGCAATGGCGATCATCACGCGCTGGCGCAGACCGCCGGAAAGCTGAAAGGGAAACTCGTCCAGCCGCCGTTTGGCGTCAGGGATACCGACCTGGTCGAGCAATTGTTCGGCACGCTCGCGCGCCTGCTCGCCGCGCAAGGCGGAATGCAGTTCCAGCGCCTCGACGATCTGGCGGCCGACGCTGAGCACCGGGTTGAGACTGGTCGCCGGCTCCTGGAAGATCATGCCGAGCTGGCCGCCGCGATACTCGCGCATGCTGGCCTCGGGCAGGGCCAGCAGCTCGCGGCCGGCGAAGCTGACCGTGCCGTCGGCGGCGCGCGCGCCGGGCGGCAGCAGGCGCATCAGGCCCAGCGCGGTCATCGACTTGCCGCAACCGGATTCGCCGAGCAGCGCATAGCATTCGCCGGCGGCGATGTCGAAGGAAATGCCGTCCACCGGGCGGACCACGCCGGAGCCGCGCAGGGAGCCGCTTTGCGGGATGTGGATGGCGAGGTCGCGGACCTGGAGCAGGCTCATCGCAGAACTTCCCAAAACCCGCCCTTGGCCGGACCGGCCCGCCGCAACCGCCCGGATTCTCGCAGGCGGCGAATGGCTCGCTCAACCGCACTTTGTGACCTGCCCAGGACTGCCGCCAATTCGGGAATGGAAAGTCCTGGTTGCGCCCGCAACAGCCGCAGAATTTCGTCGGGCGTTTTCCCCGGCGTTTTCCCCGGCGTTTTCCCCGGCGTTTTCCCCGGCGTTTTCCCCGGCGTTTTCCCCGGCGTTTTCTCCGGCGTTTTCTCCGACGTCTTCTCCGACGTCTTCTCCGACGTTTTCTCCGACGTTTTCTCCGGCAACGCGAAGCTCATCACCACCGCCCCGGCAGGCACCGACAGCCGCGGCGGTTCATGCCCGGCATCCTGCATCAGACGGGCAATCTTCAGCGTGCCGCGCCCCCATGTCTCGATGATGCCACGCAGGTAAAAGACGCGGGCGATCATCGGGTTCCATGGGCGCGATTCATGCTCGCGGAACAAGGCTTCCGGCGTCAGGCCGAAATGCAGTTCGCCGGGGGAAATGATTTCCAGGCGATCATCATATAGCGCGACCCCGACCGCGCCACCGCCATTGGCATAATCACGATGGACGAAGGCATTCGCCAGAGCCTCGCGCAAGGCCTCCACTGGCAGGAGCGGCGTGTCTTCACGCTCCATGCGGCCGGGGATGACGCGCCCTGCCACCGGCAGCGACTCGATCAGGAAACGTTCGGCCCGACGCATCAGGGCAAAGGCGTTGCCACGGAACTGGCGGTTATCGAGAAACTCGTCGCGCGTCACGCCCCGGAAGCGGGCCACCTTGAGCAGGAGCTGGGGAAAGTCCGGCGCTTGTTCTTCCTCCTTGCAGAACAGCACCACGGCGGCTCGCGTCAGGCGATCCTTATCCGTCAGCAGGCCAAGCCCCCGCAGCATCTCCAGCGGATCGCGAGTGCCGGGATCGTCGATCCGGCCGCGACGTATCGCTTCCTCCAGCGTCAGGGCCAGCTCGCGCACATCCAACCGTGCGATGTTCCAGCCATCCACCGGCTGATTCTCCCAACGCTCCACCGCGTGCGTTTCCTCCAAAAGGAGGCGCTGATAGTTCCCACGCGGCATGACCCGCGTCGTGTTGAGCACACGCTCGTAAGCCACGCCACGAAAAGCCACCGGCGCACGCGCCGAACGCTCGACGTTGACCAGCAGCAGTTCCTGTCCGGCGGGTAGTTCCACGCGCTGGACGGAAGGAAACATCGGCGGCTCGAATCCCTGGAAGTCCTGGGCGAGTTCCTCCAGCGTACGGTCGGAAACCGTCTGCCCCAGCAACTTTCCCGCCGGTGTCACGCCGAACAGCAAACGCCCGCCCGAGCCATTGCCGAAGGCGCACAGCGTTCGGCAGGCCCGCTCGCGCTCGGCCGTCGATTTCTTGAATTCCAGGCGATTCGACTCGCCTTGCGCGACCAGCTTTCGCAGCGCCTGGAGCTTCATTTCGCCAGCCTCGGATCGAAGGCGTCGCGCACCGCGTCGGCGAACAGGTTGGCGGCCAGCACCAGCGCGAACATGAAGGCGAAGGCGGCCGCCAGCGACCACCAGACCATGGGCTCGCGCGCCAGCTCCATGCGCGCGGTGTTGATCATGGTGCCGAAGGAGATGGTGCTCGGATCGACGCCGACGCCAACGTAAGACAGCACGGCCTCGGCCAGCACCAGGCCGGAGAAATCCATCACCAGCGCGATCAGCACGATATGCATCAGGTTGGGCAGGATGTGGCGGCCCATGATCGCGAAACGGCCGACGCCGAAGGCCTGCGCCGCCTGGACGAATTCGAGCTCGCGCAGCTTCAGCGTCTCGCCGCGCAAGAGGCGCGCCACGCCGGTCCAACTGGTCATGCCGAGGATCAGGCACAGCGCCAGCAGGCGCGCATCGGCGCGTTCGGCCGAGCTGGCGAACCACTGCGGATGGGTGTCGATGATCACCTGCATCATCAGCACCGCGGCGGCGATCAGCAGCACGCCGGGGATCGAGGAGAGAGTGGTGTAAAGGTACTGGATCAGGTCATCGACCCAGCCGCCGACGTAGCCGGCAAGTATGCCCAGCAGCACCGCCAGCGGCAGCATCACCAGCGTGGTCAGGGTGCCGATCAAGAGGCCCGTGCGTATGCTCTTGAGCGACAGGTAGAGCACGTCCTGGCCGACCTTGTCGGTGCCGAAGACATGGTAGCCGCCGGCCAGCCCCGTCATCGCGCCGCCCAGCAGCAGGATGGGCAGCAGGGTGTACAGCACGGCATCGATGGCGATGCCGTCCGGCCGGCGCAGCCGGTGCAGCAGCACGCGCAGCAGCCACCAGAGCGCGAGGCCGACGGCGGTACCGAGCAACACGCGCTTGATGATGTCGCCGCCATGGGCGTCGAGATCCTGGCCCAGGTGCGCGCCGCCGTGCTTGAGGCGGGGAAAATCGCGCTGCGTGCCGTCGGTGCTGGTTTCCTTGGCGTAAAGGTGGGTCGCCAGCGGCGCCGAATAGGTTTTCTCCGGCCGGGTACGCAGGCCGACCAGCAGGGCATCGAGCGCGGAGTTTAGTTCTACGGCATAACGCACCGGCTCGCCCGGCTTGCCTTCCAGCCTGACCCGGTAATGCAGGGTATCGAGCAGGCCGATGACGACGAACACCGCCAGCACCGTCGCCGCCGCCATCGCCACGCCGTCCCGCAGCACCCGGCCCCAGGCCGCGCGCAGGTTGTCCTCGCGTCGCGCCCAGAGCACCAACCCGATGATTGCCGCAATCAGCACGAAGAGCAGCGCATCCGACCAGAGGACGACGACCTGGAAACTCATTGCAGTCGTACCCTGGGATCGGCGATGGTGTAGGAAATGTCGGTCGCCAAGAGGCCGACGATGTAGAGCACCGAGCCGATGAAGACCATCGAGCGCACCACGGCGAAGTCCTGGGCGTTGATGGCGTCGATGGTGTAGCTACCCAGGCCCGGGATGCCGAAGAAGGACTCGGTCAGCAGGCTGCCCATGAACAGCGTCGGGATCACCACCACCACGCCGGTGAGGATGGGGATCAGGGCATTGCGCAGCACGTGGCGGAACAGCACCACGCGCTCGGGCAGGCCCTTGGCGCGCGCCGTGCGCACGTAGTCGCGGGTGATCTCTTCGAGGAAGATGGTGCGGTACCAGCGCACTGACGAGCCTACGCCAGACACCACGTTAATAACCACCGGCAAGATGAGGAACTTGGTGGCGTCGAGGCCCGCGCCATAGCCGGAGATCGGCACCAGGTGCCAGACATTGGACACCAGCCACTGGCCACCGATGATGTAGAACAGTCCTGAAATGGACATCATCGCCACGCACAGCACCACGCCGGCGAAATCCAGCGCCGTGGCGCGAAAGAAGACCAGCAGCAGGGCAAAGGAAATCGCCACGAAGAGGCCGAGGATGAAGGTCGGCACGGCGATGGCGAGGCTGGGGCCCATGCGCGAGGTGATCTCGCGGGCGATGTCGCGGCCGTCGTCGGCGCGGCCGAAGTCGCCGACGAACATGCGCACCGACTTGCTGAACAGGATGGTGTCGGTCACCGCGGCGCTGCCCGCGGCCCTGGCATTCCACAGCAGCGGCTTGTCATAGCCACGCTCGGCCTTCCACTTCTCGATCGCCTCGGGCGTCACGCGCTTGACGCCGAGCTGCATGCGCGCCATGTCGTCGGGCGTATTGACGACGAAGAACAGGGCGAAGGTGAGCAGGTTCACCCCGATCAGGATCGGGATCGCATACAGCAGGCGGCGGACGATGTAGGCGAGCATCGCTGCGGATTATCGCCCCGCCGGAGCCGATCCGGGCAGCTCGCGGCCGAGCAGCATGGCGAGGAAATCGCCGCGCATGGCCGGCGTGAACTCATGGCGGCTGACGAACTCGGTCGCCGCACCGGGCCCGGCCCATTGCAAGCCCCAGATCGGCGCGATGCGGGTCGGCAGCATGGCGTAGCGCGCATCGCCGACGAAGCCGGGCTGGCGCCCGTCCTCCACGGCGAAGCCGTCGGAAAAGGCGCGGAAGCGCTCGATGTCGGCCAGCCGCCGCGCCTCGCCGGCGGCGATGCGACGCGCCGCCTCAGGCGCCAGCAGCGGCATCGCTTCGCCCGGGTAGTGGCGCAGCGTCAGCCCAAGGTGAAAGGCATCGGCCTGCACCACCCGTCCGTCATGGACATACAGCCCGCGCCAGAGCAGCAGATTGGCCAGCGTCGGCTTGACCGAAAGCTGCGCCGGCTGGTGGCCGCGCGTCCGTGCCAGTTCGCGCAGCGCCCCTTCGGCACGCTGCTGCTGGAAGGCGCTGAAACCCAAGTAGGCGGTGGCAAGCACCAAGCCGATCGCCACGGCGCGCGAATCGGCGCGCCGCAGGAAGAGCCACAGCGGCACGGCCAGCAGCAGCGTGAAGACGGGATCGAACACGGCGACCAGGTTCCACGCCGCCGGCTCGCGCGAGAACGGCAGCCAGAGGTGGGTGCCGTAGCTGGTGCAGGCATCGAGCAACGGGTGGGCGAAGTAGCCGAGCAGGCAGGAGGCATACAAGAGGCCGAAGCCGAGCCGGCGGCGCAACCATGGCCACAGCAGGCCGGCGACGACCAGGGCGCCGAGTGGCGCGAACAGCAGCGCGTGGGTGAAGTGGCGGTGGTAGTCGAGCACCAGCAGTGCATCCTCGCCGCTCTGGATGAAGGCGTCGATGTCGGGCGCAAGGCCGGCGATGGCGCCCGCGAGGGCCGCAGATCGCCGTGTCGTGAGCGCCGACTCTTGCGCCGTTTTCGGTGCCGCATCCGGTGCCAATTCGCGCGCCTGTCGGCGCAGCGCGGCAGCGCCGGCGGCAAAGCTCGCGCCCATCACGGCATGGGTCAGTGGGTCCATGCGGGAATCTTAGCTGGAACCGGCGGGCGGCTTGGCGCGCAGCTTCGCCAGCCTTTCCTTCTGCCGCGCGATGAAAGCTTCGTTGCGCGGCCAGGCGCCGCTGCGAATGCGCGTGGCGACGGCACCCGCCGCGGCGCTGCCGAGCGCGAACAGCAGCAGCGGCAAGAGGATGGGCGCGAGGCTGGCGAGCAGCAGCCAATCCGCCGCGCGCACCAGCGTTGCCAGACGCGGCGGCCCGCCGGCGGCGAATTGCAGCGTGCGCGCCGCCATCACCGCCAGCATGCCGTCGCAGGCCAGGGCGCCGATGCCGAAGGGAATGCGGCAGGAAAGGTCGGTCAGCCTGCCCGAGATGCCGATGAAGGCCAGGGAAACGCTGCCGCCGCAGTCCCGACCGCCGCCGCCGAAGGCCACCCAGTTGCCGATCACGGCCAGCCCGCCCAAGGCAAGGATGCCGAACAGGCGCGCGGCCAGCGGCGACTGCGGCCCGGCGATCAGCGCCAGCCCGGCGCCGCCAAAGCAGCCGCCGGCGGCGACCCCCAGCATGGCGGGACCATTGATGCCCTCATCCCGCAAGGGGCCAATGCCGAAGGCTGCCAGCGCAATCAAGGCACCACAGGCGATCAGCAGCAGGCCCAGGACATGCGCTGCGGTGGGAGAAAGCGGCTTCGATTCGGCCATGGTCGGGCGATTATGCGCCACCGACATCCCGACCGCGGCAATGGCTTTCCCGCCGCAGCCAACCTACAATGTGAGGCGGAGGGGGACTGGACTTGGGGAGGCCGATGGAGACTGCACGCGCAATTCTCTTTGCCGACATCGCCGGCAGCACCGGGCTTTACGAATCCAGCGGCGACACGGTCGCCATGGCAGCCGTGGTCGAGTGCGTCGCCAGCCTGAAGGACACCACCACGGCTTACGGCGGGCGCGTGGTCAAGACCATCGGTGACGAGGTGATGGCGATATTCGCCTCGGCCGGGCAGGCGATCCAGGCGGCGAACGCCATGCAGTCGCGCTTTGCCGACCTCGCCGGCGTCAAGGCCGGCATCAAGCTGAAGATAGGCCTGCATTACGGGCCGGTGATCGAGGCCGACGGCGACTGCTTTGGCGACACGGTCAACCTCGCCGCACGCCTGACCAGCCTCGCCTCGCCGGAGCAGATCCTGACCTCGCATGAAACCTTCGAGGCTCTGCCCAACTACCTTCGCGCCACCTGCCGCAAGCTGTATTCGACCTCGGTCAAGGGGCGCAAGGGCAAGGTGACCATCATCGAAGCCTTGTGGCGCCAGGATCAGGGGGAGACGATACTCTCCGACAACTCGGCGGTGGCCGAGGCCCATTACCGCGCGGCGACGATCGGCTTTCGCGGGCAGACTTGGCGGATCGACGAGGCGCAGCCGGAAGTCGTCATTGGCCGCGACCAGTCCTGCGCCGTCGTGGTCGACGTGGCTACCGCGTCGCGGCGCCATGCCAGCGTAATCCTGCGCAAGCAGAAAATCGTGATCGAGGACCATTCCAGCAACGGCACCTTCGTGCGCCTGCAAAATGGCCAGGAACTCCTGTTGCGCCGGGAAGACCTGGTGATCGCCGGCGCCGTGCTGGTCGGGCTCGGCGCCTCGCTGACCGCCGAGGGGCAGGAACCGCTGACGATCAGCATCGCCGGCTGAACGGCGGCGGACTACTGCAGGTAGGTGATTTCCATCTGCGAATCGAGGCCGGTGACCATGTCGAGGATATCGCCGGTGATGGCTTCGTCCTCGTCGCTCCAGGTGGCGTCGATGGCGGTGGATTCGGTCACCAGCGGCGTGATGTCGAAATCGACGAAGCGATCGCCGACCTTGAGCACCCAGATGCCGGAAGGATGTTCGACCAGCTCCCAGTCGTCGGGAATCTCGAGTTCCGCGTTGAGTACGAGGGACAGCTTTTTCATGTGCATCTCCGGCATTCGTGGCAAGGCCACCATGCTAATCGATCCCGGCGGGACGGGGTAGGATGCCGCAACATTCGGCCGTGGCGACGCGCGCCCTGCGCGACGCCACACCCAAGCGCCTGGCCATCCTCGGCTCGGGCGCGCTGGCACGCAGCCATGCGCTGGCACTGGCCGCCGTGGCGCATGCGGTCGGCGCGCCGCGCCCAGCCTGGCGCGAACTCGACGACGAGGCAATGGAGAACTACGTGATCGCCGACAACCGGCAGGCGGCGGAAAACGAATCCGGCGACGTGATTCTTTCCGGCGCGACGGTGCACTGCGAAATCGGCGAGGTGCTGGTCGGCGAGGTCGCGGTACCCGCCGGACGCACCGTCATCTTCAAGGCGCTGGGATAGGCGGTGGAAGATGCCGTCGCCGCGCGCATCGTGTACGCGGCGGCGTTGGCCGAACGCTAATTCATACCCGCCCGGCGCGCCCGCTGCCAGGCCTGCACCGCCTGGTTGGCGTGGGCGAACATCGGCTCGGAAACCTCGCGCGGCAGGTTCTGGCGCAGCGCGGTGAATAGCGCAGCGTTGATCTCGCGTGCCAGCTCGGTGCTTGCCGCCGCCTCGCTCAGGCAGCGCAGCTGGATGTGGGCCAACGCGTCGGCGACGAAGCGCCAGCCCAGCAGCGGCATCTTCACCGTCAGCGCCACCATCATGCCACCCAGGGCAGCGAGCAGCGTCTCGGCCTCGGCGCGCTCCTCGCAGGCGATCATCGCGTGCCACAGGCCGAGGTGGATGTTACGCCGCAGGTCCATCTTGAAATCGACGGCACTGCCCTCGCCGGCCTCGATCGCGGCAAAGGCCCGCTGGAAACGCGCGTCGGCCGCCGCGTCGAGCCCGGTGCGCAATTCGCCCAGCAGTTCGCTGATGCCGGGTATCGCCGAGAGGCGGAAGGCCTGGCACCAGGCCAGGCCCCACTGATCGATTCCGGCCAGCAGCAGCGCCAGGCGCAGCGCGCGGGCCTCGTCGTCGTCACCGGCCTGCGCCCAGTTGCGCGAGAGGCGCGCAATCTCGGCCACGGCGCCGCGCAAGGCGGGCTCGTCCTGCTCCAGGGTCAGGCGGAACAGGCGCGTGAAGGCGTCCTGTGCCATACGCGCAGCAAGGCGCTGTATCTCGGGTGGCACCCGTGGCGCCAGGGTGTCGGGCGGCAGGGAAAACTCCATGCCGGTGGTTTCGCTCATGCTCGAATTCCGTTCTTGAAAGCCACCATTATGCGGACCAGCCTGCTCGCCGGCCAGCTCGCCGTGGCGCCAGCGCCGACTTTCGGCCCGGCCGGAGAGGCGACGGCGTACAAAGGGCAACCGAGGGGTCGCGACTATAATCCGCGCCTCCGGAGCCCCCATGACCACCCAGCGCTTTCCGCTTCAGGGCGAGTTCATCGAACTCAACGTCCTCCTCAAACTGCTCGCGCTGGCCCCTTCCGGCGGCGCGGCGAAGGCCTTGATCGCTGGCGGCGAAGTCCGTGTCGACGGCGCGGTGGAAACCCGCATCCGGCGCAAGCTGCGCGCGGGCAATGTCGTCAGCGTGGCCGGAACGGAAATCACGATCGCGGCTGAGGGCGAATTGCCATGAGCATACAGTGGTTCCCCGGCCACATGACTTCGGCGCGCAAGAAGGCGGCCGAGACCATGGCGCAGACCGACGTGGTGATCGAGGTGCTCGACGCGCGCCTGCCCGAGGCCAGCAGCAACCCGATGATCCGCGAGCTGCGCCTGGCGCGGCAGCGGCCCTGCCTCAAGCTGCTGAACAAGGCCGACCTCGCCGACCCGGAGGCCACCCGCGCCTGGCTGGATTTCTACAATGCCCAGCCCGGCGTCAAGGCGGTGGCCATCTCCTGCAAGAAGCCGGGCGACGCGACGCGCGTGCCGGCACTGTGCAAGACCCTGGCGCCGCACCGCAAGGACGGCATCAAGCCGCTGCGCATGCTGATCATGGGCATTCCCAACGTCGGCAAATCAACACTGATGAATGCCCTGCTCAAGCGTCGCGTCGCCGCCGTCGGCGACGAGCCGGCGGTGACCAAGTCGCAGCTCTCGCAGGATCTCGGCCCGACCATGAGCATCACCGACACGCCGGGCCTGATGTGGCCGAAGATCGCCCATGACAGCGACGGCTACATGCTGGCCGCCAGCCACGCCATCGGCCGCAACGCGGTGATCGACTCGGAAGTGGCGGCCTTCCTCGGCGCACTCCTGCTGGAACGCTATCCCGGCCTGCTGGCGGCGCGCTACCAGCTCGACGAAGCGGGTGCCGACGGCATCGGCGTGGTCGAGGCGGTGGCCAGGAAACGCGGCTGCATCACGCGTACCCGCCATGGCAGCGAACTCGACCTGGAAAAGGCAGCGATGATCCTGCTCACGGATTATCGCGATGGCAGGCTCGGGCGCATCAGCCTGGAAACGCCGGCCAGCCGATCCGCCATGCTGGCGCAAGCGATAGCCGAGGAATCCTGAAGCGCCCTGGGGCGCCAACAACGGCTACTTGCTGTGACAGGTGAGGCAGATGGTGCTGCCCGAGGCCGTCTTGCGCAGGAAGGAAGGCAGGAAGGCGCTGCCCGTGCCGGCCGAAGGCACGCCATGGGGATCATGGCAGGAGCCGCATTCCACTTCGGCGCCCTGGCCGGTGTCGTACATGCGGATCTCCGATTTCTGCAAGCGACCGTCGCCGTTCTCGTCGAAGAACAAGGTGGTACCGCCCGTCTTGGCGACGGAACCGTTCGGGGTTTTCCAGTCCGTGCCGCCGCCCGTGGTGGCGGGGTAGGTCACGCCGACCGGATGATCGTTGCGCAGGTCGGTGCCGATGGCGAATACGGTGAAGTCGGTCGCGGTCGGCGCAATGATGGCGCCGAAGCCTGTCGGATTGTGGCAAACCAGACACTCGGTGGAACTGAGGCCGAGATGGGAACCGACCGATGAGCCGCTCGGCTGCCAGGTTTCGAGGAAGGCGAAATTTGGATTCGAGCTGTACTTGCCGGCGCCGGGCATGTTCATCACCGCGTCCACCGCCTGCTGGCCATCGTGGCACGAAAGGCACACCAGCGAGGAGCCGCCGGGCTGGGAATAGGACTGCGAGGCGCCGGTGCCAAGCAGGTTGTAGGTGGTATAGGTGGTACTGGGAATGGCACGGTTCCACAGCGGCGCGGCAATGGTGTTGTTGGCGCCGTGCGGGGTATGGCAATACACGCAGACCTGGCCGTAATCGTTGCGCGAGGTGTCCATTTGCCCCGCGCCGCCGGCATTCGGACCGCCGCTCAACAGATCGACGCCGGTCTTGGAGCGTTGCGTCATGTTGTGGCGGGTATTGACGATGCTGTTCATGTTGCTGAACTCGGTCGGCCGGTCGGGCCCGCCCCAGGCCGTTGTCATGACAACAAGCTGGACAGCAACCGCCGCCATTATGCGATACAGATTATTGCGCATCGCTCGCCTCCTCCTCTTGTTATGCCGATGAATTGTATTCGATTGCGGCCGGGATTGGAATGGGGAAATCGATGAAAACCTTGCCGGACGCGGGATTCGAGGCAATGCCATGGCGTCATAGCGAGAACCATAGAGCATGAATTGTTCTCGTCGAAAGCACTTCCCGAAGTTGAGAATTCCCTTCCGGCGTGAACTTACTGCGTAGAATCTCCCGCCGTCGCAACAATCACTACACAAGCGGGAGGACTGCGCAGGATGCTTTCGGCGCGACTGGTGAATCTGTGCTTTTGCCGAAAGGTGGGCGACGGATTGGCGTGCCTTGCCGTGATTCTCGCAGCCTCGGCCTGCGCCCCGCACAAAAAGCCGGAGGCCGCCGCCAAGGCCGCCGAGCCGACACTGCTGTGGCCGCAGCCGCCCGATCAGCCGCGTTTCGAATACGAAACCATCCTCCAGTCCGCCGCCGACATCACCATCGTCTCCGAATCGGAGCGTTGGCAACGCGCGATTCGCGGCTTGTCAGGTGCCGTCAGCGATGCGCCCGTGATCAGTCGCCCGACCGCCATCGCCAGCCGCAAGGGGCGGATTTATGCCGCCGAGCCGTCGGTCAAGGCAATCACGGTATTCGACATTCCGCGCCAGAAGATCTTCCGCTTCGGCCAGCGCGACCCGAACCTGCTGAAGCGCCCCCAGGCACTGGCAGTCGACGACAAGGACCGCATCTACGTGCTCGACACCCAGTTGCGCAAGGTCATGATCTTCGACGACATGGGACTGTTCCTGCATTCGCTGCCGATTGCCGCGAAGCTGTCCAGCCCCGCCGGCATCGCCGTCAGCGGCGACGGAGAGACCATCTACCTGGTGGACCGGGGCAGCGTGGAAGGTGACGATCACCGCGTCGTGGCACTGGCGCGCGACGGCAAGGAGCGCTTCGAACTCGGCCCCCGCGGCAGCGGCCCCGGCCAGTTCAATATTCCCCTGGCGGCGGCAACCGCGCCGGATGGAACCCTGTACGTCGTCGATTCGGGGAATTTCCGCATCCAGGCCTTTACCCCGGCGGGCAAGTTCAAGTTCCAGTTCGGCGGCATCGGCACCGGCATTGGCAACTTTGCCCGACCAAGGGCCATCGCGGTCGACGTCGAAGGCAAGGTTTTCGTCGGCGACGGCGGTTTCAACAACGTCCAGGTCTTCAGCCCGTCCGGAGATCTGCTGATGCCGCTCGGTCGCCTCGCTCGCGACCCGGGTCCGGGCAATTTCGCCTTGCTGGCCGGAATCGCGGTGGACGAAACCAGGCGCCTGTATGTACTCGATCACTATTTCCGCAAGATCGAGGTCTATCGCCGGCTCGGCGACGAGGAAGGGAAACTCAAGGCGCGCGCGATCCGGCGTTAGGCCCTAAAACGCGTCCAGTCTTGGTTCAGCGAGATTCAGCGCCGAATCGACGAAGTGAAACAGGACAGTAGGCGGATGCCATCCGGGAGCAGAACGCAGCACCTTTTTCACTGAGTCGTTCATCATTACCGCGATGCGGTAATTGGCGGGAAACGTCCTGTCCCAGCGCGGCAGGATTTTCTTGATGTAGTCGAGTTCATGCTCCTCGCGCTGGATGATGCCCATGGTCTCCAGCAGGCTCAATTTTGGCCAGTGTTCGCCACCCGGTCGCCCGCGGGTCACGATGCCCATGAAGCGCTCGAAATCGGCAAAGTAGGGGTCGGAAGGCTCGATCATCCTGCCATTGGAATAGATGGCGTCCATCAGGTAGGTGACCGTGAAATCGCGTGGAGAACGCTTCGACCACTGGTAAATGATGTCGTGCAGCGCCGCCGACATGCAGAGTTCGAGATGGCCGCCGACGATATAGACGTGGGAGGCGGTGACTTCGAAGCGGATCTCGCCGCCCTGCGAATACACCCAGTGATCCGGGTAGCAGTCCGCCATGAAATAGAACTCGTCCGGGGTGTCGTCCTGCAGGTAGATCACCGGAATCTTGCGGCTCTTGGCAAAGCGCACCGCCTCATCGACGCCGCGCTTGGTGGCAAAACGCGCATCGTAGGTGGAGGACTGATGGACCACGATCATCACCGAGTCGTCGGCGATCCTGACCTGGTCGGGCGGCGTGAGCGGGTGATTGCGGCATGCCCCAAGCGCCGGCAGCGCAAGCAGCACCAGGTACAACAGCGACAGCAGACGGAAGAACATGGAACCGGATTCAGATTCAGGATGCGGGCGGAGGATTTTTAAATATCCGGCAGAGCAATTCCATCGGGGAGCCCCCGAGTTCCACGCCACCGCATTCCGCAGTGCAGCATTTATCGAAAGGGCTCCCGAAACCGCCCGAACCGGCCAGCTGGCCGACAGACCTGTGGAGAAACTTGCGGATAAAGCGGTTTACAGAGGCAGCGACTATCAGTATAGTTTCGCTTGTATTACAGAACTATGTTCCGCTATGCAGAATCGCACCGATGGCATCGGCCGGTTCAAAACATTCCAATACCCGGAGGAGAACAGCATGACGCAGAGCACTTTCCGCAGTCTGGCCCTTGCCGCAAGCCTTGCACTGATGGGCGGCGGCGCCTACGCCCAGGTCAGGATCGCCTACATCGATCCGCTCTCCGGGCCCTTCGCCAATGTCGGCGAGGCCGGCCTCAAGGGCTTCAAGGAGGCCGCCGAGATCCTGGTGAACCAGAAGGGCGGCATCATGGGCCAGAAGCTGGAATTCACCGGCTTCGACAACAAGGGCAGCCCGCAGGAAACCCAGATCCAGTTGAAGGCGGCGATCGACCAGGGCTTCCGCTTCGTCACCCTGGGCAACGGCTCCGGCGCCGCGCATTCGCTGATCGACGCGGTCAACAAGTGGAACGCGCGCAACCCGGACAAGACCGTGCTGTTCTTCAACTACGCCGCCGTCGACCCGACGCTGACCGGCGAAAAATGCAGCTTCTGGCACTTCCGCTTCGACGCCAACACCGAAATGAAGATGGAGGCGATCACCAACTTCATGGAAAACGACAAGAAGATCAAGAAGGTCTTCATCATCGGCCAGGACTATGCCCACGGCCATCAGGTGGCCAAGGCCGCCAAGGAAATGCTGGCGAAGAAGCGCAAGGACGTCAAGATCGTCGGCGAGGACCTGCACCCGATCGGCCGCGTCAAGGATTTCGCCCCCTACATCGCCAAGATCAAGGCTTCCGGCGCCGACACCGTGATCACCGGCAACTGGGGCAACGATCTCTCGCTGCTGATCAAGGCGGCCAAGGATGCCGGGCTCAAGAGCCGCTTCTACACCTATTACGCGGGCGGCCTGGGCACACCGCAGGCCATGGGCGCGGCCGGCGAAAACCAGGTGCTGCAACTGACCGAATGGCACATGAACGTGCCGACCAAGAACACCGAGAAGTTTGCCCTCGACTTCAACAAGAAGTATCCCGGTGTCTGGTTCTACTACCTGCGGGTCAACAACATGGTGCAGATGGTGGCCCAGGCGATGAACACCGCCAAGTCTACCGACCCGAAGGCCGTGGCCCTGGCGCTGGAAGACATGCGCTTCCAGGTCGACACGGGCGAGGTCTGGATGCGCAAGAGCGACCACCAGGCCATGCAGCCGCTGTACATCTCGATTTTCAGCAAGGCCGACGGCAAGACGGTGAAGCATGATTCCGAAGGCACGGGTTACGGCTGGAAGACCCTGGCCACGATCTCGCAACGCGATTCGCAACTGCCGACCGCCTGCATCATGGAAAGACCCTGAACCGGGCGAGCCGGAGCGGCAGAGGAGAACTTTCCCCTGGGCACGTTCCGGCTCACCCTCCCAACCGCTACGCGGCCCACGGCTGGCTTTGCACAGCCAGCCGGCTGCGGCGGCGCGACGCATGCGTCGCGAAACCCCGCCTCGCCCCCCTCACGGGGGAGGCGATTGATCTGCTCGCTGCGCTCGACCATCAACCCGGGGGCTACTCCCGACCTTAACCACTCTTGAGGATGCAATGGAGTTCGTCGTCATCTCGCTCTTGAACGGCATCACCTACGGCCTGCTGCTGTTCATGCTTTCCAGCGGCCTGACGCTGATTTTCAGCATGATGGGCATCCTCAATTTCGCCCATGCCAGCTTTTACATGCTGGGCGCCTATTTCGCCTACCAGATCAGTACCTGGACGGGTTTCTGGCCCGGCCTGATCGTGGCTCCGCTGCTGGTCGGCGCGGTCGGGGCATTGGTCGAGCGCTACGGCCTGCGCCGTGCCCACCGTTACGGCCATGTCGCCGAACTGCTGTTTACCTTCGGCCTCGCCTTCGTGGTCGAGGAACTGGTGCACCTGATCTGGGGCAAAACCTCGGTCGACTACAAGATTCCCGCCGAACTCGACGGCACCCTGTTTTCCCTGTTCGACACCGACTTCCCGATCTACAAGGGCTTCATGATGCTGGTCTCGGTCGGCATGCTGGTCGCCCTCTACGCCCTGCTGACGCGCACCCGCATCGGCCTCATCATCCAGGCCGCGCTGACCAAGCCGGACATGGTCGAAGCGCTCGGCCACAACGTGCCGCGCATTTTCATGCTGGTGTTCGGCGGCGGCACCGCGCTGGCCGGGCTGGCCGGCGTGATCGGCGGCAATGCCTTCATCACCGAGCCCGGCATGGCGGCAGCGGTGGGCAGCATCGTCTTCGTCATCGTCGTCGTCGGCGGCCTCGGCTCGCTGGGCGGCGCCTTCATCGCCTCGCTGCTGATCGGTTGCATCCAGACCTTCTCGGTGGCGCTGTCGATTTCCATCACCGATGTCTTCGCCCTGGTCGGCATTGCCCTGCCCGAAGGCTCGCAGGTGGCGCGCCTGACCATCACCCAGCTGGCGCCGGTGCTGCCCTACCTGCTGATGGTGGCGATCCTGATTTTCCGCCCGCGCGGCCTGATGGGCTCACGCGAGTCATGAGCCCGGCGATCCTCAATCGTGGCCGCCTGGCGGTCTGGGGTGGCTGCCTGGCCCTGGCCCTCGCCCTGCCGCTGGTACTCAAGAGCGGCTTCATCATCTCGCTGCTGTGCCAGATCGGCATCATGGCGGTGTTCTCGCTTTCCTACAACATGCTGCTCGGCCAGACCGGGCTGCTTTCCTTCGGCCACGCGGTGTACTACGGCCTCGGCGCCTTCGCCACGATGCACCTGCTCAATGCCATTGGCAAGGGCGGCGGCCCGCTGACCACCGCACTGCTGCCCCTCGCCGGCGGCCTGGCCGGCATGGTGGCGGGCGTGGTGCTGGGCTACGTGACGACGCGCAAGGCCGGCACCACCTTCGCCATGATCACGCTCGGCATCGGCGAACTGGTCGCCGCCTGCTCGCTGATGTTCCCTGCCGTGTTCGGCGGCGAAGGTGGCGTGTCGGGCAACCGGGTGGTCGGCAAGGAGGCCTTCCTCGGCTTCACCTGGGGCCCGCAGGTCGAGATGTACGGCCTCATCGTGCTCTGGGCCTTCGCCTGCACCGTGGCCATGTTCGCGCTGACGCAGACGCCGCTCGGTCGCATGGCCAACGCCGTGCGCGACAACCCCGAGCGCGCCGAGTTCGTCGGCTACGACACCGAGCGCGTGCGCTTCCTGATGGTTATCCTGTCCGGCTTCTTCGCCGGCATCGCCGGCGGGCTCTCGGCGCTCAACTACGAGATCGTCACCGCCGAGACGCTCAATGCCCATACCTCGGGCATCGTGCTGCTGATCGCCTTCGTCGGCGGCATCGGCTTCTTCTACGGCCCGATCATCGGCGCCATCCTCGTCACCGTGATGCAGATCGTGATCGGCGGCATGACCCACGCCTGGCTGCTCTACTTCGGCCTGTTCTTCCTCTTCATGGTGCTGGTGGCGCCGGGCGGCATCGCCAGCCTGATCGCCGTCCAGCGCAACCTGTGGCAGGCCGGGCTGCTCGGCCGCATGCTGCCGCACTATCTTGCCGTGACGCCGCCGGTGTTGGTACTGCTGACCGGGCTGGTGGGACTGATCGAACTCGGCTATGCCCTGCTCAGCGGCGACGCAGGAGTCGGCGCTGGCGACACGGCGACCAGGGTGCTGGGCATGCAGTTGCATCTCGGCGCGCCCGGCCCCTGGCTTACTGCCCTGGCCATCACCGGCATCGGCCTGATCCTGACACGCTGGATCGGCGGCCGCCTCGGCGTGGCCTGGAACGCCACGCTGGCGACGCTGTACGGAGACAAGGCATGAGCGCGCCGGCGATCAGGATCAAGGACCTGAAGAAGAACTTCGGCGCCAGCGAGATCATCCGCGGCGTCGACCTCGACATCCGGCGCGGCGAGCGCCACGCCATCATCGGCCCCAACGGCGCCGGCAAGTCGACCCTGTTCCACCTGATCAGCGCGCGCCTGCCGATCACGTCCGGCGCCATCGAACTCAAGGGCGAAAACGTGGTCGGCCTCAAGCCCTTCGAGATCAACCGCAAGGGGCTTTCGCGCAGCTTCCAGATCACCAACATCTTCCACAACCTCTCGGTGTTCGAGAACCTGCGTTGCGCCGTGCTGTGGTCGCTGGGTTACCGCTATTCCTTCTGGCAGCGTCTGGCCAGCCTCAAGGATGCGCGCCTGCGCGCCGAGCAGGTGATGGAAGACATCGGTCTCGACAAACGGCGCGACACGCCGGCCGGCATCCTCTCCTACGCCGAGCAGCGCGCGCTGGAAATCGGCATCACCATCGCCAGCGGCGCCGACGTGATCCTGCTCGACGAACCCACCGCCGGCATGAGCCACTCCGAAACCGACGACGCCGTGGAGCTGATCCGCCGCGTCAGCGAGGGCAAGACCCTGGTCATGGTGGAGCACGACATGGGCGTGGTGTTCGGGCTGGCCGACCGCATTTCGGTACTGGTGTATGGGCAGATCATCGCCACCGACACGCCGGCCGCAATCCGCTGCAATGCCGCGGTGCAGGAAGCCTACCTCGGGACCAGCCCGCATTTGGGAAATGAGCATGACTGATCCCATACTCGAGGTCGCCGACCTCCACGGCTACTACGGCAAGAGCCACGTCCTGCATGGCGTCAATCTGCACGTCAGGCAAGGCGAGATCGTCTGCCTGCTCGGCCGCAACGGCGTCGGCCGCTCGACCACGGCCAAGGCGGTGATGGGCCAGGTGCTGGCCAAGGGCAGCGTGCGCTTCAAGGGCCGCGAGATCCTCGGCATGAAGGCCTACGAGATTGCCCGGCTCGGTATCGGCCTGGTGCCGGAAAACCGCGACATCTTCCCCGACCTCACGGTGCGGCAGAACCTGATGCTCGGCGTCAAGGACCCGCGCGCGGTCGGGCGCTGGAGCATCGACGACATGTATGCGCTGTTTCCCCGCCTCAAGGAACGCGACGGCACGCCCGGCGGCGTGCTCTCCGGCGGCGAACAGCAGATGCTGACCCTGTGCCGCACCCTGATGGGCGACCCCGACTTCGTCATGATCGACGAGCCGACCGAGGGCCTGGCGCCGAAGATCGTCGAACTGGTCGGCGAGTTCCTCCAGGAAGTGCGGAAGCGCGGCATCTCGATCCTGCTGATCGAGCAGAAGCTGGCCATCGCGCTCGACATTTCCGAACGGCTCTACCTCATGGGCCATGGCCGTATCGTCTTCGAAGGCACGCCCGCCGACCTCAAGAACAACGCCGCCATCCGCAAGGAATGGCTGGAAGTATGATTTTCGACCCACCGCACAACACCATCCGCAAGGAGCACGCATGAGCAGCGCCAAGTACGAAGTGCACGGCAGCACCGCCGTCATCACCCTCGACAATCCGCCGGTCAACGGCCTCGGCTACGACCTGCGGGTCGGCATCGTCGCCGGCATCGACCGCGCCACCGCCGATCCCGCCGTCACGGCCGTGGTCATGATCGGCAACGAGCGCGCCTTCTCGGGCGGCGCCGACATCCGCGAGTTCGGCTCGCCCAAGGCCTATGCCCTGCCCAACCTGCCGACGGTGATCCAGATCGTCGAGAACTGCCCCAAGCCGGTGGTCGCCGCGATCTCCGGCGTGTGCATGGGCGGCGGCTTCGAGCTCACGCTGGGGGCGCATTTCCGCGTCGCCAAGCCCGACGCGAAGATCGCCCTGCCCGAAGTGAAGCTGGGCCTGATCCCCGGTGCCGGCGGCACCCAGCGCGGCCCGCGCATCCTCGGCGTCGAGGGCGCCCTGAACCTGATGGTCAAGGGCGATCCGGTCCCCGCCTCGGCCTTCAAGGGCACGCCGCTGATCGATGAATTCGTCGAGGGCGACCTGCTGCCGGCCGCGCTGGCCTTTGCTACCAAGGTGGTGGCCGAGAACCGCCCCATCCGCCGCATTTCGGAAATGAAGGTGGACTACCCGAACCACGAGGCCTTCCTCCAGTTCGCGCGCAACATGATCAAGGGCGTCGCCGGTCCCTTCCCCGCCCCGGCCAAGTGCGCCGACGCCATCGCCGCCTCGCTGACCAAGTCCTTCGCCGAAGGCATGAAGGTCGAGCGCGAGCTGTTCATCGGCCTGATGGGCACGCCGGAATCCCGCGCGCTGCGCCACCTGTTCGCCGCCGAGCGCTCCGCCAGCAAGATCCCCGACATTCCCGACGACACGCCGACGCGCAAGATCGGCCGCGTCGGCGTGATCGGCGCCGGCACCATGGGCGGCGGCATCACCATGAACTTCCTCAATGCCGGCATCCCCGTCACCATCCTCGAAATGAAGCAGGAGGCGCTGGACAAGGGCGTAGCCATCATCCGCAAGAACTACGAGAACTCGCTGAAGAAGGGCAAGCTGAGCCAGGAGAAACTGGACCAGCGCATGGGCCTGCTGTCGACCACGCTGAGCTACGACGACTTCAAGGATTGCGACCTGATCATCGAAGCCGTGTTCGAGGACATCGGCGTCAAGGAGACCGTGTTCAAGACCCTGGACGGCATCGCCAAGCCCGGAGCGATACTGGCCTCCAACACCTCGACGCTGGACGTGAACAAGATCGCCAACTTCACGAAGCGCCCGCAGGACGTGGTCGGCATGCACTTCTTCAGCCCGGCCAACGTCATGAAGCTGCTGGAAGTGGTGCGCGGCGCGGCGACGGCCAAGGACGTGATGGCCACCGTGATGCAGGTCGCCAAAAAGATCCGCAAGACCGCCGTGGTCTCGGGCGTCTGCGACGGCTTCATCGGCAACCGCATGATCGAGCACTACGGCCGCGTCGCCGGCTTCCTGCTGGAAGAAGGCGCGACCCCGGCGCAGGTGGACAAGGCACTGGAGAAATGGGGCATGGCCATGGGGCCCTTCCGCATGGGCGACCTCGCCGGCAACGACATCGGCTGGGCGATCCGCAAGCGCCGTTATGTCGAAAAGCCCAACATCCGCTACGCCAAGTTCGCCGACAAGCTTTGCGAGCAGGGCCGCTACGGGCAGAAGACCGGCAAGGGCTGGTACCTCTACAAGGCCGGCGACCGCAAGGCGATCCCCGATCCCGAAGTCGACACCATGCTCGAGGCCTACCGCAAGGAACTGGGCATCACGCCGCGCAGGATTTCGGATGCCGAGATCGTCGAGCGCTGCATTTACGCCCTGGTGAATGAGGGCGCGCGCATCGTCGAGGAGGGCATCGCCGCCCGCGCTTCCGACATCGACATGATCTACCTCACCGGCTACGGCTTCCCGATGTTCCGCGGCGGGCCGATGCTCTACGCCGACGAGATGGGCCTGTACAACGTCGCCCGGCGCATGCAGGCCTTCGCAGCCAGTTCCGGCGACGCCTTCTGGGAGCCCGCGCCGCTGATCGCCAGGCTGGTTGCCGAAGGCAAATCGCTCACCTGAGCGCCAACGTGATCATCGACCCGCAACCCGTCACCCGTCACACCGGCGCACGCCGGTGTCCAGGCCAGCCGCACGACTGGATTCCGGCGTTCGCCGGAATGACGGCCATTTGCGCCAACTGAATTCTGGAGACTCACATGACTGATGCCCTTATCGTATCCACCGCCCGCACCGGACTTGCCAAGTCCTGGAAGGGCGCCTTCAACATGACCCATGGCGCCACGCTCGGTGGCCATTCGGTGAACCACGCCGTGGCCCGCGCCAAACTCGATCCGGCCGAGGTCGAGGACGTGCTGATGGGCTGCGCCACGCCGGAAGGCGCCTGCGGCAGCAACATCGCGCGCCAGATCGCGCTGGCCGCCGGCCTGCCGGTCACCGTGCCCGGCGCCACGGTCAACCGCTTCTGCTCCTCGGGCCTGCAGACCATCGCCATGGCCGCGCAGCGCGTGATTGCCGGCGAAGGCGACATCTACGTCGCCGGCGGCGTCGAGAGCATCTCCTGCGTGCAGCAGGAAGCCAACCGCCACATGATCACCGACCCGGCCCTGCTCGCCGCCAAGCCCGAGATCTACTGGAACATGCTGCAAACCGCGGAACAGGTGGCCAAGCGCTACAAGATCCCCAAGGAGCGCATGGACGAGTACGGCGTGCGCAGCCAGGTGAACGCCGCCGCCGCGGCCGCCGCCGGCAAGTTCGACGACGAGATCGTGCCGATGACGGTAACCATGGGCATCGCCGACAAGGCCACCGGCCAGTTGCTGACCAAACAGGTGACCATCGCCGCCGACGAAGGCATCCGCGCCGACACCACGCTGGAAGGCGTGTCCAAGATCCGCTCCGCCATCCCCGGCGGCGTGATCACCGCCGGCAACGCCAGCCAGTTTTCCGACGGCTCCTCGGCCGCCGTGGTGATGAATGCCAAGCTCGCCGAACAAAAGGGCTTGAGCCCGCTGGGCATCTTCCGCGGCTTCGCGGTGGCCGGCTGCGAACCCGACGAGATGGGCATCGGCCCGGTGTTCGCGGTGCCCAAGCTGCTGAAGAAGGCCGGCGTCTCGGTGGCCGACATCGACCTCTGGGAACTCAACGAAGCCTTCGCCGTGCAGGTGCTCTACTGCGCCGACACGCTGGGCATCCCGATGGACAAGCTCAACGTCAATGGCGGCGCCATTGCCGTCGGCCACCCCTACGGCGTCTCCGGCGCACGCCTGGTCGGCCATGCGCTGATTGAAGGCAAGCGGCGCGGCGCGAAGCTGGTGGTGGTCACCATGTGCATCGGCGGCGGCCAGGGCGCAGCCGGCCTGTTCGAGGTAGCCTGATCATGAGCGTAAAAAAACTGTTTGACCTCACCGGCAAGATCGCCCTCATCACCGGCGGCTCGCGTGGCCTCGGGCTGCAGATGGCCGAAGCGCTGGGCGAGATGGGGGCGAAGCTGGCCATCACCGCACGCAAGGCCGACGAACTGGCCGAGGCGAAGGCCCATCTCGAAGCGCAAGGCGTCGAGGTGCTGACCGTGGTCAACGACCTCTCCAGGTTCGACCAGATTCCCGGTCTGGTCGATACCGTGGTCAAGCACTACGGCAAGATCGACATCCTGGTCAACAACGCCGGCGCCACCTGGGGAGCGCCGGCCGAGGACTACCCGCCGGAAGCCTGGATGAAGGTGATCAACCTCAACGTCAATGGCATGTTTTTCCTGACGCAGGCGGTGGGCAAGCGCTGCTTCATCCCGCAGCAATCGGGGCGCATCATCGTCACCGCTTCGATCGCCGGCCTGCGCGGCAACCCGCCGGACATGCAGACCATCGCCTACAACACCAGCAAGGGCGCCGACGTCAATTTCGTGCGCACGCTCGCCGCCGAGTGGGGCAGGCACAACATCAACGTCAACGCCATCTGCCCCGGCTTCTTCCCTTCGAAGATGGCCAGCGGCATCATGGAAAAGCTCGGCGACCGGATCATTGACGGCACCGCCCTGCGCCGCGTCGGCGGCCCGGAGGACCTCAAGGGTCTGATCGTGCTGCTGGCCTCCGAGGCCGGACGCCACATCACCGGCCAGGCCATCGCCGTCGACGGCGGCAGCAGCAGTTTCTAAGCCCGGGACTATGAGCGAAGCGGCGGATTTCTTCGGCCTCTCGGTTCCCTTCCTCAAGCATCTCGGCGTCAAGGCCGAGATGGCCGAGGGTGGGCGCTCGCGCATCTCGCTCGAACTGCGCCCCGAACTGCTCAACAGTTTCGAGGTCTCGCACGGCGGCGTGATCATGACCCTACTCGATGTCGCCATGGCGGTGGCCGCACGCGGCCAGCAGAAGCATCCGGCGGGCGTGATCACCGTCGACATGTCGCTCAACTTTCTGCGCTCCGCCAAGGGCCGCATCGTCGCCGAAGGCAAGGTCTTGCGCGGCGGCCGCTCGCTCTACTTCTGCGAAGGCGAGGCCTTCGACGGCAGCGGTGAACTGATCGCCAAGTCGCTGGGCACCTTCAAGCTGCGCCGGCTGGAAAGCTGAGCCGGAAATCGCCGTATCACCAGCGCCGACTTTCAACCCCGAACCTGCACCCGCAAGGAACACATCATGGAAAAGAACCAGCGCATCGTCCTCGCCAGCCGCCCCGCCGCCTGGGTCGAGGAAAGCAACTTCCGCTTCGAGGAAGCCGACATCCCGGAGCCCGGCGACAACCAGGTGCTGGTGAAGAACGAATGGCTCTCTCTCGACCCCTACATGCGCGGCCGCATGTCGGATGCCAAGTCCTATGCCAAGTCGGTGGAAATCGGCGAGGTCATGGTCGGCGGCTGTGCCGGTGAAGTCGTGGCCTCGAAGCACCCGAAGTTCGCGCCCGGCGACAAGGTGGTCGGCGCACTGGGCTGGCAGCTCTATGGCGTGGCCGATGGCGCCGCGCTGCAAAAGGTCGACGCCTCGATGATCCCGCTCTCGGCCTACCTCGGCCCGGTGGGCATGCCCGGTGTCACCGCCTGGGTCGGCCTCAACGACATCTGCGCGCCGAAGCAAGGCGAAACCGTGGTGGTCACCGCCGCTTCCGGCGCGGTGGGCAGCGTGGTCGGCCAACTGGCCAAATTGCGCGGCGCGCGCGCGGTGGGCATCGCCGGCGGCGCCGAGAAGTGCCGCTACGTGGTCGAGGAACTCGGCTTCGACGCCTGCATCGACTACAAGGCCGGCAACCTGCGCGGCGACCTCAAGGCCGCAACACCGAAAGGAATCGACTGCCTGTTCGAGAACGTCGGCGGCGAGATCTTCGACAGCCTGCTCGGGCGCATGAACCCCTTTGCCCGCATCGCCGTCTGCGGCCTGATCGCGCAGTACAACTCGGCCCCCTACCCGATGCAGAACATAGCCTCGGTGCTGATCAACCGCATCAGGATGCAGGGCTTCATCGTCTCGGACGACATGAGCCGCTGGCCGCCCGCGCTGAAGGAACTCGGCGGCCTGGTCGCCACCGGCAAGCTGAAGTACCGCGAGACGGTCGCCAACGGCCTCGCCGCCGCCCCTGCCGCCTTCATCAGCCTGCTCAAGGGCGGCAACTTCGGCAAGCAACTGGTGAAACTCGTCTGACCATGAGTCAAGCACATACCGGCACCCGCCCGGTCACCGAAAAGGACGGTCTCGACACCGTCCGCCTCGCGGCGTGGATGAAAGCCAACGTGGAGGAATTCTCCGGCGAGCTGCTGGTTGAGAAATTCAAGGGCGGCCAATCCAACCCGACCTTCATGCTCACGGCAGGCGGCCGCAAGTACGTAATGCGCCGCAAGCCGCCCGGCAAGCTGCTGCCTAGTGCGCATGCCGTGGACCGCGAGTACAAGGTGATCACGGCGCTGGCCGGCACCGATGTTCCGGTGGCGAAGACTTACGCGCTGTGCACCGACGAAAGCGTCACCGGCACCATGTTCTACATCATGGACTGCGTCGACGGCCGCATCATGTGGGACCCCTCGCTGCCGGGCATGAGCCCGGTGGAGCGCGCCGCCATCTTCGACGAGATGAACCGCGTCATCGCCGCCCTGCACCAGGTGGATTACACGACCGTGGGCCTCGCCGACTATGGCAAGCCGGGCAGCTACTTCGCGCGCCAGATCGACCGCTGGAGCAAGCAGTACCGCGCCTCCGAGACGGAGAAGATCGAGGCCATGGACAGGCTGATCGAGTGGCTGCCGCAGAACATCCCGGCCGGCGACGAGACATCCATCGTGCATGGCGACTTCCGCCTCGACAACACGGTGTTCCACCCCACCGAGCCGCGCATGCTGGCGGTGCTCGACTGGGAGTTGTCGACCCTGGGCCATCCGCTGGCCGACTTCGCCTACCACTGCATGAGCTGGCGGCTTTCGCCCGGCCAGTTCCGTGGCCTCGCCGGCCACGACCTCGCGGCGCTGGGCATCCCCTCGGAAGCCGAGTACGTCGCCGCCTATTGCCGGCGCACCGGCCGGCCACCGATTGCGCCGCGCGACTGGGAGTTCTGCATGGCCTTCAACATGTTTCGGCTGGCCGGCATCCTGCAAGGCATCATGGCCCGCGCCCTGCAGGGCAACGCCTCCAGCGCCGAAGCCATCGAAACCGGCAAGCGCGCCCGGCCACTGGCCGAAGAAGCCTGGCGCCAGGTCGAGCGCCTGCTCGCGAACCATTGAAAGCTCATGAAGCACCGCTCCAACTGCCGTCATTCCGGGCTTGCCCCGGAATCCAGATGGTGCGTACTGGATTCCCGCTTTCGCGGGAATGACGAACCTAAGCGGCTTCGTAACCCCGCTTAAACCACCTGAGGAAACACCATGGACTTCGAATACTCCCCCAAGGTCAAGGAACTGCAGGCCCGCCTCAATGCCTTCATGGACCAGCACATCTATCCCAACGAGGCCGCCTTCCATGGCGAGATCGAGGCCAACCGCGCCAAGGGCAACCCCTGGGTGCCGACGAAGATCATGGAGGACATGAAGGAGAAGGCGCGCGCCGCCGGGCTGTGGAACCTGTTCCTGCCCGAATCGAAATACGGTGCCGGCCTCACCAACCTCGAATACGCGCCGCTGTGCGAGATCATGGGTCGCTCCTCGCATTTCGCGCCCGAGGTGTTCAACTGCGACGCGCCCAACACCGGCAACATGGAAGTGCTGGTGCGTTACGGCACGCCGGCGCAGCAGCAGGAATGGCTGGTGCCGCTGCTGGAGGGAAAGATCCGCTCCGCCTTCGCCATGACCGAACCGGCCGTAGCATCGTCGGACGCGACCAACATCGAGGCGCGCATAGAACGCAAGGGTGACGAGTACATCATCAACGGCCGCAAGTGGTGGACTTCGGGCGCGCCCGATCCGCGCTGCAAGATCCTCATCTTCATGGGCAAGACCGACCCGGACAATCCCAGCCGCCACAACCAGCAATCGATGGTGCTGGTGCCGATGGATACCCCGGGCGTCACGCTGGTGCGCGCACTGACCGTGTTCGGCTACGACCACGCGCCGCACGGCCACGGCGAGGTCGATTTCAAGGACGTGCGGGTGCCCGTGTCCAACATCCTGCTCGGTGAAGGCCGCGGCTTCGAGATCGCCCAGGGCCGCCTCGGCCCGGGCCGCATCCACCACTGCATGCGCCTGATCGGCGTCGCCGAGCGCGCGCTGGAGGCAATGTGCAAGCGCGCCCTGAAGCGCGTCGCCTTCCACAAGCCGGTGGCCGACCAGGGCGTGACCCGCGAGCGCATCGCCAACGCCCGCATGCTGATTGACCAGGCGCGCCTGCTGACGCTGAACGCCGCCTGGAAGATGGATGTGGCGGGCAACAAGGTGGCCAAGCAGGAGATCGCCATGATCAAGGTGGTGGCGCCCAACATGGCCTGCCAGGTGATCGACTGGGCGATGCAGGTGCATGGCGGCGCCGGTGTCTGCGACGACTTCCCGCTGGCCGATGCCTACGCCAATTCGCGCACCCTGCGCTTCGCCGACGGCCCCGACGAAGTGCATCGCAACGCCATCGCCAAGCAGGAACTCGGCCGCTATCTGGGCAAGTAAGGAAGCGAGGATCCGCGATGTCCAACCGCCATTTCGCCCACTGGCCCAAGGGCCTGCCGCGCCACATGACAATCCCCGAGACCGACCTGTTTTACAACGTCGAGGTCTCGGCGCGGCGCTACCCGGCCAAGGCCTTCCTGGTCTTCTACGACACCCAGATCAGCTACGCCGAATTCAAGGACGAGGCGGAGCGCATCGCCGGCTGGCTGCAACAGCAGGGCGTGACCAAGGGCGACCGGGTGCTGCTCTGCATGCAGAACAGCCCGCAATTCGTGCTCGCCTACTACGGCATCCTGCGCGCCAACGCCGTGGTGGTGCCGGTGAATCCGATGAACATGACGACCGAGTTGCGCCATTACGTGAAGGATGCCGGTGCCAAGGTCGCCATCGTGGCGCAGGACATCTACCCGCAGATGCAGCCGCTGCTCGGTACCGGACCCGAGCAGGGTCTGGAACGCGTCCTCGTCGCCACCTACTCGGACTATCTCAAGGAACCTACCGACCTCAAGGTGCCGGATTTCGTCAAGGCGCCGCGCCTTGGCCTGTCCGGCCAAGGCGTCACACTGTGGGCCGACATGCTGGCGGCGAACGCCCGCCCCGGCGCCATCGAGGTCGGCCCCGACGACCTTTGCGTGATGCCCTACACCTCGGGCACCACCGGCCACCCCAAGGGCTGCATGCACACCCACCGCACGGTGATGCACACGCTGATGGCCGGCTACCAGTGGTTCGGCATCCAGCAGGACGCGGTGTACCTCGCCGTGCTGCCCTTCTTCCATGTCACGGGCATGCAGGGGAGCATGAGCGGGCCGCTGCAATCGGGCGCCACCGTGGTACTGCTGCCGCGCTGGGACCGCGAAGCCGCCGCGCAGTGCATCGCCCGTTACGGCGTCACCTCGTGGACGGCGATCCCGACCATGATCATCGACTTCCTGATGAACCCGAACCTGGGCAGCTACGACCTCTCCTCGATCACGCGCATGAGCGGCGGCGGCGCCGCGATGCCCGAGGCCATTGCGCAAAAGCTGCTCGACATGGGCATCACCTATGTCGAAGGCTACGGACTGTCGGAAACCATCGCGCCTTCGCACATCAACCCGCCGGACCGCGCGAAGAAGCAGTGCCTCGGCATCCCGATCTTCGACGTCGAATCCATGGTGGTTGACCCCACCGACTTCAGGGAACTGCCGCCGATGGAAGTCGGCGAAATCCTCACCCGCGGGCCGCAGGTGTTCAAGGGCTACTGGAACAACCCGGAAGCCACGCGCAATGCCTTCGTCGAGATCGACGGCAAGTCATGGTTCCGCACCGGCGACCTGGCCTATGTCGATGAGGACGGTTACTTCTTCATGGTCGACCGCCTCAAGCGCATGATCAACGCCTCCGGCTTCAAGGTCTGGCCGGCCGAGGTCGAAGCCCTGATGTACCAGCATCCGGCGATCCAGGAAGCCTGCGTCATCTCGGCCAGGGACCCGCATCGCGGCGAGACCGTCACGGCCATCGTGGTAATCAAGGAAGCGCAGCGCGGCAAGGTCAGCGAGCGGGACATCGTCGACTGGGCGCACGCCAACATGGCCGCCTACAAGTCGCCGCGCATCGTCGAGTTCGTCGACAGCCTGCCCAAGTCGGCCACCGGCAAGGTGATGTGGCGCAGCCTGCAGGAAAAGGAGATGGCCCGATGATCATCGTTCACCACCTTGAGCAGTCGCGCTCGCAACGCGTGCTCTGGCTGCTCGAAGAGCTCGGCCTGCCCTACGAGATCAAACGCTACCCGCGCGATCCGAAGACCCGCCTGGCACCGCCAGAGCTAAGACAGGTGCATCCGCTGGGCAAGTCACCGGTGATTTCCGACGGCGACCTGGTGCTGGCCGAATCCGGGGCCATCCTCGAATACCTGGCCGAGACCTACGGCCGGCAGGCGACGGGGGAAGCCGCGCAACTGCTGGCCACGCCGGGCAGCGCCGAGCACCGCCAAATGCGCTTCTGGATGCACTACGCCGAAGGCTCGCTGATGAACTGGCTGGTGATGAAACTGGTGTTCATGAGCATTCCGCGCCAGCCCATGCCATTCTTCGTCCGGCCGATCGCGCGCAAGCTCTGCGCCACGGTGCAGGCGAAGCTGATCGACCCGAACCTGAAGTCCGCCATGGAGTTCATCGAGGATCACCTGGCGAAGAACCGCTGGTTCGCCGGCGAGCGGCTGACACTGGCCGACTTCCAGATGAGCTTCGCCGTCGCCGCCCTGCTTTCGCGCGCTGACGCGGCGGGAAGATGTCCGCACATTGCCGGTTGGCTCAAGCGCGTCGAGGCCCGTCCGGCCTGGCAGCGCGGCATCGCCAAGGGCGGCCCGCTGCTGATGCCGGCCTGAGGCCGACTGGCTCTCACAAACTGCCCGATGCAAGCGTCCGTCATATCGATTTGCCTGATCCCGAAAACGGTATGGTGCCCAATCCGCAAGCGATGCGCCAACTGAACAACGCCCTGCTGCTGGCGGCGGCGCTGTTCCTGCCGGCGCTTTCGTCCCTTGCGCAATCCGGTAGCGCGGCCGCGAGCGACCCCAACCTCGAATTCCCCACCCGGCTGCATACGGTGGCGCGCGAGGGCTACACGATCTCGGCGCTGATTACCCACCACGGTACGCCGCAGGCCTTTCGCCACGGCGTGGCGCTGTTCGCCGGGCATCCCGGCATCCTCAGGCTGCGTGAGGAGGAAGGGGTCTTGCGTTTCGACCTGCGCGGCAACTTCCTGGTGCGTTCGCGGCGCCAGTGGCTGGATGACGACATCCTGGTGGCGGTGGTGGATGCGCCTTCCGACCAGTGGGCGAGCTTCAGCCAGCAGTGGCGCGAGACGCCGCGCTATGGGGCCGACGTGGCGGCGCTGCTGACGGACATTGCGGCCCGCTACCGGGTGGCGGACTGGAGCTTCGTCGGCACCAGCGAGGGCTCGATCAGCGCCTTTCACGCGGCGCGGATGAACCCGGCGCTGGCGCGGCGCCTGATCCTGACGGCCTCGGTGTTCAGCCCGTCGCGCAATGGCCCCGGGCTTTCCGACATCGATCTCGCGACGCTGCCGGCGGCAACGCTGTGGGTGCATCACGAAGACGACCCCTGCCGCTATACCGCCTACCGCGACGCGCAGGAATTCGCCGCCAAGTCGGGCAAGCCGCTGCTGACGATGCGCGGCGGCGGGCCGGGGCGCGGTGGCGCCTGCGAGGCCCACACCGCCCACGGCTTTGTCGGCGTGGAACAGGAGGCGGTACGCGGCATGTTGCACTGGATACGCAGCGGCAAGCTGCCGGCTGGCTGAGCAGCTCTCCATCGCCCGCCATTCGCGACACCCGCCTATGCCAACGGCACAGGCCACGCGGTATCGGTCGTCGCGCTTTGTCTGAACCCGCCGCGCCGTGGCGCCGGCGCCGACTCTTGGCGCTGCCTCAGCGCGCCAGCAGCAGGTAGCCCTGGGCCTGGTTCTTGTCGTCGATTAGCAGTGAAACCTGTAGTTCGGCGTGACAGGACTGGCCATCCGCCGTCCAGGCCAGCAACTGCGTGTGCAGCCGTCCGTTGGCCAGGTTTTGCGGCGTCATCGCCTGCCGTGCCTGCGGCCAGCCCAGCGTCGCCAGTACCTCGAAGGCATCGCGCCCGCGTGTGGCAAAGGGCTGCAGCTTGGTCATCGCCAGCACCGCCGGGCTGAAATAGCCGACGCGGCCATCGAGGTCGGTGGTGATCACCGCCGTGCCCACCGCCGAGCGCAGGATGTTCTCCAGCACGCGCTTTTCGCTCACCGCCGCCTGCCGGCCCTCCAGCGCCTTCTCCTGTTCCTGGATCATGTCCTTGAGGTAGCTGACGTACTGGCCTTCGAGTCCGTGCACGACCTCGTGGTGGGTCAGCACACCGCAGACGCCGCCCGTGTCATCGACCACGGCCAGGCGACGGATGCGCGCCTCGTCCATGGATTTCACGACGTCATGCAGCAGCGCCGCGCGATGGGTGGTGCGTACCGGACCTTTCATCGTCTCGCGCAGCGTCAGGCCCTGCGGGTCGTCATGCTCGTGGCACAGGCGCACGATGTCGCGCTCGGAGAGCACGCCCAGCGGCCGCCGCTCTGCATCGACGGCGAAGACGCAACTCTGGCGGCGCTCGTCCATCAGCGCCACGGCCTCACCCACGGTGGCGGTCTCGGGCAGCAACACCACGTCGGTGGACATGGCGCCGCCGACATCCTTGAAGCGCATGTAGTGCTCGACCCCGAAGTCGCGCAGGATGTCGCCCTCGCTGACGATGCCGACCAGCAATCCCTCGCCGTCGGTGACGGCGATATGGCGGATGCGCCGCCCGTCCATCAGGTGATAGACGTCGATGCACTTCTCGCTTTGTTCCACCGTCACCACCGGCGCCTGCATCAGGTCGGTGCAGGAGAGCGATTTCAGTCCGCCCTTGCGGTGCAGGTTGCGCACCACGTCGCGCTCGGTGATGATGCCCAGGGTCAGGCGATCCTCCACCACCAGCACCGAACTCACTGCCATGGCCTGCATCTTTTCGAGGATTTGCGCCGCCGACCAGGCGGTCGGCACTTCGCACACGGTGCGCGTCATGAGTTGCGAAATCGGCTTGTCGTTGGTATCCATTCCTGCCTGCTCCTCGAAGATCAAGCGCCGAAATCAGAAGTCGGCGCTGATGAAGCCCCTGCGCAGCAGGGCGGTCGAGCAAAAGACGCTCTCTTCGCCGCTGCGGATGGCGGTACGGCGAAGCGGAAGTATCGACGCCGTGCGCAGCCAAGTCAATTGACCAGGCAAGGACGGCGCGCCGCGGCGACCTTTGATATCGCCACTGCTTCGCGGCAGGAGGTGCGGATGAAACAGGCGACGCACTTCTCGCCGTCGCGCCCGGCCGCGGCGGACGGAACATAGGCCCTCGATCCCGTGGCCATGCTGACGATCTTCATCGCCTACCCCCTGGCGGCGCTGGTGCCACCCTGCGTCTTGTCATTACTGGCCTCGTGGAGGCACCACTGACGGAGCCGCCATGCTCGACAGCAGCCCGATGTACGGCAGTTCGCAATCGGTGCTGGGCGACCTCGCCGTGCGACTTGCGCTGCGCGAGCACCTGTTCTTCGCCACCAAGCTGTGGCCCCAGGGTCGCGCGGCAGGCGAAGCGCAGATGGAGGACTCGCTGCGCCGCCTGAAAAGCCCGCGCATCGAGCTGATGCAGATCCACAACCTGGTCGACTGGCGCACGCAGCTGCCGACGCTGCGCGCGTGGAAGGCCGAGGGGCGCATCCGCTACATCGGCGTCACGCATTACGCGGCGAGCGCCTACCCGGAACTTGAAGCCGTGCTGCGCGCCGAGGCTCCGGATTTCCTGCAGATCAATTATTCGCTGCTGGAGCCGGAGTCGGCGCAACGCCTGCTGCCGCTGGCGGCCGATCGCGGCGTGGCGGTGATCGTCAACTGCCCCTTCGCCGAGGGCGCGCAATTCGGTCGCGTCAAGGGCCGCGCCCTGCCGGCCGCGGCGGCGAACTACGGCTGCCGCTCCTGGGCCCAGCTTTTCCTGCGCTGGATACTGGCCCACCCGGCAGTAACCTGTGCGATCCCGGCCAGCAGCAAGCTCGAACACCTGGAAGACAACATGGCCGCCAGCCTCGGCCCCCTGCCCGATCCGGCGGAACAGAAGGCGCTGGCGGATGGCGGGGTTCTGAAAGAGTCGGCGCCCCACGGGGACTTCCTTCGGTCGCCGGCGACACGACGACCGGATCGCCATGAAGCCAAAAGCCCGGCCGAAGCCGGGCTTTTGGTCAATGCGGGAAGGCGCTGCTTAGATCATTTCCCAGATCGTGGTGATGCCCTGGCCGCCGCCGATGCACATGGTGGCAAGGCAGTACTTGCTGCCGACGCGCCTGGCTTCGTAGAGGGCCTTGGTGATGATCACCGCACCGGAGGCGCCGATCGGGTGCCCGATGGCGATGGCACCGCCGTTCGGGTTGGTCTTCGCCGGGTCGAGGCCAAGCACCTTGGCCACGGACAACGACTGCGCGGCAAAGGCTTCGTTGGACTCGACCACGCCGATGTCATCGAGCTTGAGCCCGGCCTTGGCCAGCGCAATGCGGGTCGAGGGGATCGGGCCTTCGCCCATGACGTCGTTGGGCACGCCGCCGATGCCGTAGGCGACCAGGCGGGCCATCGCCTTGTGGCCGCCGGCGGCGGCCTTGGCGGCGTCGGCCAGCACCAGGAAGCCGGCGCCGTCATTGATGCCGGAGGCATTGCCGGCGGTGACGGTGCCGGCCTTGTCGAAGGCGGGCTTCATCTTGGCCAGGGTTTCCATGGTGGTGGCGGGCTTGACGTGCTCGTCGGTGTCGAACACCACATCGCCCTTGCGCGTCTTGAGGGTAATCGGGACGATCTGTTCCTTGAAGTAGCCGGCGGCGATCGCGGCGGCGGCGCGGCGATGCGATTCGCAGGCGAATTCGTCCTGCATTTCGCGTGTCAGGCCGTGCTTCTTGGCCAGGTTCTCGGCAGTAATGCCCATGTGGCCCGCGCCGAAAGGATCGGTCAGGGCGCAAACCATGGCATCGAGCAGCTTGGTGTCGCCCATGCGGGCGCCGGTACGCATGGCCGCCGACAGGTAGGCGCCGCGCGACATGACTTCGACGCCGCCGCCGATCGCGAAATCGGCGTCGCCAAGCAGGATGGCCTGGGCCGAATTGACGATGGCCTGCTGTGCCGAACCGCACAGCCGGTTGACCTGGAAGGCCACCGATTCCATGGTCATGCCACCCTGAATCGTGGCGTTGCGATGCACGTAGGCGTAGCGGCCTTCGGTCGGCACCACGTTGCCGACGGTGGCGAAGGTGATGGCCTTGGGATCGACGCCGGAGCGGGCGATGGCCTCCTTGATCACCAGGCCGCCCAGGTCGGCCGGTTCCATGCCTGCCAGGGAACCATTGAAAGTGCCAACCGCGGAACGCGCGGCGCTGAGTACTACGACTTCTCTCTTGTCAGCCATTGCGAAAAACTCCTGTTTTTATGAATCAAACGCCAACCCATCCGGAAACCCAGATCAGGGCCAGCACCAGCAAAGCGAGCACCAGACTGCGCCACACCAGGCCTATCGTGCTCTGCATGAAATCAGGGTCGGCATCTTCACCCAACCCCAGCTCGGGGCGATCGGCAAGCTCACCTGTTTCGAGAACCGAATCGTGCACCGGCATGCCCAGACGCACGCCGAGGGCCCCGGCGCCACTGGCCAGCAGTATACCGGACCCAGCTTCCGGCCAGCTTACAGCCTGGGTGCGCCAGCAATGCGCGGCACCCTCGAAATCGCCGACCACGGCGAATGACGCGGCGGTAACACGAATCGGCACCCAGTCGATGAAATGGAAGGCCTGGCGCGCGAACAGGCCGAACTCGCCGAACTCGGCCTCGCCGCGCCGGCCCCAGTGCTGGTCGAGGCCGTAAGCCAGGCGGTAGAACAGGGCCCCGGCCGGCCCCAGCACGGCGAACCACAGCAAGGGCGCGAAGACATGGCGATGCGAGTCGAGCAGCGCCTGCTCGATCGCCAGGCGCGCGATGTCGCCGCTGCTCAGGCGGTCGCCGGAACGCCCCCGCCATTCAGCGAGCAGGCGGCGAGCCTCGTCGAGCTCGCCCTGGCGCAGGGCGAGATGGATGCCGGTGAAGAAATGGCTGAACTGGCGAAAACCGACCGTCAGGTAGAGCGTGCCTATCCCCAGCAGGACGGCGGCGAGCGGCTGGAAATGCCACAGCAGGGCATGGGCCAGCGAAAGCAGCGTCGCCGGCAGGGCGGTGCCCAGCCCCCAGGCCAGGGCGCCATGGTTGCGCCCGCCATCGTTGAATTTCTCTTCCAGCATTGCCGCCAGACCCGCTATCGGGCGCCGCACCGCGCTTTCGATCGGCAGCGCATGGATTTGTTCAAGGACCAGCGCAACGATGATGGCGAACAGTGTCACTTGTACTCAGGCCCCGGGTTCGAGGAAGCGTTGCAGGGTGACCAGCATGCCGGCGGTGGCGCCCCAGATGAAATAGCCCTGCCAGGGCATGGCCCAGAACTCGTGGCGCTCGCCGCGCACTTCGATGGTCTGGCGCTGGTGGTTGGCGCGGTCGAGCAGAAATTCCAGCGGCGGCTCGAATACCTCGGCGACCTCGAAATCGTCGAGCTTGAGGTTGAGCGGCGGTTGTACCAGGCCAACCACCGGGGTGATGACGAAGCCGGTGCCGGTGCGGTAATCGGGCAGACGGCCGAGAATCTCGACCTGGGCCGGATCGAGTCCGACCTCTTCTTCCGCTTCGCGCAGGGCGGTGGCCTCGGGGGAAACGTCATCCTCTTCGCAGCGACCGCCGGGAAAGCTGACCTGACCGGCGTGATCGCGCAGGTGAGTGGTGCGCTGGGTCAACAGCACGGTGGCGCCGGTGGGACGTTGCACCACGGGAACCAGCACCGCGGCGGGAGTCAGGGCGCGACCATCGTCGCGCAGCGAGGTTTCGCTCACCGGGCCCGCGACGACGCCTTCGCTGAACCGACGCCGCATCAGCTGCAGTAATCCTCCGTTAGAATCCGGGGCTGCTTTTTCCAGTGACTCCGGCATGAAACCGATCGCAATCTTCCGTCATAGCCCCGGCGAGGGGCCGGGCTATTTTGCCACATTCCTCGACCGCCACTCCCTGCCGTGGCGGCTGCTCAAGGTCGATGAGGGGGACTTTCCGCCGGCCTCGCCCGATGGATTTTCCGGCCTGTGCTTCATGGGCGGGCCGATGAGCGTGAATGACGACCTGCCCTGGATTCCGCCCACGCTGGAACTGATCCGCGCCGCCGACGCCCGGGGCATCCCGGTGATCGGCCATTGCCTGGGCGGCCAGTTGATGGCCAGGGCTTTCGGCGGCACGGTCGGCCGCAACCCGGTCAAGGAACTCGGCTGGGGCGAGGTGGCGGCGACCGATGCGCCCGGGGTCGCCGACTGGCTCGACGCCGCGACGCGCTTCGAAGCATTCCACTGGCATGGCGAGACCTTCGGCATCCCCAAGGGGGCAACGCGCATCCTCGGCAGTGTGCATTGCTCCAACCAGGCCTTCATCCTCGGACCGCACCTGGCCATGCAATGCCATGTCGAGATGACGCCGACCATGATCGAAAGCTGGTGCGAGCAGTGGGCCGCGGAAGGCGTACCGGCCTCGGCCTCGGTGCAGACACCGGCGGAAATGCAGATTGGAATGGAGGACCGCATCAAGGCGATGCGTGCCGTCGCGAACCAGCTCTACCTGCGCTGGACTCGCGGCCTCAAGGCCTGAAAGTCGGCGCCGGCGACACGGCGATTCAGTCGCGGAAATTCCCGTACTGCAAGGGGAAGTCGGTCACCGTTTTCTTCACCAGGGCGATGGCCTCCTGCAGCAGGTCGCGCTTGGCGCCCGTGACGCGCACGGCGTCGCCCTGGATGCTGGCCTGGACCTTGAGCTTGCTGTCCTTGATCAGCTTGACGATCTGCTTGGCCAGCTCCTGCTCGATGCCGACCTTGATGGTCAGCACCTGCTTGGCCTTGTTGCCGCCGACCGCCTGCACGGGGCCGTGGTCGAGACGCTTGGTGCTCTCGCGTTCCTTCTTTTCCATCTCGGGAAAGAGGATGTCCTTGATCTGGCCGAGCTGGAACTCGGAGTCACCGTGCAGGGTGATCAGCTTGTCCTTCTCGTTGAGCTCGACGCGGGCCGAGGTGCCCTTGAAGTCGTAGCGGTTGCCGATATGACGCCCGGCGACGTCGACCGCGTTCTTCAGCGCGACGATATCGGCGTCCGAGGTGATGTCGAAGGAAGGCATGGCAGTCTCCGTGCTCAACCGAAGTGGCAGACGTAGTGATAAGGCTCGCCGCTGACCTCGATGTCGAAGCTGGAGTTGCCGGGCACCGTGAAGCTCTGGCCGGCGCCGCTGGTCTTCCAGTCCTCGCCCTTGATGCGGTAGCGGCAGACACCGGCGACGCATTCCATGATTTCCGCGACGCCGGTATTGAAGGTCAGCGTTGCCGGCAGGATCACGCCGACGCTCTTTTTCGTGCCGTCGGCGAATTGCACGGTGTGGCTGACGCACTTGCCGTCGAAATAGACATTGGCCTTCTTGAACACCGAGACGCTATCGAACTGGCTCACTTTAGATCCCCCACAGTTTCTGAATGATGAATTTCGCGATAAAGCCGAGCATGCCGAAGGACAGGACGAAGAACAGGACGAAGGTGCCGAGCTTGCCGGCCTTGGAACTCCATGCCAGTTCGCCGATGATGAACAGCATGTAAAGCATGAAGGCGCCGAGACCGAAGGTCATGCCGAACTCGGCCATTTGCTCCTCGGAGATGCCGAACATCACCGACCACCCCGTCCTTCCGCTCAGGCCTTCTTCTTGCCGTCGCGGGCGGCGGCGCGGTTGGCGGCAATGCGCATGCGCAGGGCATTGAGGCGGATGAAGCCATGGGCGTCCTTCTGGTTGTAGGCGCCGGCATCGTCCTCGAAGGTGGCGATGGTCGGATCGAACAGCGAATCGGTCTTCGAATCGCGCCCGGTGACGATGACATTGCCCTTGTAGAGCTTGAGCCGCACCCAACCGTTGACCGTCTGCTGGGTATGGTCGATCAGCGTCTGCAGCGCGCGGCGCTCCGGGCTCCACCAGTAGCCGTTGTAGATCAGGCTGGCGTAGCGCGGCATCAGGTCGTCCTTGAGGTGGGCCACTTCGCGGTCGAGGCAGACCGACTCGATGGCGCGATGCGCGCGGAGCAAAATGCTGCCGCCGGGAGTTTCGTAGCAGCCGCGCGACTTCATGCCGACGTAGCGGTTCTCGACCAGGTCGAGGCGGCCGATGCCGTGCCTGCCGCCAAGCTGGTTGAGCGTGCCGAGCAGATCGTGGGCCTTCATCTTCTTGCCATTCAGCGCCACCGGATCGCCGCCCTTGAATTCGATGTCGAGGTACTCGGCCTTGTTCGGTGCCTTCTCAGGCGACACGGTCCAGCGCCACATCGACTCCTCGGCCTCGGCGGCCGGGTCTTCGAGGTGGCGGCCCTCGTAGGAGATGTGCAGCAGGTTGGCGTCCATCGAATAGGGCGAGCCGCCCTTCTTGTGCTTCATCTCGACCGGGATGCCGTGCTTGGCGGCATAGGCCATGAGCTTCTCGCGCGAGAGCAGGTCCCACTCGCGCCAGGGTGCGATGACCTTGACATTGGGCATCAGGGCATAGGCGCCGAGTTCGAAGCGCACCTGGTCGTTGCCCTTGCCGGTGGCGCCATGGGAAATCGAATTCGCGCCGACCTTTTTCGCGATCTCGACCATGCGCTTGGCGATCAGCGGCCGCGCGATCGAAGTGCCGAGCAGGTATTCGCCCTCATAGACGGTGTTGCAGCGGAACATGGGAAAGACGAAGTCGCGGACGAACTCCTCGCGCAGGTCGTCGATGAAAATGTTCTTCGGCTTGATCCCCAGCTTGACCGCCTTGGCCCGTGCCGGTTCGAGTTCCTCGCCCTGGCCGAGGTCGGCGGTGAAGGTCACCACCTCCGCCTGGTAGGTGTCCTGCAGCCACTTGAGGATCACCGAGGTATCCAGCCCGCCCGAGTAGGCAAGCACCACTTTGTTCTTGTCGCTCATTTCATCTTCCTGTCGTGCAAATGTCCTGCGTTCAATCATTCACCCTGCCAAGCAGCAGGAATTCCATCAAGGCTTTCTGCGTGTGCAGCCGGTTCTCGGCTTCATCCCAGACCACGCTGTGCGGGCCGTCGATGACTTCGGCCGCCACCTCCTCGCCGCGGTGGGCGGGCAGGCAATGCATGAACAGGGCGTCCGGCTTCGCCGCACGCATCATCTCGCCGTCGACCTGCCAGTCGGCAAAGGCCTTCAGCCGCTGCTCGTTCTCCGCTTCGAATCCCATCGAGGTCCACACATCGGTGGTCACCAGGTCGGCGCCGCGCGCCGCCTCCATCGGATCGGCAAACTGCGCGAAGTGGGTCGTGCCGTGCAGCCCGGCGCGCTCGGCCTCGACCTCGTAACCGGGCGGCGTAGACACGCGAACCTTGAAATCGAAGACCTCGGCCGCCTGCAGCCAGGTATTGCAGACGTTGTTGGAGTCGCCGATCCAGGCCACCGTCCTGCCCTGGATCGCGCCGCGATGCTCGATGAAGGTGAAGATGTCGGCGAGGATCTGGCACGGGTGGTATTCGTTGGTCAGACCATTGATCACCGGCACCCGCGAATGGCTGGCAAAGCGCTCGATGATCGCCTGCTCGTAGGTGCGGATCATGACGATGTCACTCATGCGCGAAATCACCTCGGCCGCGTCCTCCACCGGCTCGCCACGCCCGAGTTGCGAATCGCGCGTATTGAGGTAGATCGCCGAGCCGCCGAGCTGGTGCATGCCGGCCTCGAACGAAAGCCGGGTGCGGGTGCTGGCCTTCTCGAAGATCATTACCAGCGTGCGGTCCTGCAGCGGCCAATGGCGCTGGTAGGCCTTGAAGCGGGCCTTGATGATGCGCGAGCGCTCGAAGACGTAGTCGAGTTCCTCGCGCGAAAAATCCTTGAGCTGCAGGAAATGCCGCGTCGCCGCCATGATCAGGCTCCGAGAAAGTCTTTGATCAGGTTGCCCAGCTGGGCCACGAGCTCGCCGGCCTCGGCGTCGCTCATCACCAGCGGCGGCAACAGGCGCACCACCTTGTCGGCAGTGACGTTGATCAGCAAGCCAGCGGCCAGCGCCTGCTTGACCAGGTCGCCGCAGGGGCGGTCGAGTTCGACGCCTATCATCAAGCCGTCACCGCGAATGTCGACCACGCCCGGATTGCCGTCCAGCGCCTTGCGCAGTCCGCCACGAATCGCGTCGCCAAGCGCGATCGCACGCGCCATCAGGCCGTCGGACTCGATGACATCGAGCGTCGTCAGTGCCGCGACGCAGGCCAGCGGATTGCCGCCGAAAGTGGAGCCGTGGTTGCCCGGCTTGAACACGCCGGTGGCACGCCCCGCTGCCAGGCAGGCGCCGATCGGCACGCCGGAGCCGAGGCCCTTGGCCAGGGTCATGACATCGGGAATGATGCCGGCGTGCTGATGCGCGAACCAGGTACCGGTGCGGCCGATGCCGCATTGCACCTCGTCGACCATGAACAGCCATTTCCGCTCGTCGCAAAGCTTGCGCAATGCCCGCAGATAATCCCGATGGGCGATGTTGATGCCGCCTTCGCCCTGGATCGGCTCGAACAGCACGGCGACGATGTTCGGGTTGTGGGCAGCGACCTGTTCGATGGCGGCGAAATCGTCGAAGGGCACACGCACGAAGCCGGCGACCAGCGGTTCGAAGCCGGCCTGCACCTTGCGATTGCCGGTGGCCGAGAGTGTCGCCAAGGTGCGGCCATGGAAGGCATGCTCCATGACGATGATAGCCGGCTGGTCGACGCCCTGCTGATGGCCATACATGCGCGCCAGCTTGATGGCAGCCTCGTTGGCCTCGCAACCCGAATTGCAGAAGAAAACCTCGTCCATCCGCGACAAGGCAGCGAGGCGATCGGAAGCGGCTTCGGCTTCGGCGACCCGGTAGATATTCGACACGTGGATCAGTCGGCCGACCTGTGCGGCAAGTGCCTGCACCAGGCGCGGATGATTGTGACCCAGGGTATTGACGGCAATCCCGCCGAGGGCGTCAAGGTAGGACTTGCCCTGTTCGTCGACCAGGCGACAGCCTTCGCCGTGGGTGAAGGCGACCGGCAGCCGCCCGTAGGTATTCATCAGATGCGGCATGAAAGCACTCCGCCAAAAGCCCCACACAAAAACATACGGCGGCCGAGGAGCAACGCGGCCGCCGTGCTTGGAAACGCCCCTATACTAAGTGAAAACACCGTCCCTGTACAGAGCAGGGGCATGGAGGGCAGGCGGTGCGGGTCGCGGTTTTCAACCAGAAAGGCGGTGTCGGCAAAACCACCACGGCGCTCAACCTCGCTGCCGCTCTGGCACGGGCGACCAGGCCGACGCTGATGATCGACCTTGACCCGCAGGCGCATCTGAGCTCGATTCACGGTAACGCCCCGAGCGAGGCTCAGCACAGCATATTTGCCCTTTATCAGGATAACCGGCCGCTGGTGGATATCGCCATCGCCTGGGAAGGCATCGGCCGCCTGATACCCGCGCATCCGGAATTGATCAAGGTCGACTCGGTGTTCGGCAAGGGCCCGACCATTCTCAATCGCCTCAACGCCGGGCTGGAGGCCTACGAGGATGGCGGGGACGAGGAATCCGTGATCATCGACTGCTGTCCCTTTCTCGGGGTACTGTCGCTGAACGCGATCTTTGCCGCGGATCGGATCCTGATCCCGGTCTCCTCGGATTTCCTCAGCCTGCGTGGCGCGCTGCAAATCGAGCACACGCTGAAGGCGCTGGAGCCGGTGCTCAAGCGCCGGGTCGAACGGCGCTACCTGCTGACACGCTTCGATCGCCGGCGCAAGATGAGCTTCGAGGTACAGGAACGATTGCGCCAGCAGTTCGGCGCCGAGTTGTGCGACTCGGTGATATCCGAAAACGTTGCGGTGGCCGAGGCTCCGGCAGTGAACCGTGACATCTTCGCCCACAGCGCGAACAGTCGCGGTGCCCTGGATTACCTGCAATTGATGGAAGAACTGCTGGCGGCGCGCTTTCTCTAGGCGCCCCGGCCGAAACCACGCGCCTGCGCTCAGCGAACGATGATGTTCGCGACTTCTTCGAAGCTGGCGACCGGAATTCGCACGCTGCCATGATGGCAGACGCAATCCATGATCTGGCAGCCGTGGTACATCTGACGCAGTTTGCGCTGGGCCTCGTGTTCGTCGCGACCGTGGATCATCAGGTTATCCACAACCACGCCCATTCGCGTCTTAATACGAAATGCATATTTGACGAACTGGTGGGAATGCATGAAAACCCTTTCACTTCAATGAAGTTTCAAGAGTATATGCAGTGGATTCGCCAAGTTCAAGCTATTTATCTAATTTGGTGAGCATTTTTTCCGGTTCATATGCCGGCTTTGAAATCGGAACGCCATGCTGGGCGCACAAGCAAAAAAGGCTGCACCAGGCAGCCTTTTTTGGATCGCGCGAATGCGCGGGAGAATCAGAGTCCCTTGATCGCAGCCGACAGACGGCTCTTCTGGCGCGCCGCCAGATTCTTGTGCACGATGTTCTTGTCGGCGATCGAGTCGATCACGCTTTGCGATTCCTTGAACACGGCCTGCGCGGCTGCCTTGTCGCCGGCTTCAATGGCCTTGCGAACCTTTTTGATTGCCGTGCGCAGCGTGGAACGCTGGCTCATGTTGTGGGCGCGCTGCTTGGTCGCTTGACGGGCACGCTTGCGGGCTTGGGCGGTATTCGCCATGTGAGGTAATCCGGTAGATCTGGGAAAGGAGCGGGATTATAAAAGGGCTTTTCACCCATTGCAAGCGGCTTTTGTGCGCCGCAAGCCGACTACCATAGCCGCATGAACCTGCTCCGCGCCCTGGCTACCGTCAGCGGCATGACCCTGCTGTCACGAATTCTCGGCTTTGTCCGTGATTTCATCATCGCCCGGGTGTTCGGCGCCGGCATGATGACCGACGCCTTCTTCGTCGCCTTTCGCCTGCCCAACCTGCTGCGGCGGCTGTTTGCCGAGGGTGCGTTTTCGCAGGCCTTCGTGCCGGTGCTGGCGGATTACCGCAGTCGTCGTGGCGAAGCCGAAACCAAGACACTGATCGATCGCGTCAGCAGCGTGTTGTTCCTGATCCTGATCGGCGTCAGCGCCCTGGGCATGGCCGGGGCGCCGTTGCTGATTGCCGTCACCGCGCCGGGATTCAGCGCCGACGCAGAGAAATTCGCGGTGACAGTGGAAATGACCCGGATCACCTTTCCCTACATCCTGTTCATGTCGCTGGTCGCCGTGGCGGCCGGGGTACTCAACACCTGGAGCCGCTTCGCCCTGCCTGCTTTCACCCCGGTGCTGCTCAATCTCGCCTTTATCGGCATGGCGCTGCTTGCCGCGCCCTTTTTCGACCCGCCAATCATGGCACTGGCCTGGGCGGTTTTCCTTGGCGGCGCATTGCAACTGGCGATACAGCTACCTGCCCTGGCCCGGATCGGCATGTTGCCCCGCTTCGATCCCGTCTGGCGCGACGAGGGCGTGCAACGCATCCTCAAGTTGATGGCGCCGGCAGTGCTCGGGGTTTCGGTATCCCAGATCAGCCTGCTGATCAACACAGTGTTCGCCTCCTTCCTGGTCAGCGGCAGCGTATCCTGGCTCTACTATGCCGATCGGCTGATGGAGTTCCCCGCCGGATTGCTGGGCGCGGCCCTCGGCACGATCCTGCTGCCGAGCCTGGCCAGGACCCACTCCACGGGCAACGCCGCCGAATTCTCGGCGCTGCTCGACTGGGGCCTGCGCCTGACCCTGATGCTGACCCTGCCCGCCGCGCTCGCCTTGGCAATACTCGCCGTGCCGCTGCTGTCCACCCTGTTCCAGTACGGCGCCTTTTCCGCCGACGACGTCCTGCGCACGCGCGAGGCGCTGGTGGCCTATTCGCTCGGACTGTCCGGACTAATCCTGGTCAAGGTGCTCGCCCCCGGCTTTTATGCGCGCCAGGACATCCGCACCCCGGTACGAATCGCGATCTTCACCTTGCTGCTGACCCAGGCGATGAACCTCGCCTTTATCGGCTGGTTGCAGCATGCCGGACTGGCGCTGTCGATCGGGCTGGCCTCCTGCATCAACGCCTTCATGCTCTGGCGTGGTCTGCGCCGCAGCGGCAGCTATGTGCCCCAAGCCGGCTGGGGCGGCTTTGCCTTGCGCCTGCTGCTCGCCTTGCTGGTTCTGGGCGGCGTACTGTGGTTCGCCGCCGGAACCGATGCGTCCTGGCTGGCCAAGAATGGAGCACAGCGGGCACTGCATTTATGCGTCGTTGTCGTCGGCGGCGTCCTTGTCTATTTCTCCGCGCTCTGGCTGCTCGGTTTCCGGCTGCGCGATTTCCGACGCCGCGCCACCTGATCAGCCGCCCCGTGCCAGCCCTTCGCGGCGTGGATCGGCGGCACCGACCCAGGCGCCGTTGCGGCGCACGATCACATGCAGGCCGCTGGTCATGTCTACCGCCTGCACCCGATGGCCAAGCAGCTCAAGCTCGCGTCGGGTTGCGGCGTCGAAGCGACCGAGTTCGACCTCGGTGGCGCCGTTGCGATTCCCGACGTGCCCGAGTTGCAACGCATCCGCCGCATCCATGTCGCCGTCAAGCAATGCCATCAGGGTGCGCGCCACATAGTTGATGATGCGGCTCCCTCCGGGCGATCCGAGCACGGCGAACAATTTGCCCTCGGCATCGAACACCAGCGTTGGCGACATCGACGACAGGGGCCGCTTGCCGGGTTCGGCGCGATTCGCGACCGGCAGTCCTTCGCTTTCGCGGGTCAGCGAAAAATCGGTGAGCTGGTTATTGAGCAGGAAACCCTCGACCTGAATTCGGCTACCGAAAGCCGCCTCGATGGAACTGGTCATCGATACGGCATTACCCGCCTGATCGATGATCGACAAATGGGTCGTTGCGGGCAATTCCGGTGCTTCGCTTTTTCCAAATCCGGTCAGGGATGCCAGCTTGCCCGGCATGGCCTTGTCCATCGCCTTGCCAGGATGAATCAAGCGCGCACGGCGGCCAAGGTAGTCGGAGGCCAATAGTTGCCTCGTGGGCACCGCAACGAAATCGGGATCGCCGAGATACCTGGCGCGGTCGGCAAAGGCAAGGCGTCCGGCCTCGGCAAAATGGTGGATCGCCGCGACACGCACTGGAGCCCCCGGCGGCAGACCGCTGCGTTCGACGAGACCAAGTATCTGCAGCACGGCAATGCCGCCCGACGAGGGCGGTGGCATGCCGCAAATGCGCCATCGGCGATACGCGCCGCAGACGGCCTCGCGCTGACGTGGCCGGTAATCACGCAGATCGTCGAGTGTCAGTCTGCCACCGCGTTTGCCAAGCTCCGTAACAATACGCTCCGCGAGCGGGCCGCGATGCAGCACCTGACTGCCGCCCGTCGCCAGCCGACGCAGCACCGTCGCCAGTTCCGGGTTGCGCAGCAGGCTTCCGACCGCCAACGGCCGGCCGTCGACCTGGAAATACAAGGCGCGCGCGGCAGGGTCCTGGCGCAGCAAGGGATCGTCGCGCAGCAAGGAATGCAAACGCGGGGATACCGCAAAGCCGTTTTCCGCCAAGCGAATCGCCGGTGCCAGCAGGCGTTCCCATTTCAGCTTGCCGTGGCGCCGGTGCGCGGCCTCCAGCATGGCCGCGAGGCCAGGCACGCCAACGGCATTACCACCGGCAAGCAGTTCGGGGAAGGGAAGCAGGCTGCCATCGCCGCGCCGGCCAAACTCGAGCGGAAGCGAGCGTGGCGCGGTTTCGCGACCGTCCCAGGCACTGAGCTTTCGTTTTCCCGAGTCCCAATGCAAGAGGAAACCACCGCCACCGACACCCGAGGATTGCGGCTCGACCAGATTCAATACCCATTGCGCGGCGATCGCCGCATCCAGGGCGTTGCCGCCGAGTTGGAGGATTTCGACCGCGGCCTCCGTGGCATGCGGATTGGCGGTAACAGCCATGTAAGCCCTGCCGATTGCCGCAGGCTGCGGCAAGTAGCCACTGGTGGCTTCCGGCTGCGGGGCTTGCGCGAGCGCCGCGAGCGGCAATAAGGCCAGCACCAAGCAAAAACGGGCAGCCCGCAGGCTGCCCGTTGTTTTGCCGAGCAGGCCGAAGATCACACTACCAGCGGCAGGATCAGCAGCGCGACGATGTTGATGATCTTGATCAGCGGGTTCACCGCCGGGCCCGCCGTATCCTTGTACGGATCGCCCACGGTGTCACCGGTCACCGCCGCCTTGTGCGCGTCGGAACCCTTGCCACCGAAGTGGCCGTCCTCGATGTACTTCTTGGCGTTGTCCCAGCAGCCACCGCCGGTGGTCATCGAGATCGCAACGAAGAGGCCGGTGACGATGGTGCCCATCAACACGCCGCCCAGCGCGCGAACCCCGGCGCCAACACCGCCAACCGCCGGCATCAGCATGTTCATCGCCACGGCGGCAACCACCGGAACCAGCACCGGCAGCAGCGAGGGGATCATCATTTCGCGAATCGCGGCCTTGGTCAGCATGTCGACGCAGGTGCCGTATTCCGGCTTGGCCGTGCCTTCCCTTCCATGATGCCCTTGATCTCCTTGAACTGACGACGCACTTCAACCACCACGGACCCCGCGGCGCGACCCACGGCTTCCATGCCCATGGCGGCAAACAGGTAGGGCACCATGCCGCCGATGAACAGGCCGATGATGACGGCCGGATCGGACAGGTCGAAGGCGAACTTGACGCCCGTCTTGAGTGCTTCGAGTCCGTGGGTGAAGTCGGCGAACAGCACCAGCGCGGCCAGGCCGGCCGAACCGATCGCATAGCCCTTGGTCACGGCCTTGGTCGTGTTGCCCACCGCATCCAGCGGATCGGTAATACCGCGCACGGAGTCGGGCAATTCGGCCATTTCGGCAATGCCGCCGGCGTTGTCGGTGATCGGGCCGTAGGCGTCGAGTGCGACCACGATGCCCGCCATGGACAGCATGGACGTCGCCGCAATGGCGATGCCGTAGAGTCCGCCCAGTACATACGAGGCCCAGATCGCGGCACAGACGGACAGCACCGGCCAGGCGGTCGCCTTCATCGAAACGCCGAGGCCGGCGATGATATTGGTACCGTGGCCGGTGGTCGAAGCTTCGGCAACGTGCTGCACGGGCTTGAACTCGGTGCCGGTGTAGTACTCGGTGATGTAGACCATCAGGCCGGTCAGCACCAGGCCGATCACCGCCGCGCCATAAAGACGCATCTGCGAACCGCCGCTGATGTTTAACATGCCGTCGAGCAGGTGATCATTGATCAGCCAGGAAGTCATGGGGTAGAAGGCCACCAGGGCGAGCACACCGGCGACGATCAGGCCACGATACAGGGCGTTCATGATCTTGCCGCCGGGCGAGGCCTTGACGAACATCACGCCAATGATCGAAGCGATGATCGAGAAGCCGCCGAGAGCCAGCGGATAAATCACCGCCTGCTCGGCAAAAGCCGCGTTGCCCTTGAGCAGCAGCGCGCCAAGCAACATGGTCGCCACCGTGGTCACGGCATAGGTTTCGAACAAGTCGGCGGCCATGCCGGCGCAGTCGCCGACGTTGTCGCCAACGTTGTCCGCAATCACGGCCGGGTTGCGCGGGTCATCCTCGGGGATGCCGGCTTCCACCTTGCCCACCAGGTCGGCGCCGACGTCGGCGCCCTTGGTGAAGATGCCACCGCCGAGACGTGCAAAGATCGAGATCAGCGAGGAGCCAAAACCCAGGCCGACCAGCGGATGGATGATGTCTTCCATCTTGGCGCCCGTGCCACCCATCATCTTGAGCACTGCGTAGTATCCGGCGACGCCCAGCAGGCCGAGGCCGACCACCAGCATGCCGGTGATCGCACCACCCTTGAAGGCGACGTTGAGTGCCTCGTTGAGGCCGGTGCGCGCGGCTTCGGCGGTGCGCACGTTGGCGCGAACCGAGACGTTCATGCCGATGTAACCGGCGGCGCCCGAAAGTACCGCGCCGATCACGAAGCCGATCGCCGTCTTGGCGCCGAGGAACACCAGGATCACCACCGCGAGAACGGCGCCGACAATGCCGATCGTGGTGTATTGACGGTTCAGATAGGCTTGCGCGCCTTCCTGCACGGCGGCGGCAATCGACCTCATGCGGTCATTGCCGGCCGGCTGCGCCAGAATCCACTGGCTCACGACCCATCCGTAAGCAATCGCGGCCAACGCGCAGACCAGCGCGAACATCAGTCCTGCTGACATAAGTCTCCCCCTTGGAATTGATGGACTAAACATGTAATTTTATCACCACATCGAAACCGGACAACAGACCGCGCCGGGTTTTGTTGCTTGAAATCTAATGAGATTCAGTGGTTCCTTCCGCACCTCCAAGGCACCGCTTGGCGAATTAAGATTGTTTGATAGGTGGATCGGTGAGCTGCATGGGACGATCGGGAATAGACCGCTATAGTCTGGTTTTTCACGGCACCACGCGAAACGACACCCACAACCGGAATCAGGGAAAGGAAAACATCGATGCCACAGGGAAAAGTACTGGTCGCCCAAGGCGGCGGCCCCACCGCCGTCATCAATCAATCCATGGCGGGCGTGGTGCTCGAAGCCCGCAAGTTCCGCAATGTCGAGCTGGTCTACGGCGCCTACCATGGCGTGCGCGGCATCGTCGAGGAGGAGTTTCTCGACCTGACCCAGGAAACCAGCCACAACATCGAAATGGTGGCCTGCACCCCCTCCTCCGCGCTGGGCTCGACGCGCGACAAGCCCGACCTCAAATATTGCCAGGAGATTTTCAAGGTTCTCAAGGCGCATGGCATTGGGTACTTTTTCTACATCGGCGGCAACGATTCCTCCGATACCGTGCGCATCGTCAGCGAAGAGGCGCGCCGCGCCGGATACCCGCTGCGCTGCATACACATCCCGAAAACAATCGACAACGATTTGGTGGGCAACGACCACACTCCCGGATTTCCCTCGGCCGCGCGTTTCGTTTCGCAGGCTTTTATGGGCGCCAACCTGGACAACGCGGCACTTACCGGGGTGTACCTCGCCGTAGTGATGGGCCGTCACGCCGGCTTCCTCACCGCCGCGTCCGCACTCGGCAAGAAGTTCCCCGATGACGGCCCGCACCTGATCTACCTGCCCGAGCGCGTATTCAATGTCGAGAAGTTCCTGTTCGACGTCAAGGCCACCTATGAGAAGTACGGGCGCTGCGTGATTGCAGCATCGGAGGGCATCCATGACGAAAAGGGCACGCCGATCATCACCCAGCTGGCCTCCGAGATCGAGCGCGACGCTCATGGCAATGTCCAGCTCTCCGGTACCGGCGCGCTGGCCGACCTGCTTTGTGACCAGATCAAGGAAAAGCTCGGCATCAAACGTGTGCGCGGCGATACCTTCGGCTATCTGCAACGTTCCTTCATGGGATGCGTTTCGGATGTCGATCAGCGCGAAGCGCGGGAAGTCGGCGAGAAGGCCGTCCAATATGCGATGTGGGGCGACATGGACGGCTCGGTCGCGATCAAGCGCACCGGATTTTATTCAGTCGATTACCAGCTGGTTCCCCTGGAATCGGTCGCCGGCAAGACGCGGGTGATGGAAGACGAGTTCATCGCCGCCAGCGGCACCGATGTCACCGACGCCTTCCGCCTCTATTTGCGTCCCCTGCTGGGTTCCGGCATGCCGGATGCCTACCGGCTGCGCCTCAACAAGGTCGCCAAAATCCTGAAGCAAGCTCCCTGATCTGCGTTGCGACCGACTCAGTCGCCGAAGCTGATACCGATGTCGCGCCCGGTCTGTAGCGTGTCGCTGTCCAGCGGCACGCCCTTCATGCGCCCGGCGACTTCCTCCAGCGCAACATAGTTTACGTTGGGAAAACCCAGTGCGACCATGATTCCCGACTGACCTTCGTCGAGTGCACGCACCGCCGCGCTGCCAAAGCGCATCGCCGCCAGCCGATCGAAGGAAGTCGGACTGCCGCCACGCAGCAGGTGGCCGAGCACCACAGTACGCACATCCTTGCCGGTCTTGTCGGCCAGCACGCGGGCGACACGCTCGCCCACGCCGCCCAGGCGTTCGGCATGTCCGATCTCGGCGGCTGCGAGTATCTCGCGATGGCCATGGATGGGCTCGGCACCCTCTGCCACCATTACCAGCGAGTACATGCGGCCCTCGCTGTCGCGGGCGCGAATCTTGGCCGCCACCTTGTCGATGTCGTACCGGATTTCGGGAATCAGGATCGCGTGGGCGCTGCCGGAAATGCCCGCATGCAAGGCGATCCAGCCAGCGTAACGCCCCATGACTTCGACCACCATCACCCGCTGGTGGCTTTCCGCGGTGCTGTGCAGGCGGTCGAGGCACTCGGTGGCAAACGCGACCGCAGTGTCGAAGCCGAAGGTGGTGAAGGTCTTGTCCAGATCGTTGTCGATGGTCTTGGGCACGCCGACCACGCGCAAGCCTTTCTGATGCAGCGCGTTGGCGATGGTCAGCGAACCGTCACCCCCGATCGAAACCAGCGCATCGAGTTCCTTGCGCGCGAAGAATTCGAGGATTTCGTCGGACCGATCGGTGTCGCGCATCGTGCCGTCGGGCATTTTCATCGGGAAATGCAGCGGGTTTCCCTTGTTGGTGGTACCCAGTATGGTTCCACCCAGATGACCGATTCCCCGCACCCGCTCGCGGGTCAGCCGATACACGCCGCCTTCGGGATAACGCTCCGGAAACATGATGCCGTTGAAGCCGTCGCGAATGCCGTAGCATTCCCAGCCACGGTTCGCGGCGGCAATCACCACGGAGCGAATCACTGCATTCAAGCCGGGAGCATCGCCGCCGCCGGTACAGACCGCGATGCGTCGAATGTGACTGGCCATGACTCCTCCTTTACCGTCTGCGGAAAGCGGAATACCTCAGTTGAGTGCGGCGAATACGGCGGCCTTGATCGATTCCAGCGCGCCGACCCCGGACACCTTGCGATGCCTGGGCGCCCCGGCCGTACCCGATGCCGACCAATTTGCGTAGTACTGGATCAGCGGTTGGGTCTGGCTGTGATAGACCGTCAGGCGCTTGCGCACGGTTTCTTCCTTGTCGTCGTCGCGCTGGATCAAGGGCTCGCCGGTCACATCGTCCTTGCCCTCGACCTTGGGCGGATTGAACACCACATGGTAAGTGCGCCCGGAGCCGGTATGCACACGACGCCCACTCATGCGGCGAATGATCTCCTCGTCGCTGACATCGATTTCCAGCACATAGTCGAGCTCGACACCCTGGGCGCGCAAGGCCTCGGCCTGGGGAATGGTGCGCGGAAAACCGTCGAACAGGAAACCCTTGGCACAGTCCGGCTGCTTCAGGCGCTCGGCGACCAATCCGAGGATGATTTCGTCGGACACCAGCCCGCCTGCATCCATCACCTTCTTGGCCTCGATACCCATGGGCGACCCGGCCTTGACGGCGGCACGCAACATGTCGCCGGTGGAAATCTGGGGAATTCCAAATTTCTCGGTGATAAATGCCGCCTGCGTTCCCTTGCCCGCACCGGGCCCTCCCAAGAGAATCAACTTCATCGCGCTCTCCAAAAAAAGTTATGCATCACAATGGCTTATAAATCTTTCAGACAACTTACGCCGATTCCTTCGCGGCGTCAAAAAAACGCCGCACGCGTTCCAGATCCTCCGCGGTATCAACTCCAGGCGCCGGCGCATGAGCGGAAGCGACGACTGTAATCGCGTAGCCATGCCACAAGGCGCGCAACTGCTCCAGGGACTCGATCTGCTCAAGAGGCGACACCGCCAACGACCCATAGTCGCGCAAAAAGCCGACCCGATAGGCATACAGGCCGATATGTCGTTGGGCACCGAGGCGATTGGGCAGTTCGGTCCGCTTCGAGGCAAAGCAGTCGCGATCCCAGGGAATCGGGGCACGACTGAAGTACAAGGCACGGCCGCTCGCGTCGCATACCACCTTGACGACATTGGGATTGAAAAACTCGTCGACCGAGCTCAGCGCATGCGCTGCGGTAGCCATCGCGGCATTCGCATCCGCTTCGAGCGCGAATGCCACGGCATCGATCAGTGACGGGTCCAGCAGCGGTTCATCGCCCTGGACATTGACCACGATTTCGTCGCCATTCCAGCCCATCGCCCGCGCCACTTCGGCAATCCGGTCGGTGCCGCTGAGATGGTCCGCCCGCGTCATGACAGCTTCGTAGCCCGACGCGCGCACCGTGGCGGCCACTCGCTCGTCGTCGGTCGCCACGCAAACGCTCCTCGCTCGCGAGCGCATCGCCGCCTCGACCACACGCACGATCATCGGCTTGCCGGCGATATCCGCGAGCGGCTTCCCCGGCAGCCGGGTCGATGCATAGCGCGCCGGAACGACAATCCGGTAGGACATCAGGCCTCGTCGGCGCCAAGCGGACGGGCCTCGTCCTCGAGCATCACCGGAATGTCGTCCTTGACCGGATAGGCCAGTTTGCAACCCTTGCAAACGAGTTCGGCAGCCGATGCGCGATTTTCCAACGGGCCTTTGCAGACGGGACAGACCAGGATTTCAAGCAGGCGGACATCCATTCAGCTTCTCCAGTACGAATTCGCCAAGATCGGGGCTCAGGCGGGCGGCAACGGGCAGCACCCAGACCGGCAGGGACAATTTGAGCGACGCCAATTTTACGGCATCCTTTTCCGTGGTCAGGATCGCGTCGCCGCCAAAATCGAGATCGGCGGGCGTAAACCAATGATGGTCGGGGAAGGCATGTTCCGCGAATTCGACGCCGATCGCCCGCAGATGCGCAAAAAACCGCTCGGGAGCCCCGATGCCTGCGACCGCGTGCAATTCGAGGCCAGCCAGCCCGGCAACCGTCTGAACGCCCCGCGTTTGATCCAGCGAACGGAACTCGCGTCCTTCCAGCGTCATGCGAAACAAGGGTTGCCCAAAAGTCGGCGCTGGCAGGACGGCGATTTCGTTGAGCACCAAGGCATCGACCGAAGCCAGGCGCGATACCGGTTCGCGCAGCGGCCCCGCAGGCAGGCACCAGCCGTTCCATACGCCGCGAGAGTCGAACACCGCGAGCTCCACATCGCGCACCAGCCGATAGTGCTGCAAGCCGTCATCGGCAAGAATCACGTCGCACTCCGGATCGGCCGCAAGCAGGGCGCGGCCCGCCGCCACGCGATCCCGGCCGACAAACACCGGGCATCCACAGTTGCGTGCCAGCAGCAAGGCTTCGTCGCCGAACACTTCGGGGGCTCCATTCATCGGCACTTGCACCGGCCGCGGTGCGTTGCCCCGGTAGCCACGGGTAATTATCCCGGGGCGGCGGCCTTTCCTTTTCAGGGCGTTTGCCAAATGAATAACCAGCGGTGTCTTGCCGCTGCCACCCACCGTGATGTTGCCGACCACGACAACCGGCACCGGCAGCCTGGTCGCGCGCAGCAAGCCGTACCGATAAGCGGCCCGGCGCAATGCGGAAAGTTCGCGAAATACCAGCGAAAAGGGATAGAGCAAACAGGCCGTGGCACCGCGCTGCCGCCAGACGGCGGCAAATCCGCCGTCAGCGCTGGGCCTGCTGGGTGGCAAAGGAGATATGCGACAGCCCGGCCTGCTGCGCGGCCTGCATGACATCGATAACGCTCTGATGCGCGGCCTTGGCGTCGGCGTTGATGATCACCACCGGCTCCTTGCCGCTGCCCGACACGCGTTTCATGGCGGCGGCAATGGACGCAATATCCCGAGTTCCGAGCGGCGATTTGTTGACCAGGACATCGCCGGCGGCAGTGACCACCACGTTGATCTCGTTCGGTAGTTCCTTGTTCTGGGGTGCATCCGCCGTCGGCAGGTTGATTTCCAGGCCGGAAAATTTGGAGTAGGTGGTGGTGATCATCAGAAAGATCAGGATCACCAGCAATACGTCGATCATCGGGATCAAATTGATCTCGAGTTCCTCCCGATGGCGTCCGCGCTGGAAGTTCATCGCCGACCTCTACTTGCGCTGGCCCTGCATGGTTTCCACCAACTTGACTGCTTCCTGCTCCATTTCGACCAGAAAGCCATCGACCAGGGCACGGAAATGACGGTAAAAAATCATGGCGGGAATGGCAATGATCAATCCGAATCCGGTGTTGTAGAGCGCCACCGAAATACCGTGGGCCAGTGCCTGCGGATTATTGCCGGATGAGGTCGGCGAGCCGAAGATCTCGATCATGCCGACCACCGTGCCGAACAAGCCCATCAGCGGTGCAATCGAAGCAATGGTGCCAAGCGAGGTCAGAAAGCGTTCCATCTCGTGCGCGGCCGCGCGTCCCGATTCCTCGATCGCCTCTTTCATGATCTCGCGCGAGCTTCCGGCATTGCGCATGCCCGCGGCAAGTACGCGGCCCAGCGGCGAGCCGGCTTCGAGGCGCAAAAGTTGCTCATCCGTGATCCCGCGCTGGCGATAGTTGGCAACCGAACTTTGCAGCAAGCCGGGAGGAAGAATCTTCACGCGGCGCAGGGCGGCCGAACGCTCGATGATCAAGGCAACCGCGATAACCGATGCCAAGAGCAATGGCCAGATGGGCCAGCCGGCCGCCTGAATGATCGAAAACACGGGGACACTCCGAGATTCTGGAAAGGCCGCACTTTAGCCGGACTGGATCGATTCAGCAATATCCTGACTTCGCCAATCCCGATTCCCCATCACGAGGTTCGACCGACGGCTTATTCACAATGTCTGTGGATAAGCCTGTGGATCGATGCCAGGAAATCCACAGAATCCCGCTCGCCATCTGGAGTGCCAACCGAAAGCGCAGAATTTGAACACCAGAAATGCATTGGAATCATTGCCTTGCTGAAACGAAAACTGACAACCCTTGTCGACGCCGGGGATCGGGGCATGGCACGGGTATTCACCTGGGTTTTGGGCTAGAATTTTTGCATGCGATTTACAGCTGCGTGCCCCCAACCCGATGCCGACTGACGCGAATGCAATCATCCCGGTCAGCGAATTGAATCGGCGGGTTCGCCTGGCGCTCGAAGGCGAATTTCCATTGCAATGGGTCGCCGGGGAGATTTCCAATCTGACGCGTGCCGCATCGGGGCATGTGTATTTTTCGCTCAAGGATGAAACTGCCCAGGCGCGATGCGTGATGTTCCGCTCACGCGCCCAGGCTATTCCCTGGCGCCTGGAAAATGGGCAGCAAGTCGAGGCCCGTGCCTTGGTCTCGCTCTACGAACCGCGTGGCGACTTCCAACTGGGCGTGGAAAGCCTGCGCCGCGCCGGGCTTGGACGCTTGTTCGAAGCCTTTGCACGACTCAGGGAGCGACTGGAAGCCGAAGGCATGTTCGCCAGCCAAGGCAAGCGTCCGCTACCGAGTTTTCCACGGACCATCGGCATCATCGCGTCGCCCCAGGCCGCCGCACTGCGCGACGTTCTCGCCGCAATCCGGCGCCGGGCACCTCACCTGGGTGTCATTCTCTACCCCAGCCTGGTCCAGGGCGAAGGCGCAGGCGAAAGGATTGCCGATGCCATTACCCTTGCCGGCAAGCGCGGGGAATGCGATGTGTTATTGGTGGTTCGCGGCGGCGGCAGCATCGAGGATCTCTGGGCATTCAATGAGGAATGTGTCGCCCGGGCGATCGCCGCCAGCCCCTTACCGATCGTCAGCGGGGTTGGCCATGAGACAGATAACACCATTGCCGATTTTGTCGCGGATATGAGAGCGGCAACTCCGACCGCCGCAGCGGAGCTCGCGACCCAGCATTGGTTCGCCGCCAGGCAGCACCTTGTGGAACAGGAAAGTTCGCTGCTGCACTCCTGCGGCAGAAGGCTTGACCAGGCGCAGTACACCCTCGATCAGTTGATGTTGCGCCTGGTTCATCCCTCGACCAGGCTGGAACGATCGCGTACCAATCTCGACCTGCTGGCGTCGCGCATGAAAGGCACGCTGCCCGAAATGCTGCGACACAAACAATCGCGGCTGGATCATGCGGCTCTTGCCCTCGGACGATCTGTTCCCAGGATCGATGCCACTTCCGGTCGAATCGAATTGCTCGCCCGCAGGCTGCTTACGGCCGGACAGAAGCGACATGCCGAGCACTCCGGACGGGTCAGCCAGCTGGAACGGGCACTGCATCATTTGAATCCGGCCCACACCCTTGCACGGGGCTACGCTGTCGCGCGCGACGCCAAAGGCGCCGTAATTTCCAATGCCGGGATGCTGGCTACGGGGCAGGCCATCACGGTCCAATTCGCCCATGGCGATATCGATGCCAGTGTCCTTGTCGCCCGCCCCGACTGAATCTTGCACCAGGCAAAATTCCCGACTACAATAGTCAACTTTAAGACCCCTACACAAGCTACAGGAGAACTCGAATGGAACATACACTTCCGCCCCTGCCCTATGCGATGGACGCCCTGGCCCCGCATATTTCCAAGGAAACCTTTGAATATCACTATGGCAAGCATCATCAGGCCTACGCCACCAACCTGAACAACCTGGTCAAGGGCACGGAATATGAAAACCTCGACCTCGAATCGATCGTAAAAAAAGCCCCTGCCGGCGGAATATTCAACAACTCCGCCCAAGTGTGGAACCACAGTTTCTTCTGGAACAGCATGAAAGTCGGCGGTGGCGGCACGCCGAGTGGCCCGCTTGCCGATGCGATCAACAAGAAATGGGGCAGCTTCGACGAGTTCAAAAAGGCATTCCAGGCTTCCGCCGTGGGAAATTTTGGCTCCGGCTGGACTTGGCTGGTCAAGAAGCCGGATGGCTCCGTCGATATCGTCAACACCTCGGGTGCCGGTACGCCGCTGAACACCGAGAACAAAGCCTTGCTGACCATCGACGTGTGGGAGCATGCCTACTACATCGACTACCGCAATGCGCGTCCGAAGTTCGTCGAAACATTCCTCGCGTCGCTGGCCAACTGGGAATTCGCCTCGAAAAACTTCGCTTGACCGTAAATGCCGGCCGAATTCAAGGGCGCCGACCGGGCGCCCTTGTTCATTCAGGAACGCGCCATGGAATCGAAAATCACCGAACTGGAAATCAAGTTAAGCCACTGCGAAGACCACATCGAGGAATTGAACCGAACGGTATTTCGCCAGCAGCAACAGCTTGAGCTGCTCCAGGCTCAGTTGCGCGAGCTCTACCAGCTTGCCCAAACCGAATCCGTCGGCGAACGACGCAACGCGCGCGATGACATCCCTCCGCATTACTGAGCCACGTTGATGCAAGGCGTCAAGCAGCCGCCCAGCTGATGACCTTAGCGCGGATATTTCATAGGGGAGGTCGGCGGAACAGCCGTGAGGCGCGTTAATACAGGTGTCTAAGCCGAAATTAACGAGGTTCCGCCGATGCCAAAGTGTACCGCTGATCAGATGTCGTTTGGGCGCCTTGGGCGTCGGGAAA
>JACRLX010000044.1 GCA_016235165.1 Rhodocyclales bacterium
TGAGCAAAATCCAGGGGAATCACCCCTTGTCTGCCCTCGAACAGGCCGATCACCCAATGAAAATGGCATTTCCGTCACGTTTTCGTCTCGATTTCAATTCGTCGCTGCTTTTTGCGGTGGCTTGTTCAGCGTTTCCCTAGCCGCATTGCGCACTTCTATTGGCGAATATTCGTCACTAATATTTTTGGGCAGACAACAAAGTGGCGACGATGATGTCTTGCGTGGCGCAATAAGCTACGCAAACCTCGGCTTGATTGAAAAATTGGAAGAGGCTTATTCCAAGATTGCTGTAAAACCGCGAGAAATTATAGAAAAAAAGGATAGTGGCGTAAGTATGTTTTCACGCGAGTTTAGGAACGCAGCATGGGAACAAACGCGCAGTATAAATGTTAATACATTGATTACAAATACATTGTCAGGTGCGCTATTTAATTCCTTAGATGGGTGGAGGCGCAACCAATTTCTGAAATTAGTTGGATAGCACGCGAGAATGATTAGCCATAGATAAAAGAGTCTGCGGATGCGAGAACTAATTGCGAAAAGGTAATCCCCGCCTCCCCCTCTCGCTCGCTCGTGTATATGTTGATATCTCCACTTCATATCGGAGCGAAAAATGACTTCATCATTTACGCAACAGAACCTTAGAGAATTGGCCCGCATCTACACTCAGGAAGGCATTGCAAAAAAGGTTGGTCATGGACTTAATCAACGACAAATCAGCGGCGTCATTCACGGGGAACGTCGTCTAGCAACGGTCCAATCGCACGCCATTGAGCGTGAATTTGGGATTCCTAGAGGATGGTTGAGTAACTACCCGATCAAATACGTATTGTCTCTTCTAAGAGAACTCCGGCAAATCTGTCCCGACGATCAAAAGCTAGAGTTGCTCCACCGGTTTTTGAAAACCGCTTTGGACAATGCTCCATCAAGAACGCCGGTTGCCTAATCCTGATCTGTATAGTCGCCGTTGGCACGAGCAGGACTGCGTGTAACGGGCCACAACTGCTATTAGCTCAGGCTGGTCAGATATAGGAAATGTGATGGGGCTTAGCGTCTTCTTTCGGTAAGTCTGGATGTCCGCAGAGGGTCGCCAACTGCCCCTTGGCAACGCCGGAACGAACCGTCGCGCCGCGACGCCTTCGTTCCGCCTTGCCTTGACATTCCCAGGTGCATCAATACACTGTACGCATGATCGAGTTCGAGTGGGATGCGGCGAAGGCTACGGCCAACATCAGGAAACACGGGGTTTCGTTCGACGAGGCGCGGTCTGTTTTCTACGATGAGTTCGCTGTCCAGTTCTTCGACGAAGATCATTCGACGGATGAAGAACGGTTCTTGTTGCTGGGCATGAGTACGGGGGCGCGCCTGCTACTCGTTTGCCACTGCGAACGAATGTCCGGTCACACCGTTCGCATCGTTTCCGCCCGAAAAGCCACTAAACGTGAAAGTGCGTTTTATGGAGGTGAGCAATCATGAAATCCGAATACGATCTCTCCAAGCTGAAGTCGCGCAGAAATCCCTACGCATCGAAGCTCAAGACACCCGTTACCATGCGTCTGTCCGAAGACGTTGTTGCGTACTTCAAGCGCATGGCGCTTGATGCCGGTGTTCCCTACCAAAGCCTGATCAATCTTTATCTGCGCGACTGCGTGACACAGCATCGGCAAATACAGATTGCCTGGCCCACCAAATCCTGAGCCGTCGTTCCAATGTCGAAGCGGCTCTCACGGTCCGCCTGATGCCGCTTCAGGTCTTCGGCATCTGCTACGCCATCCCGATCAGTTCCAGCTTCATCGCCCCTTCCACCGCATCCGCCAGCCGCTCCAGGTCGGCCTCGCGCCGCGTCGTGAAGTCGACCGCTTGCGGCGCCGCCAGGCCGGCCCAGGCGAGCAGTGCGCTGAGCGCTTCGGGGGTGTCGAAGAGGCCGTGGCAGTAGCTGCCGAGGATTGCGTTGTCGTCGCTGATGGCGCCGTCGGGCTGGCCGGCCAGGGTGGCGGCGGGGCGCTGTAGCGCTGGGCCGCGCGTTACGCCCATGTGGATCTCGTAGCCACTTACCGCCGGACTGCCGGGCAGTACGAGGCGGCCGGTTACATTGCGCAGTTGCTTTTCGGCTTCGAGCTCGGTTTCGCAGTCGAGCAGGCCGAGGCCGGGCTGGCTGCCCGGCGCGCCTTCGAGGCCGAGCGGATCGTGCAGCGCGCGGCCCAGCATCTGGAAGCCGCCGCAAATGCCGATCAGCTTGCCGCCGTAGCGCAGGTGGCGGCGGATGGCGGCTTCATGGCCCTGCTCACGCAGCCAGGCGAGGTCGGCCTGCACTGCCTTGGAACCGGGCAGGACCAGCAGGTCGCAGGCGGGCAGGGTGTCGCCGGGGCCGATCCACTTGAAGTCGACCTCTGGATGCAGGCGCAGCGGGTCGAGGTCGTTGTGATTTGAGCAGCGCGGATAGGCGATGGCCACGGCCCTGAGCTTTGCTTCGGGCTTGGCCGCGCTGTGGGTGGCGATGGCATCTTCGGCGTCGAGCATCAGGCCGTGCAGGTAGGGCAGCACGCCGAGCACGGGCTTGCCGCTGCGCGCCTCCAGCCAGGCCAGGCCGGATTGCAGCAGGCCGATGTCGCCGCGAAAGCGGTTGATGACGAAGCCCTTGACGCGCGCCTGTTCGCTGGCGGAAAGCAGGTCGAGGGTGCCGACCAGATGGGCGAAGACGCCACCGCGGTCGATGTCGGCGACGAGGATCACGGGCACGTCGGCGGCCTCGGCGAAGCCCATGTTGGCGATGTCGCGCTCGCGCAGGTTGATCTCGGCAGGGCTGCCGGCGCCTTCGACGATCACCCAGTCGAATTCGGCCCGCAGGCGCTGCCAGCTTTCCATCACCGCGCCCATGGCGACGGTCTTGTAGGTGTGGTAGTCGCGCGCATCCAGCGTGTCGATGGCGTGGCCATGGACGATGACCTGGGCGCGGCGGTCGGTGGTGGGCTTGAGCAGCACCGGGTTGAAGTCGATGCGCGGCGCGATGTTCGCGGCCTGCGCCTGCAGCGCCTGGGCGCGGCCGATTTCGCCGCCGTCGGCGGTGACGGCGGAGTTGAGCGCCATGTTCTGCGGCTTGAAGGGCGCCACCCTGATGCCGCGGCGGGCGAGGATGCGGCACAGCGCGGCCACCAGCACCGTCTTGCCGGCATCCGACGTCGTGCCTTGCACCATCAGGGAGCGTGCGGTCATGGCAGCCACTCCGCGCCGTCTCCGAAGCCGCGGCGGCGTACCCTGGGGTTGAGGGCGCCGGGCGGGGCTGTGTCCTGATCGACGATCCAGGCGTCGGTGGCATCGGCGTCGTCCAGCATGTCGCCCAGATGGCGAGCCTGGCGCGCGCTGGCGCGGCCGGCCTTGATCTCGACGGCATGGCGTGTTGCGCCACGGTCGATCAGCAGGTCGATCTCGCCGCCGGCGGCGGTGCGCCAGAAGTGGAAGCTGCTTTGCGGGCGCGCCAGATGTTCGCGCCGCAACAGGTCTTCGAGAACGAAACCTTCCCAGCTGGCGCCGCGTATCGGGTGGGCGGCGAGCTGGTCGGGGTCGCCGATGTCGAGCAGGTGGTGGAGCATGCCACTGTCACGCAGGTAGAGCTTGGGCGCCTTGGTCAGGCGCTTGCCGACGTCGCGGAACCAGGGCGTCAGGCGGCGCAGGATGAAGGTGGCCTCGAATGCGTCGATCAGGCGCGCCACCTTGCCGTGGCCGACGCCGAGTGCCGCGGCCAGGTTGCTGATGTTGAGCAGCCCGCCCTGCTGGTGGGCCAGCATGGTCAGCAGGCGGCGCGCCAGCAGCGGCTCGGCGGTAACGCCAAGTTGCGGCAGGTCGCGCTCGATGTAGGCGCGCAGATAGGCTTCGTGCCAGTCGCGGAATTCGGGACCGTCAGCCCAGGCATCGGGAAAGCCCCCGCACAGCCAGTGCCGGTGCCAGCGCCTCGCCACGTCGGGTTCGGCGACGGCGGTTTCGGCCGCCACCAGCGGGTCGAGTTCCAGCATGCCGACGCGGCCGGCAAGCGACTCGGAAACACCCCGTACCAAGGCCGGCTGCGCCGAGCCGAGCACGATGAAACGACCGCGGGCGCCGCGTTCCGCGTCGATCGCACCACGCAAGGCGGCAAAGAGTTGCGGCACGGCCTGCGCTTCATCGAGGATCAGTCCATGCTCGACTTGGCTATCGAGCTGGAAGCGTGGATCCTCGGTCCAGGTTTCACGTGTGCGCGGGTCTTCCAGGTCGATGTAGGCGTGGCCGGCGAAGGCTTGCCGTGCCAGCGTGGTTTTGCCGACCTGGCGCGCGCCAAGAATCAGCAACGCCGGAAAGCGCGTGGCCAGGGAACGCAGGCGGTCGACGGCGAGGCGATGGTGCATTGGAGGAAGGCTTTGCCAAATAGGCTTGCATTTTTACTGTTTGATGACGAAAAAGCAAGGATAAAACCTGGGTGGCAGACGGACCAAGGTCCCGCCGGTAGAATCCCCGCTCCCGCTGCCGGCCGCCTTGGGCGGCCCATCCATCCGCCACCTTCGTGACCGCTTCGACGCTTCTGCTCATCCTCCCCCTCGGCCTGCTGCTCGACCACCTGCTCGGCGAGCCGCGGCGTTGGCATCCGCTGGTCGGCTTCGGCCATCTGGCGAATGCCATGGAGCGATCCCTGCGTCGCGGTGCCCCGGGAGGCGCCGTCGACAACCGCCTCCGCGGCAGCCTGGCCTGGCTGCTGCTGGTGCTGCCGCTGCCGCTGTTCGGCATCTGGCTGCTGGCAGTTCTGCCCTGGCCGCTGGCGCTGGCAGGCCACGCGCTGTTGCTGTGGTTCGCGTTGGGCGGGCGCAGCCTTGCCGACCATGTCGGCGCGGTGGCGACACCGCTGGCGGCCGGCAAGTTCGACGATGCCCGGCGCGCGCTGGGCTGGATGGTCTCGCGCGAAACGGCAAGCCTCGATGCCGGGGAGATCGCCCGCGCTGCCGTCGAAACCACACTGGAGAACGGCAACGACGCGGTGTTCGGCGCACTGTTCTGGGCCGCGCTGCTGGGGGGGCCGGGAGCGCTGGCCTTTCGCCTGGCCAATACCCTGGATGCAATGTGGGGTTACAAGGACCAGCGGCGCATTTATTTCGGCTGGTGCGCGGCGCGCGCCGACGATGTGCTGGGCCTGATCCCGGCGCGGCTGACGGCGCTGACCTATGCCCTGCTGGGTCGCTGCGGCAATGCGCTGTCCTGCTGGCGCAAGCAGGCGTCGGCCTGGTCCAGCCCCAATGCGGGCCCGGTGATGGCGGCCGGCGCCGGGGCGCTGGGCGTCAGCCTCGGCGGCGCGGCGGTTTATCACGGCCGCGTCGAACAGCGTCCGCTGCTCGGGCGCGGCCCGGCGCCCGATGCCAAAGACATCGGTCGCGCCCTGGCGCTGGTGCGGCGCGGCTCCCTGTTGTGGGCGGCACTGGGCCTGCTGCTTGGCGCCTGGGGGGCGCTCCATGCTTGAGCACGGCGGGCGCCTGCGCGAGGCGGCGGACTACTGGGGCATCCCGCTTGCCGACTGGGTCGACCTGTCGACCGGTATCGCGCCGTGGTCCTATCCCGTTGCCATTTCTGCCGCGGCGTGGCAGCGCCTGCCGGAAGACGGCGACGGCCTCGAAGCGGTGGCGGCGGCCTATTACGGCCACCCTGCGCCCCTGCCCCTGCCCGGCACACAGGCCGCGATCCAGTGGCTGCCGCGCCTGCTGCCGCCCTGCCGCGTTGCCGTGCTGACGCCCGGCTATGGCGAGTACGCGCCGGCCTGGCGCGCGGCGGGGCACCAGGTGCGCGAGATCGCGCTCGATGCGCTGGCCGCCGGCGATGCCGATGTCGTGATGATGGGGCGGCCCAACAACCCCGACGGTGCCACGTTGCCGAGCGCCGCGACCCTCGCCTTGGCGCGCGAGATGAACGCGCGCGGCGGCTGGCTGGTGGTGGACGAGGCCTTCGGCGACATGGCGCCAGCCGAGGCCCTGGCGCCACTGGCCGGCACCGAGCTGCCGCGCCTGGTGGTGCTGCGTTCGCTGGGCAAGTTCTTCGGCCTTGCCGGCGCGCGTGTCGGTTTCCTGTGCGCGGCACCCGATCTGAGCGCGCGCCTGGCGGCCATGCTCGGGCCCTGGGCCGTGGCTCATCCCTCCCGCATGGCTGCGCTACAGGCCTTGGGCGATCGCGCTTGGCAGACCCACCAGCGCGAGCGCCTGATGGCCGCCGCGCTGCGCCTGCGCGCGCTGCTTGGTCGCTACCGCTTGCCGGCGCGCGCGGTAGGCGGCCTGTTCTGCCATGCACCCATGGCGCAGGCCGCCAGCCTGCACGAACACATGGCGCGGCGCGGCATCCTGCTGCGCCATTTCGATACTCCCGAGGCGCTGCGCTTCGGCCTGCCGGGCGACGGCAACCAATGGCGGCGGCTGGACGCGGCCCTCGATACCTGGAAACCGACATGAAGCACATCCTGACCTGCCTGGCGATCTGTCTGCTCGCCACCGCCGCGCGCGGCGAGATCCGCATTACCGACGACAGCGGCAGCGTGGTGCAGCTTGCGGCGCCGGCCAAGCGCATCGTCAGCCTGGCGCCGCACATCACCGAAACGCTGTTTGCCGCCGGGGTCGGCGCGGCCGTGGTGGGCAGTGTCGATTACGCCGACTACCCGGAGGCGGCGAAGCGCCTGCCCAGGGTCGGCGGCTACACCAAGCTCGACCTCGAAGCCATTGCCGCGCTCAAGCCCGACCTGGTGATCGGCTGGCAGAGCGGCAACGTCGCCGGGCACATCGAACGCCTGCGCGCGCTGGGCCTGCCGCTCTACCTGTCGCAGCCGGGGCGGATCGACGACATTGCGCGCAACCTGGAGCACTTCGGCATGCTGGGCGGCAACGAGGCGGCCGGGCGCGAGGCCGCGGCGCGCCTGCGCGCGCGCCACGCCGACCTGCAAGGGCGCTACTCCGGCCGGCCGCCCGTCAAAGTCTTCTACCAGGCCTGGAAGCAGCCCTTGATGACGGTCAGCGGACGCCAGATCATCAGCGACGTGATCCGCCTCTGCGGTGGCGTCAATGTCTTTGCCGATCTGCTCGGCATGGCGCCCAACGTCACGGTGGAAGCGGTGATCGCCGCCGATCCCGAGGCCATCGTCGCCAGCGGCATGGCCGAGGAGCGGCCGGAATGGCTGGACGACTGGCGGCGCTGGACGCAGATGACGGCGGTGGGCCGGCAGAACCTGTTCTTCATCCCGCCGGCACTGATCCAGCGCCACACGCCGCGCCTGCTCGACGGTGCCGAGCGCATGTGCGCCTACCTTGACTCGGCGCGCAGCCGGCGCCCGAAGTAAGGAGGCAGCAAGCATGGCCCGCCTGCCGCAACGCGTCGTCTGCCTGAGCACCGAGACTGTCGAGGTGCTCTATGCCCTCGGCGAGCAGGACCGCATTGCCGGCATCAGCGGCTATACCCTGCGGCCGCCGCAGGCGCGCAAGGAGAAGCCCAAGGTCTTCGCCTTTACCAGCGGCGACATGAACAAGATCCTCGCCGTGCGGCCGGACCTGGTGCTGAGCTTCTCCGACCTGCAGGGCGACATCGCGCGCGACCTGGTCAAAGCTGGGGTGCAGGTTCATGCCTTCAACATGCGCAGCGTGGAGGACATCCTGGCCATGGTCGAAACTGTGGGACGCCTGGTTGGCGCCGCAGGCAAGGCGCTGGACCTGGTTGCCGCGCTGGAACGGCGCATCGCCGAGGCGCGCCTGGCCGGTGATGCCATCGTCGCCCGCGCCGGGCGGCGGCCGCGCGTGTTCTTCGAGGAATGGGGCGAACCGCTGATTTCCGGCGTGCGCTGGGCTTCCGAGCTGATTGCCGTCGCCGGCGGCGAGGACATATTCCCCGAGCGCGCGGTGATGCACGCCGCGCGCGATCGCATCGTCGCCGATCCGGCGGAGGTGCTGGCGCGCCAGCCGGACATCGTCATCGGCTCCTGGTGCGGCCGCCACTTCCGCCCCGAGCAGGTCGCGGCGCGGCCGGGCTGGGATGCGCTGCCGGCGGTGCGCGACGGGCAATTGCACGAGATCAAATCGGCGGTGATCCTGACGCCGGGGCCGGTGGCGATCGAGGAAGGCCTGCCGGCCCTGCTCAAGATCTTCGACGCCTGGGCAGCGAAGCGGGCTTAGACGAAGATCGCTGCCGTCGCTTGCGGATTCGACGGGAAGTACAAGTGCATGTAGCTGGCGGTGAGGCGCCGACGTCGATACACCGCCTCGCCTTCGCGGCCGTCGGCGCGGGTGGCGTGGAGCAAAGGCGCTTGCGGCGTTTCGCTCAGCGAGTAGTGGAAGGCATGGCCCTGCAGGCGACCTTCTGGCAACTCGACTGCCAGCAAGCCGAGGCCTCCCAGGCGCTTCTGCATGCGGCTGCGGCCTGGCAGCAGGCCGAACATGGCGTGCGCCTCGCCATCGCCACTTTCCAGTGCATCGAAGCAGGCCATCATGCCGCCGCACTCGGCGAGCAGCGGCCTGCCGGCCTCGACATGGGCGGCGAGCGTCGCAGCCATGGCGCGGTTGGCGGCCAGCCGCGGGCCATGCAGTTCGGGATAGCCGCCGGGTAGCCAGATGGCATCGCAGGCGGGCGGCGTGGCATCGTTCAGCGGCGAGAAGTAGGCCAGGCGCGCGCCCAGCATTTCAAGGCATTCGAGGTTGGCCGGGTAGTGGAAGCAGAAGGCCGGGTCGCGGGCGACGGCGATGGTCTTGCCCGCCAGCGCAGGTTCAAAAGTCGGCGCTGGTACCACGGCGAATTCGACCGCGGGCGGCAGTTCGGCGGCCGGGGTGGTGGCCAGCGCATCCGCCATGCGTTCGATACGGGCATCGAGATCGGCGATTTCGGCGGCGGGGAGCAGGCCCAGGTGGCGCTCCGGCAGCGCCGCGTCGATTTCGCGCGGCAGCGCGCCGCGCCAGGCTATGTCGGGCGGCAGCGTGTCGCGGCACAGTTGCGCGTGATAGTCGCTGCCGACGCGATTGGCCAGCACCGCCTCGATCGGCGCGCCGCCGCCGCTGTCGGCGCGGTAATGCTTGAGGCCCCAGGCCACGGCGCCGAAGCTGCCGGCCATGGCGCTGGCATCGAGCACCAGCAGCATCGGTACGCCCAGCCGCCGCGCCAGTTCGGCGGCCGAGGGCTCGCCGTCGTGCAGGCCCATCACGCCTTCGATCAGGATCAGGTCGGCATCGGCCGCCGCGCGCACCAGGCGCCAGCGCGCGTCGGCCTCGCCGCACATGCGGAAGTCGATGTTCTCGCAAGGGCTGCCGGCGGCGATGGCGTGGATTTGCGGGTCGAGGAAATCCGGGCCGCACTTGAATACCCGCACGCGGCGTCCCAGGCGCCGGTGCAGGCGGGCCAGCGCGGCGACCACCGTGGTCTTGCCCTGGCCGGAGGCCGGCGCCGCAACGAGCAGCGCGGGGCAGTGCACGGAGCTCAAAACTCCATCCCCGGCATGGCCTTGATGCCGGCCTTGAAGGCGTGCTTCACCGGCTGCATTTCCGTCACCGTGTCGGCGGCGGCGATCAGGGCTTCGGGCGCGGCGCGGCCGGTGACGATCACGTGCTGCATCGCCGGCCGCGCGGCGAAGTCGGCCAATACCTCGTCGAGCGGCAGCCATTGGTACTTGAAGGCGTAGGTCAGTTCGTCGAGCAGTACCAGGCCGACGCCGGGGTCGCGCAGGTAAGCGGCGGCGACTTCCCAGGCGGCGCGCGCGGCGGCGGCATCGCGGCCGGCGTCCTGGGTTTCCCAGGTGAAGCCTTCGCCCATCACGTGCCAGGCGATGCCGGGCAGCTTGCCGAGCACGGCCTCCTCGCCGGTATCGGTGCGGCTCTTGACGAACTGCACCACGGCGACCCGCAGGCCGTGGCCGAGGGCGCGCGCGGCGACGCCGAAAGCAGCCGAGGACTTGCCCTTGCCGTTGCCGGTATTCACCAGCAGCACGCCGCGCTCGGCGGCCGCCGCCCCGATTTTCTGGTCGATGACTTCCTTCTTGCGCTGCATGCGCGCCTGGTGGCGCGCGTCGCGATCCGCTTCGTTCATGGTGTCATCCCGGGACAAGGTAGCGCCGCTCGCCGTCGGCAAGCTCGCGCAAGGGGTGGCCGTACAACTGCGTCAATAGCTCGGCCTGCATCACTTCGGCCACCGGGCCGATCACATGACGGCCGTCGCCGAACAGCAGCAGCGCGCGGTCGGCGTGGCGCAAGGCGAGGTTGATGTCGTGCAGCACCATCACCACGGCCAAGCCGGCGTCGCTCACCCGGCGCGAGAACAGGTCGAGCACGGCGACCTGGTGGTTGAGGTCGAGATGCGACAGCGGTTCGTCGAGCAGCGCGAGTTGCGGCGCCTGTGTCAGCAGGGTGGCGATCGCCAGGCGCTGGCGCTCGCCACCCGACAGGGTATGCACGTCGCGCAAGGCGAAGGCCTCCAGGCCGACGACGCGCAGGGAGTCGCGCGCCAGGGCTTCGTCGGCGCGGCTTTCCCAGGTCCAGCGCCCGAGCCAGGGGTGACGGCCGATCAGCGCGGTTTCCAGCACGCTGGCGGGGAAGGCGTCGAGCTGGTGCTGCAACAGCAGGCCGCGGCGCTGCGCGATCTGGGTCGGCGTCAGTTGCGGCAAGTCCTCGCCGCACAGCGCGATGCGGCCCGCACCCGGTGCACGCAGTCCGGCCAGCGTATGCAGCAGCGTGGTCTTGCCGGCGCCGTTGCGCCCGAGGATGGCCAGGCGCTCGCCGGCGGCGAGATGGAAGCGAAGATCGCGCACCAGGGTGAGGCCGCCGATTTCGACGGCGAGACCTTCCACGTCGAGCCGGTTCGCGTTCATGTCTTCCCCATCTCCGGCTGGCGCGACAACAGGTAGAGGAAGACCGGCACGCCGAGCAGGGCGGTGAGCACACCGACCGGCAGCTGCTGGGGCGCCACGGCGGTACGTGCCAGGGTGTCGGCGCAGACCAGCAGCGCGCCGCCGGCGAGCGTCGCCGCGGGCAGCAGCAGGCGCTGGTCGTTGCCGGCCGCCAGCCTTACCAGGTGCGGCACGATGAGGCCGATGAAGCCGATGCTGCCGGCGGTGGTGACGGCAATCGCGGTGAGCAGCGAGGCCAGCACGTAGATCGCGCCGCGCAGCTTGCCGACGCCGACGCCGAAGCTCTTGGCCACCAGGTCGCCGCGCGCCAGCAGGTTGAGGTCGCGCGCCAGCGGCAGGGCGGCGGCCAGGCCCAGCACCAGCACGATCAGCGCCGGCCAGGGCGTGGCGGCGTGGGACAGGTCGCCCATCAGCCAGAACAGCATGCCGTGCAGCTTTTGCTCCGGTGCCACGGAAAGGATCAGCGCCACCACGGCGGCGGCGCCGGCGGCGACGATGACGCCGGTCAGCAGCAGGCGCGTCTGGGTCCAGCTGCCGTCGCCGCGCGCCAGGCCGAACACCAGCAGCACCGCGCACAGGGCACCGGCGAAGGCGCCGCCATGCATCGCCAGCAAGGGCAGGCTGAACAGCATCGCCAGCAGCGCGCCCACCGCCGCGCCGCCGGAGACGCCCAGCACGTAGGGATCGGCCAGCGGGTTGCGCAGCAGCACCTGCATCAGGGTGCCGGCCAGCGCCAGCAGTCCGCCGCAGGCAAAGGCCGCCAGCGCGCGCGGCAGCCGCAGGTTGCGCACCACCTCGGCCGCCATGCCCTCGCCGTCGCCGAGGAGCGCGGCCAGCACGTCGCCGGGCGCAACCCGCAGCGAACCAGCGCCGAGCGCCAGCACGATGCTGAGTGCCGCCGCGATCAGCAGGAGCAGGTTAACCAGCAGGGCGCGGCGGCGGGTCGGCATCGGGGGCTATTTTGGCGCGTAACGCAGGCCGAGGAAGAGTTGCCGGTCCGGTACGGCGTAGGACCAGGCGTTCTCGTAGACGCGATTGAACACGTTGTTGAGCCGGACTTCGAGCGACCAGCTGGGGTCGATCTCGCGCGCGGCGTGCAGGTTGCCGATCGCATAGCCGCCCATGGCGCGGGTCTGTGTCGTGGTGTCGTAACGGCGGCCGATCGCCGTGGCTTCAGCGCCGACTTTCCAGGCGCCGGGCGAATAGCTCAGCGCCAGCTTCAGCATTTGCGCCGGACGACGTTGCAGCCGGTTGCCGTTGCCGGCGTCGACCGGCCGCATCAGGTCGAGGCTGGCGTCGGAAGTCCAGGCTCCCGTGCGGCTGCCGTAGGCGAGGCTGGTGCCGCTGATGCGCGCCTTGCCGATATTCACCGCTGCCACGGTGCCGGCGATCAGGTTGTCGATCTGGTTGTCGTAGACGGTGAGCGAGGCGTGGCGCAGGCCGCGCTCCCAACCCAGGGCGGCTTCACGGTTGCGTGCGGATTCCGGTTGCAGCGTCGCGCTGCCGAAACCGGGGAAGTACAGTTGGTTGAAACTGGGCGCCTTGAAGGCCGTGCCGACAGACACGCGCGCCTGCCACTCGGCGGCGAAGCGGTAGCCATAGCCCAGCGAGCCGGTGCGGCGCCCGCCGAATTGCGAGTTCCTGTCGTAACGCGCCGCCGCCTGCCAGCTGTGGGCACCAATCAGGCCCTGGTAGCCGATCACCACGGAGCGGACATTGCGGTTCTTGACGGCGTAGTTGGTGGTGCTGGTCACCGCCTGGTCGGTGTTTTCCAGTGCCAGCAGCAGGGCGCCGACCGGAAGTTGCAGCTCGTTCTGCCAGGTCCATTGGTTCTGCGTGGTGGCAAACTGGCTGCGGGCCGGGGCAAAGCTGCTGCTGTTGTCTTCGCTGAGACCCCAGCGCAGGGTCGAGGTCCAGATTGCATTGAGGCGGTTGCGCAAGTAGGCGCTGCGCGCCAGGGTCTTGTCGCGGTTGTAGGCGTCGACGGCGACACCACCGCCGTCGAAGGCATTGCGGCTGACGGCTTCGAGCAGCGTTGCCCCCAGTTCGTGGCCGGGAGCGAGGCTGTAGGCCAGGCGCGCGGACAAGGCGCCATTGCCATAACCGTCGGCATCGGCGTTCGGCACTGCGCCATTGGCGATGCGATAGCGCACCGGATCGGCGGCGACGTTGACGCCGTCAGTGGTCATGCGCGACAGGCCAAGGCTGTAGCTCCAGCCGCTGCTGCCGCCTGATATGCCGGCTTGCAGTTCGCGGGTGGCATGCGAGCCGATGCCGGCGTAGGCGCTGGCGCGTGCTTCGCCTTCGCCGCGCCGGGTGAACACCTGGATCACGCCGCCGATGGCATCCGAGCCATAGAGGCTGGACGCCGGACCGCGCAGGATCTCGATACGCTCGATTTGTGACAGGGGCAGGTTTTGCAACGAGGGATTGCCGGAGGTGACCGATCCCAGCGGCACGCCGTCGACCAGCAGCAGGGTGTGGCCGGACCCGGTGCCGCGCAGGAAGACGCTGGCGTTCTTGCCGACGCCGCCGTTTTCGATGACGTGCAGGCCGGGTTGGCGCGACAGCAGCGTGGGCAGGGTGGTGGGGCCGGCCTGTTCGATGGCCTCGCGGTCGATCACCGTGATGTCGGCGATTACCTCGTTGGCGCGGGTGGCCTGGCGTGTGGCGGTGACCACCACGGCGGCGAGGTCGAAGGCCGGTTCGGCGGCGACGGTACTTGCTGCGGGAAGCAGGAACAGGGCGAGCGCCAAGCCGGATGGCCTGGCGGCGGATGTGACAAAGCGAGACATGATTGCTCCTTGCGGCCTGCGTCCCCGCAGGCCAGATTGGGCACTTGAACGAATGTGTCGCAGGGAGCAGTGACGAGAGCGGCCGGGGACGTCGGCGGCCGACGCACGCTGCCACCCCGCAGCGCATTCAACCGTGTTCCTGGCCGGTCTCCGGGCTTGGAAGTCTTGGTTCGTCGCCTTCCCGGGGTGACCCAGTGGCTTTGTGACGAACCCGCGCTTCCTTACCGTTGCGGGGGCAGCGCCGGAATCGAGTCTTGCGGACCCTCACCGGCTTCCCGTTTCACCCGGCACGGACTCCATGCGCGGGCACCACGAACAGATCGGATTATAGCGCAGGCCGTTGCCCGGATGCGGGCCGGGTGGGGCCCTCCATATCGTTTCGCAACTTGATGCTTATCAAGGATATTGGGATTGCTGCGGCGCACGCTTTCACCATTGCGCCAGGGAGGTTTTTTGCAGGGGCGCTGTCACGGGTTTTTCGAATACCCACTTACAAGGAGAGAAGTATGAAAGGGAAGCTACTCGGATTCTTCGCGCTGTCAGCCATCGCCGGTGCCATGGGCAGCGCCTTTGCGCAGGATGCCGCGCCGACCCTGACGGCCGCCGAAAAGGAAGCCGCCAAGAAGATTTACTTCGAGCGCTGCGCCGGTTGCCACGGCGTGTTGCGCAAGGGTGCCACCGGCAAGAACCTCGAACCGCACTGGACCAAGACGGCCAAGGACGGCACCAAGACCGAAGGCGGCACGCGCAAGCTGGGCCAGGGTCGCCTGGAAAAGATCATCGGCTACGGCACCGACGGCGGCATGGTGAACTTCGACGACATCCTGAGCAAGGACGAGATCGCCCTGATGGCCAAGTACATCCAGAACACCCCGGATGTGCCGCCCGAGTACAGCTTCAAGGACACCATGGATTCGTGGAAGGTGATCGTCCCGGTCAAGGATCGCCCGACCAAGCAGATGAACAAGTTCAACCTGAAGAACATGTTCTCGGTGACCCTGCGCGACACCGGCGAAGTGGCGCTGATCGACGGCGATACCAAGGAAATCCGCAGCATCGTCAAGACCGGCTATGCGGTACACATCTCGCGCCTGTCGAAGTCCGGGCGCTATGTCTATGTCATCGGTCGCGACGGCAAGCTGAGCCTGATCGATTTGTGGATGGAGAAGCCCGCCGTGGTCGCCGAGCTCAAGGTCGGCTTCGACGCACGTTCGGTGGATACCTCGAAGTTCAAGGGCTATGACGACAAGTACGCGATCGCCGGCTCCTACTGGCCGCCCCAGTACGTGATCATGGACGGCGACACGCTGAAGCCGCTCAAGGTGGTCAGCACCCGCGGCATGACCGTGGATGGCGAGTATCACCCCGAGCCGCGCGTGGCCTCGATCGTCTCCTCGGAGATCAAGCCCGAGTGGGTGGTCAATATCAAGGAAACCGGGCAGATCCTGCTGGTCGATTACAGCGACATCAAGAACCTGAAGACCACCACCATCGAGTCCGCCAAGTTCCTGCATGACGGCGGCTGGGATGCTTCCAAGCGTTACTTCCTGGTCGCGGCCAACGCCTCGAACAAGATCGCCGCCGTGGATACCAAGCTCGGCAAGCTGGCCGCCTTGATCGACACCGCAAAGATCCCGCACCCGGGTCGCGGCGCCAACTTCATGCATCCGAAATATGGTCCGGTCTGGGCCACGGGCCACCTCGGTGCCGATGTCGTAACGCTGATCAGCACGCCCTCGGACAAGAAGGAGCACGCCAAGTACAAGGAGTACAACTGGAAGGTGGTCCAGGAAATGAAGCACGTTCCGGGCAACCTGTTCGTCAAGACGCATCCGAAGTCCAAGCATTTCTGGGCCGACGCGCCGCAGAACCCGGACAAGGACACGGCGGAATCGGTCGCGGTGTGGGACATGGCCGACCTGTCCAAGCCCAAGGCCATGCTCAACGTGGCCAAGGACTCCGGCCTGCCGCCGACCAAGGCGACCAAGCGCGCCGTGCATCCGGAATACAGCGCCGACGGCAAGGAAGTCTGGATCTCGCTGTGGGGCGGCAAGACCGACCAGTCCGCCATCGTTGTTTATGACGACGCGACGCTGAAGGTCAAGAAGGTGATTACCGATCCGAAGATGATCACGCCGACCGGCAAGTTCAACGTCTACAACACGCAGCACGACATCTACTGAGAAATCGATCGAAACTTGATCGGCAGCAAGGATAGGGGGCGAAAGCCCCCTTATCCTGTGAGGTATCAGGGTAATTCAGGCATGGGGGTAGTTCGATGGGTACGGAAAACAACGGGTTCCTGGCGATGCTGAAGCGGCCAAGCGCCAAATACTCGCTGCTCAGCATTCTGGTTGTCGGCTTCTTCAGCGGCATCTTCTTCTGGGGTGGATTCAACACCGGAATGGAAGCCACCAACACGCTGGAGTTTTGCATCGGCTGCCACGAGATGCGCGACAACGTATATCAGGAATACAAGAAGACCATCCACTACAGCAATCGCACCGGCGTGCGCGCGGTATGTTCCGACTGCCACGTGCCGAAGGACTGGACGCACAAGATGATCCGCAAGATCCAGGCGAGCAAGGAAGTCTGGGGCAAGATCACCGGCGTCATCGACACGCCCGAGAAGTTCGAGGCGCACCGCCTGCAACTCGCCGAGAACGAGTGGGCCCGCATGAAGGCCAGCGACTCGCGCGAATGCCGCAATTGCCACAGCTTCGACGGCATGGATGTCGAAAAGCAGAAGCTGCGCGGCGCCAAGATGCACAAGATCGGCATCGCCGAGAAGAAGACCTGCATTGATTGCCACAAGGGCATTGCCCACAAGAAGCCCAAGGGCATGAAGGAAGATGACGACGAGTGATCCCTCGTCGCCACCGGAAATAACCCCGATCGCATTGTTCGAAAGGAGCAGTAAATGAGCAAGACCATGGTTTCCACCGCCGTTGCCGGCGTCCTGCTGGCCCTGGGTTCGCACGCCGCCATCGCCGCCCCCGACTGGGGCAAGGTACCCAAGCGCGACGTGCATGTCTTCCATCCCGGCGTCACGCCGATCGAATGGGCGACCAAGAAAGCCGACCACAGCGGCACCGCCGGCATGAAGAAGGGCGAGACCTGCGCCGGCTGCCACGAAGAGAAGGGTGCGCTGAACTTCAATTTCAAGCGTCTGGCCGACAAGGAACTGGAGCCAAAGGGGGCGCCCAAGACCATGACCTTCCCGGTCAGCGTACAGGCCGCCTACGATGCCGCCAACCTTTACATCCGCCTGAGCTTCAAGGCCCCCGCGGGCGGCGCCGACAAGGGCGACAAGGACAACGAGGTCAAGGCCACCATTCTTTTCGCCGACGCCAAGGTGCCGCAGGCCGACCAGTTCGGTTGCTGGCAAAGCTGCCACGCCGATGCCAAGACCATGCCCGGCGCCGACGACAAGAAGTCGAAGTATGTCGCCGCTGGCGCCTACGAACTGGTGCAGTGGGCCAGCAAGGGCAACAAGGTATCCGACGGCAGCGTGACCACCGAGCGCAAGATGAGCGGCGGCACGACGGGTGCCAAGGTGGAAGCCAGCAAGGCCGGCGACACCTACACAGTCACCTTTACCCGCAAGAATCCGGGCGAGGGCAAGAGCCTGCCCTTTGGCGTCGCCATCCATGCCGATCACTCGCACGGCCGTTTCCATCATGTCTCGCTGGGTTACAAACTGGGCATCGGTGCCGATGGCGACGTGAAGGCCGTGAAGCAGTAATTTTCCGGAAAGCCGGAGATGAACATCGCCGGTAGCTTGACGAAACGGGTGCCGGGCTTGCTGGCACTCGTTTTTTCTTTCGACGCCTGCGCCCAGCAGACCGTCGAGGTGACGATCCGGGACTACAAGTTCCTGCCCGCCGAAGTGCGCATCCACGCCGGCGATACGGTGAAGTGGACCAACCAGGAAAAGCGCACCAGCCATTCGGTGCTGTTTCCCGCCGAGAACGGGCTTGAATCGGAGCGCCTGTTCCCCGGCGAAAGCTGGCAGCGAAGCTTCACCGTGACCGGTACCCATGCCTACCGTTGCGGGCCGCATGAGGAAATGAAGGGCGTGGTTCATGTCGATTGATTCCGCCTTGCTCCGACTGCTCACGGCCTGCTGCCTCGTGGGCCTTGCCGGCGCCACGGCGGCCGAACCCAGCCCGGCGCGGCGGCAGGAACTGATACACCTGGTGCGCCAGGATTGCGGCTCCTGCCATGGCATGACCCTGCAAGGCGGGCTGGGGCCGGCGCTGCTGCCGCGGACCCTGGCCGACAAGCCGGCCGAGGGACTGGTCGCCACCATCGTGTACGGCCGCCCCGGTACCGCGATGCCGCCATGGCAAGGTTTTCTCGCCGAGGAGGAGGCACGGTGGATCGTCGGGCGCCTGCTCGAAGGCTTTCCCAAATGAAGGCCGCACTGCATCTGCTTCGGCTGCTTGCCGCGGTGCTGTTGCTCTCCGCCTGCGCCGGCACGCCCTTGCGCGAAAGCGGGAGTGCCGTGCAGTTGCGCGGCACGGGCGATCTCGGCCTGGTGATCGAGCGTGCCAGCGGTCAGGTCACGCTGGTGAATACCTCGATACGCGAGGCCTATGCCCGCATCGGCGGCCTGGGCGACCTGTCGCACGCCTCGGTGGTGTATTCGCGCGACGCGCGTTATGCCTACGTATTCGGCCGCGACGGCGGCCTCTCCAAGATCGACCTGCTCGAAGCGCGTATCGTCAAGCGCGTGATGCAGTCGGGCAATGCCATCGGCGGCTCGATCTCGCAGGACGGGCGCATCGTGGTGGCGCAGAACTACACGCCGGGAGGCATCAAGGCCTTCGATGCCGATACCCTGGAACTGCTGTCCGAGGTTCCGGCCGAATACGCACCGGGAAAATTTTCCAAGGTGGTGGGTCTGGCCGATGTGCCGGGCAACAGGTTTGCCTACGCCCTGTTCGATGGCGGCGAGATCTGGGTCAGCGATTTCACCGATCCGAAGAAGCCCGTGACGCAGCGCTTCCCGGCCGGGCAGCAGCCCTATGACGGTCTCGTCACGCCCAATGGCCGTCATTACCTGGCAGGCCTGTTCGGCGAGGACGGCATTGCCATGCTCGACCTCTGGCAGCCGGAGCAGGGCGCGCGCAAGATCCTCGAAAAGTACGGCAGGGGCGAAGAAAAGCTGCCGGTGTTCAAGATGCCGCATTTGCGCGGCTGGTCGATGGCGGCGGGGCGCGCCTGGCTGCCGGCGATCGGCCGCCACGAGGTGCTGATGGCCGACGCCGACACCTGGCGGGAAACCGGCCGCGTCGCGGTCAAGGGGCAGCCGGTGTTCGTCATGGCCAGTCCCGACGGGCGCCAGATCTGGGTCAATTTCGCCTTTCCCGACAACGGCTGGGTGCAGGTGATCGATACCCTGAGCGGCAAGCTGGTGCAGACATTGCAACCCGGCAAGGCCGTGTTGCACATGGAATTCACGCCGCGCGGCGAGGCTGTCTGGATCTCCGCGCGCGACGACAATCGCGTCCTGATCTATGACACGCGCACGTTCCGCCAACTCGGCAGCCTGCCGGTGGAGGCACCCTCGGGCATCTTCTTCACTAGCCGCGCCGCACGCATAGGATTCTGACCATGGACTTTCCCTTCACGCCATTGGAATACGTCGTGCTCAATGACTGGCAGCGCGATTTCCCCATCGTGCGGCGACCCTTCGGCGAAATTGCCCGCCGCATCGGTGCCACCGAACCGGAGGTGCTGGCCACTGTGGAACGGCTTAACGCCCGCGGCGCGATCGGCCGTGTTGGCGCGGTGTTTGCGCCGCGTCGCGTCGGCGCCTCGACGCTGGCCGCGCTGGCCGCGCCGCCGGAGCAAATCGAGCGCATCGCGGCCCTGGTCAGCGCCCGTCCCGAGGTGAACCACAATTACCAGCGCGAACATCGCTACAACCTCTGGTTCGTCGCCACCGCCGCCGATCAGGTGGCGCTCGACGCCGCACTGGCGGCAATCGAGCACGATACCGGATGCCGCGTGATCGCCTTGCCGCTGGAGAACGAATTCCACATCGACCTCGGCTTCGATCTCCGCTCCGGCCACAAATCGGCGGCGCCTGCGGCCCCGCGACCGGCGCGGGAGCCGGACGCCGAGGACAAGCGACTCATGGCAGCTTTGCAATCCGGCCTGGAATTGTTGCCGCGACCTTTCCGCCAACTGGGCGAGACCCTGTTCATGGACGAGGAGGAAGTCATCGCGCGGATATCCTCGATGGTCGAGGACGGCACCATCAAGCGCTTCGGCATCGTCGTGCGCCACCACGAACTGGGCTATCGCGCCAATGCCATGGTGGTATTCGACCTGCCCGACGAGGAGGTTGATGCGGTCGGGGCACGGCTCGCCACGGAGCCCGGCGTCAATCTCTGTTATCGGCGCCGGCGCAGCCTGCCCGATTGGCCCTACAACCTGTATTGCATGGTGCATGGGCGTTCGCGCGATGAGGCCGAGCCGGTGATCGATCGCCTCGCCGCGATCGCCGGTCAGCCGGCGACGGCCTTGTTCTCGACGCGCCGCTTCAAGCAATGCGGCGCGCGCTATTTTCCCGACGCGGCGGCAACCCGCTTGCTGGCCGAGCCAGCCCATGCCTGAAGCAAGGGCGTCAGCCGCGCCTGACGACATCGACCGGCGCATCATCAATGCCTTGCAGGGCGATTTCCCGCTGGTAGACGAGCCTTACCGTGCCGTCGCCGGGTCGCTCGGGCTGGACGAGGCGGAGCTGCTGCGGCGCATCGACGCCATGCTCGAACGCAGGGTGTTGACTCGCTTCGGGCCGATGTTCCAGATCGAACGCGCCGGCGGCGCCTTCGTGCTGGCGGCGATGAAAGTGCCGGAACACGAGTTCGAAGGCGTGGCGGCGAAGGTCAACGCTTTTCCGGAAGTCGCCCACAACTACCGCCGTGACCATTCTCTCAACATGTGGTTCGTACTCGCCACGGCAACGCCGCAAGGCATTACCGAGGCCGTGACGGCGATCGAGTCGGCCACAGGACTGGCGGTTTTGCCCTTCCCCAAGGAACGCGAGTATTTCGTGGAAATGAAGCTCCATGCCTGACGCCGCACATCTCGATGCCCTTGACCGGCGCCTGATCGTCGCCACCCAGGCCGGCCTGCCACGCGTGTCGCGTCCGTATGACGCCATCGGAGCCGAGCTCGGTATTCCCGGTGGCGAAGTGATTGCGCGCCTGCAACGCATGCTCGACACGGGCGTGATCCGCCGCATCGGTGCCGTGCCGAACCATTACGCGATCGGTTACACGGCGAACGGCATGTCGGTGTGGGATGTCGCCGATGAGTGCATCGACGAACTGGGGGCCAGGGTGGGCGTGCTGGATTTCGTTACCCACTGTTACCGCCGTCCGCGTCGTCCGCCGGATTGGCCCTACAACCTGTTCGCCATGGTGCATTCGGGCAGCCGCGACGAAGTCGCCAACCGTGTCGCGGAGATTGCCGCGCTGCTGGGCGATGCCTGTCGCCGCCACGACATCCTCTACAGTACCGCGATCCTCAAGAAGACCGGCCTGCGCATTGCCGGTTGAGTTCCGCCTGCGCGGGTCAGGCGGATGTTTCGAGCTCAAGCCAGCGCCTGGCATCGCCGAGGCTGGAGAATACCTCGGCGGGAAAGGCGCGGCTCTCCCGGGTCATGTAGCGCATCGCCAGCCCGATGACGGCTGGGCAGGTGGCGACGATCGCCAGCTTGATCCGCGGATTGGATAGCCTCGCCGCCTGGTCGACCGCCCAGAGGTAGTCCATCTCGGCCGGCGTGGCGTCGCAGCCGGAAATGCGCGAGTAGTCGGCGATCACATAGCGGACGAGGTCGAAGCGGAAGTCGCCCTGGTAGGCAGTGCCGGCCCGCCTCATGTCGGCAAAGGAAACCTGCCCGGAAAAGGTGAGCGCCACGCCACAGGGCTCCCAGGCAAGTTCGTAGGCCATCGCAATCTTTCGTTTCCAGAGTGTCGAGCAAGCGGCGTACTCTACGGGCCGTCCTGCGCAATGTCATCACCCCGCGGGGTGATGGTAATCGCCGGTGCCTTGCCTATACTGGATGTACGCGTTCAGGGACCACCTATTCAGGGTACGCATGGGAATTATCCTTACCGGTCACGCCGAGATCGATCACCAGCATGCGATTCTCGACGGCATGGTCGACGAGTTGGCGCGTTTCTGCGCGGAAATGGCTCGCGACAAGGACGCCTCGTGTGATCGATGCGGCATCCGCAAGCGCCAGCGCTGCGGCGCGACGCTGGGAGCGATCAACCGCGAGCTGAGAGCCTTTCTCGTCGGGCATGCGACCTACGAGGAACGCATGATGGAGCTGTTGCCGCGTACCGCCATATGCCGTGCCCATGTCAAGGGACACAAGGCGGCCCACGCCGGCATCGCGAAACAGCTGGCGCGGCTTGCGCCGCAGATCGACAAGGAATGTCCTCGACTGCTCGCGGCGCGCCTGGAGGGAGTCGTGCGGGAATGGATGGGGGACCACGCCACGCTGTTCGACGACAACCTGGTCAGGCAGCTGAGTCCGCGCAAGGCCAGCGAAATCGACCTCGACGGCGAACTGGTGGCCATTCTCGACGAATATGTCTTTCACAACCGGCCAACCGGGCCGAGGGGGTCGCTGGTTCCCGAGCGGGCGATCGACCGGAAAAAGCTGGAAGTCCGCGGACGCTTCGAATTGCTTTCGCCGGCGCAGCGCGAGGTCTTCTGGCTGGTGGTCAATGGCAGCAAGAACAGCGAGATTGCCGACGCGCTGGGAATCTCGATCAACACCGTGAAGTCGCATCGTGCGGCGGTCTTCCAGAAAATGGAAGTCAATTCGGTGCTCGATCTGGTGAAGAAGACCGACGTCCTGCGCCGCGGCTTCCGCAAGTGAAACTTCCCGCGCGTTGGCGCCTGCGGGACCGTTGAACGCGGTGCTCGCGGGTGTTATTGTCTGCCTACCGGGAATGGGCCCGGGGCATCTTGCCCCCGGCCTTCGACAGGTTTGGTCGCAGGTCGTGATCGTCATCGCCTTGCATGCCCGGATTGGCCACGGGAGGAGGCGATGCCTATTGTTTGGCGTGATGCATTTAGCATTGGTTACAAGCAGATAGACCTTGATCATCGGCACCTGCTGGATCTGATCAACGTCGTCGAAGCGGCCCTGACCAGCGAGCATGCGCTGAGCAAGTTGCTGAATGCCATTGACGACTTGATGGAATACACGCGACGGCATTTCACCTTCGAGGAACGTTTGATGGCTGACGCCGTGTATCCTCATTTTGAAAGGCACAAGGCGGGCCATCTCGAACTGATCGAACAGCTGAAGCAGGCGGCGGCGCCGATTAAGGTTCTGGCGGCTGGTGAGGCGCAAATGACGAGCGCGGTTCCGGAGGCGGCTCGCGACGCTCTGGTCGCGCTACTGCGGCATTGGCTGGTTGATCACATCATCAAGGAAGACATGCAGCTGAAGCCGTTTCTGTAGGGGTGGGCATGGGCTACTGTTGTTCCTGGAGCGTGGTGATGTAGGCCAGGATGTCCTGCAGGTCGTCTTCCTTCAACTTGTTGAGGACTCCGCCAACGGCTTCCTCGTCGTGCGGCCGCTCGCCCTTGACGTATTTCTCCATTTGCCGCTTGAGGTAGCTGGTGTACTGTCCGACCAGCCTCGGGAACATGCCGCGACCCATGCCGGTCTTGCCATGGCAAGTGACGCATTGCTTCTGGTACAGCACTTCGCCGTTGGCGAGATTACCCGGTATGCGCGGAATGATCATCACGCGTTCGGTCAGGGTCAAACGGGTCAAGGCATCGTCGCTGTCCTTGAACACCGGCCACTTGGTGGGTAGTTCGATCGATGCCAGGTAAGCGGCGATATCCTTGATGTCTTCGTCGGGAAGTTCGCGTTCCTGGGTATAGGGGTACATCGGGATGTTGATGCGCGTGCGGGCGCGAAACGCCTTGAGTTGCGATTCAAGGTACTTCGCGCCCTGTCCCGCCAGACGCGGGTATTCTCCGCGCGATCCGCCCTGGCCCAGTTCGCCGTGGCAGCCGGCGCAGGTGGTGTTGATTTCCTTTCCCTTGTCGAGGTTCTGGGCCTGGGCGCCGAAGGCGACGCAGAAAGGGATCAGGAGCAGGAGGATGGATCGCGTCATGAGGTCAGGTGCCGATTCGGTGCGGCGGATTGTCGCAGCATGTTGGCGGGCGTTTCCTTGATCTGTGTCGGATAATTCGCCGATGATCCCACTCCCGGTCGATGACGGCAATTTGTTGCTGGACCAGCGCCGAACCATCATCCTGCGCTGGTGGCTGTTGGCGGCGGCCACGCTCGCCGTGTCCTCGGCGCCGACTTTGCTCGGACTGGCCCTGCCGCTGCCGCCCATGCTGGCGGTGTTGCTGGCGCTGGCCGGTTTCAATGCCTGGTTGCTATGGCGGCCGTCGCGGCGCGAGGCGGTGCGCGGCGGCGAGCTTTTCGGCCAGCTTTGCGTCGACCTGGCGGCGCTGGCAGTGCTGCTCTACCTGTCCGGGGGCGCCGCGAATCCCCTGATCTCCCTGTTGCTGATTCCCGTCGCCGTTGCCGCCCTGTCGCTGCCGGCGCGACTGACCGCCGTGGTGACCGCGCTCGCGGTCGCGATCTATACGCTGCTGACCGGCTTGTACCTGCCGCTGGCGGTGGATGATGTCGAGCGCGCGGCACGCCTGCACCTGGCCGGCATGTGGCTGACCTTCGTGGTTTCGGCGGCGATGATCGCCTGGTTCGTGGCGCGCATGACGGCCTCGATCCGCGAACGCGACCGGGATCTTGCGGCGGCCCGCGAACAGGCCTTGCGCGATGAACGCGTGGTGGCCCTGGGGGGCATGGCGGCGGGGGCCGCCCACGAACTGGGCACGCCGCTGGCGACGATAGCCGTGCTGGTCGGCGAACTCGAACGCGATGCGACCCTGAATGCGGATGTACGTGCCGACCTGGCCCTGGTGCGCGAGCAGCTCGCCCTGTGCAAGGGCATCATCAGCGGCATGGCGCAACGCAGCGGCGCGGCGCGGACCGAGGCCTTGCAAGCGCAGGATGCCGCCGACTGGTTGCGCGGCGTGGTGGCCCGCTGGCAGGCGATGCGGCCGCGGGCCGGTGCCATCGTCTCGGTCGCGGGCAAGGGCGTGCCGCCGTGGCTGGCCTTCGATCCGGCGCTGGAACAGGCCGTCGGCAACCTGCTCAACAATGCCGCCGATGCCTCGGCTGGGGCGATCGCCGTGACGCTCGACTGGGATGCAGCCCGGCTGCGCCTGGCGATTCGCGACCAGGGGCCCGGCTTTGCCGTCGAGGTGCTGCGCCAGGGCGGGCGCCAGCCGATGCCGCCCCACCGGGGTGGTGCCGGCATCGGCCTGCTGCTGAGCTTTGCCGCCATGGAACGCAACGGCGGGCGCATCACGCTGGAAAATCCGCCCGACGGCGGCGCGCTTGCACGCGTCGAGTTGCCGTTGGCAAGCCGCGAGGGAGCATCCTGAACATGAGCGAATCGATACTGATCGTCGAAGACGACGCAACCTTCAGCGCCACGCTTTCCCGCGCCCTGCGACGGCGCGGATACGACGCGCAGGTCGCCGCGACGCCCGAAGAGGCGCTGGAGCTGGCGCTTGCCGGGCGTCCGCAATCGATCGTGCTCGACCTCAATCTCGCCGGCGCCTCGGGTCTCGCCTTGCTGCCCAGACTGCGCGAATGCCTGCCCGAGTCGCGCATCGTGGTGCTGACCGGTTACGCCAGCATCAGCACCGCCGTCGACGCGATCAAGCTCGGTGCGGTGCAATACCTGGCCAAGCCGGTCGACGTGGATACCTTGCTGCGCGCCTTCAGTCACCGTGCAACGACCGTCGCTCCGGCCGAACTGCCGCCTCCCGCGGTGCCGATGTCGGTGGATCGCATGGAATGGGAACACATCCAGCGCGTGCTGCGCGAGCACGAAGGCAATATTTCGGCCACGGCGCGCGCACTCAACATGCACCGCCGAACCTTGCAACGCAAGCTGCTCAAACGCCCGGCGAAACAGTAGTCCCTAGGGTGTGTTCTCAATTGGGCAGCTCGCCGACCAATTGAGAACACACCCTAGTGGCCGATGCCGAAGCGGTGGGGCACGGCGATGCGCTGGCGATCGGTTTCGATCAACACCGTCGCCACCCAGTTCATCCCCCCGGAAACGCAGACCGGCAGCGAAGCTTCGCCTTTAAAACGGCCGCCGTCGGCCGGGTCCAGCGCGACCCGGTTGTATCCCATGTTCATGGTCTCGCCGGCGAAATCGACTTCCACCTTGCGCGCCAGCATGCCGCTGATCGCCACCTCCACTTTCAGCGGCGTCAGAATGGGGATGGGGCGCGGGAGGATGGATAGTTCAATGCGCCCGCCGTCCGCCAGGCGCGTCGCGCAGGCCTGACGCTGCAAGTCGCAAGCCGGGTCTGGCTGCGCCTTGACGTCGGCCTTGGGCAGCAACAGCGGTGAGAAGTAGTGCCCGGCGGCGGCAATGCCAAGCAGGAGCGCCAGCATGGCCAGGGTCGATACCGTCGATCGGTCGAGCTTCATCGCCCTGGCGGCCTGATTCGGAGTGATTTCAGCATGGTGCGTAAGCGAAATTGATTCACGTCAAGGTCAGGGCAGGCCTTACCGGCGCAAAGTGCGACAAATTGCCGCAGGGGTTTGCGCGCCGCGGCACGCCGAAGTTGGAAGCAAATACAGCAGTGACTCGAAGTATCAACCGGAATGGGAGCGAAACAATGAAAAAGTTTAACAAGCAAGCCTCCACGCTGCTCCTCGCGGCGGGAATGGGGCTGGCGGCGACCGCCTGGTCGGCCGACAACCTGCAGGACGTGCTCAAGGCGCGCGGCCTGTCCCAGCAGGACCTGCTGGCGGCGGCCAAGACCTACGTGCCGACCGGCAAGCGCGACGAATTCGTCACCTTCAGCTCGGGCGGCCAGTCCGGCCAGGTCATCGTCTATGGCGTGCCCTCGATGCGCATCCTCAAGTACATCGGCGTGTTCACGCCCGAGCCCTGGCAGGGCTACGGCTTCGACGAGAACTCGAAGAACGTGCTGAAGCAGGGCCGCATCGACGGCAAGGACATCACCTGGGGTGACACCCACCACCCGGCCGTGTCCGAGACCAACGGCGAGTACGACGGCCAGTTCCTGTTCATCAACGACAAGGCCAATCCGCGCCTGGCGGTGATTGACCTGCGCGACTTCGAAACCAAGCAGATCGTGGTCAACCCGATCTACAAGTCCGAGCACGGCGGTGCCTTCGTCACCACCAACACCGAGTACGTGATCGAGGCGGCGCAGTATCCGGCCCCGCTCGAAAACAAGAAGTTCTTCCCGCTGGAAGAGATGAACGAGAAGTACCGCGGCGGCGTCACCTACTGGAAGTTCGACCGCAAGGAAGGCCGCATCGTGGCCAAGGACTCCTTCTCGGTTGAACTGCCGCCTTACTGGCAGGATCTGTCGGATGCCGGCAAGGGCCCGTCCGACGGCTGGTCGTTCACCAATTCCTTCTGCTCCGAGCGTTACGTGGGCGGCATCGAAAAGGGCCGTCCGCCGTATGAAGCCGGCTGCTCCGCCAAGGACACCGACTACCTGCACGTGATCAACTGGAAGAAGGCCGCCGAAGTGGTCAAGGCCGGCAAGGCCAAGCAGATGAATGGCCACAACCTGATCACGATCGAGACCGCGATCAAGGAAGGATTGCTCTACCTGATCCCCGAGCCGAAGAGCCCGCACGGCGTGGACGTCACCCCCGACGGCAAATTCATCGTGGTTGCCGGCAAGCTCGACACCCATGTCTCCGTGTACAGCTTCGAGAAGATCCAGGCCGCGATCAAGGCCGGCAAGTTCGAGTCCAAGGATTCCTACGGCATCCCGGTGCTCGGCTTGAAGGACGCGCTGCATACCCAGGTGTCGCTGGGCTTGGGCCCCTTGCATACCCAGTACGACAGCAAGCCCTGCGTGGCCTATACCTCGCTCTACGTGGATTCCCGGGTCGCCAAGTGGAACTACTGCGAAGGCAAGGTGCTGGACAAGCTCAGCGTGCATTACAACATCGGCCACCCGATGACCATGGAAGGCGATTCGACCAAGCCGGCCGGCAAGTATCTCGTCGCGCTGAACAAGCTGTCGATCGACCGCTTCGTCCCGGTCGGGCCGCTGCAACCGCAGAGCCACCAGCTGATCGACATCAGCGGCGACAAGATGCAGCTCTTGTATGACATGCCGCTGCCGCTGGGCGAGCCGCACTATGCCGTGTCGATCGCCGCCAACAAGCTGAAGCCCGCCGTGCGCTACAAGGTCGGCACCGACAGCCGCACCGACAAGCCGCATCCGGGCGCGGTGCGTGCCGGCGAGGAGAAGACGGTCAAGAAGGGCAACAAGGTCGAAGTCTTTGCCACCCTGATCCGCTCGCACATCACTCCCGAGACCATCGAGGTCGATGTCGGCGACGAGGTGACGATCCACCTGACCAACCTCGAGCGCGCGCAGGACGAGACCCACGGCTTCACGGTGTCGACCTACAACACGCATGCCTCGATCGAGCCGGGCAAGACCGTCAGCGTCAAGTTCAAGGCCGACAAGGAAGGTGTCTATCCCTACTATTGCACGGAGTTCTGCTCCGCCCTGCACCTGGAGATGATGGGCTACCTGCTGGTCAAGCCGAAGGGCTGGAAGCCGACCAAGACCACCCTGGCCAAGGGCAACTACACGGAAGCGGACTACAAGGCGACCGTGAAGAAAGTAGCCGACACCCAGGCGATCATCGACTCCGTCGTGGCTTACATTACCAGCGTAAACTACAAGGACTTCCCGGATGTGGTGGCGATGGTGGAAGACGCCTTCGACCAACTGGGCAAGACCAAGGGCCTGAAGGAGAAGCATGAAGGCTTTGCCGCCAAGAAGGACTGGGAGAATGCCAACCTGTGGGCCGAGCAGATCTGGCAGTACCAGGTCAAGACCGCCGACCTCGGATTGCGCGCCAAGACCTACCTTGAGCAGAACGGCGCCAAGAAGGTCAAGTAAGCAAGCCGCATAGCTGCACGTTTCGGGGGACAGACTCCAGGCTGTCCCCCGTTTTCTTTAGGAAAGGAAGAAACCATGAACGCGAAATTGATTCTTGCCGCTGTCGCGGCTGCCTCCTTCGCCGCGCCCGTCCTCGCCGACGGCAAGGCGCTGTATCTGGAAAAGACCTGCATCGCCTGCCACGGCAAGGATGCCAAGAAGCCGCTGACACCCGAGTATCCCAAGCTCGCCGGGCAGAATGCCAAGTACGCCGAGCGCCAGATGCTGGACATCAAGAGCGGCGCGCGCGCCAACGGCAATGCGGCGGCGATGAAAGGCGTGATGCACCTGGTTTCCGACGAGGAAATCAAGGAACTCGCGAAATATTTGTCGGAAATCAAGTAGGGCGCCACGCGGCGGCGGCGCAATTGATGCCCATCAATGAGCGCTGATATACGCGATGGGATCATGCCTGCAACCCAACCAACAGTGAGGAACATGAAATGCGCAAGATACTGACCCTGGCCCTCTCCGCTGCCCTGCTGCCGGCTTTTGTCCTGGCCGCCGGCCCGCGCGACGCGCCCAAGGCCGCCGGCATCGAGTCCAAGGACTACCAGTGGGCGAAGATGGAAGGCGAGCTCAAGGAAGCCCTGGACAAGAAGGGCGATCTCAAGCGCGGCAAGGAAACCTATGAAATCTGTGGCGCCTGCCACCTGCCCACCGGGGCCGGGCGTCCCGACGGCACCTTCCCGCAGCTCGCCGGACAGCACACCACGGTGCTGATCAAGCAAATGGCCGACATCCGCATGGGTCTGCGCGACAACCCGACCATGTATCCCTTCGCCAAGGAAATGACCGATCCGCAGGATCTGGCCGACACCGCCGCCTACATCCAGAGCCTGTGCATTCCGGTCGACCACGGCAAGTACGAAGGCCCGGACGCCGCCAAGCAGGTCGCCGCCGGCAAGGAGCTGTATGAAAAGCAGTGCGTCGAGTGCCACAAGGCCAACGGCGAGGGCGTCAAGGATAAGTTCTATCCCGTGCTCGCCGGCCAGCACTACAAATACCTGCTGCGCCAGATGACCGAAATCCGTGACGGGCATCGGCGCAACGCCAATCCGGACATGGTCAAGGTGATCAAGCCCTACACCAACGACCAACTGGTGGCGATCTCCGCCTATCAGTCCAGCCTGTCGATGCCGGGTTCGATGTGCAAGGCCGGCGCGGCGAAGGGCGGCGCCAAGAAGAAATAAAATATCGATCCGCAAGCCTGCGCGACGGCGTTGGCCGCCGCGCAGGCCGCGAGCGGGCTGCATCTCCCCCCAACGAATCGAGAACGACATGCAAGACAAGAAGAACCGGCTGGTCACGATCCTGACCCTGATCGGCATGGCGGCACTGATGGCCGCCTATTTCGCCCCCGTCTGGTGGGTTTCGCTGACTGCCCCGAACTACCCCAAGGACGCTTTCCCCGACGGCATCCGCATCCACTTTCATTTCGACGGCGTGTATAACGGCTGTAGCGCGGCCGGCAAGGGCACGCGCACGGCCGACGAGGTGCTGCAAAAGGATCTCGACCATACCGTCGAGCGCTATAACCCGGTGCTGGACAAGCAGAAGAACGTGAACAAGGATGCCGAGGGCCTCGATTGCGTGCACGAGATGAACACCATCAACCATTACGTCGGCATGTTCCCGATCGCCACCGGGGCGCCGGTGGAAAAGCCGATGGCCAAGTTCTTCTTCGGTTTCTTCGCCGCCATGCTGATCGGCTTCATCGCTCCGGCACGGCGTCGTGTGGCGGTGCTCGGCGCCGGGTTCGCCGCGGTTGCCGCCTGGATGCTGACCCACCAGTACGCGCTGGGCAACCTCGAAAGCCACGTCACCCATTACGTAAACGAGGCCGGAACCTTTTTCAAGGAACCGGACAAGATCAAGGTCTGGGGCGACAACGTGCGCCTGGTGACCCACGGCGTCATCGCCGGCCTGATCCTGGCCATGGCCATCGTTCTGGCGGGGGTGGCCAAACTGCGCGGCTTCCAGTTGCTGCTGGTGCTGGTTCCCGCCCTGATGCCGGTCTTCTTTGTCCTCGAATACGCCGGCTGGCTCTGGTTCTTCGGCCACAACCTGCATCCCTGGGGCGCCTTCACGGTGAAGCCCTTCATGCCCACGGTGTTCGGCGAGGGCAAGGTGGCGCAGTTCTCCACCTTCTCCTATCCCTACTGGGGCTACGGCCTGCTGCTGCTGTCCTCCGCCTGCCTGTTGCCGGCCATGTTGCTGCGTCGTCAGCAATTGCGCGATGGCGGGGAGAGTTGAGCGCGTCATGAACCCGAAGCGCTGGCATGCCCTGCTGCCGGCCCTGCTGCTCGGTGTATCGACCCTGCTGGTGGCGCGTCCGGCCGACCGCGACGCGGGCGAGGACAAGCCGCCCGCCCTGGGGGCCACGGCCGATCTGTCACAGGCACCGCGGGTCGGTGTCGATCGGCCCAAGCCCACCTACATGCTGCACGAGCGCGACAAGCGGGTGCATGGCCTCAAGCCCTTCCAGGAACTGGTGGACGCGGCGCCGGCCGGCTCCGTGCTGCGGCCGCCGCCCGGCAGCTATGCCGGGCCGGTGGTGATGAAAAAGCCGCTCACCATCGAAGGCGGCGGCCAGGTCAGCATCGATGCCGGTGACAAGGGCACCGTGTTTTCGCTGGAAACCGACGGCGCGGTGCTGCGCGGCCTGCACCTGACCGGCTCCGGCGATTCGCACGACACCGACGATGCCTGCCTCGATGTGCGCGGCCATCGCAACACGATCGAGAAACTGGTGATCGACAACTGCCTGTTCGGCATCGACCTCAAGCAGTCCAGCGACAACCTGCTGCGCGGCAACAAGATCAGCTCCAAGCCGCGCGATCTGGGCGTGCGCGGCGATGGCCTGCGCCTCTGGTACAGCGACCGCAATCGCATCGAGGACAACGAGGTGATCGATTCGCGCGACATGGTGGCCTGGTATTCGCACGAGAATGCCTACCGCCGCAATGTCGGCCGCCGCAGCCGCTATTCGATCCACTTCATGTTCGCCAACAACAATGTGGTGGAGGACAACGAGTTCCACGACAATTCGGTGGGCGTCTACTTCATGTACACCGAGGGCGGCATTCTCCGGAACAACCTGATATCCCACGCCACCGGCGCGGCCGGCATGGCGATCGGTTTCAAGGAGGCGAGCAACACGGTGATCGAAGGCAATGAAATCATTTATTGCGCGGTCGGCATCGGCTCCGACCTCTCGCCCTTCCAGCCCGACAGCAAGATCTGGGTGAAGAACAACCGCTTCGCCTACAACGGCATCGCCATCAAGCTGACCTCCGAACTTGGCGGCAATGTCGTCACCGACAACGTCTTCGAGGGCAACCTGACCCACGTGGTGCAGGCCGGGCGCAACAAGTCCGGCCTCAACGACTGGCGCGGCAACTACTGGGACGACTACCAGGGATTCGATCGCAACGGCGATAATGTCGGCGATACACCCTATGAACTCTATGCCTTTGCCGACCAGATCTGGATTGAAATGCCGCCGGCGCGCTTTTTCAAGACCGCGCCGGTGATGGAGTTGCTCGACTTCCTCGAACGCCTGGCGCCGTTTTCCTCGCCCGAGCTGACACTCAAGGACGACAAGCCGCGCTTTCGCAAACCGGAAACGGAGAAAGGCAAGGTGAGGGGATGAGCGAGATGCGCAAACCCGACGAGGAGCAGCCTCGGTCGCAAGCAGCTGACGTCCCCGCTGCGCCCTCGGGGCCCGCCGCCAAGCCGCCGCCTTCGCGCGAGCGCCTGCAACAGGCGCGGCGCAAGTGGCTGCGCACCATCCTGCTCACCGGTGGCGTCACGGGTGCCGCACTGTCGGGCTTCCTGCCGCTGGTGTATGCGCGGACCAAGCGCCTGCGTCCGCCCGGTGCGCTGGACGAAAAGGACTTCCTTGCTTCCTGCATCAAGTGCGGGCAGTGCGTACAGGTCTGCCCGGTGCAGGCGATCAAGCTCGCCGACCTGGTCGATGGCTTCGGTGTCGGCACGCCCTACATCGATGCCCGCGACCAGGCCTGCGATTTTTCCTGCGATGCCGTGCAATGCATCCTCGCCTGCCCGACCGGCTCTCTGGTGTACAAGAAGCCGGCCTTCCTCGGCACGCGCAAGGGCGCCAAGCTCGCCGCCGCGCCCATCCTCAAGGCCAAGGAAAAGGATGCCGAGCCGACGCTCAACCTGGCCGAGCGCATTGGCGTGGCGCGCCTGACGCGGCCGGAATCCTGCCTCGCGATCAAGGGCCAGGGTTTCAAAGGCCAGACGCGCGGCGCGGGTTTCAAGGGTCGGTTGCGCTACATGGAGGTCGACCGCTGGAAGCCGATCAAGGTGGCCGATCATCCCTACGACATTCCGGAATGCGACCTTTGCGTGCGCGAGTGCCCGGTCAAGGGCGCCATCAGCATCGAGACCGTGTTCGCCCCCGACGGCAGCAAGCGCAAGTCGCCGGTGGTGCATGAGCCCTGCGTCGGCTGCGGCGTTTGCGAAATGGTCTGCCCGGTCGAGCCGACCTGCATCGTGGTCGAGGCGCGCGAGGTGTGGAATACATGAACCAATTCCTCAAGAACCGCTTCTTCGACCAGATCGCGGTGATGTTCGGCCGCGAGGCGAAGAAGCCGGTGGCGATCTCGCCCGTGGCGCAGCAGTTCCACGCCATGAAGCGCGCGACCAACAAGGAACGCCTCGCGGCGATGATCCGCGAGCACCACGCCACGGGGAAGAAGGTGCACACCTGGCGCAACCGGCGCTGGGCGGTGCTGATCCTTGCCAACCTGTTGTTCACCGTCTCCTTCTGGCTCGACATCCAGGTGCTCGAAGGCGCCCTGACGGCCTCCCGCTTCATCGGCTTCCACCTGATCGACCTGAATTCGGCCCTGCAGGTGATGCTGGCGCACAAGCACATCATCGTGAATCTGGTGATCGGCACGGGAACGATATTGGTGCTCTGGCTGCTGCTCGGCGGGCGGAGCTTCTGTTCCTGGGTCTGCCCCTACCACCTGCTCGCCGAATGGGCCGAGAACATCCATCTTTGGCTGGTGAAACAGAAGCTGGTCACCGATCAGCCGATGGACAGGCGTCTGCGCACGGGTTCCTGGCTGGTTTTCGCGGCTCTGGCGCTGGCCACCGGCTACACCGTGTTCGAGGCCATCTCGCCCACCGGCATCGTCTCGCGCGCCCTGATCTACGGTCCCGGCCTGGCCCTGCTGTGGGTGCTGGCGCTGCTGGTGTTCGAGGTTTTCTTCTCGCGCCGCGCCTGGTGCCGCTATGCCTGCCCGATCGGCCTCACCTACGGCGTGGTCGGCATTTTCTCGCCGGTGCGCGTCAAGTACACCCTGGCCGAATGTTTCCACGAGGGCGATTGCCGCAAGGTCTGCCTGGTGCCGCACGTGCTGGACACCGTGATCAAGGGGCGCGCGGTCGATGTCGAGGTGCCGCTCGGGCCGGATTGCACGCGCTGCGGCCTGTGCGTCGACACCTGCCCGACCGGCTCGCTCAAATTCGAGGTCAAGGGCCTCTCCAAATTGATGTAGGCACACGATGATCCGTTTTGAAAACGTCGCCAAGAGCTTTCGCAAATCGCGCGTGCTCGACGCCATCAACCTGGAGATCGGGGCCGCCGAGCGCGTCGCCCTGATCGGCTCCAACGGCGCCGGCAAGACCACGCTGATCCGCTGCCTGCTCGGCGAATACGCCTTCGAGGGCAAGGTCACGATCAACGGCCGCGATCCGCGCCAGGAGCGCACCGCCGTGCTCGGCACGATCGGCTTCGTGCCGCAACTGCCGCCACCGCTGAAAATGCCCGTGGCGCAGCTGATCGATTTTTCCGCCGCGCTGTGCGGCACCGATCCGGCAAATATTCATGAACTGGCGCGCCGCCTCGGCCTCGACCTCGATCCGATACTCACGCGGCCCTTCGTCAAGCTTTCCGGCGGCATGAAGCAGAAATTGCTGATCGCCATTGCGCTGGGCCGCGAGGCGAAAGTGCTGATCATGGACGAACCGGCGGCCAATCTCGATCCCGAGGCGCGCAAGATCTTCTTCGAGTTGCTGGCCGAGCGCCAGGACGACAGCACCATGCTGATTTCCAGCCACCGCCTCAACGAGGTCTCGGCCCTGGTCAATCGCGTGATCGAAATGGACCTAGGCAAGGTGGTGCTCGATGACCGCGTCGCCGATGACGTTTCGCTCTCCGGCCAGTTCGCCTGCCGCATCGCCATCAAGCGCAACGAGGCGGCCTTCCTCAAGGCCATGCAGACCTGGAACTTCAGGGATACGGGGAATGGCCTGGAGTGGGTAGGCGTCGTGCCCGGCCCCGACCGGCTGCGCTTCATGGGCATGACCTCGCGCTACGTGGCCCTGATCAGCGATTTTTCGCTGGCGGAAGCGGAAGGCGCAGGAGTCGGCGCTGGCGAGACGGTGAACTGATGGATCGGCGCCGTTTCATCGCCTCGGGTTTTGCGCTGACACCATTGGCCGCCGCCCTGTCCGCTTGTGGCAGCAAGGGCGACTGGCCCGAGGGCATGGCCGAGATCAAGTGGGACCGCGACACCTGCGCGCGTTGCTCGATGGTGATTTCCGACCGCCGTTTTGCCGCCGAGATGCGCGGCGGCGAGAAGGGCATCGTGTTCAAGTTCGACGACATCGGTTGCGCCATGTTCTGGTTGCGCGACAAGGCAAAGGACTTTCCCTGGATGGCCGAGCCGGCGACGCGGCTCTGGGTGGCCGACGCCGCGGGCAAGGGTGACAAGTGGCTGGACGCGCGCAAGGCGCACTACGCTGGCGGCGCCATGTCGCCCATGGGTTACAACTTCAGCGCACGCAGTTACGCCGAAGCCGGATCGCAGGGCTTCGAGGAAATGCGCCAGCACGTGCTGGCCAAGGGAAAGTGAAATGAAGCAGCTCTGGTTGACGGCAAAACTCGACATCGTTGAATCCCTGCGCGCGCGATGGTTCCAAGTCTATAGCCTGGTCTTCGGCGGCATCGTCGCGCTGCTCTTCCTGTTCGGCCTCACCGAATCGCGCGTGCTGGGTTTCATCGGCCTCTCGCGCCTGCTGGTGACATACATCCAGCTGACCATGGCGATCCTGCCGATCTTCGTGCTGATCACAACGGTGCGCTCGGTGGCGGGCGATCGCGAGGCCGGCGTCTATGAATACCTGCTGTCCTTGCCGGTGTCGCTGGCGGCCTGGTTCTGGGGCAAGATTCTCGGCCGCTACCTCGTCATCTTCCTGCCGGTGTTCGCCGCCATGCTGCTGGCCGTGGCGATCGCCCTGGTGCGCGGCATCGAGGTGCCCTGGGCCATGTTCGGCTACTACACGGCCCTGCTGGCGGTGATGTGCGCCTGCTTCCTCGGCCTCGGCATGCTGATCTCGGCGCTGGCGCGCAGCACCGACATGGCGCAGGGCGCGGCCTTCGTCGTCTGGCTGACGCTGCTGCTGTTCCTCGACCTGATCCTGCTCGGCGTCATGATCCAGGGCAAGGTCTCGCCCGAGCTTGCCGTGAGCATGGCGCTGGCCAATCCGCTGCAAGTCTTCCGCACCGCCGCGCTGGCCCTGTTCGATCCGCAGCTGATCGTGCTCGGGCCTTCGGCCTATGTCATCCTCGATATGTTCGGGGCCACCGGCTACAAGATATTTGCGCTGGTGTATCCCACGCTGCTCGGTGTTGCGGCGGCAACGCTGGGCTACCAGTTGTTCAAGCGGGGCGATTTGCCGTGATGAGACGCCTGCTGCTGCTGATCGCGGTCATCGCCTCGTCACTGGCCCAGGCCGCCGGCAGCGACGCCCTGTTCGCCGCGAAGCACAGCAGCAGCGATGACAAGCCGGTCGCCCTCGAAAGCTTTCGCGGCAAGCCGCTGATCGTGAATTTCTGGGCGCGCTGGTGCGCGCCCTGCCGGGTCGAGATTCCGGAGCTGGCCAAGACCCAGGACAAGTACGGTAAGCGTGGCCTGACGGTGATCGGCATCGGTCTCGAAGACAAGGCGGAATCGGTGCGCGACTTCATGAAGGCCTACGACATGAACTACACCGTGCTGCTGGCCAGGAGCGGCGGCATCGAATTGATGCAGGCGCTGGGCAACAGCCGCGCCGGCCTTCCATTTACCGTGGCGATCAATCGCCGTGGCGAGATCGTCGCCAGCAAGCTGGGCGCGATGAATCGCGCCGACCTCGATGCCGCCGCCGAGGCGGCGCTGAAGCGCTGATGGCATCGCTGCCGCCGGACCACGCGCTCGGCACCAGCTTCGGTCGCGAGACGGTCAGCAGCGGCGAACGCCGGCATCGCATCCGGCGCGTCTTCGAGGCCGTGGCGCCGCGCTACGACCTGATGAACGACCTCATGTCCTTCGGCATCCACCGCCTGTGGAAGCGCCGCCTGGCGCGCGGCGTCGCCGTCGGCCGTGGCCTCGTCGTCGATCTCGCCGGCGGTACCGGGGACGTGGCCCGCCTGCTTGCCGGCGAAGGCCGCCGCGTGGTGGTCTGCGATCCCAGCCTGCCGATGATGCGCGAGGGCGTCGCGCGTGGCGCGGCCATCGAGTGGTTGGCCGGCGAGGCCGAGTCCTTGCCGCTGGCCGATGCCAGCGTCGATCTGCTGACCGTGGCCTTCGGCCTGCGCAATGCCACACGCATCGAGGCGGCGCTGGCCGAGGCCCGCCGCGTGCTGAAGCCGGGTGGGCGGTTCGCCTGCCTCGAATTCTCGCGACCGGCGTTTTGGCTGGCGCCCTTCTACGACCTGTATTCCTTCCTGGTGATTCCGCGCCTGGGCGCCCTGGTGGCCGGCGAGCCGCTGGCCTACCAGTATCTCGTCGAATCGATCCGCCGTTTTCCGGACCAGCGGGGCTTTGCCGCCATGATGGCGCAGGCCGGTTTCGAGGACGTGCGCTGGGAAAATGTATCCTTCGGCATTGCCTGCATTCATTTCGGGCACTTGCCCGAAGTCGGCAAGCCACAAGAGCGGAAGCCGCCCATCCCATGAGACCCGAACTGCCTGCCGCCGTGACGACCGCGCCGCCCACCGGTTGGCGCGTGTGGTGGACGGCGGCCCGTCCGCGCACGCTGAGCATTTCGGTGACACCGGTTCTGGTCGGCAGCGCATTGGCCTGGAGCCAGGCCGGCAGCATCGCCTGGCTGCCCCTGCTGGCCAGCCTGCTGTGCGCCATGCTGATCCAGGTCGGCACCAACTTCCACAACGACGCAGCCGACTTCGAGCGCGGCACCGACAATCCCGAGCGCATCGGTCCGCTGCGCGTCACGGCGGCCGGCTGGGCCAGTCCGCGCGCCGTGCGTCTGGCCGCGGCGGTCAGCTTCGCGTTGGCGGCGGCCTGCGGCAGTTATCTGGTGGCGGTTGGCGGCTGGCCGATACTCGTCATCGGCATCGCTTCCCTGCTGGCCGGCTGGGCGTATTCGGGAGGGCCGTGGCCGATTTCGCACACGCCGCTGGGCGAGATGTTCGTTCTCGCCTTCTTCGGCCTCGCCGCCGTGGCCGGCAGCCATTGGCTGCAACTTTCCGGCCTGCCGCCGGCGGTGTGGATTGCCGGTGGCGCCGTGGGCCTGCCGGCGGCGGCCGTGCTGCTGGTCAATAACTATCGCGATTGCGAGGGCGATGCGCGCAGCGGCCGGCGCACCCTGGCCGTGCTGATCGGCCGCGAGATGTCGCGCCGGGTCTATGCGCTGCTGATGATCGCTCCGTATGGCGCGCTGCTGCTGCTTGCCGGCGACGGGCGGTACGGCGCCTTGACCGGATTCCTGGCGCTGCCACTGTCGCTGTCCCTGGTGCGCCGCCTGTGGCGCACGGCGCCGGGGCCCCAGCTCAACCTGCTGCTGGCCGACACGGCCCGCGCCGGCTTCGCGCTCGGGCTCCTGCTGGCCCTGGGCTTGCTGTTGTGAAGCTGCCCATCGTCGAACTGTTCCTGCCCCTGGCGCTGGGCTTCATCATGTTCTCGCTCGGCCTGACCCTGGTGGTCGCCGATTTTCGCCGCGTGTTCCTGCGTCCGCGTGCGATGCTGCTCGGCTTCGTTGGCCAGATTTTCCTGGTGCCGCTGGCGGCGCTGGTCATGACACTGGCGTTCGGCCTTGGCGGCGAGATGGCGGTCGGACTGATGATCCTCGCCGCTTGCCCGGGCGGTGTCAGCTCCGGTTTGCTCACTCATCTGGCACGTGGCGACACGGCGCTCTCGATCTCGCTGACCGCGGTAACCAGCATTCTCGCCGTGCTCACGGTGCCGCTGGTGGTCGATGCGTCGATGCAGCATTTCATGCATGCCGGGGCGCGGGTCGAGTTCCCGCTCGGCAGCATGGTGCGCGGCGTATTCCTGCTGACCACGGTGCCGGTCGTGCTGGGCATGGGCCTGCGCGCCTGGCGACCCGGCGTCGCCGCGCGCATCGAGCGTCCGGCGGGACGTCTGGCCACGGCGCTGTTCGTACTGATCGTGCTGGCCACCTTCTTCAGCCAGCGTCAGGTCCTGCTCGACAATCTCGGTCGCGTCGGCCCGGCGGCCATGCTGCTCAACCTTGCCGTGATCGCCGGCGGATTCGCCCTCGCCGCCACGGGGGGGCTCGGGCGGCCCGGGCGGATTGCGGTGGCCACCGAATGCGGCCTGCAAAACGCCGGGCTCGGCATTTTCATCGCCGCCGGCGTGCTCCACTCGCCGGCGATGGCGGTGCCCAGCGTGGTCTATGCGCTGTTGATGAACCTCGGCGCGATCGCCTTCGTCTTCCTGATGCGCGGCGACGGTCGCGACGCGGGGTGCGGCCCGGCCGAAGCTGCCAGTCGATGAAGCCGTTCATGGCTTTTGCCGCCGCGCTTTTCGCGGCGGCCGCGTTCGCGGCGCCAGCGCTGCAGCCGCTGATCGATGCCACGCCGCCGGGGGGCACGTTGAAGCTCGCGCCGGGGGCCTATGCCGGGCCGGCGCGGGTCACCCAGGCCATCACGCTCGATGGCGGCGGCAAGGCGGCAATCGTCGGCGACGGGCGCGGCACGGTGCTTACCGTCAATGCCAATGGCGTGAGCTTGCGCGGATTGCGCATCGCCGGCAGCGGCGAATCGCACGACGCGGTCGATGCCGGCATCCTGCTCGAAGGCGATGGCCACACAGTCGAAAACAATGTCATCGAGGACGTGCTGTTCGGCATCCACCTCAAACGCGTCAATGGCTCGCGCATCGCCGGCAACCAGGTTACCGGCAAGCCGCTCGACCTTGGCATGCGCGGTGACGCGATCCGCCTCTGGTACAGCCGCGACAACCGGGTGGACAACAACCGCTTCCGGCGCGCGCGCGACCTTACCTTCGCCAACTCGCCCGATAATCACGTCACTGGCAACCGCTTCGTCGATGGCCGCTATGGCATGCACGTGATCTTTTCGCCGCGCCTGCGCGTGGAGAACAACTACCTCGGCCATACCGGCACCGGCATCATCGTGCTCTATTCGCCCGACCTGCTGCTGCGCGGCAACCACGTCGCCCATGCCCTGACCGGCGGCGGCGCCGGCATCGTGTTCAAGGAAAGCCACGACGCGCTGGTGGAAGGCAATGAAGTGCTGCACTGCTCGGTCGGCCTGCGCGTCGATGCGCCGCCGGAATCGGTGGGCAAGCTGACGGTGCGCGGCAACCGCTTCGCCCACAACATCGTCGGCCTCTTCTTCTATGGCGAGGAAGGTGGCCATCGCTTCACCGACAACCGTTTCGAGAACAACCTGACCACCGTCGGCATCAGCGCCCCCGGCGCAGGCAGCGCCAACGTCTGGCGCAACAACTACTGGGACGAATACCAGGGCTTCGACCGCGACGGCGACGGCATCGGCGATACGCCGCACGAAGCCTACCTGTTTGCCGACCGCATCTGGATGGAAACGCCGATGGCCACCTTCTTCCGCAACTCGCCGGTGCTGGAGATGCTGGATTTCCTCGAACGCCTGGCACCATTCTCTTCGCCGCATCTGGTCCTGCGCGATCCCGCGCCGCGCATGAAATAGCCCACTACAATCGACGCCAACAACAAGGAAGCCGCATGAAAATTCACCGACTCGCATCATTGTTCGCCATCGCCGTACTCTCGACGCCGTCCCACGGGGATACCGTTCCCGGCTACGCCGGGAACATAACTTCTTCCCTCGCCGCCGACGCCGAAGCCGGCCTGGCCGCGGTTACCGACCTCGGCGGCATCAACGGCACGGCACTGGCCTGTTCCGACATGAAGTCGGCGGCGCGCGCCCGCGAGCTGATGCTGGCCCATGCGCCCAAGACCCCGCGCTTCGGCGCCGCCTACGAAGAAGCGACCAACGCCGCCTTCAACGCCCAGACCCGCTCCGGCAAGCCCTGCGCCGACCCGGTCGAACGCACGGCGCAGCTCAACCAGCTGGCCCTGCGGCTGGGCGAGGCCCTGCCGATCGCGCCCAGGCAATGAGGCCTGCGGGCCGGACCTGCCGCACCGGCGTGCTGTTCGCCGCATTGCTGGCGGCCGGATTTACACCGCCGCCGGCCCTGGCCGCCGATGTGCGCCACGCGGCCGCGCCGGCCGACACGCTGCCGCTGCTGCCGCGCTACCTGCTGATGGACGTGCAGGGCCGGGCGGTGAGCCATGAGGATTTTCGCGGCCGCTTCCAGCTCGTCAGCTTCGGCTTCATTTCCTGCCCCGACGTCTGCCCGACCACGCTGCTGGAGGTCAGGCAACTGCTCGAAGCCCTGGGCGACAAGGCCGGGCGGGTGCAGGCGATCTTCATCACGGTTGATCCCGAACGCGACACGCGCGAGGTGTTGCGCGACTACACGGCGGCTTTCGACAAGCGCATCCTCGGCCTTACCGGCAGCCCCGAGCTGGTGCGCCGCGCCGCCGAGAGCTTTCGCGTCCAGTATGAGACGGTGCGCGAACCGGGTGCCGCGGCCGACAACTACACCATGAACCATACCGCCGGCATGGTGCTGCTCGACCCGCGCGGGCGCTTCCTGGCGCGTTTCGGATACGGCATGGGCGCGCACGCGATGAGCGAGCGCCTGCTGGCCGAGATCGCCGCCGAGCAACGCTGAGCGTCGGCTCGCGATGCCGGACCGCCGCCACTTCCTTGCCAGCGGGCTGGCGCTGGCCGCCGGGCGTTCTCTCGCCCAGCTATCGCCACGCGCCGCCGGGCGCGTGCTCATCGTCGGCGGCGGCTGGGGTGGCCTTGCGGCGGCGTCACGCCTGCGGCGCAACGCGCCGGAACTCGACGTCACGCTGGTCGAACGCGAGCCGGTGTTTCGCTCCCTGCCGCTGTCCAACGCCTGGCTGGTCGGGCGCGCGCCCGAGGTCATTGCTCCGGCGCAGCACGCTGCCATTGCCGCGCAAGTCGGCTACCGCCACCTGCGCGCCGAGGCCACCGCCATCGATCGCGCGCAGCGACGGCTGCACACCGCGCAGGGCGTGCTCGATTACGACTGGCTGATCCTGGCGCCCGGCATCCGCTACGACTATGCGCCCTGGCTGGGCGACGACGCGCGCGCCATCGAGGCCGTGCGGCGCGACTTTCCGGCAGGCTACGTCGCCGGAGAACTCGACGCCCTCAAGCGCAAGCTGGTCGACTTCAAGGGCGGCGTGCTGCTGATGACCGTGCCGCCCGGGCCTTCGCGCTGCCCGCCGGCACCCTACGAGCGCGCCGTGATGATCGCCTGGTGGCTCAAGTCGCGGCGCATTCCGGGGCGGCTGATCCTGGTCGATGCCGGGGGCGGCATGCAGCGCTTCAATCGCGTATTCGCCGAGCGCTATCAGGACCAAATCCAGCACCTCACCCACGCCACGGTGAAGGCGCTCGACCCCTATGCCAAGTCCCTGCAAACCGAATTCGACGAGATCCGCTTCGACGATGCGATCATCATCCCGCCGCAGGCGGCGCCGGACATCCTGCGCCAGGCCGGGCTGCTGGAAACCGATGCCGCCGGCGGGCCCGGCCACTGGGCCGCCTTCGACCCGCTGCGGCTGCACGCCATCGGCGACGAACGTGTGTTCATCGTCGGTGACCTGCTCGGGCGCGCCTCGCCGCTGTTCGGCGCCTACCCCAAGAGCGCCCACATGGCAGCGCGCCTGGGCCGCATTGCCGCCGACGGCATCGCGGCGCAGGCGCACGGCGTGTCGCCAGCGCCGACTTTTCCCGAGAGCGTGTGCTTCGTACATACCGACGTCGAGCCGGCCGAGGCCTTGCGCATCGAGGCCAGCTACCGCCAGCGCGGCGATGGCCTGATCACGCAGAGCGTGCGCCAGCGCGAGGAGCCTCAACCGCGAGGGGAAGACGCGGAGTGGGCGCGCGCGCTCTTCGCAGAAATGCTGGCATCCTGACCGATTTCGCCCCCTTGGGCAGCCTGCACATTCTTGTGCGGCGCGAAACGCTCGCTGATATTGCCGTGATTCAAGGCGCGCGAGCCTGCTCAATGCCTCGCAAACACGCTGGTCTTGCCGTCCGGTCCGACCAGCAGGGTGTTGTAGGCCTCGCGCCTGACCTCGCGTTCATTGCTGGCGTTGTCGAGGATGGTGCAGGCGGTTTCGCAGAAGGGGTTCGACTGTTCGCGGCCGGGCGCGCCGCGCGGCAGGCCGGGCACGGCGAGGCCGCGCGCCTTGGGCATTTCCTTCAGCAGCAGCTGGATGTCCTCGGCCGGGACATGGCCCTCGATGAAGTAGTTGCCGACCTTGGCCGTATGCACCGACTCCAGCCCGGCGGGCACATTCAGCCAGCGCTTGAGGCGCGGCATGGTGGCGGCTTCCTTTTCCTCTATCGTGACTTCGAAGCCGGCCTGGCGCAGGTGGTCGGCCCAGTCGATGCAGGCCAGGCAGGGACTGGGGACGTAGACGGTGATCGGCGGCAGGCCCGGCCTGGCCGCGTCGGCGGCCAAGGCGCCGCCGCCGGCGAGGGCAAGCGCCAGCGCGACGAGCGTCCTCAGCATGGCTTGCCGGCCTGGCAGCCCTTGAGCAGCCAAAGCGAAACGATGCCGGCCACCTCGTCGGCGCGCACCTTGCGCGCCATGCTCAACACGTCACGCCCGGCGTCGGTTTTTGCCGCCGGGTCGGCGCCGGCTTCGAGCAGTAGTTTCGCGTTGGCGCTGCGGGTGGAAAAGGCCGCCATGTGCAGGGGCGTGCGGCCTTCGCCGTCGCGCGCATTGACCGCGGCGCCGGCGGCGAGCAGGGCCCTGAGCGGGCCGCTGTCCTCGTTCATCGCCGCATAGTGCAGCGGCGTGATGCCCAGCGGCGTGCGGGCGTCGCGCGCCTTCGGTGTGGCCTTGAGGATGGCTTCCACCTCCTGCCGCTTGCCCATGCGCGCGGCGTCGTGGATCGGCTGCTCGTTCATGCCCAGCAGTGTCTCGGCCGCATGGGCGGGGGGTAGCAGGCCGGCGAGGATCAGTATCGCCAGTCCGCCGATTCGGGTGGAAATGTTCACGTCGGGTTCTCCTTCCGCAAGCACCGATGTTAACCCTTGGTCAGGATCCGGCATTGATCCAAAACAGGCGCCAATATGCGACCATTGCGCGTCCGGAAACTCGTCTGCACGGAGAAAGCATGTCCTTGTCCAAATATTCCCTGCTCCTGGCCATGGTGCTTGGCTTGGGCGCCTGCGCAGCGGACCCGGTGCCGCATCCGTCGCAGACCTCGGCGCGGGCAAAGGGGCCGGCCGCAGCCGAAGCCGAACGCGCGCTGGCGCTTGCCGACGGGGGGAATGCCGCTGCCGGCAAGCTCGCCTACGAGGTCTGTAGCGCCTGTCACCTGCCGTCAGGTTTCGGCCGTCGCGATGGCGGCTACCCGAAACTGGCCGGCCAGCACGCGACGGTGCTGATCAAGCAGATTGCCGACATACGCGCCCAGGTTCGCGACAACCCCAGCATGCACGGTTTCGTCAAGGAACTGCGCGATCCGCGCGATATCGCCAATGTTGCCGCGTATATCGAAAGCCTCTGCATTCCTCCCGGCAATGGCCGTTATACCCTGCCGGATGCGGCGGAGCAGATCGCCAGGGGGCGCCAGATGTTTGCCCGCGAGTGCGCCGATTGCCACCAGGCGAGCGGGCAGGGCAACAAGGAGAAGCGCTATCCCGTCGTCGCCGGACAGCACTACCGTTACCTGTTGCGCCAGATGCAGGACATCCGCGATGGCTACCGGCAGAACGGCGACCCGGACATGGTCAAGACCATCGCGAAATACAAGAACGACCAACTGCAAAGCATGGCCGCCTTTCTCGCCAGCCTGGATACTCCCGGCACTCCCTGCGAACCGGCGCCCGTCCGGAAATGAGGCGCGCCGGGCCGGCCGGAGCTTGACAGCTGTCAAGGCGCCGCCGGCGCCGGCGGAGCTAGAGTGAGGCCATGTTCCGCATCTCCCAGTTCATGCAGGAAATCGCCGCGCCGCCGCCGCCGGGGCCGGTGCGCTCAGTTGCCAAACCCGCCCCCGGGCCGGTGGTGATCTGGAACCTGATCCGCCGCTGCAACCTGACCTGCAAGCACTGCTATTCGATCTCGGCCGACAAGGACTTCGCCGGCGAGCTGGGCACGGCGGAAATCTTCGCCGTGATGGACCAGCTCAAGGCCTTTCGCGTCCCGGCGCTGATCCTTTCCGGCGGCGAGCCGCTCTTGCGGCCCGACATCTTCGAGATCTCGGCGCGCGCCAAGGCCATGGGTTTCTTCACCGCGCTGTCCTCCAACGGCACGCTGATCGACGCCGCGATGTGCGAAAGGATAAGGGCCATCGGCTACGACTACGTCGGCATCAGCCTCGACGGCCTGGGTGCGACGCACGACAGGTTCCGTCGCATGCAGGGTGCATTCGACAAGTCGCTCGCCGGCATCCGCCTGTGCCGCGACGCCGGGCTCAAGGTCGGCGTGCGCTACACCATGACCCAGGACAACCACCAGGACCTGCCCGGCCTGCTCAAGCTGGTCGAGGACGAGGGCATAGCCCGCTTCTATTTCTCGCACCTCAACTACGCCGGGCGCGGCAACAAGAACCGCAAGGACGACGCCCTGCACCAGATGACGCGCAGCGCCATGGACCTGCTGTTCGACACCTGCTGGGACTACCGGGAGCGCGGCCTGCAAAAGGAATTCACCACCGGCAACAACGATGCCGACGGGGTATATCTGCTCTACTGGCTGCGGCGCCGCTTTCCGCACGAAGTCGAGCGCATCCGCGCCAGGTTGCAGCAATGGGGCGGAAATTCCAGCGGCGTCAATGTCGCCAACATCGACAACCTCGGCAACGTCCATCCCGACACCATGTGGTGGCATTACTCGCTGGGCAATGTACGCGAGCGCGATTTCGGCACGATCTGGAACGACCTCTCCGATCCGCTGCTGGCCAGCCTCAAGGCCCGGCCGCGCAAGGTCGGCGGACGCTGCGGCGCCTGCGCCCACTTCGCCATCTGCGGCGGCAACACGCGGGTGCGCGCCCAGCAGTTGACGGGCGACGCCTGGGCGGAGGACCCCGGCTGCTACCTCAGCGACGAGGAAATCGACATCGTTTGACCTCGGGTGAGGTTTTGCCGCGCGGTGCGCCGTAATCGCCGTTCCGCCAGCGCCGACTCCTGGCGCGGCAGCGGGCAGGCGCGAGCCGCGGCGTATTCCTCCGGCGTGCTGACGAAGCCTATCCTGAGCAAGCCCGCCCTGGCGGCCAGGGCCATCACCTGGGCCACGCTTTCGTAGCGCGCCTTGCGATCGGCGCGCAGGTGCAGTTCGGGCTGCGGCTGCCGCTGCGCCTCGGCGCCGAAGCGCGTGGCGAGTTCGGCCAGGGGCACGGGCTCACCGTTCCAGAACAGCTTGCCGTCCTCGCGGATGCCGAACTCGATGTGCGTCGGCCGGGTGATGTTCGCGGCGGACGCCGCCCTGGGCAGGTCGATCTTCACCGCATGGGTCAGCAGCGGCGCGGTGACGATGAAGATCACCAGCAGCACCAGCATCACATCCACCAGCGGCACCACGTTCATGTCGGCCACGGGCGCGCCGTGGTGCCGGCGGGAAATATCAGCCCTGGCCATGCTTGACCGCCAGCAGGACGTAGAGCTCATGGGCGAAGGATTCCAGACGCGCCAGCCATATCCGGTTGCGCCGGTTGAAGGCGTTATAGGCCAGCACGGCAGGGATCGCCACCGCCAGCCCCAGCGCCGTCATGATCAAGGCCTCGCCCACCGGGCCGGCCACCTTGTCGAGCGTACCCTGGCCGCTCATGCCGATCTGCACCAGCGCGTGGTAGATGCCCCAGACCGTGCCGAAGAGTCCGATGTAGGGGGCCGCCGAACCGGCCGAGGCCAGTATCGTGAGGCCGTGCTCGGCGTCGGCCGCTTCGCAATCCACGGCGTTGTTCAGCGTCCGGGTCAGATACTCGCCGATGCCACCGGCCGCCGCCAGCCTGCCTTCGCCGCCCTGGGCGCGGACCTTGAGCGCTTCATCGGCCAGCGCGGCAAAGGCATTGTCGGTGCCATCCTGGAGCATGGCGGCGACCTCATCCAGCGAGCGCGCCTGCCAGAAGCCTTGCACGAAGGCATCGGCGCGCCGCCTGGCCAGCCAGTTGCCCAGCGCGCGGGAGACGATCAGGTACCAGCTTGCCACCGAGAGCAGCAGCAGCACGGCCAGCACGCCGCGGCCGACACCGTCGGTCTGTGACAGAAAGTGGGCAAAGCCCAGGCCTTGTTCCATGGGATCAATTTCCTTGCAGTACGAATTTGAAGGGCTGCAACGCGACGGCGCGCACCGGCCGGCCGTCGCGCCGCGCCGGGGTGCAGCGCCAGGTCTTCACGGCGGCAAGGGCGGCTTCGTCGAGCCGCGGATAAGCACTGCCGCTTGCCACGCTGGCAGCGACAACCTGGCCTCGCTCATCGAGCTCAACCTTGAGCACCGTGATGCCGGCTTCCCCCATGCGGCGCGACAGCGGCGGATAGCCCGGCGCGGGACGCTCGGGGCAGGCCACCGAGAGCTCCGCGGCCATGACGACCGGGCCGGCCGGCAAGGTGACGGGCGGGGCTTCGATCGCCGGCGCCGGCGTGGGGGTGAGCGGCGGCGCGATGTAATCGGCGGGGGCGGGTGTCGGGCTCTCGGCGACAATCTGGCGCGGCTGCGGCTTCTCGATGGGGCGAGCCTGGGGCGGCGGGCGCGTCGGCGCTTCCTGTTTCGCCGGCGCCGGGGGGGCGATGAAGTTCACGAAGAGCGCCGCCGTTTCATCGGGGCCCGGGATCAACCGATGCTGCCACAGGCCCCAAAGGGCGGCGACGTGCATGGCGGCTACCAGAGTCACCCCGGTGAGCTTGTCCCATGCCAGTTGCAATTTCATCCGGATCCCGCTTCAAGGACGCAGAAACTCGCGCAGGACATGCGCCGCAGGCGACCCGGCATGGAAGCGCGCCGTCCCCTTGGCGGGGATCAGGGCGACGTAGGGCGTCAGCCCGCGCCAGTCCGGATTCACCGTATGGCGCAAGGCCTGCGCGTCGCCATCGAAGGCATACAAGGCGTGGGCTCCGCGGTAGTGGCGATCCTTGATCAGATCCGCTTCCTGGCCGGCGCCGTCCATCACCACCACCGCGAGCCGCGCCCGGGAATTCGATTGGCGCATGGCTGCCGCGAGCTGGTCGATCACCCTGGGGCAGTGCACGCAATCCGTGGTCGAAAACACCACCACCCGCGGGTGCCCCTTCGTATGGGCCAGCTCGCGCCAGGTGTTGGCGCCGAACCCAAGCACGGCCTGCGGCGCGGCGCCTGCCGGCGCGATTGGCGCAAGCAGCGCGGCGAGGACGGCGAGCGGCCGCACCCGGCGCTCAAGGAGAGATCGGCAGGACATGGATTTCCCTTGCGGTGCGCCACAGGACGCGGATGCCCGCGGGCGTCGCCAGCATGCGCGGGTGATCGTTTTCATCGCTGCTGGTTGCCAGTTCGCGCAGGGCAAAGTGGGCGCCGTCGTCGGCCGACACCCAGGCCCGCAGGCGGGTCTGCGTACCGTCGTAGCTGCGCCAGGCGATCGCCACCTGGCGGCCGGAGGCGACGACATCGGCATGTTCCGCGCGTGGGTCGGGCAGTTCCCGCGCCTCGCCCTCGGGTGAGCCCACGGGCGACAGCCGACCGTAGCGAACGGCGGCGCGGCCGGCCTTTTCGCCGAACCAGACCGCGTGGTAGCCGCCCTGGGTCGAGGCAGCGAGCCCCGGTCCGTGATGGGGGCAGGCATCGAGCTTCCAGTCGTCGAAGCTGGCGCGCACCGGAGCCTTGTCCCCGCCGAGGATGGCGAAGGCGTGATCGCGGACGTTGGGTTCGAACACATGGCGCCACATCGCCGCCAGCCCGCCCTCGGGCGTTGGCGCCACGGCGATGCGGCAGCACTCGCAGCTGTGGTCGGCGAGCTTGATGTCGGGCCCGAAGCTGAGGCCGCCATCGCGCGACTCGTTGCGGTAGATGGCCGCGCCGGCATAGGCGCTCTTCGCGGAAGCGGTGCCAGCCGCGTTCGCGGCCAGCACTTGGTCGCGCTTGTCGATCCAGACCACATGCAGCACGCCGGCACGGTCGAAAGCCAGCGACTCGAAGCGATGGGTGATCAGCTGGCGGTCGCGATGGATGGTGAGTGGCGCGGAAAAGCTCTTGCCGCCATCGTCCGAGCGCAGCATGCGGATTTCGCCGGTGTAGGGCTTGGCCAGCGGCTGGGTATAGGAAATCACCACCCGGTCATGCGGCCCGAAGGCGATCTTGGGCCGGTTCTCGCCATCGGCGGCGATCCTGTCGTTTCCGCTGTCGAGCAGTTGCGCATCGCTCCACGTGAGGCCGAGGTCCGTGCTGGTGCGGACAAACAGCCTGCCATCGGGATTCAGCCCGACCACCCACAACAGTCCGCCGGGTGATACCGCGGCGCCGATCGCCAATCCCGGCTTGGCGGGCCGCGCCGCCTTGGCCGCCACCCGTGGCGTATCCCCATGCCCCTCATGGGCGGCAAGTGCCGCTGTCCAGGTGAAGGCGATCGCGGCAAGTAAGTACTTCACCACGCCGCCTCGATGCCGGCATACAGGGTTCGCGGCAGGCCCGGTGACAGGGTCGGCGCGGCACCTGTCCCGCCCGCGCTGTCGGCATGGCGCTTGTCTGCCAGGTTCATGATGCGTGCGGCGACCGACAAGCCCTTCGACAAGCGATGGCTGGCGCGCAGGTTCCACAGCGCGTGTCCGGCGTATTTCCCCGTGTTCGCCGCATCGAGCCAATAGGAGCCCATCTTCACCCATTCGAGCTGGGCCGTGGTGCCCGGCGCCGGACTCCAGGTGAGGCGTGCATTGCCGAGCTGCCGGGGCGCGGATTCGATTTCCTTGCCGTTCAGGTTGGCGCCGGTGAACTGGTTGGTGATCCAGGTTTCGTAGAAATGCCTGGAATGCGACCAGGCCAGGTCAAGGCGCCATTGATTGCCGAGCGCCTTGCCCAAGCCGAGTTCCACCCCCTGGTGTTTGGTGCTGCCGTTGTTGGTGGATACCGTGGTCTGGTTGGCGGCATCGCGCTGGCTGAGGATGTCGTTGTCCTTGTTCAGCGAATAGGCGGTCAGGTCGTAGCTCCAGCCGCCAGCATCTCCCCGCAGCCCGAGTTCATACTGCTCCGCCACGATCGGCTGAAGTTGCAGTGCGTCGGTGGCCCTGGTTTGGGCCCGGGCCGCCGTCGTATCGTGCCCGGCGCGGAACAGGTTGCCTTCGCCGGGCGCGCGAAAGCCCTGGTTGTAGGAGGCATAGACGTGGGTGGCGGAAGTCAGGGCAAAGTTCGCCCCCAGCTTGGGGCTGGCCCTGGAGAAGGACCGCGAACTGCCCGCGTTCTGCCAGTAATGCTTGGCGCCGAACACCAGATCGCCTGCGGCCAGGTTGTTGCTGGCCTTGTAGCCCATGCTGTCATAGCGCAGCGCCGCCGTCAGGCGCAGGTTTTCCGCCGCAGAAAACTCGAAATGCAGATAGGGCGAGGCGCTGTGATAGCTTACGTCGTAGTCGTAGATGCGCGGACCCACGGCATAGCAGGTGAACTTCTGGGCGCTGGTCGCCGTGCCGGCCACGTTGCATCCGGTGAAGCTCAATGCATCTTCGATCCGCTTTCCGGGACTGTAGTCAAGGTCGAGGCCGGCGATCAGCCTCGGCCGCATGGCCCCCGCAAAGTCCCTGCGCCATTTCAGCAGCAAGCCCAGTGAGTTCACGTTTGTCTTTTCGATCCGTGGATCGCCGGTCGCGGCGGTGCTGAAGTTGTAGGAACCGTTGAGGTCCATGCTGTTGTGCCGGAAGTAGGGCGTGAGCGAGAGCAGCGTGTCGTTGCCGAGGTCCGTGTCGAGATTGGCCGAGATCCGCAGCGCTTCGACCTTGCGGTAGGCCACCGGCCGCGCATTCACGGTCGGCGTGTTTTCATACTCGAACGGGGTCAGCGCCGAGTTCGCGCCGGTCTGCTGGTCGATCCTGGTGTAGCCGAGTATGGCCTTCAGCGCGGTGTCGTTGGCGGGTGAATGGTCCCAGCGCAGATTTACGCTCCGCCGGTCGTAGGCGGTCTGGTCGCGCCAGCCGCCGGTGTGCGAGAGATTGACATCGGCGCGCAGCGCACCCTTGACCTGCCGCCCGCTGTTGGCGCTGCCCAGCAGCCGATGCCAGCCATGGCTGCCGACCTCGCCGGACAGCTCGGCGCCGCTGTCACGGTTTGGCGCGCGGGTGAGGATGTTGACCGTGCCGCCGATCGCGTCCGAGCCATACAGCGCCGAGCCGATGCCCTTCACCACTTCCACGCCGCCGGCCTGCGGCAGGTTGATCTCATAGAGCGCGTTGTGGTTGAAGAAGCCGGTGGCTCGCGTCGGTATGCCGTCTTCCAGATACAGGTAGACGGGGTCCGTGCCGATCTTCTGCCGTATGCCTGTGGTATGGCCTTCGCCGTTGGTGACATTCACCGCCACGCCGGGAATCTGCCCGAGCAGTTGCTGTGGGTGCGCAGGCGCGGTCAGCTTGATGCTGCCGGCGTCGATGACGCCGACCGATGCCGACGCTTCCGCCAGCGGCGTGGCCTCGCGCGTGCCGGTGACGGTGACTTCGGACAGCAGGGGCTGTTGCGCCCACGGTGCGGGGCTTGCCGCCGAAAACGCGGCGGCGAGCGCCACGGCGGCGGCCCGCCGACCGGGGCGCGGCAAGGGTGACGGGGTGCAGGACATGCAAATCTCCGGAACATGGGGTAGCAAAGGCAGAGCGCGCATTTTGGTGTCGGGTCCGTCGGGGCGGGTGTGGCAAATAGCCGCATGCGACCAATTGCCGCGCGACACGATGTCGCAGGCATCGGGCTTTGCGCGGCTGGTTGACGGCGATCAAGGATGCGGCCCGCCGGCGCGGTTCACGCCGAGAAGGGCGACCGCTGCCGATCCGCTAGACCGGACATTCGAGAGGTACCCGAAGTGCCCGTTTTGCGGCATGGATCGCAGGGAGCATCGCCGGGCGCGCATCGACGATGGACGCTTCAGCAACAACGGCCCGGCTTCGGCAAAAGTCGGGACTGGTAAAATCCGGATCGTTATTGGAGTGATCGCAATACCGTTGCAGCGATCCTTCCCCACGGGTTTGCCAGAGCGATCGTTCAGTATCCCTTTTCATGATCAAGACCCCGCCACAGATCCGCTGCCAGGGCCGCAGCAACTGCAACGCCTGCGCTCTCCGCCGCGACATGGTATGCAGCGAGGTCACCCTGGAAAAACTGATCGACTTCCATGCCGGGATCGATGACTTCGAATTCGAGGCCGGCGCATCCCTGTTCGCGATGGGCGATGTGGCCGAGGCGGTGTTCTGCCTGCGCATCGGGGCGGTGAAAATGGTGCATCTGGAACCCGGCGGCAGCATGCGCATCGTGCGCGTTTTGTTGCCCGGCGACGTCGCCGGGCTCGAATCGATTTTCCGCGCCAGTCACGAGTACTCGGCGATCGCCATCGACCACGTGCGCGCCTGCCGGATTCCCATGCCGTATTTCCTCAAGTTCATCGATAGCCACCCGACGCTGCAAATGCGCCTGATGGAACGATCCCAGACGGCGTTGAGCGAGGCACAGAACTGGCTGGCGCAGATCGTCGGCGGTGCCATGCCGGCGCGCGTGCGGCTGGCCCGCATGCTGTTGAAGCTGCGCCTCGATCGTGGCGACCGCATCTTGCGCTTTCCGGGCGAGGACATGGCGGCGATACTTGGGGTCACCTTCGAGACCGTAAGTCGGGTGACCTCGGAGTTCGTCCGCCTGGGAATCCTTTACAAGGGACACGGCGCCAGCGGCAAGCGATATTTCCGGGGCGATATCGCGGCGCTGGAAAAAATCGCCAGCGGCGACGGCTGAATGAAATCGGATTTTTTTGGGGTGGATAAGCATGAATGCGATGACTGAACTCGTGTTGCGCCGGCTGACGTGGCTTGGCGGCCTGGCCCTCCTGTGCGCAGGATTTGGCACGGCGCTGGCCGCCGACGCCCCCGCCCTCTACCAGCAGCATTGCGCGGCCTGTCACGGTCCCGGGCGCCTCGGCCTCACCGGCCCGGCGCTGCTGCCCGAAAGCCTCGCGCGCCTGCGCAAGCCGGAGGCCGTCAAGCTCATCACCGAGGGCCGCGCGGCAACGCAGATGCTCGGTTTTGCCGATCGCCTGAAGCAGGAAGAGGTCGCCGCGCTGGCCGACTACATCTATACCGCCGTGTCGCCAGCGCCGACTTTTACCGAGGCCGACATCCAGGCTTCGCGCCTGGTGCATCACGCGCCGGGCAGCCTGCCGGGCAAGCCGGCCGAGCTGTTCAAGGGCGTGGACATGATGAACCTGTTCATCGTGGTCGAGACCGGCGACCACCATGTCACGCTGCTCGACGGCGACAAGCTGGAACCCATCCACCGCTTCCCCAGCCGCTATGCGCTGCACGGCGGGCCGAAGTTCACGCCGGATGGTCGCTACGTCTTCTTTGCGTCGCGCGACGGCTGGATCAGCAAGTTCGACATCTGGAACCTCAAGGTGGTGGCCGAGATCCGCGCCGGCATCAACACCCGCAACGTCGCCGTCTCGGGCGACGGCAAGGTCCTGGCGGTGGCGAATTACCTGCCGCACACCCTGGTGCTGCTCGATGCCGACCTCAATCTGCTCAAGGTGCACGAGGTGTGGAACAAGGAGCACAAGGAAAGCTCGCGCGTTTCCGCCGTCTATGACGCCGCACCGCGCCAGAGCTTCGTCGCCGCGCTGAAGGACGTGCCCGAGGTCTGGGAGATCAGCTACAACCCCAAGGCCGACGACATTCCGGTCGGCATGATCCACGACTTCAAGTACAAGGAGGGCAGCTTCGTTCCCGGCTTCCTCAATCCGCGGCGGACCTTCCTTGCCGAACCGCTGGACGATTTCTTCTTCACCCAGGACTATGCCGAACTCATGGGGTCGAGTCGCGAGGCCGGCCGTGGCCAGGTGGTGCACCTCGACGTGAGGAAGAAAATCGCCGACCTCAAGCTGCCCGGCATGCCGCACCTCGGTTCCGGCATCACCTGGAAGTACGCGCCGCCCGGCGGTGCCGAACGCACGGTGATGGCCACGCCCAATCTCAAGGAGGGCCTGGTGACGGTGATCGACATGAAGAACTGGCAGACGCTTGCGACCATTCCCACGCTGGGCCCCGGTTTCTTCATGCGCAGCCACGAGAACACGCCCTACGCGTGGACCGATTCGATGATGTCGAAGGGCAAGGACACCTTGCAGGTGATCGACAAGCGCACGCTGGAAAAGGTCGCTGAGGTGAAGACGAATCCGGGCAAGACCCTGGCCCATGTCGAGTTCACGCGCGACGGCAAATACGTGCTGGCCAGCCTGTGGGAGCGCAAGGCGGATGGCGGCGCGCTGATCGTGTTCGACGCGGCGAGTTTCAAGGAAGTCAAGCGCATCCCGATGGACAAGCCGGTCGGCAAGTACAACCTGTACAACAAGATCAACCGTTCGGAAGGTACCAGCCACTGAGAGCTTGTGAATAAATCTACTGCGCGTGCCGGATCGGGGCTTGGGCGGTGCTCGCTATCCTCGCGTATAACCACATACGCTCCGGTAGCTGCGCTCCGGCCGCGCCCCGCTGCGGCCCGCTCGCTGCGATTTCTTCACAAGCTCCGGCGGGCGGGCGGGCGCTGGCCCTGCCGGCTACGTAGATTCCGCAGTTCGCTGCGCGAATCACCGATATGTCCATGGTGGTAGGCGTGAGATGATCGCGCGTACTGGCGGGGCCTGTCCGTGATGTCGGATCGATTGGAGTCCACCCATATGCGGTCGAAGTCATTCCTGCTCCTTGCGCTGTTCCTTGGCCTGGTCTCGGCGGTGCGCGCCGACAAGCCGACCATCACGGTCAGCACCAACAACACGCCGCTGTACCCCCCGGCCGATGGCGTCGCCCTGGTGCGCAGCAGGCGACTTGGAGCACTCAAGGCGGAATAGGCGGCGCCGACACCATGTTCTCAAGGCGCAACCGCGACTTCCTCGGACTCGACAGCCGCCTGACGCGACGCGTGCTGTCATGGGCGCTGCTGGTGGGTGGCGCTACCTCGCTGCTGGTGTCGGCGGCGGAAGCCTGGTTCAGCTATCGCGTGCGACTCGATCACCTGGAGCAGCATCTGGCGGCAGTTGCCCGGTTCTCGACGCCGGCGCTGGAAAAGAGCCTCCGGGCCTTCGACCAGGAACAGGTGATGCTGCAGGTAAACGGGCTTTCGCGCCTGCCCGAGGTTCATCTCGTGGTCCTGCAACAGCCTGGCCTGCCCGAACTGCGGCTGGGCCAGCCGGTGCCGGCCGGCGAGATCCTGGAACATGGCATTGCCCTTTATCACCGGGACGGCGAACGGCAGCGGGAGGTCGGCAGGCTGTCGCTGATCACCGATCTGCGGCAAATCCGCGCCGAATACCTGCGTCACGGACTGATCAGCTTCGGTGCCAACGCCGTGCTGATGCTGCTCATCGTGGTGCTGTCGGTGATGATCTACCATGAGATCGTGCGCCGGCGGCTGCGGGTGATAGCCGAGGAACTGACCAACGTGACCCCCGACGAGTTGCGTCGTTCCCCGCCCCGGCAGGCTCCGGCGGCGCTTGCGGCACGCGACGAGATCGAGGAAGTACTGGCGGCCGTGGTCGCACTGAAAGCCACGGCGGCAGGTGCGCTGCGTACGGTCGACCTGCGCAACGTCCTGCTGCACGAAAGCGAGGAGCGCTATCGCAACCTGGCGGAAAACTCCGCCGACTGGGTCTGGGCCACCGACCTGGAGGGACATCACATCTACTCCAACCAGCATGGGCTCGACATCCTGGGCAAATCCGCCGACGAGTTCATCGGCAGCGACCCGCTGCCACTGGTGCATCCCGACGACCGGATGAAGTTCGCCGAAACCCTCAGCCGTGCCATCGGCGACAGGCGAGGCTGGAAGGGCGTGGTGATCCGCTGGCAGGCGGCGGATGGCGGCTACCGCAACCTCGAATCGAATGCCTCGCCGATCTTCGACGGCGAGGGTGGCCTGCTGGGCTTCCAGGGTGTCGACCGGGATGTCACCAAGCGCCTGCGTACCGAGGCGGAACTCGAACAGCATCGCACCCGCCTGGAGGAACAGGTGCTGGCGCGGACCTGCGAGCTGGCCGAGGCCAAGGAGGCGGCGGAGGCGGCGAACATCGCCAAGAGCGCCTTCCTCGCCAACATGAGCCACGAAATCCGCACGCCGATGAACGGCATCGTCGGCATGGCCCACCTGTTGCGGCGTGGTGGCGTGACGCCGCAGCAGGCGCATCAACTGGACAACATCGATAGCGCCGCCGAGCACCTGCTGGAGATCATCAACGACATTCTCGACATTTCCAAGATCGAGGCCGGCAAGTTCAAGCTGGAGTCGCTGCCGCTCGACATTCCGGGTCTGCTGCACAAGGTCGGTGCGATGTTGTCGGAGCGGGCAAGGGCCAAGGGCATACGTTTGGCAATCGACGCCGCTTCGCTTCCGGATCGCCTCATCGGCGACCCGACGCGCCTGCAGCAGGCCTTGCTCAATTATGCCAACAACGCCCTGAAATTTACCGAGACGGGAACGGTCACGCTGCGCGCCACCTCGGGCGGCGACGAAGCCGAAGCGGCGACGATCCTGTTCGAGGTCATCGACACCGGCGTCGGGATTGCCCCGGAAATCATTCCTCGCCTGTTCGGTGCCTTCGAACAGGCCGACAACTCGACCACCCGCAAGTACGGCGGCACCGGGCTCGGCCTGGCGATCACGCGGCGCCTGGCCGAACTGATGGGAGGCAAAGTCGGCGTCGATAGCACGCCGAACGTCGGCAGCCGCTTCTGGTTCAGCGCCCGTTTGCGCCGCGGGGCAGATGCCGCCGCCGCCAGCACCGCCGGTGCCGCGACGGATGCGGAGCAGCAGATTCGCCTTGGCTTCTCCGGCCGGCGCATCCTGGTGGTCGACGACGAACCGGTCAATCTCGAAGTGGCGCGCATGCTGATCGAGGAATCCGGCCTCGCGGTGGATACGGCGGAGGATGGCGAGCGGGCCTGCGCCATGGCGGCCACGGCGGCCTATGCCCTGATCCTGATGGACATGCAGATGCCACGCATGGACGGGCTCGACGCCACGCGCCGCATCCGCGGGAATCCCGCATGCGCGCGGACTCCCATCGTCGCCATGACGGCGAACGCCTTCGCCGATGACCGGGCGCGCTGCCTGGAAGCCGGCATGGACGACTTTCTCGCCAAGCCCTTCGATCCGGCGTTGCTGTTCGAGACCCTGCTGCGCGGATTGCGCCGTGCGCAGGCGGCGACGGCGTGACGCCCGAGCGGCGCGGCGGGCCTATACTTCGCTGATCGAGGTGCCGCCTTCGCCGGCGCCGACGCTTCGGGGAGCCGGACCATGAGCCACAAGCACCGCAACGTCCTGCAGGCTGTCTTTCAGGATCCGATCAGCGCCAACATCCACTGGCGCGAAGTCGAGTCGCTGCTGAATCACCTTGGCGCCGTGGTCGAACCCGGACACGGCGCGCGCTTCCGCGTCATCCTGAACCGCCACGAATTCACGGTGCACCATCCGCACCACGGCAACGAGATGGGCCGCAGCGACATCCGCTACCTGCGCGAGCACCTGGCCGCCGCCGGCGTCAGCCTGTCGGCCTACGATGCGCGCGAGAAGCCGGCCGGCGGCGCACCCTAGCGTCCGCGGTCGGCGCCGTCCTGGCCCTGCGCATCGGCTTCGGGCGGCTCGATCGGCAGCGAAATGCGAAAGCGGGTACCGACGCCGAGTTCGCTGTTCACCTCGATCTTGCCGCCGTGCTTCTGGATGATGCCGTAGGACAGCGACAGCCCCAGCCCCGTTCCCTTGCCGATGGGTTTGGTGGTGAAGAAGGGATCGAAAATGCGTTGCAGGTTTTCCTCGGGAATGCCCGCGCCGGTGTCGGCGATTTCCACCCAGACGCCGTCCGCCTGCGTCCCGCAGCGCAGGGTGATGGTGCCGTGCTTTCCCTCCGGCGTCGCCTGCGCCGCATTCACCAGCAGGTTCATGAACACCTGGTTGAGCTGCGAGGGCAGGCAGCGGATATTCGGCAGTTCGCCGTAGTCCTTGACCACGTCGGCGCGATACTTGATTTCGTTGTTGACTACGTTCAGCGTCGAATTCAGGCCTGTCCTCAGGTCCGCCCATTCCCATTCGTTCCGTGTGTCGACCCGCGAAAAATCCTTGAGGTCGGCGACGATCTTCTTGACCCGGACGATCCCGTCGCGCGATTCCTTGAGCAGTTCCGGAATGTCATCCTTCAGGTAGTCCAGTTCGGCGTCCTGCTTCAGCTGCTTCAGCCGTGCGATCAGGGCGGCTCCGTCCGGATGGCCCCGGAAGGCCTCGCCTAGCAGGACTTCGCCTTCGAGGTAGCCCTCCAGCAGCTTCAGGATGTGCTCGAAGTAGCGTTCCAGCGAGCCCAGGTTGGATTGCACGAAGCCTATCGGGTTGTTGATTTCGTGTGCCACCCCTGCGGCGAGCTGGCCGATCGACGCCAGCTTTTCCGACTGCACCAATTGCTGCTGGGCCTGCTTGAGGTCGGCATGCAGGGCCGAAAGCTCGGCGAGCTGACGCGTCAGTTCGGCCTCTGCCTCTTCGCGGCGGGCGACGTCCGCCTCGAGCTCGCGCGTGGCCTCGCGCAACTGCTCGCCGCGCATGGCCGCGAGCTGCTCCAGTTCGCGTTTGGACTTGATCAGCTCGGATTCGGCAAAGCGCTGTTCCGTGAAGTCCTGCAGCGTTTCCACGGCCCCGGTGACGCGGCCTTCGGGGTCGGTGAGCGGCGCGGCGACGAAATACAGCCAGCAGCCCTGTTCGCCGAAATGGGGAAAGAAATCCTCCGCCTCGTAGGCGCCCGCGACGAGCTGCGAGCGCGTCAGGCGCTTGTCGGCATACAGCGCGCTGATGCGCTTTTCCATGCCGCCGTCGACGATCAGGTCGGCCATGGTCGGGCGCTCGCGGTCGTAGAAGATGCGCTGCTGGCTGCGGGTGCCCAGGACATCGGCGGCCTTGATGCCGAGGATCTGTTCGCAGGCCTTGTTCCAGTGCGTGATCAGATGGTCCTTGTCGATGACGAAGGTGGGCACCGGATTGCCGTCGATGATCTGCGCCAGCACCTGCTTGGCTCGATTCTGCAGGGTCTCGGCGCGCCGGCGTTCGGTGGTGTCGAGATAGCTGCCCAAGGCGATGTCGCGTCCCTCGACATGCATCAAGGTCGCCACGATCTCGGCCCAGCGCTCCTCGCCGTGCGCGGTGAGCAGCGCTACTTCGTAACGCGCCGGCACGGCCATCCCCTGCATTCGCGCCTGGCCGCGCGCCTTGACCGCGTCGCGCAGGCGCGGCTGGAACAGCTCCCAGAATTTCATCGCCAGCAGCGCTTCGCGGCTGTAGCCGGTCAGTTCGCACATCGCCTGATTGACTAGGACCAGTTCCGCGCCGGCGTGGGCGGCAATGGCGCTGGGCATGGCCTCGACCAGCGCCGTCAATTGGGCCATGGAGAATGTCGTGGCCGGGTCTGCCGTGGTTTGATCGTTCATGGTCACCCCAGTATGTTGGTCATGCCATCGAATTGCCGCTCGGTCCTTTTCAGTACCGCGGCCAGCGCTTCCCGGTCCAGCCCGACCCGGCGCCAGGCCGCATCCTGCGGTGTCGGCACCATGGCCAGCGGACCCCCCGTCAGATCCAGGGCATGCGCAATGACATCGGCAAGATGTACGATGTCCGCCATGTCGGCGGCCGTGCCGGGCGCCACCGGATTCACGCAATGATGGCGTGCCACCGCGTCGGCGATGGAGTCCGGGATGCGCCAGTGGCGGCACAACTCGCTGCCGATCTGCGCGTGGTCGAAGCCGAGCACGGCCTGCTCGGCTTCGACCAGCAGGCAGTCGTCCGCATCGCGCCGCCGCGTGATCTCGGCGACGATGTCGGGGTGGGTGGCGACCAGCACCAGGCGTCCGATGTCGTGCAGCAGGCCGGCCAGGAACAGGGCTTCCCCACGCATGCCGGCATGCGCGGCGAGCGCCTGGGCGCCGCAGGCCACCGCCAGGCAATGGCGCCAGAAGTTGCCCGCCTCGATGCCGGCGCCGGCGCTGGCGGGCCAGGCGGTGGCCAGTCCGGCAGTGGCCACCAGCGAACGGACGTTGATGAAACCAAGTACCGTGATGGCTTCGGCGATCGAGTCGATCCTGCCCTGCACGCCGTAGAAGGGCGAATTGGCGACCCGCAGCGTGCGCGCCGCAAGCGCCTGGTCGTTGCCTATGCCATGCGCCAGGCGGTCGATGTCGACATCCTCGTCGTTCAGGGTTTGCAGCAGATCGACTACCACGGTCGGCAGCGAGGGCAGGGCGCGCAGACCGCCGACGATCCGGTCCAGGCTGGGCACGTTCATCGGATGTCCTCCAGTCTATGTGCCAGCACGGCCTCGAACAGCTGGCGCGCGGCGGCGTCGGGGTGTTCCAGGTCGCAGTGGCGGAACAGCTGCCGCAGGCGCAGCTCCAGGGCTTCGCGCGCCGCCTGCAGTTCGACCTCGTCGCACGGGCGCGCCACCGCCAGCGTGGCAATGCCGCGGGCGGCGAGCTTCTCCAGCGCGGCTTCGGTGAGCACGGTTCCCGCGGTCAGCAGCACCTGGCCGTCGCCGGCGCGGACATCCTCCGCCAGCCGTGTGCCGGGCACTACCCCGTCCAGGGCAAGGGAGATCGAAGCTTCGGTGTTCATGGCCCATCCTCCGGCATGAAGATCAGCAGAAAGCCGCGCTGCTGCATGATCGATTCGACCGCGTGGCAGCTCAGGCGAAACGCGCCTTCGTCCATTGCCAGCGTCGTCTCGCCCCGGCCGGCGGCGATCAGCTCGGCGACCACGGGCGGCAACGCGTCGGCCACGCCGACGCCGAGCAGCGCGCGCTGCGCCAACTGGCGGGCGGCAGTGGCGTTGGCAAATACCAGCAGGCCGTCGGTATCCACGCCCAGGATAGGCAGCGGCACGCAATTTACGATCTCCTGCGTCGCGGCCAGTGCTGCCTCGCCCAGCGCCGCGCGCAGGCGCTGCGTGTCCAGCGCCTGCTGCAACTCGAGGTTTACGCGGACCAGTTCGGCATTGGCGGTCTTCAACTGCTGGCCCAGGCGGCGGTTCTCGTCGCGCAGCGCCTTGCCGCGGAAGGCGTCCGCGATCTCGGCCTTGAGCGCCTCGTCCTCCCAGGGTTTGGAGAGGAACTTGTAGATCGCGCCTTCATTGATGGCATCGGTGATGCTTTGCAGGTCGGCATAGCCCGAAAGCACGATGCGCACCGTGTCCGGATAGAGGTCCTTGGCCTGGCGCAGGAACTCGACGCCGCTCATGTTCGGCATGCGCTGGTCGGAGACGATGACATCCACCCGGCGTCGCGCCAGTTCGTCGAGGCCGGCCTCGCCGCCGACGGCGGTGAGCACCTGGTAGGGTTCGCGGCGCAGCAGGCGCTTGAGCGAGGAAAGAATGCTTTCCTCGTCGTCGACCAGGAGCAAGGTCGGCTTTTCGGCTGGCGTCGCAGTGGCGATGGGCGGGTCGATCATGGCATCCTCCGGTCAGGGCGTGAGCTCGCGGTCGCCGTGGCGCAGAACATGCTCGCGGAACCCCTCGCGGATCTGTTTGCGCAGGTCGTCGCCGTCCCACGGCTTGGTCAGGAAGCGCCAGATCGCGCCGTGGTTGACGGCGTCGGTGACGCTTTGCAGGTCGGCATAGCCGGACAGCACCATGCGTATGGTCTGGGGATGGATGCTCTTGACCCGGCTGAGGAATTCGGTCCCCGACATGCGCGGCATGCGCTGGTCCGAAATGATCACCTGGACTTCGTTGCTGGCAAGCATTTGCAGGCCCTCCATGGGGTCGGTGGTGGTCAGGATGCGGTAGCCCTCGCGGTGCAGCAGCCGTTTCAGCGAGTTCAGGATGGCGATTTCGTCGTCGACCAGCAGCAGGGTCTCGGCTACCGCCCGGTCACCAAAGGCGACACGCCGTCCTTCCGCCAGCAGCGCCGCGAACTGCGCCGCCGGCAAGGGCCGGCTGAACAGGAAGCCCTGCATTTCGTCGCAGCCGAGCTTGCGCAGGAAGTGCATCTGGGCCTCGGTTTCGACGCCCTCGGCGATCACCGTCAGTTGCAGGCTGTGGGCCAGTCCGATGATGGCGCGGGCGACGGCGGCGCTGTTGGGGTCGCAGCACACCTCATTGACGAAGGAGCGGTCGATCTTCAGGTACTCGACGGGCAACTGCGTCAGGTAGGCGAGGCTGGAATAGCCGGTCCCGAAATCATCGATCGCCAGCTTGGTGCCGGCTGCATGCAAGGTTTGCAGCAGGGCGATGGTCTGCGCCGGAGATTCCATCACCATGCTTTCGGTCAGTTCGAGTTCCAGCCAGCGACTGTCGAGACCGGCAGCCGCCAGGTGCCTTTGGCAGACCTCCGGCAGGGACCGCGTCGCCTCGTGCTGGCGCAGCTGCTGCTGCGAGACATTGACGCCCACGGTGACGATGCCGAGGCCGCCGTCGAGCCATTCGCGCTGCTGGCGGCAGGCCTCGGCCAGCGCCCATTCGCCGATCGCCACGATCAGGCCCGTCTCTTCGGCCAGCGCAATGAAATCCCCCGGTGCTACCAGCCTGTCGTCGCGTTGCCAGCGCAGCAAGGCCTCGGCGGCGACCACCCGCCCGCTGCGCAGATCCACGCGCGGCTGGTAGTGCAGCACCAGTTCCCTGCGCTCCAGCGCGCGGCGCAGCGCGCCTTCCAGCTGCAGGCGGTCGACACCGCCCGGGTCCGCGGCCTCGACGTGGAAGGCGTAGCGGTTGCGGCCCGCCTGCCGCGCCTGGGTCAGCGCCTGCGCGGCCTTGTCCAGCAGGTCTTCGGCCGTTTCGCCGTGTTCGGTAGACAGGGCGATGCCGATAGAGCCGCTGGCGTGTATTTCGCGCCCCTGCACATCGATCGGCATGGCGATGGCATCGAGAATCTTGCGCGCCACGATGGCGATGTCCTGCCGCATCGCCACCTGTGGCATGACGATGATGAAGCCCTGGCCGCCGCGCCGGGCGACGGTGTCGGCGCGGCGCAGGCAGGCGCCCAGACGCCGGGAGGTCTCCTGCAGCAAGCGGTCGGCGGCGCGATGGCCCAGCGTCCGGTCGATGCGTTCGAAGTCGTCGAGTCCGAGCTCCAGCACCGCCACCGCCTTGCCCTCGCGGGTCGCCAGGGCCAGCGACTGGGCCAGGCGGTCGGCCAGCAGGCCCTCGCCGGGCAGGCCTGTCAGCTCGTCGCGGTAGGCAAGGACAGCGAGCTTGCCATCCTTGCGTCCCTTGACGCCGGTGCGGTAACGGCAATGGCGGCTGGCGTCCATGCTCATCCCGGCGTCGCGGCGGAGGACTCGTCGCCCTGCGCCGGCGTTATCGGCAGCGTGATGGTGAAGCTGGTGCCCTTGCCGACCTCGCTCGCGACGTCGATCTTGCCGCCGTGGCGCGCGACGATGTTCCAGGACAGCGAGAGCCCCAGGCCGGTGCCCTTGCCGACCGGCTTGGTGGTGAAGAAGGGATCGAAGACCCTGGCCAGCACTGCCGGCTCCATGCCCGATCCGGTGTCGCTGATCGAGACGCGCACCGCGCTGTCGCCGATGCTTTCGGTGGCGATCGTGATCTCGCCCTTGCCGACGATGGCGTGGCCGGCGTTCACCAGCAGATTCATGAACACCTGGTTGAGCTGGGAAGGCAGGCAGAGGACCTTCGGCAGACTGCCATATCGCTTGTGCACCGTGCAGTGGTACTTGAGTTCGTTCCACACCATGTTGAGCGTCGAATCGAGTCCCGCGTGCAGGTCAGCCCATTCCCACACGGTTTCACTGACATGGGAAAAGCCCTTGAGGTCCTGGACGATCTTGCGCACCCGGGCGAGCCCGTCCTTCGATTCGCTCAGCAAGCCGGCGGTATCCTCCTTGAGGTAATCGTAGTCGAGCGACTTGCGCAATTCACGCGCTGCCTCGAAGGCGGCATCCCGGTCCGCTGCGGTTTCCGCCGCCTCGTAGGCGGCAACGATCGCAAAGATGTCATCGAGATAGCCGGCGAGGGTGCCCAGATTCGAGCTGACGAATCCGATCGGGTTGTTGATCTCGTGCGCCACGCCGGCCGCGAGCTGGCCGATGGAGGCCATCTTCTCCGACTGCATCAGCTGCAGCTGGGCCTGTTCCAGCGCATGGGTGCCTTCTTCCACCTGGTGGGCCAGTTGCCGATTGAATTTCTTCAGCATGTCGCGCGCCTGCCTGGCCTCCAGATGGGCTCGCACGCGGGCGATCAGGATGGCCGGGTTGATCGGCTTGCTGATGTAGTCGACGGCCCCGCTTTCGAGTCCGCGCTGTTCGTCTCTGGCGGAGTCCATGGCGGTGACGAAGATCACCGGGATGTCGCGGCTGGCATCGCTCTGCTTCAGCTGGGCGAGGACCGCGTAGCCGTCCATCTCCGGCATCATCACGTCGAGCAGGATCAGGTCGGGGCGCGGCTCGGTGCCGACGGCGCGCAGCGCGTCGGCGCCGGAGCGGGCGACGCGGACGCGAAAGTGCTCTTGCAGCACGGCATTGAGTACCCCGAGGTTGGTCGGCTCGTCGTCGACCACGAGTATCGTCGTTGCCTCGCGGTCCGGCGAGGCTGCGTCGCGTGGGCTTGTCTCATCCATGTCGGTTCCCCGTCATGCGCCCGGCACCCGCCGGATCAGTTCGCGTACCGTGATCAGCGCGGCCGGATAATCGAAAGCCGCCAGCTGCTGCCCCAGGGGCACCGCCGGTTCCGCCAGGGTCGCCTGCAGCAGCGGCCGGCTGGCCTCGAACAGGCTGCTTGCCGCGGTATCGTCGCTGGCCAGCAGGATTTCGAGCTCGCCGAGCAGGTGGCGCACGCGCTGCGGATCGGGCGCCGGCGCTTCGTCGCCTGCGCCATTGTGCGCCGTTTCGCCGACGGCCGCCATCGCGCGCGGCGGGTTGGGCATGATGCCAAGGCCGGCTTGCAGCCGCGCCGTGAACCAGAAGCGGCTGCCGGCGCCCGGCGTGCTCTCGGCGCCGACTTCGCCGTCCATGAGCAGCGCCAGGCGGCGCGTCAGGGCCAGGCCCAGGCCGTTGCCGCCGTGCCTGCGCGTGGACGATGCGTCGGCCTGGGCAAAGGACTGGAACAGCCGATCCATCTGTTCCGGCGCGATGCCCGGACCGGTGTCGATGACCTCGAAACGCAGCCACAATGCCGCCGCAGTGTCCGGCGGCGCGGGATCGCCGGCGGCGCATAGCCGTGCGCTCAGGCGGATCGAGCCATGCTCGGTGAACTTGACGGCATTGGCGGCGAGGTGCTGCAGGGCCTGGCGCAGCCGCAGCGGATCGCCATGCAGCCATGGCGGCACGCCCTCGCAATCGACCGCGAGGCCTAGGCCCTTCTCGCGTGCCGCGGGCGCGATCGACGCCGCCACCTGGTCGAGGATCTCGGCGAGGGTGAAGTCGGTCGGCGCCAGTTGCAGCGCGCCGGCCTCGATGGCCGACAGGTCGAGCAGGTCGTTGATGATCCCCAGCAGGCGCTGACCGGCGGCATCGATCTGGTCCAGCCAGGCGGTCCGCTGACTTGCCGTCGCGTCCTGCCGCAGGAGCTGGCCGAGGCCGATCATGGAGTTCATCGGGGTACGTATTTCATGGCTCATGTTGGCCAGGAAGGCGCTCTTGGCGACGTTGGCGGCCTCGGCCTGCAGGCGCGCACGGTTAAGCTCCGCGGTGCGCGTGGCGATCATTTCCTCGAGGTGGTTGCGATGGCGATCGAGTTCGGCGTCGGCCTGTCTCTGGCGGGTGATGTCGCGCGCCAGGAAGATCAGGCGCGGCTCTTCGTCGCCGAGCGTGCGCGTGCGGGCGATCGAGGCTTCATACCAGCGTTGTCCCTGCGGCAGGGAGACGCGGTAGCGGATGGCCGAGGCATGGCCGTGCCGCAGTGCCTCCGCGATGCCGTTGGTGACGGTGGGGCAGTCCTCGGCGTCGATGACGTCGGCTACCCCGCAGCCGACGAAATGATCGGCCGCCACCTGCATGCGGCTGGTGCGCGAGGAATGGAAGGCTATCACTCGTCCGTCAGCCGTCAGTTCGAACATCAGGTCGGGAATCGCCGCCAGGGTCGCCTGCAGGCGGTCCTGGGTCGAGCGGATGTCGGCGGTGCGCTCGCCGACCTCGAGTTCGAGCAGGCGTTCGTGCATGCGCGATTCGGCCATCAGCTTGGCCACGGTTGCCATCAGCAGGCTGAAGGACAAGGCCAGCGCGGCCTTCAGCGCGAGCCCGAACGGATCGTCCCAGCCCAGCACCGGCGCGACGCTCAGGGTCCAGTTGCCCAGGCCCAGGTCGACCGTCGCGTGCACCGGATCGACCGGCGCGGCCCCGCCGCCGTCGGCAATGATCTGCTTCTCGCCGGTCTCCGGGGCGATGCGCCAGAGTTCGAAGGCCAGCCCGTGGGCCTCCGGCAGACCGGCCAGGCCGGTGCCGACCAGGGCATCGGGAAAGCGCATCACGACCGCCACCAGGCCCCAGAAGACGCGACTGTCGCCGTCGTCGAGAAACACCGGCAGGCGCGCAATCGCGCCGTCGCCGCCCTGCACCAGGGGGTAGGGCCCGGCCAGCGTCAGCAGGCCGGTGTCGCGTGCCTGCAGGGCTTCCCGGTTGCGCGTCGGCACCTTGAACAGATTGATGCCAAGCGCCTTTTCGTTGCCCGGCAGGGGCGCGATCTGCTGGATCACGCCATCGGGCAGCAGTTGCAGCGAGCTGACGCCGGGATAGTAGGGCAGCAGTTCCTTGGTCAGCAACTGGAAATCGCGGATGCGGCCGTGGCCCTGGCGTATCTGGGCAGCCAGCGTATAGGTCACGCTCATGCTGCGTTCGAGCTGCTGGCGCACCGCATTGGCGCTGCTGCTGGCCTGTACCGAGGCCTTTTCGCGAAGGATCTGGCGCCGGTTCTGCTCCAGCACGACCACCAGCGTCGCCGACAGCGCGCCGGCGAGGACGAACACGATCGCCGCCGCGAACCAGGACCTGGCGCCTTGCCGGCGGCCGGCGGCAGTTCCGGCGCCGGCGCCGGCCGGCAGCATCGCGGCGGCGATCATGCGCCTGCCCCCGTGTTGCCGACGACCTGCCGGTGCGCGGCGCGCGCCGTCTCCAGCGCGCCAGGATAGTCGAAGGCCGCGAGCTGCCGCGCCAGCCTGGTCGCTGCCGCGCCGAGGGTGGCTTGCAGCAGCGACTGGTTGGCCTCGAACAGATCGCCGGCCGCCGTGTCGTCGCGGTTCAGCAGCGCGGCCATCTGCTCCAGTATGGTCCGTGCCCGGGCCTGGTCGGCGGCCGAGGCCCTGTCGTCGGAGGTTTCGGCGGCGAGGCTGGCGAGCAGGGTTTCCAGCGCCGTCAGTTCGGCCTGCAGGCGGTCCAGCAGCAAGGACGGATCCGGCTGCGGCGCGGGGCCCTGCAAGGTGCGTTCGATCGCCTCGGCGGCGGCCTGCAGCCGTGTCGCCGCCAGGGTGCCGGCCGCGCCCTTGAGCGCGTGGGCCCGCTGGCAGGCGGCATCGACCTTGCCGGCGGCCAGATCGCGGCGCATCTCGCGCGCATCCGCGCCGTGCTGCCCTGCCAACTGGCTCACCAGGCGCAGGTAGAGATCGGCCTTGCCCAGCAGGTTGGCCAGACCCTGCCGGGTGTCGAGCCCGTCGAAGCGGGTCAGTGCCAGCGGCAAGCCGCGTTGTTCGCCGGATGCCGCCGCCGGCGCGGGCGTCGGTAGCAGTGCCGGTGCCGGTCGCGGCGGCCGCGGTGCCAGCGACAGCCAGGAATGCAGGGTCTTGTACAGGGCTTCGGCCTCGACCGGCTTGGTGATGAAATCGTTCATGCCGGCTTCCTCGCAGGCCAGCCGGTCGCCGTCGAAGGCATTCGCCGTCATGGCCAGGATGGGCCGGTGTTCCCAGCCGGGCAGGGCGCGGATCGCCTGGGTGGCTTCGATTCCGTCCATGTTGGGCATCTGCATGTCCATCAGGATCAACTGGTAGTTCCGCGTACCTGCCATGGCCACGGCTTCGCGGCCATCGACCGCGGTGTCGACCTCCAGCCCGACGCCATGGAGCAGTTCCAGTGCCACTTCGCGATTGATCGCGTTGTCCTCGGCCAACAGCAGGCGCGCGCCGCCATGGTCGCGGCGCAGGCGCGCTTCGTTGCTTTCGATATCGGTAACCGGCGCGCTCGGCATGATGCCCTGGCCGCGCCGCAGGCGGGCAGCGAACCAGAAGGTGCTGCCCTGTCCGAGTTCGCTCTCGAAGCCGACCCCGCCGCCCATCAGCTCGGCTATGCGCCGGGTGATGACCAGGCCGAGCCCGGTGCCGCCGAACTTGCGCGTGGTCGAGCCGTCCGCCTGTTCGAAGGCATGGAACAGCCGTTTCATCGCCTCGGGGGGGACGCCGATGCCATTGTCGGTGACCTCGAAGCGCACCAGGATGGTTTCGCCGTCGTCGTGGAGCAGTTCGGCGTGCAGGGCGACGCAACCGGAATCGCTGAACTTGACGGCATTCGAGGCGAAGTTGAGCAGCGCCTGGCGCACCCGCGTGACGTCGCCGCGCAACCAGGCGGGTACGTTGCCGCCGTCCGTGGTTACCCGCAAGCCCTTGGCCTGCGCCGCCGGGCCGATGATAGAGGCGACGCTGTCGAGTACCGCGGAAAGGTGGAAATCGACGCATTCGAGTCGCAGCTTGCCGGCTTCGATCTTGGACAGGTCGAGGATGTCGTTGATGATGCCCAGCAGGTGCCGGCCGGCGCCGTCGATCTTCTCCAGGCGCTCGGCCTGCTGCGGCGTGACGCCGGCGCGACGCAGCAGGTGGGTGAGCCCGATGATGGCATTCATCGGCGTGCGTATCTCGTGGCTCATGTTGGCCAGGAACTGGCTCTTGGCGAGGCTGGCGGCCTCGGCCTGGAGCCGCGCCGCGCTGAGTTCCGCGGTGCGCTGCGCCACCATCTCCTCAAGGTGGTGGCGATGCGCATCCAGCTCGCTGCCAATGCGCTTTTTCTCGGTGATGTCCTCCTTGATCGCGACATAGTGGCTGATCGCCCCGTCGGCACCGCGCAGCGGCGCGACGATGGCGAACTCGTCATATTCCGTGCCGTCCTTGCGGCGGTTGTGGAATTCACCCTTCCAGGTCTCGCCCCGGGTCAGCGCCGCCCACATTGCGGCGTAGGTTTCGGGCGGCGTGTTTCCCGAGTGCAGGAAGCGCGGGTTCTGCCCGATCACTTCTTCGCGGCGGTAGCCGGCGGCCCGCAGGAAGCTGTCGTTCACATATTCGATCTCGGCCTGCGGATTGGTGATGACAATGCTCTCCGGGCTTTGCTCCACGGCCAGCGAGAGCTTGCGCAGCTGCGCCTCGGCCGCGGTGCGCGCGGTGATGTCCATGAAGGTGCAGATCGAGCCGCGGATCTCGCCGTTGTGCAGAATGGGATTCGACCAGTATTCGACGGCAATCGCGTGGCCGTCGGCGTGCCAGAACACCTCGTCCGTCACATGCGTACCCTGGCCGGTGAGGTGGGCGCGATGTATCTGGCAGTCCCTCGCCGGATACGGGCTGCCGTCGGCGTGCGTATGGTGGATCAGGGAATGCAAGTGCTTGCCCAGCAGTTCGTCGGCATCGCGGAAGCCGAGTATCCGCAGGAAGGCGCGATTGACGAAGGTGCAGTTGCCATCGACATCCACGCCATAGGCGCCCTCGGCCATCGAGTCGAGCAGCAGTTGCAGGCTCTCGCGGGAGCTCAGCAGGGCCTGGTCGGCGAGCTTGTGTGCCGAAATGTCCGCCATGGTTCCGGTGAAGAAAGTCTGCGACCCGGCCTTCCAGGAGGCGACGGAAAGCTCCAGCGGGAACTCGCTGCCGTCCTTGCGCCGACCGGGCAGTTCGACCACCTGCCCACCCAGCGGCGCGCCGCCCTCGGCGCAGCGCCTGAGCATGGCCTCCTGGTGGCGGCGATGGAAACGCTCGGGAATGATCGTCAGCAGGGAACGGCCGGAAACTTCCTTCGCCGTGTAGCCGAATATCCCCTCGAAGGCCGGATTGCAATCCACGATCATGCCGGCGGCGTCAATCGTGACCAGGGCGTTGCGCGAGTTCTCGACTACCGCGCGGCTGAACTCCTCGCTGCGGCGCAGGGCCAGTTCCGCCTGCTTGCGTTCGGTGATGTCGAACAGGCAGGCCAGGACGTGCGCCTCGCCATTGGCCTGGATGACGCTTGCCGAAAACAGGCCTGCCGCCCGCGCTCCCGACTTGCGGCGGAAATCCAGTTCGCGGGTTTCGATGGCGGTGCCGGATTCGAGAACCTCCATGACGGCGCGGCGATCCTCTTCGCATTCCCAGAAGGCGAATTCGCGCATCGACCGCCCCACCACCTCGTCGCGCCGGTAGCCGGTGACCGGGTACAGCATCCGGTTGGCGTCGATGACCTGGCCGTCGCGCCGGCGCACGACGGCGATCGCATAGGGTGCCATCTGGAAGGCGTCGGCGAACTTCTCCTGCTGCGCGCCGAGTTCCATGATCAGGCGGCCGTTCACCATCAGGGTCAGGCTGTGGGCCAGCAGGATGGCCAGCGCCATGTAGGCGATCAGCATCAGGGCATTCGAGCTGCCCGCGGCGAAGAAATCCTTGCTTCCCGGCGCGCGCACGAAGTGCTCGACGATGCCCGCGGCGGCGACCGCGGAGTAGCCGGCGAAGGCCAGGCCGCAGCCCAGGCTCAGCCGGCGGAAGGCCGGCGCGACGCGACGCCAGAGCAGCCAGCAGCATTGCAGGCCGATGATCACGATGACGGTCGAGATGACCAGCCGGCGGCCGGCCACATCCGGCGTGTGCAGGGAAAACACCCCGCTGCCGACGCCGGCGGCAAGCAGCAGCAGGTAGTTCTGCCATTGCGGGCCGGGCGTGTCGAAGAAGCGCTCCAGGCCGACCAGGCAGAGCAGGACGCTGGCCGGCACCAGCAGGTTGGCGAGAAGCACCGACATCCAGTCCGGCGCCGTCCCGCGCAGCGCGATCAAGCTGAGCGCCAGCGTCAGCAGCGCGAAACTGGCCGCCAGGAGGTCGATGCCGGCAAAGCGGTCGCGGTTCTGTCGCCACAGTTGCACGGTGAAGACCGTGCACAGCACATAGGCGAGGGCATAGAGCACGACAATGGTGCGGGTATCCAGGGCGCTCATTGCGGCTCCGGCACCGGTGCGGCGATGACCTCGGGGCGCGGGCCGTCCGAGCCAGGCCCGGCATCCAGGCGCTTGTTTGCGGCGACGGACAACTGCGTCATACGGTTTCCATTTCCTCGCCCGGCTTCATCGGGTGGTGTCGGTGCGATGGCGCCACCGGCGCGCCTGGACTGGCTCCGCGAAACTTGGCTTGCCCCCTGCGGGGCGTGTGCCGGACCATGACCCGGGCGCGTCTGCGACGGCAGACCGAGCCCAATGCTGCACTATCGGCCGGGCCTTCGGTATCGGTGGATACCGCAGCCTGCTGCGGTATCTACGTAGCCCCGGCAGGGTCGTGTCGCGGCCATGACCGGAAATCCTTGTTTCGAGGTAGTCTATCGGTCAGCCCGGACCCTGTGGTCCGGGGTACAAGACGCGTTAACCGCCCGCATGAGTGACCCTACCGACGCCCCCGTGACGCTGCTGCTGGTCGACGACGAGCCGAGCATCCTTTCCTCGCTGCGACGCCTGCTCAGGCCCACCGGCTACGTGGTCCATACGGCGGAAAGCGGTGCCGCGGGCCTTGCGATCCTGGAGCGCGAGGCCATCGACCTGGTGATCTCCGACATGCGCATGCCGGAAATGACCGGCGCGCAGTTCCTCGAACAGGTGCGCAACCGCTGGCCGGCGACGATGCGCATCCTGCTCACCGGTTATGCCGATGTCAGCTCGACGATCGATGCCATCAACCGCGGCGAGATCTTTCGCTACGTGTCCAAGCCCTGGGACGAAGACCAGCTCAAGCTGACCATACGCGACGCCCTGGAGAGCAGCCGCCTGCGCAAGGAAAACGCCCGGCTGCTGGCCCTGACCCGGGCGCAGAACGAGGAACTGGCGCAACTGAATGCCGGCCTGGAGCAGAAGGTTGCCGAGCGCACCGCGGAGGTCGAGCAGGTCAACAGCTTCCTGCAACTGGCCAACGATAGCCTGAAGCAGAATTTCCTCGTCTCGATCAAGGTTTTTTCCGGCTTCATGGAATTGCGCGGCGAGGCCATGGTGGGGCATTCGCGGCGGGTGGCGGACCTGGCGCGCAAAGTTGCCGTCAAGCTGCAGGTTCCGGCCAAGGACCAGCAGGACATCTTCATCGCCGCGCTGCTCCATGACATCGGCAAGATCGGGTTCTCGGACGCGCTGCTGGCACGGCCGGTGTCGCGGATGAGCGGCGAGGACCTGGGAATCTATCGGCGCCACGCCGCCGCCGGCGAGGCGGCGCTGATGCCGCTGGCCGAACTGAAGGAGGCAGCCGGCATCATCCGCTCGCACCACGAACGATACGATGGCCAGGGCTTCCCGGACGGCCTGCAGGGCGCGTTCATTCCGCTCGGTGCGCGCATTCTCGCGGTAGCCAACGACTACGACGGACTACAGATCGGCACCCTCGCCGAGAAGCGCCTGTCCCCCGACGAAGCGCGCGCGATGCTGGCGCCTTCCGCCGGCAAGCGCTACGACCCGCAGGTGCTGGAGGCGTTTTTCGCCGTGATTGGCGGCCCGCTGCCGGAGCCGGTGAGCGAAAGGGCGATCTCGCCGGCGCAACTGGCGCCGGGCATGGTGCTGGCGAGGGATTTCTTCGGTCGCGATGGAGTGCTGCTGCTGGCATCGGACTACGTTCTCGATGCCCAACTGGTGCGCCAGATCCAGCTCACGGCGCAACGCGAGGGCGGCGCCATGACCCTCTACGTGCGCACCGACCGGCGCTAGCCCAACTTGGCAAGCCGGCGCTCAGTGGCCGGCTGCGCGGGCGGCCAGCGCGCGGTTTTCCAACAGCAGGTCGCGATGGTTGAGCGCCTGGGCGATCATCGACATCAGCAGCGAATCGTTCCACGGCTTGGGCAGCACGCCGAAGATGTTGGCGCCGAGCATCGACTTGTTGATCAGCTCGATGTCGTCGCAGCCGGTCAGGATCATGCGCGCAGCGTCGGGCTGGATCTGCTCGATCTGCGCCAGGAAGGCCACGCCGTCCATGGCCGGCATGTGATAGTCGGACAGGACCATGTCGAAGGCCGCTTCACGCGCGCGACCCAGCGCGGCTTGGGGAGAGGCGAAGGTTTCGACCTCCAGCTCGTACACCAGTCGGCCATAGCGGCAGGGCGCCCGCAACATCAGGCGGCGCAGGGCGTTGAGGACTCCCTCCTCGTCATCGACGATCATGATGCGGCTCATGGGTCCTCCGGTTGGCTGGCTTTTCCGGCGCCGAGGGCGCGGTTTGGGGCAAGTTTATATCACTGCCCTAGGCCTTGCGGCTCCACTTGCCCTGGGCGTCGCGCAGCCACCAGCCGGATTTCCATTGCTGGTACCAGCGCGCGCGCTGTAGCGTCCAGACTTCGGCTTCGTCACCGCGTCGGCCATTGCTGTCGGCCAGGGCCTGGATCAGCGCGCGGCGTTCCTGATTCTCGGCATCGATCAGCTTCTCCGCGATCTGGCGCTTGGCCAGGGTCATCTTGCTGTCGTCGCGCAGGTAAATCAGGCCGTCGGCGCCGAGCCCGATTTCGCCCGCCTCGTAAAAGCGCACCAGGCGCGAGGTGCGTTGCGCCAGGGCATGCTTGACCACCACCACGGGAGGCGTGCCGATGTCGAGGTTGATCGGTGGTTTGGCGGGCTCGGCCGCCGTCGCGTCGATCGCGGACAGCGCCAGGCAGGCGATCAGGAGCAGGATCTTTTTCATGGCGGACTTTCGGTAGTGAGTCATTTGCCGGCGAGCAGCAGTTTGAGGTCGGCGGCGACGTTGGTCGGCGTTTCGCCGTGGCGCAGCAGCAGGCGCAGGCGGCCGGAGGGGTCGAAGGCGTAGCTGCCGGTGGAGTGATCGACGCTGTAGGTGTCGGGCGTCTTGCCCGGCTGCTTGACGTAGAACACCTTGAAATCCCTGGCGGTGGCGGCGATGGTCTTTTCGTCGCCATACAGGCCGAGGAAGTCGGGATGGAAGGAGGGCACGTACTGCGCCAGCAGTTGCGGCGTATCGCGCCCCGGATCGACCGTGGCGAACAGCACTTGTACCCGTTTCGCATCGTCGCCGAGCAGGGCCATGGCTTCGCGCATGGTGGACAAGGTGGTGGGGCAGACGTCCGGGCATTGGGTATAGCCGAAGAACAGTACCACCGCCTTGCCCTTGAAATCGGCCAGTCGGCGCGGCTTGCCATGGTGGTCGGTGAGCTGGAAGTCCTTGCCCCAGTCCACCATCGAGAGGTCGGTGGAGACGAATTTTCGTGCTTCGGTGCAGCCGGCGACGAGCAGCGCCAGGCTCAGCAACAGGGCGGAGAGCAGCTTCATGGTGTGCGGATTCGGCATATTCACGACGAGGCCGACAGTGTACCCCTTCGGCCTCCGAAGCTTGCCGTATACTCGCCTTATTTTAGCGGGGCAATAGTGAATTCGCATAGCATCGAGGTCGCCTCCGGGGCGCCGCAAAAACTCGCCCGGGCCTGGCTCTGGCTCGGCGTCATGGCCCTCATCGGTTCCGGCTTGCTGGCTATCCTGCTGGTCCTGTCGCGTACCCCCGGCATCCAGGACATCTTTCCGCTGAAGGGTTTTTTCCGCGCCGCGCTGGTGGTCCATGTCGACCTCTCGGTGGCGATCTGGTTCATGGCCTTTGCCGCGGTGATCTGGAGCGCCCTCGGGCGTGGCGGGCTGGCCTGGCTGGGCTGGGCCGGCATCGCCCTTGCCGCGGTCGGTACCGCTTTGATGACCCTGTCGCCCTTCATGCCCGGCGCCGAGCCGGTGCTCAACAACTACATCCCGGTCCTGCAGCAGCCGCTGTTCCATGTCTCGCTGTGGATTTGCGGCGCCGGTTTCGCGCTGGCGGTGCTGCGCGCCCTGCTGACCACCTGGCCACGCCCGGCCTTCGGCGCACCCCTGCTGACGGGTGCCTTCCTCGGCGCGGTGGCGGCCTTCCTCGCCCTGACGGCCTTTGTCTGGTCCTTTGTCGTGGTGCCGCGCGCGCCGGAGATCGAGGACAAGCTCTATTTCGAAGTGCTGTTCTGGGGCGGGGGCCACACCCTGCAATTCCAGCATGCGCTGCTGATGGTGGTGGCCTGGCTGTGGATTGCGGCGGCCCTGGGCAAGGGCATGGAGGATGCCCCGCGCGCGCTGTCGGCGATGTTCTGGATCGCCGCGCTGCCGCTGCTGGCAGTGCCGGCGATCTACCTGACGATACCCGCTGGCGAGTTGCCGCACATGCAGCTCTTCGCCAAGCTGATGATCTGGGGCCACCCCTACATGGCACCGCTGATCCTGTCCGGGCTGCTGGCGTTGTGGGCGGTTCGCGGCGCGCCGGCGGGCGGCGCGAAGTCGGCCTTCGTTGCCTCGTTTGCGCTGTTTGCAGTGGGCGGCGTCCTGGGTTACATGATCCAGGGCGTGAATGTGGTGATTCCGGCGCATTACCACGGCTCGACGGTGGGCGTGACACTGGCATTCATGGGCCTGGCCTACGTGCTCTTGCCGCGCTTGGGCTATGGCGCGGTCGATGGCGCCATGGCGCGCTGGCAGCCCTACGTGTACGGCGGCGGCCAGCTGATCCACATCCTCGGCCTGGCCTGGTCCGGCGGCTACGGGGTGCAGCGCAAGGTGGCTGGTGCCGAGCAGGCGCTGACCACGCTGCCGCAGAAGATAGGCATGGGCATGATGGGCGCCGGCGGCCTGATCGCCGTGATCGGCGGCATCATGTTCGTCCTGGTGCTGCTCAGGCTGATGCTGAAGAAGCGCGGCTGAGGCCGCTCGACGGCCCCAAGAGTCGGCGCTGGCAACACGGCGCGGCGCGGACCGTCGCCGTGAAACCGATGCCCTCAGTGCCGGCGCGCCTGGCGCACAGGTGGCGTGCGGCCCTCGATGTGACGGAAGTTGATGCGGCCCTTGGAAAGGTCGTAGGGCGAGACTTCGAGCGAGACCTTGTCTCCCGCCAGGATGCGGATGTGGTGCAGGCGCATCTTGCCGGCAGTGTAGGCGACCAGCATGTGGCCGTTGTCGAGGGTGACGCGGTAGCGCGAGTCGGGCAGCACTTCGGTGACCACGCCCTGCATTTCGATGAGTTCTTCCTTGGCCATGAGCATTTCTCCGGGGTTGGCGCGGAATGAAAAAGCCCGGCATGGGCCGGGCTTTTCCGGGGGCTGGCGTGCAGGGAACGGACCTGGGGCCCGCTCGTGCAATCGCTCAGGCCGCGTCGCGAATGTTCGACGCCTGCTTGCCCTTGGGGCCGGCGGTGACGTCGAAGCTGACGCGCTGTCCTTCCTTGAGGGTCTTGAAGCCGTTGCCCTGGATCGCGGAGAAGTGGGCGAAGAGATCGTCGCCGCCGCCTTCCGGGGTAATGAAACCGAAGCCCTTGGAATCGTTGAACCACTTTACGGTGCCTGTTGCCATGTCTTGAATATCCTGAAAAAAATAAAGAAGGGGCACGCCCCTGTTGGGACGAAGATCAAGACGGCGGGGTGGTGAAGGAAGAGAGGCCGCGAGCGCGGACCCCGAAAACCAGACAACAAAACACTGCTTGACGATCGCTGGCGCGCACTGTGCACTGATTCGGCGAAATAAGCAACCTATTTCGCGTGGCTATTTCGCGTGGCGCGGTGCGGAAAACAGACGCGGCGGCCTGGAACATAATCTCCCTGCCATGGGTGCTGCCGTGAATTCCGCCATACCGCATCGCGCGCAGACATTGAATCTGCTGCGCCTGATGGGCGAGCACGCGCCCATCCTGCACCTGCGCGGCGATCCCGACGGCTTCGGCGAACGCTGGACCCTGCATGGCGGCGAGGTGCTGCCCGCGATTGCCGGCTGGTTGATGCAATCCGGATACCTGGCCGATGCCGGTGCCACCGAGATGGGCGCGCGGCGCCTGCTGCTGACCCCCGCCGGCATCGAATTCCGGCGCCAGGGCTTGCACTGGTGGGCGCAGCTTGGCGCGCTGGCCAGGCTGCGTGTGATCGTCTTCGGCTAGTTCCGGCTAGCCCTTCGGCTGGAAAGCCATCGAGCGCGCCGAGACGGTGAAGGCGTCGGAGAAGCACATGCCGTCCTCGGCGCCCTGGTTCTTCAGCGCGGGGAAGATCGCCTCGACCATCTTCACCGAGCCGCAGGCGTAGATTTCCTTGCCGGCGAGGTCGGGGAAGTCGGCGAGGATGGCCTCGTGCACCAGGCCGATGCGTCCGCTCCAGTCGTCCTCCGCCGCCGGCTCCGACAGCACCGGGATGAAATGGAAGTTCTCGTGATCGCGGGCCCATCGTTGCGGCAGGTCCGGCAAATACAGGTCGGCCAGGCGGCGCACGCCCCAATAGAGATAGATGGGGCGCTTGAGGCCGCGGTGGAAGGCGTCCTCGACCATGCTCTTGACCGGTGCGAAGCCGGTGGCGCCGGCGACGAAGACGATCGGCCGCTCCGATTCGCGCAGCGTGAAATCGCCCAGCGGGCCTTCGAACTGCACGGCATCGTCTTCCTTCATGTGTTCGAAGACATGGGTCGTGTAGCGGCCGCCGGGCATCAGGCGGATCTGCAATTCGATCAGGTCGGGCTGGTGCGGCGGATTGGCGAAGGAAAAGGCCCGGCGCTGACCGTCATCGAGAATGATGTTGATGTACTGGCCGGCGCGGAACGAAATCTGCTGGGCGTGCGGCAGCTTGAGCATGACCCGCATGACGTCGTGGGTCAGCTTCTCCATGTTCACGACGTGGGCCGTGTACTGGCGGATCGCGCTGGGTACCGCCGCTGCCGCGTACTCGATTTCCGCGTCGCCGCGTGCGGTGGCGCAGCAGAGCAGGACCTTGCCGGCGGCGCGTTCTTCCGCGGACAGCGCGCTGGGCTGATACAGGCCGGGGTCGACGTCGCCGGAGAGCACCGTGCATTTGCAATGACCGCAGCCGCCGTTGCGGCATTCGTAAGGCAGGTTGATGTCATGGCGCAGGCCGGCGTCGAGCAGGGTTTCGTCGAAGCGGATGGCGACGGTCTTGTGATCGGGGTGAAAGGTGACGACGGCTTCGGCCGGGGCCTTGCCCATGCGCTTGGGCGGCAGCCAGGGCATGAGGAACAGCAGCAGGGTGAAGCCGACCATCCCGAACCAGAGCTTCATCGGATCGACCCAATACACCAGCGCCAGGCTTGGCATCTGGAACCAGTCGATCTGGATGTTGGTCGGCACCACCAGCATGTCGGCTTCGCCGCCCTGGCTGACGACGGGCTTGACCAGCGCCAGCACGACGAACATTGCGGTGAAGGCGATGGCGATCTCGCGCGGCGGGTTGACGTGGGCGCGCGGCACGCGCTGCACATGCACCCAGGCCAGCACGCCGGCGATCAGCGGAGCACCGAGGTGGATGAAGGCGAGCAGGGTGAACAGGCGGCTGGTGACGTTCTCCTGGTAGATGAAATTGCGGATCAGGGTGCCGTTGAACATCGGCAGCACGTCGAACCACTCGGCGGTGGCGATGACCACGAACTGCGCCAGCTTGTCCCACACCAGCATGAAGCCGTTGAGGCCGGAGATGTAGATCAGCCAGATCAGCGCTACGCCGATCGCCCAGGAGAACCACCTGAAGCCGCGGTAACGGTCGTAGGCGAAGTGGCGCAGCATGTGCAGCAGCATGGTCAGGATCATGCCGTCGGTGGCGTAGCGGTGGATGCTGCGCATGATGCCGCCGGCCCACCATTGTTCGTGGGTGATGCGCTCGACGGATTCGTAGGCGTCATGCACCGCGGTGTCGGCGAAGATGTAGAGATAGAGGCCGGTGCCGATCAGCAGCCAGAATTGCCAGAAGCTGATGGTGCCGAGGTGGTAGAAGGGATTCAGCTTCTCGCCGAAGGCGAGGTTGAAGGCGTTCTCGAAGCGCATGAAGAACCAGCGCACGATTTTCTGGATCAGGTTCAGCATCGCGTTACTCCTTCGCCTGCTGGAAGAACAGGCCGCCCTTGTCGGGGTTGAAGTCGATCACCAGCACGCGCGCCGGCTTCAGCGTCACCTGCTCCTCCTTGACGTGGTTCCAGCCGGGATTGACCAGGTTGTCGTTCATCTTCACCGTCAGCTTGTAGCTGCCGGCCTTGAGTTCGAAGCGCTTGTAGACCGTGGAGATGCCGTCCTTGGACAGGCCGGTCGGATGCATCACGGTTTCGTAGAAAGGCTTGTCGTCGAGCTCGACCAGCAGCTTGATGTCGGAGCGACCGCGCGGGCATTCCAGCGGCGCGCGCATGTTGGGTGGCAGCTTGGCCAGCTCCTCCGCCGTGCGCTTGCGGCATTCGCGGCCGCCGAGATGGCTCATCGAGAGCTTGACCAGGGCCACGTCGTCGGGAATCTGTTTATAGGTCGGCGCCGTGGAAAAGTAGCCGATGAAAGCGGCAAAGGCGCCGTAGAGCACGACCTGGCCGATGATGGCGACGGGTTTAGGCATGATTTCTCCGGGAGTAGGCGGGAGGCCGCCGGGCGGCCTCTCCTTGGGATTCGAGGCGATTCCTGAAGGCAGCTACCGCTGCCGCAAGCTGTTGCTGTTCGCCGCGAGCGACCGGCACGACCGCGATGCGTTCGAGCGGCACCAGGGCGCGCAGCTCGGGTTCGCGGCGCCGCGTCAGGCGCTCGCGTGTCCATTCCATGCCGAGGCGGAATTCGCAGCCGCCGTCGCGACAACCGGCGACCACCACGCCGTCGGCGCCGCTGCGCAAGGCGTATTCGACGAAGGAGGGCGGCAGCATGCCGGCGCAGATCAGGCTCATGGCCACGGTGTCGTCAGCCGCCAGCGGGCGCACGTCGGCGCCCTGGTCGCAGCCGAAGACCACCAGCCGGGTGCGACCCACCAGCGCGGCCAGCTGCGATTCGAGTTGCCGGCGCAGCAGGTCGACCGGCTGCTGCGGCATGTCGATGCCGGTAACCAGGCGCTGCTGGCTGCGGAAAGGCGTCGAGGACGGGCAGGAGCCGGCGCAGATGCCGCAACCGGCGCAAAGGTCGGCATCGACGATGGCGATCTGGTGCGCGCGCTTGTCGGGATGCGGTGCCATGGTGATCGCTTCATAGGGGCAGTCGGCATGGCAGCGGCTGCAACCGTTGCAGTTCGGCGCATCGACCACCGCGATCGGGTTTGCCCGCGGATGCGGCAGGAAGGGCAGGGCGAGGAGCAGGATCGTGGCGCCGAAAATCAGGGTCCAGACCGCCGCCGGCGAAGTGAGGTCGGTCAGCGGATGGAGGAACAGGAAGAACCAGTCGATGCGCAGGTTCACCGGCACCAGCGCGAGGTCGGCCGGGGCGTCGGACAGTGCCGGCTTGATCGCGGCCAGCAGCAGGAAGACGCCGAAGCTGGCCAGCATGACGCGGCGCGAGGGCAGGTAGTCCACCCGGCTGATGCGGTTGACATGGGCCCAGAGGCCGAGGATCAGCATCAGCGGGACGCCGATGTGGATGAACACCAGCACGGTGAACAGGCGGTCGTTGACGGAATCCGGGGCAAGGAAGTTGCGCGCCGCCGGTTCGCTGAAGATCGGCAGCCAGTCGAACAGCTCGGTGGTGGCGATGGCGGAGAACTGCGCCAGCCGATCCCAGACGATCCAGTAGCCGCCGATGCCGGAGATGTACACCAGCCAGATCAGCGGCACGCCGGTGACCCAGGAGTAGAGCCGGAAGCCGTGGTAGCGTCCATACGCCCATTCGCGCAGCAGGTGCAGGAACATGACGATGACAAAGGCGTCGGCGGCGTAGCGGTGCAGGCTGCGCAGCACGCCGCCGAGATACCACTGCTCGCGCGAGAGCCAGCCGATCGAGCTGTAGACCCCCTCGATGCTGGTATCGAGCACGATGTAGAGATAGAGGCCGCTGGCGACCAGGATCCAGAGGAAATAGAGGCCGAGGGCACCGAGATGGCGCAGCGGATTGTCGGCGCCGCCGAAGAAGGCATCGAGCAGGTTCTCGCTGCGTTCGAAGGCGGATCGCGCTGCTGCAAGCATGCTCACGTTGGGGTTCCCACATGCCGGCTGGGTGCCGACTATTAGGAATTGATGATATTCAGTCGGCGACGATTTTCACTTGACTCGAATCAACCGGATTGAATCCGGTCGTTGCGGTACTTTTGCGTGAAATTCCAGGCAATCCAGCCGAGGAAGAAGAGGAAGCTGATGAAGCCGGCGATCTCGAAATACAGCGCGTAATTGGTGCGATAGCGTCCGGTGAGCGGGTCATACACCGAGCAGATGATGCGCAGGCGGTCGGCCAGTTCGGCGATGGTGCTGGTCTGGGTCGGCAAGGGCGCGCCGGTGACCATGGCCTTGAGCGGTTCGGCGATGTCTTGTGCGGTGAAGCTCTCGCCGTACACCTGACGCACGATGCGGCCTTCGGCATCGACGAAAGTCACCTGGTTGAGGTGGTCGAAGCCGGCGGTGGTGGAGACGAAGCTGAAGCCGAAGTTCTGCGTCAGTTCATCGACGATGGCCGGCGCGGGGCTGAGGAATTCCCAGTTCGGCAGGTGGATGCCGTGCTGGGTGGCGAAGGCCTTCATTGCCTCGGGCGAATCGAAAGGCTGGTTGAAGCCGATGCTGACGATGTTGAAGCGTTCGGCGCCGAGCACGGCCACGGTATTCTGCACGGCCTTTTGCAGATTCCTGGTGGTGGTCGGGCAGACCTGGAAGCAGGCGGTGTAGATGAAATTCACCAGCAGCGGCTTGCCCTTGTAATCGGCCAGGCGCTTCGGGCGGCCCTGGCGGTCGAGCAGTACATGGTCGCCGACCGGCTTGCCGATGGCATTCTGCGAGAGCTTGTAGGCGCTGTCGTTGTCCAGCGTGGTCAGCGTCAGTCCGCTGCGGTTGCCCTGCGGCACCCTGGCCGTAGCGGGTGCGGTAGCGGCCGGTCCCGGCGGCGCGGTCGGCGTGTCGCCAGCGCCGACTTTCATCGTTGCGGCGAGGGCGATCAGCGCCAGCGCGCGACGCAATAGGGCGGGATTCATGACATGGCCGGTTCAGAAGAAGCGGGCGTCGATGATAGCGGCGGTGAGTACCAGGGTCAATTGTGCGAGCGAGGCGTGGAAGCAGGCCATCGCCGTCGGGCGGTTGGCGTTCTTCGCCAGGAGCCAGGCCTTGTGCACGAACAGGCCGCCGCCGATCGCCGCGCCGGCGAAGTAGATTGCGCCGAGGCCGAAGAACAGCGGAATGAAGGAGGCGGCGACCAGGGCCACGGTGCTGCCGAAAATCACCTTGGCCGCCTGGGCATCGCCCACCACCACGGGCAGCATGGGCACGCCGGCACGTGCGTAGTCGTCGCGGAAGGCGATCGCCAGGCTCCAGAAGTGCGGCGGGGTCCACAGGAAGAGGACGAAGGCCAGGGCCAGCGGCACGGCGCCGACCTGGGGATCGGCGGCGGTGGCGCCGGCCAGCACGGCCCAGCTTCCGGCGAGCCCGCCGAAGACGATGTTGAGCCAGGTGCGGCGTTTCAGCCAGACGGTATAGACGATGGCGTAAAAGAAGGCGCCGAGGAAGGTGAATAGCGCCGCCCAGGCGTTGAGCGCCATCCAGGCGGCGACCACGGAGACGGCCATCAGGCCGAAGATCACCAGCAGCCAGACCGGGCCATGTTTGACTTCGCCGGTGGCAAAGGGACGGTTTTTCGTGCGCGACATCAGCGGATCGGTGTCGTGCTCGTAGTACTGGTTGAAGGCGCCGGCGCTGGCGGACGAAACCAGCACGGCCAAGGTCAGCACCACCAGTTGCAGCGCGCTCAGGCTGGGGCCGGAACTGACCGCGAGGCCGGCCAGCGCGGTGAAGGTGATGACCACGCCGATGCGCAGCTTGAACACTCCCGCGATGGTGCGGAAGCTGAGGCCGGAAGGGTGGGGCAGCGTCTTTTCCATAAGCGTCATTGTCGTTGTGGTGGGTTCAACCTGCTTGAATCGGGCCTGGCGGCCAAGCCCGATTCGGGCAGGCCCCGCGCTCGCGCGCGGGAGCCTTGATGAGGTTTAGCTCATTTTCAACTGAGGCCCCAGACTTCGGACAGGTACTTCCAGTTGACGAAGTAGTAGAGGACGAAGCAGGTCAGCAGGGTGATGGCCAGCACCACGGTGCCGGGAACCGCGACATGCTCGTGGCTGCCGGTGCCCGAGGCGTGGGCCGCTGCGCTCTGGTCGGGGATGGGCGTGGGCTTGTCGGACGTGGCGCCACCGTCGAGCTTCTTGCCGAACAGCAGCGAGAGCACCACGAGGCCGATCCAGAGGCCGCCGCCGATCACCGCGAGCACACCGAAGATGCCGGTGAGACCCATCATCAGGTAGGCGGAACCCGGCCACTCATACTGGAAGGGCGCGCCGGAGAAGGCCATGTCCCAGTGGCGACGGGAGACACCCAGGGTGCCGGCGCCCATCATCACCAGCGACAGCACGATCATGCTGAGGCCGTAGAGGTAGGGCTGGATCTGGCACAGCTTGGGGAACAGCATCTCGCGGCGGAACAAGGTCGGCACCAGCAGGTAGGTGATCGACATGAAGGCCAGCGTGGTACCGACGACGACCGTGGCGTGGAAGTGACCCGGCACGTAGAAGGTGTTGTGCATCAGCATGTTGATCTGTTCCGTGCCGAGCACCACGCCGGAGATGCCGCCGATGAAGCCGAAGCCGACCAGCGAGATGAACATGCCGGAGAACACCGGGTTGCCCCAGGGCGCCTTGCGCAGCCACTCGAACAGGCCGTTGGTGAGCCCCTTCTTGCGCTGTGCCGCTTCGATCGCGCCGGGCACCGTGAAGCCGTGGATCATCGAGGCGAGTACCGCGAAGTACATGAAGTAGGAGGTGTTGAGCACCTTCCACTCCGCGCTCATGCCCGGGTCGGACAGCAGGTGGTGGGCGGAAGCCAGTTGCAGGAACAGGATGTAGAGCAGGAAGGCGAAGCGCGACACCTTTTCCGACAGCGGCTTGGCGCCGAAGGCCACGGCGGCGATCAGGTACCAGATCGCGACGTGGGCCGAGACGTTGATCTGCTGCGAGGAGTGACCCAGCGCCCACCACACCATGCGATACAGCTGGGCGTCGATTTCCTTGATCAGGCCGACCGACCAGAGGAAGGTCGGGATCAGGATCGCGGCGCCGGAGGCGATGGTGAAGACGGCGATGATCGCTGCCGTCATGGCGCCGAAGGTGACCAGCGGAATCGAGCCGGTGTAGGTCTTCTCGCGCTTGGCCACCACCAGGGTGCCGAAGAACACGCCGCAGCCGATCAGCGCACCCACGGCGAACAGGATGATGCCGAGGTAGAAGTGCGGCGCGGCCTGCATCGGCACGTAGGAGGTGAACATCACCGAGGACTCGCCCTGGAAGATGGCGACGTTGGTCATGATGCCGCCGACCACCATCAGCCAGAACTGCGTCCAGGCCAGCTTCGGCGTCGCCAATCGACAGCGCAGCAGGGTCGATGAGGCGAAGTAGAGCACTGCCATTTCGAAGAAGATGATCCACAGGATCAGCATGTCGATGCCGTGCGCGGTCAGGATCAGGTAGAACTGGTCCGCCGGCAGCAGCTTGATCGCCGGCCAGCGGGTCAGGATCACCAAGAGGGCGGTGATGCCGCCCACCAGCAGCCAGAGCACGCCGGCGACGGCGTTCCAGCGCATCAGCTTGTCGGCGTCGAGGTCGAATTGCAGACCGGTGCGCGGACAGGTACGGTAAGTCGTTGCCATATCTGGTTCCCCTTATTTCACGTAGATACGGCCGAGCATCGTGTGGTGCCCGATGCCGCAGTATTCATTGCAGACGATGGCGTAGGTGCCGGCCTTGGTCGGAGTCATCTTGACCACGTGTTCGTAGCCGGGGACGACCTGGATGTTGATGTTGGTCGGCTGCAGCGAGAAGCCATGGTTGTAATCGACCGCCGAGAGGTGGATCTTGTAGGTCTTGCCGGCCTCCAGTTCGAGGATCGGGTACCAGGACCACAGGCGTGCCAGCAGGAAGGCCTCGCCCTTGGCATTTGGCTTGGCCACGGGGATCTGCTGGTCGGTTTCGGTGCGGATGGTGTTTTCCTTGACGAAGGCTTCCGTCTTGGCGGTAAACATCTCCGTGGTGGTCTTGTACACCTCGTTGGAAAGGTTCTGTTTGCCGTTGATATGCCAGTAGATCATCATCACGAACATGATCATGGCCCAGACGAAGGCAATGCCGATCCAGGCCCATTCCTGGCCGGCGATCGGCGTCTTCCACCACAACCGCTCCGAGGGCGGCAGGATTGCACTCATAGGTATCTCCCTGATTGTTTGAACGGATTACTTGGCGAGGGGGACACTCATGATGTCCACGATGCCCCACAGGATGTAAAGAACGCCGGGCGAGGCCACCCCCAGGAACAGCAGGAGGAAGTGGTTGTCCAGCAGCTTTTGCATGAAAGGAACATCGTCGTCGTTGTTGTTCGCCATGTTTCTGCCCTTTTTGATGGCGCGTGCTGCGCGCGGTTGAATCGGAATTTCGGAAACTCGTGGCCGAGAAGATAGCCCGCGAGGGGTGTCCGGGTAATTGATTCAGGACAAGAAAAAACAGTCTCGGCAAGGAGTTCCGTGCTGCGCTGCGACAAATCGTCGCAGCGACGGAAAGTCGCGTCCCGCCGCCCTGGACCGGCTTTTCCGCCAGGCCCATACCTTCAACAAGTTCGGCGACCAGCCGGTCGGCGAACAGACCATACCCGCGCGGCCCGTGCCTCGGCTTCGAGGAGGCGGCGCAGGTCTTGTAAGCGTAAGGCGCGAGGCGGATAAAGAGCGAAGCGGCTCAGGCCGCTTTCAGTCGATCAGATTACGGTCTCGTTGACTCGGCCTGCCTCGGTCTTCACCGGCACGCCGTAGCGCAACAGGCCATATACCGCCTGGTTGTTGGCAGAGGCCGCAACCGAGGTTACCGGCCTCGCGGCGCAACAAATCCAGCACGCATGTGGTCGGCGAGCAGGCCTTGCTCGATGTTGCCATTGCCGGTGTGGTCACTCCAGTCACCGAGGAAACGGTAGTGAAGCTCGTCTCGGAACAGGGCGATGATGCGTTGCTGCGTCGCGCGTTCCGGCTGGACGATGGCGCTCGTCTCGCTTTCTTCAGGGATTGGCAGGATAGGGCTCGGCAAGGTCGAGGTCGCCTTGCGGGCTGTGCGGCGGCCACTTGCCTGCCTGGTTGCGATCCTCGAACCAGCGATGCATCGCCGCATCCTCCACCGCGTACTCGCCGCGGGCGGATTTCCAGACTAGCGGCGGCGTGCGTTGGCGCAGCACTTCCAGCGCGTTCTGTGCGATTGGCGCGGATACCGCCTTGCCGACCTGTGCGCGGTTAAACTTCAAGGCATCGGCATCACAGGGGCGAAAGCGCGGTCCTTGTTCCAGCATGCGCCAGAGCACTGCCTGCTCCACCGGTTTCAGGCACAGGTAGTCGGATTCCATCTGGCTCTCGTCGTCCTGCTGGCGTTGTCTTGCCGAGTCCAGCACCGCCGGTTCGAAGCGGCCGGCATTGGTCGCCAGCGGGCTGAGTGCCTGGCCCAATGCCTCCATGAAGAACTGCGGCCGATTGCCAAAGCGCTCGAAGGCGGCTTGCAACATTGCCGTATCGGCCGGGCGCAGTTCGGGGCGTTGCTCCTCTATCCGTCGGGCGATGAAAGCAATGAAATCGGGCCCCAGCGGCGGCATGCGCTGAATCTGCGAGCCATAGAACGGCGATGCGGCGGTATTCACCAGGCGCAGCAGCTTGTTGCGGTCGGAGCCTGACATCACCAGCATCAGATTGACTTCGCCGGGGCGGTTGATCTGGTCGCGCGCGGATTTCAGCGCCGACATCGCGGCTTCCCCGGCGTTGCTGGTCAGCGCGTGCTGTGCCTCGTCGACGATCAGTGCGACGGGCTTGCCTGCGGTTTCGCGGAGCGCCTTCAGGGCATCGACCAGCGTCAGCCCGTCGAGCTTGCCGATCCTGCTGGTGTCCATATGCAGCCAGCCCGCGAGGCTAACCCGGATATTTCATAGGGGAGGTCGGCGGAACAGCCGTGAGGCGCGTTAATACAGGTGTCTAAGCCGAAATTAACGAGGTTCCGCCGATGCCAAAGTGTACCGCTGATCAGATGTGGTTTGGGCGCCTTGGGCGTCGGGAAA
>JACRLX010000020.1 GCA_016235165.1 Rhodocyclales bacterium
ATCGGGGGTTGGGGGTGGTCCGTCCAGAATTCGCCAGATTGATCAAAATTCGATCAGCTCGCCTTGGCGGCACCCAACTCTATCCGTTACCCATATCTCCCGGCCACTCCTTCACGGGCCTGTGAAATATCCGGGCTAGCCCGATTTCTGCCCCAGCGGCACATCCACCACCACGCGCAGGCCGCAACGGCCACCCGCCTGCAACCGCAGGCTGCCGCCAAGCGCCCGCACCCGCTCGCGCATCACGATCAGGCCATAGCCGGAATGCGAGGCGGCAACATCCATGCCGCAACCGTCGTCGCGCACCACCAGACGCAGCCAGCGACCGTCGCTCCGCGAACGCTGGCCAAGGAAGAGGCGTACCCGCCGTGCCCCTGAATGCGCATGCACATTGGCCAGGCATTCCTGAACGATGCGAAACAGGTTGATGCGTCCCAGGTCATCCTCCGGCTCGACGTCGCCGGCCAGGCGCAGCCAGGCCCGGGTTTCCGGATGCGTCGTGCCCCAGCGCGCCAGGAGCAGGCAGATCGCGGCGGACAGGCCGGCGCTGTCGAGCACCTGGGGGTGCAGGCCTTCCACGAGGCGGTGCGAAGCGTCATAGATTTCGCCCACCGCGCTTTCGATCGCAGCGGCATTCGCTTCGCTGCGCGCAGGGTCGCCCGCATTGCGCCGGATCGCCCCGGCATAGGCGCGGATTGCCACCAGTTGCTGACTCAGGTCGTCGTGCAGTTCCTGCGCCAGATGCTGGCGCTCGACCTCCTGCAGGCGGATCAGTTCGCGCCCGAGACGGGTGTTTTCTTCCAGCAGAAGCCGCAACCGCTCCTCGGCCGTCACCCGTTCCGTGATGTCGCGGCCGACGGACTGGATCTCGACCAGGTTTCCGGCGGCGTCGAAAAATCCGCGATTGACGAAGTGCATCCAGCGCAAGCCGCCTTCCGCTCCATACACGCGATTTTCGATGCTCACCACCGGGTTGTCGGGCGCCAGCCTGGCCAATTGGCGCCCGATCATGGCCAGATCGTCGGGATGCGCCACGGGCTGCCAGCGCCGTCCCAGAAGTTCCTCCGCCCGGCGACCGAAAAAGCGGCAATAGGCGTCATTCACGTAGAGAAAGTCACCGTCCGCCGTGAAGCGGCTGATGAGTTCCGTCTGATCCTCCAACACGCCACGATGGCGCGCCTCGCTCGCCTGTAGCGCCTGTTCCATCGATCGCGTCGCGGTGATGTCGGTATGCACCACGACAAGCCCGCGTGTCGGCGCCGTCAGCCGATGGGCGCTCATCCGGAACCAGCGCGCGGCCCGCGACCAATGGCTGGGGTAATCCAGTTCCAGCAGCACCTGCTCGCCGGCCAGCAAGCGGCGGATGCCGTCGGCGACACGCCTCGCGCATTCGGCATCCTCGCCGTGGGTCGCCGCGCACACGCTCAGGTAATCGAGGCCCAGGCAGGTCGGCCTGCCGCCTCCCCATCCAAGGCTTTCCCAGGCCCGGTTGACGGCCACGATAACGCCCCGTTGGTCGAGTACGGCGGCGCTGTGCGGCAGGGCGTCGAATGCGGCAAGCACGGCGTCGTCGGCCGGCAAGGCCGGCTGATCTGGGCGGTTGGTCTCCATGCGCCGGAATGCTACGCGATCAGGCCGGAAAAGCGGCCGACCAGTCGCGACGCTCGACCGCCACCAGCACACATTGTGCAGCGGGAATTTTTCCCGGCGATACCGGGATCACCAGTTGCCCCGAGTGGCCTGCCGCCGGCCATAATCCAGTATTTAATTCATGGCCCATGGCCGCATTCGCATTACGTCGTTTCGCGGCCATTTCGGTACTCCGGGACACCGCGGCAATGCACGTATTCGACGCCAGCGCGCGCGATCAGGACGCCAGTGCCCTGCGCATCGTCCTGATTTATGCCAGCTTCGCCGCGCTCTGGATCCTGCTTTCCGACAAGCTGGTCAGCGCCCTGCTGAGCGAGCCTTTTCATGTCCTGCTGGCCAGCATGTTGAAGGGCTGGCTGTTCGTTGCCATCACCTCGCTCCTGCTGTATGGCCTGATCCGGGGACGCGGGCCAAAAGTCGGCGCCGGCGACACGCCGATTTCGCGCCACGGCACCCTGTTGCTCGCCACGCTGGCCATCCTGCCATTGGCCGCCGCCGGGATCGGGCACAGTTTCCAGCGCCAGCGCGAAATCCAGCTCGCCAACCTGCAATCGATTGCCACCGCGAAAAGCCAGCAGATCGGCGACTGGCTGATCGAACGCCAGGGCGACGCGGAATTGATGCGGATCAGTCGTTTCGTCGCCGACAACTTCCGCAACTGGCAAGGCGGCACCGCCAGCGCCGAGCGGAACCTGAAAACCCACATCGATAGCTGGCTCGAACTTCGACCCTACGATGCCCTCAGCCTGATCGACCCCGGCGGCGGCCGGCGCTGGCGCAGCGAGCGCGCCCCGCGGGAACCGGCGCCCCAGCTGCAAGCGGCACTCGCCATGGCAAGCGCCGAACACCGGGTGGTCGCCAGCCCGCCCTACCTCGACACCGCCGGCAAGCGCCGGATCGACTTCATCGCTCCGCTGGAGTTCGCCGGCCCGAGGCCCGCGCTCGCGGTACTCCACGTCGATCTGGACAAGCGGTTCCTGCCCCTGGTGCGCGACTGGCCCTATCCCCTGGCCGGTTATGAAGCGCAGCTGCTGCGCGCCGAAGGCGAACGCCTGGAGTTCCTCACTCCCATCCCTGGCGAGGGGAGCGGAATCCCCGCGCCGTCACCGACGCTGAAAGACAGCGGGCTGATTGCGGTGCGCGCCGTGTCCGACACCGCCACCGAACCCATGATGCTGCGGGGCGTCGATCATCGCGGCGCCGCCCAGATCGGCGTGGTGCGCCGCGTACCCGGCACGGACTGGCGGCTACTGATCCGCCTCGGCGAAGCAGACCTGTATGCCGCCGCGGCCACGGATGCGGCGTGGATCGCGCTGTCCAGCCTGCTGGCGATGTTCATGGCCCTGACCGTTTTCGTCCTCCTGCGCCAGCGCGATCGTCTCGGCCTGATGAGCAACATGGTGGCAGCGCGCGAGGAGAAGCTGCGCGCCCTGCAATTGCTCGACGCGATCGCCGAGCAGTCGGACGATGCCATTTTCGCCAAGGACCTCGACGGCCGTTACCTGTTGTTCAATCGTGCCGCCGCCGGTTTCGTCGGCAAGCCGGCGACGACGGTGATCGGCAAGGACGACCGCGCCCTGTTTCCGGCCGACCAGGCGGCACGAATCCAGGCCAACGACCAGCGCGGCATCAGGGAGGCACGCGTCGTGGTCAGCGAGGAGCTTCTGGACACCGTGCTCGGGCCTCGCGTATTCCACTCCACCAAGGGCCCGCTGCATGATTCCACCGGCAAGGTCATCGGCAGTTTCGGCATCTCGCGCGACGTCACCGACGCCACCCGCGCCGAGGAAGAACTGCGCCAGCGCAACGAGGAACTGGAACGTTTCAATCGCGCCACGGTCGGCCGCGAGCTCGACATGATAGAGCTGAAGCGGGAGATCAATCGCCTCTCGCGCGAACTCGGCCGCGCGGAACCGCATGCGCTGGACTTCGACCGCGCCGAGGGCGCAGCCTCCGCGCCGACGAAACGCAACTGACATGGCCTTCCCGGATATCCGCAGCCTCAGCATCCTGAGCCTGGTTTCCAGCCTGCTGCTGGCCCTGGCCATGCTGATGCTCGGCCGAATTTGCGGGCGCCAGCCGGCTGTACTCGCCTGGATCAGGGGCGCCGGCCTGCTGGCAGCGGGCTTCGTCCTGATTGCCTTGCGCGGCATTGCCCACGATGCGCTGAGCATCGTCCTGGCCAACGTTGTCATCGCCAGCGGCGCGGCCTGGCTGTACATGGCCACCCGCCTCACCATCGGCCTGACGCGCGGTCCGCGCCTGGACATCGCCGCGGGTCTGCTGGTGCTGCTGCTGTTCCCCTACCTGACGTTCATCCAGCCCAGCCTGGGGGCGCGGATATTCGTCAATTCGCTGATCATCGCCGGCTTCGGACTGGCCAGCGCCTGGCTCGCCCTGGCCCACAGCGCAAGCCGCCGCGACGATAACCGGCGAATCCTGGCAGCCATCGGCCTGGCGTTTGCGATCTGCGGCGGGGTCTACCTGGCGCGCGCCCTGATGACGCCGATTTCGCTCCAGGACGGCAGCCTGATGGCGCTCACCGACGGCGTGCACAAGGCGACTTTCATCGCCGTATTGCTGCTCAATGCAACGCTGACCCTTAGCGTCACCTACATCGTCGGCTCGCGCACCGAACGCAAGCTGCGCGCGGCCAATGCACGCTTCGACGCCACCTTCGAGCAGGCCGCGGTGGGCATCGGCACGTTCGACCTCGCGGGAAACTGGATGCGCGCCAATCGCAAGCTGTGCGCGATGCTCGGGCTCGACGAGCGAAGCTTCGGCGCCACGCCCGAAGGCCAGGCCCAGCTCGCCGACGATTCCATGGCCGACCCGGCCGAACGGCGACGGATGCTGGCCGGAGCGATGCCCAGCGCGACCCGCGAACTGCTGCGGCACGATGGCGCCGGAAACCACCTCTGGATGCGGCGCACCACAACGCTGGTCAGGCGCGCGGACGGCACGCCCGATCACTTCGTCGCCGTGATCGAGGATATCCAGCAGCGCAAGCTGGCCGAGGAGGCGCTGCAAAAATCGCAGGCCGACGCCCTCGCCGAGCAGGTCAAGGCACGCCGCGCCGCCCTGTCGCTGATGGAAGACGCAGTGGCCGCGCGACTGAATCTGGAAGCCGCGAACCTTGCCTTGCGCGAAGGCGAAGCCAGCTACCGCGAAATGTTCGGCGCCAATCCACATCCGATGTGGGTATTCGACCTGGAGACCCTGGACTTCCTCGCCGTCAATGACGCCGCGGTCGCCAAGTACGGCTGGTCGCACCAGGAGTTCCTGGCCTTGAACCTGCGCGACATCCGCGATCCCGATCAAGTGCCACCGATGATCGAATCAATCGCCAGCGCCGCCGAAAACGCCACCGCAGACGCCGCCGAACGGGGGATCTGGCGTCACCGCACCCGCAACGGACGCGAACTGCTGGTCGAGATCACCGCCCACGGCATACAGTACGGTGGGCGCCGCGCCATGGTGGTGCTGGCGCACGACGTGACGCAGCGCCTGCGCTCCGAGGAACAGTTGCGCAAGCTCTCGCTGGCGGTCGAGCAGAGCCCGGACTGCGTGGTCATCACCGACGTCGATGCCCGCATCGAGTACGTCAACGCCGCCTTCGTGCGGGTCACCGGCTACAGCCGCGAGCAGGTGATGGGCCAGAATCCGCGCATCCTGCATTCCGGCGGCACGCCGCGTGCGACCTACGAATCGATGTGGCGGACCCTGATGGCCGGGGAGTCCTGGAAGGGCGAGTTCCACAATCGCCGCGCCGACGGCAGCGACTACATCGAGTTCGCCATCATCACGCCGATACGCCAGACCGATGGCCGCATCACCCACTACGTGGCGATCAAGGAAGACGTCACCGAAAAGAAGCGCATCGCCGCCGAGCTCGACGCCCATCGCCATCACCTCGAAGAGCTGGTGGCCAGCCGCACCGCCGAACTCGACGAGGCACGCCGGCGGGCCGACAGCGCCAACCAGGCCAAGAGCACGTTTCTCGCCAACATGAGCCACGAAATCCGCACCCCGATGAACGCCATCATCGGCCTCACCCACCTGTTGCAGCAATCGCCGCTGAACGACGCGCAACGCGAGCGGCTGAGCAAGATCGACGGCGCCGCCTACCACCTGCTGGCCATCATCAACGACGTGCTCGACCTGTCCAAGATCGAGGCTGGCCGCATGCAGCTGGAGGACACGGAGTTCCAGCTCGACGAACTGATGGAGCAGGTCCGCACCCTGATCGCCGCGGATGCCGAGGCCAAGGGCCTGTCGCTGCGCATCGAGTTCGGCGCCACGCCGCGCTGCCTGCGTGGCGATCCCACCCGCTTGCGCCAGGGCCTGCTCAACTTTGCCGGCAATGCACTGAAGTTCACCGAACGAGGCGGCATCGTCCTGCGCGCCATTGCCGAAGCCAGGGAAAACGATGGGGTACTGCTGCGGCTGGAGGTGGAAGACACCGGTATCGGCATCGCGGACGACACGATGGCGACGCTGTTCGCCGCCTTCGAGCAGGGCGACCGCTCGACCACGCGCAAGTATGGCGGCACCGGCCTCGGCCTCGCGATTACCCGCCGCCTGGCGCGCATGATGGGCGGCGACGCCGGCGGTGAAAGCCGTCCCGGCGTCGGCAGCCGCTTCTGGCTCACCGCCCGCCTGCGCCACGGCAGCGGCCAGCCACCGCGTGCGCCGGCCGCGCCGCCAAGCAGCGGGCCGGTCGCGGAACCGGTAGACAGTTGTGCCGGCAGGCAGATCCTGCTGGCGGAGGACAACCCGATCAACCGCGAAGTCGCGACCGAGCTGCTGCACGCCATCGGACTGCGGGTGGATGTCGCGGAAAACGGCCGCCAGGCGCTGGAGCGCATCGCCGGCGCAACCTACGATCTGGTCCTGATGGACATGCAGATGCCGGTGCTCGACGGTGTCGAGGCCACGCGCGCGATCCGCGCCCGGCCCGATGGCGGCACGATTCCGATCATCGCCATGACCGCCAACGCCTTCGACGACGACCGCCGGCGCTGCTTCGAGGCCGGCATGAACGACTTCATCGCCAAGCCGGTGGATCCGGCGCAACTGCATGCCATCTTGCTGAAATGGCTGCCGGCGCGCTCGCGCGCGGCCAGCCCCGGCGCGAACGCGGAACCGGTGCCACCCATCTCGCCCGACGCGATGCTGCGCCAGCGCCTGGCCGCCATTCCCGGCCTCGACCTTGAGACCGGCCTGGCCATGACGCTCAATCGCTTCGTCTTTTACCTGCGCATCCTGCGCCTGTTCACCGACAAGAATCGCGATGTGCCGCGCCAGCTGCGGGACGCCACCGCACAGGGCAAGCTTGGGAGCGTGCAGGAGATCGCCCACGGGCTGAAGACCGCGGCCGGCACCATAGGCGCAATCGACATGAGCCGCCAGGCCGATGCCTTGATGCAGGCCGCGCGCGAAGGCAACAGCGGACCGAACGCCACCGCCCTGCGCCTGGCCGACGATCTGGAACAACTGATCCGCCAGCTGGACGCCGCACTGGCGATCTGAGGCGCTCCCACACCATATCGTGTCCTGCGATCGCCGTGTCGCCGGCGCCGACTTTCGCCACCCTCCTTTAACGTGAAACAACACGCTGGGATGCTGCCGGTTTCGAGCGCAGCGAGCCGTTCAGGAACCCCCGCGAGGGGGGCGAAGGGGGGCGGGCCGAGCTTGCCCGCTCCGGACAAGGCAAAGGCACGGGCGGTTCATGCTCCGTGGCTGGCTGTCGAAGTCATGAGCGATAGAATGCCGGCCAGCGCGCCGTTCGCGCCACCACGACCATGCGCCTCACCGAACTCCGCCTTCCCCTCGACCACAGCGACAGCGATCTGCGCGCGGCCATTCTCAAGCGCCTCGACCTCGCCGCCGGCGAGCTGATCGACTATACGGTATTCCGTCGCGGCCATGACGCACGCAAGCGTGCCGCGATCGTGCTGACCTATACCCTTGACATAACGCTGCGGGACGAAGCGGCGGTGCTGGCGCGCCTGTGCGGCGACACGCACGTGGGGCCGACGCCGGATACCGCCTACCGCTTCGTCACCCGCGCTCCCGAGCCGGCGCCGACGCCGCGCCCGGTGGTGATCGGCAGCGGCCCCTGCGGCCTGTTCGCCGCGCTGCTGCTGGCGCAGATGGGTTTTCGGCCGCTGCTGCTGGAACGCGGCAAGGCGGTGCGCGAGCGCACCCGGGACACCTGGGGCCTGTGGCGCCAGAAGCAGCTCAACCCGGAATCCAACGTGCAGTTCGGCGAGGGCGGTGCCGGCACCTTTTCCGACGGCAAGCTCTACAGCCAGATCAAGGACCCGGCCTGGCGCGGACGCAAGGTGCTGACGGAATTCGTCAAGGCCGGCGCACCGGCGGAAATCCTCTACCTCGGCAAGCCGCACATCGGCACCTTCAAGCTGGTGGCGATGGTGGAGAACATGCGCGCCGAGATCGAGGCCCTGGGCGGCGAGATCCGCTTCAACGCCCGCGTCGAGGACATCGCGATCGAAGCCGGCCAGCTGCGCGGCCTGCGCCTGGCCGATGATGAATTCATCGCCGCCAACCATGTCGTGCTCGCCATTGGCCACAGCGCGCGCGACAGCTTCCGCATGCTGCATGCGCGCGGCGTGCAGATCGAGGCCAAACCGTTTTCCATCGGCCTGCGCATCGAACACCCGCAGTCGCTGATCGACCGCGCCCGCTTCGGCAAGTTCGCCGGCCACAGGCTGCTCGGCGCCGCCGACTACAAGCTGGTACACCATTGCAGCAACGGCCGCTCGGCCTACAGTTTCTGCATGTGTCCGGGCGGCACCGTGGTCGCCGCCACCTCCGAGCCGGGGCGCGTGGTGACCAACGGCATGAGCCAGTACTCGCGCAACGAGCGCAACGCCAACGCCGCGCTGGTGGTCGATGTCGCGCCGGCCGATTTCCCCGGCATCGAATCCGACCCCCTGGCCGGCATCGAATTCCAGCGCCATTGGGAAAGCCTCGCCTTCGCCGCCGGCGGCGGCGACTACAGCGCCCCGGCGCAGCGCGTCGGCGACTTTCTCGCCGGGCGGCCATCCACCACACTGGGCAGCGTGCTGCCCTCCTACACCCCCGGCGTGCGCCCAGCCGACCTCGCGCGCTGCCTGCCCGACTATGTGGTGGCGGCGCTGCGCGAAGCCCTGCCCGCCTTCGGCCGCCAGATCCGCGGCTTCGACATGGACGATGCCCTGCTCACCGGCGTCGAGACGCGTACGTCCTCGCCGGTGCGCATCACGCGCGGCGGCGATTTCCAGAGTTTGAACACGCGCGGCCTGTATCCGGCCGGCGAAGGCGCCGGTTACGCCGGCGGCATTCTCTCGGCGGCGGTCGATGGCATCCGCGTCGCCGAGGCCGTCGCCCTCAGCATGGTCGGCAAGCACTCATAGCCATTCCAGCTCCCAGCGCACGCAGGGGTCGAGCGCGGCGACACAGCGCGCCACCAGACTGCGCAGGGCCTCGCGGTCGCTTGCGTCGCGGCCGAGCAACCAGCGCGGCAACGGCCCCCGCGGATGGAAGTTCCATTCCGTCGGCGCGACGATGAAGTAATCCGCCACGGTATCGCCGTCGAGCACGATCTCGTGCATCAACAGGCCGCGCGCCGTCTCCACCAGCGCGCGACCGGCTCCGGGCGCCACCGCGGTCGAACTCGCCGTGCCGCCAGCGCCGACTTTTGTCCGTCCCTCGGCCCAGTCGCGCAACTCCGCCAGCCGCGCCTGCCAGCGCTGCGCGCATACCCCGCCCGCCGCGCCGCCGCGCCGCGCCAGGGCGCCGGTTTCGGCGGCCCCGCCCAGCCAGGTCGGTTGCACGCAAAATGCCGCGTCCAGGCGTGGCCAGGCCTTTCGCGACGCTTCGGCATCAATGGCCGGCAGGAAGGTCGGCGCTACTTCCCCGCAATCCGGAAGCGCATCGAGCCGGCGCACCAGGGCGGCGATCCGCCCATCATCGAGCAGGGCAGCGATCGGCTGACGCTCGTCCCGCGCCAGCCAGCCCACTGCGGCGGCAAATTCGTCTTTCAGGGGAGGCTGGTCCAGCAGTGGCGGCAGGTCGAGCAGCCAGCGCCAGAGGTGCTCGCGCATGACTTCGGCGGCAACGGCTGGATCGATGTGCGCCGCAACCTCATCTCCGCGCGCCGCCGCCAGGGCAAGTTCTGCGGCCCGCCCCTGCGCCCTGCCGCACAAGGCAAACAGCAGGGGCACCAGGCGCACCGCCGCGTCCGCCGCGCGCCCGCACAGCATGCGCCCCACTTGCGGACGCTCGCTCCCCACCTCGACGGAGTCAACCCGTCCCTCGCGCACCGTCATCCGGAGCCGGACGCAGCCCGGATCGATGCCGCCGTTCATGCGCCGCCGGCCGGCGCGCTCGATGCCAGGGGCAGGCGCAAGCTGAACAATGCGCCGCCCCTGGGATGGTTGGCGGCAGTCAGGCTGCCGCCGTGGCGCTCGACGATGCCATAGCTGATGGCCAGGCCCAGCCCGGTGCCGCGCCCGACCGGCTTGGTGGTGAAGAAGGGATCGAACAGCTTGGAAAGATTCTCTTCGGCGATGCCGGGGCCGCTGTCGCGGAACTCGATGATCACCTCGCCGCCCTCGATGCGACCATGGATGTCGAGCCGCCGCTCGCGCGATTTCTCGGTGGCATCGGCGGCGTTTTGCACCAGGTTCATCACCACTTGTTGCAGTTGGCCCGGCGACCCCGCGACCTCGACCGGGCCGGGCAGGTCGAGCTTCACCTCGAACTGGCTGCCGGTGGCCTTGCCCACCCACTGCACCGAACGCTCGACCACTTCGGCCAGATCGAAATGCCGGCGCTCGTCGCGGTCGGTGGCGGAGAATCGCTTCAGGGCATCGACGATGTCGCGCGTGCGCTCGGCGCCTTCCACGGTACCGTCGATCAGCGACGGCAAGTCGTCGAGCAGGCGGTCAATGCGCAGTTCGCCGCGCAAGGCCTCGCGCGCCTCGTGCGGCATGTCGCCATGCACCGCCGCCAGGTAGCGCGTGATGCGTTCCGCGTAGCGCTTCATGGCCACGGTGTTGCCGTAGACAAAGCTGATCGGATTGTTGAGTTCGTGGGCGACGCCGGCCACCAGGCGCCCCAGCGAGGCCATCTTTTCTGAATGGATCAGTTGCTGCTGGGTGGTCTTGAGGTCTTCGTGGGCGCGGCGCAGGGCCTGGTAGGCGCGCCGCAGCTCGCCCACCGGGCGGCCGGTGATCACCAGGCCCAGCATCTTGCCGACCCCGTTATAGCGCGGCGTGCAGTTCAAGGACACCGGAATCGCGCTGCCGTTGGCGGCCTTGAGCAGCATCTCGCAGTCCTCGACCGCGCTGCCGTCCTGCTCGGCGAACAGGCGCCCGGCGCGCTGGCGCGATTCCTCGTCGGCGAACAGGTCGAACACGGTACGGCCATGCAGCGCCACTGCATCGACGCCCAGCAGCGAAGCCAGAGCCTCATTGACGCTTTCGATCACGCCGGCGCGGCTGCACACGATCAGCAGGTCGGACATCGAGGTGAGCACCGAGGAAATGAACTGCTGGGTATCCTCCAGCGTGGCGTTCTTTTCCTCGAGCGCAACTTCATATTGCAGCAGGTCGTTATAGACCTCGTCCATCTTGCGGATCACGTCGAGCCAGATGCCGTCCTCGGCGCTGGCACCGGCAGCGGCGAGCATCTCGACCGTCAGCGCCGCGCGCGATTCACCCTGGCGGGATTCCGGCGCGGCGGGCGGCGATGGCTCGACTGGCGGTTTCATGCGCGGAATTTACCTCAAAGCGCCGCTCCCGGCTGCCCGCTATATCGCGGCGGGAATGCGCGCGCGCCGGCAGGCCGGCAATCTCGCCGGAATTTGATCCATTACCAATCCCGCGCATACCGATGGGGTAGGATCGCCCTATGGATCGCATGGCCATCATCATTTCCCGCCGGCTGCTGGCACTGCTGCTGGCCGGCCTGTGTTGTGTTGCATCGGCCGCCGACAGTCCGCGTCCCGCGCCAGCCGAGGCGGGCGCCGAGGCCGCCTTGCGTATCGGCGTGCTGGCCTACCGGGGCCTGGACAGGGCACGCGCCGAGTGGCAGGCTCACGCCGATTACCTGAATGCCAGGCTGGCGCCGCACCGATTTCGCATCATTCCCCTGACCCTGGGCGAATTCGCCCCGGCGATCGCGGATCGCCGCATCGATCTGTTGGTGACCAACACCGGGCACTACGTGGAACTCGAAGTCGGCGGCCGCATCTCGCGCATCGCCACGATGCGCGTCGCCGGACCGAACGGGCCGGTGGATCGCTTTGGCGGCACCGCCATCGCCCGCGCCGAACGCGACGACCTCAAGACCTACGCCGACCTGCGCGGCAAGCGCCTGGCGGTGCCCGACATCCACGCCTTTGGTGGCTGGCAGGTGCATCTGCCGGAAGCCCGCGACGCCGGCATCGACCTCGACCGCGATCCGGCCGAGGTGCTTGAATTGCAGGCCCAGGACAAGGTAGTCGCCAGTGTCATCGCCGGGCGCTCCGACATCGGCTTCGTCCGCTCCGACCTGATCGAGGCGATGGCGGCCACCGGCAAGCTCGACCAGGCCAAACTGAAGGTGGTCGGCGAACGAAATACCGTCGGCTACCCCTACCGCCACAGCACCCGGCTCTATCCGCACTGGCCCTTTGCCCGCCTCGACCATGTCGCCGACGAGGTCACCAAGGACTTGCTGATCGCCCTGCTCAGCCTGCCGCCGGACCACCCGGCGGCCCGCGCCGCCGGCATATACGGCTGGACCCTGCCGCAAAACTACCAGCCGGTGCATGAGCTGTTCCTCGAATTCCGGCTTGGCCCTTATGCCGACCTGCCAGTGGAATTCGACGATTTGATGTCGCGCTATGGCCAGCGCCTGGCCCTGGCCGGCGCCGCCGTGATCTCGCTGCTGCTGACGGTGCTATGGTGGATCTCGCGCACCAACCTGGAGCTGCGCCGCAATCGCGACCGCCTGCAACTGGCTGCCGGCGTTTTCGAGCATGCCCAGGAGGGCATTGTCATCGCCGATGCCGCCGGCAACATCGTCGACGTCAATGACACTTTCGTTGCCCTCACCGGCTACCGGCGCGAGGAAGCCTTGGGCCGCAACCCGCGCTTCCTTGCCTCCGGCGAGCACGATGCCGAGTTCTATCGAGCGATGTGGGGGGAACTTGACCAGCGCGGCTTCTGGCGCGGCGAGCTGGTCAATCGGCGCCACGACGGCACGCGCTACGTGCAGCAAACCAGCATCTCGGCGGTCAAGGACCGCAATGGCCGGGTGCGTAATTACGTTGGCCTGTCGAGCGACATCACCTCCTTGAAGGAATCGCGCGAGCGGCTGGAACAGATGGCCTACTTCGATGCCCTCACCGGCCTGCCCAACCGGCGCCTGCTCTCCGACCGCCTGACGCAGGCCATTGGCCAGGCCAGCCGCAGCGACCGCCTGCTGGCGATCTGCTACCTCGATCTCGACGGCTTCAAGCCGATCAACGACCAGTGGGGCCACGCCGCCGGCGACCTGCTGCTGATCGATGCCGCGCGCCGGCTATCGTCCAATGTCCGTGCCGGTGACACCGTCAGCCGGCTCGGCGGCGACGAGTTCGTCGTACTGCTCGGCAACATGGCACATTTCGACGAATGCGAGATTGCCCTGGAGCGCATTCGCACCGCACTCAACAAACCCTTCCAGTTGGCGGACGGTGAAGCGCGCATTTCGGCCAGCATGGGCGTGACCCTGTTCCCGCTCGACGGCGCCGACCCCGACATGCTGCTGCGCCATGCCGACCAGGCCATGTACCAGGCCAAGCAGACCGGCCGCAATCGTTACGCCCTGTTCGACGCCGAGCACGATCGCCTCTCGGAACTGCGCCGCGCTTCGCTGGAAAGCATCCAGCGCGCGATATCGGGCAGCCAGTTGCAGCTCGTCTATCAACCCAAGGTCAATATGCGCAGCGGCGAAGTGCTCGGCATGGAAGCCCTGATCCGCTGGCAACATCCGGAAAGAGGGCTGCTCGATCCGGCCGAATTCCTGCCCATGGTGGATTTCGTCGGGCTGCACGGGCAGGTCGGCGAGTGGGTGCTGGAAACAGCCCTGGCGCAGGCCGAGGCCTGGGCCGCGGCGGGCAGGCCGCTGGCCATCGGCATCAACGTCGCCGCCGAACAGTTGCAGGGCTTGGGCTTCGCCGAGCGGCTGCGCGATGCGCTGGCACGCCATCCACGGCTGCCGCCCGCCCTGGTCGAACTGGAGATCCTCGAAACCGCGGCGCTCAACGACCTGGAAAAAGTCGCCGCAGTGATGGCCGAATGCCAGGCGCTGGGGGTCAGCTTCGCCATCGACGATTTCGGCACCGGCTATTCCTCGCTCACCTACCTCAAGCAATTGCAGGCCGGCACGCTGAAAATCGACCAGTCCTTCGTCAACGACATGCTCTCCGACCCGGACGACCTGTCCATCGTCGATAGCATCATCGGCCTGGCCGCCTCCTTCCGTCGTCGCGTGATCGCCGAAGGCGTGGAAACCGTGGCCCACGGTACCCTGCTGCTGCGTCTGGGCTGCGACCTGGCCCAAGGCTACGGCATCGCCCGACCCATGCCGGCCGCCAAGCTTGACGCGTGGCTACACACCTGGCATCAACCCGAGGAGTGGCGCCACGTCGCGCTCTGGCCGCGCGAGGATCTGCCGCTGCTGACCGTCGAGATCGATCACCTGCGCTGGATCGACCTGTTGCGCCAGGCCGTGGAAGCCGCGCCGGGCAGCGCCTCGCCACCGCCCCTGAACCCCCATGATTGCCGCTTCGGCCATTGGCTGGATTCGATCGGACTGGAACGCTACGGCCACTATCCGTCGTTTGGCAAACTGGTCGCGGCGCATCGCGAGGTCCATGAAGCCGGCAAGGAAATCGAGGCCCTGGCGCGTTCCGACCGCGCCAGCGCGGGAAACCGGCTCGAGCAACTCGACCAAGGCCGCGACTCGCTGCTGGCGGCGCTGGGAGAACTACGCCACGAGGTGCTGTGCAGCGCCTGCTGACAGGTCTAATGCACGGTGCATACCATATGGGCTGGCTTCGATGCAACAAATTGCTTGATATTCATGGCCATAGCTCGTTGCCCATGCCCCTGCAAACCACACCGATTCAGCACGGCACGCACCATAAGAATCAAACGCTTACGAACGGGTTTTACAAGGGTCATTTTGCGAATGTCATCGAACGGACGACGTCATCCAGCAACTTGATGAAATTCCGTTTCGGCTTGAACTGCACGCGCAACTCGGCCAGGTAGTCGCCGAATGCGCCCAACTTATTCTTTGCCTTCATCAGGTCACCGACCCTACGGACCAGCCGCACGCCTTCTTCATAGGCCGAGTTCTTGGTCTCGTCGACGATGGCCGGAATCACCCGCCGGTACAAGCTGATCGCATCGTCAGCGCGATCCTTTTCGAGCTTCCCGGCCAACGTGATCAACAGGCTGCGGTCGCAGGTACCCTGGTGGGCGGCTGTCCAAGCGGCATCCAGATCCTTTTCCCACAAGGCAATCGATACCCGCAGGCTGTAATTGGGCGTCGATGGCTTGGGCTTCCAGCGGCTGGTCGATGCGGCCTCCTTGGTGATCGCCTGATCGAGCCAGGCCAGCGCACGCTCGCGCTGCGCCGGCCAGATGCCGAGCTTGCCGGCAACCTCGTGCAGCTTCTTGTAGGGCTCCAGACCGGAACGTTCCTCGAACTGAATCCAGGTGAGTTGCAGCGCCTCGTCGTTGCGCTTGCGCTTGAGGTAGGCAGCCACCAGAAAATCCCGCAGGTCATCGTGCGGTCGGTCCGGAAACGCTTTCAGGCCCCGCTCGGCCCAGTCAAGGGCTTCGTCGTGGCGCTTTGCCTTGGCCAGAATTTCAGCGATGCCGAGGTAACGATAGCTGGACGAGAGATCCTTGGCCTTGATCGCCACCAGTTCATCAACATCGCCGCTGGCCTCGGCAAGACGCTCCATGATGCGGGTGATCGCCGAGCGATGGGTGTCATAGCCTTTGTCGTCGGTGCGCGGCTTGATTTTATGCCATTCGACTTCTGCCAGTTCCCGGTAGCGCTGCAGGCCTTTCTTGCCGAGTGGAGTCTTGTAGGTGGCGGCGTCGAAACTGCACAGGCCGAAGGGTAGCGTGGTTTCAAAACGGAACAGGCGTTCCGCGAGTGCCGCCGGATCGGGCTTGGCCATGGTGCAGGCCTTGAGGTGCAGTTCGCCGAGGCGATAGACGATGCCGCCGATCTCGCCGTTCGAGTCATCAACCTGCTCCAGGGCATTCTCGATTTGCTCGATCGCATGTTCGGCAAGCCCCACCAGCATGGCGGCGGAATCCGGTTGCAGCAGTTCAGCCAGGGAATCGACCACCTGATCGATATTCCCGGCATAGGTGCCAACCTCGCGCCAGTCGATGAAGCCGCGAATTCGCACAGCGTCGTCGATGGCGCGTCGAAAGGCCTTCTCGGCATTACCGCCACCTTGCGTCCGCTCTGCCTTGAGCAGGAGAGACTGGAACAGCCGGTCGTCGCGTTGTGCGACGTCCAGTAAGACCTCGATCAAGGATTCGCTGGGCTGGGTTTCCAGATACTGCCGGATGTCTTTCCATGGATCGCGGCGCTTGGCCTTGGCAGATTTTCTGCCGGGGCCATCGCTGGACGGCGATGCCGATCCGAGTTCGTTGAGCCACGCCAGTCCGACGGCAACGCAGTGCTTACAGAAATAACCGTCGCCAGCGCGCGGGCAGGTGCAGTCGCCGGCAAGTTCCCCATCCTCGTTCCAGAGTTCTACCTGATAGGTCTCGGTGCCCTCGACTTTGGCGAACACCTTGTCTTCTTGCGCCCGCAGACGCCCGACGGCACCAACGGCGAAATACTCTTCGCCGCGCTGGAAGGCTGTGCCGCCAGCGAGGGCTTCGAGCGCGTTACGATTGATGAGCGTGTCCAGCACCGTTATTACCCTCTTTATTACACTCTTTCACGCTAATTACCTCTTTTGCCAAAGCGCGCCAGGACCGCAGTCGATGCAGTCGACTGCCTTCCACTTCTGCGTATTCATGACTCGCCAAATCATGTCGCGCCTCTCGGCTGGGTGGCGAGCAAGGCGCGTCCTTTGTCGGTGGTACGGTAGCGCTGATTCCTGCTCGTCGGTTTGTCCGGAATGGTCATTGCCAGCAGATTGGCGGCCAACAGGGGCTTGAGTACCTGGTTCCGAAACTTGGTGCGGTCAGCACGTTCCGCGATGGCCATCAGATCGGCAATTTCCGCATCTGCCGAGCATTTGCGCAGGATTTCAACCTGGTGCTGACTTAGTGCCGACTTGGTGCCGACTTGGTCCCAACCTGGTCCCGACTCAGTCCCGGCTGCCACCGTCCCGCCAGCGCCGACTTTTCCAGGCTCCTGCCCCGTTGCCGACTCGGCAACCTCCCGTGCTGCCGGGTGAACAGGCAAACGGACCAGAAAATAGCTGTGATCCTCGTCAAACTCGAATTCCGCCGGGGGCGAACCATTCTTCGCCATCGCTTCGATGATCTTGGGGATGCCGGTGCAGCGGCCTTCGGTAAATTCCAGTTCCTTGAGAAATTCGCCAATGCGGCGATTGCGATAACGCCGGGGCTGGGCACGTCCCGCTTGCAGTTGATCCAGCCGAACCGAACGATCCGGGCCGGGGTAGCTGATGATCATCATCTCATCGCGCTCAAGCCGGATTTCGATGGGTTCGCGAGTGTCGTACCCTCTGTGGTAGACGGCATTGACCACGGCCTCCTCGATGGCCGCGTAAGGGAAATTCTCGACGCGCGTCGCTTCGGCGCGATCGGGATGCTTGATAACGGTTTCGGTGATCAGGTTACGCTTGATGTAGTCGAGCGCGTCGCGGGTCATGCGCGGAATCGGGCCTTTGAAGACCTTTTCCGAAAATTTGTCGCCGCCCGGGCCTTCCTTGGGAAACCAGACCACATCGATCTGCATGACGGGAAAGAAGCGCCAGGGCTCGGGGTTGAACATCATCAAGCCGACATTGAGCGGCATCGGCATCTCGCTCGGTCCGCCGATCACGCCCATCGCCCGCCCCGCCTCAAGCACGGAAAGCGCGGGGGTTTGCGTGGCGAGCTCGCTGCCCACTTGTTGCAGATAGTCCTGCATCAGCTCGCGGGACAGGTCTGCAAGCTTGGCTTGCTGGTTGACGCGGTCATCGTGGGGAATGGTCGTGGCCAGCGACATCAACTCGGTTTCATCCGCCCCTTTGGCGCGAATGGTACTGGAGCCTTTGCGGATGTAATAAGCGTAATCCCTGCTGTCTTTGCCCAGGCTGATTTTTGCCTTGTAGGGTCGCGACGGCCCGCCGAGCGCCCACAGCACGAGAATATGCCGCCCATCGATGTCCACCGGTACAGCCAGCGGGTGGTAATACGGCGCCATGGCCGAAAAGCCAAGCTCAAGCAGCTCTTTCTGGATGGCATCGATTTGTGCCGGGTCAAGTCCAACCGGCGGCAAAACCGGTCGTCCCTTGTCTTCGGCAACCCCCAGCACAATGTAGCCGCCGCCCAGGTTGTGAAAATCGTTAGCGAAGGCGCAGAGGGTGTGCAGAACGGCCTCGGGATTCCAGCCGGCCTTGAATTCAAGACGCTCCCATTCGACAGGCTTGCCGTTGAGGAGGTCGTTGATGTTGATGGGGAGCGGCATGCCCTATCCCTGCAACAGATTCGTGAGACTCTCCAAGCAAGCAAATTCAACGCTCATGGCCGCGCTCCGTTCTGGTTTCAACAGTTCCGCGTCCTTCATAGGCCATACGAATCAGCGGTTTTGCGAGATCGAGATCACATGCGCTTGCGATTATCAGCTCCAGATCGCCTGTACCCCAATGGCCACTTTGGCTAACATCGCGACCGATAACAGGGAGCGCGCCAAGCTTGGCTGGCGACAAATGCAGGTACAGAACCAGACGATTTTTTTGAAGCACCACCGTGGCAAAGTTCTTCAGCCGCTTGAACGCGACGTAGAGCTTCAGTTCCTTCTTCTGCACATCGTCGCCAAGCGAAACAATGTATTCCTCCAGCGAGGCCAGCAACTCGCGCAGCGAGTCGGAGATCGACTCCAGCCATTCGGCATAAGTCTTGTCGCCCGTCCCTGCCCTTTCCTTACCCGTCGCCGGTTTAGAAGGCTTACCGTTTCTTGCAGTCGCAACACCGCTGGCGCCAGCGCTGGTCGCATTCACCAGTTCGAGCAGCAAAAGGTCGTCGCCGAACAAGCGATAGCGGATCAGCTCAATGTTGCGGTTGATCTGTTGCACGGCATGGCCGTCGTACTTGGTAAAGTCCGCCGCGACGCAGACCAGGCGTGGTGCGTTCCAGTCGATGCGGTCAGCGGTTTCATGGCCAAGTAGCCGCGTGACAAGCCGCTCGAAATCACCGCGATGATCCATGAGCCAGTCGAGGTAGAACAAGCCCTGGTTGATGACGTTTTCGCCGGTGGAGCGCTTGTATTCGAGGATCACTGGGCAATCGTTTTCGTCGAGACCTAGGGTATCGATGCGTCCTGAATGGGTCTTGCCGGTAGAGTATTCGGTCGCCAGGAACCGAATGCCAAGCAAGGGATCGAGGTTAGCCTCGATCAGGGTTTGCAACGGCTTTTCCAGGTCGGAGGCGTCACCTTGGAGTTCGGTAACCTTGCCGCTCTTGTGCTGGAAAAGTTTGATGTCGCTCATTGCCCCCCCTTCAGACCAATACTTCTATCGCGCTTTCTGCCTGCGCACACAGATGCGCAGGACATGACAGCAAATGCACCCTGAACTTTAGCAGCCAATATTCAATCGACTGTTGTTGCGCAACCTTTCGTCAATGCACCGTACACACCATGCACGGGTCAAAGCTGCGCACCACGTGATGGATGGCCGCCGGCAACTGGCCATCGGCGCTGGCCGCCAAACCGGCCAGCGCCTGCTCCAGCGCCCCCGGCTGGCCCGCTGCATCGCGCGGTGAAAAGTTCCAGGTGGTCGGCGCGATGATCTGGTAATTGTGGATGCGGCCGCGGCGCACGGTCAGCCAGTGGCCCAGCGAGCCGCGCGCCGCCTCGATCAGGCCGACGCCCGCGGTTTCATCGGCCGGCTGCGCCGTGATGCACCAGGGCTCGCCGGGCACGATCCGGTCCAGCCAGGCTTCCATCTGCGGCAGCACCAGGGTGATTTCCAGCAGGCGGGCGACGACGCGCGCCGCGACGCTGCCCCCGCCATCGGCAAGGATGTCGCGCACCAGCGGATGGCCGGCAACCGCCTGGCGCGCCAGCGCCCCGGTCTCGACCACCTGCCCGCCCAGGCGCGGCGACTTGCACCAGGAATAGGCGCCTTCCTTGTCCGCCACCGGCAGCGTGCCGCCCTCGGCCGGATGTTGCGGTCGCCCGGTCGCTGCATACCAGGAATGCGCCGTGTCTTCGGCGATGGCGCCGACATCCAGCGCCAGCCGGCGGCCTTCGTGCCAGACACCGGGCGCGAACAAGCGGCCTTCGTCCAGCGCGTAACAGCCGTAGCTCATGTAGCGTTCCGTCCCCCGCCCCAGGCCCCACAGCCCGAGGTCGTCGGCTATCGCGAGGAAGCGGCGCAGATCGCCCTCCTGCGCCTGATCCCGCCAGGCGTCGAGCTGGGCGCGGCCGGTCAGCGCGGCGAATTCCTCCAGCGGCGCGCCAAAGGTGGTGCGTTCGAGGAAACCGCGAAACTCGCGCAGGATGCGGTGCAGGCGAAACACCTCCGAACTTTGCAGCGGCCGCGTCGAGCCACCGGCCTGCACCGCCAGCGTGTGCGGCCATTTTCCGGCCAGGAGGCCCATGGACTGCATGAAGCGGGCGCGCGCCGGCAGCACCTCGTTGGGTGCGCTGCCCACGGTGGCGCGAAAGCGCTCCGCCGCGCCGTGGTACCAGCGCCGACTCTTGTACTCCTCGCGAGCGAAGTCGGGCATGAAGAAGAGGTAAAAGTGCGTCAGGTGGTCGGCGAGGTTTTCCGCCGCCAGGGTCAGGTTCGCTGCATGGCGGCCGTTGGGCGGCGGCACGATGCCCGCGGCATCAGCCAGCGCCAGCGCGGCCGCGGCCGATTGCGCCACCGAGCAGATGCCGCAGATGCGCGGCACCAGCACCAGGGCATCGGCCGGCAGCTTGCCCTGCAGGATCTGCTCGAAGCCGCGATACAGCGGCGAATTGACATAGGCCGCGACTACCCGCCCGGCATCGATGTCGAGCGTGACTTCGAGGTCGCCTTCGACGCGATTGAAGGGGCCGACTATCCTCCGCGTGCTCATTTCTTGCTGCGCTTGACCGACGGCGCGCGCAACTGGTGGTCGGCGGTGGCGTTCTCGCGCACCCGCGCCGGCGTCGCCGATTTCGACAGCGCCGCGAGGGCGATGAACCAGGCCTTGGGCATGTCGGCGGGCAGGCCGATGGGGATGCCGGCCACCTTGGGCGTGCTCTCGAAGGCGTGGCCCGGTTCCTCGAAACCCGGCTCGGTGCAGCGGATGCAGGCGTAGCCGCCGCGCAGGCAGGAGCCCTCGCCGTTCCACAGCCGCTGGTTGCAATCGGCATGGGCCTGGGTGCCCTTGCAGCCGAGCTGCTCCATCAGGCAGCCCTGGTCGGAATGCTTCTCGGCGCTGGCCTTGAATTCGTAGTATTCGTTGCGCGGGCAACCGTGATGCACCAATTGATCGGCATAGAAGCGCGGCCGGCCGAAATCGTCGAGATGTTCGGCGCGCAAGCTGCCATGGGCCAGCATCGCCAGCGTCTCGGTGATCCAGTCCGGATGCGGCGGACAACCGGCGACGTTGATCACAGGCAGTCCCGCTGAATCGCGAAACTCGGGCCCGAGCAGTCCACCGGCGGCCTCGCCGTCGTATTGCAGGCCGCAGGCGTCGGTGGGATTGATGCCCGCCGCCGTGATGCCGCCCCAGGCCGAGCAACTGCCGATTGCCACCACATGCTTCGCGCGCCCGGCGATCTGCTTGACCCAGTCGATCATCGGCTTGGCGCCGCCACCAAAGCGGTGGAAGCCGCCGCTGCCGCGCGGCCCGCGCAGCAGCGAGCCCTCGATGCACAGCACGTCGACCGGTTCGCGGCCGTCGGCGCAGCGCGCAATCAGCTCGCGCGCGTCGTCGAGGCAGGCCTCGGAAAGGCTGGGATGCCAGAGGATGTCGATGCCTTCGTCGGCCAGCAGGCGGAACAGCGAGCCCTGCTCGCTGCCCAGCCAGGACAGGGTGCAGCCGCCACAGCCGCCGGACTGGAGCCAGAGCAGCTTCATTCTTCCTCCCCTGCCAGTCCCAGGCGACTTAGCTTCATGCGCAGCCCGACGCGGGTCAGGCCGAGTTCCTCGGCAACGCGCGTCTTGTTGTTCTTGTGACGCTCCATGGTGGCGGCGATGACCTGGCCCTCGAGGCGATCGAGCTGGTCCTTGAGCGTCCCGCCCTCGCCGTCGAGCGCAAAGCTCGCGCCGGCAACGGCCCCGGCGACCCGCAGGCGCGGCGACAGCAGCTCGGCGCCGAGCAGGTTGCCCTCGCCCAGCGCCAGGGCGCGCATCACCTCGTTCTGCAGTTCGCGCACATTGCCCGGCCAGTGATAGGCCAGCAGCGCCTTCAGCGCCGCCTCGGAAAATCGCCGTCCCGCCGTCGCCGACTCTTTCAGCAGGCCGCCGACGATCAGCGGGATGTCCTGCGGACGGTCGCGCAGGCTGGGCATGTGCAGGCCGATGCCGGCGATGCGGTAATACAGGTCGCGGCGGAAGCGCCCGCTGGCGACGTCGGCTTCGAGGTCGCGGTTGGTGGCGGCGATGATGCGCACATCCACCGGCACGGTACGCGCGCTGCCGACGGGGCGGATCTCGCCTTCCTGCAATGCCCGCAGCAGCTTGACCTGGAAGGCCGGCGAGGTGTCGCCGATCTCGTCGAGGAACAGCGTGCCGCCGTCGGCCTGCTGAAAGAGGCCGATGCGGTCTTCATGCGCGCCGGTGAAGGCGCCCTTCTTGTGGCCGAAGAGCTCGGCTTCGAGCAGGCTATCGGGCAGCGCGCCGCAGTTCTCGACGACGAAGGCGCGCTCGGCACGGTCGCTGGAAAAATGGATGGCGCGGGCCAGCAGCTCCTTGCCGGTGCCCGATTCGCCGGTGACCAGGACGGAAAGTTCGTGCCCGGCGATCTTCTGTGCCAGTTCGCAGACGGCATTCAGCGGGCTGTCGGCAGCGCGCGCCAGGCGCTCGAAACCGGAGCGCGCCTTGAGCTTGCCGCGCCGGCTGGCGACGCGCTGCACCAACTGCTCCGGGCTGTCGCGCAGGTCCAGCGACAGGCGCTGGTTCTCCTGCTGCAAATGCCACAAGTCGGCCGCGCTCTTCAGGGTCAGCAGCAGTTGCTCGGGATGCCAGGGCTTGAGCAGGTATTGCCAGATGCCGGCCTGGTTGATGCCGGCGATGATGTCCTCGGCATCGGTGTAGCCGGACAGGATCAGGCGCACCGTGTCCGGCCACTGGTCACGCACCCGACGCAGGAACTCGACCCCCTGGGTGCCCGGCATGCGCTGGTCGGAGAGTACGATATGCACGAACTCGCGGGCCATGATGGCCTCGCCGTCCTCGGCGGATTGCGCGGTGTAAACGGTGAAATCTTCCTCCAGCGTGCGGCGCAGGGTCTCCAGCGAGCGCGGCTCGTCGTCGACCACCAGCACGGCGAGCGGGCTGCGTTCCCTCATGCCGGCACAGTCCAGCCGAGGTCGCGATGCCGCGCCAGGTGGCGCGGAGTCCATGAGGCGAGCGACTTGCGCACGAAATGGTGGCGCGCGACGTGGTAGCTCGGGTCGAAGCCGTAGAAGTTGCGCCGCATCTGCGCCAGCTCCTCCTCGCGGTAGGCGGCGAGCGGCTTTTCCGCCTCGTCTTTGGCGCGGCGTTCGCGCTTGGCGGCCAGGCGATCGTTCAGGTCAGCGGCCGCGGCGATCTCCAGCGCCCGCCGCGCCACGTCGATACGGAAGGCATCGGCATCTCCCGCCAGACAGGCATCGCTGAAGCCGATATCGACCGCCGCCCGCGCCGTCAGCGGCTGGCGGTTGCGCATGATGTCGCGTGCCCGCTGTTCGCCGACGCGGCGCGGCAGCAGGTAAGTCCAATACTCCGAACCGTAGAGGTTGCCCATGTTCTTGTAGTGCGGATTGAGCATCACGCCCTCGCGCGCCCAGACGAAGTCGGCGGCACGTGCCAGAAAGCAGCCGCCGGCACCGGCATTGCCGGCCAGCGCCGCGATGGTGATCTGCCGGCCGCTTTCGATCAGCTCCAGGGCCAGGTCGTCCATGGCATTGATGTTATGCCAGGACTCGTCGGCCGGCGACCCGGCCTGTTCGATGACATTCAGGTGGATGCCGTTGGACCAGAAGTCGCTGCCGCCGGCGAGCACGATCACCTTCACCGGCCTTGTCTTGGCCCAGGCCAGGGCCTCGCGCAGGCGTCGGCATTGGGCGGTCGACATCGCGCCGTTGTAGAACTCGAAATGCAGGAAGCCGACCCCGCCGCTCTCCTCCCAGGCGATGTCCTGCCAGGTCGCCTGCTCGATGCGCCACCAGGCGGCGAGCGGCACTTCCGCCAATTCGGCGGTCTCGACGGGAAAGGCCAGGCTGACCGGCAGCTTGAATCCGTCCTCGCGTCTGGCATGGCCTATCCACACAGCGCCATCCCTGGTGCGCCGCAGAACGGCCGTTTCGCGGCGGCCGATGACCCGTCCCGCGCCCACCGGCGATACGCCGGCGAGGCTGGCCTCCGGCCAGGCGTCAAAAATCCGGCAGGGCACGCCGAACAAGTGGTCGGCGACGCCCGGAAAACCATCCGCCGCGTTGATCTTGCGCAGCACCGTGGCGCTGTCGTCGCGCTGCCAGTCGATGGCTCGGTCAGCCTGTTTCATCAGCGGCCGCAGGCGACCGCGCGCATCGGGCCGGTCGGCCAGCGGCGTCGGTTTGTCGCCGGCGGCGAATTTCCCGACCGCGGCCAATACCGCCGTCACCGCCGCCCGCGTCACTTCGTTGCGGTAGATGCTCGACTTCTTCGCCGCGCGCATGGCAAAGCTCGCCGTCGCCCAGACCGGCCCGGCATCCATCTCGGCTTCGGCTTGAAGCACGGTGACGCCCCACTCCGCCGCGCCTTCCTGCAGGGCCCAGTCCAGCGCCGAGGGACCGCGATCGCCGACGATGCCGGGATGCACGACGAGGCAGACATGCCGGCTCCAGATCGACTCCGGAATCGCGCGGCGCAGGTAGGGCGCAACGATCAGGTCCGGCCTGAACAAGGCCACCGCCTCCTCGGCCACGCTGTCGGCGATGTCGAACTCGATCGATATTTCGTGGCCGCGCTGTTGCAGCTCGGCGCCCAGGCGCTGGGTCAGACTGTTGAAGGCGTGGGTGAGGAGCAGGATACGCATCAGCAAATCCGCGGCAACTGGTCGCCTGCCAGCCAATCGACGATGCGCTTGCCGCCGAAGGCCGTGGTCATCTGCACGAAGTGGTGGTCGTCGGCGATCACGTCGCCGATGAAGCAGGCATCGCGGCCCAGCGGATGGGCGCGCATGGCATTCAGCAGCAGCTCGCCGTCGAGCGCATTGCAGATCACCACCAGTTTGCCTTCGTTGGCGACGTAGAGCGGATCGAGGCCGAGAAATTCGCAGGCGGCGGAGACCACCGGCTTCACCGGTATCGCCTGCTCGTAAAGCATCATGCCGACGCCCGATTGCGTGGCGATTTCGTTGAGCGTGGCAGCCAGCCCGCCGCGCGTCGGATCGCGCAGGCAGCGCAGGCCGGCGCCGGTCGCCAGCATGGCCTCGATCAGGCCGTTCAAGGCCGCCGTGTCGGATTCGATGGGCGCGTCGAAGCTGAGGTTCTCGCGCTTGCTCATGATCGCCACGCCATGGTCGCCCAGCGAACCGGAAACCAGGATCACGTCGCCGGGGCGGGCCAGGCTGCCGCCGAGGTCCAGCCCATCTGGGAGCACGCCGACCCCAGTGGTGGTGATGAAAATGCCGTCGCCCTTGCCGCGTTCGACCACCTTGGTGTCGCCCGTCACCACCGGCACGCCGGCTTCCTTCGCGGCGCGGGCCATGGACTCGACGATGCGCGCAAGATCCGCCAGCGGGAAACCTTCTTCGAGGATGAAGCCGGCGGCAAGGTAGAGCGGCCTCGCGCCCATCACCGCGACGTCATTCACCGTGCCATGCACCGAGAGGCAGCCGATGTCACCGCCGGGAAAGAACAGCGGCGAGACCACGTGCGAATCGGTGGCCATCACCAGCCGCCCCGGGCGGCCGTTGAGAGTCGGCGCTGGCAACACGGCGCCGTCGTTGCCCTGGCCCAGGTATTCGTTGCCCAGGTGTTTGGCAAACAGCTCGGAGATCAGTTGCACCATCGAACGCCCGCCGGAACCGTGGGTCATATCCACACGCCCCTGCTTCAGATCCAGCGGCCGCACGTAGCCTCGTTTTACCTCGCCCATCAGTGCATGTCCTTGTAACGTCCATAGCTGTAGTGCGCGGCGCAGGCGCCTTCGGAACTCACCATGCACGAGCCGATCGGGTTCTCGGGCGTGCACACCGTGCCGAAGATCTTGCAGTCCTGCGGCCGCTTGACGCCGCGCAGGATGGCCCCGCACTCGCAGGCCTTGTTGTCCGGCACCGATTTGTAATCCAGCTTGAAGCGGCGCTCGGCATCGAGTGCGGCATATCTCTGCCGGATGCGCAGCGCCGAATACGGCACCACCGAGAGGCCGCGCCATTCGAATTCGCGACGCAGCTCGAACACCTCGGCGACGCGGTCCTGCGCCTTGAGGTTGCCGTCACGCGTCACGGCGCGGGCAAACTCGTTCTCGACCTCGGCGCGGCCTTCATTGACCTGGCGCACCAGCATCAGGATGGCCTGCATCACGTCCAGCGGCTCGAAGCCGGCGATGACGACGGGCTTGCGATATTCCTCGGCGAAAAATTCGTAGGGCCGGCTGCCGATCACGGTGGACACGTGCGCCGGGCCGATGAAGCCATCCAGCGGCACCGTGCCCCACTGCCGCACTTCGGGCGATTCGAGGATGTTGCTGATCGCGGCGGGCGTCAGCACGTGGCAGCACAGCACGCTGAAATTCTTGAGACCTTCGGCGTCGGCCTGCTGGATCGCCACCGCCGTCGGCGGCGTGGTGGTCTCGAAGCCGATGGCGAAGAACACCACCTCGCGCTCCGGGTTGTCGCGGGCAATCTGCAGCGCGTCGATGGTCGAATACACCATGCGGATGTCGCCACCGCGCGCCTTCGCCTTCATCAGCGAGAGGCCGTCGGAAGCCGGCACGCGCAGCGTGTCGCCGTAGGTGCACAGAATCACGCCACGCTCCAGCGCCAGCCGGATCGCCAGGTCGACGCGGCCGATGGGCAGCACGCAGACCGGGCAACCCGGCCCATGCACCATGCGCACCGTGGACGGCAGCAGCTCGCTCAAGCCATAGCGCGAGATGGCATGGGTATGCCCACCGCAGAATTCCATGAAGCTGTAATTGCGCCCGGGCTGGACCGTGGCGCCAATGCTGGCGGCGAGGTTCTTCGCCAGTTCGCCGTCACGGAACTCGTCGATGTATTTCATGCGGCGGCAGCGTCCGCAGCGTCTGCATTCATTTCGGCGAACAGCGCCAGCGTCTTTTCCGCCTCCTCGGGGTCGAGTCTGGTCAGCGCATAGCCGACATGCAGGATCACGTAGTCGCCAACCTGCACGTCCGACAGCAACGCGAGCGAAATCTCTTTCCTGACCCCGCCGAGATCAACAATCGCCGTGTCGTTGGCGCCGACTTCTATTACTTTGACAGGTAGAGCCAAGCACACTTCATTTGCCTCCGTTGGCGCCAAGGACGGCAGGTATCCGGCTCCGTCCGTGTCCTCCGTCGCGGGCTTTGCCCGCTCCTCCCCCTTTACCTACCGGATCCGGACACCCACCATCCTTGGCGGGATACGCTTCTGCCTTGCGACCGCAAAACCGCGCCGGCGTCACGGGATCGGGATGGTGGGGTGTTCCCCGCAGCGAAGTAAAGAAGGAGGAGGAGCCCGAAGGGCGACGACGGGTGACATGAGCGGAGGGGAATACCCCGCCGTCCCGATCCCCCAAGAGCCTCAAACGAACAATCGGTTTCATCGGTTTTCCAAAGTATGCAAAGCCACCCACGCCTGCCCCAACGCCAACCCCGCATCCCCAGGCACCAGTTTGATCGGCGCCAAGACACGCAAACCGCGCGCCTCGCAATCGCGGCGCAGGCCGGCAGCCAGCAGGCGGTTGAAGAAGCAGCCGCCACCGAAAACCACGGTAGGGATACCGCTCTCCTTGCAGGCATCCTCCGCCCATTGCGCCAGCGCCGCCACCAGCGTGGCATGAAAGACGGCAGCCCCATGTGCGGCATCGGCCTCGCCTGCCAGCCGCCCCAACAGCGGTCGCAGATCGAGTTCGCCACCGGCCATCGTCCAACCCTCGGCAACGGGCGCCGGCCAGCCATTAACGTCTATCCAGCGCGTCGCCGCCTGTTCCAGCCTGATCGCCGCCTCGGCATCCATTTCCATTTTCAGGCACAGACCGAGCAAGCCCGAAGCGGCATCGAACAGCCGCCCGGCGCTCGACGTGCGCGGGCAGTTCAAGTTCTTCTCCAGCATCGCCAGCACCGTAGCGACGGCCGGTTCGTCCGGATAACGTGCAGTCACCTCGTCGCCGCGACCGAGGTCGTGCAGCACGGCGGCGGCCATGCGCCAGGGCTCGCGCGCGGCGCGGTCGCCGCCGGGCAGGGCCAGCGGCGCGAGGTGGCCGAGGCGTTCGAAGCACGCGCCCTCGACCTTGAGCAGTTCGCCGCCCCAGGGCGTGTTGTCGGTACCGAGGCCAACGCCATCCAGCGCCAGACCGATCACCGGGCCGCGCTCGCCGTGCTCGGCGCAGACCGAGGCGATGTGCGCGTGGTGGTGCTGCACGGGGACCGCGCTCACTCCCAGGCGCGCGGCAATGCCTGCGGCATGGCGCGAGGAATGGAAGTCGGGATGAAGGTCGTGGGCAATCGCCGCCGGCAGGCCCAGCCAGGTGAGCAGCGCCTCGGCCTCGGCCTCGTGGGCAATGCAGGCCTCGGGCGTGTTGAGGTCGCCAACCACGCGCGACATGCGCGCCTCGCCGCCCCTGACGCCGCACAAGGCATTCTTGAACCAGGCGCCTGCCGCCAGCACCGGCGGCGCGGAAGCCATGGACGCCGGCAGGGAAAGCGCGCCGACGCTCATCGCGCCCCGAGCCTGGCTTCGAGTTCGGCAACTCGCCTCTGCAGCGCATCCACGATGGCGAGCTTTCTGGCCGCCGTGTCGCGGGCGCCGACTTCCAGCCACTTCAGCCACTCGTCCATGCCTTGCCCCGTGGTCGCCGAGACCTGGATCACCTCGATGCCGGGATTGACGCGGCGGGCGAACTCGATCGCGGCATCGACCTTGAAGCTCAGGTAGGGCAGCAGGTCGCACTTGTTGAGCAGCATCAGGGTCGCGGCGCGGAACATGTCCGGGTACTTGATCGGCTTGTCCTCGCCTTCGGTGACGGAGAGGATCACCACCTTGTGCGCCTCGCCGAGGTCGAAGGCCGCCGGGCAGACCAGGTTGCCGACGTTCTCCACCATCAGCAGCGAATCCTCGGCCAGCGCCAGCTTTTCCATGGCGTGGCCGACCATGTGGGCGTCGAGGTGGCAGCCCTTGCCGGTGTTGATCTGGATCGCCGGCGCGCCGGTGGCGCGGATGCGTTCGGCATCCTGGCTGGTCTGCTGGTCGCCCTCGATCACGGCCACCGATGCCTTGCCCTTGAGCATCTCGATGGTCTTGCACAGCAGCGTGGTCTTGCCCGAGCCGGGGCTGGAAACCAGGTTCAGGGCGAAGATGCCGCGCCCGGCCAGGCGCTCGCGATTCTGCTGCGCGTAGGCGTTGTTCTTGGCCAGGATGTCCTGCTCGATCTGCACCATGCGCTTCGCGCCGATGCCCGGCGCGTGGGAATGGGCAGGGACATAGCGATGGGCGTGATCGTGCGCGTGGTCGTGGCCATGCCCGTGCCCGTGCTCATGCTGGTGATCGTGGTCATGGCTGTGCCGGGTGCCATCGTCATGCACGTGCTCATGCCCATGTTCGTGGTCCTCGCCGTGATGGTGGTCATGGCCGTCGATCTTCACTTCGCCGCTGCCGCAGCCGCATGTCGTACACATATCCCCTCCTACGCTACTTCGAGTTCCTTGACCCGCATCTCGGTGCCGCCGGTAACCTGCATCTGGTGGCTGCCGCAGTCCGGGCATTCGCCGAACACTTCCGTCATCGGCACCGCCTTCGAACACTGCATGCACCAGCCGCTGCCCGGTGTGGCGATGATCTCCAGCCGCGCACCCTCGGCGATGCTGTCCCTGACCACGGCGTCGAAGCAGAACTTCATGGCCTCGACCTCGACGCCCGACAACTGGCCGATCTCCAGCCAGACCGCCGTGACTTTGGAAAATTCCTGGGCGCGCGCGGCATCCTCGATGAGCTGCAGCACGCCCTCGGCCAGAGACATTTCATGCATGGCGACAGTTTAGCCCTTCAGGCCGCCGAAAACCCCTTGCAAGAAGCCCCTTCGCGTGGTCGGGATTTGACTCACGGGTCGCCCTGCGAGCCGCGCGGCCTCACGCTCGCCGGCACGATCGGGCTCCGTGTCGGCAAACAGGGCGGTCATGATCGCCACGGCGGTTTCGACCGCACTGACCTGGTCGCGAAACTCGAAGGCCGGAGAGAACAGCGAACAGAACTGGTAGGCGCCGCATTCCGGCTCTTCGCCGCCCATGAATTCATAGCTGCCGGAGGGGAAGTCCCAGGTACGGCGCCGGTCCGGGGCGAGATGGAGTTCGCGCGAAGGGGTCGGTGCCAGCATCACCAGGTTGATCGCCCAGGGCGTGATCAGGACGCCGATCAGGTAGCCCTCGTCCTGCGGCCGGAAACCCACCGCCTGCACCTGCAAGGCCAAATTGTTCAGCGGCAGCCCCGCCATGCGCGTGGCGGCGATGCGGCGGAAGGCGGCTTCGAGACCGGCAACGGCCTCAGTCGTTACCATCGTCGAGCAGCAGGAAGCGCTCGCGTGCGGCCTCGCAGCCCGGGCAGACCCAGTTCTCGGGCAGGTCGGCGAAGGCCGTGCCGGCCGGAACCTGGTTGACCGGATCGCCCTCGGTCGGGTCATACACCTGCCAACAGACGCCGCATTCGAACAGCGCCAGCGGACTTGCCGCCACCTCGCGGCCGGTGCGTTCGAAGGAGCCTACGGGAAACTTCATCTCAATCGCCCAGCGCGCTTTCGATCGACACGATCCATTCGTCCAGCCGAACGATGGTCTCGTCGTAGTCTTCCTGCGCAGCCAGGGCCACGGCGGGGATGTCCACGATCTCCAGCGAATTGAGGATCAGCTTTTCCATGTTGTTGAAGTACTGCACCCACCAAACATAGGGCAAGGCCGTCGCGGTGATGCGGCAGTTGCCGAAGCCGCGCGAGAGGATGGAAAACGAGATGCGCCCGAGTTGCTCGTCGAGCCAGGCCAGGTCGTCGGGTGTCGCCGGCAGCAGCGACAGGTTGATCACCTGCGCCGGGCGCCCGACCCGCCACACCCCGGAGAGGCTGCGCACCTCGTGATACAAGGCGGGCGCGTTCATCAGTTCCGGCGGCGGCACGGCAGCCGGCGTCGCAGGCATTTGCCGCGCCAGCGCCACGGCGCGCAAGGCCAGCGGAAAGGCGCTGGCTTCGACGTCGTCGATGCCCTCGCCGCGGATGCGCCAGATGCCGGTGAAGGCGGTTTCCTGGGCGCGCAACTCACCGGCCGAGAGCACGCTCACCTCGCCCTCGCCCAGCAGTTCGTTGATTTCGGCGCGCACCGCCGGCGGATAGTCGAGCAGCGAAAAGCGCACCACCTGCATGGGCGAGAACGGCGTCTCCCGCAGCGCCGCCAGCAAGGTCCGCAGGAAATCCAGCGCCGGGCCGGCGACCTCGGGCGGCGCATCGAGTTCACTCTGCGGCGGGCGAAAGGCATGCACGTCGTTGGGCACGTCGAGCGTCACCAGCACTTCATCGACCGGCTGCGATCCGGGGCCGATAGTGGGCTTGAAGGGGACGACGGGGATCGGAAAAGTCATCATGGCCGGGCTCCTGTCAGTGGCAATGCGTGGCGGCGTTGGCGTTGGTCACCGGGATGCCGATGCTCGGTGGGCGCGATGGCGGCGCGGACAGCAGCTCGGGCAGCCGGCGAACATAGCCGCTCCAGTCCTTGAGGCCTTCGACCGTGCCGAGGTAGTCGCCGTCGCGCAGCGCCAGCAGCGCCGGCCAGATGCGGATGCCATAGCGCGGCGCGAGGCTGCGCGCCAGCGCCGGCGGCAGCAGGCCGACGCGCACTTCGCCCTCCATGCGCAGCAGCGCCTCGGGCAGGATGATGGTCAGGTCCCAGGTCTCGGGCACCTTGGCCGGATCGTCGGCAAACAGGATCAGCGTGTTGCCGGGCGCCCTGGCGAAATCCTCATAGGACTCGGCATTCAGCAACTGATAGCCATAACGGGCCTGGAGGATGGCGAAGCGCTCGTGCAGGCGTTCGATGCTCGGTGATTGCATTGCGTGCTCCTCAAGTGGCAACCGGCCGGAGGAACTCCGGCAGTTGCGGTTCGCGGTCGATCAGGTCGGCAAAGGCCGCATGGATCAAGTCGTCGTTGTTGGCGCCGCCCTGCAGGATGGATTCCAGCGCCACCAGCGCTTCCTCGACCTGGGCGGCGCGCTCGGCATCGATCACCTCGCGCGCGGCACCGAGGAAACCGAGGATCCACTGACCCGGTTCGAGGGGGCCGGTAAGCATCGTGTCCATGCGTTCGATGCCATTGCGGCTTTGGCAAAGGGCCGAAGTTCCCCCCTCGGTGCCTTCCATGCGGATGACTTGCATTGGTAGCGCGAGGCACATGTCAGTGATTGTTCCGAGGTTGTGCGTGGTTCTGCAAGGTTCGGCGGGCGCCAAGGACGGCGGGCATCCGTCTCCGTCCATGTCCCCCGGGCCGATAAATCGCAGGCCCGCCCACGGCTTGCCCTGCATGGCAAGCCGGCTTCGGCAGCGCGGAGCAGTGCTCCGCGAAACCCTGCCTACGCCCTCCTTTACTTACCGGAGACGGATACCCGCCATCCTTGGCGGGACACGCTTCTGCCTTGCGACCGTCGCAATGCAAAACCGTCACCCGATCGGGAGGGTGGGGTGTTCTGCGCAGCGAAGTAAAGGGGGAGGAGTTGCCCGCAGGGCAACGACGGAGGACATGAGCGGAGTAGAACACCCCGCCGTCCCGATCCCCCGCGAGCCAAACCACGCCCAAGGTTTTCATCCCACGCACCCCAAAACCCGCGAATCGCCAATACGGCTCGCAGCCTCGGCCGACGGACGCCCGGCCTCGTAGGCGGACATTCCTAACGCCGTATCACCAGCGCCGACTTTCGATTCACGCGCCTCGACCGCAAAACCCCAGTCGCGCAAAGCCGCCACCGCCGCCGCCACGGCATCGTCGAGCCGTGCCTTGACCACATCGCGCAGGCTGCCGCCGTAGTCTTCGAGTTCCTCGGGCTGGACGCCGATCAGCAACAGCTTTTCCGGCAATTGCCCGGTGAGGTCGGCGGCGGCGATGACTTCCTGGAAGCCGGTCTGGTGCAGGCTCATCTTCTTGGCGCCCATGAAGCGCGGCACCTCGTCGCCTTCAACACGCTTCATGGTGCCCGGCGGCAGGCCGTAGTCGATGGCATCGAACACGATCAGGCGCTTTGCGCCCTGCACGTAGGGCAGCAGGTAGAGGCCCTGGGTGCCGCCGTCCATCACCGTCACGCCCGCCGGCACCTGCCATTCCGCCGCCAGCTTTTCGACGCAGCGCACGCCGAAACCCTCGTCGGCCCACAGCAGGTTGCCGATGCCGAGCACCAGCACCTCGCAGCGCAGCTCGTCCATGGCCGTCACTCGCGGAAGGTCCGCTGGCCGCTGATCATGGTGCTGATCATGGTCTGGCGGCTCATCACGTCCTCGCGCACTGCCGCATACACATGCAGGATGACGAAGGTGACGATGCCCCACATGCCCAGGTGGTGCCAGCTATGCACGGCCTGGCTGCCGCCCAGCAGCGGGATCACCCAGCCGAACAGGCGGTCCTGCCAACTGTCCAGGCCCATGCCTTCGCCATACAAGGCGAAGCCGGTGCAGATCATCAGCACGGCCGCCACGGTGACGAAGAGGAACATGAACAAGTGGCCCATCGGGTTGTGGCCGACGTACTTGTAGGGCTGCTTTTCCAGGAACAGGTACCAGCGCAGCTCGCGCAGCAGGCCGGCCCACCACTTTGCGTCCGTCAGCGGCAGGTAGAACATCTCCCGCGCGTGATGGTTGCCGACGATGGCCCAGTAGATGCGCACCAGGAAGCCGATGGCAAAGATGTAGGCAGCGGCGAAATGGGCGAAGCGGATGTAGCCCATCAGGAACTGCTCGGAGGCCTCGCCCGGCGTGCTGGGCAAGGGGCTGCCGATCAGGTAGCCGCTGGTCGCCAGCACCAGGATGGCCAGGGCGTTGATCCAGTGCCACAGGCGCACCGGGATTTCATACACATACACCGTCCGGCCGGCAGCGGTCTGCGGGTCGCTGTCGAGCTCGGCGGCGGCGGCATTCAGATCCATGATTTGCTCCTCGTGTTGGGTTAGCGGATCTTGACCGAGCTCATTTCCTGGCCGTCCGGGCTCATCACGTGCGTCGAGCAGGCCAGGCAGGGATCGAAGCTATGGATGGTGCGCAGGATCTCCAGCGGCTCGTCGGCCTTCGCCAGCGGTGTATTCATCAGGCTGGCCTCGTAGGCGCCGATCTGGCCTTTGGTGTCGCGCGGGCTGCCGTTCCAGGTGGTCGGCACCACGCACTGGTAGTTGTCGATCTTGCCGTCCTTGATCTTGATCCAGTGGCCCAGCGCGCCGCGCGGCGCCTCGGTGAAGCCGGCGCCCTTGGCCTCTTTCGGCCAGGTCGCGGGATCCCACTTCTCGACGTTCGCAGTCGAGGAATCGCCGGCCTTGATGTTGGCGATCAGCTTGTCGAACTGCTTGACCTGAAGGTCGGCGCAGTACAGGCACTCGATGCCGCGTGCCGCAGTGCGGCCCAGGGTCGAGAACAGCGCGGTGACCGGCACGTCGAGCTTCTTCAGCACGGCGTCGATGGTTTCCTTGATGAAGGGGAACTGCTTGGGCTGCACGTAGCCCAGCACCATGCGCGACAGGGGTCCGACCTCGACCGCATGGCCGCGCCAGCGCGGCGCCTTGATCCAGGAATACTTGGCCGACTCGTCGAGGTTCTCGATCTTCGTCCGCGTGCCCTTGAAGTTGGGGCCTTCGGGTTTGTAGTTCGGCTCGGTGACGCCGTCAAAGGGATGCAGGCCCTTGGATTCGTCGGCGTACTTGTACCAGGAGTGGGTGACGAATTCCTGGATCTGTTCCGGGTCCTTGAGGTCGACTTCGTGGATCTTGTCGAGCTTGCCGTTGATGATGGCGCCGCGCGGCAGCAACAGGTTGGCGGTCGAATGATCGTTGGCCCGCTCCGGAAAATCGCCGTAGGACATGACCGCCTGCGACGACAGTCCACCGCCATGCAGCCAGCCCTTGTAGAAGGAGGCGATGGCCAACAGGTCGGGGATATACACCTGCTCGACGAACTCCTTGCTGCGATCGATGATGCTCTTGACCAGGTTCAGGCGTTCCATGTTGATGGCGCCGACGGCACCGACCTCATTGAGGTTGATGGCGCAGGGCACGCCGCCCACCAGCCAGTTCGGATGCGGGTTCTTGCCGCCGAAGATGGTGTGGATCTTGACGATCTCCTTCTGGAAATCCAGCGCCTCCAGGTAATGCGCCACGGCCATCAGGTTGGCCTCGGGCGGCAGCTTGTAGGCCGGGTTGCCCCAGTAGGCATTGGAGAAGGGGCCGAGCTGGCCGGATTCGACGAACTTCTTCAGCCGGTTCTGCAAGTCGCGGAAATAGCCCGGCGAGGACAGCGGCCAGTTCGAGATCGACTGCGCCAGTTCCGAAGTGCGCTTGACGTCGGCCTTCAGCGCCGAAACCACATCGACCCAGTCCAGCGCATGCAGGTGATAGAAATGCACCAGGTGGTCATGCACCTGCAGGTTCAACTGCATCAGGTTGCGGATGGTGTTGGCATTCTCCGGGATCTTGATCGCCAGCGCGTCCTCGACCGCCCGCACCGAGGTCAGGGCGTGGGTGCCGGTGCACACGCCGCAGATGCGCTCGGTGAAGGCCCAGGCGTCGCGCGGATCGCGGCCCTTGAGGATCACCTCCAGCCCGCGCCACATGGTGCCGGTGGAAACCGCGTTGCGGATCACGTTGTCCTTGTCGAGATTCACCTCGACGCGCAGATGGCCCTCGATGCGGCAGATCGGATCGACCACGACCCGCTTGCCGGAGTTGTCCATCTTGAAGCCTTGAGTTTCGTAGACACCCATTTCAGTTTTCTCCCTTCACTGCGTCAGCCTTCTTCGCCTTCTTCAGCACCGAGGCCGCGGCATGCACCGCCACCGCCGCGCCGGCCACCGCCGCCGCCGTGCCGCCGACCTTGTCCGCGTTCTGCTCGACGCCGAACTGCTTGATGTCCGTGACGCGGTCGTAGAAGCTGCCCTTGTCCCAGAAACCGTCTTCCGAGCAGCCGATGCAGCCGTGGCCCGACTGGATCGGGAAGGAGACGCCGTCGTTCCAGCGCACCGTCGAACAGGCGTTGTAGGTGGTCGGGCCCTTGCAGCCCATCTTGTAGAGGCAGTAGCCCTTGCGCGCGGCGTCGTCGTCCCATTTCTCGACGAACTGGCCGGCGTCGAAGTGCGGCCGGCGATAGCATTTGTCATGGATGCGCTGGCCGTAGAACATCTTCGGCCGGCCCTGGCGGTCCAACTCGGGCAGGCGGTCAAAGGTCAGCAGGTAGGTGACGACGCCGGTCATCACCTCGGCGATCGGCGGGCAGCCCGGCACCTTGATGATGGGCTTGCCCGAGATCACCTTGTCGATCGGCGTGGCGCGCGTCGGGTTCGGCTTGGCGGCCTGCACGCAGCCATAGGAAGCGCAGGCGCCCCAGGCGATCACCGCCTTGGCGTCGGCCGCCGTCTCCTTGAGAATCTCGACGAAGGGCCGGCCGCCCTCGATGCAGTACATGCCATCCTCATTAAGCGGCGGATTGCCCTCGACGGCGAGGATGTAGTTGCCCTTGTACTTCTTCTTGATTTCTTCGAGCTGCTTCTCGGCCTGGTGCCCCGCCGCCGCCATCAGCGTGACGTGGTAGTCGAGCGAGAGCATCGACAGGATCACGTCCTTGGTCAGCGGGTGCGCCGAGCGGATGAAGGACTCCGAGCAGCAGGTGCATTCCAGGCCTTCGAGCCAGATCACCGGCGTGCGCGGCTTGGTCTCCATCGCATTGGCGATCTTCGCCGCATAGGCGCTGTCGAGCCCGAGCGACGTCGCGGTGAGGGAACAGAACTTGAGGAAGCTGCGCCGGCTGATGCCCTGGCGCCGCAGCACGTCGTAAAAGGTTTCGGTCATCTCGGTCTCCGTCGGTTGTTGTTGCTGTGGAGACCGAATAGCAAGCGCCGGGCCAGCGCCTTAGATTTCGATTATTTAGCCTTCAATCAATATGTTGAGGCCAATGGCGGGAAAGTCGGCGGGAAGCCGGGCGGTTAGCGGGTAATCGCGGTGGCCCGGCGCACCGGCTTGATGCGATTTGAACCGGCGTGAATCATGGATTACACTTCGGCCATGAGCCAGGGAATGGAAGGATTGAACATGGCCGAGAAGTTCACCCGATGGGATGCCGCGGATTACCTCGACACCGAAGAAGACATGGCGCTTTACCTCGATGCCTGCCTGGACGAAGACCCCGGCGACGGCAGCCTTGTCCGCGCCGCCCTCAATGACATCGCCAGAGCGCGCGGCATGACTCAGCTTGCCAGAGACACCGGTTTGACGCGTGAAGGCTTGTACCGGGCGCTCTCGACCACGGGCAATCCCGAATTTTCAACCGTGATGAAGGTTATCAAGGCGCTCAAGATCAGGTTGCATGCGGCACCCGAAGCGCCGAGCAAGCCGCACCGAACATCGCGCAAGAAGCCCGGCAAGGAACTGGCGACGGCATGAATGCAATCATCGAAACCACTCGAACTTCCGCACCGACCTTGCGCGGCTGGAGGAACCCGGTTTGATCGCACGATCCGAGAACGGCACAGTCTCAATGCCAATCGATGCAGTCGAGATTCGTTTTCCGCTGGCGCAGGTGGCGTGAGGGAAATTGCCGCCGTAACGGCCCGATCCAACAACGACCGCCGACCCACAAAGGAGCACGACGATGCCTGCCACAACCTCCGAATGGGGGCGAGTTTCTGCCCGGGTGCCGGCACAGGTGCTGGAAACCCTTGAACTGGCAGCCGCCATGGTCGGCACGCCCGTCAATCAATTCATGGTCCAGACCGCCCTGCGTGAAGCCGAACGCATCATCGAGCAGGAACGGGTGATTCGCCTCTCCGCCCGCGATGCCGAAACCTTCATTCACGCGCTGGAGAATCCGCCGCCGCCGAGTGCCAGGTTGAAAGCGGCCCTGAAACAGCATCGAAATGCCAACAGCAAGAATGAAGATTCAAGTTTTGACTGGAAACCACGTCCGAATCGGGTTTGACTGCGCCGTCGATACCCTGAAGTTGTATTTGCCAATTTGGTGACCGATGACCATCGAGTCTCTACCCGATTTCACCAAGCCCGCCCGTCAGCGCTGGGCATCCATCCCCGCCGCCATCCGCGAGCGCTTGCTGTCCAATGTATGGTGCGGGAAATGCCGCCACGCAGTGACAATCACCAATTTCAGCGGGACCATCAGGGGCGGCAACCTGCTGCTGCTGGGCGAGTGTGCGGAATGCCACGGTACCGTCGCTCGGGTGATCGAGCACTCGTAGGCAAGGTTCCCTCACAACGCCGGAAAAACTGATCGCCGATTTCCAGAACGAGATAAAGAGGTGGAACCGTGAAAACCTTGACTCTTGATGTACGCGCCCCCGCCGACGCCATGATGGACTTCTCTCATGCATGGAAAACGGGCAAGCCGCAAAAGACTGCACGCATCAGCTTCTCGACTCCCGAGTTGCTCTGGCGGGTGCTGACGCCCAAGCGCTGGGAACTGCTCAAGGCGCTGTGCGGCGCGGGACCGATCTCGATCCGCGAAGCCGCCCGCCGTGTCGGCCGCGACGTCAAGGCCGTCCACGGCGACGTCACCGCCCTGCTCCACGCCGGAGTCCTCGACCGCATCGACGACGGGAAAATCGTTTTCCCGTTCGACGCCGTGAAAGTTGAATTTCTGTTGCGGGCGGCGTAGCAAACTCAATTCCATCGATCGGCCTGCCGCGCCGGGGCTTCGTCAGCGCCGATTTTTCCGACACGGCCTGCGTAAGGCCGGCCACATCGAAGTTTTGCTATATGATCTTCGCAAGCAAGCTCACCCGGAACAAGGAAAACACCATGACTGTCGCCGACCTCATTCGCGCTCAAATCGATGCCCTGCCCGAAGAGATGCAGCGGGAAGCGCTGGATTTCCTTCTTTTCCTGCGCATGAAAGCCGCCCACGCCGGCCACGTCAGCGGCGCCGACCCGGAGATGCTGCGTTACTTCGGGGCGGCGCCGGACTTCCCGGACCGCATCGCGGACCAGCCCGCGCCGGAACCTGCGCGCTGGTAATTTGCGGTGCGGCTACTGCTCGACACCAACACCTGTATCGAAATTCTGCGCGGCCGAAATGCCGCGCTGCTTGCCATGTATGCCGGCCAAGCCCGCGCCGACATCGCTCTTTCCGCCGTTGTCCGCTCGGAGCTTCTGGCGGGTGCGCTGCTGTCGGCAAAGCCCGACGAAAATCGCCGCATCGCCGAGGCGTTTTGTGCCTTGTTTCCCTGCCTGCCGTTCGACGCCCAGGTCGCCGACATTCACGCCGAATGGCATGTGCGCCTGCGCCGCGCCGGAAAAATCATCGGCGCGAACGACCTGATGATTGCCGCCACGGCGCTCGCGCACAAGCTCACCGTGGTAACGCACAACGCCGATGAATTCCGGCGAATCGATGGTCTGGTCGTTGAGGATTGGCAGGCGTAGCGCCGACGATCTGCCGGAATTCAAGGTCTGTCTTCCCACCCCGGAGTTCTTGACCGCATCGACGGCGTGAAATCGATTTCCCGTTCGACGCAGTGAAAGTTGAATTTCTGTTGCAGGCGGCGTAAAGATCTTACGTCTGGAGTTCGGCCAAAGGCAACAGCAAGCCGCCATCAAGAGAAAAGAGAAATACCGCTACGCGACTAACTTCGGTCGCTCAATGCCAAAGGCTGACTTCAGCCAGGTTGGATGGTCAAGACCAACCTGTAGCAATCATTCTTGCTCACCTTAACGAGACTGTCCGCTCCTCAGCACAATGCTATCAGCAGTTGAACGGGCGCGTCATCTCATTCAGTATCTTTGGCCGACCCGAAGGCTGATAGATCAGCCAAGTAAAAATATCTATCTGGGAGCCATCAGAGCCCCCCGGCGTGAACAGTCCACGATTGACAAAGCGGTGGTAGACCAACGTACGTTGGTTAGTCGCAAGATAGCAGTTCAGGGCATCTCGGCGGACAAATAGCCCATTGCGCCTCTTTGCACGCGTTTCGAAAGCGACAAGTTCACCACTGCTGTTGACCCAGCCGTGCTGCCTATCCCACACCAGCCTGAGACGCTTCACAAGGTCTTGGCACGGCACAGAGATGGACTCCGGTCGTTCCGGCGTTGTGTACGAAAAGTCGTACTCCCACTCGCCGCCACGCAGAAGTTCAACCTCCGCGAAGTCCATGCCTTTGGGACCGCGGTAAAAATAGCCTTCATCAGCAGCCTGCTCAAAGGCCGAACCGTCTGGATACTCAGCCAAATAGCCTCGATACCAATGTGCTCCTTGGCTTTCGAAGGCGTCTCGACCTTTACTACCCGGTCCAAAGGCTGGCAACTTTCCTTCCACGAACATGCTCGTGTAAGAGAGGTCAACGCCGAGATGTGACTCGGTCCAGGAACGCTCTCCCGGTGCTTCGTCGCTGTCCCTGGCGCTCAGAGACAACGCCACCCAATCTGCCCCCGCGCTTGACGTACGGATAATGCAGTCGCCATGCGAAGTGAAGTCGTCGGTCCTTACCCACTGTTTGATGTCGCCCGACCGGTCAGGGAAGGTGTACCTTGGCCCTTGGATGATTTCTTCCGGGTAATCTCGAGGCGGAGTGATATCCCGAACGTCGGTCAGGTCGACCTTGCGAACACCAATAGACCACAGATGCGCCGGGGCGGCCTTCCAGCCGGAGTACGAAGTCTTGGGCTGGACGTTGTCGGCTAGCAGGCCCAACAAGCGATGAAGCAGTATCCAATAGTACTTCTTGCCGAGTCGGTCGGCGTACCCTTTGCGGCCGCGGCCACTCCCGAACTCCCCGCTGATGGTGCGGTCGGTCTTGAGCGCGCACTGGTCCGTGCCCGGATAGCCGAGCCGAAGCACCTCGACCATCAGCCAGCAGGCAATGTTCTCGTATGTGATACCAGCGCTATCGAGGTCAAAGTCCCGAATCTTCGATTCAACTTGGTAGCGCCAGAAGTCAGGCAGCATGCCCGAGCCCCAAAGTTCCATGTTCGCGGGCAGACGCTCCAACTCCAATAGAGGCTTGGCATCGGGCAGCGTGGGCCAAGTTGTGCATATTGGTGCCTTCGATGGAAAGGCATCCATCCGCTTCAGCGTGTCGGCGCCCAGCTTGTCACGGCCGATCAACCGGCCGAGAAGATAGATGGAGTCTCGGACGAGAACGTTGGGGACATCGAAGGTTGGGCTTAGCAAACCGCGGAGCGCCGGAATGAACTCGTCTCTGCGGTGGTGCTCCAGCAGACATGCGCTGTAGATGGCAAGGGCAATTGTCTCGAGGATGTAGTCATCGTCGCAATCCTGGAACTCGACGGTCAAAACCTTGCCGAGGTCGGGTTGGCACGCAAGTAGCCTTGCCATTCCCTTCGCAGACAAGTCGCGTACACGGCGGTCGGCAGCTGACGAGAGCCACGCCAATGCCACTACCGCGAGCTCCCTGCTTTCTGCTGGCCAGCGATGAACATTTGCCCTGAGCACGGCGTTGATGAGGGACCATATGGCACCCTTGGTGTCGAAAGATTTGAAGGCCGCAGCCGAGAGGAAGGCGTCCCGGTCGACCAGCGGTGAGTACTGCAAGAACGGGCTTAGCCAGTTCGAAGCGTTCAGCCTGTGCCGTGGGACCAAACTCAAGCTGAAGAACATGTCGTAGACCTCGCGCCACAGGCCCGGGGTATGCAGTGCCTCGTACAAATGGTCGTCGATGTCGTAGGTGACACTATCCCTGGAGCGCCAAACCATGGCCCGAATCAGCAGGCGGTGCGCGAGTACTGGCTCTACACAGAGAGCTGCCTCTGTGATTTCGACACCGGCCCTCTCTGGAAGAACTGCAGCCAACGCCTCCAGCACCCCTTCGTCATCAGGGGTGAAACTGGCGAGTTGGGCCGCCAGGGCCGACGCATCCAGCCCCTTGGGGCCGATCAGTCGTTCGATAATGCTGCTAGCTCGGAGAACGTCTCCGTACCGTTGGTATCCCAGCCGTACGAACCAAATATCGCGCTCGCCAGCCGATAAGATGACGAGGCCTTCGTGCTCAAGCTCCTTAAGCAAGGACTCTGCGGACACTTCTGTTCCGACAACTCCCGCCAACTCAGCTGTGCAGGTCTCCCAAGTCCGCTCCTTCGGAATATTGAAAGTCAGCACATCCGAAAGCCGCAGCATCGCTGCGCGCACCAAGTTCTTTGGGTTGGAGTAGGCCAGTCTGCGCCTGACAAGGCCGTCACAATGTTTGAGATGACCATCCAGCAGTGCAGCAAAACCTGGAATGGAAACATCCAAGGACGTTCGTCCTTCGTCCCGCAATGTCTTGCAGGCCAGATGCAGGAACAAGGGGTTACCCAGTTCTGACGAGAACAGGGGAGTGATTTCTGCATCCAGGCCGTAGTAAGTGGCGAAAGCCTCCAAAGCCTCGAACTCCTGTCCCGCGAAGCCCAAATGCTCAAAGGCATAGCCAGGAAACCTCGCGTCGACGATCAGGTCGCGATATGTGTCCCGAGTCGAGACGCAGACCTTGATGCCTGGATACGGAGCGCACTGGGCCAGCAGCTCTGGTAGCTTGCTCTTCCAACGAGCATTCCGCGGGCTTTCGTTGAGCGCGTCGATGTAGACGACAAATGGCAGCCTCGTGTTGTCAGCGCATGCTTGCAGACACTCAAAGAGAGCAGTACGTGCCACATCGGCACCGAAGCCGAACCTGCTGCGGATTACCTCCCATGGCTCGCCTCCGCCAAAATCGTCACCGAAGACGACCAGCGAGTAGCCGCCCGCCGCAAGCCTGCGAAGGGCGGCACTCACGATCGAGTGCGTTTTCCCGATGCCGGCGGGGCCAACCAGCAACAGAGAGTGTGTCGTGGCAGCCCCCATTTCAGGAGAGGAGAGCACTGTCTGGAGCGTCTGTGCTGTCATCTCCCATTTGCGTGCCGCGTCCATTTCGCCTGCCGGGAAGTCGCACATGTACTCGGCATGAAATTGCCGAAACGATGGGGTATCCCGGTCTTGTCCATGCTTATCAAAGAATGCCTGCTCTTGCTTTACACGTGCCTTGGTGAGCAGCGGCAGCACGCTGGAGAGGTGTTGATTCACGTCAGCAGATTCCGATACCACCGAGGCGACATCGGTCATGCGTTCACTGGCTTCGATGACCCGCCGAAGGGCCGCGCGGACGATGGTGACATCAGGATCACCCAGAATCTCTAGTGCCTTGTCGCCCCAACCCTTGAGAGAGCGGAGTTCGGCAACTACCGGCTCAAGTGACTCTTCCCGCCAAGCCGTAAAGTCGCCGATTCCACCGAAGAAGTCCAGCCCGATGTGCGCGTTTGTCACAACGTCCAGCGCGGCCGTGTATCGAGGCCCGGCAAAAGCAATCGCTTCGTCAACACATTGCTGAATCTGCGTCTGAGTCAGTACGGAGTCATCAAACCAGTACCGGCGCATACCGCCATGCGGGTCAGATGTATGGATTTGTGTCCGAATGACGGCTGCGGTGCAGATGGTCACAGACAGCGGCGAGCCAGCTCCCTCCGCCGCCGCCTCAACCTTCTGCTTCCATGCTTCAAATCGCTCGGCCTGGCTCTTGCCCCTGACGCCAGCCGCGACCCGACCGGTCAAGTCAAACGGGATGTACACCCAGTAGTCCGACAATGAAGGATGGTTCTTTAGTGCAGCAGTTAGCGAGTCGTCAATCTGACGCAGTTCTGCATCTCCCAATTGGAAGAAGTACTTGGCTTGCACACCTGCGACGCGGCCGTCAGGCGTTCGGTAGTACGCCTCGACTCCACCATCGCCGCCATCTCCACGCAGGCTGAGGAATACCGACCCGGAAGGCGGTTGGAAAGAGACTCGAAATAGCTGAACGGCAAGTGCTTCGAAGCTGTCGTTTCGGCTTTTTGGGGTGCACCGAATCCTCGCGAAATCAATCACGGTCATACCCGCTCCTCTCCCGCTTGAGTGAATTCTCTATTCGTTCGACACAACTGAACTGCCGTGTCCATATTCTTCCCCAGCCGAACTAAATACCGGCTAGAAGTCGGCACCTGACGGCTCAGCATGCAAGCGGCAAGTGGTCTGGTCGTAGCCCGCGGAATGCTCGCTGCTGTGAACAGTTGCTTCAAGGCCGGTAGCAACTATTGTAGCCCGTTGGCATCAACAGCCGATTTAACCAATCAGCCGCCATCTGCACATCCCTGCCCAAGGCCGAACAGACACAGGCCACCGCCGATTTGGCGGACGCCGAGGCGAGGAGCCGTGCAAGGGGTAGTCCGCTGGCGTTGTCCGACGACGATGCTGGCCTCATCGGCATCGGCTAGTTTCGCCGGCGGCCTGGCGCGGCCCCGCAGTGAGGAAACCCGAAGGGCGGGAGCCCATGAGGTGGTGGCCTGTGTCTGTTCGGCCGGCCAGTGCCAGACAGTTCCAGTTTGGCCTCATTTTCGCCGTCCCGCTGGCGCCGACTTTCGCATCCTTGTTCAAGCCTGTTTAACAGCTCACCGGGTCTCGACGGCGATGCAAAAACCCACACGCATCGCCACCGCCGCCTCACAAGCCCCCTCACCCCGCCCCCAACACCCTGACCGCCTCGCCAACGCTATGCGCCTCCGGCGCCAGCGCATTCAGCCCGTGTCCGACCAGGCCGAGGCCGATCGCGGTGAGCAGGAAGGGCAGCGCCGTGCGGCGCAGCGCGCTTTCCAGCCAGTGGCGTGTCTGCAGGCCGCGCATGCGGCGGTAGAGGCTGGCCGAGAGCGCGCCGTCGACCAGCAGTTCGGCGAACAGGGCCGGCGCCAGGTAGATCACGTAGAGCGAGGCCAGCAGCAGCACGGCGGCCAGCGCCGCCACCAGCAGGATCAAGGCCAACGGGATGGCGCCTTCGTCGGCGCCGCCGACGACCTCGCCCACTGCCTCGCCGAGTTTGCCGACGCCGTCGCCGCCGACATCGGGCAGCGAGGGTGCGGGCAGGTTGTCATCGAACTGGAAGGACGAGGACGCCCCGCCGCCGCCAAAGTTGCCGCCGCCCGGCGATGGCACGGGCATCTCGATGCCCTCGACCGGCGCCGCTCCTCCGCTGCCGCCACTGCTGCCGGATGAAAAGTCGGGCACATCAAGCGAGCCATCAACCCAATCCTCGGCGCGGGTGCGCAGCCAGAGCCAGAGCAGGATCAGGAAAACACCATAGGCCGCGCCGGTTGCCAGCGGATACCTGACGCCCATGGCGTCGACGCCGGCATGCAGCATGAGGAAGGAGGCGAACAATCCCGCCAGGCCGGTCAAGGCCACCAGCAGCGACATCTGCAGGCGCGGATAGCCGTCGGCATCGAGCCGGGCCATCAGGCGGCGGATTTCCCTGCCACGGCTGTAGCGCTCCGGCTGGCGCGTTGCCGGCGCGCGGGAAGGGGCACCCACGTCGCTCAGAGATTGTTGCGCACGCAGTCCGCGAAGCGCCGATCGCGCGTGGCGATGTGCTTGCCGATGAAGTCCAGGGTTTCGGCGGCACGGCCGGCCACCAGCGCCGATTCGCCGCGCGCGTGGTCGGCGGCGATGCCGCGCAGGGTGTCGAGCATCTGCGCGTGGTCCTCGACGTGGTCTTCGTAATCGTCGTAGCTCTTCATGCGCATCAGCAGTTCTTCCGAGGCGAAATGCGCTTCGCTGTAGTCGATCAGGCGCGCGAGGATTTCGCCGACCACGGCGGGGTCGCCCTGTGCGCCAGCGACCCGGCACAGCTCGCGCAGCAATCCGAGCTGGATGTCGTGTTCGCGCTCGGTGTCCGCGTTCGCGGCGGCGTTGAATTCGGTGATGCCTGTCATCGGGTTCCCCTTTTCAAATTTCTGGCCGCGCGCCGGGTTGGAATCGGCCGGGTTGTCCTGGCTGTTCGCACACTCATTTCCGCGCCAGCCGCAAATCGGTTACGAAGTCCTGCGCCTCACCGATCACGATATTTCCAAAGGACGGATGACGCGGATTGAGCAGGTAATTGAATTCCGCCGGGATTACCACGCTCGGCACCGCCAGCACGGCGCTCGATGCACGTTTCGCCCAGTCGCTGCCGATCGCCTGGAGTTGCCGCCTCGTCGCCAGATCGCGCCAATCGGCGGGGAGTTGCTCGGGGAGGATGCGCTCGATCTTGATGCCCTTCGGCACGGTGGCCGGGATCATCACGTAGCGGGCGCGCATGGGTTCGTCCTGCACCAGCATTTCCAGCATGGCCAGTGACTGGGTGGCCGAGGCATACACCAGCGACACGCCCTTGACGTTCCAGCGACCACCGTAGAGGCGCGCTCCCTCACCAGAGAATGCGCTATCGGCGAACCGGGCGGTGACCAGTCGCCAGACCGTGAGCATCAGGCAAAGACGCCGTGCTCGATGCGGCCCAGGGTGTCCAGCACGCTTTCGGCACCGATGTCGGTATCCATCAGCGACAGCGGTGCCGCCCCCGACAGCGCGGCGTTCGGTGCCTTGAGCCAATCCAGCGCCGCATCCATGTCGCCGAACACCTCTTCGGAACGCTCGACCACACGGGCCAGTCGCACCAGCTTGGCGGACTCCTCGCTGCTGAGGATGCCTTCGCGCTTGCGCCGCGCCAGCGTGCGCTCGGGGATACCCAGCGCGGCGGCCAACTCGCTCTGCGTGACCCCCAAGGCCCGGGTCAGCGCATCGACGGCGGAAGAGGAGATACCCTGGCGGATGACGGCAACCCAATCCAGCGCGGTGCGCGGCTTGGCGCGCAGCACGCGGCCGCCGCCGAGCAGTGATTCGATTTGATTTTTCCCCGGAACGCTTGCGGCGGCGGTGGTCATGGACTAACTCCTGGGCTGGCCATATGGCAGCCATTGTAGTCAAAATTGGCATGGCCCGCCAGCGCCGTATCGCAACCGCGCCGTATCTCCGGCGCCGACTTTCACTCAGGCGATCACCGCGACACGCGGCGGAGTCACGGCGCAATTTTCCGCTTCAGAAACCTCGCCACCGGCCGCGGCAGGCCTTCGAGCGAGCCGAGGATGTGCGGCAGCAGCTTGAGCTTGAGGCCGGCCAGCGAGGGCGGCACCATGGCCTCGATCAGGTGCGGGCCGGAGCTGGCCAGCGCCTGCTCCAGTGCGCGGGTGAAGTCCTCGGCGGTCTCGGCGCGCACCGAGGGCACGCCCATGCCCTGCCCCAGTTGCGCGAAGTTCAGCACCGGGCCGTGCAGGTCGAGCTGGCTTTTTGCCTTCGGCCCCGCCTCCTCGGCGCCGACTCGGTTGAGTTCGACATTGAGCACCGAATACGAGGCATTGTTGAAAATGATGGCGATGACATTGAGCTTTTCGCGCGCCAGGGTCCATAGCGCCTGGATGGTGTACATCGACGCGCCGTCGCCGATAAGCGCCAGCACCGGGCGATCCGGGCAGGCGATGGCGGCGCCCACGGCATTGGGCAGGCCCTGGCCGATGGCGCCGCCGGTCAGGGTGATCAGGTCGTGGCGCGGCGCGCCGGCGGTGAACTTGCCCAGCATCAGCCCCGAGGTGATGGCCTCGTCGATGAGGATGGCATTATCGGGCAGCAGGTGGCCGACCGCCTTGCAGACCTTTTCGGCGCTGAGCTTCTTGCCGCGTGGCCGGCTGGGTCGGTCGGGCTTTGCGAGAGCCGGCGCCGAAGAGTCGGCGCTGACGGCACGGCAAAGCGCCTGCAAGCTGGCGGCCGCATCCTGCGCCGGACCGGCCAGCTCGTGCAGGGTGCAGGTTTCGGGCACCAGGTAGCTCTGCTTGCCGGGATAGGCGAAGAAGGACACCGGCGCCTTGGCGTCGACCAGCACCAGGTGGTCGATGTCGCGCAGTTGCACGTTCGCCAGTTCGGCCAGATAGGCGATGCGCTCCACGGCCGGCAGGCCGGCGCCGCGTTCCAGGCGCGTGGGAAAGACCTCGCAGTGCAGCTTGGCGCCGGTCTTCGCCGCGATGCGCGCCGCGGCCAGCAGCGCCGGCTCGCGCAGCGCGCTGTGGCCGAGCAGGAAGGCCACGCGCTTGCCGGATTGCAGCACCGCCGCGAGCGTCGCGATCGTGGTTTCCTCGGCCACCGGAGCGGCGGCTACGGGGCGCGCCAGCTCGGGCACGCCGCCCTCGCCCCAGGAGACATCGGCGGGCAGGATCAGCGTGGCCACCTGGCCGGGCCGCGCGCGCGCCGCGGCGATGGCGTCGGCGGCGTCCTTGCACAGATCGGCGGTGGACTTCGAGGTCCGCAGGAAGCCGGGCGAGACATTGCGCGCCACGGTCTCGATGTCGGATTGCAGCTGCGCATCCAGGGGCACGTGGTAGGTGGCGTGGTCGCCGACGATGTTGATCACCGGCACCTTGCCCTTGCGCGCATTGTGCAGGTTGGCCAGGCCGTTGCCGAGGCCGCAGCCCAGGTGCAGCAGCGTGGCGGCCGGCTTGTCGGCCATGCGCGCGTAACCGTCGGCGGCGCCCGTGGCCACGCCCTCGAACAGGCACAGCACGGCACGCAGCCGCGGCGCGGAATCCAGCGCGGCGACGAAATGCATCTCGCTGGTGCCGGGGTTGGTGAAGCAGACCTCGACCCCGGCATCGACCAGGGTGCGCACCAGCGCATGGGCTCCGTTCATCTGTGGTCCTCTCGACATGACGCCGCAATTCGCGGCGCTTGCCGGCAAGCTTACCCCAAGGCGAGGAAGCGGCGGCGCGAGAGCGAAGGCTCGTCGCGAAGAGTTTCTGCGGCCGGCTTGGCGGCCTGACCGGGTGCCGTCAGCAGCGCCTCCAGCGAGGCGCGCGCGGTCAGGCTGGCTTCGTGCTGGGTGGCAAAGCGGTCCATGGGCGAAAACAGCGGGCAACTCTGGTATTCGCCGAGCTCCGGCTCGCGGCTGCCGAGGAAGGCGAAATCGCCGGCGGGAAAGCGCACGAAGCGGCGTTTGTTGTCGCCGGTAGCGACCCAGCCCTGCCCGCTGCCGGGCAGCAGCAGCAGGCTCATGCACCACGGCGTCACCACCACGCCCAGCCAGTGTCCCTGCCAGCGCTGGAAATCGACCGCCTCGACGCTCAGCGTGTGGTTGAGGATGGGCACATCGGCCATCTGTTCGCGCTGGATGCGGAAGAAGGCCGCTTCGACGGCGTCGGCGGGGTTTTCCGCCTGGAAGCGGACGTTCATGCCGCCTCGCCCCAGGCGCGGGCATCGCCGCCCTGCGTCATCAGTTCGCCCATCAGTGCCAGGGCTTCCAGCGCGCGTTCGGCATCGACCTTCTCGAAGGCGAAGCCGCCGGCCTGGATCAACAGGTAGTCGCCGACGGCGACCTCTTCGCCCATCAGCAGCAGGCTGACTTCGCGCACCTGGCCGAAACATTCGGTGACGGCCATGCCCTCGCGCAGGTCGATCACCCTCGAGGGCGCGGCGAGGCACATCTCAGGCGGCCTGCTTCATGGGCTGGACCGCATAGCCGCGCTGCGCCAGTTCATCGGCCGCCATGGCGGCGAGCACGGGAACCTTCTCCGCGATGGTCGGCGTCATTTCCAGGCCAAGTTCGAGCGAAATGAATTCGACGCCGAGTATCACGATTTCCCTGGGCAGGGTGCCCAGCAGTTCCAGGCTGGCCAGCACATCAGGCAGCGCGATCTGGTGCGGCGAGAGCTTGCTGCGGAAGAACACCGGGATCTCGTCGCCGCTGATTTTCACCAGCGTGCCCGGCGCGGCGCCGGTCTTGACCACGTCGAGCACGATCAGCAGGTCGAGGTCGGACAGGTCCTCGATCATCTCCATGCCCGAGGTGCCGCCGTCGATGGCCATCACGTTCTGCGGCAGGAGCCAGCCGCGCTCCAGGGCCTCGACGGCGCGCACGCCGGCGGCCTCGTCGCTGAGGATGATGTTGCCGATGCCAAGGACGACGGCGCGCATATGGAATACCCTCAAAATTGCTCTTGTTCGTCACCCCGGCGAAAGCCGGGGTCCAGCGCAGTCGATGGCACTGGATTCCGGCGTTCGCCGGAATGACGATGGTTGCGTTTATACGGCTTTTACCGAAATCGCGGTATTGCTTTCCTTGTCGGTCAAATGGATCGCGCAGGCGATGCAGGGGTCGAAGGAATGCACGGTGCGCAGCACTTCCAGCGGCTTCTCGGCATCGGCGATCGGGGTGTTGAGCAGCGAGGCCTCGTAGGGGCCGGGCTCGTCCTTTTCGTTGCGCGGGCAGGCGTTCCAGGTCGAGGGCACGACGCACTGGTAGTTCTTGATCTTGCCGTTGTCGATCACCACCCAGTGCGACAGCGCGCCACGCGGCGCCTCGTGGAAGCCGACGCCCATCACCTCGTCCTTGGGGAAGACCGGCGCATTGAAGGTCTTGGTGTCGCCCTTGCCGATGTTCTCCACCAGCGTCGACCACTGCCCGGCCAGCATATCGACCTGCACGGCGGCGGACACGGCGCGCGCCGCGTGGCGGCCGATGGTGGAATGCATGGCATCCAGCCCGACCTTGGTCTTGGCCAGCGCCGAGACGGTGTCGAGCGCGGCGGTGGCGTATTTCTTGGTCGGCTCGTGGCCGGCGGCAAGCATGTTCAGCACGCGCGCCAGCGGACCGACCTGGGCCACCTTGCCGTAGAAGGTCGGCGACTTGAGCCAGGAATACTTGGCGTCGTCCTTGAAGTCGGTGTAGTTGGGCTTGGTCTCGCCCTTGTAGGGATGCAGAGCGCCGCCCTTGGAATAGTCGTACCAGGAATGCTTGACCGATTCCTCGACGCCCTTGGTGAAGTACTCGTCGCCGAACTTGCTGATCGGCTTGAATTTGGCGAGGTCGCCGCCCTCGATGAAGCCGCCGGGCATGGCGAACTTGGTGCCTTTGGTATCCATCGGGATGTCGGGCACGGCCAGGTAGTTGGTAACGCCCTTGCCGATGGCGGTCCAGTCGGCGTAGAAGGCGCCGACCGCGGCGACGTCGATCAGGTAGACGTTCTTGACGAAGTCGGACAGCTCGTCGATGTAGCCCTTGATCGCCATCAGGCGCTCGACCGTCAGCACCGCCTGCGAGTCGGTGGCGATCGGGTTGGCGACGCCGCCCACGGCCACGTTCTGGATGTGCGGGGTCTTGGCGCCCAGTATCGAGACGATCTTGTTGGCCTTGCGCTGCACTTCCAGCGCCTGCAGGTAGTGGGCCACGGCCATCAGGTTGACCTCGGGCGAGAGCTTCATCGCCGGGTGGCCCCAGTAGCCGTTGGTGAAAATACCGAGCTGCCCGCCATTGACGAAATGCTTGAGCCGCTCATGCACGCGGCGCATCTCGTGCTTGCCGTTGAGATGCCAGGACGAGAGGCTCTCGCCCAGCGCCGCCGCCTTGTCCGGATCGGCCTTCAGGGCGGACGTGACATCGACCCAGTCGAGCGCCGAGAGGTGGTAGAAGTGCACGATCTGGTCATGCACGGCATGGGCGAGGATGATCAGGTTGCGGATGTACTGGGCGTTGAGCGGCACTTCCATCTGCAGGGCATTCTCGACGGCGCGCACCGAGGTGATGGCATGCACCGTGGTGCACACGCCGCAGATGCGCTGGGTGATGGCCCAGGCGTCGCGCGGATCGCGGCCGAGCAGGATGAGTTCGACGCCGCGCCACATCTGGCCCGAGGACCAGGCCTTCTTGACGCGACCGCCGTCGACATCGACGTCGATGCGCAGGTGGCCTTCGATGCGGGTGATGGGATCAATCGTTACGCGCTTGGACATTCTTGTATCTCCCTTAATGAGCCGCCTGCACGTCTTCCCTCGGTAGCACGGGGAAACGGCGGGTGATGACGATGTAACCGAGAACCTCGATCGCAAACATGCCGGCAGTGACCAGCACCTCGGCCAGGGTCGGGAAGTAGCTGAAGCCGCCGGCATCGCCGACGTTGGTTTCGTAACCGATCAGGAAACCGTTGAGGCGCAGCATCGCGCCGCCCAGCATCAGCAGCAGGCCGGCGAGGAACAGCCGCGCCGGATTGCGGCGATTGCCCTCGGCACCGATCAGGATCAGCGGCGCGGCCATGCTCAGCATCTCGATCCAGAAACACAGCGCCTCGACCGAGGGCACGAAGGCCTTGGGAAGTGCCCCGCGCACCAGCAGGTCGCCGACGCGTACCACCAGATACACGGCAAGGAAGCCGAGCATGATCTTCGCCAATGGCGTCAGCATGTGGGTTTCGATCTTGCGCCGATAGGCGGTCGAGGTCAGGCAGGATTCGAACAGCACCACCGCATAGCCCATGGTGATCGCCGTCAGCAGGTAAAGCAGTGGCTGCAACGGCGTCTGCCACAACGGATGGATCTGCACCCCGAGCACCACCAGCAGCGTACCCAGCGAGGACTGGTGCATCATCGGCAGCACCGTACCCAGGGCGATGACGAAGAACATCGCCTTGCCTACCTTGCGTCGCGCATCGTCCTTGCCGAGCTTTTCCAGCACCACCGGCGAGAACTCGATCCACATCACGATCACGTACAGCGTGATGCAGACCGCGACCTCGAACATCACCGAATTCGGGTTGATCGAGCCTGGCCAGAACATGTTCCACACGTTCCACCAGCGGCCGAGGTCGAAGATCACGCCGGCGGCGGCCAGGGTGTAGCCGAACAGGCTGGCCAGCAGGGCCGGCCGCACCAGCGGGTGGTATTCGCCGCGGTTGAAGATGTAAACCAGCATCGCCACCGAAAAGCCGCCGCAGGCGAAGGCCGAGCCGATCACCACGTCGACCACCACCCAGATGCCCCAGGGATAGCCGTCGTTGAGGCCGGTCACGGCACCGAGGCCGAACAGGAAGCGCACCACCAGGATCGCCGCCATCAGCGCGATCAGCACCCCGCAGGTCAGCGTGACGGCATTGACCAGGCTGCCGCCGACGGCTGCCGGACTTGCATGATGATTGTTGGCCATGGTCACTTGCCTCCCTGATCGGACGATTCCTCGTCCTTGACGTTGCGCTTGGCGACATAAGTCATCGCGCCGAGCACGGCAAAGGGCATGATGAGGTTGCCGTACAGCGTATGCTGGATGGTTTCCGACAGGGCGGCGGCGGCGTCGGGCGGCAGGTCGGGCATGCCGAGCTTCTGGAAATTTACCGCCGAAAGCTTGAGCACCTGGGTGCCGCCGTATTCCTTTTCGCCATACACGTGCTGCAGGTAGTTGCCGGCCACCGCTTCATAGGTCTGGTCCGGCTCATTGCGCCAGCCATGGCGGTTCATCGCCCCCTTGCCCTCGGGCTTGCCGGACAGCATCCTGACCTGCGCCGGGCGCAGGTGCCCGCGCGGCACCTTCATCGGCTGGCCCGGCTTGTGGGCCAGGCGGCGCTTGGCTTCGGCCAGCAGGTCCTCGGTGCGGCCGAACAGCGTCGCCCCGGTCGGGCAGACCTCGGCACAGGCCGAGTAGTGGCCGTCCTTGTGGCGATGGCGGCACAACTCGCACTTTCCGATGCGGCCGGTGGGCGAGTCGTACTGGTACTTGGGGATGCCGAAGGGACAGGCGGCGACGCAGTAGCGGCAGCCGATGCACTTGTCCGGGTTGTAGCCGACCACGCCGGTTTCCGGATCCTTGGTCATCGCCGAGACCGGACAGGCCGAAACGCAGGACGGGTCGCCGCAATGCATGCAGGAGGTCTTCATGAAGGCGAAGCCGTTGACCTCCTGATCCTTGGCATCCATGGTGCCGTTGCGGTACATCTTGATCAGGTTGAAGGTATGGCCCGAGGTGTCGAGCGGTGTGTCCCACAGGTGATCGAGCGTGGAAAACTCGGCCGGGTTGTCGTTGGCCGTCTTGCAGGCGGCAACACAGGCCTTGCAGCCGACGCAGAGCGTCGAGTCGTAAAGCAGGCCCATCGCCTCGGGCGGACGGGGACGGGTTTCGCGCGCCGCAGCGGGAGCGGAAGCGACACACGCCGTCGCCGCCGCACCGCCTGCCAGCACGCCCTTGAGGAAGTCGCGCCGGGTGCCCATGATCAGGCTCCGGCCTTGTCGTCGCTGGCGGGCTTGGCGGCGGCCTTGGCGCGCTCGGCCTCCTCGGCGGCGTGGCTCAAGCCGAGGTTGCGCGTCAGCATCACCGCGGCACCGGCGGCGGCACCGGCCACCGCCGCCACCGCAGCGGCGGAGGCGAAGGAAGCCGCCTTGCCCTGCTCCTCGACGATGCGCGGGTATTGCAGCGGCGGCGTGACATTGAGCATCTTGGCCACCTGATGGATGGGTTTGGTGAAGCCGACACCCTTCTCGGTACAGCCGATGCAAGGATGGCCGCAGCCCACCGGCCAGTTGTTCTCGCCGGCGTCGCCAAAGCCCAGGGTCGAACAGTTGGCGTAGGTCTCGGGCCCCTTGCAGCCGAGCTTGTAGAGGCAGTAGCCCTGGCGGTGGCCGCTGTCGCCGAACTCCATGGCGAAGCGGCCGGCGTCGAAGTGGGCACGGCGTTCGCAGTTCTCGTGGATCAGCCGCGAGTAGGCAAACTTCGGGCGGCCCAGCTTGTCGAGTTCCGGCAGTTTGCCGAAGGTGAGGAAATGCACCACCGCGGCAAGGAAGTTGTAGGGGTTGGGCGGGCAGCCGGGAATGGTCATCACCGGCTTGCCGAGGATTTCGGCCACTCCCGCGGAACCTGTCGGGCTGGAATCGGCACCGGAAATCGAGGGAATCGTCGAGGGCATGCCGCCCCAGGAGGCGCAGGAGCCGATGGCGATCACGGCGGCGGCATCGGCCGCGCATTCCTTGAGCATGTCGATCGCGGTATGGCCGCCGACCTTGCAGTAGATGCCGTTGGCCTTGGTCGGGATCGCGCCTTCGACCACCAGCACGTACTTGCCCTTGTTGGCCTTCATCGCCGCCTTGCGCGCCGCTTCGGCCTGGTGGCCGGCGGCGGCCATCAAGGTCTCGTGGTAGTCGAGCGAGATGACGTCGAGGATCAGTTTCTCCAGCGTCGGATGCTCGGCGCGCAACAGCGATTCGGAGCAGCCCGTGCATTCCTGGAAATGCAGCCAGATCACCGAGGGCCGTTTGGCCGCTTCGACCGCCTTGGCCACCGCCGCCTCGGCGCCGGCCGGCAGGCCCAGCGTGGCGGCGACCGTGGCGCAGAATTGCAGAAACTCACGGCGCGGCATTTGCAGGCGCTGCTCGACTTCCTGCAAGGCATCGCGGCCAGTATCGAAGAACTCGTTGATGTTGCCCATTGCGCTGTCCCCCTGGTTGCCAGGTCGGCATAGACCTGATTGGAGAAGGGCTAACGCAATTACTGCGCCAACAATGACTTAGCGGATTCCAGCCTTAAGTTTCAGTCGCTTGCGAAGATTTGATTTCCACCTAAAGCATTTAAATCGGATAGTGCCTTATCACCTCACTAACCACATCACCCGGCGAAGGAAGCGACGGACCGGGTTCAGCGTGAATGCCGATCATCATCATGTTCGTTCTCAAGACCTGGCTGGCCAGGCATGTCGATGAAAGCGATCGCCGTTTTGGGCCTCTATCGCCGCCGACGTCCGCGGCATCGACGACGCACTGAGAATATCCATTATTTTCAATGATATAAAAAACAAGTAAGTTTTGTTGCGATTGCAATTATTTGACTGATGTCAATATGCACCGCAACAATCAGGCTAATATTCGGCCGTCCAAGTTGGGTGAAATCCATTACGAAAGTCATATCCGGACATCACTCGAACAAAGCAGTTCCGCAGGCAACGGGCCGTGGCGAGTCCAATCGCCAAGGCTACCAGGATTCGATACGCAAACAGGAGAGGAAAATGGCAACCGAAAAACTCTTGGAGTGGAGTGACAGTTACAAAGTAGGCATCCAGGAAGTCGACGAGCAGCACAAGGAGCTGGTGGGCATGCTCAACGCGCTCCATCAGGCGATTGTCGAACGTCACGCCAAGGAAGCCTCGCGCAAGATCCTCGACCAGCTGGCGGACTACACGCGCACCCACTTCCTGCTGGAGGAAAGCCTGATGCGCGTCACCCACTATCCGGGGTTCGAGGCCCACAAGCAGCAGCACGAAGAGTTGATCCGCCAGGTCATCGACCTGCAACACAAGCTCGACAGCGGCGGCGCCACCATCACCTTCGAGCTACTCCACTTCCTCAAGGTCTGGCTGGCCCAGCACATCAACGAAACCGACAAGCGATTCGGCGCGTTTTTCAATCAGAACACCAACCTCCAGACGTATTCGAACTGGTCCGAGGAAGTCAGCACGACCATGAAGAAAAAGGCCTGGTGGAAGTTCTGGTAAACGCGACGACACGACGACGCCGGCCGCCCGGCGTCTACCGGCGTCACCTTCTAGCATAGCCGAGGAAATCAGCCGGCCACAGGGGGTGGCTGTAAAAATTACCCTGGATCTCGTTGCAACCGGCCCGGCGGATGAAGTCCAGCTGATCCCGTTCTTCGACCCCTTCGGCGATGGCGCGCATGTTCAGCGAGTTGGCGATGCCGATCACGGCGCGGGTCATGGCCGCGCCCTCTTCGTTGACGCAGCAGTCGGTGACGAAGCCGCGGTCGATCTTCAGCTTGTCGACGCGAAAGCGCTTGAGGTAGGCCAGGCTGGAATAGCCGGTGCCGAAGTCGTCGATGGCCACCGAGGCGCCGATGGCCTTGAGCCCCCGGATCACCTCCTGCATCAGCATGCTGTCCTCGATCAGGATCGACTCGGTGAGCTCCACCTGGATGCAGCTTGGCTCGATTCCCGCGTCCCGCGTCGCGCGCTCCAGGGTATCGACGATGTCCGAACGATAGATCTGCACGCCGGAAACATTGACGGCGATCTGGCTTTCAAGCCCTTCGCGCCGCCAGCGCGCCACCTGCTCGCAGGCCTCGGCAACAACCCAGTCGCCTAGCTGGACGATGAGGCCGTTTTCCTCGGCGATCGGAATGAATTCGATCGGCAGAATGGGACTGGCACCGGCCGGGTGCCAGCGCAACAAGGCCTCGGCGCCGAAAACCTTCCCGCTATCGGCATAGACCTGGGGCTGGTAGGCCAGGCGGAACTCGCGCGTCGCCATCGCGCCGCGCATCCGGTTGGCGAGATCGAGCCGGCGTCGCGCCAACTCGTCCATCGACTGATGAAAGAAGCTGAAGGTGCCCCGCGCATGCTCTTTCGAGGCATACATCGCCGTGTCCGCCTTCTGCATCAGAAGGTCGAAGTCCTCGCCATCGCGCGGCGCCGTGGCGATACCGATCGAGACCGAGGTATTCAGCACGTGCTCGCCGAGTTCGAAGGGCCTGGCAATCGAATCGATGATCTTTTCCGCAACCTTCGCCGCCGCGTCGGAGCCGTCGATGTTGCGCAGGATCAGGATGAACTCGTCGCCGCCCTGGCGGCTGAGCGTGTCGGATTCGCGCAGGATGGCTTTCAGGCGGCGTACCACGGCCACCAGCAACTCGTCCCCGACGCGATGTCCGAGCGAATCGTTGATGCGCTTGAAGTAGTCGAGGTCGAGGAACATGAAGGCCACCGCGCCGCCCCAGCGTCGCAGATGGTCGATAGCACCGTTGAAACGGTCGCGCAGCAATACCCGGTTGGGCAGGCCGGTCAGGGTATCGTGATGCGCCAGGTACTGGATGCGCTCCTGCGCCTGTTTGCGTTCCGAGATGTCGGAAAACGAACCGATGTAATTCGCCACTCGACCTTCATCGTCGCGCACCGTCGAGATCGCCAGCCATTTGGGATACACCTCGCCGTTCTTGCGCCTGTCCCAGACTTCCCCATCCCAGGAGCCGCCTGCGGCAAGTGCCCGCCACATTTCGTGGAAGAAGGCCGCATCGTGGCGATCCGACTTCATCATGCTTGGCGAATGCCCGAGCACCTCTTCCCGCGCATACCCGGTAATTCTGCAAAACGCCTGGTTTACATTGACGATGACACCGGCCGGGTCGGTAATCATCAGGGCTTCCGAGGCATGGGCGAAAACGCGTTCCGCGAGCGCCAGCCGCGCCTGCTGTTGCACGCGCTCGGTGATGTCGGTGTACACCCAGATCGTTCCCTCGCTGACCCGTGCCTGGTCGATCGGCCGCCCGGTGAGCATGATCCAGATCGAGGAGCCGTCCCGCCGGCGCATTTCATGTTCCGCCTGTGCCGATCCCGAGGCTTCGAGATCCGCGTACATGGCGCCCACCTGCATCCATTGCTGATCGGTGGCATACAGTCCGCGCGTCGAGCGGCCCTCCAGATCCGCCGGACCGTCGAAGCCGAACATGTCCGCCATGCGCCGGTTGCAGCTGACGATGACGCGCTGCCGCACCCAGATGATGCCGACATGGGCGTTATCAAAAATCAGCCGCTGCTCGGCCAGCAGTCGCGCCAGTTCCGCCTCTGCCCGCTTGCGCTCGGTGATATCGGTATAGGAGGTGACGAAACCGCCGTCGGGCAGGGGTGTGCCGCGCACTTCGAGCACGGAACCGTCCGGTCGCGAACGTTCGAAGCAGTGAGGCTCCTGGCACCTGGCAAGATCCATCGCCGCCGCCACATAGGCATCGACATCGACAGCGCCATACTCGCCGCGCTCGGCGTTGAAGCGTATCAGGCGTTCCAGGGGCACCGGCGTTTCGGCAAACAGTTCGGGCGGGAAATCCAGCGTGCGTCGGCAGCGCTCGTTGTAGCGGACGATGTTCATCGCCGCATCTAACACTGCAATCCCGCTCGGGAAGTGCTCGATGATGGTGTTCTGGATGCCGTGCTCGCGTTCCAGGGCCGCGTCGGCGCGACGGCGCGCCGAGACGTCCTGAAGCATTTCGATGGCGCCAACGACGGACCCGGCGGCGTCGCGCAAGGGCGCCGCCGTGAAATACAGCCAGGTGCCCCGCGCCCCCATTTCAGGAAAGAAGTCCTCGGCTTCGTAACAGCCGGGAATCAGTTGCGAACGACGGTATTTGTCGCGATAGTAGGTGTCGATTCCGGTATCGAGTTCACCGGAAACCACCAGATCCGCCATGACCGGGCGTGGCTTCGGATAAAACGGCAGCCATTGGTCGCGCGTGCCCACCATGCGGGAAGCCGGATGGCCGAGGATGACTTCGCAGGCCCGGTTCCAGTGCGTGATGCGGTGCGCGACATCGATTACGAAAGTGGGCACGGGTAGCGCCGCAAGGATGTCGCCGATCCGCTCGATCGAGATCGACGCCGCCTCCGAAGACGCCTGCGGGTGGCCGAACTGCATACCCTAGCCTCCTCCCGATGGTATCGCCGTGCGCGACGGCGATACCCCGTTTGCATCTGCTGCCAGCGATGGTACTACAGGTGCATTGAAATTAAATGAACTACGTCACGCTGCCTTGAAGGTATCAAGCTTGATGCCTTCGCGGGCCATGGCCGAGGCCACCGGAGCCTGGTCCGCAACACGCTCGACATAGGCCTGGTAGGCCGGCATGGAGGCCGGATCGATGCCGGCGAAACCGCCCCAGCGCATGAAGGTCAGCGCATAGAAATCGACGAAGGACAGCTTGTCGCCGAGCAACCAGGGCGAGGCATGCGCGACCATGGACTGGATGCGCTCCATGTGCTCGCGGAACTTGCCGACCGCCAGTTGGCGGACATCGGCCTGGGCCGCCTCGCCCTCGGCAAAATTGGCCGGCCTGAAAACGTGGGTGAAGGTGGGATGCACGGAATTGTTCATCCAGGCCAGCGTCGACATGGCTTGTGCCCGTTCCCATGTCCCGGTCGGCAACAGTCCGGCCGGGGAGAAGCGCCGGTCGAGGTAGTCGCAGATGGCGATGATCTGGGTCAGCGGCTTGCCATCCTCGACCAGCACCGGCACCAGGCCGAGAGGGTTCATCGCCAGATATTCCGGTGTGCGCTGCTCGCCCTTGTGCAGCTTGACGCTTTGCGTCTCGAAATCGGTGCCGGTGGCGGCCTTGATCACTTCCAGCGCGGCGTGCGGGACGAAGGAACAGGCACCGGGGCCGTAGTAAAGCTTCATCATCTTGTTCTCCTCTGTATTGGGGGTACTCAACATTGCATTCTCGCACGAGGCAGGTTCAGGCCAGCGGCTGGAACAGCACGTCGAGATCGCTGGCGGTGAGCAGGTTGCCTCCCGCCGCCGTGCCGGCGCCCTGGCGCATCAGTTGGTCGGCCAGGCCGCGCTTGCGGTCCTGCAGGGCAAGGATTTTCTCCTCCACCGTGCCCTGGGTCATCAGCTTGTATACGAACACCGGCTTGTCCTGGCCGATGCGGTGCGCGCGCGCGGTGGCCTGCTCCTCGACCGCCGGGTTCCACCAGGGATCGTAGTGGATCACGGTGTCGGCGGCGGTCAGGTTGAGGCCGGTGCCACCGGCCTTGAGACTTATCAGGAACAGCGGCACGCGGCCTTTCTGGAAATCGTCGATCGGCGTCTCGCGGTCGCGGGTCTGGCCGGTGAGCTTGACGTAGGGAATGACGAGCTTTTCCAGTTCGGCCTCGATCAGCGCCAGCATCGAGGTGAATTGCGAAAACAGCAAGACCTTGCGCCCTTCGTCGAGCAATTCGACCAGCATTTCCATCAGCGTCGCCAGCTTGGCCGAATGCGCATGCCCCTTGCGCACCAGCGCCTCGGCGGCGGGCAGGCGCACCAGGCGCGGATCGCAGCAGATCTGGCGCAGCTTGAGCAGGGCATCGAAGATCATGATCTGGCTGCGCCCCACGCCCTGCTCCACCAGCGCGTGGCGCAGCTTGCGGTCGAAGGCGACGCGCAGCGATTCGTAGAGGTCGCGCTGGCCGCCCTCGATCTCGACCCAGCGCACCATCTCGGTTCGTGGCGGCAGGTCGTTCAGAACCTGCTCCTTGGTCCGCCGCAGCAGGAAGGGGCGCACGCGCTCGCTGAGCCGATTGCGCGTTTCCTCATCGCCGAGTTTTTCGATCGGCGTCCGATACACCTGCGTGAAGCGCTTGCCATTGCCCAGCAGGCCCGGCATCAGGTAATCGAACTGGGCCCAGAGTTCGCCGAGGTGGTTTTCCAGCGGCGTACCTGTCAGCGAAAGGCGATGGCGCGACTTGAGCAGGCGCGCCACCTGGTGCGATTGCGCCTTGGGATTCTTGATGAACTGGGCCTCATCCATCACCAGCAGGTGCCAGTCCTGCGCCAGCAGGGTCTCGCGGTCGCGCACCAGCAGCGGGTAGGTGGTCAGCACCAGGTCGGCGGCGGCTATCTCGCTGAACAGTTCCGCCCTGTCCTTGCCGTGCAGGGTCAGCACCTTCAGGCCAGGCGTGAATTGCGCGGCCTCGTTGCGCCAGTTGGCCATCAGGCTGGTGGTCGCCACCACCAGACTGGGGCGGTCGGCACGACCTGAGGTCTTTTCCAGATGCAGGTGGGCCAGGGTCTGAACCGTCTTGCCGAGCCCCATGTCATCGGCAAGAATGCCGGCGAGGCCGTACTCGCGCAGGAATTGCAGCCAGTCGAGGCCGTCCTGCTGGTAAGGCCGCAAGGTTGCCAGGAATCCGGGGGCCGGCGGCCGATGTTCGATGCCGCGAAAGTCGCGCAGGCGGTGGCCCAGTTGCCGCAGTTCCTCGCCACCGATCCATTGTGTCGGCAGCGCATCGAGTCCGGCCAGCGTCGCGGCGTGATGGCGGGCCAGGCGCGGCCGTTCGTCATCGAGGAACTCCAGCAAGGGCAACAGCCATGCCTTGAGCCGCCCGGCCGGCACCGGCAGGATGCGGCGCTCGTCGATGGCGACCGGGAAGTTCTGCGTGTCGTCCAGTCCGCGCACCATGCCGGCCAGGTCCGGTTCCTCGCGCAGCAGGCGCAACAAGGGTGCGACGAGGCTGACGCGCTCGCCACCCACGCGCACGCCGAGATCGAGGTCGAACCAGTCGCTGCCGACACTCTCCTCGACCGCCACGAACCAGTCCTCGGCCTGGGCAATGCTGTAGGGAAAGTCCTCGGCAAACTCGATCGTGACACCCTCGGCTTCAAGCGCGGGAACCCCCTCGTTGAGGAAATCCAGCCAGCCGACGACATCGTTACGCCGCGGCAGCAAGGCCTCCTGGGCGTCCTCCGCGACCAGTTGCGGGCCATAGTGGTGGCCCCAGCTTTGCAGTCCCGCTGCATACATCAGGTGCCAGCCGCGTGCCTCGGCCTCGACGTCGCGTTGCAGAGTCTGCCAGCGGTCGCCAATGCGCTGGCGCAAAAATGGCGGGGCCGCCTGCACCGCCGCCACGCTGACGCCGTCGGGATAATCGAACCAGGGGCGGATCAGCGCCATGCGTTCCTCCAGGCGTGCACCGCCGGAATGGCGGAACCCGCCGCGCGTCAGCACCAGGCGCAGCACCGGCGTGCCGGCGGGCACGGCGTCGGGCATCTGCGGCAGCGGCAGGAAGGACTCCTGTTCGCCCAGCAGGCGCGGCAGCTGTTGCCGCACCAGGAGGACATCGGCCTCGTTGAGCGGTGGCGTGCGCAGGAGCTGGTCGACGATTTGCGGTGCAACTGCGCTATGCAGTTCGCCGAGCTGGCCGTCGGCGGGGTCGAGGTAGAACGCGGGCTGGGTGGCCACCACCTCGAAGTTTTCGGGCAGGTCGAGGCGCAGCCGCTGGCGCCCCTGCGCATCATGCGTCCAGTGCCAGACCGCCGCGCGCGACGGCCCTGCCCGCAGGGAGGTTTCGACCAGCCCGTCGAGATGCAACCTGCCGGTGGCCAAGGCCAGCCGCAGCAACAGGGCGCCGGTTTCACCCGTCAGATCTACGGCATCGCTGTAGAAATAGCCGCCGCCGCTTTGCAGCGCGAGGAACAGGCGCAAGGGCGCGATGTCGGCATCGGTAACCAGGCTGCGATGCGTGCGGCTGCCGGCAAGGTCGTAGGGCTGCGGCCGGTAGGCGGTCGGCTTGCCGTAGCCGCCACGTTTCAGCGGCCGGCTGCGCGCAACGCGCAGGTTGGGCGGGTCGCCCGGATGCAGCAGGTAGACCACGCGCGCCGCGTCATCCTTGTCGCGCGCGGGCGGGGCGATGCGGTCGCCCAGCTCGCGCAGCCATTCGCGGGCCGCAACGCCGGGAACCGGGAATTCGGCATCGGCCGGCAGCGCGATGCCGCCGGCCCGCTCGCGAAGGGTACCGAGCTTGTCGAGGGTCAGCAGCACCGCAACCACATGCTTGCAGTCCTCCTCGACCGGACACATGCAGACGCCCTCGATATCGCTGATCTCGCCCTGACGATCCCGGTTCAGCCAGAGGGCAACGCCGTAGGGCTCCGCCAAGCTCCCCTGCACCAGCGCCTCGACGTGGATCTCGCCGGGCTGTTCGCGCACCGACTTGATGGTCACCCGTTCTTCGGCCGCGTAGTTGCGGCCTCGCTGCAAGGTTACCGCGCTGAAATTACCCCCCGCAATATCGAGCAGGCGGCTGGCGGAGGTGGAAGTTCGAGGCATGCGAGCGTACTTTGGGCAAAGGGGTCGAAGTTAGCACAAGCGACCGCGTCTGTCGCCGTTGGCGATGTCGGCCAGACGAGCGGGAAAAGGAAATCGCCGTCTCGCCAGCGCCGACTTTCGGTAATGCAGCACCCGGCAGGAAAACGCTCAAGGTGATTAGCCGGTAACCGACCTGAAACCGATGGATATCTCCAGGGCACTGATTTTGAAGGTTTAATTATCCAGGAAAACAAGGCATGGAACTTGTATGAGGAATCGCCTAGACTTCATACACCTGTTTTCGAGGCCCCCGCGATGGAACTGCCGAACGAATGGTTTGCCCTGCTTGCCCTGGTCTTTGTGCTGGGGATCAAACACGGCCTCGACGCCGACCATCTCGCCACGATAGACGGGCTGACACGGCATAACCTTCGCCTTGCCCCAGCGCGGGCCCGCTGGTGCGGCACGCTGTTTTCGCTGGGGCACGGCGGAATCGTCATGGCCATCGCCGTCGGCGTCGGCCTGGCCTCCGAGCAATGGCAGGTTCCCTCGTGGATGGAGGACGTCGGCACCTGGATCTCGATTGCTTTCCTGACGCTGCTCGGCGTGCTCAACCTGCGCGCCGTGCTGCGCGCTCCGGCCGAGGACATGGTGGCCACCGTCGGCATCAAGGCCGGCCTCCTGCAAGGCCTGCAGGCGACCAGCCATCCGCTGGCGATCGCCGCCGTCGGCGCCCTGTTCGCGCTGTCATTCGATACCCTGAGCCAGGCCGCGCTGTTCGCCATCACCGCCACGCAGCATGGCGGACTTGCACACACGGCGATGCTGGGCCTCGCCTTCACCCTGGGCATGCTGCTTGCCGATGGTGCAAATGGCTTGTGGATCGCCCGCTTGTTGCGCCGCGCTGATAGACGCGCCCGCGTCGCCTCGCGGGTCATGGGGCTGACGGTGGCCGCGATCAGCTTCGCGGTCGCCGGATTTGGACTCGCGCGCTGGCTGAACGCGGATATCTCCGCCTGGTACGAAGGCAAGGAGCTCGCTGTAGGCGTGGCGGTGGTGGCCTTGCTCGCGGCCTCGTTCATGGCCGGCAAGCTGCTGGCGCGCGACGCACCAGCCAACGCCAGCACGGCCTGATCAGTCGAGTTCGACCAGTCCGCGCGGCGTCTTCAGGTAAGCCACCAATTCCGGGGTGGCGCCGGGGTGCACATCGAGGTGGCGCTCCAGCCCCAACGCGGCGAGGCCGTCACGCAGTACGCCGCGGGCAGGATGGAAGGCTTCCAGCTTCATCAGCCGGCAGCCGGACTCGGGCAGGCGCTGCGCGGGATGGAGAGCTACATCCCATTGGATCAAACTTGGCAGCAGGCCGTCGCCCGGCAAGTGGCCGTCGGCCGGCACCGTGATGCGCCAGCGGAAATCACCGCGTTCCATGGCGAGAATTTCGCCGGCGTCGTGACGGCACTTGGAAAGCTCTTGCCCGATGTCGTCGCAGCGCGCCACCCAATGGATCAGGCGCGGACGATCTTCGGGCAAGACCAGCGCATCGAGCCCGAACCAGCGCGGCCGGCCCGGTGCCGCTGCCGCAGGGTCGATGGCGATCAATTCAAGGTAGAAACCTTGGTCCAGCCCCAGCAGGCGGTTGTGCGTTCCCATGCGTCCATGCCGGCCACCCGGCGACAGGCTGACACCCAGGCGCTCCGCCAGCCAGGCGGCCCCGGCATCGAGGTCGCGCGCGGCCAGCACGAGGTGATCCGGTACCGCCAAGGGGACTCTCAGGTCTTCGGCTTCAGATGCAGGTGGCCGTGGCCGCTGCCGGCAGGCCGGTAGCCATGGCCGTGGGCACGCCCGGGATCAACCTCGACGTCGATCAGGTTGAGTTGCCCGTGGCGCACCCCGGTTTCCGCGATCAGTGCATCGGCGAAGCCGCGCACGGCGGCCGTCGGCCCGCGCAACACCACGCTTTCCAGGCAGTTGTCGTGGTCGAGGTGGGCATGCAGGGTGGCCACCGTGAGGTCGTGCTGGCCGTGCTGCAAGGCCGTCAGCCTTTCCGCCAGATCGCGCTCGTGGTGGTTGTAAACGTAGGACAGGTTGGCCACACAATGACTGGCCTCGCCGCGCTGGCGGCGCGCCGCTTCGAGGTGGGCGCGCAGCAGGTCGCGCATGGCTTCGGAGCGGTTCTTGTAGCCGCGCTCACCGATCAGGCGGTCGAATTCGGCGGCCAGTTCGGCGTCGAGCGAGATGGTGATGCGCTCCATGTCAATGGGAACCGGAGATTTCCAGCACCTTCTCGACCACCTGGCCGCGCCTGAGCTTTTCCAGCCGGTGTTCGCGCTCGGTGCTCACTACATTGATCAGGTAGGCCAGGTTGCGATCGATCGACTCCTGGTAGAAGTTGCGATCGGCGCCGGTCTGCTGGCCGAAATGCCGTGCCAGGATCACCGACATGCCATGCAGGTCCTTGTCCAGGCGACCCCTGGTCATGTTGTAGAAGGCCGTGGTCTTTTCCAGCAGGTCGTGGATGTCGGCAAAGCCCCCCATCCGGGCTTCCTCGAATTCATAGTAAAGAAACAAGACCCGTTCAAGATATTCGCGGTTGGCCATCTGACCGATCAGGTCGGCGGTGGCCGTGGCATAGGCGGCACGCTGCTGCTGGAGGTTGTCGAAAGTGACCCAGTCGGGATGTTTGCGGTGATCGGTGAGCATGATCACCTTGGTGGTGCTTTCCAGCACGGACGGAGGCAGGTCGTGCAAATGCCGGCGCGCGAACTCGACGCCGCGCATCACGTGGCTGGCGGTGAACTGGGCGCCGGTACCACTGGCCTCCTCGTCGCTCATCAGATAGCCAACGTCATGCATCAACGCCCCGATCAGGGCCGCATCGAGGTGGTCGCCATCGACCCCTTGCCCGGCGAGGTGCAGGCCGTGCAGCATGCGCGCCGCGCACAGCACCACTTCATTGGTGTGGGTGCGGTTGTGGTACAGGGTCTTGAGGTTCTGGTAGCCCGGCAGGCGTCCGTCGAAGGCCCGGTCGAGCAGGCGGAAGGCAGCGGCTATCCGTGTCAGGTCGTGCTCGGGCGCAAAGCTGCGCACGATGCCGGCAACCTGCGCCTCGACTTCTCCGGTATCCCGGATATTGCCAAGCGCAGCAAATGGACTGTCGTGGTTCATGACCGGGCAGGCAAGCGAAAATCGGGCCAAATCAGGGCCGTCTATGCTAGCAGAGGCTTTCCGGAAAAATGGCCGGCTCACTGATTCGGCTCATTTTTTTTCGTCTCCCACCGTTAAATATTCCCTTGCCCCGCCGGCAGGAAACCAGCGCCAGGTGTTGACCCAGAACAAGCCCGCCAGGCGCGGAAAGGCTATGCTGCATTGCGAAAGCAGCAATCAAATCAAGCAGGAACTCAACATCATGTCCGACCATGACATCATTGATCAGGTCCTGGCTCGCCATGGCCACGACGGTAGCCGCCTGATGCAGATCCTGCGCGAAACCCAGGAGCAGCTCTCTTGGCTGGCGCCGGCGACGCTGACCCACATCGCCGACGGCATCGGCTGGCCGCGTGCCCAGGTCAGCGGCACCGCCGCCTTCTACAGCTTCTTCCATACCCGCCAGCGTGGCAAGTACTGCGTGCTGTGGTCGGACAACATCACCGACCGCATGCTCGGCAACGCCGAACTGATGGACGCGATGTGCAAGAAGCTGTGGCTGGAGCCGGGCCGCGTTTCCGAAGACGGACTGGTCAGCGTGAACACCACGTCGTGCACCGGCATGTGCGACCAGGGCCCGGCCCTGCTGGTGAATTACCGCGCCATCCCGCGCATGACCCAGGCCCGCCTGGGCGAGATGGTCGGCCTGATTCGCGAACAGAAGCCGGTGGCGGAATGGCCGGCGGAGTGGTTCGAGGTCGAGGACAACATCCGCCGCAAGGACATCCTGCTTGGCCACGGGCTGAAAAAAGGGCAGGCGCTGAAGGCGGCGCTGGAACGCGGCCCGCAAGCCATGCTCGAGGAGATCAAGGCCGGCAAGCTGCGCGGCCGCGGCGGCGCCGGCTTCGGCACCGGCCTGAAGTGGGAAGCCTGCCGCAATGCGTCAGGTCATGGCCCAAACCCGGCACATTACGTGGTGTGCAACGCCGACGAGGGCGAGCCCGGCACCTTCAAGGACCGTGTGCTGCTGACGTCCTATGCCGACCTCGTCTTCGAGGGCATGAGCATCGCCGCTTACGTGGTCGGCGCCAGGAAGGGCCTGCTCTACCTGCGCGGCGAATACCGCTACCTGCTGGAACCCCTGGAGTCGGCGCTGGCGGCACGGCGATCCGCCGGCCTGCTGGGCGCCAACATCCTCGGTCAGGGCTTCGACTTCGACATCGAGATCCACCTCGGTGCCGGCGCCTATGTCTGCGGCGAGGAGTCGGCGCTGATCGAATCCCTCGAAGGCAAGCCGGGCCGGCCGCGCATCCGCCCGCCCTTCCCCGTGACGCGCGGCTACCTCGACCAGCCGACCACGGTGAACAACGTCGAGACCCTGGCCGCCTCCTGCCTGATCGCCGCGCATGGCGGAGCCTGGTATGCCGGGCACGGCACGGAAAAGTCGGCCGGCAGCAAGATCCTGTCGGTGAGCGGGGACTGCGAGCGCCCCGGCATCTACGAATATGCCTACGGCACCACGGTACGCCAGGTGCTCGAAGACTGCGGCGCCACCGACACCCAGGCGGTGCAGATCTCCGGGCCCTCGGGCATCTGCGTCGGAGCCGATGAATTCGGCCGCCGCATCGCCTTCGAAGACCTGCCCACGGCTGGCGCCTTCATGGTTTTCGACGAGACGCGCGACATGTTCGAGGTGGCACGCAACTTCGCCCATTTCTTCGCCCACGAATCCTGCGGCTTCTGCACCCCCTGCCGCGTCGGCACGACCCTGGTGCGCAACACGATGGACAAGATCTCGCGCGGCCACGGTTCACCCTACGACATCAACGAACTGTTCAAGCTGCACCGCGTGATGCAGGGCGCCAGCCACTGCGGCCTGGGCAATTCGGCCTGCAACCCGGTGTTCGACACGCTGAACAAGTTTCGCCCCGCCTACGAGCGGCGACTCAAGTCGCTGGACTACGAACCTGCCTTCGACCTGGACGCCGAGCTCTCGCAGGCCAGGCAGATGACCGGGCGCGACGATGCGGCGGCACACCTGCAAACCAAGGAAACGACATGAGCGCGACCTTTCAGCTCGACGGCGAAGACATCCCCTTCACGCCGGGGCAGACCATCATGCAGGCCGCCAAGGCCGCCGGCGTGTATATCCCCCACCTGTGCTGGCATCCCGACTTCCCCGCGCACGGGTCATGCAAGCTGTGCACGGTCAAGCTCATTGACGCTCATGGTGGCCGCTTCGGCTCCAGTTGCACCATGGAGGCGCAGGCGGGAATGAGCATCGAGAACCGCACGGCCGAACTCGACGACAAGCGGCGCACCCTGCTGCAGATGTTCTTCGTCGAAGGCAACCACTTCTGCCCCTCCTGCGAGAAGAGCGGCAACTGCGTGCTGCAGGCCACGGCCTACGAACTGAAGATGATGTCGCCGCACTTCGACATGTTCTATCCCGACCGGCCGGTGGATGCCTCGCACCCCGACGTGCTGCTCGATTTCAACCGCTGCATCATGTGCAGCCTGTGCGTCACGGCCTCGCGCGACGTGGACAGGAAGAACGTCTTCGCCATGGGCGGGCGCGGCATCCTCGGCCGCAAGATCCACATCAACAGCGAATCCGGCAGGCTGGCCGACACCGATTTCGCCGTCACCGATCGCGCGGCGAACATTTGCCCGGTAGGTGTAATCCTGACCAAGCGCAAGGGTTTCGCCGTGCCCATCGGCGAACGCCGCTATGACAAGGCGCCGATCAGCGAACAGGTGAAGGAGCCGACAGCATGAACGCACCCATGAATGCCGCGCCGGTCGCGACGAAGAAGCTCAAGGTCGCCACTACCAGCCTGGCCGGCTGCTTCGGCTGCCACATGTCCTTCCTCGACATCGACGAGCGCATCCTCAAGCTGCTGGAACTGGTCGAGTTCGACCGTTCCCCGATCACCGACATCAAGCACTGCGGGCCCTGCGACCTCGGCCTCATCGAAGGCGGTCTGTGCAATGCCGAGAACGTGCATGTGCTGCGCGAATTCCGCAGCCACTGCAAGATCCTCGTCGCCGTCGGCGCCTGCGCAATCAACGGCGGCCTGCCGGCACAGCGCAACCACCTCGACCTGCGCGACATCCTCGAAGAGGTGTACCAGACCGAGGCCGGCGTCTCGCACGGGCACATCCCGAACGATCCCGAACTGCCGCTGCCGCTGAACAAGGTGCATCCTATCCACGAGGTGGTCAAGGTCGATTACTTCCTGCCCGGCTGCCCGCCCCCGGCCGACGCAATCTGGAAACTGCTGACCGACCTGCTCGCCGGCCGCACGCCGACACTTGGCCACGGCCTGATGCACTACGACTGAGAACCCGCCATGAGCTTCGAACTCGAAACCGCATCCCATCCCGAAACCCTGCGCCGCGTCGCCATCGAACCCGTGTCGCGGGTCGAGGGCCATGGCAAGGTCACCATCCTGCTCGACGACGACAACAAGGTGCACCAGGTACGCCTGCACATCGTCGAATTCCGCGGCTTTGAAAAATTCATCCAGGGCCGGCCTTACTGGGAAGTCCCGGTCATGGTGCAGCGCCTGTGCGGCATCTGCCCGGTCTCGCACCACCTTGCCGCCTCCAAGGCGCTGGACATGGTGATGGGCGTGAAGCAGCTGACGCCCACCGCCGAGAAGATGCGCCGCCTGATGCACTACGGCCAGATGCTGCAATCGCATGCCCTGCATTTCTTCCATCTGTCATCACCAGACCTGCTGTTCGGCTTCGGCTCCGACGTCGCCGCGCGCAACATCGTCGGCGTCGTCGCGGCCCATCCCGAGGTGGCAAAGAAGGGCGTACTGCTGCGCAAATACGGCCAGGAAGTGATCCGCATGACGGCCGGCAAGCGCGTGCATGGCACGGGCTCCATCCCCGGCGGTGTGAACAAGTCGCTTTCCGCCGAAGAACGTGCCCTGCTGCTCAAGGACGCCTACCAGATGGTGGCCTGGAGCCGCGAGGCGGTCGGCATCATCCGCGGCCTGTTCGAGCAGAACCTGGCGCAGTACAACGCCTTCGGCCGCTTCCGCTCCGCCGGCATGTGCCTGGTACGCGCCGACGGCGCCATGGACCTTTACCATGGCGGCCTGCGCGCCCGCGACATCGACGGCAAGACCCTGTTCGACCACTTCGACTATTCGCGCTACTGGGATGTGATCTCCGAGGGGGTCAAGCCCTGGTCCTACATGAAGTTCCCCTTCTTCAACTCACTGGGGCCGGATGAAGGCTCGTACCGCGTCGGCCCGCTTTCGCGCGTGACGATGTGCGACAGCATCCCGACGCCCCTGGCGGACAAGGAGCGCGAGGACTTCCTCGCCTACGAAGGCGGCAGCGCCGCCGGTGCGACCCTGGGTTACCACTGGGCGCGGATGATCGAGATGCTGCACGCCGCCGAGAGCATCAAGGACCTGCTGCACGACGACGACATCGTCGGCAGCGAACTGATGGCCACCGGCGAACGCCAGGAGCGCGGCGTCGGCGTCATCGAGGCACCGCGCGGCACGCTGATCCACCACTATCGCGTCGACGAGAACGACCAGGTGATCCGCGCCAACCTGATCGTCTCCACCACGCACAACAACCAGGCCATGAACACGGCGGTGCGCGAAGTGGCCAAGCAGTACCTCGACGGCCGCGAGATCACCGAGGGCCTGCTCAACCATATCGAGGTCGCGATCCGCGCTTTCGACCCCTGCCTGTCCTGTGCCACCCACGCGCTGGGCCAGATGCCGCTGGAAGTGGCAATAGTCGGCGCTGACGGGACGGTGATCGATGAAGTCACGCGCGGTTCGGACGGCCTGACACGGCATCTGCCGTGACGGCGCCAACCCTGATCTTCGGCTGGGGCAACCCCAGCCGTGGCGACGACGCGCTGGGCCCCTTGTTCGTCGAGCACTTTGCCGAGCTTGCGCGTCGCCATCCCGAGTGGGGCGAGGTCGACTGCCTCACCGATTTCCAGCTTCAGGTGGAGCACGCCCTCGACCTGCAAGGCCGCCGCCGCGTGCTGTTCGTCGACGCCAGCATCGACGCGCCGGCACCGTTCTCGCTGACCCGCATCGAGGCCGCGCGCGACGCCAGTTTCACCACCCATGCCATGAGCCCGCAGGCCGTACTGAAGGTTTATGCCGACATCGACGACGGCGAGCCGCCGCCCTGCTGGCTGCTGGCGATACGCGGGGAACACTTCGAACTCGGCGAGGGCCTCGGTGCATCCGCGCGGCGCTCCCTGCAGGCGGCATTGCAACTTGCCGCTGACTGGATCGCCACCGGATAAGTATCCCCAAGGACTTGCGTCGGACGCAGCGCGTCTCGTGGAAGCCCGCGAATCGGTCCTGCCTAAGCGCCAAACGCCGTTCCGCCAGCACCGACTTTCGGCCATCTCCGACATCCCGGCAAACGGCCACGCCAGTGGAAAGCCGACGGAGCACCACACGCCGGGACGGCAATAAACCGTATCCGGTTTGCCAAATCGGTCGCAGCAACGATTGTTCGATCGGGTGTACATTCGTCCGAATAGCGACGTGCCGGCGCTGTCCTTACCGGAAAACCGCTTTCCTGGGCAGGGTTTCATGCAGATCCGCTATCCGAAATCCTTCTTCAAGCTGCTGCTGGTCGGCTTCGTGCTGGCGGTACTGCCGCTCCTGGTCGGCCTGCTCGGCAACATCCTGGCCGTCCAGCGCCTGGCGACGCAAAGCCAGCGCGCGGTGTATGAGGCTGCACGCATCGCCCATGCCAGCCGCGAACTGAACGACACCGCGGCTTCGCTCGAACGCGCCGCCCAGCAGAGCACGGTGTTGCGTGATGCAGCGCTATGGCAGGGCTATAACAGCTTGCGCCTGCGCTTCCGCGATGCCGGGGAGCGCTTGGGCCGGATGCCGCTCGAACCGGAAATACGCAAGACACTCGACGACCTGCTGCAGGCCGAAGCCTCGCTCCACGAGTCGCTGACGCAGTACGGGCCGCTGGCGAGGGAAGCCGTTGGCACCGCCCGCCGCTATGCCGAAATCTCCAGCGCGACGCGCGGCTTGCTGGAACGTTCCGGCACCCTGATCGACCGCGAAGCGGAATCCCTGCGCGATCTCGCAGGGCAAACCGAGGCGCAGGCGCGCCTGCAACTATTCGTGCTGATTCCGCTGGCGCTCGTCATCGTCGCCGGCTTCACCTACCTGCTGGCACGACCGATCACCGAGCTCAACCAGGGTATCCGCGACCTCGGCGAGCGCCGCCTCGACCGCCGCATCGAAGTCAGCGGCCCGGAAGACCTCGAACAGCTCGGCCGCCAGCTCGACTGGCTGCGGCTGCGCCTGATCCAGCTCGAAGAGCAGAAAAGCATCTTCCTGCGCCATGTCTCGCACGACCTGAAGACGCCCCTGACGATCCTGCGCGAGGGCTCGGAACTGCTGGCGGAAGAAGTGGCCGGCGGACTGTCCGGACGCCAGCGCGAGATCGTGCTGATACTCAAACAGAACAGCCTGGAATTGCAGCGCCTGATCGAAACCCTGCTGCGCCATGCCGAGGCCGAATTCCACCTGGCCCCAGTGAAGCTGCAGACGGTGAAGCCGGCGCAGATCATCGCGGCGGTCGTCGAACGGCAAAAACTGGCCTGCACGGCGCGCAACATCCGCGTCCGCCTGGAACTGGAGGATTTCGCCATGCAAACCGACCCCGATCGCCTGCGGGTGGTATTCGACAACCTGCTCTCCAATGCCGCCAAATACGCGCCCGACGACAGCGAGATCGTCGTCAGCGCACTCCGGCAAGGTGGGCAGGCACTGCTCGAAGTGCTCGACCAGGGGCCGGGAGTGGCGCCGGCCGAGCGCGAGCGGATCTTCGAACCCTTCTACCGCGGCAGCGCCGACGCCGCCGGCGCGGTTCGCGGTACCGGCCTCGGTCTTTCCATCGCGCGCGACCATGTGCTGGCCATGGGCGGCGACATTAAGGTCGACGCAGGACAGGGGCGCTTCTCCGTGAGCCTGCCGCTGGGCACCCCATGAGAATCGTACGCCGGCTCCTGCGCTTGCTGTGCCCCCTGCTGCTGCTGGCCGGCCTGGGTAGTTGCGCGCTGCTGAAACCGCCCGGCGACGCCTACTGGCTCGATCCGCAGGGGCCGCGCCCGAGCAGCGATGCCGTGTCGCTGCTGCACTATTCGCTGTATGTGCGCAAGCTCGGCGGCAAGCAGTTGGCCGAGGAAACCGAACGCGTGCGCCAGGCCCAAGCCGACGAAAAGACCGATTTCCGCCTGCTGCAATACGCCATGGCGCTGTCGGTGCCCGCCGCGTCGGCGGCGGATCAGCGCCGCGCCCTGCAACTGCTCGATCCGCTGGCGCGCGGTGAGGACAGCCGCGACAACGAATTGCGGGCGCTGGCATCATTGATGCGTGCGCAATTGGCGGAGCACCGCCGCCTGGAAGAGGGCAACTATTCGCAACAGCGGCGGGCCGACGATCTGGAGAAGAAACTGGAAGCGCTGAAAGACATCGAGAAAAGCCTGCTGCCGCACGGCAAGTCGCCGGGGCGACCAAAATGAGCGGCGGCAAGATCCTGCTGGTCGATGACGACCCCGACCTGCTGCGCCTGATCGCCATCCGCCTCGAAGCCGCCGGCCATGTCGTCACCACGGCCGCCGGCGGCGCCCAGGCGCTGGCGCAGATCGCGGCCGACAGACCGCAACTGGTGATCACTGACATGCGCATGCCCGGCATGGACGGCAACGCCCTGTTCGCCGCGGTGCAGGCGAACTACCCGACGCTGCCGGTGATCATCCTGACCGCCCACGGCACGATTGCGGAAGCCGTCGCGGCAACCCACCGCGGCGTCTTCGGTTACCTGACCAAGCCCTACCAGGCCAGGGAACTGCTGGACATGGTGGCGCGCGCCCTGGAAATCTCGCCGGCCGCGACCGGCAGCGACCCCGCCGCCGAAGCCTGGCATGCGAACATCATCACGCGCAACGTGATCATGGCCGACCTGCTGGCGCAGGCCAGGCTGGTCGCCACGGGCGACGCCAGCGTGATGCTGCGCGGCGCCTCGGGCTCGGGCAAGGAAATGCTGGCGCACGCCATCCACCAGGCCAGCGAGCGCCGCGCGCGGCCCTTCATCGCAGTGAACTGCGGCGCGATTCCCGAAAACCTGCTGGAATCGGAGCTCTTCGGCTACGTCAAGGGCGCATTTACCGGCGCCGCCAGGGATCAGCCCGGCCTGATCCGCGCCGCCGAGGGCGGCACCCTGTTCCTCGACGAGATCGGCGACATGCCGCTGCCGCTCCAGGTCAAGCTGCTGCGCGTGCTCGAGGAACGCGAAGTCCGCCCGGTGGGCGCCACCCGCAGCGAAGCGGTCGATGTCCGCGTCATCAGCGCGACGCACCGCGACCTCGACGAGGAAATGGGCGCCGGACGCTTTCGCCGCGACCTGTATTACCGGCTCAACGTGGTCTCGCTGGCGATCCCCGACCTGGCCGACCGCCGCGACGACATCCCCCTGCTCGCCAACCATTTCCTGCGCCAGTTGGCGACGCGCTACCGGAAGGAAATCAATGGGTTCGCGCCGGAGGCGATGGAACTGCTGATTCGCGCGAGCTGGCCAGGCAACGTGCGCCAGTTGCTGAACGTGGTGGAGCAGGCGGTGGCCCTGACCACCGGTCCCATCGTCACGCCGGCCCTGGTGCAGAAGACCATCAGCGAGCTGGGCGAGATCCTGCCCTTCGACGAGGCACGCCGCGGCTTCGAACTGGATTACCTGATCCGCCTGCTGAAAACCACCGGCGGCAATGTCACCCAGGCCGCGAAACTGGCCCGGCGCAACCGCACCGATTTCTACAAGCTGCTGCAGCGCCACTCGCTCGATCCCGCGCTGTTCAAGTAGCGTCGCCGTTCGGCGACAGCAATAAGCCCGCGCATTCAAGCGCTTGGCGGCCACCCTCGGATACCTGTCGCCGTCCGGCGACGCCCGCGCCCCGTGGCGAATTCCGCAACTCCTTTCCAAGTCGCTGATTATCAACGAGTTGCCGCCCTGGCATGGCGGTTGCGACTGTCCGGGCGAAGCATGCGTTCCCGATGCTGCAACAGGAAAAGGAGAGTCGCAATGAAGGCCCTGACTATCGGACGGATCTCACGGCTGGCCCTGATCGCCATGCTGCCCTGGCTGGCCGCCTGCAACAGCAACCCGACCCGGGAGGAAATCGGCACGGTAAGCGGCGCCGTGGTCGGTGGTGTGGTGGGAGCCGCGGCCACCGGTGGCAGCACCGTGGGCACGGTCGGCGGCGCCGTCGCCGGCGGCTACATCGGCAAGACCCTCAGCAAGGAGTTCAAGTAATCATGACCACCACGACCATCGAGTCGATCGAAAGCCCTGCCGCGACAAAACCGGCGCAGCGCAAACTGCTGTATCCGGCGCTGGTCGTGGCGGCGGTTTCGGTCACGCTGTTCAGCCTGCTCGGCATCGCCACTCTGACCGGCGTCCTGCCGAACGCCCATTCCAATAATCCGCAAGCCGCCGCGACCGTCAAGGCGCCGGCCAACGACAAGTCTGTCGCAGCGACTCCGCAGGCCTCTGCGTCCAAGGCGCGGGCGACGGCTGCCCCGGTCTGCGGCAATTGCGGAAAGGTCGAATCGGTCACCACCGTGGAAGGCCCGGCGAAGACCAGCGGCGTCGGTGCCGTTGCAGGCGGCCTGACTGGTGCCCTGCTCGGCAATCAGATCGGGCGCGGCGACGGCCGCACGGTAATGACCATCGCCGGCGGCGCGGGCGGCGCCTACCTTGGCAACAAGATCGAGCAGAACACCACCCGGCGCACCACTTCCTACAGGATCGTAGTACGCATGGACAACGGCAGCCTGCGCACGATCCACCAGACCGAACCGCCCAACGTCGTGATCGGCGGCACAGTGCAGATCGTCGGCAATACCGTGGTCGCCGCATCATGAAGGCCGCGCATCCAATGCCGGAGCCGCTGCGCGGCCGGCGCGCCAGGCTGGTCGCGATCGCCACTGCGGCCCTGCTGCTGGGCGGCTGCGAAGCCATGGCCATCACGGCCTTCGGCGTCGGCGCCTCGACCGGCGTCGCGCAGACCCTCAATGGTCGCGCCTACCGTACCTTCACCGCGCCGGTCGGCGACGTCAAGCATGCCACCCTGGCAGCCCTCAACCGGATGGGCATCAAGGTGGTGTCGAGCAAGCGCACCGGCAACGAGGAAGTCATCCTCGCCCGCGCCGCCGACCGCGAGATCGAAATCACCCTGGAAGTGCTCAGTCCCAATTCGACCCGCATGCGCTCGGTGACGACACAGGGCCTGGTGTACGACAGCGCGACGTCGCTGGAAATTGTCCTGCAAACTGAAAAACGCATGCTCAATGGATGAGGAGAACCAAGCCATGAAACTCCGCACACTGCAACTGCTCGCCGTCAGTGCGACCTGCTTCTCCCTGAACCCGGCGCTGGCCGCCGAAGCGACCGGCACGACCGCCAACGGCGCCGTGGTGGGCACCGCCGCCCTGCCGGCAAGCCGCATCGCCAGCCGCTTCGAAAGCCTGGCCGGCTCCCCGCAAAACGCCGCCAGCCTGGTCGCCGGGCTGCGCAGCGGGAGCGTGATCAACCTGGATGCAGCCGCCTCGTCAAGCGGCATCAGCTTCACCCCGGCCACCGCGCAGATGGGCTACGGCAACGTCACCCGCGCCCTGTCCCTGGCGCAGCACCAGTTGGCGGCGCAGGGCATCCTGGAACCGACGCCGGAACAGTTGCGCATTGCGCTGAACGGCGGGACGCTGACCGGCACCAACGGCAGCGTCGAGATGGCTGGCGTCCTGCAGTTGCGCAGCCAGGGCATGGGCTGGGGCGATATCGCGCACCAGATTGGCGTCAGCCCGTCCAACCGTCCGCTGCCGGCCGCGACCGGCACGCCGGGCGCCGCGCCTTCGCCGCCTGCCAGGATGGACCCGCGTGGCGGCGGCTACCGGCACGGCGCCATCGTTTCCGGTGACGGCTCCCAGGTGCACGGTCGAGCCCCCGGTTATGGCGGCACGGCCAGCAGCAGCGCGCAGGCCCGGACCCACACGCCGGCCCGGTTCGAGGCAAAAGCGCAGGGTGGCGGCGAGCGAGCATCGATCGCCGCCACCACATACTCGATCGGCATGGGCAGCCACGGCAGGAGCCAAGCCCAGGTGCGCGGCAAAGGCCACCCGTGATCGAGACACCCCGGCCGCCGACCGATCGCATGCAAGGAGATCACCATGTTCCAGATGAGCAAGCAGTTGTTCGAACAGTGCTGGCCCGCGATTGCCGCGCAGATCGAGGTCGAGCGGACCACCCTCGACGCGGGAGATGACGCGCTGGCGGCAGGCGCGCCGAGCGCGGCAACCGAAGCGGGATATGTGCTTGGCGTCGCCATCGGTTACGCGCTGCGGGTCGCCCCTACCACTGGTGTCCCGGTCAGCATTTCGGTTCCAAGCTGGCGGGCAGACGCCTGCGGCAAGCTGAACTGGCCGCAGGCCGCGGCGACGCGAATGGCTCTGTAGTACCGCCCCCTGGCCCGGCGACGGGCGACGGGTCGCCGTGCCCCGGTGAAACGCACAGCTTCCGCGGCTACGGTGACAAAATGGCCGGACCTCGACTACGAGGCGGGTTTGCGCCCGCCTGCCCGGCATGTTCGACCACGCCGCCACACTGCCCCCGGCCTTCTGGCTGCTGGCCGTCGCCGCCACCCTGCTGTTCGGCATGTCCAAGGCCGGCTTCGGCGGCGCCGCCGGCAGCCTGGGCGTACCGCTGATCGCGCTGTCCGTCCCGGCACCCTTCGCCGCCGCCGTGATGCTGCCTATCCTGCTGGTGCTCGACCTGGTCGGCCTGGTGGTGTTCCGCGGCAAGGCGGATGCCGCCAACCTGCGCATCATCCTGCCCGGCGCCATGCTCGGCATCGCGCTGGGCTGGCTCACCTTCGGCCTGGTCGATGCGCGCTGGATCAAGCTGCTGATCGGCATCGAGGCCATCCTGTTCGCGCTGGACCGTTTCCGTGCCGCGCGCAGCAGCCAACTCGCCGTGGCATCAGCGCCGACTTTCGGCCCCGGCATCTTCTGGAGCGGCATCGCCGGCTTCACCAGCTTCGTCTCGCACGCCGGCGGCCCGCCGATCATGCAATACCTGATGCCGCAGAACATGGACAAGATGCGCCTGGTCGGCACCACGGTGATTTTCTTCACCGTGGTCAATTTCGCCAAGCTCGGCCCCTATGCCCAGCTCGGGCTGGTGGACCTCTCTTTCCTCGGTGTCTCCCTGCTGCTGGCACCGGCGATCCCGATCGGTTATTTTGCCGGCTACCGCCTGTTGCAGGTCGTGGATATGCGCGGCTTCAACCTCGTCACGGCATGGACCCTGCTCGCGGCGGGAAGCAAACTGGCCCATGACGGCATGATCGGACCCTGACATGAAACAGGCATTGAACGAGCTGCTGCAACGCATCCAGACCCTGCAGGAGGAAGTCGAGGAGGAATACCGCCAGCGCCGCGAGGAATTCGATCGCCGGCGTGCCGAACTGGCGGAAGAGTTCCTGCGCACCCAGCGCCGCTACAAGGTCGGCCTGTTGCGCTTCCTGGCTCGCAGCCGCCTGCTGGTCACGCTTACCGCGCCGGTGATCTACCTAGGCTGGATACCCTTCCTGCTGATGGACCTGTTCGTCAGTCTGTATCAAGCCGTGTGCTTCCCGATCTACCGCATTCCCAAGGTAAAGCGCTCCGACTACCTCGTCTTTGACCGCGAGGACCTGCCCTACCTGAACCTGATCGAAAAGTTCAACTGCCTCTATTGCTCCTACGGCAACGGCGTCGCCGCCTACACGCGCGAGGTCGCGGCGCGCACCGAGCAGTACTGGTGTCCGATCAAGTATGCACGGCGCATCAAAAGCGCCCACGAGCGCTACCCGCGCTTCTTCGATTACGGCGACGCCGAGGCCTTCCGCCAGGGGCTGAACCGCTTGCGCCGGGACTTCGAGGAGTAGTCGCCGCCCGGAGACAGGCGTAAGGGCCTGTAAATCAATGCGCTGCCGCTGGCGGCGGATTTTCTGTCGCCATACGGCGACGCCACAGCCTGCGCTGCGAGCCCGCAAAGTCGGACCACCCCGTTGAAACAAAGCGAATTTCCCGACTGGCACGGCCGCTGCATCAGTCAGGGCATGTACGCCCGTGAGAATCGCCATGAGAACCAAACCGCTTCGTCTTGCCGCCGCTGCGCTGCTCGGCGCCTGGCTCGCGCTGCCACCGCTGGCACTGGCTGATCCGCCGCCTTGGGCCCCGGCCCACGGCTATCGCGCGAAACAGTATCGCTACCTCTATTACCCGCATCACGAAGTCTATTACGCGCCGGCCAGCCAACTCTGGTTCTGGCTCGATGCCGGGCGCTGGCGGGTCGGCACCGCCCTGCCAAGCCGCATCGTGGTCGCCGGATTCGACGGGGTTTCGGTGGTACTCGGTACCGAACGGCCCTACGAGATGAATGCCTACGTGGTCGAGCGCTACGGCGGGCGCCACAAGCACCGCCACCGTCATGACTGACGGCCGGCCGCGCCGCGGTATCCCCGCGGTATCCGACGGTGACCGGCGCAGACACGGGTACTATCCGGTTTCGCCCACCCAGGAAGCCGCCCCCGCATGCGCAACGAAGTCAAGGAAAATCCCAGCTACGCCGTCGTCGCCGCCGTGCAACTACCCAGCGTCAGCGACATCGAATTCGAGTCTTCGCTCGCCGAACTGCGCGACCTGGCCAAGACGCTGGGTTACACGATCAGCGCCAGCTTCACCCAGAAGCGGGCCAGCTTCGACGCCGGCGCCTACCTCGGCAGCGGCAAGCGCGAGGAAATCCGCGCCTTCGTCGACAGCGAGCCGGCGCCCGGCAGCTTCGAGCCCGGCCGACACGCCGCCGCCGATCCCGAGGCCGGGCGCATCGAGGCTGTCCTGGTCGACCACGAGATCTCGCCCTCCCAGGCGCGCAACCTGGAAAAGGAAGTGGGCGCCGAAGTCATGGACCGCACCATGGTGATCCTCGAAATATTCCACCGCCATGCCAGCTCGCGCGCGGCGCGCGCCCAGGTCGAGATCGCGCGCCTGGGTTACATGGCGCCGCGCCTGCGCGAACTGGCCAAGCTCGCCGGGCCGCAGGGGCGGCAGCGCAGCGGCACGGGTGGGCGCGGCGCCGGCGAATCGCACACCGAGATGGACCGGCGCAAGATCCGCGACCGCATCGCCGAGTTACAGCAGGAAATCGACGCCATGGACGTCGAGCGCAAGACCCAGCGCGCGCGCCGCCAGGAGCGCCAGGGCCTCGCCACCGTGGCCCTGGTCGGCTACACCAATGCCGGCAAATCGACGCTGATGCGCGCACTCACCGGCAGCGAGGTGCTGGTCGAGAACAAGCTGTTCGCCACCCTCGATACCACGGTGCGCGCGCTGCAACCGGAAAGCCGGCCGCGCGTGCTGGTCAGCGACACCGTCGGCTTCATCAAGAACCTGCCGCACGGACTGGTGGCATCCTTCAAGACCACGCTCGAAGAAGCCCTCGACGCCAGCCTGCTGCTGCACGTGATCGACGCCAGCGATCCCGGCTGCGAGCGCCAGCGCGAAGTCACCGACAGCGTGCTGTCCGAGATCGGCGCCGGTGAGGTGCCCCGCCTGCGCGTTTTCAACAAGATCGACAATCTCGAACCGCGCGGCGACCTCGCCGCCCAGGCCGCGCGCGAGGCCGAACTGCGCGCCGCCTATCCGGATTGCATCGTGATGAGCGCGCGCCGCGCCGACGACGTGGCCAGGCTGCGCGAGGCCATCATCGACTTCTTCCGTCAGGACCAGACCGAGGCCGAGATACTCCTGCCCTGGTCGGCGCAGCAGCATCGCGGCCGCATCTTCGCCAGTTGCGATGTGCTGGCCGAGCATGCCGACGAAGCCGGCGCCATCCTGCGCCTGCGCGGCGAGCGCGCCACGGTGGAGGCGCTGTGCGCGCAGTTCGGCGCGCCGCGCGCGGCCTGAGCGTTACGCGCGAAGCCAAGGAAGCGGCTTAACGCGTCAGCGCGTGTTGCGCCCAGATGCTGACGTCGTCGGCACCGTGCCCGGCGGCGATCAGCTGGTCCATGCGCGCGGCGACGCCGGGCAGCACGGCCAGCGGCCGCTCACCGGCCGTCGCCAGCATCAGACTGAAATCCTTGCGCGCCATCGCCAGTTCGAAGCTGGGCGCAAAATTGCCCTTGACCATGTTGCCGCCGCGCGTTGCCACCAGCGCATTGAGGTCGAACAGGGCGGCGACGTCGATCACCGCCTGCGCCGCGACGTCGCTGGCCTGCGCCAGCGTCAGCATGTCCGCCAGGGTCGCCGAGAGGCTGAGGATCAGGGCATTGCCGAACAGCTTCTTGGCCGCCGCGAGGTCGGCGCGCTCACCCTGGTATTCGAGCCGGCCGGTCATCGCCGCCAGTTCGGCAGCCACCGTATCGAACACCTTGCGCGGCCCCGAGACCAGCATCGAGCCCGAGCCTGCGCGCGCCGCCAGCGGCGTCATGAACACCGGGCAATGCAGATAATTGATGCCCTCGCGCGCGCAACGCTCCGCGCGCTCCGTGGTCAGCGCCGGCAGCGTCGTGCTGTGGTCGCAAATCACTGCGCCGGCTGCGAGGCCTGTGCGCGCCGCCGCCGTCACCGCATCTACCACCGCATCGTCCTTGAGCACCAGATGCACCCGTCCAGCGCCGCGCACCGCAGCGGCCGGGCTTTCCGCCACCGTAACGCCGAGGCCTTCCAGCGCGCGCGCCTTGTCGGCGCTGCGGTTCCACACGGTAACGCGGTCGCCACGCCTGGCCGCAGCTTCGGCGAAAGCGGCACCGAGCAGCCCGGTGCCGAGAAAAGCGATAGTTGCCATGAATGGATTCCCCTCAGTTCGGCTTTTTCGGCGGGCGGTGGATCTTCATCGCATGCGCGCGGCGCGGCTCATCCGCGAAATGCGGCCGTTCCTTGCGGTTGAGGCCGGCTTCGTCGGCCAGCTCGGCCTCGCGCTCGGCGATCAGGCCGAACAGGTCACGAATGTCTGCCACCGTCTGGTCGCTCAGCGGGCGCGGAACGCCAGGGCGCGGCGCGGTCTCCTTGACGATATTGCCCAGCACCGTGCGCAGCACGCGCAATATCCGCCGTTCCTTGCTTACCGACTCGATTCCCATGGCCCGATTTCCTCCGCGAAAGTGGCAGGCATCATACTTCCTCGCCGTGTCACCAGCGCCGACTCTTGGCGAGCCTGTCAAACCAGCCCGGCAAACTCCGCGCCCACCCGGCGCTTCATGATGTTGGCGTAGAGGCCGGGCGCCAGCCGGCTCAGCCACCAGGCCTTGCGCGAAGTGGCATCGGGCAGCAACAGCTCACGCCCCGCCGCCACGGCATCGAGGATGCGCGCCGCGATGTCCTCCGGCGTGGCCTCGCCGCCGGTGGTGATGCGCGGTCCGCTTACCGGCGCGCCGCTGCCGTCGGTGGCGGCGCTGCCTATGCCGGTGCGGATGAATGACGGGCAGACGACAGTAACACCGACACCGGCGCCCGCCACCTCGCTGCGCAGGCTGTCGAAGAAACCGTGCAGCGCGTGCTTGCTGGCGGCATAGGCGGTGCGGCCGACCAGGGGGGCGAAACCGGCGACGCTGGAGATCGCGACGATGAAACCGCGCCGCGCGATGATGGCCTCCAGCGCGGCACGGGTCAGGTTGGCGGCACCGAAGAAATTGACTTCCATGACGCGGCGGATCACCGCCGGGTCGGTATCGGCCAGCAGGCTGCGGGCGCTGATGCCGGCGTTGTTGATCAGGCCGTCGAGCGCGCCGAAGTACGCCGACGTTGTGCTCACGGCCTCCGCGCAGGCGGCGGGATCGGTGATGTCGGCCGGGATGGCCAGCGCCTTGCCTCCGGCGGCATTCAGTTCGGCAACCAAGGCTTCGAGAGCGGCGGCATCTAGGTCCATGGCCGCGATGCGCGAGTCGGCGCTGGCAAGACGGCGACAAAGCGCGGCGCCCAGGCCGCCGCCGGCCCCGGTGACCAGCACCACCTTGCCCGCCAGTTCGCGCCTCATGCGGCGCGGCTCGCGCGCGATGCGCGCCACAGCTCGAACACTTCGGCGGAATTCAGTCTCGGCAGGTAGCCGAATTCCTCTTTCAGGCGCCGGTTGTCCAGCACCGGCCGGTAGCGCAGGAAGTCGACCTGCTCCGGGCCGTACTGCGTCAGCCCCAGCGGCTTCAGCAGCCACAAGGCCGCCTGCAACAAGCCGGCCGGCAGTACCACACAGCGCTTGCCCAGGCGCGCGGCGATCTCGTGGATGGAGAGCTTGTCGTCGCCGGCGACGTTGAAAATGCCGGTCACCGGCGAATCGACGCCGCGCACGATGGCGCCCACCACGTCCTGGTCGTGGATGAAGACGAAGGGACTGTCGCTGCCGCGAATCGCGATCAGGCGCGGCGTCTCGAACAGGTCGGTGATCTGGTTGCGCACCGTGGCGCCGAGGATGGTACCGATGCGGAACACGATCTGCTCCAGTTGCGGCTGGCTGGCACGGTACTCGGCCAGCATTTCCTCGACCAGGCGCTTGTGCCAGGAATAGGCGAAACTGAAATTGCCGCGTACCGGGTCGGACTCGGTCAGCCATTCCGGGTTGTCGGCGTGGTAGCCGTAGGCCGCGCCCGAGGACGAAACGATGATGCGCTTGACGCCATGCGTGAGGCAGGCTTCGAGCAGGTTGCGTGTGCCGCCGACGTCGACGCTGAACTCGAATTCGCGCTTGCTCTTTTTGCCCGGCGTGACGATGGAGGCCAGGTGCACCACCACCCGCGGCCGGTGGCGGCCGACGATGGCATCGACCTCGGCGCCGCGGATGTCGGCACTTTCGTAAGCCACGCCGGGCAGGCGGCGCGCCGGTTCGCGCAAGTCGAGCGCAGCGACTTCAATGCCGTCCTGCGCCGCCAGCGCAGACACCACCTGGCTACCGAGGTAGCCCGAGCTGCCGGTGACGAGGACGCGGGTCATACGACCATCCCCCCGCCCCCTTCCCGCGGAAGGGGGTGACGCCGGTTCGCCGCTACGCGGCTCCATGCTGTCGGCTGCACCGCCCTTGGGGCGGCCCGGCGGGCGGCGCTCATTGCGGCTCCCGCCGGCTCCAGATCGTGCCCACCGTCAGCCCCGAGACGATGTGCCAGATGCCCCACCAGGCGGTGACGATGGCCATGCCGCCGAGGCCGTCGAAGAAGTTGAAAATCAGGATCAGGCCCAGGGCCGAATTCTGGATGCCGACCTCGATCGATACCGCGCGCCGGTCGCGTTCAGGCAGGCCGCTGAACTTCGCCGCGTAATAGCCGGTGAGCAAGGCCAGGCCGTTGTGCAGGAACACGGCGATGACGACGAAGCCGACGTAGTCGAGGAAATAGCGCCAGTTGGCCGCCAGCGCGCCGAGCACGAAGAGGCCGAAGACGCCAATCGAAAAGATCTTCACCGGCTTGTGCGCGCGTTCGACGAAGCTCGGGAAGCGGTATCCCGCCCACATGCCGACGATCATCGGCAGGCCCAGCAGCAGAAACACGGCCAGCAGCATGTCCCAGGGATCGAGCGCCACCACCTTGAGGATCTTCGCCGTCTCAGGGTTCAGGCCACCCCACAGCGACAGGTTGAGCGGCGTCATGACGATGGCCACCGCCGTCGACAACGCCGTCATGGTAATCGACAGCGCCGTGTTGCCCTTGGCATAGTGCGTCAGGAAGTTGGAAATATTGCCGCCAGGGCAGGCCGCCACCAGCATCATGCCCAGCGCAATGCTGGGCGCCGGACGAATCGCCAGCACCAGCAGGAAGGTGAAGGCCGGCAGCAGCACGAACTGGCCGACCATGCCGATCAGCACCGGCCTGGGCATGCGCAACACGGCCTTGAAGTCGGCGATCCTGAGGTCCAGCGCGACGCCGAACATCACCAGGCCGATGATGGCGTTGAGCGCCCAGAGGGACTCCGGATTGAAGTTGAGGCGGACCAGATCGATACCGTTCATGCCGCACTCTCCTCGCTAGACCCTGGGCTCCTCGTGCATCTTCTTGAAATGTATCAGACCCGGCGCCCACATGTGTTTCACCGGATCGACATCGACGTGGATCACGGCGCAGCCGCCGCTGGCCAGCGCGCGTTGCAGCGCCGGCTTCAGCTGCGCCGGATCGGCGACGCGCTCGCCGTAAGCGCCCATGCTCTGGCCCAGCTTGTCGAACTCGATTTCGCCGAGGTCGGCCTTGATCGTCTCGTCGGGATCGAGGTGCTTGAAGAGCATGGTCTTGATCGGCCGCAGCATGAACTGCTGGTTCATCTTGACCATGCCCCACTGCTTGTCGGCGAGCACGATGTAGATCACCTGCGCCTTGTTGCGCACTGCCGTCTCGACTTCCTGCGAGTGGAAGCCCATGGCGCCGTCGCCGATGATGCAGCACACCGGCTTGCCCGGCCGCGCCAGGGCAGCGGCCACGGCCTGCGAGGTGCCGGCGCCGAGCATGCCGAACTTGAAGGTCGAGATCACCGTGTTGGGCACCGTGACGCGATGGTAGAACATGGCCCAGATCGTCGCATTGCCGCCATCGGCCACCAGTACCGAATCGGCCGGGAAGAGTTCCTGGCAGACGGCGCCGATGTGCGCCGGGTGCATCGGCACCGCCATGTCGGACAGCGCCTTGTCCCAGCCGGCGCGGTCTTCCTGCATCACTTTCGCGTAGCCGGCGACGCGGGCGCGGCGGGTATCGAGGCGGATTTCGCCCTTGCGTTGTTCCAGTTCCGCCGCCAGAACTTCGAGGAAGCACTTGGCGTCGGCCACCACGCCGAGGTCGGCGGGCTTGTTCAGGCCGATGATGTCGGCATCGATGTCGACCTGGATGGTCTTCTGCTCGGAAGGGTGGCGCCAGTAGGGCGGCTTGCCCCACCAGTCGGTCTCGCCGATGCGTGAGCCGAGGATCAGCACCACGTCGGCGTCATTGCGTACCTTGTGGTTGAGCTTGACGTGGGGCATGGGGATGGCCAGCGGCGTATCCTCGGCCAGCGTGCCGCGCGCCGCCCAACTGGTGGTCACCGGCGCATGCAGCAGTTCGGCGACGCGGCGCAGCGCCTCGCAGGCCTGGCAATGGATGATGCCGCTGCCGGCGTGGATCATCGGCGCACCGGCGGCGATCAGCCAGTCGGCGGCCTGCCTTATCTGCTCGAAAGTCGGCGCCGGCGGCACGGCGTTGCGGTACTGCTGCGGCGCCCAGAAGGCGACCTCGGCCTTCTGCTTGCCATTCATGATGGTCTCCGGCACGTCCAGATGCACCACGCCCGGCCGGCCCTCCCAGCTCTTGCGCAAGGCCTTGCGCATCAGTTCCGGCACGCGCTCGAAGGAGGACACCGCCGCGCTCCATTTGCCGATCTTGCCGATCACACCGCTCTGGTCGAAGCACTGGTAGCTGCCGCCGCGATCCGGGTACATGATGCTCGGCCGCCGCGCACTGGTGATGGCCAGCACGCGGTTGCCGTCGGCCTGCTCGACCACCAGCCCCGGCAGCAGGTTGGCGACGCCGGGGCCGTTGCTGGCCATGCAAACGCCGAGCTTGCCGGTGAGCCGCGCGTAGGTGCCGGCCATGTGCGCGGCGCAGGTCTCGTGGCGCGGCGTGACGATCTCGATGCCGAGACGATGCAGCGCCGAATAGAAACCGAAATAGGTGCCGTCGATGATGCCGAAGACCTTCTCGACGCCTTCCTTCTGCAACATGCGGGCGAGGACTTCGCCACCGCTGATCTCAGCCATGAGTCTCTCCTTCCAGAGTGTTCTGCATGCCGTCGTGCAAGGGTAGCCGCTTGCCGCGTTTCACCGCTTGTCGCAGAATGCCAGTCACTTTGTCATTTCACGACAATATGCGACAGCGACCATCCGCAGCCGAAGCCGAGGCGGCGCCCAGCGTCGGCGCCGGCTATGCCCGTCGCCTGTGCGAACTGGTTGAAGGCTTCGGCCTGCCGCGCGCCGCGCTGCTGAAGCACGCCGCCGCCCGGCTGGGCGATTGGGAACCCGGCCAGGTGCGCATCCCCCTGGCGGCGCTGGTGGCCTTGTTTCGCTCGGCGCTGGCCCTGACCGGCCGCCGCGACCTCGGCCTCGAATTTGGTCGCCAGGTGCGGCCGGATACCTTCGACGTGCTCGGCTACGCACTGATGACCTGCCGCAACCTCGGCGAGGCCATCGGCCTGGTGCCGCTCTATCGCCGCGTGGTGTTCGACTCTGGCTACAGCGAAACGCGGATCAGCGAAACCGGGGGCATGGTCAAGCTGGCCTGGGTGGTGCTGCCCGAAGCCACGCGCGCCGGCCTGCCCTACGACGAGTTGCTGGCCGAATCCCTGATCGCCAGCTGGGTCGGCCTCGGGCGCTGGATCACCGGCGCCGAGATGCCGCTGGCCGAGGTCCGCTTTCGCCATGCGGCACCGGACGACGCCCGGCCTTTTCAAGGCTTCTTCGGCTGCCCGGTGCGCTTCGCCGCCGGCGAGAACGCCCTGTTGTTCGCCCGCGAGTTATTGACGCAGCCGTTGCTGCAAGCCGACGCCGAGCTCAACCTGGCGATGCGCGACGAAGCGCGCAAGGCCATCGAGCGCCCGCGCGGCCGGCAGGACATCGCGGCCCAGGTCAGGCAGCTGCTGGCGCCGCGCCTGCCCAAGTGCGAAGCGAGCCTGAAACACGTCGCCGCCGGCCTCGGCCTCACCCCGCGCAGCCTGCAACGCCGTCTCGCCAGCGCCGACTTTTCCTTTCAGCAACTGCTCGACGAAACCCGCCGCGAACTGGCCCAGGTCTATCTGCGCGACCCGGCACTTTCCGCGCTCGATGTCGCCCTGCTGCTGGGCTACGCCGAACAGAGCTCGTTCACGCGGGCGTTTCGCGGCTGGTTCGGCACCACGCCGACGGCCTGGCGCGCGGCGCCGGTCGGTAACAACCCTCGCCAAGGATAAGCCCATGCGCCTGCTTGCCGCCCTTGCCCTGCTCGCCTGGAACCAGCTCGCCGCCGCGCTGCCGCTGGAGACCACCAAACTGCCGCCGGGTTTCAGCATCGAGCTGTGGGCCCGGGTCAGCAACGCGCGGCAGATGGCGCTCGGCGCGAATGACGACAAGGGCGGTGTGCTCTATGTCGGCTCACGCGGCGCCGGCACCGTACACGCCGTACGCTTCGATGGCGCCTATCGCGCCGGGAAGGTGATCCGCATCGCCAGCAGCCTGGAATTGCCCAGCGGCCTGGCCTGGCGCAAGGGTGCGCTGTACGTCGCCGCGGCGAGCCGCATCCTGCGCTACGACGACATCGATCGCCGCCTGGAAAGCCCACCGCTACCGGTAACGGTCACCGACAGCCTGCCGCGCGACACCCACCACGGCTGGAAGTTCGTCGCCTTCGGCCCCGACGGCAAGCTCCATGTCCCGGTCGGCGCGCCCTGCAACATCTGCGAACCGGGCACGCCCTATGCCAGCATCCTGCGCATGAACGCCGATGGTTCCGGCCGCGAGGTGTTCGCGCGCGGCATCCGCAACAGCGTCGGCTTTGACTGGCACCCGGTCGATGGCGCGCTGTGGTTCACCGACAACGGGCGCGACATGCTGGGCGACGACAGCCCGCCCGACGAGCTGAATCGCGCGCCGCGCGCCGGAATGCACTTCGGCTACCCGTACTGCCACGGCGGCGAGATCGCCGACCCCGAATACGGAAGCCGGCGCAAATGCGCCGAGTTCGAGCCGCCGGCACAAAAACTGGGGCCGCATGTCGCCGGCCTCGGCCTGCGCTTCTATACCGGCACGATGTTCCCCGCCGAGTATCGCAACCAGATTTTCATCGCCGAGCACGGCTCCTGGAACCGCTCGCAGAAAATCGGCTACCGCGTCGCGCTGGTGCGCGTGAAGGATGGCAAGGCCGTGAGCTACGAGAGCTTCGCCAGCGGCTGGCTGCAGGGGGAGTCGGCCTGGGGCCGGCCCGCCGACGTGCTGGTGCTGCCCGACGGCTCGCTGCTGGTGGCCGACGACCACGCCGGCGCGATCTACCGCATTGTCTATCGAAAGCCCTAAGCGCCGTTCAGCGCTTCAGGTGGGCGACGTTGGCAACCAGGAATTCGGCCAAGCGTTTGTCATGATCGACGATGTGCGAGAGGAAGCTGAACTGCGTCTTGATGAGATCCGACGCCCGGCCCAGGTCCGAGTCGAGCGTGGCGGACTTCATGCGTTCGACGGTTTGCAGCATGTCCTGATGCACGCGCTTGTGTTCGTCGATCTCGGGAAAGCCCGTGATGCGCATCATGGCCTCCTCGACGGTGAAGTGGAAGCGCAGCAATTCGTAAAGACGGACCACGATGTAATGCACGATGTGCCATTTGTCGTGCGCTTCCACGGCATCGATCAACGCCGCGGCGACTCCCTCGATTTCCAGGTGCTGCTTGTCGATCTCTTCGATGCCGGTGAGGTACTCGGGGTCCATGGGGAAAGCCTTCGCGGGTGGAACCGGAATTGTAATATGCAGGGCCGTTCGCCATGTGGAATGAAACGTGGCCGACAGCCGTATACCTGCAATAGCGCCCAAGCCGAACGGAGCCCCGGTGAATTACCGCGATGCCATCATTGCCGAAATCCCCCGCCTGCGCCGTTACGCGCGCGCGCTTGCGGGCAATGGCGACCTGGCCGACGACCTGGTGCAGGACACGCTGCAGCGCGCGCTGGAGAAATGGCGGCTGTGGCAGCAGGGGCGCGAGCTGCGGCCCTGGCTGTTCTCGATCATGCACAACCTGCATGTCGATGGCCGCCGCCGCGATGGCCGGCTCGACTACCGCGAGGAGGATGAGTTGCCGCTGCCGCCGCAGCGCGCCAGCCAGCACGATGGCCTCGAACTGCGCGACCTCGACCGCGCCCTGGCGCTGTTGCCGCCGGAGCAGCGCGAAGTGCTGTTGCTGGTCGGCCTCGAAGAACTGAGCTACGCCGAAATCGCCACGGCGCTGAACATTCCCCTGGGCACGGTGATGTCGCGCCTGTCGCGCGCCCGTGCCCGCTTCAAGGCGGTGCTGACCGGCGAGGCGGCACCGCTGCTGAAAGTGGTAAGCCCATGACGACCCCGATTGCCGAAGACGACCTGCACGCCTACGCGGATGGCCAGCTCGATGCCGCGCGCCTGACCCAGGTCGAAAGCTGGCTCGCCGCCCACCCCGAGCGGCGTGCCCGGCTTGAGGAGTGGCGTGCCCAGAGCGCCGCCCTGCACCGTGCCTATGATCGGGTGCTGGGCGAACCCTTGCCGGCGCGCCTGCTGCCGCCGGCGAATGCGCCGCGCTGGTTCGACCTGCGCAGGCTGGCGGCCGTGGCCTGGGTCACGCTGGGCCTGGTGCTGGGGTTCGCCCTGCGCGACCAGACCCTGTCCCGGGATGACAAGGCTGCCGTGGCGTCATTGCCGCGCCAGGCAGCGATCGCCCATGCCGTGTTCGTGCCGGAAGTGCGTCATCCGGTCGAGGTCGGCGCCGAACAGGAAGCCCATCTGGTGGCTTGGCTCTCCAAGCGCCTGGGCGCGCCGCTCAAGGCCCCGCAACTCGACAGTGCCGGCTACAAGCTGGTCGGCGGCCGCCTGCTGACCAGCGAAAGCGGCGAGGTGGCGCAGTTCATGTACGAGAACGCCGAAAAGAAACGCCTCACCCTGTATGTGCGCCGCGAGGCGCCCAAGGCCGCCGCTACCGCTTTCCGCTATGCCAGCGAGAATGGGGTCGATGTCTTCTACTGGACCGATTCCCGCTTCGGCTATGCGCTGTCCGGCAGCACCGGGCGCGAGGACATGCTGAACCTGGGGAGCCTGGTGTACAAGCAGTTCGGCGGTTGATCGCCACCGTAGAACTACTTATTGCGTCGCAACAAGTCCACAGTAAGATAGTGACGTTCGCTTAGGGAGCGGCGTCATGACGACGGTTCAGGCCAGTACCACCGATTACATCGAAAACCGTACCTTCGACGAGATCGAGGTCGGCGACAGTTCCAGGCTGGTACGCACGCTGCGCCAGGAAGACATCCAGATGTACGCCATCATGTCGGGCGACATCAACCCCTCGCACGTCGATCCGGAATACGCGCATTCCTCGATGCTGCGCGAGGTCATCGCCCACGGCATGTGGGGCGGCGCGCTGATCTCCAACGTGCTCGGCACCCAGTTCCCCGGCCCGGGAACGGTGTATGTGGACCAGACCCTGCATTTTGCGCATCCGGTGCGTGTCGGCGACACGCTGACGGTGACCATCACCTGCGAAAAGAAATTCCCGCGCAACCACCACATCGTCTTCGATTGCGTATGCACCAACCAGGAAGGGCAGAAGGTGATCAGCGGCACCGCCGAGGTGCTGGCGCCGACCGAGAAGGTCAAGCGGCCGAAGGCCAAGCTGCCCGACTTCAAGCTTTCGGAAACGCGCAAGGCGCGCTTCGAACACCTGCTGGAAATCACCCGCGGACTGTCGCCGGTGTCGATGGCCGTGGCCCATCCCTGCGATGCCGAATCGCTCAAGGGCGCGCTGCTGGCACGCGATCGCGGCCTGATCATCCCCACATTGGTCGGCCCCGAAGAGAAGATCCGCCAGATCGCCGCGGCCAATGCGCTCGACCTCCACGGCTGCACCCTGATCAACGTCGCCCACAGTCACGCCGCCGCCGAGGTCGCCGTCTCGCTGGCGCGCGAAGGCCAGGTCGAGGCGCTGATGAAGGGTTCGCTGCATACCGACGAACTGATGGGCGAGGTGATCGACAAATCCACCGGCCTGCGCACCGAGCGGCGCATCAGCCACGTCTTCCTGATGGACGTGCCGACCTACCCGCGCCTGCTGTTCATCACCGACGCGGCGGTGAATGTGGCGCCCAACCTGGAAGACAAGATCGACATCGTGCAAAACGCCATCGACCTCGCGCACATGCTGAAGGTTGCCGATCCCAAGGTGGCCATCCTCGCCGCCGTGGAAACCGTCAATCCCAAGATGCAGGCCACGCTCGATGCCGCGGCACTATGCAAGATGGCCGATCGCGGCCAGATTGCCGGCGGCCTGCTCGACGGCCCGCTGGCCTTCGACAACGCCATCTCGGTGGTGGCGGCGCGGACCAAGGGCATCAAGTCGGCCGTCGCCGGCCAGGCCGACATCCTGCTGGTGCCCGACATCGAATCCGGCAACATGCTGGCCAAGCAGCTCGAATACCTGGCCGACGCGCTGACCGCCGGCATCGTGCTCGGCGCCCGCGTGCCCATCGTGCTCACCAGCCGCGCCGACTCCGCCGAGACCCGTACCGCCTCCACCGCCGTGGCCATGGTCATGGCCCATACCAGGCGCAAGAAATAATGGCCGACGCGATCCTCACCCTCAACGCCGGTTCCTCCTCGATCAAGTTCGCCCTCTTCGCCCGCGGCGTGGAGATTCCGCAACAGCCGGAACTGGTGGGCCAGATCGACGGCATCGGTGCGGCCGGCCAGCCCGCCCATATCAAGATCAAGGATGCCACCGGGGCGGCGCTCGACGACAGCGACCTCGAACTCGACGCACCCGGCAAGACCCCGCATCAGGCCGCGCTCGGCCGCCTGGTCGCCTGGCTGCGCGAACACGAGGCGGGCTGGAGCATCGCCGGCGTCGGCCATCGCGTGGTCCATGGCGCGCAGCAGTTTTCGCAGCCGGTGGTGCTCGACGCGGCGATGGTCGCGGCCTTGCGCGGCTTCATTCCCCTGGCGCCCTTGCACCAGCCGCACAACCTGGCCGGCATCGAAGCCCTCGGCACCGCGCTGCCCGGCGTGCCGCAAGTGGCCTGTTTCGACACCGCATTCCACCGCAGCCAGCCCGAACTGGCGCAACTGTTCGCCCTGCCGCGCGCAATTACCGCCGAGGGCGTGCGCCGCTACGGCTTCCACGGCCTCTCCTACGAGTACATCGCCGAGGCGCTGCCGCGCCACATCGATCCGGCGCGCGCGCGCGGTCGCGTGATCGTCGCCCACTTGGGCAACGGCGCCTCGATGTGCGCCATGCATGACTTGAAGAGCCAGGCCTCGACCATGGGCTTCACCGCCGTCGACGGCCTGATGATGGGCACCCGCACCGGCAGCCTCGATCCCGGCGTGCTGCTCTACCTGATGGACTATCGCGGCATGGGCTCAAAGGAACTCACGCGACTCCTGTACAAGGAATCCGGACTGCTCGGCGTTTCCGGCATCAGCCAGGACATGCGCATATTGCTCGATTCCCCGGCCGCCGAGGCGCGCGAGGCCGTGGAACTCTTCTGCTATCGCATCCAGCGCGAAATCGGCTCGCTCGCCGCAGCGCTCGGCGGGCTCGACGCCCTGGTGTTCACCGGCGGCATCGGCGAACGCGGTGCCGCAATCAGGGAAAGGGTCTGTGCCGGTCTCGGCTGGCTCGGCGCCCATCTCGACCCAGCCGCCAACGCCGCCAACGCAACGCGAATCTCCGGCGCGGAGAGCCGGATCGATGTCTGCGTCATACCCACCAACGAAGAGTGGATTATTGCCCGGCACGCGGCGCGCCTGGTCCCTTGAACTCTGCCACCGCGCACAGACTTGGTATGAAAGCAGGCACTTTCGCCGGACCCGGCACCATTACTGGCTGTCAACCCCCGTCAGCGGCCCATCAAGCAAATAGCGCCCCAATCCACGCTCAGGGCATGCCGTGAAAAGCAGCGCCATCCTGCTGTTTTTCTTCCGCTTTTAGCCCGAGAAAACATACTATATCTAGTAGGGAGCAGACGATGCTCGCACTAGCATTATCAGTAAGCACCTGTTTTAACTAAACAAAAATTTTTTGCTTTTCTTGCCCGAAAGCCGGGGGTATGCTTCGCGGCTCACCGGTACCCAATAACAGAAAGTCCTTCGGAAGAGACCATGACCACGACAATAAATAACACTGAGGAAACAAATAATTACGAACACACCGGGCAAATGGGCCTGCCCCTGCCGCAAGAAATCTCCGGCGAAGTCCTGATCGAAAAATATGCCAAGGGCAGCGAGCGCGATGTCCGCGATGTGCGCAGCCGCGTTGCCCGCGCGCTGGCCTCGATCGAATCCGAGGATAAACGTGCCCAATGGGAGGCCCGTTTCCTCGATGCCCAGGAAAACGGCTTCGTGCCCGCCGGCCGCATCAACTCGGCCGCCGGCACCGACCTCTGCGCTACCCTGATCAACTGCTTCGTGCAGCCGGTGGGCGATTCGATTTCCGAGATCGTCGACGGTCGCCCCGGCATCTACACCGCCCTGCTGCAGGCTGCCGAGACCATGCGCCGCGGCGGCGGCGTCGGCTATGACTTCTCCTCGATCCGCCCGATCGGCGCCCACGTCAAGGGTACGCAGTCGCGCGCCTCGGGCCCCGTCTCCTACATGCGCGTCTTCGACCGTTCCTGTGAGACCGTCGAGTCCGCCGGTTCGCGCCGTGGCGCGCAGATGGGCGTGCTGCGCTGCGACCACCCCGACATCGAGGAATTCATCCATGCCAAGGATGCCGGCGACCTGACCAACTTCAACATCTCGGTCGGCGTCACCGACCCCTTCATGGCCGCCGTGGAAGCCGACGGCGACGTCGAACTGACCCACCGCGCCGCGCCCTCGCCCGATGCCCTGGCCGCCGGCGCCTACCAGCGCAACGACGGCATGTGGGTCTATCGCAAGGTGCGCGCGCGCGATCTGTGGGAGCAGATCATGCGCTCCACCTACGACCACGCCGAGCCGGGCATCCTCTTCCTCGACCGCATGAACAAGGACAACAACCTCTACTACTGCGAGACCATCGAGGCCACCAATCCCTGTGCCGAGCAACCGCTGCCGCCCTACGGCTGCTGCTGCCTGGGCTCGATCAACCTGACGCTGTTCGTCCGCGATCCCTTCGGCAAGTCACCCAGCTTCGACTTCGCCGCCTTCGGCAAGGTGATCGACACCTCGGTGCGCATGCTCGACAACGTGCTCGACGCCACCCACTGGCCGCTGGAGCAGCAACTCAAGGAGGCGCAGAACAAGCGCCGCGTCGGTTTGGGCTTCACCGGCCTCGGCGATGCCCTGATCATGCTCAAGCTGCGCTACGACAGCGACGGCGCGCGCGACATGGCGGCCAGGATCTCGGAGTACATGCGCGACCGCGCCTACCAGTATTCGGTGGAGCTGGCCAAGGAGCGCGGCGCCTTCCCGCTGTTCAACGCCGACCTCTACCTCTCCGGCGGCAATTTCGCCTCGCGCCTGCCGCAGGACATCAAGGACAGCATCCGCAAGCATGGCCTGCGCAATTCGCACCTGCTGTCGATCGCGCCCACCGGCACCATCAGCCTGGCCTTCGCCGACAACGCCTCCAACGGCATTGAGCCGCCCTTCTCCTGGACCTACACGCGCAAGAAGCGCATGGCCGACGGCACCTTCAAGGAATACGCGGTCGAGGACTACGCCTGGCGCCTCTACAAGCACCAGGGCGGCGACGTCTCCAGGCTGCCCGAGTACTTCGTCACTGCGCTGGAAATCTCGGCTCAGGCCCACGAGCGCATGGTGGCCGCGGTGGCGCCCTATGTCGACACCTCGATCTCGAAGACGGTAAATGTGCCGGCTGACTATCCCTATGCCGATTTCGAAGATCTCTACATGGTGGCCTGGAAGTCCGGCCTCAAGGGCCTCGCCACCTACCGCCCCAACTCGGTGCTGGGCAGCGTGCTGTCGGTGACGCCGACCGCCACCGAAACCGCGCAGAAGCAGCCGCAGGACGTGACCATCGACCACGCCAACCGGCGCCTGTCGATCGGCGCCCTGCCCGCGCCGGTGCTGGCTTCCCTGCGCTGGCCTGGCCGGCCGCGCATGGCCGACGGCAACACGGCCTGGACCTACATGGTCGAGGCCCCGCACGGCGAATTCGCCCTGTTCGTCGGCCAGATCGAGAACGACATGGGCCGTGCCCTGCCCTTCGAAGTCTGGGTCAATGGCACCGAGCAGCCGCGCGGCATCGGCGCCGTGGCCAAGACCCTGTCGATGGACATGCGCGCCAACGACAAGGCCTGGCTCAAGCTCAAGCTCGACGCCCTGGCCAAGACCCAGGACGATGACGCCTTCGAACTGCCGATGCCGCCCAATGGCGAGAGGAAGCTGGTGCCTGGCGTGGTCTCGGCGCTGGCCCAGGTGGTGCGCTACCGTTGCGAAAAGCTCGGCGCCCTGGAAGGCACCGAGGCGACGCCGGTGATCGACTGCATGTTCAGCCGCGACGAGCCCAAGACCGGCACCGACGGTACCCTGTCGTGGACGGTGGATGTGGTGAACCCCGCGGCCGGCGAGGAGTTCGTGCTCGGCCTCAAGGAAATCACCCTGCCCGACGGTGTCACGCGGCCCTATTCGGTGTGGCTCTCCGGCCACTACCCGCGCGCCCTGGACGGCCTGACGCGCCTGCTCTCGCTCGACATGCGCGTGCTCGACCCGGCCTGGATCGGCATGAAGCTGCGCAAGCTGACCAATTACGCCGAGCCGCTGGGCGACTTCATGGCGCGCGTACCGGGTTCCAGCAAACAGCAGAACTGGCCCTCGACCGTGGCCTATGTCGCGCGCCTGATCATGCATCGCTACGCGATGCTCGGCATCCTCGACGAGAACGGCTACCCGACGCGCGAAATGGGCATCCTCGAAGTGCCCGAGCAGAAGAGCGGCGGCGTCAAGGTGATGCAGGGCTCGCTGTGCGCCGAATGCGGCAATTACACCGTCATCCGCAAGGACGGCTGTGACTTCTGCTCCGCCTGCGGCGCGGTGGGCAGCTGCGGCTGACGCTTCCGGTCTCTACGCCAGAAAGCCCCGGCAGCGAAAGCTGACCGGGGCTTTTTCCTGATCACCGTTGACGGAGCGACACTATCCATGAGCGACATCCAGCGATTCGGTCCGGTATCCGTCCATCTTGGCGAAAAATCCGGCAAGTATCCCGATGGCAACCAGGTCATCGTCCATGGCGCCGAGGCACGCGTGGCCTTCGACACGCCGCTGGTGGCCAATCGCATCGGCAAGGATTTCGACGACGTGGACCTGGTCATCCTCGGTCACGCCCACGAGGACCACATGGCCGGCCTGCGCCGCGTACCGCGCGCCCGGGTGCAGGCGCACGAGGCCGACCTCGCCGCCGTGCAGTCCTGGGAAGGCCTCAAGGTGCATTACGGCTATCCCGAGGAGGTGATGCCGTCGATGCGCCAGATGATCGATCGCGATTTTTTCTACCATCCGCGCCCCGACGCCACCGCCTACCGCGATGGCAGCGCCTGGGAACTCGGCGGCGGCCTGCGCATCCATGCCCGCCATCTGCCCGGCCACACCTCGGGGCATTGCGCGCTGGTGGTGGAAAGCGAGGGGCTGGCCTTCATCGGCGACATCGACCTCACCGGCTTCGGCCCCTATTACGGCGACCGCAGCTCCAGCCTCGCCGCGTTTCGCCGCAGCCTGCGCGAGGTGGCGGACATCGACGCGCACATCTGGGTCACCTCGCACCACCGCGCCGTGATCACCGAGCGCGCGCAATTCCTCGCCGACCTGGCGAGGTTCACGGCCAGAATCGACGAGCGCGGCGAGAAACTGCTCGGCTACCTGCGCGAGAAGCCGCACACGCTGGCGGAACTGGTGCGGCGGCGGCTGCTCTATCCGCCCGGCTTCAGCCTGCCCTACGTCGAGAGCGCCGAGGAGAATTCAATCCGCATGCACCTGGACGAACTGCTGGCGCAGGGATTGGCGCGAGTGGATGGCGGCGACTACACCGCCGCGGTTTGACCGGCAGTGGGCCGGAGCGCCGAATCGCCGTATCGCCAGCGCCGACTTTCGACCCGCGTGGCTCAGGTACTGACGCGGGTGATGCGCTCGTCCGACAGCGCCAGCCGGTCCACCAATGCATGCAGCATGGCGGTGGCGACGGCCAACTGGCAGTTCTTGCTGGTGCCGTTCAGCACGCCGAGCGGAAACTCGGCGATCAGCGCTTCGCTGGTGGTTTCCGCCGTCGCCTGACGCGGCATCAGGCCCGCCTTCATGTAGGCCATCTCGCCAAAGTATTCGCCGGCGCGCAGCATGTTCAGCAGCCGGCCGTTCTTGGTCACGGTCACCTCGCCGCTGGCGAGGCAGAACAGGCTGCCGCCCTCCTCGCCCTCGCGCATCAGCATCGTGCGCGCCGGCACCCGCCGCCACAGCGCGGCATACACCAGTTCCCATATCTCGGCATCGCTGAGCGACGCCAGTACCTCGATGCGGCGCAGGCCGCCGAAGCGTTCGCTGTCCGGGATCGCGTTGTGCACGCTGCCCAGGCGCCCGACGGCGGCCAGGTCGAGCGCCAGCTCGGCCCATGACGGATAGCGCTCCTCCGGTGCCTTGCGCAACATGGTCAGCACCATGCGGTCGATGCCTTCGGACAGTTCCGGACGCAAGCGGCTGGGCGGCTGCGGATCGGCCAGGGCAATCCTGGAAAACAGTTCGGCCAGGCTCTTGCCGATGAAGGGGCGCTCGCCGGTGAACAATTCGTAAAACACCACGCCCAGCGCGAACATGTCGCTCTGGAAACCCAGGGGCTGGCCGCTGAGCTGTTCCGGCGACATGTAGCCCGGCGATCCGATGTTGGCGATCTGGGTCTTTTCCGCGTTGTGCCAATACGCCGCGCCGAAATCGACGACCTTGATGTTGGTGCCGCTCGCCACCATGATGTTGGCCGGCTTGATGTCGCGGTGGACCACGCCCTGGCGGAAGGCGTAATCGAGCGCGCCGCAGGACTTGAAGGCCATCTCGATCGCCTGCTCCACCGGCAACAGGGCGCCGGGCAGGGTGAACTGCGACAGATCGCCGCCCGGCACGTACTCCAGCGCCAGGTAGCCGGATTCCTCGCCGATCGCCGCGTCGAGAATGGCGGCAATGTGCGGATGCGACAGCCGCCCGGTCAGCGAAGCCTCGTTGAGGAACTGCTTCAGGCGCTTGCGATCCTGCGTCCCGTTCGTAACCGCCGCTGCATCCAGCACCTTGAGCGCAACCTCGGCGCCGGAAAACGTGTCCTGCGCCAGATACACCGTGCCGCTGGCGCCCTTGCCCAGCAGGCGGATCGGCTGGTATTTGCCGTAATTGGTAGCCATCGCAGTGTCCCTCACGCGGCGCCAGGGGCCGCACACCGGGCAATATACACGCCACGCCCGTGCCGCCGGCCACGGCGAGCAGGCGGCGGTTCGCAGTCAGTACACGGCCTGCGGCCGCGAATACATTTCCCTGTCCCAGCGCCCATGTTCGGGCAAGCCGAATCCAGACTGCTTCCAGCCCAGGAACGGCGCTTCGACAGCAATCGGCACAGGGCTGCGATTGGTACAAAGTATCCCGGCAGCGCAGTTTTCCCTGACTCGTTGTACGTCGTCCGGCCGACCGGAATATATGGTCGCCACGAGGCCGTGCCTGACCCCGTTCGCCATGACAATCGCCTCGTCGATATCTCGGGCAGACTGGATCACCAGCACCGGACCAAAACTTTCTTCCTGGACGATCGCCGAGCCCTGGGGAGGATCCGCCACCAGCGTCGGCAGGAACCACGCTCCGTGCTCATAGCCACGGGGAACCGAACCGCCCCGTAACAGTTCCCCGGCACCCTCGGCAAGGGTAGCCTTGATCGACTCAACCCGCTCAAGGCTTACAAGCGGACCAACCTGCACCGCCGGATCTTCCGGCTCGCCGATCCGCAAGCCGTCTATACCATCGAGCAGGGCCCCCTGAAATCCCGATCGGATAGCCTCGGCCACAATAATCCGGCGCGGCGCCGTACAGCGCTGCCCGGCGAAACCGTAGGCCGCAAACGCCAGTTCCCGCGCCGCACGCCCTACATCGGCATCGGCGGCGACGATGACAGCGTTGTTGCCACCGAGTTCGGCCTGCAGGGGCTTTGCCCGATCCGCAAACAGACGCGCAACTTCCTTGCCCTGACGCGTCGATCCGGTGAACGCCACTGCGTCGAAGTCGCCGCGCGCAAGAAGCAGCGCGCCGGTAACAGCGTCGCCAAGGACCACTTCCAGTGGTCCGCCCGGCAACGCGCGGTCAGCGATGCGCTTGACCATCGTCGCCACGCGGCTCCCCGGCAGCGCCGGCTTCCAGACCGCGCCGTTGCCCCAGGCCAGACAGGGAGCGATCTTGCCCAGGGCAATTGCCAGCGGGTTGTTCCAGGGTGTGACGATGCCAACCACTCCGAGCGGGGCATACCGGACATCAAAGCCCTTGTGAGGCTCGACATCGGTCTCCATCGTGCCCAGCGTATGGCGCGCAAGCGCCATCGCGTAGTCGAACTCGGCTTGCGCCTGGCTGAATGGCTTGCCCACGTCGAGGACAATCTGCGCCACGATCTCGCTGCGCGCGTCCGCCAATGCCGCTACCCAATCCGTCATCCCCTCGCGTCGCCGACTCAGGGGCAGGCGCGACCAGGCGCGCTGCCGCTCCCTCGCCCTCGCGCACCGCGCCATGATTTCGGCAACGTCGGGCGCAGCGACATGAAACAGCTCCTGCCGCAAGCAGGCCGGATTGCGCAAAATCCAGCCAGCTTCCCGAAGACCATCACCGGCAAGGCTCAATCCAAGTTTCGCCGCGACCTCGCGCAGGGCGACGACGAGATGTCACGATCGTCGTCCTCGCGCATCGCCAGTTTCTCCAGCCGGATCGACTCCAGGCCCGGCAGGTCGGCGATGCCCGCGGCACATACCACGCGGCGGACGCCGAAACGTTCGGCGAGGCGGCCGCGCTGCTCGCGCGACGACGCGGGATGCAGCGGAACCGAGATCGCACCCAGTCGCGCCAGGGCAAGGATCACGGCGCAATGCACGGGAGATTGGTCGAGGCTGATGCCCACGGTGTCCCCCGCCTGCACGCCGGCATCGCGCAGCCGTCGGGCCGTCTCGCAATACAGGCCATGGAAGCGCCCGGCACTCAGCACGCGGTCGCGGAACACGAAGGCAGGCGCACCGGGGTTGCGCGCCAGCCCTTCCCTCACGATATCAAGCAGCATGGTATGGTCCATTCACCTCATCGTTCGCGGCCGGATTCGTGCCAGGCCTGTTGCACGGGAGACAGCAGGTATTCGAGTACCGTGCGGCGACCAAGCATGATCTCGGCGGTGGCCTGCATGCCCGCGTTCAACTCGAAACGTTCCGACGCCAGGGCCAGCGCATCGTTCTTGAGGCCGACCAGGGCCTTGTAGGCCAAGGGGCGTTGCGTCCGTCGATCGGCGGCGTTCGCCTGGACGGTCTCCGCCGCATTGGCATCCGCCGCATCGGCGCTGACGTGTTCGACCACGCCGTCGAGCATGCCGTACTTCTGGAACGGGAAGGCCGCGAGCTTGAGCTTCACGTGCTGGCCGGCGCGCACGAAGCCGACATCCTCGTTGGACACCCAGACCTCCGCGCGCAAGGGCTCGCCGCGCGGCACCAGGGTCAGCATCACGGTACCGGGCTGCACCACGGTACCCGCGGTATGGGTCGCCAGATCCTTCACCGTGGCGTCCTGCGCGGCCTTCAGTTCCAGCAGGCCGCGTCGGTGCCCGAGCTTCGCCATCTCCTGGGTCAGTTTGTCGATGCTGGTCTGGATCTCGTTGCGTTCCGCATGCAACTGCTTGCGCACGTCCGACTCGATCTGCACCAGCTTGCGTTCGGACTGCGTCATGCCGGCGCGCGCGGACTCGATCAAATGCTCCTGGGCACGCAGGTCTTCCTCCTTCTCGAGGCGTTCGCGACGCTTGTCACCGGCCATCAGCGGGCCGGCAAAGCCCTTCTGCGACAGCTTTTCGAAGGCCTTTTCCTGTTCCACATAGTGCGGCAAGGTAGATTCCAGCTTCTGCTTCACGCGCTCGGCGGCCGACCTCTCGGCCTGGGCCTTGGTCAAGCGCGTGCGCTCCTCCGCCAGCGCCGACTGCACGGCGGCGCGATTGGCGAGGTACTGCGCCATGATCTCCGCCGCCAGGCCCGGCGGATCATCCGCGCCGAACTTCAGGGCAGCCCCCGACAACTCGGCGTCGATGCGCTTGAGCGTCAGCCGCTTGCGCGCCAATTCGGACTCGACCGAACGGCTGTCGGCCTCCGCCGGCAACATATCCATGCGCATCAGCACCTGGCCACCGCGCACCGACTCGCCCTCCCGCACCAGAATCTCCAGTACGCGGCCCGCCTCGGCCGGCTGCACGATCTTGACGTAGGTCTGCGGCACCAGCTTGCCATCCGCCACGGCGACGATGTCCAGCTTGCCGACGACGCTCCAGACCAGCAAGGCCCCCAGCAGCAGCGCCAGGCTGATGAGCACCTTGCGGCCCAGCGGATTCGGTGGTTCCTCCTGGATGCGCAGCAAAGGCGCCGCGAAGGCACCGGGTTTGGCTTCCGCGGCACCAAACAGCCACCTTCCGAGATTGGTGAACTTCATGTCAGCGCAGCCGCTCGAAGCCTTCGCGCAGCCCGTCGAAGCCCTTGAGCCGATCGCCCATCAAGCCAAAGGTGTCGCGTCCGCCGGCGCGGCACGGGTCATTGCCCGAGCCGGCGAAATGGCGCCAGTCCGATCCGCAGGGTGCCCCACAGCCACCGTCATCCCAGCCGCCATGCCCATGCCGACCCGAGAGGAAATCCCTCAGGCGGGCCCAGCCGACGGCGTAGTCGATCGGCGACGGCGCGCCCGATGCCTGCCCGCCATGCCATTGCCATGCCCGCCAGGCATCGTCGAGCTCGCGCTGGCCGATCAGGGACAGCGAGGGCGCATGACGATCGTCATGCCGCGATCGATCATGGCCCCCGTGACGGTGACCGTGATGATCGTCATCGTGACCATGCCCATGTCCGTGCCCGTGCCCATGTCCGTCAGATCCCGGCGGCAGGGGCACGTCGGGCAGCCAGGAATCCGCCTGCGCATCGGTACGGGGCGCGGCCAGGGCAGTACTCGCCTCTTCCGGCCGCACGCCGTCCAGGCTGCCTGCGGCGGCATAGGTCGCCGCCAGCACGCCAGCGGCAACCTCCGTCGTCGCGCCACCGAGGGCAAACCGCGCGGCCTCGCCGGCCGGAGACCAGGAGTCTGCGCGCTTGTTGGCCGCCAGGACGGCATCGAAGCGCTTGACCAGCGCGGCAAAGTCATAGCGCATGAAGCTGCCGGCGGCATCGCGGGTCGCCACCTGCAGCACGGCGACGTTGCGATTCGCCGTCGACTTGTACCAGTCAGTCAGCACAAGGCTGTCATTGCATCCGAGATCGACGACGAGATCCTTGCCCTTTTTGCGCAAAACCAGATCGGCCATGCGCAAGCCGCCTCCGAGCGAGAGCGTGTCGTTTTGCCCGTCGCCGCCGACCACGCTGTCCCTGCCATCGCCGCGATTGAAGCCGATCACATCGTTCCCCGCGGCGAGACGGACGAGGTCGTCGCCCGCGCCGCCGGCGACGAAGCCGGCACCGTCGCCATCCTCCAGCAGATCGTCGCCCAGCCCGCCATCCAGCGCATCGAGACCGGCGCCGCCGCTCAGGCTGTCCTCGCCGGCGTTGCCCAGCAGCACGTCGTCGCCCGCCTTGCCATCGAGCCGGTTGTCGCCGCGATTGCCCGACAGCAGGTTGCCCAGGCCATTGCCGTCGCCGTTGAAATCGCCGCCACCAACCAGACCCAGCGCCTCGACCTGGTCCGGCAGCACGAAGGAGGTGTCGGCCCAGACGGTATCGAAGCCGCCGCCGGCCTGCTCGACGATGCAGTCATTGCGATCGGCCACCAGATAAAGATCGTCGCCACCCGCACCGATCAGGGTGTCCGAGCCGCAGCGACCATCGAAGACATCGTCATCCTCCGTGCCCAGCAACACGTCCGAGCCCCGTGTGCCCACCCGCAACTGGCCGGGAAAGCTGAAGGCCACGTCCAGCGACAAAGCGCCCGATGCGCTTGCACCGGCGCCATCGGTCGCCACAACCAGCAGATCGACGCTGCCCTGGTCGCCGGGCGCCGGAGTGCCGGTGATGCGTCCGGTTGCGGAATCCACGCTCAACCACACGGGCAGGGGCCCGCCATCGACCAGCATCGCGCTGTAGGTCAGGATGTCGCCGAGGTCGACATCCGTGAAGCTGCCGGACGGCGGAAGCCATGACAACGAAGTGCCGACCTTGACCCGCAAATCCGGCAGTACACCGGAGAAGCTTGGCGCATCGTTGGTGTTGGCGACGCTCAGGCTGAAGCTCTGGCGGGCGCTGGCACCGGCCTGGTCGGTGGCGGTGACGCGAAGGTCGAGGCTGCCGACGTCGGCGTTCATGGGCGTGCCGCTGAAGGTTCGCGTTTGCGCGTCGAAGCTCAGCCAGGACGGCAAGGCGCTGCCGTCGGCAAGCGCGGTGCCGTAGCTCAGCGTGTCGCCAACATCGACGTCGGCGAAGGCATTTGCCGCGACGGTGTAGCTGAAGGCGGTGTCTTCGATCGCCGTCTGCGCCGTGATGCCAGCGCCGACTTCCGGGCTGTCGTTGGTGTTGGCGACGGTGAGGCTGAAGCTCTGGCTGGCGCTGGCGCCGGCGAGATCCCTGGCGGTCACGGTGAGGTTGAGGCTGCCGACATCGGCATTCAGTGGCGTACCGCTGAATGTTCGCGTTTGCGCGTCGAAGCTCAGCCAGGACGGCAAGGAGCTGCCGTCGGTGCGTGTCGCGCCGTAGCTCAGCGTGTCGCCGGCATCGACATCGGTAAAGGCGTTCGTCGCAACGGTGTAGCTGAAGCTGGCGTCCTCGGTGGCGGTCTGCGCAGTGATACCAGCGCCGACTTCCGGGGCGTCGTTGGTGTTGCTGATGCCCAAACTGAAACTTTGGCTTACGCCGGCGCCGTCGAGGTCAGTGGCGGTGATGCGAACCTCAAGGCTGCCGACATCGGCGTTCTCTGGCGTACCACTGAAGGTCCGCGTTTGCTCGTCGAAGCTCAGCCAGATCGGCAGCGCGCTGCCGTCGACCAGGCTGACGCTATAGCTCAGCGAGTCGCCTACATCGACGTCGACGAAGGCATCCGCGGCGACGGTGTAGCTGAAGGCCGCGTCTTCGACAGCCGTCTGCGCAGTGATACCAGCGCCGACTTCCGGGGCGTCGTTGGTGTTGGTGACGGTGAGCGTTGCGTATGCGGTCGCAGCAAGACCAAATGAGTCACTGCCCAATATTTCGATATCAACGCTGCCCACGTCGCCATTCGCAGGCGTACCGCGCAGAGTCGCTGTGATGGGGTCGAAAGAAACCCATTCCGGCAGCAATTCACCTCCGGCGCCAGTGACGACAATATTCAGCGTGTCCCCAGCGTCCGGGTCGGCGAACAGGCCCGAAGGCAAGGTCCAAGTGAATCCAGCATCCTCTGTTGCAGACAATACATCCAGGGTTTGCGTAACAACGGGTGCCCGATTCAGCAGGTCTGCCAGCGCCACCTGACTTCCATCGGAGAACTCCAAGGTACTTGCCACTTCCTCTCCGGTGGAACCCGACCAACCACTGAGCAGCACCGAATCGAGGCCGCCGTACCGCAACAACAGTCCGCCAGGCTGATACTCGAAGCTCAAATCCTGCCGCATCACACCAGGCCCAAACACAAGGAGATTCTCACGCGCCGCCAAGGTCGAGTCGGCGATCACGTCGTTGCCGGACCCGATGTCCAGGATATAGACGTCATTGCCTTCCCCGCCCACCAGCGTGTCATCGCCTTCGCCGCCGGTCAGCACGTCCGACGACAAGCCGGACTGCAGCAGGTCGTCGCCCTCGTAGCCGTAAAGCCGGTCGCCCAGCGCCGTCCCGGTCAATTCGTCATTGTCGGCCCCGCCCTGGACCACAAAGGTATTGCGGATCATCTGACGGAAGGAGATCTCGGTACCGTCGCTGAAAATGAAACGATCCACGCCGTGGGTTCCGATATCCGGGTCTTCGGGGTCGAAACCGGCAATGTGCACCTCGTCGCCGGTATCGCCCAGGCGGATGATGAATTCGCCCGGATTTCCCCCGTCCGGTGCAGTGAAACGCAGGCTGCGCACCATGTCGTCGAGCGTGATTCCGGCACCGAAGCGCAGCGTATTGCCTTCCTCCATGCCGGCGACATCGTCGATCGTCACCTTGCCGTCGCCGCGGTTGTATATGTAGGTGTCGTCGCCCGCCAAGCCATGCAGCGTGTCGCCGCCTGCGCTGCCGCCGATGATGTCATTGTCTTCGGTGCCAGAGATGAAGTCGCGCCACGGCGTTCCCGCAATCGTTCCGTCGGTGTCAGCCCAGCCGCCGATGTATACGCCGCGCTCCAGCAGCTCACTGAAATCGACCGCCGTGCCATCCGCAAAAACAAAGTTGTCGACAACGCGGTCGTAAATCGATGCGCCCGTGGCGTCATTCCAGTCGCTGCTCGACCGCATGGCAATGTCGGAGCCATCCGGAGTGCTCAGGTACCAGTTGCCGTCCCAATGCAGATTCACATCGCTCGGGCTTGGGCCGTCGGCAAACCGCATGGTATTGCCGGCACCCGGAACGGCGTCATCGACGACCGTGGTCCGCTCAGCGGCCGCATCGATCCAGTAGGTATCGTCGCCCGCGCCGCCCGCCAAGACGTTGTCGGTGCCTTGAATCAGGAAGTTGTCGCTGCGATCGGTACCGACAAAGTCCGAGTAGGAATCGACGCCCTCGAAGCGAAAGCCGAAGTCCATCAACTCGTTCCACGACAATACCGTGCCGTCGGCAAAATCGAATGTCGCTACCGGCGGATTGCCGCCCACATCGTCTGCCCACACCCCGGCAAAGGCAAGGGAATCCCCGTCGGCGCCGACATGGACCGTCACGATGCTGCTGCCGTCATCGGCATCGTCGTCGTAAGCGATGGAAAGCGACAAGTCGCCCGCCGCAATGCCGTCACCGAAGCGCACCGCATTACCTGCGGATGCGGATGCGCTGTCGCTGATCGTGTCGGCCCGATCGCCCGGACTGAACAGGTAGGTATCGTTGCCCGCGCCTCCTTCCAGCGTATCGTAGCCGGCGCCACCCACTATAAGGTCGTTGCCGCCGAAAGCGACAATCCGGTCGTCACCGTATCCACCCACGAAGACATCGTCGCCCTCGGTACCGACCATGCTTATCCCCTGGTCAAGCAGCCAGTCCCAGGAAAACCCGGCGTATTCGAACGCTATGTCGCCCACCGCAGCCGAGCCCAGCGGATCGGCCGGATTGAAATTGGCGAAGCGAACCTCGCCGCCCATGCCGTCCTCGCCAATCCGCAGAACCAGTTGCCCACCCTCGATGGACGCGATCACCTCTTCGGGAGCGATATCGGCATCAAAGACCAGGGTATTGGTCTCGCCCGGCGACTCCTTGTCGTCGATCACCAGTTGTGCGCCGCGACTGAAGTAAAAGCTGTCGTCGCCTGCGCCGCCGGCCACGCGCTTGACACCATCGCCAACCACCCAGATCGCGTCGTTGCCCGCGCCGGCGTCGATTATGTCGTTGCCGGCGCCGGTATTGACGATATCGTTGCCCGAACCTGCATCCACCGTATCGTCACCCGCCCCGGAATCAATCACGTCGCTGCCCGCGCCGGCAACGATGACGTTGTTGCCCTCGCCTGCGTCGATGACATCGGACAACACCGATCCCTCGATCACATCGTCGGCGGCACCAAGAGCGAAGGCGAGCGGCTGCGCAAACAAGTCACCCAACTGCGCATACGCCAGCGCCCGATCACCGCCCAGGACGCCTTCCACATTCACGGTATAGGCCGCCGCATCGGCGAACAAGGCAAACGGCGCGTCGGCGCCGGCGCCGTCGATCTCGGCGGAAAACGCATCCAGCAGCGCCGCCATGTCGAAGACCTGATGAGAGCCCGAGACATCGATGAACTGGACATAGGTCAGATCGCCGCGCAGCGTCACCGCATCGCCGCTGCGTCCATCCAGCAGCACCAGTTCGCCGCTGGTATTGCGATAGCAGGCCACATCCGCCGGGCGCAGGCCGCCGCCGAACGAGAGGCTGTCTGCCGCGCCAGCGAGGCAGCTAAGGATATCCGCGCCGTCGCCACGGTTGTAGGCTATGACGTTGACGTCAACGTTGAAGCCATCGCCTCCGGCGATGAAGTCGTCGCCCCGGCCGCCGGCAATGACGTCATTGCCCCATCCGCCATACAACTCGTCCTTGCCGCTACCGCCGGCAATAAGGTCGTCGCCGCCACCGGCGTATACGTAGTCGTCCTGGTCACGGGCATCTATGGCATCGGCGCCGTAACCGCCGGTGATATCGTCTTCCGCCACGCTGCCGCGAAGGAATTCCCCGCCCCCATAGGCAAAGTGCCCGCCAATCACGCCGTCGTCGGCGCGGTCGATAAGCTCGTCGATGCTCAGGCTGCTGCCATCGGCAAAGCGCACATGTTGCAGGCCAAATCCCCAAAGCGACGAGTCCGAATAAGCCCCATCCGGGTCGTCCTGAACCAGTACCCCTTCGTTATTGCCGAAGCCAATGGACAAGGCGTTTTGGCAAGTATCGTCCGGGTCGTTCAAGTACTCCGAACGAACCTGGATGGTCAAGTCGGCGGCCGTAATTCCCGGGCCGAATACGATGGAATCATCGCCGTAGGCAGTCGTGTAGATGTAATCAAAGCCCTCGCCCCGTCCGATCCGATACTCGTTGGTACCGTAGCCGCCAAACAAGCGATCATCGCCCCGACCACCGATCAGGACATCGTTGCCATCCACGCCGTAAACCGTGTCGTTGCCGGCGCCGCCATCGAGGGTATCGTCAGTCTCCATGCCCACGATATAGTCGTCGGCGCCGGTCACCTGGCTGGCCAGAGACTGGATCGACGCTGCATCCCACACCGTGCCGTCGGCCAGCACGATCTGCTCCACCCGCGTCGCCGTCGAACCAAACCAATGCAGTACGCGCACGGCATCCTCGCTGCCCGTCACCTGCACCAGCAAGTCGAGGCCCTCGATGCCGAGGCTCACCTCGCCCGCGGTCAGGTCGGCCAGTTGCAGGGTATCGATGTTCCCCGCCGTCCCGTCCTGCTCGATGATCGTGTCCTGCCCACCGCCGCGGCGGAAGACATAGGTATCGTTGCCCAGTCCCCCGGAAAGCACGTCTTCCGCCTTGCCGCCCGCCAGCACATCGTCAGTTGCATAACCGGTCAACACGTCCGCGCCGTCCGTGCCGATCAGCGCCCGGCGCCGTAGTTCCGTCGCGTCCCACACCACGCCGTCAGCGAACTCGACACGGCTCACGCCCTGCTGCGCGCCGTCCGCGAACCAACCCGTCACCGTCACCGCATCGCCGACTGCGGTCGTCAACACCATGTCGCTGTCCTGCCGCCGGACTACCGCCGTATCCGCAGCGGTGCTGGCAAACAGCAACCTATCATTGCCCGCGTCGTCCCGTACCTCATCCTGCCCGTCGCCGGCATGGAACACGTAGCTATCGTCCCCGCCCGAGCCTGCCAGGACGTCATTGCCCTGATGGCCAACCAGCGTATCGGCCCCCGCATAGCCCACCAACTGGTCCGTCCCCGCGCCGCCGACCAGCGATACACGCTTGATCTCCGCTTCATCCCAGCGCGTGCCATCGGCAAACGCCACCGTCTCGACCAGCGCACCGCCGCCGTCGGCCCAGTTCGCCAAGGTCAGGCTGTCCCCCAAGGGGACTTCCTGCGGGGCGTCCGCGCCGCCGTCCAGCCTCAACACGATGTCCTGCCCCACATGCCGCACCGTAACCTCGCCCGCGGCGATGCCCGCCGCGAACTCGACCCG
>JACRLX010000045.1 GCA_016235165.1 Rhodocyclales bacterium
GCCATTGCACGGCGGCGTTGCTGTCGGGGTTGCCCAGGCTTTGGCCGAAAGCGGCTTCGAGGAAGGCAATCTGGCGCGCGTCCAGGGCCGCGCCGCGTGAGGCGGGAAGTACGCTGGCGGCGTTGGCCCAGGTGTAGAGGAGGTTGGTCGAGGGCGGTGTCGCGGGCAGCGGGGTCGGATGCGGCGAGCCAGGCGGCAAGCGCGGCGGCAATTGCCGTGTCGCCAGCGCCGACTTCTTGGGCCAGCGCTTGATGCAGGTCGAGCAGGTTGCCGTAACCGGATAGGTCGGGCTGGGCGGCGATGGTGTCGGTGACGAGGTAGGTGGCGGTGGGAATGGAAAGCGCTGTGTCGCGTTTGAAGGCGACTTCGCCGCTGGCGCCGGTGCTCGTGTCCGTGCGGGTAAAGCTGCTGGTCCGGGTCAGGGTGTTGCCGTTGGCGTCGGAGGGAGCATTGGTGGCGGTGCCGACGAGGCTGATGGCGGCAATGCCGGCGTCCGTCAGGGTTTGCAGTTCGTTGGTTTGCGATATGCCGTCCTGGTTGAGGTCGCGCCAGACGCGCAGGTCGTTGTAGCGGGTGTCGGCGGCGTCGATCTGGCCGTCTTTGGTGGTGTCCCACTCGGCGAGGGCTTGCAGGCCGCTGACGGCTTTGGCGCCGGAGCGCAATGTCGTCTGGTCGCCGAAGAGTTCGTTGCCAGAGTCGATGGTTCCGTTGCCGTTGCGGTCCCAGGCGAGGTAGGCGTCATTGGGGTTCAGCCAACCGGTTGACTCGGCAAAGCCGTTGGCGTCGTGGTCGAAGTGGATGTCGTTCGTGGCGGCGTTGGTGGTGGCGATGCCGTTGGAATCGAGGTCGAGGATCAGCGGGTCGCGGCGGGTTTGAGGCGCATTGCTTTGGGACGTTCGTTTCCGCGCATTTTCATGCCATTTGTTATGGATTTCTACTTGTTCGTTATACGCCTTGATTACAGCTTGTTTTCTATTTAGTTCTGCTTGCTGATCTGGAGATGCCTTCCCACTCCAAACCCTTTGGTCCGGCCAAGGGCTAGGAATCGGTGGAACTGCATACCACTGTCCATCGCTTGGGTTAAACGTAAGACTGTCGATACGATTCGGATCAATCGTTCTCGAATAATCGTCCATTGGTCCCCCTGTCCCCTTTGAAAAAACCAGAGCACTTGGGCCGATGGTGCTGTTAACGAGTGCGCCAAGCAGTTGCAATACGATGTTCATTTGTTAATCCCCAAGAATGGACGCTCCGAACCGATACAAAACTATGAACAACATACCGATCAAGAAGACAACAAGTGGCACGTCACTGATCCAGAAGAGAATCTTATTGACGGGCTTTCCTGACTGATAGTCAACCCAAATACGGTTTATCGATCTCTTGAAAAAAGATTGACGACGTACCACTTTTTCATCCGTCATGCCTCTCCCCTCCATGTCACATTCGCTCGGTTGCGCACTTTCACCGGTGATTTTTCGGCGTCTCGCCAGCGGCGCTATTGGGGTTCGGCATCACATTCATTCCTCGGGGTCTTCTCCCCAAAACCCCAATCGCGCTGGTTCTTCCCTCGCATCCGCCGTCTGCACTTCCTTGGCGGGCGCCCCTTATGAGTGTCCAGCCCGCCGTACCGCCATCGCTGTATCCGTTCAGACGAATCAATTCCGTGCATAAGCCTCTCCCACCCCAATACTCCGCATCCGCCATGGATGACGTGAGTCTTTGGCAACTGTTCCGTGGGAATGGATGCCCAGTTCGGCACCCGGATGTTGTTTGCGTTCGTCTTTGTGACGAATCGGTGGGACGGCGTCGCGACATTACAAGCGTCATGACCTTTCGTCAATCGCCATGAAAGACATAGGGCGAACGATAGGGGCCGCGAGGCGTGAAGCCACCATGGGCCTTGGTTGGCGGGCGCTATCAGGCACGCGGCGCGGAGGCAACATCGGTTTCATCCCTGCCTCCTGGTCCCAAACGCCACGTCGTTCGCCGACCGGACTGTGTGCCGTCCGCCGTACCGCCAGCGCCGACTCTTCATCCGCGCCACACTGGGCACCGCATCATCGCCCACCAGAGAGTCCGTCCCCGCGCCGCCGACCAGCCAATCGTCGCCCGCCCCGCCCGCCAGCACATCATGGCCGGCGCCGCCGGTCAGGCGGTCGTTGTCCGCACCGCCGGCGAGCAGGTCGTCGCCGCTGCCGCCATCGAGCTGGTCCTGGCCCTCGTCGCCAAGCAGCTCGATGATCCGGTCTTGGTTCCACAGCGTGCCGTCTTCGAACGCGATCTGCTCGACGCGCCACTCGCGGCTGCCGTCCTGGAACCAGTTCTTCACGGTCAGGGTGTCCGCCGCGTCGGCCAGGCCGAGGATCAGGTCGCTGCCGACATGGGCGAGTTGCACGTGCTCGGGCAGGATGTCGCCGGCCAGACGAATGGTGTCCGAGTTGCCGACCGAACGGTCGCGGTCGATGATGATGTCGTGGCCGGCGCCACGCCCGAAGAGATAGCTGTCGTTGCCGTTGGCCGTGCCGGGTGTCCATTTGCTCGCCGACCAGGACGGCTCGCCGCCCCCGCTCAGGATATCGTCGCCGGCGCCGCCGTCGAGCAGGTCGTCGCCGTAGTCTCCGGCCAGCCGGTCGTTGCCGTCACCTCCCAGCAGCGTGTCGTGGCCGGCGCCGGCGCTCAGGGTGTCGTCGCCGCTGCCGCCATCGAGCAGGTCGCTGCCATTGCCGGCATTCAGGATGTCGTCGCCTTCGTCACCGTTCAGGAGGTTGTTGCCGGCGCCATAGGTGTCCAGCGTGTCGTGGCCGGCGCCGCCGTTCAGGATGTTGTTTCCGGCCCAGTCGGCGAGGGCGTCGTCGCCTTCGCCTCCCAGCAGCAGGTCGTTGCCTTCATCGCCGTACAACCGGTCGCTGCCTTCGCCGCCCAGCAACAGGTCGTCGCCGCCTTGGCCTTCGAGGCTGTCGTTGCCCGTCCCGCCCTCGATGCGGTCGGCTTCACCCCAGCCCTGGAGGCTGTCGTCACCGGCGCTCCCGGCCAGCAGCCTGGCGCGCAGGTCGGCATCGGTCCAGACGGTGCCGTCCTCGAACTCGATCCGCTCGATCTTGCCGGCGGCGAGGCCGTCGCGGTTCAGCGCCTGGCGCAAGGTGATGCTGTCCCCCTGCCCCAGGTCGATGACGATGTCGGCTACCGTGCTCCAGGTGGCGCCGGTGCGCTCCCAGCGGGTATTGGCGATGCTCAGGCTCAGTTCGTCGGGGGTGATGCCGAGGAGCTTTAGCGTATCGGTGTTCGGCGTGGCGTCGAGATCGACGATCGTGTCGTTGCCGTCGCCGCGACGAAACAGATAGGTGTCGTCGCCATTGGCCCGCAGCACCGGGGTGAGCTGGTCGGTGTAGGCGTCGTAGTCGGCGGCGCCGAGCAGCAGGTCGGCGCCAGCGCCGCCGTCGATGAGGTCGCTGCCGCCGTTGCCGGCGATCTGGTCGCTGCCGCCCAGACCTTGCAGGGTCTCGGCGTTGGCGCTGCCGTTGAGTATGTCGTTGCCGCCGCCGACGTTGTGCGGTTGGGCGAACCATGCGTCAAGGGCGGCGGCGTTCCAGGTGCTGCCGTCGCGGAAGGTGATGATGGTGCCGGCATTCGGGCTGGCGTTCGCAGTGACGAGGTAGTAGTTCTCGACAATGAGCTTGTCGACGGCATCGGTGAAGCCGATGACGAGGTCGTTCTTGTTGCGTTTGAAGGCAACGTCTTCGGCGTTGGCGGCGAGCCAGATGACGCCGCTGCCGCGCCGAAACACGTAGGTGTCGTTGCCGGCTTCGCCTTGGAGGGTGTCATTCCCTGTGCCGCCGTCCAGGGTGTCGTCGCCTTCGCCGGCGAGCAGGGTGTCCGCTCCGCCGGCGCCGTAGAGCAGGCTGTTGCCGGACTCGTTGATCAGGACTTCATATCGGGCGGTGCCCCGGATGGTGTCGTGGCCGTAGAGGCTGTTGAGATAGCCGTCGCCTTCGGTGAGGCTGCCGCGCACGGCTTCGGAGCCGTCGGTGCCTTCGATGTGCGGGCTCCCCAATCGCTGGCCCATGTTGCGGCGGTCGTAGACCTTCATGCCGGCGCTGTCCATGGCCCAGGCGAGGTCGGTGCCGTTTTGTGCGTCTTGTTCGAGGAAGGTTTCGCGTAAGCGCAGGTAGTTGACCGAGTCTTGGGCGCCGAGGCCTTTGATGGCGCGGGCGAAGTCGGCGAGTTGGGCGGTGCCCTGTGCGGGGTCGG
>JACRLX010000006.1 GCA_016235165.1 Rhodocyclales bacterium
GTCCAGCGTGTTCAAAGTTGAAAACCTTGATCCGCGATTTCGCTATGTTGAATACCCCATGATTCTCGAACGAACACGCCATTTCGCATTGCAAACAGCCTGTGCATTTGTTCGGGTCGATGTGCAACGATTTCTGCATGATGCCTCCTGATTTGATTGCAGGCTTGAGTCGGGACGCCATCCACGACTGCGGCCCTGGATTTTCTGTTTCGCCCACCGGATATGCGAAACATTTCCCATTCTAGGTCGACAAATATTTGCCCATGAAATATTTCTATGCTGCGATGCAACGGGAGACGAAGCCGCCCCTCAGGCGAGCAAAAACTCGCGCACCGGAGCCACTTGCGCCTCGTCCAGCATCATCGGCGCATGGCCGACACCCGGGATTTCCAGCAGTTTCGCCTGGGGTCCGCGCCGAGTCATTTCCCGCGCCGATTCGGCGGTCAACAGGTCGGAATTTACGCCCCGCAGCAGCAGCGTCGGGCAGGTGATCGCATCGTAGAGCGGCCAGGACTCGACATCCTTGCCGCCGCAGGCGTCATAGACTTCCTTGAAAGGTTCGGCGATGCCAGGATCATAGGCAAACTCGTACTTGCCGTCGGCCGCCTGGCGCGCGACATGGACGGTGAGGTGGCGCCACTGCGCATCGCTCAGCGGGCCGAAGGGCTGCGACACGAAACGCACCGCGGACTCGACCTGTTCGATGCTGTCGAAACGCGGCGCCCGGCCCAGGTACATGCCGATGCGCTCCAGCGACGCGGCGGTGATCACCGGGCCGACGTCGTTCAGCACCAGCTTGCGGATCGGGGTCTCCGGCTGGATCGCCAATGCCATGCCGATCAGCCCGCCCATCGAGGTGCCGACCCAATCCACGCTCTCGGCGCCGACCTTCGCCAACAAGGTAGCGATGTCGGCGCAGTACTGCGGGATGACGTAGAGCGACTTGTTGCGCAGCCAGTCGCTGCGGCCGCGGCCGACGATGTCGGGGCAGACCACGCGATACTCGCCGGCCATGGCCTCGGCGAGGAAATCGAAATCCCGCCCGCAGCGCGTCAGGCCATGCACGCAGACCAGCACTTTCGGATTGGCCGGGTCGCCCCATTCCACGTAGGACATGTGATGAAAGCCGGCGGCACTGAGGCACTTCACTCGCGCTTCGCGCATGGATCACTCCCTGGTTTGCTTGCGGCCGATTCTAGCGAGCGGCACGTACGATGCTTACGGCATCACGACGCGCAAGCCGCGAAACTCAGCCACGGCCGCGATCTGCTCCCTGAGTTCGAGGACGCGCTCCTCCCAGTAGCGCCGCGTCGCAAACCAGGGAAAGGCCGCCGGAAAAGCCGGATCGGACCAGCGCCGTGCCAGCCAGGCCGAGTGATGAATCAGGCGCAGCGTACGCAGCGCCTCGACCAGTTGCAGCTCGCGATCATCGAATTCGCGGAACATCTCGTAGCCGGCCAGCACGTGGCCGAACTGGCGCCCCATCTCTTCGGCCTCGCCCGAAAGCAGCATCCACAGGTCCTGGATTGCCGGCCCCATGCGGGCATCGTCAAAGTCTACGAAATGCGGCCCGTCGCCTGTCCACAAGACATTGCCGGCGTGGCAATCGCCGTGCAGGCGCAGCGGCCGCACCGCGCCGGCGCGGGCGAAGGCCTCGGCCACGCCGTCCAGCGCCTGCGCGGCGACGCCGGCCCAGACCGGCTCCAGCTCGGCAGGAATCACCCCGTGCTCCAGCAGCCAGTCGCGCGAGCGGATGCCGAAGCTGGCGATGTCGAGGGTTTCACGCTGACCGAACTCCCGCCGCGCGCCGACCTGGTGGATGCGCGCCATCAGGCGGCCCATCCACTCCAGGGTTTCCGCCCGGTCGAATTCCGGCGCCCGGCCGCCCTGGCGCGGAAACAGTGCAAAGCGGAAACCAGCGTGGGAGTACAGGCTGCGTCCGTCGATCACCAGCGGCGCCACCACCGGCAGCTCCTCGGCCGCCATTTCAGCACTGAAGGCGTGCTCCTCGGCGATCTGCGCATCGCTCCAGCGCCCGGGGCGGTAGAACTTGGCCACCAGCGGCGCGGCCTCATCGATGCCGATCTGCCAGACCCGGTTTTCGTAGCTGTTGAGCGCCTGCAAGGCACCGCTGCAACGAAAACCCAGACTCTCGACGGCATCGAGAATGCGCTCGGGACCCAGTCCGGCGAAAGGAGTCGTGTCTTCTGTCTTCATGGCGCCTGATTATGGCGCGGCGCCGTGCCAGTAGCGCCGACTTTCGGCACGCTCGTGGCCCACCGCCACGCCCTGCGGCGCCAGCAGCAGGCGCAGCGCGCCGTCGCGGTCGGTGCGATGCAGGCGTGCGCCGCTGGCGACATGGCGCGCCACGACCTCGTCCTTGGGATGGCCGAAACGGTTGCGGTAGCCGACCGGGAAAATCACCTCGCGGGCGCCGACGGCGGCGATGAATTCGGCGGTCGAGGAGGTCTTGCTGCCGTGGTGCGGCGCCGTCATTGCCTCCGCCGCCAGGCGCTGGCCGTAACGCGCCAGCAGCGCCTGCTCGGAGACGGCCTCGATGTCTGAGGTGAGCAGCATCGCCCGCCCGCCGGCGCTCACGCGCAGCACGCAGCTCAAGTCGTTGGACTTGCGCGACAGCGGCTCGCCGGCCGGGTGCAGCATCTCGAAACGCACGCCGTCCCATTCCCAGGCATCACCAGCGACACAGGGTTCATGGCGCACCGGCTGCGCCGACAGCGGATGCTCGAAAGGCAGCGAGGTTTTCAGCAAATCCACCGGCAGCGCCGCCAGCACCGAGGCGGCGCCGCCCTCGTGGTCCTTGTCGGCATGGCTGATCACCATCGCGTCGAGCCGGCGCACGCCCATCGCCCGCAGGTAGGGCGCGATGATGCGATTGCCGCTGTCGGCGTCGGCGGAAAACGCCGGTCCGGCGTCGAACAGCAGGTCGTGTGCGGCCGTCTGCACGTGGATCGCCAGGCCCTGTCCGACGTCGAGCACGTTGACTTGCGCCGTGCCGGCGAGCGGGCGCGGCGCTTCGGTGGTCAGCAGCGGCAGGAAGCACAGCAGGCCCAGCCAGCGCGCCGGGAAGCCGCGCGGCAGCAGCAGCCAGACGCCGCCGGCCAGCGCCAGGAGCATGGCCCAGACGGGTGGCGCCGCCTGCTGCCAGACCGCCAGCGGCAGCGCCGCCAGCCAGTCGACGGCCACCATCATTGCCGTGGTGACCCAGTGCGCCAGGGCCAGCACCGGATCGAGCGCAGGCAGGCTGCCGAGCAGGGCCAGCGGCGTGATGACGAAGCTGACCAATGGAATCGCCAAGGCATTGGCCAGCGGCGAGACCAGCGAGAACTGCTGGAACAGCATCAGCAGCGCCGGCAGCATGCCTATCGTCACCGCCCATTGGGCGCGCAGCCATTCCCGCAGCCAGTGCGCCGGCCCCAGCTGCCCGCCGCCGATCAGGAACAGCAGGCCGACGGCGCCGAAGGACAGCCAGAAGCCGGCCGCCAGCACCGCCCAGGGATCGAGCAGCAGCACCAACAGCAGGGCCAGCGCCAGCACGCGCGAGGCGGAAAGTTCGCGCCCGGCGAGATGGGCCAGCGCCACCACGCCCAGCATGTAGAGCGTACGCTGCGCCGGCACCGCAAAGCCGGCCAGCAGGCAATAGGCGAAAGCGGCGAGCAGGCCGCCGAGCGCTGCCGCCTTCTGCGCCGGCAAGTGCAAGGGCAGGCGCGGCGAGCGTCGCCACAGCCAATTCACCAGCGCATAGGCCAGACCCGCGAGCATGGTCACGTGCAAGCCGGAAATGCTCATCAGGTGGGTGATGCCGGTACGACCGAAGGCCTGCCACAGCTCGGGCGCGATCGCCTGCTGGTCGCCGATGGCGAGCGCGATCAGGATGCCGGCATAGGGCGCCGCGGGCAGTACCGCGCGAAATCGCTCGCGGATCGCCTCGCGCAGCATCTCCACCGCGTAGCCGGGGTGCCAGACCCACGCCGCCAGGCGTTCGGCCGCGGCGCGCGGACGCACATAGCCGGTGGCGCGGATGCCGCGCTCGAACAGCCAGGCCTCGTAATCGAAGCCATGCGGATTCAGGTTGCCGTGCGGACGCTTGAGGCGCACCGTGAAACGCCAGCGTTCCCCGGCGCGCACCGGCACGCGCGGGCTCTCATCCGCCTCGCCGTCGCCGCCGCGATACCAGGCCAGCGAGACCCGACGCGGTACGCCCGGCGCGGCCTGTTCGACATCGAAGGCGAAGCGCAGGCCGCGCTCCAGTTCCTGCGGCAGGCCGGCGACCACGCCACGTACCTCGATGTCCCGACCCTCAAGGTCAGCCGGCAGTTCCTCGGCCAGGCGCCAGTGGGCAAAGCCTGCCGCCCAGACCAGGCCGAGCCCGGCGGCACCGATTGCCAGCAGGAAAGGCCGGGAAGATCGCCGTATCACCGGCGCCGACTCTTGCCCCGTAGCGGCCAAGGCCAGGGCCAGCAGCGCCGTCGCGCCAATGCCGGCCAGCAGCGCCGGGGCAGGCAGGGCCGGCTGCCATTGCAGAACGCAGATGCCGGCGGCAAAGAAAAAAACAAACAGGCGCATGGTCCGAATTAGACCATGCGCCCGGAATGCGGGAGGACGGCTACTTCAGCGCGACACTGATCTCGGCGAAGGTGTTGGCGATCTCCGGCGTGCTGACCGCCTCGCCCAGCTGGCGTTCGAGTTGCGAGGCGGCGAACAGGCCGCGCAGCACCTGGCGGCCGGCGGCGTCCTCGTCGACCACGGCGGCGTGTCGCCGCCCCGTGGCCTTCAACGTCGCCACGACATGGCCGACGTTGGCATGCGCCACATCGTCCATGCTGATCACTTCGAGGCGGTCCTGGGCGGTCATGATGTCGCGCACCAGCGCATCCGCGCGCGCGATGCCGCGCGCCGAGATGCATTGCAGGGTCTTTTCGCCGATCAGGTCGTTGGAGGTGATGAGGCCCAGCATCTCGTTGTCCACATCGACCACCAGCAGCAGATGCACCTTGCGTCGCCGCATCACGCGCGCCGCCGTATCGACGCTGACATCGGGGTCGATGGTGAAGGCGGTGACCTTCCTGAAATCCGTCATCACCGATTCCGCCGGATCGTCGAGTCCGACGCGGGGCGGCAGTTCCTGGCGGGGAACATGAAACGCGGTGTGGGGCTGCAGGAGCCGATGAGGCAGCACGGAATACTTGCGCATGGTGTCGTTTCCTCCTTAATGTTGTGTAGCCCGCCGCGATGGATGGGTCAAGCGAATTGTTGGCCGGGTGCGATGCCGCTGTCCAAACCATATTTCTGATGCGGCCATTTATTCCATGTCGATTGCACCGGATTGCCGCGATGCCGCATTTCCTGGTTTCCACGCCAGCTTGGGCTGGCATGGCGCCCCGGCCGAATTTACTGTGCAACGCAACAGCCTCGGCCGGACTCTGGTGGATAATCAGGCATCCCCACGGAGCCACCATGAGCCACGTCTTCACTCCCGATCCGCTTCCCTGCGTTGCCGTTGCCGGCAGCGACGACCGCTTTCCCGTGCACCGCATCTATTCATGGGGCTATGCCATCGGTTTCGACCTGGTTTTCACCGGCACGCCGGAAGGTGTCGGCCCGGTGCTGCGCGGCGATCGGGTCAGCGCCGGCATCGAGGGCATCGGCGAACTTGCCCTGCGCATCGTCTGACGGCGGTCCGCGCCGCCCGCCATGCGCCACCGGATTCGCAAATACCTGCCGGACCACGAGGCGATCCGCGCCAACCCCTGGCTGCAGCCCTTCGAGAACACCCTGCTGCACCCCCGGCTGTGGGATCTCAACCGCCATTCGGCGGCGGGCGCCGTTGCCGCCGGCCTGTTCTGCGGCCTGATCCCCGGCCCCTTGCAGATGCTCGGCGCGGCGATCTGTGCGGTGCTCTTCCGCGTCAACCTGCCGCTGGCGATGCTGACCACGATCTATACCAACCCGCTGACCATCGTGCCGCTCTACGTGGTGGCCTATGCCATCGGCCAGTGGGTGACGCCGGGGCCGGGCCAGCGCTTCGTGCCGCCGCCCGACTGGGGCGAGGAGAGCTTCAGCGCCTGGATCGGCATGCTGATCGACTGGATGGCCGGGCTCGGCACGCCGTTGGCGGTCGGCCTGGTGCTGCTCGCCTCGGGCCTGGCGCTGGCGGGCTACCTGCTGGTCAAGCTGGCCTGGCGCATCTACCTGGTGCGCGCCTGGCGCCGGCGCGCATCACGCCGCGCGCAGCACACCGTCGTTTAGGTGCAGCACGCGGTCGGCGCGCGCCGCCAGCTCGGCGTCGTGGGTCACCAGCACCAGCGCCGCGCCGCGCTCACGGCAAAGCTCCAGCAGCAGGCCAAACACCGCATCGGCGGCGATGCGGTCGAGGTTGCCGGTCGGCTCGTCGGCCAGCAGGCAGGCCGGCTGCGTCACCAGCGCGCGCGCAACCGCAACGCGCTGGCGTTCGCCGCCGGAAAGCTCGCCCGGCCGGTGCGTCAGGCGATGGCCAAGTCCGACGCGCTCCAGCACCGCCGCCGCCTGACGCTGCGCCTCGCGCCGTTCCAGACGCCGGATCAGCAGCGGCATGGCCACGTTCTCCACGGCGCTGAATTCCATCAGCAGGTGATGGAACTGGTAAACGAAGCCCAGCGCGACGTTGCGCACCCGGCCGCGCTCGTACTCGCCGAGGGCCGCCAGATCGCGTCCCTGGAGTTCGACACGGCCGGCGCTCGGCGCATCGAGCCCGCCCAGCAGGTGCAGCAGCGTGCTCTTGCCCGAACCGCTGGCGCCGACGATGGCCACCGTCTCGCCGGCGCCGACTTCCAGCTCGACACCACCCAGCACCGGCACTTCCGCCGCGCCCTGGCGAAAGACCTTGGCCAACCCCGTGCAATGGAGCACCGGATCACTCATAGCGCAGCGCCTCCGCCGGTTGCGTGCGCGAAGCGCGCCAGCTCGGGTACAGCGTCGCCAGCAGAGTCAGCAGGAAGGACACGCTGCCTATGGTCCACACATCCGACCAATGCAGGTCGGACGGCAGCTCGCTGATGTAATACACGTCCTTGGCCAGGAACTGCATCCCCAGCACGCGCTCCAGTGCCGGCACCACGACGTCGATGTTGAGCGCCAGCGCCACCCCGCCAGCGATGCCGGCAAGCAGCCCGACCACGCCGATCAGCGTGCCCTGCACCACGAAAATGCCCATGATGCTGCGCGGGCTCGCCCCCAGGGTGCGCAGGATGGCGATGTCGGCGCGCTTGTCCTGCACCGCCATCACCAGCGTGGACACGATGTTGAAGGCGGCGACGGCAACGATCAGCAGCAGGATCAGGAACATCATGCGCTTCTCGATTTCAACCGCGCGAAAGAAATTGGCGTGGCTGCGGGTCCAGTCGCTGATCCAGATCTCGCCGTCGAGGTAGCGCATCAGTTCGCGCCCGATCTGGGGCGCGGCGAAGAGGTCGTCGACCTTGAGCCGCACGCCGCTGACGCGCTCGTCCATGCGATACAGCTTTTGCGCGTCCTCCATGTGCACCAGGGCCAGGCCGGAATCGAACTCGAACATGCCGGCCTCGAAAATTCCGACCACGCGGAACTGCTTGACGCGCGGCAGCACCGCCGCCGGCGTCACCAGCCCCTGCGGCGCCAGCAGCGTGATCTTGTCGCCCTGGCGCACGCGCAGGGCACGCGCCAGTTCGCTGCCCAGCACCATGCCGAATTCGCCGGGGCGCAGGGCGTCGAGCTTGCCCGCCTTCATGTAGCGGGCGAAGTTCGCCACCTTGTCCTCGGCCTCGGGCAGGATGCCGCGCAGCATCATGCCGCGCACCTGGCCGTCGAAGCTCAGCATGCCCTGCTGCTGCACGTAGGGCGCCGCCGCCTTGACCCGCGGATGGCGCGCCACGCCCTGCAACACCCTGGTCCAGTCCTCCAGCTCGCCGCCACCGCCGCTGACCTGGATATGCGAGACCACGCCGAGGATGCGCTCGCGCAATTCCTTCTGGAAGCCGTTCATCACCGACAACACCACGATCAGCGCCGCCACGCCCAACGCCAGGCCGAGCATGGAAATCAGTGCGATGAAGGAAATGAAGCGGTTGGCGGCACCTTCGCGCGGCTGGGCACGGGTGTAACGCAGGCCGATCAGGAGTTCGTACATTTCGGGGATCAGGAATCAGGGATCAGGGATCAGGGATCAGGGATCAGGAATCAGGAATCAGGAATCAGGGATCAGGGATCAGGGATCAGGGATCAGGGATCAGGGATCAGGGATCAGTATAAGTGCGCGCCTCGTCGGTATAGTCCGATTCCTGATCCCTGACCTCTGATCCCTGAATGCTGACCCTCGTCGTACCCGGCCTGATCTGGCCGCGCCAGGCCCTGGCCGACCTTACCTGCGACCTGCCGCTGCCGGCGTTTTCGCTGCTGCTGGGGCGTGGCCGCCTGGGTTCTGCTGCCGCGGCCGACGCCGAAGGGCTCATGGCCGCCGAGCTCGGCGCCGGCACGTCCGTGGCGGCGGCGGCGCTGCGCCGGCTGGCCTTTGGCCGCAGCCGCGACGATGCGGAATGGCTATGTCTCGATCCGGTACGGCTGCGCTTCGAGGAACGCAGCATGGTGCTCGACGATCCGACGCAGTTGGACCTCGACGCCAGCGAAGCCGAGGCGCTCGCCGTGTCGCTGGCGCCGACTTTTGCGCCGCTCGGCGAGTTCGAGCGCCTGGCGCCGCCATGCTGGAACCTGCACCTGCAACGGCCGGCGCCGGCCTTCGCCGCGCTGCAACCGGGCATAGGCCGCGCCGTCGCGCCGCTGCCGACGCATGCCGACTACCGGCCCTGGCGCCAGGCACTGAACGAGGCGCAGATGGTGCTCCATGCCCACCCGGTGAATCTGGCGCGCGAAGCCGCCGGGCGGCCGACGGTGAATTCCCTGTGGCCCTGGGGCGGCGGCCGGCCGCTGCCCGCAAGCCCCGGCCGCCACGACCTGCTGTGGGCGGCCGACCCGGTGCTGCTGGGCCTCGCCGTATGGCAGGGCGTCGCCCATCGGCCCCTGCCCGCGCGCCTCGACGCCGAGCGCGGCCACTCCACCCTGGCGCTGTTCGACGCCCTCGCCGCGCCGGCCCGCCTGGGTGACGCGCTGGCCTGGCGCGACGCCCTCGCCCGACTCGAAGCCGACTGGCTGGCACCGGCCTTGGCCGCCCTGCGCGCAGGCCGCCTCGATCGCCTGCGCCTGCTCGCCCCCGGCGAACACGGCGGCGTCGAACTGCACGTCGCTCGCAGCGACCTGTGGAAGTTCTGGCGCAAACCGCGCCCACTGGCGGAAGCCTTCACCCTGACGCCCATGGCTCCGAGAGCCACCCTCTGATCATGGAACTCTCGCATTCTTGTCCCGCCACGGGCGAGCAAAGTCGGCCCGCCCCCCTTCGCCCCCCTCGCGGGGGGTTACTGAATGGCTCGCTGCGCTCGATATCACAAGCGATCCATCCTGGTATATCACGCTGAAAGCCACCGCATGACCCGCATCACCGTCCGCGACGTCCCGCCGCGAGCCGTCTGGAGCCTGGAACAAGGCGGCGTGCATCCCCTACTGGCCAGGCTCTACGCCGCGCGCGGCGTGCGCAGCATGGACGAACTCGACACCCGTGCCAGCGCCCTGCTGCCGCCCGATGAACTGAAAGGCATCGTCGCCGCCGCCCGGCGCCTGGCCGAGGCCATCGCCGCCGGCCAGCGCCTGCTGATCGTCGCCGACTACGATTGCGACGGCGCCACCGGCTGCGCCGTCGGCCTGCGCGCCTTGCGCATGATGGGCGCCGCGGTGGACTACCTGGTACCTGATCGTTTCACGCTCGGTTACGGGCTGTCGCCGGAAGTGGCGCGACTGGCCGCGACGCGCAAGCCCGACCTGGTGATCACGGTGGATAACGGCATCGCCAGCGTCGAGGGCGTCGCCGAGCTCAGGCGCCTCGACATCGACACGCTGATCACCGACCATCACCTGCCTGGCGCGCAACTGCCGGATGCCGTCGCCATCGTCAATCCCAACCAGCCCGGCTGCGGCTTCCCGAGCAAGGCGCTGGCCGGCGTCGGCGTGATGTTCTACCTGATGCTGGCCACCCGTGCGGAACTACGCCGGCGCGGCAGCTATGCGACACAGCCGGAACCCAGGCTCGCCGCCCTGCTCGACCTCGTGGCGCTGGGCACGGTGGCCGACGTGGTGCCGCTCGACCACAACAACCGCGTCCTGGTGGCGCAGGGCCTGGCGCGAATTCGCAGCGGCCGCATGCAGCCGGGCATCGCCGCCCTGCTCGCCATCGCCGGCCGCGAACCGGCCCGTGCCGCCGGCTTCGACCTCGGATTCGCCATCGGCCCGCGCCTGAATGCCGCCGGGCGCCTGGCCGACATGGCGCTGGGCATCGAATGCCTGATCACCGACGATCCGGCGCGAGCCATGAACATCGCCCAGCAACTCGACGCCATCAACCGCGAGCGACGCAGCATCGAGGCCGACATGCGCGACGACGCCGAACTGCTGCTGGCCAGGCTCGACCCAGGCAGCCGCGCCAGCCTGACGCTGTTCGATCCGGGCTGGCATCAAGGCGTGATCGGCATCCTCGCCGGGCGCGTCAAGGAAAAGCTGCACCGCCCCACCTTCGCCTTCGCCCCCGGCAACGACGGCGAGCTGAAGGCTTCCGGCCGCTCCATCCCCGGCCTGCATCTGCGCGACGCGCTCGACCTGGTGGCCAAGCGCCACCCCGACCTGCTGCTGCGCTTCGGCGGCCACGCCGCCGCCGCCGGCCTGAGCCTGCGCGCGGCCGACCTGCCGCGCTTCGAGACCGCCTTCGAACAGGTCTGCGGCGAGCTGCTGTCGCCGGCGGAACTCTCGCGCAGCCTGGAAACCGACGGCGCGCTGGAATCCGGCTACTACTCTATCGATGCCGTGCGCATGATGCAGCAGGAAGTCTGGGGCCAGGGCTTTCCGCCGCCGCTGTTCGCCGACCGTTTCGACGTAATCAGCCAGCGCATCCTCAAGGACAAACACCTCAAGCTCAAGCTGCAAAAGGGCACCCAGCGTTACGACGCGATCCGCTTCAATGCCGCCGAGGCGGCACCGGATCGCATCACGGCCGCATTTCGCGTCGATATCAACGAGTGGAACGGCACCCAGAGCGTGCAACTGCTGCTGGAGCACTTCGAAGCCGCGACCTGATCAGGCCTCGCGCGGTTCCGCCGCCGGACCGGGGAACAACTCCTCGGCGCCGCAGGCAACACCGAACAGGTTGCCCTGGAAGGCGTGGCAACCATGCACCATCAGGAAATCGCGCTGGCCGGCGGTTTCGACGCCCTCGGCGATCACCGCCAGGCCCAGGTTCTGCCCCAGCGCGATCACGGTGCGGGCGATGGCTGCGTCGTTGGCATCGCTCAGCACGTCGCGCACGAAGGACTGGTCGATCTTCAGCTGCGCCAGCGGCAGGCGTTTCAGGTAGTAGAGCGAGGAATAGCCGGTGCCGAAGTCGTCGAGCGCGAAGCTGATGCCCAGGGCGCGCAACTGCGTCATGCGCGCCACCACGTCCTCGATATCGTGCAGCAGCAGGCTTTCCGTCACTTCCAGCTTGAGCCGGCGCGGATCGGCGCCGGTGGCGGCAAGCACGGCCTTGACCTGGTCGACGAAATCGGCCTGGTGGAACTGGCGGCTGCTGACATTGACCGCGATGTCGAGCCGCTCACGCCCAGGCTGGCGCGCCCATGCCGCCAACTGATGGCAGGCGGTTTCGAGCACCCAGCGGCCGAGCGGCATGATCAGGCGCGTCGACTCGGCCTGGTCGATGAACTCCGCCGGCATCACCAGGCCACGGCGCGGATGTAGCCAGCGCAGCAGCGCCTCGACGCCGGTCATGCGGCCGCTGCCGTCGACCTGCGGCTGGTAGTGCAGCGCGAACTGGCTTTCGGCGATCGCTGCGCGCAGATCGGTATCCAGCGTGGCACGGGCCGAGACCGCGGCCTGCATCTGCGGATCGAAAAAGCGCAAGGTGTTGCGGCCGGCCGCCTTGGCCTGGTACATGGCGGTGTCGGCACGCTTGAGCAGTTCCTCCACCGCGACATCGTGGTCGCGAAACAGGGTGATGCCGATGCTGGAGGTGCAGTGATAGCTGCGTGTATTGGCCTCGCCGCCGGCCAGGCTGAGGTCGAGCAGGTAGGGCTGGTTCAGCGCGCCCTGGATCTTGACCGCCACGCTCTCGGCCTGCATCGCCGCGAGCAGGCCGGCGTCGAGTTCCTCGAGGATGACGACGAACTCGTCGCCGCCGAGGCGCGCCACGGTGTCGCATTCGCGGATGCAGGATTCCAGGCGCGCCGCCACCTCGATCAGGAACTGGTCGCCGACGTCGTGACCGAGGGTATCGTTGAGCGTCTTGAAATCATCGAGGTCGAACAACATCAACGCGCCGTGGCGTCCATGCCGCGCGCTGGCGGTCAGCGCCTGGCGCAGGCGGTCGAGCATCAGGCGCCGATTGGGCAAATGGGTCAGGACATCATAGAAAGCCAGGTGGCGGATCTCGTCCTCGGCGGCGCGGCGCTGGGTAATGTCGGTAAAGGTGCCGACATAATGGCTGATCCCGCCATCGCCGCGTCGCACGGCGGTAATGCTGGTCCAGGCGGGAAATATTTCGCCGTTCTTGCGCCGGTTCCAGATCTCGCCGCTCCAGGTGCCCTTGCCGACTATCGCCTCCCACATGGCTTGGTAGAAGGCCGGTTCGTGGCGTCCCGACTTGAGCAGGCGCGGCGTCTGGCCGACCGCGTCGCCCGCCTCGTAGCCGGTGATTTCGCAGAAGCTGCGATTGACGCGCAGGATCTTCTTTTCGGCATCGGTGACCAGCATGCCTTCGTGCGATTCGAAGGTGATCGCCGCCACCTGCAAATCGGCCTCGATCCGCTTGCGCTGCGTGATGTCGATGAAGCTGACGCGCACCAGGCGGCGGTCGGTGGCCGGCAGGCGCACCAGGCGCATCTCGCAGCGCACCAGTTCGCCCCGCGCGTTGCACAGGGTACGATCGAACAGCGCCTGTTCGCCGGACATGGCACGCGCCAGCATCTCGTCCGCCAACACGGTGGCGGTCTTGCCGCCATGGATGCCAGGCGGATAGAAACGGGCCGCGGAAGCGGTCAGCAATTCCTCGCGCGGACAGCAAAACAGCGCCTCGGCGCGCGGATTGGCATCCACGAAGCGATCGGCATCCGCGTCATAGACGACAATGGGTTCCGGCGCGTGGTCGATCAGCACCCGCAGCCGCGCTTCGGATTCGCGCAAGGAACGGGTCATGTCGCGCGCCAGGCCCAGGGCGTGGTCGCGGCGCGTACTCAGCACCCAGGCGGCGAACGCGGCCAGCAGGCTGAACATCATGCCGCCGATCAGCATCTGCTGCGGATGCCCGTCCTCGACCCGGGTGTCGAACTCCGGCAGGCTGGCGAAATCGAGGCGCCATTGGCGGCCGCCGAAACTGAAGGATTCGCTGTGCGTCAAGCGCGCCTGACCCTGCGGTGAATTCGCGTGGCTCCGGTAATACAGCGCATCGGGATGCCGCGTGTCGCCGTCATGGATGGTCAATGCGATGCCTCGCCGGGCGGGATGAAACAGCTCGTCCATCAGCACCGGCATGCGGAAGGGGCTGAGGACGAAACCACCTTGACTGCCGTCGGCGCGCGGCGGCACCGGCAAATACATGATGAAGGCCGGCATTTGCCGCCCCTGCTCGTCGATATTCAGTTTCGCCAGCCTGGCAATCGCCGGCTCGCCACTGTCACGGGCACGTTGCATGGCGGCGCGATGCTCCGCGTCCTGCCACACGTCGTAGCCCAATGCGCGCCGGTTGCCGGCGTCTTCGGGCGCCATGAAAACGTTGATCACATAACGTTCGCGCCGTCCCGGCGGCCGCACCGAGAAATCCGCGACGCCGGCGGCACGCATTTCGCGCAGCAGCGCATTCAGGCCGGACTCATCGACGTCGCGCGCAAAGAACATCCCCCGCATCGCGGGAAAGTCCTTTTCCAGACGCAGGCTGCGAACAAAATCCGCCCAATCCCTGCTCGTCACCTCGTCGCTGGCATTGAACAGCGCGACCGCCGCGCGCAGGGCGCGCGCGTTGCCGGTGAGGCGGGCATTCAGGTCAGTGCGGAGCTTGGCCAGTTCGGCCTCGAACTCCACGCGCAAATGGCGTTCGACTTCCATCCGGCTGTGCTGCCATACCGCCAGGGTGAGGGCCAGTGTGCACGCCAGTGTCAGCAGCACCGGGCGCATGCCACCATGGGGTCGCTGCAAAGGCTCGGGAGCTGCGGGCTGCGGGTCGGGGGGCATCGAAGACGAAGGGAACGCTGGCTATGCAGCGCAAATTCTACATGCTGCGGCCATTACGCTTGATTCAAAAGCAAAAAATCTTGCCCCGGGAAGGCAGCGCCCCCCCACGCCTGGCTTCCAGTCCGGACCACGGGGCGCGGCGCACACCGTATAATCGCGCCCCTTCGCCCTTCCCCACCCCCGCTGCCGTGTCCCAGCTCGACCAGGAACTTGCCCGTCGCCGCACTTTCGCCATCATCTCCCACCCCGATGCCGGCAAGACCACGCTGACCGAAAAGCTGCTCTGGTTTGGCGGCGCGATCCAGGTCGCCGGCGAGGTGCGTGCGAGGAAGGCCAGCCGCCACGCCACCTCGGACTGGATGGAACTGGAAAAGCAGCGCGGCATCTCGGTCACCAGCTCGGTGATGCAGTTCCCCTACCGCGAATGCATGGTCAACCTGCTCGACACGCCGGGCCACGAGGATTTCTCGGAAGACACCTACCGCACCCTGACCGCGGTCGACTCCGCCGTCATGGTGATCGACTCGGTCAACGGCGTCGAGGCGCAGACCATCAAGCTGCTCAATGTCTGCCGCCTGCGCGACACGCCAATACTCACCTTCATCAACAAGCTCGACCGCGAAGGCCGTCCGCCGATCGAGCTGCTCGACGAGATCGAATCCGTGCTGGAAATCCAGTGCGCACCGATGACCTGGCCGATCAGCATGGGCAAGCGTTTTCGTGGCGTGTACCATCTTTACGACGACAGCATCAGCTTCTTCGACGCGCAAGCCGAGAAGGGCACGGCCGAGGTCATCAAGGGGCTGCACAACCCCCGCCTCGACCAGCTGATCCCCGACCAGGCCGAGGAACTGCGCATGGAAGTCGAGCTGGTGCGCGGCGCCTCGCATACCTTCGATCGCGCCGCCTACCTCGCCGGCAAGCAGACGCCGGTGTTCTTCGGCTCGGCGATCAACAATTTCGGCGTGCAGTCGCTGCTCGATGCGGTGGTCGAGCTATCGCCGCCACCGCAGCCGCGCGCCACCGAAACCCGCAGCGTGCAGCCCGGCGAACCAAAGTTCACCGGCTTCGTCTTCAAAATCCAGGCCAACATGGACCCCAGGCACCGCGACCGCATCGCTTTCGTGCGTGTCTGTTCGGGCAAGTTCGAGCGCGGCATCAAGCTGCGCCAGCGTTCGACCGGCAAGATCCTGGCGGTGAACAACGCCATCACCTTCATGGCCCAGGACCGCAACACCACCGACGAAGCCTGGCCCGGCGACATCCTCGGCATTCCCAACCACGGCACGGTGCTGCTGGGCGATGCCTTCAGCGAAGGCGAGGACCTCAAATTCACCGGTATCCCCTGCTTCGCGCCGGAACACTTCCGCCGCGCCCAGATCAGGAATCCGCTGAAAATGAAGCAGTTGCAGAAAGGCTTGCAGCAGCTGGCCGAGGAAGGCGCGACGCAACTGTTCAAGCCCATCCACAGCAACGACCTGATCCTCGGCGCGGTCGGCACCCTGCAATTCGACGTGGTGGCCCATCGCCTCGAATTCGAATACGGCGTCGATTGCATCTTCGAAGCCTACCCGGTGGCCACCGCGCGCTGGCTGCGCGGCGATGATGCCGCCATCCGCGCCCTGGCCGACAAATCAGGCGTCAACGTGGCACTGGACGGCGCCGGCGACTATGTCTATCTGGCGCCCAACCGCGTCAATCTCTCGATGACCCAGGAGCGGCATCCCGAGGTGGTGTTCCTGGAGACGCGGGAGATTCATTAACCTGCCCCGGCCGGCGCGGCGGCGCGCCTCACTCGACGACGAATCGATACGAGTCGCCGCCGGCACTGCCGAATTGAAGGATGTCGCCATTGCCCAGCGCCGCCTCGCTGACGGCAACGTCGAGCTTCCGGTTGAGAAAGGTACCGTTCAGCGACTGGTAGTCGCGCAAGGTCGGCTGTCCGTCGACCATGCCGATCCAGGCATGATGGGCGGATACGCGGCCGTCGATGATGATCACGTCGTTGTCCTTGGCACGGCCGATGGTCAGGCCAAGCGCGGGTATCGAAAACCGCAGGCCTTTCTGACGCCCGTCGAGGCAGACCAGGGCCGGCATGCCGCCCGGCGCGCCGGCGGTCGCCGGCGTTGCTTCGGCGCGCACCAACAGGCGTGTCTTGGTCGGATCGAAGGCCTCACTGGCAGGCGCCTCCTCGACCACGGCCGCGGTCGCCTCCTTTGCCGCGACATCGGATGGCGGCAAGGCGACGGACGCGCTTGCCGCCGGCCCTGCGGGTGTCTCGCCCGCCTCGGCGCCAGGTGCCGCCTTGCTCGCCACCGCACCGGCGAGGACTTGCGCATGCAAGGCTTCCAGCTCAAGCTCCCGTGCCCGCGCGCGTCGATAGTTCTGCATCAAGGTAAACACGATACCCAGCATCACGGCCGCGAACGCGGTCCAGAATACGAAATCCCTCAACATTCAATCCTTTTGCTTGTCCGGCGATCGCCGCTGCGCCACGGGGCAGGCATTTTGCCCCAGCTTGCGGTACCGCGGCATTGCACTCGCGAGGTCAACGCTAGCCCTGGCCGGAACGGACCGCATGCCGGCCGGCGAAGAACAGCACGCGGCGCACGTAGTCGCGGGTTTCGCGGTAAGGGGGGATTCCCCGGTGCCGCTCGACCGCGCCCTCGCCGGCGTTGTAGGCCGCCGCGACCAGTTCCCAGTCGCCGCCGAAGCGCACGCCAAGCCACTTCAGGTAGGCCAGGCCGCCCTTGACGTTGGCTTCGACATCCCAGGGATCGAGCACGCCGAAGCGCTGCTGGGTGCCGGGGATCAGTTGCATCACGCCCTCGGCATTTTTCGGCGAGCGCGCGCCGGGGTTCAGGTTGGATTCAACCAGGGCCACGGCGATGGCCAGGCGTGCATCGACCTGATGGCGCGGTGCCAGGCGGCGGATCAGGTCGGCGATGCCGCGCTTGACCGGCGTCAGCCCCGCCAGGTAGCCGTCGAGGTCGAAGCGCTGCCGTTCCAGGCCGGCGACGAACTTGCCGCAATCGTCTTCCAGGGCGGCGGCTTCGACCGTCTGATCGAAGGCATCCTCCGCCGCGCGATGGCCGAGGCGCGCGGCAAGGGCGAAATAGGCATTGGCCAGTGCCGCATTGCGGATGTAGTCCGGCCCGAGGGCAAGCACGCGTCCGACGCGAAAGTAGCCCTCGGCGCTGCCCAGGGTGCCGGCATGGCAGTACAGCGCGATGGCCAGTTCGGGATTACGCCCCAGCCCGCTGCCGAGTTCGGCGGCGAGGCCTTGCTCCAGGACCGATGCCACGCGCGGCGCCTCGATCTCCTGGTCTTCGGCAAGCACCGGCGCGGCCAGGCCGAGCAGCAGCGCGGGCAGCACGAAACAACGCCGCAGGAAGGCCGGCAGGGATGGGGGCGACATGCCGCTAGCCTAGCGTATTTTTAGCCCTCGCTCACGTCGTAATTTCCGCGGGCCGGGGCGGCGAACTGAGTCGTTTGACCCCGGCGACAAAGCGCTGCAGGGTGGCGGAAAGCACCCCGCGCGGAATCGCGATCTCGATCAGCTGGAAGCGGCCACGCGTCGCCATCGCCCGCTCCAGCGCCGCCTCCAGCTCGGCGCGCGTCCCCACCCGGACGCCGTCGCCACCCAGGCCGGCCGCCATGTCGGCATAGCCCCAGTCGCCGAGGTCGTTGAAGCCGGACTCGGGCTGGAAGGTGCGCAGCATCTCCCAGCTGGCATTGTTGAACAGCAGCACGATCGGGTCCCAGCCGTAGCGCCGGCAATTGCCCAGCTCCCAGCCGGTCATCTGGAAAGCACCGTCGCCGACCAGGATCAGCGGCCGCTGCCCGGTCGCCGCCTGCAGGCCGAGTCCGGCCGGCACGCCATAGCCCATGGTGGCGTAATAGCCCGGCGCCACCAGCGCCGTGTGCTCGATTTCCATGGCCGTGAACAGGCAGTCGCCCATGTCGGCGGCGATCGGCATGCGACCGTGCGCCGCTATCAGGTCGTTCACCGCCGTGGCGATGTCGCTCGGGGTGATGCCGGCACCATCCGCCGGCATGTCGCGTGGATAGGCCGTCGGCACGATGTGGCAAGGCCGGTCGAGCCGCCCGGCGCGCGCCAGCAGTCCGTCGACCAGGGCCGCCAGCGGAATCCGGGGATAGACGTGGTAGCCCAGGGTAACGCGGCCATCCAGCGCCTGTATGGTCTTGCGCAGGTCGATCTTGGTTTCCGACACCGCGAAGTTCGTGTCGCAGACGATCTCGCCGAGCAGAAAGAGGCCGTCCGAGCCCTCGACCAGGCGCGTGATCTCGGGCAGGCCGGCGACACCCATGTAGGTGCCGACCAGGGGCGCCTCCTGCGCGGCGAGCAGGCCGCGCCCCATGAAGCTGGTCACCACCGGCAGGCCAAGACGTCGCGCCAGTTCGGCCACCTTGTCTTCCAGATCGAAGCGGCGCACCTCGATGCCGGCCATCAGCACCGGCGAGGTTGCCGCCGCCAGGCGTGCGAGGATTTCCTCGACGCAGGCGGCGAGCGCTTCAGGGTCGATTTCCACTGCGGCGGCACGTGGCACCGCCGCGCAGGGCAGACCCACCATGTCGCGCGGGATTTCGATGTACACCGGCTCCGAATTGCGCAGCGCATTGCCCAGCACGCGCGAAATGTCGGCCGGCGCGCGTGCGGCATCGTCCAGCCGCACCTGGTCGCAGGTAATCTCGCGGAACATCTGGAACTGCGAATCGAGAGTCTTGGCCTGATGGTGCAGCAGCAGCCCCGAACGCGACTCGCCCTTGCCTGGCCCGCCCGAAAGCACCACCAGCGGCGATTTTTCGGCATAGGCCGCGGCCACCGCATTGACCATGTTGAGCGCGCCGGCGCCATAAGTCACGGCCGCCACACCGAGGCCCTGGTGGGCGCGTGATGCGGCATCGGCGGCAAAGCCCACTGCCGGCTCGTGCGAAAGGGTGTAGAGCGGCAGGATCTTCGACTGTTCGATGATGCGGAAGTAAGGCAGGGCGAAATCGCCGGGGATGCCGAAGATCTCGCGGGCGCCGTGGTCCTTGAGCGCTTGCAGCAGGGATTCGACGAGATTCATGGCTACGGCTCCGGGAGGGAATGGAACGAATTCTTGCGCACACTTGCCGACGTTGGCATGCATTTACATAAGCATTACTGCCGTATCATGCGTGTTTTATGCGCCGATACACATTTTCATGCAAACTATCACCATCGACCGCCACGACCTCGCCCTGCTCGACGCCATCCAGCGCGACGGTGCCGCCACCCACACCGCGCTCGGCGAGCACGTACACCTCTCCGCCTCGCAGATCAGCCGTCGCCTGCAGCGCCTGGCCGAGGCCGGCATCATCGTCGGCCAGACTGCGCTGCTCGACCCCGCCAGCCTGGGTCTGGGCGTCACCGCCTTCGCCCACGTGGTGCTCGAACGCCACGGCAAACCGCAGTCGGAAGCCTTCGAGGGCGCGCTGGCCGACATGCCGGAAGTGCTCGATTGCTGGTCGGTCAGCGGCGACGCCGACTACCTGCTGCGCATCGTCGCGCCCGACCTGCCGGCCTTTTCCGAGCTCATGATGAAGCGCGTGCTGCGCCTGCCCGGTGTGGCCCAGGTCCGTACCCACATCGCCCTGCAACGCGTGAAGCAATCCCACGTGCTGCCGCTCGACCACCTGACGCGGCCGGCGAGCGAACGGCGGCGCCTGCGCTACGCGGGCGGCGCATGAAGCTCGCGCACCCCCGGTCGCCACGCAAGCCGGCGGCGCACCGGCGGACAGGACGACCTGCCGGGCTGAAGCCGACGGCAGGCGGTGTATATTCTTCACTACCATGACCGACCGCATCATTCCCATCATCCGCGCCAGCCTGCCGCCGGCGCGCGACCTCGCCGCCGCGCCCGAGGGCGATCTCGTCGACCGCCGCGGCCGCCGCGTACGCGACCTGCGCATCTCGGTCACCGACCGCTGCAACTTCCGCTGCGTGTATTGCATGCCCAAGGAAGTATTCACCGACAACTACGCCTTCCTGCCGCGCGCCAGCCTGCTTTCCTTCGAGGAAATCGAGCGCATCGCCCGCGTCTTCGTCGACCTCGGCGTCGAGAAAATCCGCATCACCGGCGGCGAGCCGCTGCTGCGCCGGCACATCGAGAGCCTGATCGAACGCCTGGCCAGGCTGCCGGTGGAAATCACCCTCACCACCAACGGCTCGCTGCTGGCGAAGAAGGCCCGCACACTGAAGGACGCCGGCCTGCACCGCGTCACCGTCAGCCTCGACGGCATCGAGGATGCCGCCTTCAAGCGCATGAACGACGTCGATTACGCCGTCGGCGACGTGCTCGACGGCATTGCCGCCGCGGCCGCCGTCGGCCTCGCCCCGATCAAGGTGAATTGCGTGGTCAAGCGCGGCGCCAACGACGACCAGGTGCTGCCGCTGGCGCGCCACTTCCGCCACTCCGGGCACATCCTGCGCTTCATCGAATACATGGATGTGGGCTCGTCGAACGGCTGGCGCATGGACGAGGTGCTGCCCTCGGCCGCGGTCGTGGCCCGCATCGGCGCCGAATTCCCGCTGGCAGCAATCGATCCCAATTACAGCGGCGAAGTCGCCGAGCGCTGGCGCTATGTCGATGGCGGCGGCGAGATCGGCGTGATTTCCTCGGTGACCCAGGCCTTCTGCTCGACCTGCACCCGCATCCGTCTGTCCACAGAGGGCCTGCTCTACACCTGCCTCTTCGCGCAGAGCGGTCACGACCTGCGCGCGCTCTTGCGCCGCGGCGGCGGCGACGAGGCCCTGCGCCGCGAATTTGCCGCGCTCTGGCGCGGCCGTGACGACCGCTATTCCGAGATCCGCAGCGCAGCGACACCGAAGCCTGGCACGAAGAAAATCGAAATGTCCTACATCGGCGGCTAAACCCGCCCCTCATCACCATGAGTTCGCTACTGCAAGCCCTCTCCTGCGCCGACAACTACGACCCGAATTCGCTGCACGCCGATCGCGCGCGCGAACTGGTCCTCGGCCTGCTGCCGCCGGTCACCGGAACCGAAAAGCTCTTCGTCCGCCAGGCGCTGGACCGCGTGCTGGCCGCCGCCGTGATCTCGCCGATCGACGTGCCGGCCCACGACAACTCGGCCATGGACGGCTGGGGGATGCGCGGTGCCGACCTCATCGCGGGGGACGCAACTGCGGGCGAAACGCGGCTGAGGAACATCGGCACCGCCTTTGCCGGGCGCGCCTACGCCGGCAAAGTCGGCGCCGGCGAGACGGTGAGGATCATGACCGGCGCCGTGCTGCCGGAGGGCGTCGATACCGTCGTCATCCAGGAAGTGACCCGAGTCGAGGGTGACACCGTGATCATCCCGCCCGGCCAGCAATGCGGGCAGAACACGCGCCGCGCCGGCGAGGACCTGCAGGCCGGAAAACCGGCCATCCCCGCCGGGCGCAAGCTGCGCCCGGCCGAGATCGGCATCGTCGCCTCGCTCGGGATTGCCGAAGTCACGGTGCGCCGCCGCGTGCGGGTGGCGCTGTTCTCCACCGGCGACGAGCTGTGCAGCATCGGCGAGCCGCTGGCCGAGGGCGCGGTGTATGACAGCAACCGCTACACGCTGTGGGGCATGCTGACGCGCCTGGGTTGCGAAGTGATCGACATGGGCGTGGTGCGCGACGACCCGGCGGCGCTGGAAGCCGCCTTCCGCGACGCCGCCGGCTGTGCCGATGTCATCATCACCAGCGGCGGCGTCTCGGTCGGCGAGGCCGATTTCATCAAGCAGTTGATGGCGGAACTGGGCGAAGTCGCGTTCTGGAAGATCGCCATGAAGCCCGGCCGGCCGATGGCCTTCGGCCGCATCCAACCCGACGGAGCCGACCGCCCCGGCGCCTGGCTGTTCGGCCTGCCCGGCAACCCGGTGGCGGTAATGGTGACCTTCTACCAGTTCGTGCGCCCGGCCATCCTCAAGCTGGCCGGACTCGACCCGCTGCCCGTCGTGCCGTCCTTCCAGGCGCGTTGCCTGGAGCCGATGAAGAAGGCTCCGGGCCGCACCGAATACCAGCGCGGCATCCTCGGCCGCGACGCCCAGGGAGAGTGGACCGTGCGCCCCACCGGCGCCCAGGGCTCGGGCGTGCTGCGTTCGATGGCCGAAGCCGACTGCTTCATCGTCCTCGAACACGAACGCGGCAAAGTCGGCGCTGGCGACACGGTGACGGTGCAGCCGCTGGCGGCCATCGCCTGAGGGCGCCAGCTACTCCAGCACTTCCGCCGCGCGCAGCTGTCCGCGCAGGCTGTTGGCAGCGCCGCCGAGTTCCGCAAGGCGCAACTTCATGTCCACCAGCAGCGATTGCCCCGGTTTGAGCACGCCGGATGGCGTGTATTCACGCGCGAAACCCGGCGCCAGCGCCGCCACGCGCAAGCTGCCGAGACTGGCCGGCGCGCGATTGCTGACGCGCAGCGCAAGATTGCCGGCCTGGTCGGCCACCGGCTCGACCAGCACATAGGCGGCCGGATTGCGCGGCAGGTCGAGGCGCACCAGGGCGGAACCGGCGCGGCGGCCGACCTCGGAATCCGATCCGGCCGCCAGGCGGTAGTGCTCGATCGCCTTGGCCAAATTGTTGGCGCCCTGCGCCAGCTTGCCCAGCACAAAATGCGCGGCGGCGGTGGGCAGCAGGCGGTTGGCCTGCTCCAGGTCGGCCTCGGCGCCGGGGCGGTTGCCCAGCTGCTGGCGCGCCAGGCCACGATTCAGGTAGTAGGCGAAGTAGTCGCCGTTGGCCTTGATCGCCGCGTCGTATTCCTTCTCTGCCTCGGCGACGCGGCCCAGGCGCTTCAACGCGTCGCCGCGCAGGGCGTGGAACAGGCCTTCGCGCGGCTCGACCCGGAGCGCTTCTTCGGCCCTGGCCAGCGCCTTTTCGGGCTCCTTTGCCAGCAGCTTGCGCCCCTCGTCGTGAGCCAGATAGGCGGGCCGGGTCTTGAGCAGGCCGGCGATTTTCTGCCGATAGATTTCCTCGCCGCGAAACAACTTGCCCGACACGCCGGCGGCACGCGCGCGGTTGGCCTCGACGCGCTCCTGCGAGGGCGGATGGCTGGCGAACAGGCCTTCCAGCCAGCTCGGCGGCTTGTTGCCGGAAAGGCGGACAAAGGTCTGCTGCAACTCGACCGCCGCCTGCGGGTCGTAGCCGGCGCGCAGCATGTAATCGATGCCGTAATGATCCGCTTCCAGTTCGTGCTCGCGACCGTAGCGCAGGCCGATCAGGGCCGCGCCGCCCTGGGTGGCGAACTCGATCAGGTCGGCATTGCGTTTGTCGGCCGTCAGCGTGCCGATGATCGCGGCACCGGCGGCCAGCAGCGTGCCCTGCTCCACCGAACGTGCGCCGTGGCGCGCGGTGGCGTGGACGATTTCGTGGCCGAGCACCGCCGCCAGTTCCGCCTCGCTCTTCAGTTCAGTGAGCAGGCCGCGATTGATCGCCAGCTTGCCGCCCGGCAGCGCCCAGGCATTGGGCACGGAGTCGTTGATGATGACGAACTCGAAGGGCAGCTTCGGCCGGTCGCTGACCCTGACCAGTTTCATGCCGACCTCGGCGACATAGGCGGCGAGCGCCGGATCGAGGACATACCTGCCGCCCGCCGACTGCTGGCTGGGCTGGTACTGCCGCGTGCCGATGCCGATTTCCTGGGCCTCGGAGACGAAGGCCAGTTCCGACTTCCGGGTTACCGGGTTGGTCGCGCAGGCGGCCACCGCCATCCCGAGCACCGCCAGTAGCGCAATGCGTCGTCTCACTTCACTGCTCCGGCGGCGATGTCCAGCGAGCGCAGGCGCAGCACCGGATCGAAAATGTCGCAGACCAGGATGAACTCATCGGCCTGCGTCGCTCCATGCAGCGCGGCGAAGCCGGCGCGCGCACTATCGGGCGAGCCGATCACGGCAGCGCCGAGGGCCGGAAGCGTTCGCGGTAGATCGCCAGCGCCTCAGCCACCGTGCCGCCCTCGCGCACGGCGACGAGATCGAGCATGGAGAGTTTGCAAGCCAAAAAGTCATTCATGTGTAAATCATCCAACAATTCAAAATTGGACTGAGATGCATCGCGATGCGAACATGCACTTCTACCTCACCATCATCATCCGGATATAATAATGACGTTATCTTTACCAGCCAGCTAACATCCATCATGCGAAAAACAGAAATTCAGCGCCCTGTGACCCAGCATACCCAATCAATTCTATTCAACGAATCGCCGGCAAAATTCGCTCCAAGGCACGTTGCAATTTTGGCTCTCCTGACTTCACTTTCCGGTTGCGCGTCGATCACGTCAAGCGAAATCCAGACAGTGTCCGTCTCGACGCGCACCTCGGCTGGCGTTCCCGTCGAGAAAGCCAACTGCTCATTGAAGAACGACAAAGGTACCTGGGACACGACAAGCCCGGCATTTGTCGCGATCCGCCGATCTGCCGAAGATCTGGTAGTTGAATGCAGAAAAGCGGGGATTGCGGATGGATTCCTGCGAGCCATCTCCCGCGCCGCCGGTGGCATGTGGGGGAATGTCATTTTCGGTGGAGGCATCGGCGCCCTGATCGACCACAACAAGGGTACCGGATATGACTATCCAAATGAGCTGCAAGTAAAAATGGGGGAGATGGTAACCGTCGATAAAAACCAGGAGCAAGCGGCGATCAACAACCAAACAGCTTCAATTGACAATAGAAACTGATCTGACTCAACAATGTTCTCTACGGGAAGAAATATGACTATCACCAACGCATCAAGGCATTCAGCCTTGTCATCCGCTCTTGTTGCACTTGTAGTCCTCACCGGAGGATGCGCCATTGTTGCTCCAAACTACTCACCGTCAATCGATAATGTCCAACTCCTGAAAAACGGAAAAATTGCTCAGACCAAGGTGGGAAGTTTCCAATCAGCAGCGGATCCAGCGAACGCCAATCCCATATCTCTGCGCGGGTCTTCCCTACAATCTCCCTATGCGAATTCGTACGCCGCCTATTTGACCGAGGCACTGAGACTGGAACTTTCGCTTGCAGGAAAGCTGGATGCCAACTCCACGATAGAAATATCCGGCGTGCTCCTGCGCAATGACCTGGATGCATCTGGAGTTTCAAAGGGCTTTGGGGAAATATCCGCCAACTTCGTGGTTACACGGAATGGCGTACGCCAATTCGACAAAACCAAGTCGGCACGACTCGAATGGGAGTCATCCTTTGTTGGAGCAATCGCGATTCCAAATGCCCAGCAGTCATACCCGCGAATGGTAAAGAATTTGCTCTCGGACCTATTCTCGGATCCGGAATTTGTGAAAGCCCTGCAATGAAAGCAAACACCTGGAAAGTGATAGGCGGTTTTTCTCGCGGCCTTAGTCTGCTTTGCACCGCCACGGTCGTCGTTGCGCTGACAGGCTGCGCTCATCCTCTCGCAATCGGGCCGGACATCACCAAAATCGAACCTGGTCCCGACAGCCCGGTTATCGATGCAAATGTTGGCTATTACATTGCCCCCGAGATTCGCGACAGCAAGGTAACCACGCCAGGCGGCGGCGGAGATCTGGTGACATACGCGCCGTACAGCGATCTCGAAGTGGCGTTCTACAAAATGCTTGGCAATGTATTCAAGAACGTTGTACCGCTCAAATCAACCTCGGATCGTGCCGAACTCGGGGACAAGGCCATCCGATACGTCATTACTCCGACGGTAAAAACCGACTCATCCTCTCCGAGCCCATTCACCTGGCCACCCACAGCCTTCTATATCACGCTTACCTGCAGAATCGCCGATCCCGAAGGCAATGTTCTCGCGACCCCCACCGTTACGGCAGCCGGGCGTGCTGAATATGAGGAATTCAAATCCGACTTTTCCCTGTCCGGCAAACGCGCAGCAGTCTCGGTCATGCAACAAATGCAAAAAGAGCTACAGCGACTGCCCCAACTGGCGAAATAGTAAGTCTCCTCCGATGGACTCCGCTATTCGTCAAACTTCTACTGCCTTCCCGGCAGAGTCGGGGCCTCCCCTGGTAGGCTAGGCGGGCCGGCCGACGTGGAAGAACTGCATCAGGTCCTGTAGCTGCGCCGCCTGGCCGTTCATTTCCTCCGCCGTGGCGGCAAGCTCCTCGGAGGCCGAGGCGTTCTGCTGGGTCGCCGTATTGAGCCGCCCCATGGCACAGTTGATCTGGCCAACTCCGGACGACTGCGCCTGCGACGCCGTCGCGATTTCGCCGACCAGTTGCGAGGTCTTGCGGATCGAGGGCACGACTTCGTCGAACAGGGATCCCGCGCGCTCCGCCAGACGCACCGAATCCCTGGCCACGGTACCAATCTCCTGGGCCGCCACCTGCGAACGCTCGGCCAACTTGCGCACTTCGGCGGCGACCACGGCGAAGCCCTTGCCATGTTCACCGGCGCGGGCGGCCTCGATCGCGGCATTCAGCGCCAGCAGATTGGTCTGATAGGCGATGTCATCGATGATGACGATGCGCTCGGCGATGCGTTTCATCGCCGTGACCGTGAGGCCGACCGAATCGCCGCCTTCCGTCGCCAGCCGGGTCGCCGCCGCAGCCGTTGCATCGGTGAGCCGCGCACTTTCCGTGTTGGCCGTGATCGAGGCGGTCATTTCCTCCATCGAGGCCGTCGCCTCGCCGATCAGCGTGGCCTGCTCGGATGCCGCCTGCGACAGTGTCTGCGCCGTCGCGGACACCTGGCCGGAAGCGTCGGCGAGACCGTCGGCGGCGTCGTGCACGCCACCGATGATGTCCCGCAGGCGTTGCAAGGTCAATTCGAGCGAGCGCGCCATGTCACCGAGTTCGTCACCGCGCCGCAGGTCGGGCGTGACGCCGAGTTCGCCTTCGGCCACCCGCGCCAGCACGCCGCGCAGCGCGGCGATGCCGCGCGTCAGGGACGGAATCACCTGCAGCAGGATCAGGCCGAGGACGACGATGCCGGCCAGGTTGGCGGCGACGGCGATCTGCGTCAGCCGGGCGCCCTCCGCTTCGGTCGCCGCAAACGTCTTGCCCACGCTGTCCACCTGCGCGGGAATCAGTTCCCCCAGCGGCCGGATCAGGTGCTTGTTCACCCGCGGCCACTGCTCGTTGAGGATGGCCAGCACCGCCGCGCGATCCTCCGCGGCATAGGCCGCATCGAGGAGATCGAACAGCGGCGACAGGGCTTCGATCTCCTTGCCCATGGCCTCCACCGCCTTGCGTGCGGCCTCGTCGGCGGGCCGGTATCCGGCGAGGAATCCCTGCCACTGCGCCGGCAACTGCTCGCGGGTTTTCTTCAGGTGCTGGCGCGCGCCGGCGGTCGAGACCACCTCCAGGGAAACGCCAGCCATCCAGAAACGCACGTCCCTGAGCGCGGCATCGATGCGGCTGATGTCGAGCAGGGGCTTGACCGCATGGTCGCGCACGTCGCCGAACGCAGCCGTCGCGCGCTGCTGGCCATGGAGGCCGATGCCGCCCAGCAGCAACAGCAGGGCCACGCTGAGCACGCCGACCAGGATCAGCCGCGCGCGTATCGAAAGCCTGGTCACCAGTCCGGCGATTTTCATGGTCTCCTCCCCCGGGCACAGATCCACAGGATGCCGATGGTCACAAATTCCCCCCCACCCTGTGAATCCGTGGATCACGCAAAATCCTGCGGCTTCTACTTATCCCATTCGCCTGACTTAAGGGATAGACTTTCAGCATCCGCCGGGGTACCGCCGAAACCGTCGAAGCAGGCACTTTTCGCGTCGCAACAAATTGATGGACGCACAAGCCTGTTTTTCGCCGCCAGCATTGACCTTTGCCGCCCCGGCGCCGAAACTTCGAACCCGGTTGCACAGCACCGCCCATCCCACATCCGAGGAGACCATCGATGAACGCATACAAACACGCACTGCTCGCCGCTGCCGGAATCGGCCTGATGTTCGGCACGGGCATCGCCCTGGCGCAGGAAACCCCGGCCGCGGCACCCGCCGGCGTCAAGCTGATCGAGGCCGCTGCGGTCCAGGCCCTGCAAGGCAAGGGCGCGGTGCTGATCGACACGCGCAAAACCAGCGAATTCTCCGAGGGAACCATCAAGGGCGCGATTTCCGTCCCCTACGATCCCGAGAAAAGCGCCAAGGACGTCAAGTTCGACGCCGCCCAGGACAAGTTCGACATGGCCAAGATCGCCGACAAGAACAAGGATTACGTGGTGTTCTGCAATTCCGGTACCTGCTGGAAGTCCTACAAGGCGGCCGTGGTCATGTCCAAGGCCGGCTACAAGAACGTGCATTGGTACCGCAACGGCATGCCCGACTGGAAGGCGCGCAAGCTGCCGATGGAATGATGGCGTAATACCCGGCGCCCCCGCTGCTACTCCGTGCGCAGGGCCTCGACCGGGTCGAGCTGCGCGGCGCGGCGCGCCGGCAGCACGCCCGCCGCCAGGCCGATGGCGGCGGCCAGCACCTCGGCCAGCACCACGAACGACAAGGGCGTATGCACCGGCAGCGCCGGCAGGAACAGGCCAATCAGTTGCGCCAGGCCGATGCCGAGGACGAGGCCGACGGCGCCGCCGATCGCCGCCAGGGCCACCGCCTCGCCGAGGAAAAGGCCGAGGATGGTGCGCCGCCGCGCGCCCAGCGCCACCATCAGGCCGATCTCGTTGGTGCGTTCGGTGACGGCGATGGTCATGATGGTGACGATGCCGACGCCGCCGACCAGCAGCGAAATGCCGCCCAGCGCGCCGACCGCCATGGTCAGCACGTCGAGGATGGAGGACAGCGTTGTAAGCATCTCCTCCTGGCTGATGATGGTGACATCCTCGCGGCCGTGGCGGTCCTTCATCACCTGCTTGATCGCCGCGACCACCGAGGCGGCGGGCACGCCCTCGGCGACGGCGACGTCGATCTCGTTGAGGCCCTCGCGGTTGAACAGTTCCAGCGCCCGCGCCGCTGGCACGAAGGCGGTGTCGTCGAGGTCGATGCCGAGGAACTGGCCCTTGCCCGCCAGGACGCCGATGACGCGGAATTGCAGGCCGCCGATGCGCACCCGCGCGCCGAGCGGGTTTTCCGCGCCGAACAATTCGTTCTTCAGCTTCGGCCCCAGCACCACTTGTGCGCGCGCGCTGCCGGCTTCCTCGTCGGGCAGGAAGCTGCCGCTCATGACCCGGCCCTTGAATACCGTCAGCATGTCGGGGCCGACGCCGTAGATCGATACGCGGCGCACGCGGCCATTGCCATGCACCTCGGCATTGCCGAAGGCGCTGGGCGTCACCGCCACCACGTTGGGCAGGCGCTTCAGCACTTCGGCATCATCCAGCGACAGCGGCCGCGCGCTGCTCGGCAGACCGGACAGCGCGCCGCCGCCGGTCTTGGTCTTGCCCGGGTGCACGCCGATCACATTGGTACCGAACTGGGTGAACTCGCCCAGCACGTAGCGGTGGATGCCCTCGCCGATCGAGGTCAGCAGGATCACCGCCGCTATGCCGACGGCGATGCCGAGCAGGGTCAGGAAGCTGCGCAGGCGCTGGGCGGCGATGGCGCGGATGGCCAGGGCGAGGAAATCGGTGATGCCCATGTCAGTTGGTCCGTGATACCGACAGATGCAAAGCGCCGTTACGTAGGGCATCCTCGGCGCCAAGGACGGCCGGTGTCCGGCTCCGTCCATGTCCTCCGAGCCTGGCTTCGCTAGGCTCTCCCCCTTTACTTACCGGATCCGGACACCGGCCATCCTTGGCGGGATGCGCTTCTGCCTTGCAACCGCAACCCTGCAAGGGCGTCACCGGATCGGGAGGGTGGGGCGTTCTGCGCAGCGAAGTAAAGAAGGAGGCGTCGGCCGAAGGCCGGCGCCGGGTGACATGAGCGGAGCAGAATGCCCCGTCGTCCCGATCGCGCGCCAGCCGAAACTCCGGAGAGGGTTTCATCCTAATGCTTCATCAGCGCCTGCACCGGATCGAGGCGTGCGGCACGCCGCGCCGGCATGATGCCGAACAGGAGGCCGGTGGAGAGCGCCGTGCCCAGCGCCGCAAGCACCGCCCAGTCCGGCGGATAGGCGGGAAATACCGGGTACATCTGGCGCAGCATGAATGCACCGAAGAGGCCGAGGCCATAGCCGGTGAAGGCGCCGAACAGCGAGAGCATCGCCGCTTCGGCCATGAAGGCGTCGCGGATGGTCGCCCCGCGCGCACCCAGGGCCTTGAGCAGGCCGATCTCGGCGGTGCGCTGGGTCACGGCGACCAGCATCACGTTCATCACCAGGATGCCGGCCACCGCCAGGCTGATCGCGGCGATGCCGGCCACGGCGGCGGTCAGCGCGCGCAGCAGCTTGTCGAAGGTGGCGAGCACCGCATCCTGGGTGATCACCGTGACATCCTCCTCGTTGCCATGGCGGGCCTTGAGCAGCGCCAGGACCTCGCGCTTGACCACCTCGATGTCGTCGCGACTCCTGGCCTCGATCAGGACGCGGAACAGGGTGTTGGTGTTGAACATGCTTTGCGCCAGGCTCACCGGGACGAAGACCACTTCGTCGGTGTTCATGCCCAGGCCCTGCCCCACCGATTTGAGCACGCCGACCACGCGCAGGCGGCGGTCGCCGAGGCGGATCAGCTCGCCCACGGCCGGGCGGCCGCCGAAGATTTCCTCCTGGATCTTCGAGCCGATCACCGCCACCGGCGCACCGCGATTCCAGTCCGCCTCGGGCAGGAAGCGCCCCTGCGCCATCCTGAAGCTGCGAATGTCGAGATAGGGCGCGGCGGTGCCGGCCACCACGACTTCGCGCAGGCGGCCGTTGGCGTTGATCTCGGAATTGCCGGCCGCCAGCGGCGCCACGCGGCGCACCGAGGGCAGGCGCGTGAGGGCGAAGGCATCGTCCACCGTGAGGTCGCGCGGCGTGGTGGTCAGCGCATTGGCCGGGTTGAAACCGCCGGTGGCGGAACGCCCGGGCAGGACGATGACCAGGTTGCTGCCCAGCGCCGAGAACTGGTCGACCACGTAGCGCCGCGCGCCGTCGCCCAAGGCGGTGAGCACCACCACGGCGGCGACGCCGATGGCCATCGCCAGCACCGAGAGCCCGGTGCGCAGCGGATAACCGCCCGCCGCGTCGCGGGCGAAGCGCAAAACGTCGGCGGTGCGCATTGCCGCCTCAGGCCACCGGCAGCGCGCCCTTGCGCGCCGAGTCGTGCTTCAGCCTGCCGTCCTCCATGGACAGTTGCCGCCGCGCGCGCGCGCCCAGCTTCTGGTCGTGGGTGACGACGATCAGCGTCATGCCGCGCGCATTGAGCTCCTCGAGCAGGTGGATGACGTCGTCGCCGGTGGCGCGGTCGAGGTTGCCGGTGGGCTCGTCGGCCAGCAGCACCGCCGGCTGCATGATGGTGGCGCGGGCGATCGCCACGCGCTGGCGCTGGCCGCCGGAAAGCTGGTCGGGGCGGTGGTCGCTGCGCTGGTCGAGGCCGAAATCCCTCAAGGCCTGTTCGACCCGTCTGTCGCGCTCGGCAGCCGGAATGCCGGCCAGCATCATCGGCAGGGCGATGTTCTCGGCGGCGGTAAGGCGCGGCACGAGGTGGAAGCTCTGGAACACGAAACCGATGCGGCGGCTCCTGACCTCGGCCTGCTCGTCGGGCGAGAGCGTGGTGACGTCGCGGCCTTCGAGCTGGTAGCTGCCGGCATTGGGCCGGTCGAGCAGGCCCAGCAGGTTGAGCAGCGTGGACTTGCCCGAGCCCGAAGGCCCCATGATGGCGACGTACTCGCCGGCCTCGATGCCGACGTCGAGCCGGTCGAGCGCATGCACCGCGCTGTCGCCCAGATGGAAGACGCGCTCGATGCCGGCGAGGCGGATCAGCGACACGGCGCCCCATCCTCCTGAACGCCGCGCAGCGGCGCTGACTCCGTCACCCCCTTGCCCGGCAAGGAGGCTGGGGGGAATGCCGTCATTTGTTAGCGGCGCTCTGCGCCGCCGCCGTCGCGCGAGCGCCGACTTTCACGCCTTCGCGTTCGAGCGAAGTAACGATGCGCTCGCCCTCGGCAAGGCCCTCGATGACTTCGGTGTACTCCCAGTTGGCGAGGCCGGCCTTGACCTTGCGCTCTTCCAGCCTGCCGCTGTCGGCGTTCAGCATCATCACCCGCGAGCCCTCGATCAGCGCCGCCGTGGGCACGCGCAGCACGTTCTCACGCGCGGACAGCACGATCTCGACGTCCGCACTGTAGCCCACCAGCAGGTTCACATTGGCCGGGCGCTCGATATCGACTTCCACATCCACGGTGCGCGCCTGCTTCTCCACCGCCAACACATAGGGCGCGACGCGCTTGACCTTGCCCGGCAGCGGCTGTTTGGGCAGCGCGTCGAGCGAGACGCGCACCGGCAGGCCGGCCTGGATCTTGGGCGCATCGACTTCGTCCATCGGCGCCTTGACGTAAAGGCAGGTCTCGTCGATCAGGTCGATGGCCGGCGGCGTCGGCACGCCCGGTGGCGAGGGCGTCGAGTATTCGCCGAGTTCGCCGACGATCTTGGCCACGGTGCCGTCGAAGGGCGCGTAGAGCACCATGCGGCCCTGCTCCACCTTGGTCACGCTGACCCGCGCCGCGGCCTGGGCGACATCGGCCTTGGCCGTTTCGCAGGCCGCCGTGCGCGCATCCGCCTCGCTCTTCGCCGCATCTTCGCGCGCATCGGAAACGAAGCCCTTGTTCTTCAGCGAGGCCTGGCGTTCGGCTTCGCGCGTGGCGCTGGCGGCCGTGGTGCACACCTCCCTGACGCGCTGCGCGGCCATCGCGCGCTGCGCCTCGGCCAGGGCCTGCTGCGCCTTCTGGTCGTCGTTCCAGAGCTTGAGCAGCAACTGGCCCTTCCTGACCTTGTCGCCTTCCTTGACGCCGAGATACTCGATGCGGCCGCCCATGATGGTCGACAGCTTGGTGCGCTGGCAGGCCTCGACCGTACCGGCGCGGGTATTCACCACCGTCGCCTCGACCTTGCCGCGGTCCACCGACTTCAGCACCACGGCCACCGGCTTGGCCTGGGTCTTCCAGAAGAACAGGCCGGCACCGACACCGACCACGACGAGCGCCGGCAGGACACGGCGCAGGAGGAAAGAAGTATTCATGGCGCGGGGATTATGCCGCGTTTGACTGCCCTCTGCCTTGATCCGGTCGGGGTTCGCAGGCGCGGAACGCGCGATTGGCGTTTGCTATGATTCGACCATTCCCCGAACTCGCGAAAACCCGGCAATGATCCGCATTTACGGCATCAAGAACTGCGACACGATGAAGAAGGCCTTTGCCTGGTGCGAAGCCAACCACATCAGCTACGAATTCCACGACTACAAGAAGCAGGGCGTACCGCGCGAGCGGCTGGTGCTGTGGTGCCGCAGCCTCGGCTGGCAGACGCTGGTCAACAGCAAGGGCCCGACCTGGCGCAAGCTCACGCCCGAGCAGCAGGCGATCACCACGCAAAGCGCCGCCGTGGCGCTGATGATGGAACATTCCAGCGTGATCCGCCGCCCCATCGTCGAAAACGATTCCGGCCAGATCCTGGTCGGCTTCGATCCGACGCTGTTCGACAGCTTTGTCAGGTGACGCCTATGCCTTCGATCTCCACCTGCGCAGCAACCATGGCTCGCGCCATTGCCTTGCCATGAGCTGGCAAGCTCGGCCCGCCCCCCTTCGCCCCCCTCGCGGGGGGTTCCTGAACGGCTCGCTGCGCTCGATATTTGGGGCGCCCCAGCGATCGTTCATTGTTGGCTAACGACACCACCCATGGACGCCGTCCATCGCTTCCTCTTCGAAGACCTCGACATCCGCGGCGCGCTGGTGCAGCTCGGGCCGTCCTGGGCCGAGATGACGGCCACCCGCGGCTACGCGGCGCCGGTGCGCGAGCTGCTCGGCGAGCTGGCCGCCGTCACCGCGCTGATCGGCAGCAACCTCAAGGCGCCTGGCCGCATCGGCTTCCAGATGAGCGGCCACGGCCCGGTCTCGATGCTGGTGATGGACTGCAACGAAAAGCTGCAACTGCGCGGCATGGCCCGCAGCAGCCTGTCCGACGAGGCCCCGGCCCACGTGGCCGGCGTCCCCGCCCTGCTCGGCGACGGCCAGCTGGTGCTGACGCTGCAAACCGAAAACGCCGAGACGCCCTACCAGAGCGTGGTGCCGCTGGCCGGCGAAACGGTCGCCGCGGTGTTCGAGCACTACCTGGAAAAGTCCGAACAGCAGCCGGCGCGGCTGTGGCTGGCGGCCGACGGCGAATCCGCCTGCGGCCTCTTCCTGCAGAAGCTGCCCAACGCCGACGTGCTCGACCCCGACGGATGGGAGCGCATCGAGGCGCTGGCCGCCACGGTCAAGTCCGACGAACTGCGGCTGCCGCCCGCGACCCTGTTGACGCGCCTGTTCCACGAAGAGAACCTGCGCCTCTACCCGCCGCGCGCGGCCGAATGGCACTGCCCGCGCGATGTGGAAAAAGTGCGCGCCATGCTCTATACGCTGGGCCGCGAGGAAGTCGAGGCCATGCTCGAAGATGCCGATATCATCGCCGTGGAAGACGAAATCTGCGGCCACGAATACCGCTTCGGCGCCGAAATCCTCGACGAGCTGTTCCCGCCCGAAGGCCGCGTCCTGCATTGAACATCGACATCAGCGAGGAAGCGGGGGTCCGCTACCTGCATTTCGGTTCGAGCTGGATCCAGGGCGCGATGCGCATCGCCCGGCCGTACGCGCTGGAGCTCGACTACACGCGAGAAATGATGGTGCCGCTGTTGCTCAACGATGCCGACTGGCCGCGCCGCGTGCTGCAGGTCGGCCTGGGCGCCGCCTCAGTGACCAAGTTCCTGCATCGCCACCGGCCGCAGGCAAAGATCACCGTGGTCGAGATCGAGCCGCGCGTCACCGCCGCGGCGCGGCAATTCTTCAAGCTGCCCGATGATGACGAACGAATCGAGATCCACCACGCCGACGGCGCCGACTTCGTCATCGATTCGGCGGCCGCCTACGACCTGATCCTGGTCGACGGCTTCGACGCCGAGGCGAGCACCGGGCGGCTCGACACCCTGCCCTTCTACCTCGATTGCCGCGCCCGCCTGGCCGAGGACGGCCTGATCTGCGTGAACCTGCTGTCGCGGCGCAAGGACTTTCGCCAGAGCGTGAAGCGCCTGGAAGAGGCCTTCGACGGCCACGCCATGGCCTTTCCCTCCTGCGACAGCGGCAATGCCATTGCACTGGCCGCCGTGCCGCCGACGCGGGCGACGCCGCTGGGCGAACTCAGGGCCGCGGCCACGCGGCTCAAGCGCGACACCGGCCTCAACCTGCTGCCGACGCTGGCCCGCCTGGCGCAATCGCGCCACCTCGCCGGCGGCCTGCTCCACCTCTGAGCCCGGCATGACGCCGACACAGAGGGCACACCGCCAGGGCACGCTCTACATGCTGCTGGTGATCGCGATCTGGGGCGCCTTCCTGCCGGTGGCCAAGTCGGCGCTGCGCGAAGTCGACCCCTACTGGCTGACCCTGATGCGCTTCGGCACCGCGGCGCTGGTCTTCCTCGCCCTGCTGTGGCTGCGCGAAGGCCGCGACAGGATCAGCACGGAGGGCCAGTCGTGGAAGATCCTGGCCTTCGGCGTTTGCGGCTTCACCGGCTTCGGCGTCGCCCTGTTCGAGGGCCTGCGCCTGACGCGGCCAGAAATCAGCGCCATGATCCTGGCGCTGGGCCCGATCCAGATGGCCCTGGTGCAGTGGTGGCGCACCCATCGCCGGCCCGACAACTTCACCCAGGCCATGATCGCGCTGGCGCTGATCGGCGAACTGCTGGTGGTGACCTCGGGCGAGCTGCGGCGCCTGATCGGCGGCGACGCGCTGGGCAACGCCCTGGTCTTCCTCGCCTCGCTGTTCTGGACCGCCTACACCCTGGGCGCGCAGCAGTTCCCGAAATGGTCGCCGGTGCGCTACACGGCGCTGTCGTGTGCGCTGGGCTGCGTCGGCATCGTGCTCGCCGTCGCCATCGCCACCCAGGCCGGGCACAGCACGCCGCCCTCCGCCGCGCAACTCGTCGCCGTGTGGCCGGAGCTGGCCTACACGGTGTTCTGCGTCAGCGTCTTCGGCATCCTGTTCTGGAACATGGGCGTGGCCAAGCTGGGCCCGATCTCGGCCGGGCTGTTCGCCAACTTCGCCCCCGTCATCACCTACCTGATCGCCATCGCCCAGGGCCGCCGCCCCGATGCCATCGAACTGACCGGCGCACTGATCGTGCTGGTGGCACTGATCGCCAACAACCGCCACCAGCGCGCCAAGGCGCAGCAGGTCGGCGTGGCGTGAGGAGAGTCGGCGCCGGCGGGACGGCGCCCCGACACAATCAGGCCGCGACGAGATACTCCGCCGCCGGCTCGCGCGCAACCGGCGGGGCAATCCGGTCAACCGGGCTGATCACTCCGCGCCCGCCCCGGTTCAGGACATGGGTGTAGATCATCGTGGTCTTGACATCCGAGTGTCCGAGCAATTCCTGCACGGTACGGATGTCGTAGCCCCCCTCCAGCAAATGGGTCGCGAAGGAATGGCGCAACGTATGCGGCGATGCCGGCTTGTCGATCCCCGCCGCGACGGCCGCGGCGCGTATCGCCCGCTGCACGGCCTGGTCGTGCACATGGTGGCGACGCACCGTGTCCGAGCGCGGATCGACCGACAGTTGCCCGGTGGGAAACACGTACTGCCACATCCATTCGCGTGCCGCCCCCGGATATTTGCGATCCAGCGCGAAAGGCAGATGAACCTCGCCATGCCCAGCCGCCAGATCCCGCACATGGAGTTCGCGGGCCCGCTGCAACTGCGCCAGCAGCCCCGGCGCCAGGCTATCCGGCAGCACCGTGACGCGATCCTTGAGGCCCTTGCCATCGCGCACCAGGATTTCGCGCCGCGCAAAATCGATGTCCTTCACCCGCAGGCGCAGGCATTCCATCAAGCGCATGCCGGTGCCGTAAAGCAGGCGCCCGATCAAGGCATGCACGCCATGCAGACGATCCAGCAGGACCGCCACCTCGACCGCGGTAAGCACCACCGGCAGGCGCGGCGGCCGCTTTGCCGACTCGATACCGTCCAGCCAGGGCAGTTCGACTTCCAGCACCTCGCGGTAGAGAAACAACAGCGCCGCCTTGGCCTGATTCTGCGTCGATGCCGCCACATTGCCCGCGACGGCGAGGTGCGTAAGAAAGGCCTCGACCTCGACGGCCCCCATTTCGCGCGGATGGCGCTTGCCAAAATGTCGGATAAATCGTCTAATCCAGTCCAGATATGCCTGCTCGGTACGCAGGCTGTAGTGCAGGAAACGTATCCGGCCCCGCACCTGGTCCAGCAGCCGGGGCGCAGCCTCCGAATCAACGACTGACGGAATCGACGACATTTTAGGCCCCACTAAAATTCACCAACTCATTGATGAAATTCAGCATAGCACACAATACTAGTTTTTTATACAGCCTAAGGAAACACTGAAAAAGTCCCCACCTGAGTGAACGATTTGATTGTCATGAGGTCTGACACTGGGTATCGATCAAGGTGATGAGGATTGGCAAGATGAAGCAGATGACTTTGGCAACCGGAACTGGATTTGAACTGCAC
>JACRLX010000015.1 GCA_016235165.1 Rhodocyclales bacterium
GAGCAGATTACTGCGATTTACGTAGGCAGATGATCTGCCTGGTCGAAGGCGATGTTCTTGCGAAGTCGGATGGCTGTTAGCACTGCTGACGCTGCGCAGCGCGGCACCTGTCCCAACTACCTGGCTCTACTTCACCAACTCCATCAATTTCCCATAACTATCCACCACGTCGTACTTCACCTGATCCGAGGTGATCTTGGCGAAGAACTTGCGAGCGCAGGCGATCTTGGCTTTTTCAATGGCGCGCAGATCGAGAGTGGACATCGAACCCTTGGTTTCGGCGATGAAGTAGATGTGCTTGACCTTGCCGTCCTGGAAGGCGATGGCCCAGTCGGGGTTGTAGTTGCCGACCGGGGTGGGGATATAGAAGCTATTCGGCAGCTTGGCGTAACGACCTGATGTCGCGTTCCTTGTTCGCGGTCAGTTTTCGAAGCCAGAAATCCATACTCGACTTCGGCGTCCGCGCCCGTGCGCACCCCTCGTGCTGATGCCAGAAACATCCATGCACGAAGATTACTTTTCTTCGGCTTGCAAAGACAATATCCGGCTTGCCTGGCAATCGCGGATCATGAAGGCGATACCTGTAGCCAAGCGAAAAAATCAATCGCCAAGCCGTCAACTCGGGAACCGTGTTCTTGCTGCGCACACGGATCACGATCTGGCTTCGCGTTTCCTTCACGTTTCCTTGTCGTCAGTGTCGGCCATGCTTAATCATAGCCCCCGCCTTCATCGTCCGAGACCGAACGGCTTATGTCTAGCTGGCGTTCGCGACTCCGCTCAAAACGAAGCCCCTGCGGTTGCGCTTTTGCGAAGAAATTACGCACAACCCTCTATTCGGCTTATATAGTCGCACATGGTCGATCGGAAGAATGCCTCGATCAGATGGTGGATGTATTGAGTTCCGCCTCAAGAAAAGCGAGCAGACGGCAATGTCAGACCCGATCATTCCAACAAAGAATTTCATCTCCCCGGACTCCGCCGAGTCGACGACAGCAAGCCATTCCGCAGCGATTGAATCCCTGGACGCGGATTCGAGCGACGACGAAATCATCTCCGTCGTCAAGGAAATTCAAGGAATGCGAAATCCGGATGTATGCCTTGTCGCCCGCCTAGCGGAAAGGCTTGCGGCTTCCGGGAAGCAGTTGCCCGTGAACGGCGGCATGACGGCCGACGTGGCATCCACCGGCGGTCCGTCTTCGCTTTCCACCCTGCTGAGCCCGCTACACCTTCGGTTATGGGGCGCGATCGTGCCCAAGCTGGGCGTTCCCGGGCGACCGGCCGGCGGAATAGACTGCTTGGCCCAGATACCCGGCTACGAAGCGAGCCTTGATCGGCAGAGACTCGTTTCCGTCCTTGACCGGTGCGGCTACGCGCATTTCCTCGCCGACAGAGAAATGGCGCCGCTGGACGGTCGCATGTTTCGATTGCGGCAGCGAATCGGCGCTCAGGATGTCCCAGCATTGGTAACCGCCAGTTTGCTGTCAAAGAAGCTCGCCGTCGGGGTTCGCAACGCGGGTCTGGACATTCGCGTCGCCCCGTGGGGAAACTTCGGAAAGTCTTGGGCCGCCGCCCGCAGCAATGCGGCCATGTTTGTCTGTGCGGCGACCCGCCTTGGCATTTCAGCCCGCCCTGTTCTCACGGATGCACGCTTCCCTTACCAGCCCTTCCTTGGGCGAGCCGAATCGCTGATGGCCCTTAACAGGATATTTCTGGGGGACGCGAAGGGCGACTTGGCTTCCCACGCCGACCTCTGCCAAATACTGGCCGCCGCCGCAATGCGAGAATGTGCATCGCTGCCAAGTCATTCCGGCGAGGCCCTTCGCGGAGTCTTTTACGCCAATCTGGAAGCGCAGGGGGCGGATCCGCGAAGCTTCGAGCGCATCGTCGAGACGACCGCCGCGGCGCACCGGTTTGCGGTAAGAGCGAAACGCAGCGGGTTCTTTTGCGTTTCACTCTCCGACGTTCGCAATATTTTCGTAGATATCCAGGGCGAAAAGACGGCACCAGACATCCCGTTTCCGGATCCCGTCGGGGCGGTGTTGTTCAAGCGCGCGGGCGACTGGGTGAATACTGGCGAACAGATTGCCTCCGTTCGAGCGGACGACGCGACGTGGCGCCGATACGGGGAGCGAATCTCCGACATCCTGACGAAGGTATCCGAAGTTCCCGCTGGCAACGGATTTGAGGGTATTGATAATGGCTAACGGCAAGTACTGCTGCTTCTTCTGTCCCAAAGGCGATCAGACGGAGAGATCGTCGGGCGATCCGTGCCCCGAATGCGGACGGACTTTCGGATTCCCCGTCGGCAATCCCCCGAACGAAATCGGCGGGTATCGGATACTCCGTTCGCTCGGCCGAGGATTCTACGGGGTCACCTACGTCGCAGAGAGAGGTTCGCTGCGAACGAAGTGCGTCCTCAAGATCACCCCTGTCGGCCTCTATTCGTTCTTCAAGAAAAGCTTTGAGGACGAATGCGCGTTGCACGTCAAAATCGCCGAGGGCGCCTCGCACATTATCGGCATACGCGAGGCGTTCGACGCGGACGTCACATTTTCCGATTCCGACGCGACGACGTTGCGCTGCCATGTGGCCGAGCTTGATTATGTCGACGGAGCCCTCCTGAAGGACTATTTGACCGGCGCTCGCCCGGCGGGGGCGGCGACGATCGGGCAAATCGCCATCGACCTCCTGCGCCTGCGTTCCGAACTTGAGCAGAAGGAACTCAACCATAACGACCTGCATGCCGAAAACCTAATCGTCGAGGTGCTTCGCGCGGATTCCCGCAGGGGCGACTCGGCCCTCGATGACTCCATTCGGGTAAAGGCCATCGATCTCGGATCCGTTGCCGACGCAAGCAAGAGCGACTCGCAAAAGGAACGCTTTGGAGACCTTTCCTGGATCGCAATGCACATCGACGCCCTTCTGGACCGATTTCTTGCGAATCCCGACACGATACCCGACCGCGACAACCGTATAGCCCTGGCGCTGCAGTCGGTCATCCACGGTCTGTCCGCTAGCCCGGAGAATCATCGGGTTCCGGACACCTCGGACCTGATAGAGCAGATCCGGGAATCGTTCTACCGGGCAACGCAGCCATGGCGGCCGTGGCGAACGCCGCTTACGTTGAGGAATTTCGGGGAGCACTACAACGCGCAGACGCTCGACTCCTGGAATGCCCCGTCGTTGCTGGTGGATCCCGACGGCAGCTGGATGCGCGAGGTAGCGAAGCCCGGTCCGCAAATCGTTACCGGAATGCGCGGTTGCGGCAAGACCCTCTTGCTCCGCTCATTGGAGTTTCATGCTCGGGCCGCCCAGATATCCCTAGACGAGCCGGCCGCGACGACTCTGGACCGCCTTCGGTCGGATCGCTTCGTCGGACTGTTCGTTTGGGCGCAGCGGTTGCTCGATCTCAAAGAGCATTCTCTCCTGAGAATCGAACACCGACTGACGCGCCTATTCATCCACTTCGGGTTGCAGGCCGTACGGGCGCTGTTCCATCTGAGGGATATCGACAAGTCTGCGGTCGCGCCCGGCGCGCACGAACACCTCGCCAAAGGGATCGGGGATTACCTCGAAGGCGCCGACAATCTCGCCGCCTCGGCCTCGCTGGACGATCTTGAGCGACGAGTCGAACGACTGGCCGTGGCGATCACCCGCAAGCACGACGCCTTCGTGGTTCGCGGCACGCCTGCGGATGTCTTTTCCCATTTGGCGGAACAGATCAGGCGATGTGCGGAGGTGTGGCAAGACTCCACCGTACTCTTCCTGCTTGACGACGTCTCCACGCGCTACCTGGATCTTGAAAAGGTCGAGAGCGTTTTGTCCAGCCTGCTCTTCTCCAATCCAATTTGCGCGTTCAAATTCACGTCGGAATGGCAGACGATCGAGCTGGGACTAAAATCTCCCGGGAGGAATCATCCCGTCAGAATAGATCGCGACCTGGCGCTTTTCGACCTTGGAGCGGAGGTCTACAGGACGATCAACCAGCGCGGCAAGGGGCGCGGAAGCGATTTCGTCGAACGGATTCTCATGCACCGGGCACGGCACTACGTCAAACATCCCGCAAACCGAATCCCATCTCAGCTATTGGGCGACGTCCCGCTCGAGACCGTCGCCAAGGAAATCGCCGCATCCAACGAGAATTCCCGGCAGCGCAAAGAGGTCTATCGGGGCATGTCGTGCCTAGCTCATGTTTGCGTCGGCGATATCGGCGACGTGATAAAACTGTACGAAGAGATACTGAAGCGATGGAACGGCAACGGCGAGCCACCCATTTCCCAACGGCTTCAGTCCGAATGTTTTCAGGATCTAAGTTCCCGTCGCCTCTATGACCTCAACCGCCGGGCCAGTTACTTCAAGGACAATGCAAAGTCGTTCGCCGAGGCGTCCCACGAACTCCTTGTTCGATCTTACCGGGACGCCAAGGATAAGGCGAAGCCGCGCCTGCGCCAGTATGCTTCCATCTACGTTCGCGTAACGACGGAAAACGAGCAGAGCAAGAAGCAACAGATAGACCGCCTCCGCGACCTGATCGACGCTGGTGTTTTCGTCTTCGCTGGCGGCGGTTCCCCAAGAACGAAAACGAAGGACTCGAATCCGATCCAGCAGTTCAAACTCAGCTACCGCAAGATCTATGGCCTTGCCAATTACATCGGACTGGCCGAGCGCGACAGGTTTGAACTGTCCGGGGCCGACCTGGAGGAATGGCTGGAGAATCCGCAGAACGGCAAAGAGATTCTCCTCAGGAATTTGGGCGGGATTGAAGACGCCGCCGCGGAGGATGCGCCCGAGGAAGCCAAGGCGGTGGAGACGACCGCGACCACCGCCGAAACGCCGGAACAGCCGGCCAATGCCGCGGCCGTTCAGCCGGGTCTCTTCGATGCGCCGGATCACGAACCGCCCGGCAAGAATCCTCCTACGCTTCCCGCCGCAAAACCGGTGAGCTTCCATGTTCGCGAGATTTCGTCCGTAGAGTTGTCGGCGCTGCCATTGGATTCGGCGCTTGTCGGACTCGGCTTCGAGGAGCGCACGCGCGCTTCGAACGGCTTTCTCGCCGCCCACTGCAACGCGCAACGCATCCTCGCCGTGCGATACGGCCGCGCGGGTTACTCCGCAGACATTCTGGACGCATGGAACCGCGCTGGCCGATCAGTCACCGAACTGAGATACGTCGATTGCATTCCCGGTCCGATCTCCAATCTCCGCGGAAACTGCATGGTCGACGTTTCCGGCCTAGCAAAGCCCTTAATCTTTCACGCGATCCGAAAAGCTTTGATTGAATTCGGCAAGGTCTATATTTGCCATGCCGCCGCGCAACTCTACTACCCACTGCAAGAGGATCTCGATCGCGTTCTGGCGGCCGAGCAAAGCGACGACGCCTATCTCCTTCTTGCGCGTCTCGGGGAGGTGCTAAAGGGAGAAATTGGGCCTTACGAGGCAATCCGCCTGCTTCCCGACGAATCCGACGAATCTCGCCGGCGTGCTTTGCTGGCGTTCTCGTCGCCGAAGCATGAGCGCATTTTTTCGCTGCTCGACGACAGAGACTACGACCAGATCGAAATCGTCTGTCCCGATGCGGACAACCCCCGGGCACGGGTGGCCCGTCTTGCGGGAGACGTCATTTCCAGAAACTTCTCCAACGCGCATCAGGCGTACATCGACACGAACGACATCGAAGCGTTGATCGGATACTGCGACCAGCGATATATGGATCTTTACGAGGGCGCCGGCTACAACTTCGAGATCGGATTGACCGGTTCGAAAATGCAGGCGGTCGCCGCCGCAGCGTTGAGCTCAAGACGACGGATCTCGCAAGCGTGGTACCTGAGTCCACGGGAGTTCGACGAGAAGCGGTTCTCGTCGGGCGTTGGCGACATAAGAGTATTCGAGATCGCGATCGCCGAATGACGAACGCACGACAGGCGCAAGAAACTCATATAATTTCCAGAGCCTGCCCGCCGAACAGAGTTGGAGCGCGGCCGGCCATCGGAAAACGATCGGCGCGCATCGCGCTTGAACGGCCGAAATATGCATTGGACGGGAAAACAAGAAGACCATGATCGTTCTAAGAGACGAAGTTCGCCAGTTGGAAGGCCTCCGCGGAGAATTGCATAAAGTGTTTCCCGCATACATCACGCATATTCGCTTTCCGCGATACAAGAACATGGCGCCCGGCGCGCGTATCGACTTGGATTTTCCCGTAACGGCACTCGTGGGGGCGAACGGATCGGGTAAGACCTCCGTTCTCAATGCGCTCTACGGCGCTCCGATGCGCCAATCGACCGGCGAGTTTTGGTTCAGCACAAAGGTCGACCCGATCGAAGAGGGCGAAGGCAGCCCCAATCGTTTTATCTACGGGCACTACAACTCCGGCCACAAGCAAATCGTCGAGACGCGCAAAGCGCGGGTACGGAAATTCCGGAACGGCCGCGACGACCCCAACTATTGGGAACCGACCAAAGAAGCCCCGGGCGACGACATGATCGTTCCGACCATCCCCGCAGGAAAAGCGATCCATGGACGCAGCAAGGATCGGTGGAACCCGGTCAATCGGCCGGTGCTGTACATAAACTTCCGCAAGGAACTAAGCGCCTTCGACAAGTATTTCTATTTCGGCAAGGATCCCGCAGCCGGGAGCGGAGCGGCCGACACGGCGAAACAAAAAGACGGCAAGGCAACTTCAAGCCGCAGAATACTGACGAAGATGGATCAGGTTCGGCGAGATGCCGGCTTGCTTGCCAAAGTCATCGCGGCAAACGATACTTCAGAGACGTACCGAAACCGAAAGATTGCAACGGAGAACCGGCTGCTTACCGCCGAGGAACTCAAAATCGTGAGCTTCATACTGGGTCGCGATTACGCTGAGGCGCGCTGGATCAGACACCGCCTATTCAAGGGGGATGGTGGCGTCAGTATCATCTTTAAGACGGAACACGGCCGCTACAGCGAGGCATTCGCCGGAAGCGGTGAGGTTGCGGTGACAAGCTGCGTCCTTCAGATCATGCGGGCGAAAAAAGGAACGCTGGTTCTCCTCGACGAGCCCGAGGTTTCCCTGCATCCCGGGGCACAAGAAAGGCTGCTCGCCTTCCTTGCCCAAACGGCGAGACGGATGCAAATCCAAGTCGTTTTCTCAACACATTCGCCGCATTTCATAGCCGCGCTGCCGGATGAGGCCATCAAATCGTTCTTTCAGATGCCGGACGGCAGCTTTTCAGTCATCGCCGCCACTCATCCTTATGCGGCGTTCCGACGACTGGGCGCAACGGGCGGCGGCGAAGTGCTTGTAATCGTCGAGGACAGACTGGCCCAAGGCGTCGTCGGGCAAGCCATCTCGATGATTGTTGACGAGGCGGCGCGAAAGGTCTTTCGCGTCGAATTCGTTTCCGGAGGAGCCGCTTCGATTCTGAATATCCGCATCCCCGTCTTCATGGATCAAGCCGACGAAATGTTGGTGCTGCTGGATGGCGACCAGAGGAAGGTCGATAAAGTGCAGGATCCCGATGAAATTCCGGTGTCGAAGAATGGAACATTGGAGAAGACGATCGTCGATCAGGTGGGAGCGACCCCCTCTTTCCTCATAGACGGGGGTACGGGCGGCGGCAATGCCAAACAAAAGATTCGGGCCCGACGAAAATATCTTTCATGGGTCTGCAATAACCTCGACTATATCCCGACCAGTTGCCCGGAGGAACTCGTGCTTCGGGCAGCGAATAATATGCTGGAAGCCGACGCGGGAAATGCGCAACAATGCAAAGCTCGCCTTCAGGCGCTCGCCAGCGAAACGCTGGTACGGGAAGCCAGCAGCGAGGAAACCGATAACTTCGGTGAATTGCTTTTGGGACTCAACAAGGCGAATTCCCCTGAACTCGTCGAACTCGCGTCCAAGCTGACCTCTTTCTTGGCGCGAATCAAGCCGTGAAATCTGGCGGCCGTATTTGCATGACGGAATCCGTACCTTTTCTGTATCGAACATGAACGAATCGTCAAATCATAAGATCCGCCCCGAGCGGAGACGCCGTTTAACCGCCGTAGATCTGTTCAGCGGCTGCGGAGGGCTAAGTTGCGGCCTCGCCCAAGCGGGTTTCAGCGTCGTGGCGGCAATCGAGATTGACCTCAAGGCCCAGGCAACGTACAAGCTTAACCATCCCGTCGTTAAGCTATACGGAGAAGACATCCGCAAGCTCGATCCCCTCGCGGTCATGAAGAGCGCCGGGCTTCAGCCCGGCATGCTGGATCTGCTCGCCGGCTGCCCGCCATGCCAAGGTTTTTCGCGTCTTAGGACCAGAAACCGAGCGACTTCGGTGGCGGATGATCGCAACAACCTGATCAGGGACTTCCTTCGGTTCGCGCGCGCGACGCTGCCGAAAACAATCATGCTGGAGAACGTGCCGGCCCTAGAACGCGATCGCCGGTTCACCGGTATGCGGAACGAGTTGAGAAAGCTGGGCTATCGGATAGTCGTACATATTCTGGACGCTGCCGACTATGGCGTCCCGCAAAGACGCAAGAGGCTCATCATGTTGGCATCGAGGGTGCATCAACCGGAGATCGCGCGGACGACAGAAAACAGGGTCACTGTTCGCCAAGCGTTGAAGGGACTTGGCGCGCCTTCCAGAACCAAGGATAAGCTGCATTCCATACCCGAGAATCGATCGGCCGAAGTCAGAGCGCTGATCGCCTGCATTCCGAAGAACGGCGGCAGCCGTTCGGCCTTGGGTTCCGAATATCAACTGAACTGCCATAAGAGAAGCAACGGCTTTCGCGATGTCTATGGTCGAATGTCTTGGGACGACGTCGCGCCGACCATCACAAGCGGATGCCATAACCCTTCGAAGGGGCGATTTCTCCACCCGTCGTACAATCGCACGATCACTTTGCGTGAGGCAGCATTGCTGCAGGGCTTCCCAAAAGATTACAAGTTTGAGGTGTCCCACGGAAAGGAAGCCATAGCACTCATGATAGGGAACGCGTTGCCCCCACCATTTATCGCGGCCCATGCCGGATCGCTGCGCGACGCGCTTCTCGCGGGTTCAATCGCATTAGCGACCCCTGAGTGAATGCACTTATGCTGGCGACTTGTGAGCAGACGCGCGGGAAAGATCTGTCGCGTTAATCGCGAAACATGACGCATCGGTACTTGATTGAGGCACACACTGACCCTGGGCGCCCATTCGGCACGATCGCCCGCGTGAGGGCCGCTCACAAGACCTGATGCGAACGGCAGCAATGGCGGAACTGCCGTCCGACAGGCTTTGACCTTGTACGTCAGCAATGTGATGAGCAACCGGCCGGTCGGTTTAGATGGCCCTCTACGGCTTCAACGACTGGAGTTGCCCGACAGGACTCAGTGTGCTACCGGCCGCTTCGAAGCAGCCAAACCACTTGTCCAAGCAAACGGCTTACGCCTTACCTGCCTTGACCAGTTCGAGCAACAGTTGTTTTGCCAGGGCTTCGGGCCCAATTGTTCCAACCTGTTTGCTCTTGCCGCCAAGGCCGGTGGAGACAGTGAGGATCTTTCCTGCCACCCAGTAGGTGCCTTTGTGTGTCTTGCCATCGGTCTCGCAGGTGATCGGGTAGCGGCTTTGCGTCCATGCAGCGATTTTGAACGATATGTTCAATGCGCCGCATCGCGATTTGGAAGCGATTTTGGCTGGCATTCCTGAACCCTATATCGCTGTTGTGTTCACGCCCTCCCGCATCTCTTTTCCCGCCTTGAAATAGGGAACGTACTTCCCAGGAACCTGAACCTTTTCACCCGACTTCGGATTACGCCCAACCCGTGGCTGGCGGTAGCTCAGGCTGAAGCTGCCGAAACCACGGATCTCAACGCGACTGTCGGTAACCAAACTGCGCGTGATGGCATCAAGAATCACGTCGACCACCGACTTGGCATCGTCATGAGTAAGCGTTGGAACGCGGGAATGCAGCCGGTCAACGAGCTCGGATCGGGTCATGAGTTGAGAAGCAGTCAGGCTATCTGGCTTACCGCCAATCCGTTCGCTTTAGCGTTCTTCGCCAGCGTCTCGTCTGCCGTCGCAATCCCGCTGGCGCCTGCTTCAAGGGCCATCGCCAAGTGCAAGGCATCACCTGAGCGCAAGCCACTTGCCGCGTTCCGCGCCATCCCGGCGGCCTCTGCAAACGCCTTTCGACTCACAGGCAACAAACGCAATCCAGACTTGCAGAAAGCGTCGAAGTCCTTCCATGCCGCCTGCGCCTGCTTGGCGCTGATCTCCCCTTTCCGAACCTTGATGGACAAGGCACTCGAAAACTCCGTCACTATCCAGTCAGACGATACCAAGGGCTCCGTGCAAGACTCAAACCAGGCTTCGATTGCGGGACTCGCCGGTTCCGGGACGAACATTGGAACCGCGGCGCTGGTGTCCAGGTAGATCATCAATAACGATCCTCCTGGCGCATCTTTTGAACGGTCGTCGTCGTCATCGGCATGGTCGCCCGCAGCTTACGCAGACGCTTGATGAATGCCGCCTTGTCGAACGGCTGGGCCGGCGTCAGCTTGATCTCGCCGATCGGCGTCACTTCCGCCTCGACGGTATCGCCCTCGCGCAACCCGGCAGCGCGCGTGCATTCCACCGGCAGACGAACTGCCAGACTGTTGCCCCATTTTGCCAGTTGTAGCTTCATAACTACCTCGCGCGTGGATACGTGTAGATACATGCTAGCACAATGGCTGCCATTGACCAAGTGGCATTACCAGTTTTTCCTGCGTCTGGTCAGCAGTACGCCCACCGGTACAGGAATATCCAGATACGCACTCCAAAGGCGGTCACGAGATGCAAAAAAAGAAATCGGTGCAGCCGCGAGGCCGCACCGATTTCACAACCACCCTGCCGGGCGGTCAAGGGGCAGCGAAGCCCCATTACTGGACGCAACCGAAGCAATCAAGCCGCTTCCGCCACTTCCGCCCACTCGCTGGACGACAGTAACCACCCTGCCGGGCGGTCAAGGGGCAGCGAAGCCCCATTACTGGACGCAACCGAAGCAATCAAGCCGCTTCCGCCACTTCCGCCCACTCGCTGGACGACAGTTCGATCAACCTGCCCCCCAGCGCTTCGAACTCCGTCGCCCGGTCATAATCAGCGACGTCATGCGAGTAGTGCGTAACGGCATTGACCAGCCCATAGGCCGACAGATCGCCTTCGACAATGAGGTGCCGCAGCACGCCGGCACGTTCAGTTTCGTTGAGCGTGTAGCGATTGGCCAGCACCTCGACAGCCTTGACGGGATCGCCGGTGAGCTTGATGCCCAGCGTCTTCTGCATCTTCTGCGCCACCTGACGAAACGTCGCCTCGGAAACCGCCGCCTCGACCACGTCCCGCACCTTCAGGAAGAAGGCCTTGTCGTCTGCAGCCAGCGTATCGTCCCGGAAGACGGTGATCGCCTCCTGTTCCGATTGCAGCGTGCGACCGACGTGCGTCTTGCGCAATGCGCGGTCGGACGCAATCAGCCCGTTGCTGCATATCAGGCGATAGACCAAAGGCTGCACCGACAGCGTGCCATGACCGACTTCCGAGTTGGTGATCACGATGCCGGCCTGCACTACATCTCCGGGGGCGATCTCGAACTCGACTCGTGGCGTGACGACCTTGAGGTACATCTTCGTCTCGGTCAGTTCGACCGACTCGAAGCGTGCGCCGTCAAGCCGCTGCAGAATCGGCAGCACATTCTCCGCCAGATCGAAGTTGTCCAGGCGGCGGTAGCGGTCGGACAGCACCGCGCGCACCTGCCCATCCAGCGTCCGAATCATCCTTCGCTCCGTGTCGGTTTGAAGCCATGTATTGACGTTCCGGTCGAGAAGACCTGGTTGCTCCGTCCGCATGCGTTCGAAGTAGGCGAACGGAATCTTCAACTTTTCAGCGAGCTGCCGACGTGCGAGGTCGGTTACCCCATACTCGCCACCGTCACCGCGCTTGGTATCGACAATCATCTTCAATTCGCCACCCTCCTCGGTGTGGCATTGCAGAAGCGACGAGGGCACGATCAGGTCCTGCTTCGTCGCGAGTTGGCGCTGCAGTTCCAGCGCCAGACTTACCATGGAAGATCCGCATTTCATATCGATTACTCCAAAAGAAAAGCGGGGACGGCAGACCCCGTGCGGGGGCTGCAACATTCCCGCTGGGGTCACTAAACCGGGCCGGAGGATTCCGGACCGGACGGTCGGCACGACTCGCGTCACGCCATTACAAGGGCTACCTGAAGGGAAGCATCCCCTCCAGGCAGTACTGCAAAGAACTACAACAATCCGCGTTCCGCGAAACTCATGACACCGCTTCCCGCGATAAGGAAATGATCCAGCACCTTGACGTCGACCAAAGCCAGGGCCTGCTTCAAGGACTGCGTCAGCAACTCGTCGGCACGACTCGGTTCACCGACACCCGATGGATGGTTGTGGGCGAAGATCACCGCCGCCGCGTTGACGACGAGGCTCCTCTTTACGACTTCCCGCGGATACACGCTGGTTTGTGTCAGGGTGCCGCGAAACATTTCCTCGGCTTCGAGGATGCGGTTCTGAGCGTCCAGGAACAGGACCATGAATACCTCGTAGTCCCGTCCCGCCAGCGTCATGCGCAGGTAATCGCGCACACTTTCCGGTGAAGCCAGAACATCCCGCTGGCGCATCGTCTCCATAAGAGAACGCCGCACCAGTTCCTTTGCTACCAGCAGCTTCGTCTTGACCCTCGGTTCAGGTTCGTAACTTGTCGGGCATACATTCAGCAGCGTCGAAAGCCTGCCACCCGCGTCCTGCAGCATGCGGGCAGCGGTCTTGCTGCCGACCATCATGCCGAGCAGATCGACGTCCGACATCACTTCAATTAGTTGACTCACGGTGTTCTCCTTTGCAAAAGAAAGGGGAACACCTCCCCCTGGGGGAAGAGACATTCCCCGAGGGTTGAAAGACCTACAAACTGCTCAATCACGACCATTGCTCTGGACGCGAGTCCAAGCGTGAAATCGGTCCGGCGGACCACTGCTACAACTCGATGCATGACGTTTATCTCCAGACCTTGCGGTCACCGGCTTTCAGGAGATGAGGCCGGTTTTCAAGGGCACTGCCATAGGGCAGTGGTGACACAGCAAACAACATCAATCGAGCGCCCGGCCTGGCCGGACGATCCGGAAGGCTCTCTACCGAAACCGTAGTGCCCCACGGCTTGGGTAGAGCCCCTCTGGCGAGGGGCTCCGGAAAAATGATCACAATCACCACGACCCAGACACGAAAGGCTGAAGCGCCTCAGGGCAGGATCTTGACGATGGCGATGAGTTGGGAAACCACGATGCACAGCACCATGATCTTCAGGTTGGTGACGACGTTCCACAGGGCTTGCTTCATGGCGTTTCTCCTTCAGGGGGTTGGCGGGGTTTTCACCTCTGGGTTGGCCCACAGGTGAAAACCCCGCCCGAAGGAGAGGTTTCCGAACTAGGTCAGGCGATCACCTTGGCAAGCGCGATGACCTGGGAAAGAACGACGATCATGACCATGAGCTTCAGGTCGGTGACGACGTTGAACAGGGCTTCTTTCATGACGGTCTCCACATAAAGGATGGGGAGACCGGTCCCCAGAGGAGAGAGATCTCCCCTGGGGGTTACTAAAACTAACGAAACTGAGGTCTGATACGAACGACTAGGCTGCGGCGCTCTCGACGTCACTCGTGTACGCCGGTTGTGGCAGGTCGAGTGACTCGCCGTTGACCTTGGCGAACTTGACCCGCAACAGACGACCCTTGATGCTGACGCCCTGCTCTCCCTTCCTGTCACCTTTCTCGAAGGTGAACATTTCGGGATAGATGTCGGCGATCTTGAAGCCGATGATCACGGTCTTCTCGGCCGCGACATCGGCCTCCAGCAGCTTGACGATCTTCTGCGCCTCGGCGCCGCTCACCTTGCAATCGAACTTGGTGTAAGCGATGTCATCGGTACTGCCGCGCATCGCGGACACGGTGCAGGCCAGAAACTCCTGGCCCTTCTTCGGTTTCACCCGGCGCACGCGATTGAGATAGCCGACACCTTCGACGTGCAGATTGAAGAACGACGACTGATTGGTTGCTTCCGCTTGATTGGACATGGAGACCATGCCCCAAACGGGGATGGAACTCCCCGACTGGGTTGAAGCAATGACGAAACCTCCGAGCCTTGCGGCCACCGGCTTTCAGGAGATAAGGCCGGTTTTGGCGCTCTCGCGAGCGAAGGGCGATGCGTAACGTGCATCGGTCGGGCTGACGCAGCCAACGTGGTACACCGGCAGCTTCTGCCCGACGCCCGCCATGCGGCAGAGAGTCGAGCAGCGCATATTCAAATCAGATGACCATCGCCCAGGCATTTGGTTCCATTGCTTCGGCATAGTTCGTCGTCACCCGACAGCGCGCGACAACAGCCTGGCCAAGACTCACCGATAGGCTGACCTCGGTGAAGGCAGCGAAACCCCGTGCCGGGCCTTGCCGCAGGGCCTGAACACGAAATCCGTGGAACGATGCACCCCACCTGCCGTGGCGCACCGCCTCCATGAGCGCCAGCAGCGCAATCGAGCGGACCATGCGGATCTCTTCGGTACTAGGGAAATATGCCGACTCCGCTGCGGCGCCGACGGGACTATCGCTATCGCTCACGCTCAAGCCCTGCCCTATGACGCCTCGCGCCGCGGCTTGAACTTGACCTCGGCCAGCCGCACGAGGCTGAGGAACAGATGGTCCGCGTTCAGATGCAGAGCACTGCGCTCCTCGCCCGTTGCCGTCACCGTCCACTGGGTTTCGGCGAGCCGGCCGATGACATGCACGCGCGCACCCTTCTTCACCAGCTGTGCGACCTCCGCCGCATGTCGATCGCCCCAGACATTGACGTCGAGCCAGAAGCCACCGGCCTGCTCCAGACCACCCTTGCCGTCCTGGCGGTATTCGTCGAAGAACACCCGAAGCTCGGCGACCTGCCGTTCCTCGCTGCCGACCATGACCGTCTTCAAGAGCGGCAGGTCCCCCACATTTCCGGTACCACTAAACTCGTTCGACATCGCACCCTCCGTTGGTTGATTGACTCATTGAATTCCGATGGGCTGCGAGGCCCGGGCCGGAAACCCGCTGATCGCCGGCGCCGACCTCACAGCAACTCCGTGTCCGACTGCGGCATATCCTCAGCCGCGGTGAGCGACACCTGTTCGAGGAGGCGCAGTTCAGCCTCGCTCAACTTGACGCGCCGCCGGGTATGACGGGGCGCCTGCGCGCCGGTAAAGACCTTGCGCGGGACTTCACCGAACAGTGCGACCACGGCGCGCACCCGCTGCTGCGCGAGCGCGTCCGCTCCAGGCAGGAAGTCGCTTCGGCTCAATTGCCGCAGTTCCTCGCGCAGGAGATGCCGCTCCCAGCGGATCGGTTCCAGGAACAAGGCGCGCAACTCTCGGCCGAGTTCGCGAATCGCCGCCCTGCCCTCGTCGTCGCTCATGCGATCCTTGTGGATCAGGGTCTTGATCATGCGCACGTAGTAGTCGAACTCGACGATTGCCTCCGCCGTGGCGTAGCCGTAGGGACTGCGAAACCCGAGCTCGACGGTCTTGGGGCTGCGCGAGCCCATCACGGCCAGCGACAGGCCCTTGCGCTTGAGGAGCTCGATGGCTTCCTCACGCGCCGTGATCACGCGGCTCAGATGCGCCCGAATCGCGACCAGACCCTCGTACATCCGGATCAGGATCCAGTCCGCGTAAGGGTTGTCGTTCGCCGACAGGTGCCAGATGGATTTGAGGACCGCCGCAAAGCGCCTGCCTCCAGGAATCGGCGGCAACTTGCCCGCGCCATCCGCGCCACGGCCGGTAAAGATCCGATAGGCGTCCTTGGTGTGCAAACTCATGGTGTCGGGGGTGGCGTCCGCCAGTTGCCCGAGTTGGGCGTTGCCGGCGGGTGTGGCATCGGGCGCATTGGGCCCATTGGGCTCATCGCGCTCTTGCTGCAGGATTGCGTCAGGGG
>JACRLX010000048.1 GCA_016235165.1 Rhodocyclales bacterium
GGCCGAGGGCACGACGGTGGCGCAGCTCGTGGAGCGCTTCGCCCTGCCGCTCAGGCTGGTGCACCTGGTGCTGATCGACGGCAATTTCGTGCCGCCGGGCGAGCGCGCCAACCGCGTCCTCAAGGATGGCGAAATCCTCGCTATCTGGCCTCCCGTGGCGGGGGGATGAAGTTTCCGCGCGCCTACGACGCCACCATCACACGCGCGGATTTCGTCCGCCTGCTGCCCGAGGCGACCGGCCAGCCTGAGTTCGAGGAACGCGACGGCGCATTCCATGGTTCCGGCTGGTGCATCCGCTTCGCGTCGGTCGCGCCGCTGGAAATAGGCATGGTCAGGCTGGAAAGATATCGTGTCGACATCCAATTCGACGGCCTGGACGCCGAAGCCGAGGAAGCCTTCATGCGGCGATTCACCCTGACTTACCAGCGCGGCGGCGGCTGAAAGTCGGCGCTGAGGGCACGGCGCTGCTAGAATCCGCGCCGCGGCGGGTCTCCCCGCATTGAGGGGTGGTGAACCTGGTCAGGTCCGGAAGGAAGCAGCCACAGCCATTTTCCGCAAGTGCCGGGGGTCAGGCTCGCCGCCCCTTCGCTCCGCAATCCCTGCTTACAAAGTGCCGTCCGGCGACATAAGCCGCTTACAGGGCGGCGGTCAAATGCATCGGCCATGAGGCATTTTTCAGGAGCAGAACATGAAACGCAGAAACGTGATGATTGCCGCCGTCCTTGCCATGGGCGCCGGTGTGCTGGGCAGCGCCGTGGCCCAGGGTTATGGTCCCGAGGGCGGACCGGGTATGCGAGGCGGCATGATGCAAGGCGGCATGGGTCCCGGTGGCATGGGTGGCACTGGTGGCACGGGTGGCATGGGCCCCGACGGCAAGATGCAAGGGCGGGGCAGGATGGATCCGGCCGCGCGCGTCGAGCAGCGTCTGGCGCGCCTGAAGGCCGACATCAAGCCTACCGGGCAACAGGAACCCCTGTGGCAGGCCTTTGCCGAAAAGTCCAAGGCAGAGGCGGCCAAGGAAGGCGAGGCGATGCGCAAGCGCATGAGCGACGACAAGCCGATGACCGCCCCCGAGCGCCTGGCGCAGATGCAGGGCGCGATGAAGGAAAGGCTGGCAGCGATGGAAGGTGTCAACGAGTCCTTCAACCGGCTCTACGGCGCGCTGTCGGCGGAGCAAAAGGCCGCCGCCGATCGCCATTTCGGCGCCATGGGCCGCATGCAGGGTCCCCGTCGTGGCGGTCGCACGCCGCCGCCTCAGGCCCCCGCCGAATCGCACAAGCACTGAACCTTCCCCGGCGAGCGGCGCCGGCCGGGCGCCGCTGCTTCCCCTGATAAAATCCGGCCATGAGTTATCAGGTCCTCGCCCGCAAGTGGCGTCCCAAGTCCTTTGCCACCCTGGTGGGGCAGGAACACGTGGTCAAGGCGCTGACCCATGCCCTGGACCAGAACCGGCTGCACCACGCCTACCTCTTCACCGGCACGCGCGGCGTCGGCAAGACCACGCTGGCGCGCATCATGGCCAAGGCGCTGAACTGCGAGAGCGGAGTCAGTTCCACCCCCTGCGGCAAGTGCAGTGCCTGCACCGAGATCGACGGTGGGCGTTTCGTCGATTACATTGAGCTCGATGCGGCCTCGAATCGCGGCGTCGATGACATGACGACCTTGCTGGAGCGCGCTACCTATGCGCCGACCATCGGCCGTTACAAGGTCTATGTGATCGACGAAGTGCACCAGTTGTCCGGTCATGCCTTCAACGCCATGCTGAAGACGCTGGAAGAGCCGCCGGCCCATGTCAAATTCATCCTTGCCACCACTGATCCGCAAAAAATTCCGGTCACGGTGCTCTCGCGTTGCCTGCAATTCAATCTGAAGCAGATGCCGCAGACCCACATCGTCGACCACCTTACACGCGTGCTGGAGGCCGAAGGGGTGAGCTTCGAGCCGGCCGCGCTGCGGCATCTGGCCAAGGGCGCCGCCGGCAGCATGCGCGATGCCTTGTCGCTGCTCGACCAGGCCATCGCCCACGGCGCCGGCAAGGTCGAGGAAGAGGGCGTGCGGGCGATGCTGGGCACGGTGGGCGACGAGCACCTGTTCGCGCTGCTTGACGGACTCGCGGCACAAGACGTGAACGCCATGCTCGACGTGGCGAAGTTGATGGATGCGCGCAGCCTGTCCTTCGACGGCGGCTTGCAGGAACTGGCCACCCTGTTCCATCGCATTTCCCTGATGCAGTTTGCGCCACAGGCGCTGCTCGACGAGGCCGAGCGCGAACGTCTGGCGCCCTATGCCAATGCCTGGGATGCCGAATTCCTGCAACTGGCCTACCAGATTGCGATCCACGGCCGCGATGAGTTGGCCCTGGCCCCCGACGAGTACGCCGGCTTTGCCATGACCCTGCTACGTCTGCATGCCTTCCGTCCGGAACGCGCCGCTGCTTCCGCTCCGGTCCCGCGCCAGGCCGCGCCGTCCGCCACGCGGGCGCCGGTTCGGCCGCCGGAGCCGGCACGTGACGTCCCGGCAGGAAATCCCGCCCCGGTGGCGCAAAGGGAAATGCCGACCCCGGTGGCTCCCGTGGCACCGACACCGGCTACGGTGGATGACGACTGGCATGCGCTGGTCGCGCAGTTGCCGCTCACCGGCATGGCCCGGCAACTGGCCCAGCATTGCGAGTTGGCGGAACGTGGCGAAGGTGTCATTCGCCTGCGTCTGGCCCCATTGCACAGGCATCTGCAGGGAAAGGCGCAGCAGGACAAGCTGCAAGGCGAGCTGCAAACGCGCTTCGGTCGGCCGCTGCGCCTGGAGATCGACGTGGCGGAGCCGGCCACCGAGACCCCGGCTGAACGCAGCCGCAACGCGCAGCGTGAGCGCCAGGAAAAAGCCATAGCGTCGATCGAGCGGGATCCCTTCGTGCGCGATGTAGTGGACCTGTTCGACGCCAGCATCGACGAATCGACGATCAAACCCATCTAGGAAGGAGCAGGCATGTTCAACAAAGGCGGCATCGCCGGACTGATGAAGCAGGCGCAACAAATGCAGGCCAACATGGAAAAGGCCCAGGCCGAGCTGGCCCAGACCGAAGTCGAAGGCCAGTCCGGCGCCGGCGCGGTGAAGGTCGTCATGACCTGCAAGCACGATGTCAAGCGCGTAGCGATCGACGCCTCGGTGATGGATGACAAGGAAATGCTGGAAGACCTGATTGCCGCCGCCATGAACGACGCCAATCGCCGCGTCGAGTCGACCACGGCGGAGAAGATGGGCGGCTTCACGGCCGGCCTCAACCTGCCGCCGGGCATGAAGCTGCCGTTCTGAGAGACATCGAGCCGGCGGCAGCAGACGTGACCCGTGACTTCGAGCGCAGCGAGCATTTCAGTAGCCCCTCCTCGGGAGGGGATGGGGGAGGCTGTTTCGTTGTGAGGCCAAGGCCTCGATGAGTTCGTCGCTCGACGAACTCATCGAGGCCTTGCGCTGCCTGCCGGGGGTCGGCCCGAAATCGGCGCAGCGCATGGCTTACCACCTGCTGCAACGCGATCGCAACGGCGCCGATCGCCTCGCGCGCGGCATCGGCCTGGCCTTGCAAAAGCTCCATCACTGCGCCCGCTGCAACAACTACACGGAAGCCGAGGTCTGCGAGCGCTGCCTGTCGCCGCGCCGCGATGCCAGCCAGCTGTGCATCGTCGAAATGCCGGTCGACGCAATCAGCATGGAGCAGGCCCATGCCTACAACGGGCTTTACTACGTGCTGATGGGGCGCCTGTCGCCGCTCGACGGCATCGGGCCCAAGGAGCTGGCCTTCAGCCGTTTGCTGGAGCGCGCCAGCGACGGCGCGGTGCGCGAGGTGATCCTGGCGACGAATTTCACCAACGAAGGCGAGGCCACCGCGCACTATCTTTCCGAGTTGCTGCATGCGCGCGGCCTGCGGGTCAGCCGCATCGCGCGCGGCCTGCCGGTGGGCGGCGAACTCGAATTCTCGGACGCGGCCACCGTGGCCCAGGCGCTGCGCGAGCGGCGCGAATTCGTTTGAGCGAGATACCGTTGCCACTGGCCGGTGTCAAGGTGCTTGAATTCGGCACCTTGATCGCCGGCCCCTTCTGCTCGCGCATCCTTGCCGAATTTGGTGCCGAAGTGATCAAGATCGAGGCACCGGGGGAGGGGGATCCGCTGCGCAAGTGGCGCAAGCTCTATCCCACGGAGGATGGCGCAACCTCGTTATGGTGGTTTGTCCAGGCGCGCAACAAGCAGTCGGTGACGCTCAATCTCAAACATCCGCGCGGCGTCGACATCGCCTGCCGGCTGGCGGCGGAAGCCGATATCGTGGTCGAGAATTTCCGTCCCGGGGTGATGGAGAAGCTGGGCCTGGGCTGGGACCTACTCTCCTCGCGGAATCCGGGTCTGGTGATGGTGCGCCTTTCAGGCTTCGGCCAGACCGGGCCGATGGCGAGGCAGCCGGGTTTCGGCGCCATCGGCGAATCCATGGGTGGCCTGCGCTACATCACCGGCTTTCCCGATCGGCCTCCGGTAAAGACCGGGATTTCCATCGGCGATTCGATCGCCGCGCTGTGGGGGGCGCTGGGTGCGCTGATGGCCTTGCGCCACCGCGAAGTGAATGGCGGTGCCGGCCAGATGGTCGATGTCGCGCTATACGAGGCCGTGTTCGCCATGATGGAGAGCCTGGTGCCGGAGTTCGATGTATTCGGTTTCATTCGCGAACGCACCGGCAATGTGATGCCCGGCATCACGCCCTCGAACACCCATACCACGCGCGACGGCAGGCACCTGATCATCGGCGCCAACGGCGATGCCATATTCAAGCGCCTGATGCTCGCCATCGGTCGCCAGGATCTGGCCGAGGACACGGATCTGGCCTGCAATGCCGGACGGGATGCGCGCGCGGCGGAAATCTACGGCGTGATCGACGACTGGGTTGGCAGTCGCGACGCGGATGAGGTTTTGCGCGTTGCAGCAGAGGCCCAGGTGCCGTCGAGCACCATCCATTCAGTGGCCGACATGTTCCGCGATCCGCAATTTCTCGCCCGAGGCATGCTGGAATCCGCACAACTCCCTGATGGAAAAGACTTTCGTATCCCTGGAGTGGTGCCAAAACTGTCCCTCACGCCGGGTGGGACGCGCTGGATCGGACCGAGACTCGGCGAACACACGGAAGCCGTTTTGGGCAAGCTTGGTTTTAACCCTGAAGTAATTGACGGCTTGCGCCGTGATGGTGTTATCTAATTGAATTAAATAGCTAAAGATTCGTTGCAACAGTCTGCCTGGATAAGTTGGCCCAGCTCAGGGCTTTAATCGCCTTGCGAGATTCGCTACAATCGCGTTTTTCCGCTTACGCACTTCAGCATTCAGGGATTAACACCATGAGTTGTGACGATAATGTCGATTGCGGTCGACGCCGTCTTCTGGTTGCCACGGCAGCCGCGGGCGGGGTGGCTGGGGTTGCCGCCGCTGTGCCCTTCGTGGCCAGCATGCTGCCCTCGGAGCGCGCCAAGGCTGCCGGTGCCCCGGTTGAAGTGGACATCAGCAAGCTTGCTCCCGGCCAGATGATGACCGTCGAGTGGCGCGGCAAGCCGGTCTGGATCATCAACCGGACCAAGGAAATGCTCGATGGCCTGGCCAAAATCGCCGACCAGCTTGCCGACCCCAAGTCCGACAAGACGATGCAGCCGGATTACGCCAAGAACGACACGCGCTCGATCAAGCCGGAAATTCTCGTCGCCGTTGGCATCTGTACCCACCTCGGCTGCTCGCCGACCGACAAGTTCAAGACCGGCGCCGAATCCGGCATCGATCCCAACTGGCCGGGCGGCTTCATCTGCCCTTGCCACGGTTCAACCTTCGATCTCGCGGGTCGCGTCTACAAGAGCAAGCCGGCGCCGGACAACCTTGAAATCCCACCGCACATGTACCTTGGCGACGCCAAGCTGATCATTGGCGAAGACAAGAAGGCCTGACCCGATGAGCAAAGTTAACGCACTGCTGCAAGGCACGCTGGACTGGGTCGACGCGCGGTTTCCGCTGACGGCGAACTGGAAAGCCCACCTGTCCGAGTACTACGCGCCGAAGAACTTCAACTTCTGGTATTTCTTCGGCTCGCTGGCGATCCTGGTGCTGGTGATCCAGATCGTCACCGGCATCTTCCTGACCATGCACTTCAAGCCGGATGCTTCACTGAATGCTTCGGGCGTGCCGGTGGCCTTCGCCAGCGTCGAGTACATCATGCGCGACGTGTCCTGGGGCTGGCTGATCCGCTACATGCATTCGACGGGCGCCTCGGCCTTCTTCATCGTGGTCTACCTGCACATGTTCCGCGGCCTGATTTACGGCTCCTATCGCAAGCCGCGCGAACTGATCTGGCTGTTTGGCATCGGCATTTTCCTCTGCCTGATGGGCGAGGCCTTCTTCGGCTACCTGCTGCCCTGGGGCCAGATGTCCTTCTGGGGCGCCCAGGTGATCGTGAACCTGTTCTCGGCGATTCCCGTGATCGGCCCGGACCTGTCGATCTGGCTGCGCGGCGACTACGTGGTGGGCGACGCGACGCTGAACCGCTTCTTTGCCTTCCACGTCATCGCCATGCCGCTGGTGCTGGTCGGCCTGGTGGCAGCTCACATCATCGCCCTGCACGAAGTCGGCTCCAATAACCCCGACGGCGTCGAGATCAAGAAGAAGAAAGATGCCAATGGCGTGCCGCTGGACGGCATTCCCTTCCACCCGTATTACACGGTGAAGGACATCGTTGGCGTGATCGTGTTCCTGATGGTCTTCTCGGTGATCGTGTTCTTCATGCCCGAGGGCGGTGGTTACTTCCTCGAATACAACAATTTCGATCCTGCCGATCCGCTGAAGACGCCGCCGCACATCGCGCCGGTCTGGTATTTCACGCCCTACTACTCGCTGCTGCGAGCCGTGACCTACCCGCTGCTCGGCATCGACGCCAAGTTCTGGGGCGTGGTGGCGATGGGTGCCGGCGTGGTGGTGTTCGCCTTCCTCCCCTGGCTGGATCGCAGCCCGGTCAAGTCGATCCGCTATCGCGGCTCGCTGACCAAGACCCTGCTGGCCATCTGGATCGTCGGTTTCTTCATCCTCGGTTTCCTCGGCACCAAGGATCCGGCCTACAAGTTCTTCGGTTCGATTCCCGGAGCGCCCGTGGCCCAGGTCCTCAGCGTCTATTACTTCCTGTTTTTCCTGACGATGCCGATCTGGTCCTCCCTGGATCGTTGCCAGCCGGAACCTGACCGGGTGACGATGAAATGAAAAAACTACTTTTCGCAGTCCTGTTCGCGCCGATCGTGGCGCTCGCGGCGGGCGCCAAGCTGCACCTGGATACCGCGCCGGACAAGGCCAACGACATGGCTGCGCTGCAGAACGGCGCCAAGGTCTTCGTCAACTACTGCCTGAACTGCCATTCGGCGTCCTACATGCGCTACAACCGCCTGAAGGATGTCGGCCTCAACGACGACCAGATTCGCGACAACCTGATGTTCACCGCGGACAAGGTGGGCGAGCCGATGCGCATCGCCATGCAGCGCAACGATGCCAAAGTCTGGTTCGGCGCCGCACCGCCCGACCTGACGGTGATCGCCCGTGCCCGCGCTTCCGAGCACGGCAGCGGCGCCGACTGGCTCTACACCTACCTGCGCAGCTTCTATCGCGACGAGACCCGGCCCACCGGCTGGAACAACGTGATTTTCGAAAACGTCGGCATGCCCCACGTGCTGTGGGACCTGCAAGGCGACCAGGTGATGGGCGAGGGTCACAAGCTCAAGCTGGTCAAGCCGGGCAAGATGAAGCCACAGGAATACGACGCCATGGTCGGTGACCTGGTGGCCTACCTGAAGTACATGGGCGAGCCGGTGTCCGAATTCCGCAAGCACCTGGGCGTTGTCGTGCTGATTTTCCTCGCTGTCTTCTTCGTCTTCGCTTATGCGTTGAAGCGCGAGTTCTGGAAAGACATCCATTAACTTGATACGTGAATGCAGACCATGGGGCACAGAGAAATGAACGCACCACCCGTCCGCAAAGTGGTGCGTGATGCCGATTATTCCTGGGGCACCAGCGCCATGATGAACCTGTACTCGGGCACTACCTGCCCGTTCAGCCATCGTTGCCGCATCGTGCTCTACGAAAAGCAGATGGATTTCCAGGTGATCGACGTCGACTTGTTCAACAAGCCGGAAGACATCGCCATCATCAACCCGTACAACCGCGTGCCGGTGCTGGTGGATCGCGACCTCGTGCTGTACGAGTCGAACATCATCAACGAGTACATCGACGAGCGCTTCCCGCATCCGCAATTGATGCCGCCGGATCCGCAAACCCGGGCCAAGGCGCGCCAACTGCTGTTTACCATGGAGCAGGAGCTGTTCAGCCACATCGATGCGGTGGAAAAGAACCTCAAGTCGGCCGACAAGGCGCGCGGCCACATCCGCGACCGCCTGGTCGAACTGGCGCCGATGTTCAACAAGCAGAAGTTCCTGCTGGGCGAGGATTTTTCCATGCTCGACGTGGCGATTGCCCCGCTGCTGTGGCGCCTCGACCACTACGCCATCGAGATGCCGAAGACCACGGCACCGCTGATGAAATACGCCGAGCGCATTTTCTCGCGCCAGGGCTTCATCGACGCCTTGACCCCCACGGAAAAGATGATGCGCCGCTAAGGCGCGTCATCCTTTCCCGCGCCCGACGGCGCGGACAAAAAATGCAGTCCACCAAACCCTACCTGATCCGCGCCATCCACGAATGGTGCGCGGATCAGGGCTTCACGCCCTATCTGTCGGTCAAGGTCGATGCCGCGACACGCGTGCCGCGCGAGTTCGTCAAGGATGGCGAAATCGTGCTCAACGTCGGCGTCGAGGCCACGCATCAGCTGATGATGGGCAACGAGGAGATCAGCTTCCAGGCCCGCTTCGGCGGCAAGGCCTTCCCGGTGGTGGTGCCCGTCGGTCAGGTGATGGCCATCTACGCCCGTGAAAACGGCGATGGCATGGCTTTCGATGTCAGCGAAAGCAAGGCAGTGGACACGACAGCGGGGGATTCAATGCCGCAGGCCGCTGAAGATGCCGCTTCGACTCCCGCCGTGTCCGCAACCGAGCGGCCCCCAGGCAAGCCCTTCCTGACGCGCATCAAGTAGCTCGCGGCTACTTCGACTCCATCACCCAGACGCCATCCCAGTCGTCACCCGGCGGGTTGGCGATGAAGTGGTCGCAGCGCTCGATGTACATCTTCGCCGCCTTGTCGTGGTCGTTGAGCGCCAGCACCTCGTTGAATTCGCCCTTGGCATCGTCCCACTTCTGCTGCCGGTATTTCTGCAGGCCGGCCTTGAAGTGGCGCATCGCATCCGTCATGTTGGGGTAGCTTTCCTCGGTGTGGTAGTCGAGGATTTCGTAGATCGCCACCGGCTGGGTCTTGCCCTTGACCACCACCAGGTCGAGCTCGCGGCTGTAATAGGTGCCGCGCAGCAGCTTGTTGGTGAATTCGCTGATCAGGATATGGGCACCGTACTGCTTGCAGGCGGACTCCAGGCGCGCGGCAAGGTTCACGCCGTCGCCGATGATGGTGTAGTCCATGCGCTTCTTGGAGCCGATGGTGCCTGACACCACGTGGTCGGTGTTGAGGCCGATGCCGATATCGACCGGCAGCTTGCCTTCGGCGTTGCGTACCTTGTTCCAGGCCCAGAGCTCGCGGATCATGCCGATCGCGGTGCGCACCGAACGGTCGGCGTCGTCGTCGTGGGCGACCGGGATGCCGAAGGCCGCCATGATGGCGTCGCCGATGAACTTGTCGAGGAAGCCGGCTTCACGCTGGATGCAATCCACCATCAACGTGAAGTACTCGTTGAGCAGCGCCACCGTGCCCTGGGCACCGAGCTGTTCGGTGATGGTGGTGAAGCCGCGGATGTCGGAGAACAGCACCGTCGCCTGCACGTTCTTGCCGCCCAGGGTGTCGACGCCGCCGGCCAGCATCTGGTCGGCGATGCCGGGGTCCATCAGGCGCGACATGGTCGAGCGCATGCGCTTTTCGCTGGAGATATCTTCCAGCATCAACATCGAGCCGATGCGCTTTTTCTCCATCGAGAGCAGGGGCAGGGCGGTGAGATTGACCGAGAGCTTTTCCTCGCCGACCGCCAGTTCCGCTTCCATGGCGATTTCGCTGGCCTGGGTCTCGCTCACCCGCTTGAGCTTTTCCTGCACCCAGAGATTGCTGCCGGCGAAGAACTCGGCCGCCGGCTTGTGCAGGATCTGCGCCGGGTTGACCTTGAGGATGCGCAGACCGGCGGCATTGCAGGTAGCGATCTTCTCCGCCTCGTCGAGTGTGATCACCGCGTTCGACATCGATTCCAGCATCGCCTCGTTGTAGTTCTTCATGTTCTGCACGTCGGCGAACAGCTTGGCGTTTTCCAGCGCGATCGATATCTGCGCGGTGAAGGCGCGCAGGCGCGATTCGTCCTCGCCGGTGAAGGGGCCGCCGCGCTTGTTCAGCACCTGGGTGACGCCGATCACCTTGCCGTGCTTGTTGACGATGGGCACGCAGAGGATGGAGCGGGTGAAATAGCCGGTCTTCTTGTCGAAGGCCGGATTGAAGCGCAGGTCGGCGTAGGCATAGGGGATGTTGATCGCCTTGCCCGAGCTGAACACGGCGCCGGCGATGCCCAGGTGGTTGGGCAGGCGGATCTGCACCGACTCCAGGCCCTGGCCGACCTCCGACCACAGTTCGCTGGTCTTCTCGTCGTTGAGGAACAGCGTCGAGCGCTCGGCATTGAGCAGGCGTGTGGCCTCGCCCATCACCTTCTGCAGCAGCGAACCGAGCTTGATGTCGGCGGTGACTTCGGAGACGACGTCGATGAACTCCATCTCCTGGCGCCGGATCGCCTGCATGCGTTCGATGAACTGTGCGCTTTGCAAGGCCAGCGTGCCCTGGCTGGTCATCGCTTCCAGCAGGGTGAGGTCATGCTTGGTGAATTTTCCGCTGCGCTTGTTGAGGGTTTGCGCGACACCGATGACTTCGCCCTTGACGGTCTTGATCGGTACGCAAAGGATGTTGCGTGTCTGGAAGCCGGTCTGTTCGTCGATCGAGCGGTTGAAACGGTCGTCGGCATAGGCGTCGGCGATGATCAGCGCCTCGCCCGAGGTATAGACATAACCGGCGATGCCGCTGGTATTGAGGATGCGGATCTCGCGCTGGATGTTGCCTTGCGCCACGCGCGAGTAAAGCTCGTTGGTGTCCGGATCGTTGAGGAACAGCGAGCCGCGCTCGGCGTTCAGCTCGGTGGTGGTCATTTCCACCAGGGCCTGTAGCACCTGGTCGAGCGTGCCATAGCTGGCCATGCGGCGCGTGACTTCCAGCAGCAGTTCGAGATGGCGCAGGCGGCGGCGACCTTCCTGGTCGCGTTCGGCAGCCTTTTTCTTGGCCGAGACGGGTTCGATGGGCGGGTCGATGGCGTTCATGTGGTTTTATGTTTGTTGTCCAACTGGTCGCGCAGATTTTGTATCGTAGCTTTCAATTGTGTCACTTCGTCGGCCGCCATGGCGTGTTCGCGGCTGATCGCATTGGTCTTGTCGATCTGTGCCAGTTCCAGGCTTTCGCGCAGCCCGGCGACTGTCTGCCGCAGCTGCGCAATCTCGCCCTGGGCGCTGACCAGGGCATTGCGCACGGCATTGTCGGTGTCGGCGTGTGCCTTTTGCAACTCGTCGCGCAGCGCCTGCGCCGTGGCCTTGAGCTGGGCCATCTCGTTATGCCCGGCGACGCGCTCCTGCTGCACGGCGTGATTGCGCTCGGCACGCGCGGCTTCGAGTTCCTCGCGCAGCGCCGCGGCGGTGGCCTTCAGCATCTGGATTTCCTGACTGGCGGCGACGCGCTCCTGCTGCACCGCCTTTTCGCGTTCGACGCGGGCGTGTTCGAGTTCTTCGCGCAGGGCACCGACGGTGGTCTTGAGCTGGCTGATTTCGGCGGCATTGGCCTGGTTGATGCGCGCGGTGACCGCCTGGATCTCGGCGTGGGCGGCTTCGAGTTCGGTGCGCAGGGCGACTACCGTGCGCTTCATGTCACGCGAATCGGCTTGGGCCAGCGCGAGTTGTTCTTCGAGTGCCGTGTCGGTGATCATCGACACCATGATACCTCCGGACATGCTGTCTGGCGCCCAAGTCAGGAATCGAACCTGAGACCTACCGCTTAGGAGGCGGTCGCTCTATCCACTGAGCTACAAGGGCGGAGCGGGAATTTTACCTGCTCGCCTATAATCGCGCAGCCCGCAAATGCGCGCCTGCCGCCCCGTCCTCGTGCCCGTCCTTGCCCTCGACAACGCCTGCCTCGCTTACGGCCATGTGGCCCTGCTCGACCATGCCGCGCTGCAGGTCGATGCCGGCGAGCGCATCGGCCTGATCGGTCGCAACGGCAGCGGCAAGTCCAGCCTGCTCAAGGCGCTGGCCGGCCTCGGCAGCCTCGATGACGGCACCATCTGGCGCCAGCCCGAACTCAGCATCGCCTATGTTGCGCAGGAGCCGGAATTCGCCGGCCACGAAACGGTATATGAAGCAGTGGCTTCCGGGCTCGGCGGCATTGCCCGCCTGCTCGCGGATTACCACGAGGCGACGCTGAAAGTCGGCGCTGGTGGCACGGCGGCGCTGGAGCACTTGCAGCACTTGCAGACGCAACTCGAAGCCCGCGACGGCTGGCGCCTCAATTCCCGCGTCGAGCAGGCCATCTCGCGCCTGGCGCTGGATGGCGAGGCGCGCGTCGATGCGCTGTCGGGTGGCGGCCGCAAGCGCGTTGCCCTGGCGCAGGCGCTGGTCGGCGAGCCGCAATTGCTGCTGCTCGACGAGCCGACCAACCACCTCGATGTCGATGGCATCCTTTGGCTGGAAGACCTGCTGCGATCCTATGCCGGCGCCATCATTGTGATCACCCACGATCGGGTGTTCCTCGATGGCGTGGCGACGCGCATCGTCGAACTCGATCGCGGTACGCTGGTCTCGTTTCCGGGCCGCTTCGCCGCCTACCAGGAGCGCAAGGAGTTCATGCAGAACGAGGAGGCGCTGGCCAATGCCCGCGCCGACAAACTGCTGGCGCAGGAAGAGGTATGGATACGCAAGGGGGTCGAGGCGCGGCGCACGCGCAGCGTCGGCCGCGTCGCGCGCCTCGAACGCCTGCGCCGCGAGCGTGCGGCCAGGCGCGAGCAGCAGGGCCAGGTCGATTTCCGCCTGGTGCGCGGCGAGGCCTCGGGCAAGCTGGTGGCCGAACTGGATAAGGTCGCCAAACGCTTCGGCGACAAGACCGTGGTGCGCGACTTCTCCTGCCGCATCCAGCGCGGCGACAAGATCGGCCTCATCGGCCCCAACGGCAGCGGCAAGACCACGCTGCTGCGCCTGATCCTCGGCGAGCTGGCGCCGGATGCCGGCAGCGTGCGCCTCGGCAGCCGCATCGAGGTGGCCTACTTCGACCAGTTCCGCAGCCAGCTCGATCCCGAGGCGGCGCTGGCCGACGTGATCAGCCCCGGCTCGGACTATGTCGAAATCGGTGGCACGAAAAAGCATGTGATCGGCTATCTGGAAGACTTCCTCTTTGCGCCGCAGCGAGCGCGCTCGCCGGTCAAGTCGCTCTCCGGCGGCGAGCGCAACCGCCTGCTGCTGGCGCGCCTGTTCGCGCGCCCGGCCAACGTGCTGGTGCTCGACGAGCCGACCAATGACCTTGACATCGAAACCCTGGAACTGCTCGAAGCCCTGTTGCAGGACTATGACGGTACGGTGTTCCTGGTCAGCCACGACCGCGCCTTCCTCGATAACGTGGTGACGCAGACCATCGCCAGCGCGGGCGAAGGGCGCTGGCAGGAATATGTCGGCGGCTACAGCGACTGGCTGCGCCAGCGGCCGGCGCCGGTAGCGCCAAAGGCGGATGTTCCGCTCGCGCCCGCGGAAGCCGGCAGCGGCGCCAGGCCCGCGGCGGTGGCAGCGGAGCGACGCAAGCTGAGCTACAAGGAACAGCGCGAACTGGAGGCCTTGCCCGAGCGCATTGCGGCACAGGAAGCCGAGCAGGCGGCATTGCAGGCGCGCCTCGCCGATCCCGCCTTCTATCGTGAGCCGGCCGAGGCGCAGCGTCAGGCACAGGCGCGTCTGGCCGAGCTCGACAGCGGTATCGACGCCGCGCTGGAGCGCTGGGCGGAGCTCGAAGCGCGAGCCTGAAAGCCGCGCAAGGTGGCCAAAACGCCGCCTTTTTTGCTGCTGGCGCCTGCGCCGGACTCGCTATAGTGGCCGCCAGCCACCGTTCAACGGGAGACCACCGTGGTTGTCATCAACGGCAAACGCACTACCGCCATCGTCATCCGCCACAAGGGCGACAGCGTCACCCTGGTGCCGATGAAAAGCGGCCGCCTGTCGGCCAAGACCGTCGCCTTCGACGAATTCCGTCGCGAATGGACCGAGACCGGCTATGCCTTGTCGCAGGCCCTGACCACCTTCCTTGCCCACATCATGAAGTGGGGCGCCTCGCTCGAAGTCAGCAAGGGCCTGGAAAAGCTTGCCGCACGCGACCGCTTCGTGGTCGCTAGCCTGTTCTGATGAGCTTTTCGAGCGGCTGGCCATGCTCGATGACGAAGGCATTGAGCCGATTGCCGCCGAGCTCGCTGCGATCGAAGAGTTCGAAGCCCAGGGCGGGGATGCCGATGCGGCGCAGGACTGGCTGTTGGAGCTGGCCGAGCTCACACGCCTGGCAGAGCCGCAGGGGCAGGCGATCTTCGTCTGGATGCGGCGCGGCATGGAGTGAGCATGGCGACGACCAGGACCTGGTTCGTGTACATCATCGAGTGCGATGACGGCAGCCTGTACACCGGCATCACGGTCGACCTCGCGGCGCGCTTCGAGGCCCACCGGGCCGGCCGCGGTGCGCGCTACATGCGTTTGCATCCGCCGCGCCGCCTGCTGGCGGCGGAGGCCTGTGGCGATCGCGCCGCGGCCTCGCGCGCCGAGTACCGCATCAAGCGTCTGGCGCCGGCCGCCAAGCGCGCCTGGGCGGCGGCAAGGCCGCTGCCGGAGACCGGCACATGATCGTTTTTTCCCACGCCAACAGCTATGGCGCTGCCACCTATCGCCGCCTTTTCGACAACTGGCGCGGCGCCGGCCACGAGGTGGCGGCGATCGAGCATTTCGGCCACGACGCCCGCTACCCGGTGGATCGCCGCTGGCAGGGCATGACCCGGCAGCTCACCGCGCTGATCGACAGCCTGGCGCCGCCCGAGGTCTGGCTGGTCGGCCACTCGATGGGCGGCTACCTCAGCCTGCTGGCGGCCGGGCAGCGCCCGCGCCGCGTGCGCGGCATCGTCGTCCTCGATGCTCCCATCATCCATGGCTGGAAATCCGGCCTGGTCGGCGTGGTCAAGGCTACCGGCCAGATGACGCGGGTTTCGCCGGCGGCGGGGGCGCTCCGACGGCGCGACCGCTGGCCCGACATGCAGGGCGTGCGCAGCCATTTCGCGGCCAAGCCGATGTTCGCGCGCTGGCATCCCGAGATGCTCGATGATTACGTGCGCCATGGCACCGAGCCGGACCCGGCCGACGCCGCCGGCACCGCGCGCCGGCTCAGCTTCCGCCCCGAGATCGAGGCCGAAATCTACTCCACGGTGCCGCACCGGCTGGTGCCCTACCTGCGTTCGCATCCGCCCGGCGGGCCGATCGCCTTCATCGCCGGAACCCGCTCGCGCGAGGTGCGCCAGGTTGGCCTCGCCGCCACCGCGCGCGTCTGCCAGGGGCGCGTGAGCTGGATCGAGGGCACACACCTGTTCCCCTTCGAGCGGCCGGACGAGACCGCCGCCGCCGTGCTCGACTGGATGGCGCGGCTTGCCGCGCCGGCGTCCGCCGCCGCCTGAATGCACCTGTCCTGGCGCCTGCTCGGTCTGTTGCTGCTGCCGCCCCTGCTGTGGGCCGCGAACGCGGTGTTCGCCCGCATCGCCATCAACAGTATCGGCCCACTCTGGCTCAACGCCCTGCGCTGGGGGCTGGCCCTGCTGATCCTGCTGCCGCTGGGCTGGCGCCTGCTGGCGACGGCGCCGGCGCGTACGGCCCTGCGCGAGCGCTGGACCTATGTCGGCATCCTCGGCCTGATCGGTGTCGGCGCCTACAACGGCCTGCAATACGTGGCGCTGCGCACCAGCACGCCGCTCAACGTGACCCTGATCGCCTCCAGCCTGCCCTTGTGGTCCATGCTCGTCGGCGTGATCGGCTACCGCGTGCATCCGGCGCGCCGGCAACTGCTGGGCGCTGCACTGTCGCTGGGCGGCGTGCTCACCGTGCTCTCGCGCGGCGATGCGCTGGCCCTGCTGCGCATCCAGCTGGTCGAGGGCGACCTGCTGATGGTACTGGCGATCGCCGGCTGGGCCGTGTATAGCTGGATGCTGGCGCGCCCGCCGCGGCACATGCGCGGCACGGAGCGCCCCGACTGGAACTGGGCCGAATTCCTGTTCGCCCAGTGCCTGTTCGGCGTGGTGATCGGCTTCGGCGCCGCCGGCCTCGGCGAGGCCGTCGCCCCTTCGATGACACCGGACTGGAACGCGGGCCTCATCGCCACCATCGTCTTCATCGCCGTCGGCCCCTCGGTGATCGCTTACCGCTCCTGGGGCCTGGCCGTTGCCGAGGCCGGCCCGGCAATCGCCGCCATCTTCTACAACCTGACCCCGCTGATCGCCGCCGTGCTCTCGGTGCTGGTGATCGGCGAATGGCCGCAGGTCTACCACGGCCTCGCCTTCCTGCTGATAGTGGCGGGCATCGCCGTCGCCTCGCGCAAGGGCTGAAACAAAAGTCGGCGCCGGCGGTACGGCGATTTCCCTGCGGTTCGGCCGCGAGCCCTACCGAAATCCAGAAAAATCGTAATTTTTTGGCAAAAACCTGTCATTTCTGACAGCTGCGCAGTTCGCATTCATCCGCTAGCATAGGCAAATGTCGCTGTAATATAAACGACGACAGCATGTAGTCGAATCACTACGGCGCATCCGCAATCGGGAATCGGCTGGTCAAACTTGGGGAGTCAATCAGTTCAGGTGGAGAGCCAAGCACAAGAGCATATCGTGGGGGATCGATTCATCTGGCTGGCCGGCGCGGCCTGCCAGATATTCCGCATTCCATTCGACGCGCAGTTGTTGATGCGCGACTATCCGCCGCCGCACGATCGGGCAGCGATCGTGGCGGCCTTCCAGGCCCTGGGCTTGCGCGTTGCGCTCGATCCGCTACCTGTCGCAGGCTTGCCGCGCCTGAGCGGCCCGGCCTTCCTCGCCGTCGCCCCGGCGGCCAAGGATGGCGAAGGCCCGGCCGAGCTCGATTTCGTGCTCTTCCTGCGCTGCGAGGCCGGGCGCATCGTCGTCCTCGAACCCGGTGCGCAGGCCCCCACCGAGCAGGCCCTGGACGACTTCGCCGCGCGCTACCGGGGCGAAGTCCTGCGCTTCGCCCCGCGTGAGGAGCCGGTGGCCGACCCCGACGCCGGCCCCGAGCAGCCGGCTTTCGGCTTCAGTTGGTTCCTGCCCGAACTCAAGAAGCACAAGAGCATCTGGCGCGACGTGCTGGTCGCCTCGCTCAGCATCCAGCTCGTCGGCCTCGCCACGCCGCTGTTCACCCAGGTGATCATCGACAAGGTGATTGCGCACCAGAGCAACAGCACGCTGTGGGTGATCGGCATCGCCCTGGCGATGTTCATGCTGTTCTCGGCCGTCATGGGCTGGCTGCGCCAGTACCTGGTGCTGCACACCGGCAACCGCATCGATGCCGTGCTCGGCAGCCAGGTTTTTCGCCATCTCATGCGCCTGCCCTTGCCCTGGTTCGAGCAACGCCAGACCGGTACCGTGGTCGCCCGCCTGCACGGCGTCGAGACCATCCGCGAGTTCATCACCGGCGCCGCCGTCAGCCTGGTGCTGGACCTGCCCTTCCTGCTGATCTTTCTGGCCGTGATGTTCTGGTATTCCTGGCAGCTCTCGCTGATCGCCGTCGGCATCATGGGCGCCATCGCCCTGCTCTCGGCCCTGGTGACGCCGGTGTTCCGCGAACGGCTGAACCAGCAGTTCCTGCTCGGCGCGCGCAACCAGTCCTACCTCACCGAATACGTCGCCGGCATGGCCACGGTGAAGTCCCTGCAGATGGAGCCGCAGGTCGAGCAGCGCTACAGCGGCTTCCTCGCCCAGTACCTGGCGTCTGGCTTCGCCACGCGCCAGGTGGGCAACACCTACAACACCCTGGCCAATGCGCTGGAACAGGTGATGACCCTGTCCATCCTGATCGCCGGGGCGCTGCTGGTGATGAAGAACGAGGGTTTCACTGTCGGCATGCTGGTGGCCTTCCAGATGTTCGCCAGCCGCATGAGCCAGCCGCTGCTGCGCCTGGTCGGCCTGTGGCAGGAATTCCAGCAGGCCAGCATCGCCGTCAAGCGCCTGGGCGACGTGCTCGACACGCCCACCGAGCCGCATGCCCTGGCCCCCTCGCGCGAGGCCCTGCGCGGCGGCCAGCGCGGGCACATCGAGCTGGCCGAGGTGTCCTTCCGCTATTCCGACAGGCAGCCCTGGCTTTATCGCGGGCTGAATCTCCAGTTCAAGCCCGGCCACCTCACCGTGATCATGGGCCCCTCGGGCAGCGGCAAGAGCACCCTGGCCAAGCTGCTGCAGGCCTTCTACCAGCCGGCCGAGGGCAGCATCCGCATCGACGGCCGCGACATCCGGCATCTCGCCGCCAACGAGCTGCGCGCCGCCTTCGGCGTGGTGCCGCAGGAAACCGTGCTGTTCTCCGGCACGCTCTACGACAACCTGATCCTGGCCCAGCCCCACGCCCGCTTCGAGGATGTCATCGAAGCCTGCAAGCTGGCCGAAATTCACGAGGTCATCGACGCCCTGCCCGAAGGCTACCGCACCGAAGTCGGCGAACGCGGCATCGGGCTTTCCGGCGGCCAGCGCCAGCGCATCGCCATCGCCCGCGCCCTGCTGCGCCGGCCGCAGGTGCTTATCTTCGACGAAGCCGCTTCCAACCTCGACCAGCACACCGCCGAGCACTTCGCCAAGACCATCAACAAGCTGCGCGGCAAGGCGACGATCCTGTTCATCGCCCACCATGTGCCCAAAGGATTACACGTGGACGAGGCCGTCAGGATAGGCGAACACGGGACCCGGATGGCGGTAATAGCCGAGGACGACATTTCACCAAAGAACAACAGCATGAACAACGACGGACCTACAATCTCATGATCCGACAACTCCTGCTTCTCGTGCTGCTGATCGGGGCCGCCGCCGCTTACTATTGGCAGCAACAGGCCCGGGAGTCCGCGGTGCAAGCGGCGCACGCGGCAAGCGCTGCCAAGGCCGCGCCTGCGGTCGCGGCGAATCGACTCGCCTTGGGCGAGGCCGCCAACGCCGAGGCGCTTGAGGTCGCGATCAACCCGCCCGCCGAGCTCGACTTCCTGACCCGCGACGCTGTGCTGCAAATGCGCACGGCCATGGTGAGGCAGTATCCAATGCTGCTCGCCGCCAGCTACAGCCCGCGCCCGGCGGTATTCGGCCAGATCGAAGACCTGGCGCCCTGGTGGGGAATCGAAGGCCAGTTCTTCCACGGTTCCGGCATACGCAGCATCGACGGCCCGGCGGAGGAATCGCGCTTCATCCTCAACCCCTACCTGCTGGTGGCGGCGGAGTTCAACGACTGGTGGAGCAAGGATCTCTCGGAATCCCGGCTGGCCGGCTTTCCCTTGGTCTGCCCGCCGCAGCAAATGATCTGGAAGCCGCGCGAGGCCTACGCCGAAGTCAGCTACGACGCCGCCTGCATCCGCGGCCGGCAGAAGCCGGAGTTCAGCCTGATCTCCTACAACGCCAGGGATTTCGGCTTCGATTACATCTATGTTTCCTACGCCGATTCACAGAACATAAGCAAGGCGAATGTACCGACCGACGCCTACGCCAACCCCCAGTTCATCCACCGTGGCGGAAGCTGCGGCTACCCCGGCGGCTGCAACAACATGAGCCCCCAAACGCCGGATATCGACGATATCCGCCTGGAAGGGCTGCCGGCCAAGGTTGTAGTGTGGCTGTGGAGGGGAAAGCCGGGGTCGGTGGCGCAGGCGCCGGATATGCGGTATGCGATTCATTTAAGGTGAAAAGCGAATGCGAACAATCGAAATTGCTGGCTACGAATGCGTCGATGTGACAGGGAATCAGGAGTCGGCGCTGGCGGGCCGGCGAGAATTGGCAAATGACAGTGACAAAATGCCTGAACGAGCCTGAACGACGAATGGAGGAGAACGGCGTGACAAGTATCGGTGATATTTCTCGGCGTGCAAGATTTCCAATTTGGCCATTCTTGCTGCTACTTGCGTTCACCAGCCCCGGAATGGGGGCAGGTCAGTCTGCTGCTTCCAATAAATCGCCCACGCCAGCGGACGTCTACAGTGATGTAGCGCCGGATACGAGCAAGGCGCTGGTTTACAACCATCGCCAACTGCTCCGGATTGTGAAGTCCTCACCTCGCGCCGAAACCTGGGTGCCGGATTCGCAGCGCGAAACGGATGGGCCGATTTGCCGAGAGATTCTCGACAGCCTGCGCAGCGGATCGAGCTCGATGCCGACGCCTGTTGCGGCCCTCGACGACGATACCCAGATCGACGAGTACTACACACGGATCAGCGAAATCGCGGAGAAATACGGCAAATACGCCGAACCGCGAATTTCCGCCGAGTATGCGGCGAGGCCAAAGGACCAGGAAGCGGCGTTGAAGCAGTACAAATGGCAATTTGAATCGGATTTCTTGATCCGCGACTCCTACCAGGCGTACTCAACGTTTAGCTTCCTACTGTCGCGGCCACGGCCTTCCGACGATCGCTATGGCAGTTCGCCCGTACCGAACGTCACCCGTCGCTTGTACGCAAACGGGGTGAGCGAGTCGGGTGAGGCGCGTTACCTGCAGATCGCGCTATTCGGCGATCGCCGCTTTCCCGACAAGCGATTCATAGGCATTGCAACATGGGGCCTGTCGCCCGATTTCACCCCAGGCTTCTTCGGGACGATTTCGAGTTTCACGAATTCCAATCCGTATCGCTACTTCGGAGTCTATGCCATGCGCAACCAGACATTTGCCTGGGGAATACAGTCCAGGCCTAGAGGTGTAGATGTGCCAGCGGATATGACACGAGAAGGTTGGACGTGGATGGTGACACTGGAATCGCCGTTAGGCAGGAATGGTGAGCGAGACGCCAATTGCATCATTTTGCTCAAGTAGGAGTTGGAAATGGCAAGCACTACAACAAAGCCAGCGAATCAATGGGGAACCGATCCGGCCTATTTGGCGGCTAGAAACCAGATGCTTCGTCAGGGAGAGGGCTATCAGCCGCAGGTATATTTCGATCATCGGGGTTTGCCAACTATCGGGGAAGGGTGGGCCTTGATTTCGACTCCAAACCGATATCACCCAAAGACCTATGAGGTCGACACTAAATCCGTCGCTGCACTCGCGGGTGGAACTCGGACTCCGGAATTCAAGAGAATCATGGCAGACCTGCAGTTGTCTGCTGACATCCTTAATTCGACGCCAGAGCCTGCCTATCCTAAGAAGGCAGACGGAACACCAGATAGGACCTTAAGTCGCTTTGCGAATTCTGAGCGCGGGCTGGCTCTCTCGGGACTTTATGGGGAAATACGGCTATCGGGCGGGGGATTTCAGGCCGACGGATGGCCGCTTAGGCCTGACGCAGCTGCAATGGACCGGCTTGGCGGCGTGAAGATGGGGGAACTGGAGGGATCTCTTACCAGCGCACTGAATAGAGCCAAACTCGGCGATGTTCAGGTGACGGGATCTCAGCGTGCGGCAATGCTCTCCATGGCCTGGAATAACCGGGTTACTTCAGCCGTCGAAGTCGCGAGAGCGATCGCAGCCGGAAAATCGGCCAGAGAACTTTGTGAGATCGCCTCGAAGACCGCACCGAGTGCAAGCCGCGCGAATCTCGAATGCGAGGGACTCAGCAACGGCGAAATCCAGGAAATTCGCCGCGTCCGCGGAAAGCTCAAGACCAGCGAATTCAATGCGGACGGTATGGTGGATGATCTTGTGCCGATATCGAGTACGCAAACCGCGTCGTCGGGAGGTACGGCGGAATCGGATGCGGAGGCGGCCGTAAATGCCTTACTGCGGCAGCGCATTCGGCAAGCTCTGGAAAAAATCAAGGAAGATCATCCCGAGGAGGAGTTTGAAGTTTCGAGTGACGGCGAGCGTCTTTTTCTCCAAAACGGTCATAGCCGATTCACCATCGAATCGGACGGCACTGTTACGGAAGCGCGTGACAGCGATGCCGATCGAGCGGACGACAGCCGCGACATGCCGGACCAGATGGAGGAGGCTAGGGAGGATGCGACGGAAGATTCAAGCAGTCCCCAGACTCGACGCGATCCGTTAGTGCTGGACTTGAATGGTAATGGGATTGCAACTACAGACGTCAGCCATTTTCGCGTTTTCTTCGATCATGATGCAAATCAGCTTTCCGAAGCGACTGGCTGGATCGATACTGGAGACGCTTTTCTCGCCTGGGACCGCAACGCCAACGGCCTGATTGACAACGGCAGCGAACTCTTCGGCGACCAGACGCTGCTGCGCTCCGGCGCCAAGGCCGCCAGCGGCCTGCAAGCCCTCGCCGAGTGGGACAGCAACCGCGACGGCAAGATCGACGCCAATGACGCCCGGCTCGCCGACCTGCGCGTCTGGCAGGACGCCAACCAGGACGGCGTCAGCCAAGCCGACGAACTCAAGACTCTTGGCGAAGCCGGCATCGCCGCCATCAACCTCGCTTCCACCGCCACCAGCGCCGCCCCCGATGCCACCGGCAACACCCTGACCCGGCGCGGCAGCTTCGTTCGCAGTGATGGTTCCACCGGCCTCGCCGCCGAAATCGCCTTCCGCCGCGACACCGCGCTCTCCATCCCCGTCGCCAACTACACCGTCACTGAAACCATCGCCGCCCAACCCGACCTCTCCGGCTACGGCAACCTGCTCGACCTGCACCAAGCCCTGGCCAAGGAAGACGCAACGATCACCGCCGGCGGTGGCACCCCCGGCAGCGGCCCGCTCGCCATCGCCCTCAACAACTACCTTGCCGCCGCCGCAGAAGTCGGCGCTGGCAACACGGCGATTCCCACGCCCCGCGACCTCGCCCTCGACCAACTGCTCTACACCTGGGCCAACACCCAGGGCCTCAATCCGTCCAGCCGTGGCGGCGCCATGGACGCGCGCAAGATCGCCTTCCTCGAAACCGCCTTCGGCCAGTGCCTGGGCAACCCCGACAGCAACGCCGCCGTGCAATGGAACATGAGCTGGCAACAAGTCCGCGAGTACTACAACGCCAGCCTGCTCGCCCAGACCCGCCTCAAGCCCCTCTTCGACGAGATTCAATACACCTGGGACGACACCAGCCAGACCCTCAAGGCCGACCTCACCGCCGTCGAATCCCTGCTGCAAGACAGCCTGGCCACGGACCCCATCGCCGGCACCGTCCAACTCGCCGACTTCGCCCGCGCCATCAAAGGCCTCGGCGCCGAAGACTCCGTCAACTACCTCGCCCTACGCGAAACCTTCATCGAACACGACCAACAGAACGGCACCGAGCTCGCCTGGGCCATGGACAGCGCCGGCATGCAGGTCTATGACC
>JACRLX010000049.1 GCA_016235165.1 Rhodocyclales bacterium
CCGTCCATGCGCGCCAGAAACTCCGCCTTGCGCGTCGCCCGGTTGTGCTTCTCGAATCCTCGTGTCGCCGCCAGCGTCATCTGCTTCATCAGTTCGTCCCTTGTGATCACAACTCTTTGTCTGACTTCATGACAAAAAAAATCGTTCACAGTGTTTGTACCTTATTCAGTATTTCCCTAGACCCGCAGTTCAGTCAGCCGGGCCTGCAAGTGAATCAGGTGGTTGTACCTTCACGGCCCTCAACCAGTCGCGCCAACTGAGAGCGGAGTGGCCCGTCGATCCCAGGAAAATGACCGAGATAACGAGGAGTGGATTTTCGGACCAGGCTTAGCACAGAGGCGGACCGGCTTGGGAGCAATTTCGAAACACGTTCCTCGGTTTGTCGCTGTTACGACAACGACGGCTTTTCCTCAAACTACGTGCATTCAGTGAGTTAGCGGCGATTGCGGCATGGCATGCCAGTTGCTCAACCCAGGCTGACCCCAGCCCACAAGGGAAGCTCAGCATGGACCTGCCCGTCATCGAGAACACGCCCGCCCAGAGCGGCGGCTGCAGCGCCGGCAGTTGCGGCTCCAGCACCAGCCAGATGGATGGACTCGCGGACGAGATCCGCGCCAGGGTGCAGGACCACCCCTGCTATTCGGAGGAGGCCCACCACTACTTCGCGCGCATGCACGTGGCGGTGGCGCCGGCCTGCAACATCCAGTGCCACTATTGCAACCGCAAGTACGACTGCGCCAACGAATCGCGCCCCGGGGTCGTTTCCGAACTGCTGACGCCGGCGCAGGCGGTGAAGAAGACGCTGGCCGTTGCCGCCACGATTCCGCAAATGACGGTGCTCGGCATCGCCGGCCCCGGCGACCCCCTGGCCAACCCCGAACGCACTTTCGAGACCTTCCGCGAACTGGCGGCAAAGGCACCGGACATCAAGCTCTGCGTATCGACCAACGGCCTGTCGCTGCCCGACCATGTCGAGGAATTGTCGAAGCACAACATCGACCACGTGACCATCACCATCAACTGCGTCGACCCGGATGTCGGCGCGAAAATCTATCCGTGGATCTTCTGGCAGAACAGGCGCATCCACGGCCGCGAGGCCGCCGCGATCCTGATCGAGCGGCAGCAGCAGGGGCTGGAGATGCTGGTGGCGAGGGGCATCCTGGTCAAGGTCAACTCCGTGCTGATCCCCGGCGTCAATGACGAGCACCTGAAAGAAGTGTCGAAGATCGTCAAGGCCAAGGGCGCCTTCCTGCACAACGTCATGCCGCTGATCGCCGAGGCCGAGCATGGCACCTTCTATGGCGTGATGGGCCAGCGCAGCCCAAATCCGGAAGAGCTCAAGAACCTGCAGGACGCCTGCGAGGGCGACATGAACATGATGCGCCACTGCCGCCAGTGCCGCGCCGATGCCGTCGGCCTGCTGGGCGAAGACCGCGGCGACGAATTCACCATGGACAAGATCGACGCCATGGAGATCGACTACGAGGCGGCGATGCAGGTGCGTGCCGAGTTTCGTGCCCAGGCCACGGCGGAGCTGGAAGCCAAGCGCGCCCGGGCGCATGCCCCCAAACAACCGCAGGCCCAGGTGGTGCAGTTCATGCCGCGTGTTTCCAGGACCGTGGCCGAGGCGGCCCCGACCACGCCGGTGGGCCGCCCGGTGCTGATGGCGGTCGCCGCCAAGGGCGGCCTGGTCGCGGTGCACTTCGGCCATGCGAAAGAGTTCCTGGTGTATGAAGCCTCAACCGAGGGTGCCAAGTTCGTCGGCCACCGCAAGGCCGATGCCTATTGCGCCGGCGACGATACCTGCGGCGATGCGGAATCGATACTCGACCGCACCATCAAGGCCCTGGCGGGCTGCGAGGTGGTGCTGTGTTCCAAGATCGGCTACGAACCCTGGGGCAATCTCGAAGCGGCAGGCATCCAGCCCAATGGCGAGCACGCCATGGAACCGATCGAGGACGCGGTGATGGCGGTATGGAATGAAATGCTGGCCGCCGGCAAGCTGGCGACGGCCGCAATGGCGACGAGGTGCGCGTAATGGCCCTGGAAATCATCGAAAGCTGCGTGAACTGCTGGGCCTGCGCGCCCCTGTGCCCGAACCAGGCGATCTACGAAGCGGCGCCCCACTTCCTCATCGACGCCGACAAATGCACCGAGTGCGTCGGCGATTTCGCCGATGCCCAGTGCGTGGCGATCTGCCCGATCGAAGGCGCGATCCTCGACGAACTCGGCGTCGAGCTGAACCCGCCCGGTTCACTGACCGGCATCCCGCCGGAACGCATGGCCGCCGCGATGGCGGAAATCCGGGCGCGCTGACATGGCCCACATCATCTTCTTCGAGAAGGCCGGCTGCTCCGGCAATGCGCGGCAGAAGCAACTGCTGCTCGATTCCGGCCACCTCGTGCTGGCGCGCGACTTGCGCAACAAGGACTGGACAAACTTCGCCTTGCTGGAATTCTTCACCGGCCTGCCGGTGGCACAGTGGTTCAACCGCTCGGCGCCGGCCGTGAAATCCGGCGAAATCGTGCCGGAACAGCTCGACGAGCCTACGGCGCTGGCCCTGCTGCGCGACGACCCGCTGCTGATCCGCCGCCCGCTGCTGCAGGTAGGCGATGAGCGCCGCGTCGGCTTCGATGCCAGGGCGATACACGCCTGGATCGGGCTCGCCAGCCTGCCCGCGGAGAAGCTCGACGCCTGCGTCCATGCCGCGCCATCGCGCGTGGTCTATGCGCATTCCTCCGGCGGCGCCATCGCCTGCCGCTTCGGCGATGACGACCACGATGCGGGCCACTGCCGATCGCGCTGACCCCGTCGAGCTGGCGCGCGGCGTGCACTGGATCGGCGCCTTCGACCCGGACTTGCGCAGCTTCGACATCATCCTGCGCACCGCCAACGGCACCAGTTACAACGCCTACGCGGTGCGCGGCGATGCCGGCGTGGCGGTGATCGACACGGTCAAGGCCGGCTTCGGCGAACGCTTCTTCCGCCGCCTGGAAGCCGTCGCCGACTACGACGAGATCAGCACCGTGGTGCTGAACCACCTCGAACCCGACCATTCCGGCGCCCTGCCGGAGCTGCTGCGACGGGCACCGCGCGCGCAGCTTTACGTCTCGCACCAGGCGCGGCCGATGCTCAAGGGCCTGTTCGATCCGGAGGAGTTCGCCGGCCGCATCACCGGAGTCGGCACCGGCGACACGGTGGACCTGGGCGGGCGCACGCTCGAATTCTTCAACACGCCCTACCTGCACTGGCCGGACACGCAATGCACCTGGCTGGAGGACGAAGGCCTGCTCTTCTCGGGCGATTTCCTCGGCTGCCATTACTGCGACATGCGCCTGTTCAACGATGCGGTCGGCGACTTCCGCTTTTCCTTCGACTACTACTATGCGCACATCATGCGGCCGTTCCGCGCCCATGTGCGCAGCGCCCTGGACCTGATCGAGCCGCTGTTGCTGCGGACCATCGCCCCGGCGCACGGCCCGGTGCTGCGCGAGGACCCGCGCGACTACGTGCGCCGCTATCGCGCGTTGTCGAAGAGCGGCCTGCACCGCCACCAGGTGAAGACCCTGGCGATCTTCTACATCTCGGCCTACGGCGCCACGCGGCGCATGGCCGAGGCCATCGCCGCCGGCGCCGAATCGGCAGCCGGCGATACCGATGCCCCCGCCGGCGGCGTGCGCGTCTCGCTCTACGACATCGAAGGCAGCGAGCCCCATCCTTTCGTCGACCTGATCGAGGAGGCCGATGCCCTGATCTTCGGCAGCCCGACCATCAACGGCGACGCCGTAAAGCCGGTGTGGGACCTGCTCGCCACGCTGACCATGGTCGACGTCAAGGGCAAGCTCGGCGCGGCCTTCGGCTCCTACGGCTGGAGCGGCGAGGCCGTGCCAATGATCGAGGACCGCCTGCGCCGCCTCAAGCTGCGCGTGCCGGTGCAGGGCGTCAAGGCGCGCCTGGCGCCGACGCCCGAGGAATTTTCCGCCTGCCATGCACTGGGGCACGACATCACCCTGCACCTGCTGGGCCGCGCCGAGGCGCGCGCCGTCGACATGGCGGAACTGGTTTAACACTACGGAGCAATTTCATGCCAAAAGCACAAGTCACATTCCAGGACATCGGCGTCACCGTCACGGTGCCGGCCGGCACCCGTTTGATCGAGGTCTCGGAAAAAGTCGGCGCCGGCATCACCTACGGCTGCCGCGAGGGCGAGTGCTGCACCTGCCTGACCAAGATCGTCTCCGGCCACGAGAACCTGGCCGCGCCTTCGGTGCTGGAGGACCAGGTGCTGAAGGACAACCTCGCGCCCCGCCACCATCGCCTTGCCTGCCAGGCGCAAATATTGGGCGGCACCATCGTCGTCAAACCCACCTGAATTTCATGACTCCTCGGCTGCGCCTCCGATCATGAAATTCGGTGTTCGCCACATTGCCCCCCACCCCCTTCCCCCGCCCCGGGGCGGGGGTTGAAGACTGCTCGCTACGCTCGAGATCCACCCGGAAATCCCTCGCCCCTTTTCAGGTCATTTTTCATCAATCACCCTTAGGAGCCCACCATGGCCAATGTCACATTCTCCAGCCCGCTGCACAAGGACAAGACCGTCTATGCCGTTGCCGGCAGCCACAAGCAGACCATCCTCGAACTGGCCAAAGAGAACCATATCACGATCGACTTTTCCTGCGGCGACGGCGAGTGCGGCACCTGCCTGGTCAAGGTCAGCAGCATCGACAAGTCCAGCCACAACAAATACGGCCACATGGGCGGCCCGCTCAATGCGCGCGAGGTCACGGTGCTCAAGGAAATGGGCAAGATCAAGCAGGCGCAGATCGAGCAGATGTACGTTGACGACCTGCCGCCCACGGAATGGCGCCTGGCCTGCCAGTACATCGTGCGCGACGAGGACATCCTGGTCGAATACCCCAGCAAGTAAGGTTCATGAACCTTACTTGCATTCGATCACCCACCCCCCTTCCCGCCATGCGGCCCACGGCTGGCTTTGCACAGCCAGCCGGCTGCGGCGGCGCGACGCATGCGTCGCGAATTCCCGCCTCGCCCCCTCAAGGGGGGGTCCTGATCGGCTCGCTGCGCTCGAAGCCACGAAGCGCTGATCCTGTTCCTCGTTAGCAATGGAGTGCGCGTCCGAGGACGTCCTGGCGCGCGCGGAGGCGGCCTGCCTCGGACTGGCGTTGGGCGATGCGCTCGGCGCCACGGTCGAGTTCATGACGCCGCGCGAGATCGCACATACCCACGGCGTGCACCGCGAACTGGTCGGCGGCGGCTGGCTGCGCCTGCAACCGGGGCAGGTCACCGACGACACCGGCATGGCGCTGGCGCTGGGCGAGGCCATCCTCGCCCGCCGCGGCGAGATCACGCGCCTGACCTGCGCGCGTGCCTTCGACGCCTGGATGCGCAGCAAGCCGGTGGACATCGGCAACACGGTGCGGCGCAACCTGCTGCTGTTCCGCCGTACCGGCTATCCCACCGCACCGGCGTCCGAGCACGACGCCGGCAACGGCGCGGCGATGCGCGTCCTGCCGGTGGCGCTGGCCACGCTGGGATGGCCCGAATACGAAGTGCGCGAGGCCTGTCGCATCCAGGCCCATGTCACGCACAACAATCCGGTATCCGATGCCGCCTGCGAGTTCATCGCCCTTGCGGTGCAGGACTTCGTCCGCGGCGCCTCGCTGCGCGAGGTGTATCGCGGACGCATCCGGCCCCTGGTCGAGACGCAGCCGGCGTTTGCCTTTCGCGGCAAGCTGCGGCGCGAGAACCCCAGCGGCTGGATCGTCGAAACCCTGCAAGCGGTGCTGCAGGGCCTCGTTGATGTCGGCGGTTTCGAGAACTGCCTGGTCGACGTCGTCAATCGCGGCGGCGATGCCGACACCACCGGCGCCATCGCCGGCATGCTGGCCGGTGCGCTCTACGGTCGGGACGCCATCCCGGCGCGGTGGATCAAGGCGCTCGACCCGGAAGTGCGCGAGCGCTGCGTCGCACAAGCCAGCGCGTTGCTGACCTGATCGCTTCCAGCACAGGCGCAGCCCCGCGGCACATCCCCGTAAATTTCGCGTCAGCCGCGCCCGGAACCCGAGCGCTACGTAAGCCTCGGTGCTTGCGGTGGGCACGCAGTAGGCTGAAGTCCGGATTCACCGATTCTGCGAGGCGTGTCCCGCATCGAGGGCTGCGCCAGGCATCGGAATTTGGCCCTAACCGTCTGCGAATCTGCGCCGCAGCTTTCCAATCACGGAAAGCACAATGGCGCTGACGGGCTTGACCCGGCATGCCAGAACCACGCCGTCGCGCTCTTCATCCTCGCTGACGTGAGCTCGGCTCATTACCTGCGAGGTGTATTCACCCTGCACTACCTGCACTTTGCAAACTCCGCACCCGCCGCTTCTGCATCCGCAGGGAATTCCCTTCTTGCCGAGCGCCAACATGCCTTCGAGCAATGACTTGGCATCGGCACAGGTGTACCGCTCGTTGGTCTCCTGGATCGTGATTCGATATTTGGCCAAATCCGGCTTCCCCGAGGTGGGTTTGTCGAAGTTCGACGGACATGTTTACTTGGGGTGCGTGCTGCGTCCAATACCTTCTGGATTGTCCGGGGATACCCGACGGGTAGGGTCAGTCCGGAGCTTGGTTCATCCTGTTCAATTCGGTGAAATCCGGACTCTTTGCCACGGTGCGCATGGAGGTCAGCAGCGCCTGGAGGATCGGAGAATCATCGTCGGCGCGGTAGATGCAGCACAAGTCAACACGCGACTGTGGCAAGTGATGCAAGGGCTTGTAGATGAGACCCGGCAAGGCCAATACAGTGGCGGAACGGGGCACCAATGTCGCGCTGAATCCTGTCGCCACCAGGGCCAGGGCGTGCACTACGTCGCCAACTTCCTGCGCGACCAGCGGTGTGAAACTGCTGGCCCGGCACATATCGCGAACCTGGTCGATGAAACTGGGGCGTGCGCCGGAAGGATACAGGACCAGCGGCACGTCCTTGAGCTCACTCATGGTCACCACGGAGTGTTGGGCCAGGTGGCTATTGGATGGTACGGCCACGTACAAGGCCTCGGTCAGCAGGGGTTCGCTGATCAAGCCTTCTATAGGTCGCATCAGGCGATTGAAGGCAAGCGTAATGCGACGTTGGCGCAAGGCATCGATTTGCTCCTCCTTGATCATGTTGTGCAGGAACACGCTGACTTCCGGGTACGACTCCCTAAACGCCCGCATCAAGCGAGGAATCGCCCAGAATATCCCGGAACCGAAAATCGCGACGTCAACCCGTCCCAACAGGCCTTGGGCGGCTTTGCTGCTTCGTTCGATTGCGCGTTCAGTCATGCCGAGAATGTCACAGGCATCGTTGTACAGCACCTTCCCCGCATCAGTAAGTTCAACCCCGCGATTCGTTCGACGCAACAACTGAACGCCCAACTGATCTTCCATCTGTTGGATTTGCCGCGTCAACGGAGGCTGCGAGATATGCAATCGCAGCGCGGCGCGACCGATGTTCCTTTCTTCGGCCACGCAGACGAAATACCGAAGATGACGAAGTTCGAGGTTGATTCTCATGGCGATGAGATTGTCACGATGGGCAGATTGCGTCGAAACACGGTCAAACATACCAGAGAACCATGTTTGGTTGCCGTTGCTATACGCACGAGGTATTACAGCCAGAGTTCGATGGTATTGGACGAGCCAAGCTTCCCCCTTCTAAAGTGGGGGTACTTACAACGAGCGAGTGCAAATTCGTCAGAGGCACTGAAAGCTCACTTCGAGTGACGAGAGGAGAAATTGAAATGGCAGTCAATGGCGTCGTGCGTCCGGGACATATCCAAATTCGTGTGATGAACCTGGAAGAGGGGGTTCACCACTATCGCGATGTGCTGGGCATGGAGGAAACGGGCCGTGACGCATCCGGTCGCGTGTACCTGCGCGGCTGGGACGAGCGCGATCACCACAGCCTCATCCTGCGCGAGGCGGATCGGGCCGGAATGGACTTTTTCGGCTTCAAGGTAGATAACGAAGCCACCCTGAACAAGCTGGAAAAGGACCTGCAGGCATGGGGCGCCAAGACCGAGCGCATTCCCGCCGGCGACCTGTTGGAAACAGGGGAGCGCGTACGCTTCGAGATTCCCAGTGGCCACGTGATCGAGCTGTTCGCCAAGAAGACCTTCAGCGGCTGCGACCGGGGTGAAAAGGATCCTGCGCACTATTCGCCTAAGATGGACAGAGGCATTGCTCCGATGCGCTTCGACCACGCCCTGCTCTACGGTCCCAATGTTGACAAGGTGCTCGACTTGTTCACCAACGTGCTGGGCTTCCACCTGGCGGAGTATGTCACGCTGCCCGATTGCGACGTCAAGGGCGCGCTGTGGCTCTGCTGTTCGAACAAGGCGCATGACATCGCCTTCGTCGTTCACCCGGAGCCGGCGAAACTGCACCATGTGTCGTTCTACATGGAATCCGTGGAGCGCGTTTTCCGCGCCGCCGACATCATGGCCGCCAACGACGTGAAGGTGGATATCGGCCCGACCCGCCATGGCATTACCCGTGGCGGCACCATATATGCATGGGATCCGTCCGGGAACCGTTTCGAAACCTACTCCGGCGGAAACATCACCTACCCCGACCAACCGCCGATCGCCTGGACCTGGGAAGGCCTGGGCGAAGGCGGCGGACTCGATGTGGCCCACCGGAAGCTGCACGATACCTTCCTGACCGTGGTGACCTGATCATCCGATGCCGAACTTACCCCGCAGCGCCCAGGCTGCGGGACTTTTCAGTCTTGGTAGCAATCCCCATCGAGTGAACAACAAGTGCCCGTTGCCAATATCCATGTCCTCGCCGGACACCCCAGGTCGGTACTGAAGCAGTTGCTCCGGGAGTTTTCAGCCGTCTTTGCCAGAGAAATCAACGCGCCCGCAGACCGTCTTCAAGTCTGGATCACCGAAGTGGATCCGGAGCTGTGCGTGATTGCCGGCGAGCCGGCCGACGAAGTCTTGAAGCGTCAGGGCCGCGCGGATACGGAAGTACCATTTATTCGAATGGCGCTGATGGAAGGGCGTTCGGTGGAAACGCTACACAAGCTCATGCATGCGCTCAGCGACGTCACTGCCCGTCATCTCGGTGGAGACCCCAAGCGCGTACGGGTGCAAATTGACCATGTCCATCCGGATCGCTGGTCCATCGGCGGTGTCGCCGCAAGCATCATCCGTGCTGACGAGCTCGCAAATCGCGCCGCCTCTCCGGCACACGCGGCCTGACTGGCGCTTCCGAATTCCGGAGAGGAGCTTCACTATGCAGACCTTCAATCATTTCATCGACGGCCGATTCCAACCGGCAAGCAACGGAAGGACCTTCGAGAAGCGTTCGCCCACGGACAATCAATTGATGGGCCAAGTGGCCGAGGGAACGCAGGCCGACATTGACGCGGCGGTTGGCGCAGCACGCGAGGCGCTGCATGGCGATTGGGGTCGCATAGCCGTTGATAGGCGCATAGCCATGATGCACGCGGTGGCCGACGGCATCACCAGACGCTTTGACGATTTCGTCGCGGCCGAGGAGGCTGATACTGGGCAACCGCATCATGTCATTGCGCACGCGTTTGTTCCCCGTGGCGCAGCCAATTTCAAGATCTTTGCCGACATTGTCAAGAACGTCCCTGCCGAGTCCTTTGTCATGGACACCCCGGATGGTGCCGGCGCCTTGAACTATGCCCTACGCAAACCCAAGGGCGTGATCGCGGTCATCAGCCCGTGGAATGCGCCGCTGCTGCTGATGACGTGGAAGGTCGGTCCGGCCCTCGCTTGCGGCAACACCGTCGTAGTCAAGCCTTCCGAAGAAACCCCTGCCACCGCAACGCTGTTGGGTGAGGTAATGAACGAAGTCGGTGTGCCCAAGGGCGTGTACAACGTCGTGCATGGCTTTGGCCCCGACGCCGCGGGTGAATTCCTTACCCGTCACGAAGACGTGGACGCCATAACGTTTACGGGCGAAACCGCTACCGGCACGGCGATCATGAAGGCTGCTGCCGACGGCATTCGGGATGTCAGCTTCGAACTGGGAGGCAAGAACGCCGGAATCGTGTTCGCCGACTGCGATTTTGACGCCACCGTTGAAGGCATTTTTCGCTCGGCCTTCATGAACACCGGGCAGGTTTGCCTGGGTACCGAGCGGGTGTACGTCGAACGCGCCATTTTTGATCGTTTCGTGGCCGCGTTGAAGGCGCGCTGCGAGGGCGTCACTTACGGTCGGCCGAGTGACCTTGGCGTCAATTTCGGCCCGTTGATCAGCCAGGTGCACAGGCGCAAGGTTCTGTCCTATTACGGAAAGGCGATGGCCGAAGGCGCCACGCTTATCACGGGCGGTGGCGTACCCGACATGCCCGCAGAGCTGGCCGGTGGCTCCTGGATACAACCCACGATCTGGACAGGCCTGCCGGAAACCGCATCGGTAGTGCGCGAAGAGATCTTTGGTCCTTGCTGCCATGTCCGCGCGTTTGACGGCGAAGAAGAAGTGGTGCGCCTGGCCAACGCCAACCGCTATGGATTGTCCACCACGATCTGGACCGAAAACCTCAAGCGAGCGCACCGCATGGCCGCCGCCATCGACGCAGGCATTGCCTGGGTCAATAGCTGGTTCCTGCGCGACCTGCGCACCCCGTTTGGTGGCAGCAAGCAAAGTGGTATAGGCCGCGAAGGCGGTGTGCACTCTCTGGAGTTCTACACCGAGATGCGCAACGTTTGCATCAAGCTCTGACTGGATGCCGGAATGGACATGAAAACCATCACTCAGTGCGGTGACGAATTATACGACGCCTGGCGCGAACGCAGAGTCATCGGCCCCTTGCGCGAGCGCTTCCCCGCCATCAGGATCGAAGACGCCTACGCCATTCAGTTGCGCATGGTCGAGCGCAGAGTGAAGGCGGGCGAAACCATCGTCGGCAAAAAGATCGGCGTTACCAGCAAGCCGGTACAGGACATGCTGGGCGTCTACGAGCCGGACTTCGGACAACTCACTTCTGGCATGGTTTGCCACGAGGCCGACGGCGTCGACCTGAACGGCCTGATTCAGCCCAAGGCCGAAGCCGAGCTGGCATTCGTGCTGGAGCGAGATCTGATCGGGCCGGGTATCACGGCAACCGATGTCATTCGTGCCACGGCCTATGTGACGCCATGCTTCGAGATCGTCGACTCGCGCATTCTGGACTGGAACATCAAGATCCAGGACACGGTGGCAGACAATGCGTCGTGCGGAGTGTTTGTGCTGGGCGCGGCCAGGGGCAACCCGCGCAAACTTGATCTGCAGCTTGCGGGCATGAGCCTGCAGCGCAATGACGAGTTGCATTCGACCAGCGTGGGGGCGGCCGTACAGGGCTCTCCGGTGAATGCCGTGGTCTGGCTGGCCAACACCCTGGGCCGCCTGGGCTTGCCGTTTCGCGCTGGCGAAGTGATTCTGTCCGGTTCGCAATCACCCCTGATCGCCGTCGGCGATGGAGACGACCTTGTGTGCCGCATCTCCGGTCTCGGCGGATGCCGGGCCCGCTTTCACGGGAGTCCTGCGAAATGACGACCGCTGCCTTGCGCATGCAGCGCCAGCTCGCTGATGCCGATATCTCCAGCTTGTGTGACCGGGTGTTCGTCGCGCAACGCGACGCCACCGCGATCCCCAAGCTCACAGATGACTATCCGCAAATGACCCTGGCCGATGGCTATGCGGTGCAGTTCGAACTGTTGCGCCGTCACATGGCCGCAGGACAGCGGCAAATCGGCTGGAAGGCCGGTTTGACATCCAAGGCAAAGATGGACCAGATGGGTGTCCGTGTGCCGACCGTCGGATTTCTGCTGGCGGATATGTTTCGGCCCGAAACGTCGACGATCCGCACAGATGACCTGGTTCACCCCCGTGTCGAATGCGAGATGGCGTTTGTCACCAAGACGCGGCTTTCCGGCGCCAATTGCTCGCGCGAAGAGGTGCTGGCGGCAACCGACTTCATTGTGCCGGCCGTCGAGATCATTGACTCGCGCTTTTCAGGCTTCAAGTTCGATCTGCCCAGCGTCGTGGCCGACAATAGTTCCTCCGCCCGTTACGTTACGGGCGGGCGGGCTCGGCTGCCGATGGATGTCGATATGTCCACACTGGGCGTGGTCATGGAAAGAAATGGCGAACCCGTGGCCATGGGGTCATCAGCGGCCGTCGCCGGACATCCTGCCGATGCGGTAGCGCTGGTAGTCAAGGTACTGGATTCGTTGGGCGAAGAACTGCCGGCCGGCAGCTTCGTCATGAGCGGTGGCATCACCGAAGCCATCGCGGTTTCGCCCGGAGATCACATAGGCGTACGCTTCCAGGAACTGGGCAGCGTCGCGATGCGGTTTTCCTGAATTGGGATACATTTCATGAAAAAGATCAAATGCGCCTTGATCGGCTCGGGCAACATCGGTACCGACCTGATCTACAAGATACTGCGCAGCCCCGTGTTGGAGCCGGTATGGATGGTTGGCATAGACCCTGAGTCCGAAGGCCTCAAGCGTGCCAGCAGCATGGGCCTCAAAGTCACCGCCGAAGGCGTTGACGGCCTGTTGCCTCATGTCAGGAGCGACGGCATCCGGATTGCCTTCGATGCGACCAGTGCCTACGTTCATGCCGAGAACAGCCGCAAACTCAACGAACTCGGCGTAATGATGATTGACCTGACGCCGGCGGCCATCGGGCCTTTGTGCGTTCCGCCAGTGAACTTGCGGGAGCATGCCGAACGCCAGGAAATGAACGTCAATATGATCTCCTGTGCGGGGCAGGCGACGATTCCCATTGTCCATGCGGTCAGCCGCATTCAGTCGGTGGCCTATGCGGAAATCGTCGCCAGCCTGGCCTCCAAGTCCGTCGGCCCCGGCACTCGGGCGAACCTTGACGAGTTCACCTATACAACCTCCGACGCGCTTGAAAAAATCGGGGGCGCACGCAAGGGCAAAGCCCTCGCGGTGATCAATCCCGCCGAGCCACCGCTGATCATGCGCAATACGATTCAATGTTTGTGCGATGACGAGCCCGATCGGGTGCGCATTACCGAATCGATATTTTCGATGATCGCTGAAGTGCAGAAGTACGTGCCTGGTTACAAACTGGTCAACGGCCCATTGTTTGACGGCAAGCGAGTTGCGGTATTCATGCAGGTCGCCGGTTTGGGCGACTATCTCCCAACTTATGCCGGCAACCTGGACATCATGACCGCCGCAGCGTGCCGCACCGCCGAAATGTTTGCCCAGGAGATTCTCGATGGCACGATCACATTGACTCCCGCCATGCCTGCCGCCCTTGAGGAGTTCTGACCATGACAAACGAACACAAGGGCCGCAGGGTCACTTTGCACGACATGTGTTTGCGTGATGGCATGCACGCAAAGCGCGAGCAGATCCCCCTGGAAAAGATGGTCGAGATAGCCGGCGCCCTGGATGAGGCGGGGATGCCGATGATGCAGGTCACGCATGGGGCTGGCGTAGGTGGCAACTCGCTGCAACACGGATTCGCTTTGGCCAGCAATGAGGAGTACCTCAGCGCCGTATGTGCGAAGGTGAAGCGGGCCACCGTGTCGGTCTTGCTGATCCCGGGCCTGGGGACCGTGAAGGAACTTCACAGTGCCTACGATTGCGGGGCGCGCAGCGTGCATGTGGCCACGCATTGCACGGAGGCGGACACCTCGCCCCAGCACATTGCCTACGCACGCAAGCTGGGCATGGATACCACGGGATTCCTGATGATGGCCCACCTCAATGACCCGGACGGGATTGCGCAGCAGGGCAAGAAGATGGAAAGCTATGGAGCGCAAACCATTTACATCACCGACTCGGCGGGCTACATGTTGCCGGACGACGTGAGGGCCCGTGTCCATGCGCTCAGGGACGTGCTCAATCCGGAAACGCAAATCGGCTTCCACGGTCATCACAACATAGCGATGGGGGTGGCCAATAGCATCGCCGCGATTGAAGCAGGTGCCGAACGCATCGATGCGGCGGCGGCCGGTTTGGGTGCGGGGGCAGGCAACACACCCATGGAAGTCCTGGTAGCGGTGTGTCGGCGCCTTGGAATCGAAACCGGCGTTGATGTCTGGAAGATTCAGGATATCGCCGAAGACCTGGTAGTTCCGATGATGGACTTCCCGATCCGCGTTGATCGCGATGCGCTAACGCTGGGCTACGCCGGTGTGTATGGCAGCTTCCTGCTTTGGGCCAAACGGGCCGGCGAAAAGTATGGCGTCCCTGCTCGCGACATACTGGTTGAACTGGGGCGAAGAAAGATGATCGGCGGCCAGGAGGACATGATAGAAGACACCGCCTTGACGCTGGCCAGGGAACGTGGGCTTCTGGCGGCCTGACGCCGGTGTCGGTCATGTCTGCAACCAGGGAAATCGCCATTGTCGTGGGGGCGACCGGAGCCATGGGCCGGGTCATCACTCGGCGCCTGAGCGATGCCGGCCTTCAGGTGGTGGCGGTCGCGCGTAGCGCGAGTGCCCTGCTGGATCTGGCACACCGGATCCCCGGTATTCGCACTTGCGAAGCCGATATCGCTGACGATGCCTCGCAGGACGCCATTCGTGCTCACCTGGATGCTCCGGTGCGAATGGTGGTTCTAGGAGCCGGGGTGGCGACCGCCGGCGGCGTACTGGATGCGCCCGTGGCGGCGGTGGTCGATGCGGTCAATATCAAGGTCGGCGGCATGCTGCGGCTGGTACGGGCCGTCGATTCCCGATTGATCCGCGGCTCCCGCCTGGTGGCCATTGGAGGCCATTACGGCTTTGAACCCAGCGCCTACGCGGCGACAGCTGGCGTGGCGAACGCCGCGTTGGCCAACCTCATCAAGCAGATGTCCTGGGGCTACGGCGAACGGGGTATCACCGCACACCTGATTGCGCCCGGCCCGGCAGATACGGAGCGATTGCATCGCGTGGCCACGGCAAGGGCTGCGCAGTGCAGATCGACGGCGGGGGACGTGCTGGAGCAAATGCGCGGCGAATCCGCCATTGGCGTATTTACAACCGTCGAACAAATCGCTTGGGCTGTTGCGATGTTGCTTGCATCCGAAGCCGACGCTCTTGCGGGCAGCACCTTGTTCATGGATGCGGGGCGGCGCAAATCGCTGCCATGAAACAAGGCATGGCTTGCCTGAGGTTCGTCTGCACGGCTAAAGTGCCAGACGGGATGCCGCCAGTGCCGCGCAGCGAGAACCCCGGCGGTTGGATCGTCGAAACTCTGCGGGCGGTACTGTAGGGGCTGGTCGATGTCGGCGGCTTCGAGAATTGCCTGGCCGACGTGATCAATCGCGCCAGCCACGCCGACACCATGGGTGCCATCGCCGGCATGGGGCCGGCGCGCTGACGGTAGGCGCTCGACCCGGAAGTGCGCGAGCGCTGCGTCATGCAAGCACGGGCACTGCTGACCAGACCGCCCCGGCGCAGGCATCCACCCGGCGTCGCACCCCATTAAAATTCACATCTCATCCACGCCCGGATCGCGGGCAACACCGAAACCAACCGCCATGAGCCAGTATCGCCTTGCCTTTCCCGAGGTCGCCATCGACTTCATGAACCACGACCATCACGAGTTCGCCGCGCTGCGCGAGAAGCTGCTCACCCTGATCACCACAGACAGCACCGCCGCCAGTATCGAGCCCCTGCTCGACGAATTGCACAGGCACACGGTGCGCCACTTCGCCGACGAGGAAAAGCTGATGCAGGAAACCGGCTTCCCGGTCTATCCGGTGCATAAGGACGAGCATGACAACGTGCTCGCCGACATGGCCGCGCGCATCGCCCGGTGGCGGCAGACCGGCGACCATGGCGCGCTGCACGCCTGGCTGGAGCATGCCGTCGGCGATTGGCTGGTGGCCCACATCGCCGGCATGGACACCGTCACCGCGCGCTTTGCGGCGGGCAAGCAGGGGCGCTGAAAGCGCGACATCGCCGCGGTGCCAGCGCCGACTTTTGTCGGGTTGGGTGAGTTGGTGGTTGTGTCTCATGGTTCTGAACGAGGTCGCCCAGGCAAGGCCTGTCGCCGCCACCCGCGCATTACACCTGCTACCCTATTCCTTCCCTGCGGTAAGCCTCATCCGCCCGCCGCGACGTGAAGCAAAGGAGCAAGTGCGATGAAAACAGCGGTTCTCGGCGCCGGCGCGGTCGGCTGCTACTACGGCGGCATGCTGGCGCGAGCCGGGCGCGAGGTGGTGCTGGTCGGGCGCCCCGCGCACGTCGCGGCGATCGGGCGCGACGGCCTCTACATGGACACCCTGAACTTCAAGGAGCATGTGAAAGTCGGCGCCAGCACCGCGGCGGCGGCGATCGCCGGCGCGCGCCTGGTGCTGTGCTGCGTGAAATCGAACGACAGCCCGCAGGCCGCCGCCGAAATGGCACCCCACCTGGCGCCTGATGCCATCGTGCTGAGCTTGCAAAACGGCTACGACAATGCCGTGCGACTTGCCGCGGCACTGGGCCGGCCGGTGCATCCGGCGGTGGTGTATGTCGCCACCGAGATGGCCGGCCCCGGCCACCTGCGCCACCATGGCCGCGGCGAACTGGTGATCGGCCCCTTCGCCGAAAGCGCCGAGGTGGTGGCCGAGTTCGCCCTGGCCGGCGTGCCGGTGCAGGTCTCGGACGACGTCGCCGGGCAGCTGTGGGCCAAGCTGATCATCAACTGCGCCTACAACGGCCTGTCGGCGATCACACAACTGCCTTACGGCCGCATCGCGCCGGGCGAGGGCATCGCCGGCGTGATGGAAGACATCGTCGCCGAATGCCTGGCGGTGGCGACAGCCGACGGGGTCGCGGTGCCGGGCGACATTCGCGCTGCCGTGGCCGGCATTGCGCGCTCGATGGCAACGCAGAAATCCTCGACCGCGCACGACGTGGCACGTGGCCGCAAGAGCGAGATCGACCACATCAACGGCTACGTGCTGCGCCGTGCCGCGGCGCACGGCATCGCCGCGCCGGTGAATCGCACCGTGCATGCGCTGGTCAATCTGCTCGAAAACCGCCAGATCCACGGCGGACGCTGAGCCGCGCCGGCGTCAGGCGACGGCCGCGCTCCACTCGCGCAGCAGGTCGGCCGCCGCCGCCTCGATCAGCTCCAACCCGAGGCGCTTGCAGTAGCGCCGCTCCTTGTCAGTCGGCTGCTCGATCAGCGCCCAGCCCGCCGGTTCCGTCGCCGCGCCATGGATCAGGTCGGAGAGCACCATGCGCTCGGAATCGCGGTCGAGGCGCATGCCCAGCAGCAGATAGCGCTTGCCGCGCCGGCGCTGCTTGACAAAGGCGGGAACGGCGAAACCGCCCATCAGCTCGGTGATGTAATCGACATAGTCGGCGTCCGAGGCGATGTAGCTCGATTGTGGCAGCGGCGAGCCCATGGGCTTGAACAGCACCGGCAACGCGGGGTCGGCGCGTTCGGCGTCAATCTCGGTATAGCTGTCGCCATCGTGGGCGTAGAGCTTGTAGCGATAGTCGGTGCCGCTGCGGTTGCCAACTATGCGGGCGCAGCCGAGCACCAGCAGGTGCGGCAGGTGGGCGTAGCTGTCCTGCAGTTGCGTGTCGCGGTTGATGTCGATCACATAGGGCGGGGCGAGCTCGGCCAGCCAGTCGTGCAGCGCGGCACGCGTCCATTGCCGCGAGGCGTAGGTGGCATCGAGGAAGCGCGTGACGGCGCTGCGGCCGCGCTTGAGCTCGACGTTCATCGCCGCGCGCGGGAATTCGTACATCAGCTTGGGCGCCATCGGCTGGCCGTTGTTCATGGCCAGGATCAGTTGCTCGCCGGTCGCCGGCATCGGCCTGCCGTCGGCGGTGGAACGTACGTCGGCGAGGACGTCGGGGCCGAGGTAGGGAACGATGCTGCCGTCGGTGAGTCCGGCCTGCCACTGGTCGAGAAGTTCGCTGGGTATCATTTTGGGTGCTCCGAAGGGGATGCCTTCCTTCGTGCAAGAACCACACCTGCCTGCAAAGCCTTGTGCGGCAAGGCCCCACCACCGGATTGTCGGATTCGCTACAAGGCCGGCGCCGTCATTCCGGCGAACGCCGGAATCCAGGCCTGTCGCTGCACTGGACCCCGGCGTCCGCCGGGGTGACGGCAATCTAGAGCGTCGCCAGGCGCACCCGGTAAAGCCCGCCGATCACCACGTACTCGTCCTCCGAGCGCAACATGCCAGGCAGCAGGCTGTGGAAGAAGGCCAGCTTGGTCAGCGGCACGTCGACGGCGAGCACGTCGTCGCCGAATTCGCCGGCACGCTCGCGCGAGCGGGAGAAGGAATTGACGTTGTTGAGCAGTACGATCTTTTCGCCCTGCCCGTTGTCGCTCAGGGTTTCGTGCGCGGCGAGGCGATTGACGCCGCGGTACAGGCGCAGGTGGCTGCGCCGCGGAAACTGCCGCGCCAGTTCATATTGGCAGTAGGCGTAGAGCAGGTCGAGCTGTTCTTCGAGGCCGTTGGTGGCATAGAGGCCGGCGGCGCGCATCGCCACATAGCGCTGCCAGGCCACGCTGCCCGGCTCACGCAGCGGTTCGCCGTGATGACGCGGGCTCAAGCCGAAGCGTGACTCGACCCAGCCCTTGAGCACCGCCGCCTCGCGGCTTTCGGCATCGAAGGCCCAGCCGCGCACCACCCTGAGGTAACTGGCGCGCACGCGCGACTTCTTCGTGCCATCGCCGAAGCCGGCGCCCTCGGGATGGTCGAGATGGAAATGGTGATCCATGTAGCGCCGGAAATGCGTCGCCCGCTCGTCCGCCGCGCCGGTGTCGTCGAGCAGGGCAAACAGGGGCTTGTGCAGGTCGGCAATGCCGTCGATGGACAGCGGCGCCGGATGCAGTTGGAAAGTCAGCCCGCCGAGGATGGCCGCCGGCAGGTTGCAGCGATTGATCGGCTGCCGGGTCTGTGCCGGCAGCCGGGGATGGGGGAAGGCCGGCTTGTCGGGAGCCCGACAAACGGCGATGTCGATGTCCGACACGGCGGCGGGGGCGGAATCCGGCGATCGCTCGGAAAGCCTTGTCATGTCAGGGTTTCGGCTCGTTGGCGGCCACTGGCACGCTCCGTGCAGTCATCCGGTCGGGAGCGCGAAACCGAAAGGCGCCTCGACAGACATCAACGCAGGACTTCAACAAGGAGCGCATCATGGCAAAACTTCGTCAGGCCGCCATCTACGGCAAGGGCGGTATCGGAAAGTCTACCACCACGCAGAACCTGGTCGCGGCGCTGGCCGAGGCCGGCAAGAAGGTAATGATCGTCGGCTGCGATCCCAAGGCCGACTCGACCCGCCTGATCCTGCACAGCAAGGCGCAGAACTCCGTCATGGAACTGGCGGCCGAAGCCGGTTCGGTGGAAGACCTCGAACTCGAGGACGTGCTCTCGGTCGGCTACGGCGGCATCAAGTGCGTCGAGTCCGGCGGCCCGGAACCCGGCGTCGGCTGTGCCGGCCGCGGCGTGATCACGGCGATCAACTTCCTCGAAGAGGAAGGCGCCTATGACGAGGACCTCGATTTCGTCTTCTACGACGTGCTCGGCGACGTGGTCTGCGGCGGCTTCGCCATGCCGATCCGCGAGAACAAGGCGCAGGAAATCTACATCGTCTGCTCCGGCGAGATGATGGCCATGTACGCGGCGAACAACATCGCCAAGGGCATCGTCAAGTACGCCAACTCGGGCGGCGTGCGCCTCGCCGGCCTGATCTGCAACAGCCGCAACACCGACCGCGAGGACGAGCTGATCATGGCCCTGGCCGACAAGCTCGGCACCCAGATGATCCACTTCATCCCGCGCGACAACGCCGTGCAGCACGCCGAGATCCGCCGCATGACCGTGATCGAGTTCGACCCCAAGCACAAGCAGGCCGACGAGTACCGCGCCCTGGCCCGCAAGGTCGTGGACAACAAGAAGTTCGTGATCCCGACCCCGATCTCGATGGATGAACTCGAAGCCCTGCTGATGGAATTCGGCATCATGGAAGTCGAGGACACCAGCATCATCGGCAAGACCGCGGAAGAACTCGCCGCCGCCTGAGGCCGACACCACCGCAACACCATCGCAAACCTTTGGCGCCGTGCACATATGAGTGCCGGCGCCCGACAAGGAGAAGCATATGTCCGCATTGACACGCGAGGAAACCGAGGCCCTGATCCAGGAGGTGCTCGAGGTTTATCCCGAAAAAGCCAAAAAGGACCGCGCCAAGCACCTGGCGGTCAACGACCAGACGGTCGAGCAGTCGAAGAAGTGCATCACCTCCAACCGCAAGTCGCTGCCCGGCGTGATGACCATCCGCGGCTGCGCCTACGCCGGCTCCAAGGGCGTGGTCTGGGGCCCGATCAAGGACATGATCCACATCTCGCACGGCCCGGTCGGCTGCGGCCAGTATTCGCGCGCCGGCCGCCGCAACTACTACGTCGGCGTCACCGGGGTGAATACCTTCGGCACCATGAACTTCACCTCGGACTTCCAGGAGAAGGACATCGTCTTCGGCGGCGACAAGAAGCTGGCCAAGCTGATCGGCGAGATCGAGACCCTGTTTCCGCTGCACAAGGGCATTTCGGTGCAGTCGGAATGCCCGATCGGCCTGATCGGCGACGACATCGAGGCGGTGTCGAAGAAGGCCGCCAAGGAGATCGAGAAGCCCATCGTCCCGGTGCGCTGCGAAGGCTTCCGCGGCGTCTCGCAGTCGCTCGGCCACCACATCGCCAACGACGCGGTGCGCGACTGGGTGCTGGACAAGCGCGACGGCGCCAACTTCGAATCCACGCCCTATGACGTTTCCATCATCGGCGACTACAACATCGGCGGCGACGCCTGGGCCAGCCGCATCCTGCTCGAAGAAATGGGCCTGCGCGTGGTGGCCCAGTGGTCCGGCGACGGCACCATCGCCGAGATGGAGCTGACGCCCAAGGTCAAGCTGAACCTGCTGCACTGCTACCGCTCGATGAACTACATCAGCCGGCACATGGAAGAGAAGTACGGCATTCCCTGGCTGGAGTACAACTTCTTCGGTCCGACCAAGATCGCCGAATCCCTGCGCGCCATCGCCGCGCACTTCGACGACAAGATCAAGGAAGGTGCCGAGAAGGTCATCGCCAAATACCAGCCGATGATGCAGGCGGTAATCGACAAGTACAAGCCGCGCCTGCAGGGCAAGACGGTGATGCTCTATGTCGGCGGCCTGCGTCCGCGCCACGTGATCGGCGCCTACGAGGACCTCGGCATGGAAGTCATCGGCACCGGCTACGAGTTCGCCCACGGCGACGACTACGACCGCACCATCAAGGAAATGGGCAACGCCACGCTGCTCTACGACGACGTCACCGGCTTCGAGCTGGAGGAGTTCGTCAGGCGCATGAAGCCCGACCTGGTCGGTTCCGGCATCAAGGAAAAGTACGTGTTCCAGAAGATGGGCATCCCGCTGCGCCAGATGCACTCCTGGGACTACTCCGGCCCCTACCACGGCTACGACGGCTTCGCCATCTTCGCCCGCGACATGGACATGGCGATTTCCAACCCGTGCTGGAGCAAGCAGACCCCGCCCTGGCAGAAGCAGCCGGAAACGGAAGAGCTGAAGAAGGCCGCCTAGGAGTACGCCGAATGCCTCCGTCACACCGGCGCACGCCGGTGTCCAGGACCCTCGAAGGCACTGGATTCCGGCGTGCGCCGGAATGACAAAGGAAGAGGTGTTTGGCAAGTTTCCGACAGTAGTTTCCCTCAACCTGTGCCCGTATCCGCAAATGAGCGGTGCGGGCTAAGGAGATGACGATGCAAACCGTAGATGAAATCAAGCCCTGTTACCCGCTGTTCCGCGACGACGACTACAAGGAGTCGCTCGCGGCCAAGATCGCCTTCGAGGAAAAGCATCCGGACGCGAAAATCAGGGAAGTCTTCGACTGGACCACGACCAAGGAATACCAGGAACTCAACTTCAAGCGCGAGGCGCTGACCGTCGATCCGGCCAAGGCCTGCCAGCCGCTGGGCGCTGTCCTGTGTGCCCTTGGCTTCGAGAAGACCCTGCCCTACGTGCATGGCTCGCAGGGTTGCGTGGCCTACTTCCGCACCTACTTCAACCGCCACTTCAAGGAGCCGGTCTCCTGTGTCTCGGATTCGATGACCGAGGACGCGGCGGTATTCGGCGGCCAGAAGAACATGTTCGACGGCCTCGAAAACGCCAAGGCGATCTACAAGCCGGAGATGATCGCGGTATCGACCACCTGCATGGCCGAGGTGATCGGCGACGACCTCAATGCCTTCATCAACAACGCGAAGAAGGAAGGTCACGTGCCGCAGGATTACCCGGTGCCCTTCGCCCACACGCCCTCCTTCGTCGGCTCGCACGTCACTGGCTGGGACAACATGTTCGAGGGCATCGCCCGCTACTTCACGCTCAACCACATGGAAGACAAGGCGCCGGGCAAGAACGGCAAGCTCAACTTCGTGCCCGGCTTCGAGACCTACCTGGGCAACTTCCGCGTCATCAAGCGCATGATGGCCGAAATGGGCGTCGACGCGACCCTGCTGTCCGACCCGACCGAAGTGCTCGACACCCCGGCCGACGGCGAGTTCCGCATGTATGCCGGCGGCACCACCCAGGCCGAGATCAAGGACGCGCCCAATGCCATCAGCACCGTCCTGATCCAGCCCTGGCAACTGGAGAAGACCAAGAAGTACGTCGAGAACACCTGGAACCACGAGGTACCCAAGCTCAACATCCCGATGGGCGTGGATTGGACCGACGAATTCCTGATGAAGGTCTCGGAGCTCACCGGCAAGCCGATCCCCGAGTCGCTGGCCAAGGAGCGCGGCCGCCTGGTGGACCTGATGTCGGACAGCCACGCCTGGCTGCACGGCAAGAAGTTCGCCCTCTACGGCGATCCGGATTTCCTCATGGGCATGGTCAAGATCCTCATGGAATGCGGTGCCGAGCCGACCCACATCGTCTGCCACAACGGCGGCAAGCGCTGGAAGAAGGCCATGGAAGCCCTGCTCGCCGGGAGCCCCTTCGGCGTCAATGGCAAGGTCTACATGGGCGCCGACCTCTGGCACATGCGCAGCCTGTGCTTCACCGACAAACCCGACTTCCTGATCGGCAACAGCTACGGCAAGTTCATCCAGCGCGACACCCTGTTCAAGGGCGAGAAGTCCGAGGTGCCGCTGATCCGCATCGGCTTCCCGATCTTCGACCGCCACCACCTGCACCGGCAGACCACGCTGGGCTATGAAGGTGCCATGCAAGTGGTGACCACCCTGGTCAATGCCGTGCTGGAAAAGCTCGACAAGGACACCATGGGCATGGGCACGACCGACTACAACTTCGACCTGGTGCGTTGATCAACCCGGCGGGGACGGTACGCCGTCTCCGCCGCCCGAGCGAAGGAAAGTCTCATGGCCAACATCATGGTGCGCAAGGATGCCGCCGGCGCCTACTCGTTCTACCTGCCCAAGCGCGACCTGGAGGATGCCATCGTCAAGATGGAATTCGACAGCGCGGAAAAGTGGGGCGGCGAGATCAGGCTCAACAACGGCGGCGCCTACTACATCGAACCCCAGGCCGCACCGGCGCGCTTCCCGATTTCGCTGCGCGCGAAACGACTGGACGCAGCCGAATAATTCATCTACCGGAGAATCATCATGGCAATGAAAATCATCCAGGCCGAATGCACCTCCTGCGGTGACTGCAAGCCGGTCTGCCCGACCAAGTCGATCACCGACAAGGGCGGCATCTACAAGATCAATGTCGAGACCTGCACCGAGTGCGAAGGCGAGCACGATTCCCCGCAATGTATCGACGCCTGCCCCGCCGGGGAAGCCTGCATCGTGTTCATCTGAACACGATGCAATTGAATACCCGCCCCCTCCCAGCCTCCATCTCGCGGGGGGCGAAGGTGGGGTTTCGCGGAGCACTGCTCCGCGCCACCGAAGCCGGCTGGCTGTGCAAAGCCAGCCGTGGACGGTGACTATCTGGCTCGCTGCGCTCGAAAGGAGTAGCCCAATGTCGCAATCAATTACGCGCGAAGCCGCGCTGCGCATCGCGCTGGCGGCGCGCGAACTGGACGAGGTCGCGCCGCGCGACCTGGTCTCGGCGCTGGCCGAGCGCCTCGACCTGCCGCTGACCGAGACCAAGCTGAAGTCGGTCACCGTGGCCGACCTGCAACTGATCCTGCAGGGCGACGAGGTAGTCGTCACCGGCGTCCCGCGCGAAAGCCTGAAGCAGGCCGTGCGCCTGCTCTGGGGCGAGGGCGTTTCCGGCAGCGAGCTGTCGCCGGTGCAGCCCTACGCCGATGGCGACCTGCCCGGCTCGATCCGCGTCGCCTGCGCCTCCAACAGTGGCGAGGAACTCGACGGCCATTTCGGCTCCTGCGAGCGCTTCCTGATCTACCAGGTCTCGCCCGCAGAGTCGCGTCTGATCGACATCCGTCCGACCCTGGAGGCCGACCAGGCCGAAGATCGCAACGTCGCCCGCGCCGAACTGATCAAGGACTGCCAGGTGGTCTATGTGCAATCCATCGGCGGACCGGCCACCGCCAAGGTGGTGCGCGCCGGCGTGCATCCTGTAAAAGTCGGCGCTGGTGGCACGGCGCGCGACACGCTGGCGCGGCTGCGGGCGGCACTGCTATCGCCGCCGCCCTGGCTGGCGCGCATCATGGGCGTCGAAGCGGCGACGCTGGCTAAATTCGCCACTGCCGACGAGGATGCCTGATGGATGCCGGCCTGCTGGCGCGCGTGGCCGATGCCGTTGCCGCCGCCGACCCCCGGCAGGCGGACATCGACCTGCAGAACCGGTTGCGCCTGCGCTTCGAGGGCCTGCGCATCGTCGTCTGCAATGACGACGATGTCGCGCCCAACGTGCCGGCAGCCCTGGAAACCCCGCGTTGCCGCCTCTACTACCTCGATGCCAATGACCACTGCGTGCGCCTGACGCGCGAGCCGGAAGCCGCGAGCGGCCTGGTGGTCGGCCTGCGCGCCGATGATGGGAACTGAGGCTCACGCGCGCGAGCCCGACCGCGGACGCGGCCATCCCTGCCCCGGCTGCCGCCATGCCGCCGAGGCCGAGGTGCGCGAAGCCGCCTGGCAACGCCTGCAACAGGGCATCCGCGAAACGGAGCAAAGGGAATGAGCACAAACCGCTGGGACGAACTCTCGCGCCGCATCGGCGAGCTTTGCCTGCGCATTCCCGCCAATGCCGGGCCGGGCGCGCTGACGCGCGAGCTCGCCGCGCTGGCGCCCGACCTGGCCTTCCGCGAGGTGCTGGTGCGCGGCGGCTGGTACCGCCTCGGCGGGGTAGTCGACGCCGCGGGGCGCCGTTTGGCCGACGACCTCGAACGCTGGGCGGAAAGCGAGCTCGCCGCGCACGGCGACGACATGGCGGCACTGTGCGAAGACCACGCCGGCCGTGGCCTGCGCGCCACGCGCCTGAACGGTCGCACGCGCTACCTGGTGGCGGCCACCGGCAGCGGCGCCACCGACTTCGTCCAGCTCGAAATCGAGGAATTGCAGGAGGTGGCCTGCCACCCGCTGTTCGCCGACGACGCGCTGCCCATCGGCATCGAGGAACTGGTCGATCCGCGCCACGCCGACCCCGATTGCGCCGGCGCCCCGCAGCCGCTGGGGCCGCCCGTGCTCGGCCTGCGCCGCCTGACGCCGATGGGTCTCTTCCTCGACCGCATGCGAGCGCAGAAGCCCGAGGCGCAGCCCGTGCATCGCTTCCTCTGGGCCTGGGAACACAGCAGCGCCGGCGCCGCGACACAGTTTTCCAACCATTGGGTGATCGCCGTGCGCGAGCACCTCGACCGCTACCGGCAAACCCTGCTCAATGCCACGCCGGTGGCGGCGCTGAACGGCACGGCGCCGAAGTTCGCCGCCAGCTTCGGCCTGCAGGGGCTCGCCTTGCACGACGCCCTGGCGCGCCATGACAAGGCGGTGGGCTATCCGATGGCCTGGTTCTTCCACATGCTGACCACGCGCAGCGCGCCCCATGCGCTGGCGCGCGCCGTGATCGACGACCTGCAGGCCGGCTTCCGCTACCTGCCCGACCGCGACGCCGCGGTGGTCAAGGACTGGCTCTACCAGCCTTATGGGTTCTGAGCTTCCGCCTGGGCAGGCGGAGACTCGGCAGGGACACCGCGCGGTGGCGCGTTCTGCAGCAGTTGCCCGCTGACGACCGCCCCCGGATCGATTTCGGCCAGGGTATAGACGACATCGCAGTCGATGCGCGCCGTCGCGCGCAACTGGACCAGTTCGCAGGCATCGACGCGGCCGGTGACGACACCATGCACCACCAGGCGCGCGACATTGACGTCACCTTCGATGCGGCCCCGCTCGCCAATCACCAGCGTCCCCGAGCGGGCGTCGCGGGTGCGGACATTCCCCCTCACTTCGCCGTCGATGCGCAACGCGCCGGAAAACACAATGTCGCCGGAAAGCACCGTGCCGGCGCCGATCAGGGTTCCGGCAGCAGCCAGGCGGGCGTGTTCCTTGTCGACTTTGGCAAACAACTCGTGTACTCCCTGTGGCCGGAATCCGCGAACCCCGTGCCCGTGAATGAATCCGATGGACGCCCGTGCCGCTGCGACTCGATGACCAGCGCCGCGCCCGTCGGGGATTCTGCCCGTCGGGTCTTGCGCGGAAGCAGTGCTTCCGGATCGGCCGGCGCAAGCTGCTCGATGGTGGAAATCTGGTACATGCGTTGAATCTTGCCGCGCGCCTCGGGTTCGCTGCGCGCCCAGACTTTCAGCCTGAGGATGGTCTGGAAGAACCGGACTTCGCATTTCCACCACATGGTCGGAAGGCCTCGCCTGAGGATGGTCGATTCGGCTCGACCGGCAAAAGGCCGCACTATATCGATGGTTATAGGCGCAGGTCAAGCGGATTTCTGCGGCGAGGATTCACCATGCCCCTGGGATGAGTCCGATCAGGCCCCGGCGGGGCCGGGATCGGAAGCACCCGCCCCCTACAAGCGCCTGCGCCGTACCACCATCGCCGACTCTTCAAAACCCAGGGTTTGGTAAAAGCGCAGGGCGGCGGCGTTGTCGCGGTCAGCGAGCAGGGTGACGCGCGCCAGACCCGCGCCGCGCGCCCAGGCCAGCACATGCTCGACCAGCCGGCGGCCGTGGCCCTGCCCGCGATGCGACTCGGCAAGGATCACGTCCTCCAGCACCAGCACCGGCCCGCCTTCCGCGGTGCTGACGTTGATCAGCGCATTGGCCATGCCGACCACCGTTGCGCCATCGCGCAATACGAACAGTCGCCCCCGGTCCGGGTGGTCGAGCAGCCAGGCCAGCGCGACACGCTGCTTTTCGCGCCGGGGCGTGAAGTCGCTTTCGAGCGCAAACAGTTGGCCTAGCAGATCGGCCATGGCACCGAGGTCGGCCGCCGTGGCAAAGCCGATGTCGACCTCAGCCAACGAGGGCCACCGCCTTGATCTGCACCCAGACCTCGCGCCCCGGTGCGAGGTCGAGGCGCTGCGCCGAGCGCCGCGTCAGGCGGCCGAGCAGCAGGGTCTCGCCGACGCGCAACTGCACCAGCACCTGCGAGGGGTGGTCTTCGGCGGCATGCGCCAGCACCGTGGCCGGCAGCAGGTTGAGTATGCTGACGTCCTCATGCCGGCTGTTGGCGATCGACACGTCGCGCGCCAGGATGCGCACGCGCACCTCGCGCCCGACCGGCGTGCCGTTGTCGCGCACCCAGAGTTCGCCGCCGGGGAATTCGACGCGCGCCAAGTGCCATTCGGCGTCGCGCTCGGCCACCGTCGCCGCGAACACCGCGCCGGCATCCTCGCCGAGGCGGATCGGCAGGTCCACGCGCGCCAGGGTCTCGGCCAAGGGGCCCTGGGCCACGACACGCCCGGCCTCCATGACGACGATGTGGTCGGCCAGGCGCGCGACCTCGTCGGGGGCGTGGCTTACGTAGATCAGCGGAATGTCGAGTTCGTCGCGCAGGCGTTCCAGCCAGGGCAGGAACTCCTGTTTGCGGGCGTGATCCAGCGAGGCCAGCGGTTCGTCCATCAAGAGCAGGCGCGGCGCCGTGAGCAGCGCCCGGGCGATTGCCACGCGCTGCTGCTCGCCACCGGACAGGCGCTGCGGCAGGCGGTCGAGCAGCGGGCCGAGGCCGAGCAGTTCGACGATTCCGGCACGCTTCGAAGAGTTATGCGCAGCGGTATCCACTTTTGGGACGGCGCCGGCGGAACGGCGCATCCCGTAGTCCAGGTTGCGCGCCACATCCAGATGCGCAAACAGCCGTGCATCCTGGAACACATAGCCCAGCGGCCGGCGGTGCGTCGGCACGAAGATGCTGGTGTCCTGCCAAGTCTCGCCGTTGACGACAAGCTTTCCCGTGCCCCTCTCCAGCCCGGCCATGCAGCGCAGCAGCGTGGTCTTGCCGCAGCCCGAGCGGCCGAACAGCGCCGTCACTCCGCTTCCCGGCAGATCGAGGTCGACATCGAGCGCGAAGCCGGCGTAGTCGACGCGGAAGCGCGCGGCGATGCTCATGTCCTGCGCCTGCCGGTCGGGTTGAGCCAGTAGAGCGCGAGCAGCACGACGAAGGAGAAGGCCACCATGGCGCCGGCCAGCCAGTGCGCCTGGCCGTACTCCATGGCCTCGACGTGGTCGTAGATCTGCACCGAGACCACGCGCGTCTTGTCCGGAATGTTGCCGCCTATCATCAGCACGATGCCGAACTCGCCGACGGTATGGGCGAAGCCGAGTATCGTCGCGGTGAGGAAGCCGGGCCTGGCCAGCGGCACGGCGACGCTGAAGAAGGCATCCAGCGGCGAGGCGCGCAGCGTCGCCGCCGCTTCCAGCGGGCCATCACCGATGGCCTCGAAGGCGTTTTGCAGCGGCTGCACGACGAAGGGCATGGAATAGATCACCGAGGCCACCACCAGCCCGGCGAAGCTGAAGGGCAGCAAACCGATGCCCGCCGCCGTGGTCAGCCGACCGACCACGCCCTCCGGGCCCATCAGCAGCAGCAGGTAGAAGCCGAGCACGGTGGGCGGCAGCACGATGGGCAGCGCCACCACGGCGCCGACCGGGCCTTTCCACCACGAGGGCGTGCGCGCCAGCCACCACGCGACCGGCGTACCGATCAGCAACAGCAGCACGGTGGTCACGCCCGCCAGCTTGAGCGTGAGCCAGATCGCGGCGAGGTCAGCAGGGGATAACATGAGGCAATGCTACCGCGACATCACGCGAAGCGGCGCCGACGGTTCCTATCTGGCGGCTTCCTGCGACAGCGAAAACCCCCAACGCACCAGGATGCTTCGCGCGACAGGGCTGCCCATGAAGTCGCCAAACCGCTGCGCGAGGGGATTCCCGGCAGCGCGCCGGGTAATGATGAAGCCTTGCTCCAGCGGCTGGTGCAGGGTTTCCGGGATCACGACATGGGAACCTTTGCTTGCCAGTTCCTGGTTCAGGGCGAGCGACAGGGCGATCAGGCCGGCATCGGCGTTTCCGGTCTGAACGTATTGCGCCGCCTGGGCAATGTTCTCGCCCACGACCAGCCGGCTCTCCACCTGCTTCCAGACCCCGGCGGCACGCAGCGCCTCCTCGGCACGCCTGCCATAGGGGGCGTGCTTCGGATTCGCAATGGCGATCTTGCGAATTGCAGGATCGGCAAGGTCGGCCAGCGTCATCCGGCGCGCATCGCGTGAAATGCTCCACAGCACGATGCGTCCCACCGCATAGCGCTGCACCGCCGACGCGGCGAGGCCCTCCCTGGCCAACAGGCGCGGGTACTCGATGTCGGCGGAGAAAAACATATCGAAGGGAGCGCCCTGCCGAATCTGGGTGTGGAACTTGCCGGACGAGCCGTAGGTGGTTTCGATCACATCGCCCGGGTTGGCGCTCCGGAACTCGGCCAGGATTTCCTCCAGCGCGAACTTGAGGTCCGCGGCGGCGGCAATCGTGATCCTTCCGCCGGCAAGGGATGGCAGCGAAAGCAGGCCGACAAGGATTGCAAAGACAAGGCGAAGTCTGTTCATCTTTCCGGTCCGAAGCAGACCGAATAATCGCAGCATTCAGCACAACTGGGGGACTTGCAGATCAGCACTTCGGCCGCTTCGCACAGTTGGCGGTAGAAGAACTTCTTCCATTTCATGTCGCCGGCGTTCTTCAGCTTCAGCGCCGTGAAGCGGGTCTGCATCAGGGCATTGAGCTCGGCCCGGCTGGGCAGGCCGAGATCCTGCCAGAGGTGGTTGTCGGCCATGCTGGCGGTGGCCACGGCATGGGCGATCCATTTCGCATCCGGTGCGTCGACGCTGCTGTGATCCATCAGCAAGCCGACCAGATCGTCGAACTCGTGCATTTCCGGACGCGCCTCGGCTTCCGCCTGCTCGCGCCAGATATGCAGCAAGGGGCGCAGCGGCGCGGCGCCGGGGAAGTAGCTCAGCAGCACGGCGTCGAGCTCGCGCGCGGAAAGCCCGGCGAGCGGGGCGCGCCAGGGACCGCGGCGGCGCGGAGCCAACGCGATGGTGCCGGCCAGCGCCAGGGTTTCCGGCAAGTCGGGCCGCGCGGCAAAGGCCAGCAGGTGGGGGCGCAGGTCGGTGGCGTTCATACCGCAAGGCGATGCAGGATCGGTGCCAGCCGCGGAACCCGCATGGTTGGCAGGTCCCCGGACAGCAGTGTCGCAAACCCGACAAACGCCGGCAGCGGCCCGACATCGCCGTCCTGCCAGCGCCGACTTTCACGCGGCGTCAAGGACTTGCGCTCTGGCATGGGGCTTGCGAAACACACATCAACCCATCGAGGCCCGCCATGAAGCCCGCCGAAATCGCCGAACTGCTGAACGAACCCGCCTGCGCCCACAACAAGAAGGAGAAGTCCGGCTGCGCCAAGACCAAGCCGGGTGCCACCGCCGGCGGCTGCTCCTTCGACGGCGCGCAGATCGCGCTCCTGCCGGTGGCCGACGTCGCCCACATCGTCCATGGTCCGATCGCCTGCGCCGGATCGAGCTGGGACAACCGCGGCACGCGTTCCAGCGGGCCGACGCTCTATCGCATCGGCATGACCACCGACCTCACCGAGCAGGACGTGATCATGGGCCGCGGCGAAAAGCGCCTGTTCCACGCCATCAAGCAGGCCATCGACGACTACGCGCCGGCGGCGGTCTTCCTCTATTCGACCTGCGTGCCGGCGCTGACTGGCGACGACATGGAAGCCGTGGCCAAGGCGGCCACCGAGCGCTGGGGCACACCGGTGGTGCCAGTGGATTGCGCCGGCTTCTACGGCACCAAGAACCTCGGCAACCGCATCGCCGGCGAGGCGATGTTCCGCCACGTCATCGGCACCCGCGAGCCGGACCCGGTGCCGGCTTCTGCCCAGCGGCCGGGCATCCCGGTATTCGACGTCAACCTGATCGGCGAGTACAACATCGCCGGCGAGTTCTGGCATGTCGCGCCCCTGTTCGATGAACTCGGCCTGCGCATCCTGTGCACGCTCTCGGGCGACGCGCGCTTCCGCGAGCTGCAGACCATGCACCGCGCCAAGGTATCGATGGTGGTCTGCGCCAAGGCGCTGTTGAATGTGGCACGCAAGCTGGAAACCGATTTCGGCATGCCGTATTTCGAGGGCAGCTTCTACGGCATCACCGACACCTCGCAGGCCCTGCGCGACTTCGCCCGGCTCATCGGCGACCCCGGGCTCAGCCTGCGCACAGAACACCTGATCGCCCGCGAGGAAGCCAGGATCAAGGCCGCGCTCGCCCCGTGGGCGGCGCGCCTCAAGGACAAGCGCGTGCTGCTCTATACCGGCGGCGTCAAGAGCTGGTCGGTGGTCTCGGCACTGCAGGACCTGGGCATGAAGGTAGTGGCCACCGGCACCAACAAGTCCACCGAGGAAGACAAGGCGCGCATCCGCGAGATCATGGGCGATGACACGAAGATGATCACCGACGGCAGCCCGAAGGCGCTGCTGCAAGCCTACAGGGACCACCGCGCCGACATCCTGATCGCCGGCGGGCGCAACCTCTACACGGCGCTCAAGGCACGCATCCCCTTCCTCGACATCAACCAGGAACGCAAGTTCGGCTACGCCGGCTATGACGGCATGCTGGAACTGGTGCGCCAACTGGCGCTGACCCTGGAAGCCCCCGTGTGGCAGCAGGTGCGCGCGCCGGCGCCGTGGGCGACGCCCGCCCTGACGGGTGAACCGCTGGCGGCAGGGGGATAAGTCATGGCCGAAATCCTCAAGCGCGCAAAAGCCCTGGCGGTCAATCCGCTCAAGGCCAGCCAGCCGGTGGGCGCGGCGCTGGCCTTCCTCGGCCTGAAGAACGCCATCCCGATGCTGCATGGCTCGCAGGGCTGCACGGCCTTCGGCAAGGTGTTCTTCGTGCGCCATTTCCGCGAACCGATCCCGCTGCAGACAACGGCCATGGACCAGGTGTCCACCATCATGAGCGCCGACGAGAACGTGATCGAAGGCCTGCGCGTGATCTGCGAGAAGAACAAACCCGATGTCATCGGCCTGCCGACCACCGGGCTTTCCGAAGTCCAGGGCACCGACATCCGGCGCCTGGTGCGCGAGTTCCGCGCCCTGCATCCGCAGTTTGATTCGACCGCCGTGGTGCCGGTGAATACGCCGGATTACACCGGCTGCCTCGAAACCGGCTTTGCGCTGGCGGTGGAAGCTATCATCGACACCCTGGTTGAAAAGTCGGCGCTGGCGGGACGGCGACGCAAGCAGGTCAACGTGCTCGCCTCGTCGATGCTGACGCCCGGCGACACCGAGGCGATCAAGGAATGGATCGAGGCCTTCGGCCTGCGCCCGGTGCTGCTGCCCGACATCGGCGATTCGCTCGACGGCCACCTGGTGGATGTCGAAACCACGCCGCTGACCCTGGGCGGCACGCCGAAGAGCGAGATCGCGGCGATGGGCGAATCGGTCGCCACGCTGGTGATCGGCCGCTCGCTCGCCAAGGCCGCTGACCTGCTGAAAGAACGCAGCGGCGTGCCGGATTTCCGCTTCGACCACCTGCTGGGCCTGGCCGCCTGCGATGCCTTCACCATGGCGCTGGCCGAAATCTCCGGCCAGCCGGTGCCGGCGCGGATAGACCGCCAGCGCCGCCAGTTGCAGGACGCGATGGTCGATACCCATTTCATGACCGGCTTCCTGCGTGTCGCGATTGCGGCGGATGCCGACCTGCTGGTGGGTCTCGGTCAATTCCTCGCCGGCGTCGGTGCCGAGATCGTCGCGGCAGTCGCGCCGGCGCGTGCCGAGGTGCTGGCCGAGATGCCGGTGACCAGCGTACAGATCGGCGACCTCGAGGACATGGAGAAGCTCGCCCGCGCCGGCCGCGTCCAACTGGTGATTTCCAATTCGCATGCGGCGCAAAGTGCCGAACGCCTCGGCGTGCCCCTGCTGCGCGCGGGCTTTCCGCAGTACGACTGGGTCGGCGGCTACACGCGGACCTGGGTCGGCTATCGCGGCGCGCGCCAGGCCCTGTTCGATGTCGCCAACCTTTTCCTCGGCAAGCCCCATGAGATCCCCGTCCATCGATCCATTTACCGCGATGCCAGCGAACCCGCCACGCCTGCCCGGTCGCCGTCTGGCGCTGGCCTGGTCGGCCACTAGCAAGGCGCCCGCCATGCTGCGCGTTGCCTTCGCCAGCGCCGACCGCTCCTCGGTGGACCAGCACTTCGGCGCCGCGACCGGCTTCGTCATCTATGCGCTGGACAGCGAGCGGGCGCAACTCGTCGAGCTGGCCGAGTTCCCGCCCGAAACCATGGACGGCAACGAGAACAAGCTGCCGGCGAAGATCGCCGCGCTGGCCGGCTGCGCCGCCGTGTATTGCCTCGCCGCCGGTGCCTCGGCGGTGAAGCAATTGCTCGCCGCCGGCATCCAGCCGGTGCGCCTGGACGACGAAACGGACATCGAGCCGCTGCTGAAACAGATCAGCCTGGCCATCCGCGAGGGTGGCATCGGCTGGGTGGACAAGGCGCTGCGCCAGGCAAAGGAAACCGGCGCGGACCGCTTCGCGCGCATGGCGGAAGAAGGCTGGGAAGAATGATGGAATGCACGGTGCAAGCCAGCGCGCGGGTGGTCGCGATCGGCGGCGCCCACGCCGATCTGCGCCTGTCGCCCCCGGCGGCCTGCGGCGGCTGCGGCGCGCAAGGCGTCTGCGGCGGCGCGCGGCCCCGGCAGGCACGATTCCCGATCGCGCCGGGCGTGGCGGCCGACGATTGCGTCACGCTGGCAATGTCCGCATCGCAACTGAACCGTGGCGCGCTGGCGGCCTACCTGTTGCCGGCCGCCTGCACCCTGACCGGCGCCCTGTTGCTGGCACCCGGCGGCGACACCCTGGCCGCGCTCGGCGCCGGCCTCGGCCTCGCCTTCGGCATCGTCTGCCTGCGACTGCTGGCACGTCGCCGCCTGAATGCCGAGATCCGCATCCTTTTGCCGCAACACGAGTTACACACCCTGCAAGGAGAGACACCATGACCACCACGCTGGCCGAACCCGTCGCCGCCGACACGCCCGACATCTACGAAACTGACTTCATCAAGGAGATGCTGCGCCAGACGCGGGCGCTCGACAGCTACGGCCAGTGGGACGGCCAGCCGGTGCAGAAGATCCTCGCCGGCTACGTGCTGAGCAAGGAACAGAAGCGGGCGCTGCCCATCGTCGGCGATCCCGATGACATCATCGTGGCGCGGGTCAAGGCCTTCCACAATGCCATCGCGGTGCTGATCGAAAAGGAATGCGGGCTGATGGCCGTGCCCTTCGTCCAGCTCACGCACGAAGGCTTTGGCCGTGCGCTGATCGTGGTCGGCAAGCTGGTGGTGATGGACCGCACCCTGCGCGACGTGCATCGCTTCGGCTTCGACAGCCTGTCGAAAATGAAGACCGAGGCCGACAAGTATCTCTCCGTGGCCGTCGAGATCATCGGCAAATACCCGGACGTGGCAGGGCTGTGACATGACCGACGAAGAACTCAAGGACCTCGACAAGGAGGTCAGGAAGCGCAAACGCATAGCCAGCGAATGGGCGTCGAAGCTGCACGACCTGGTCGAAGAACGCCTGCCCGCCGGGTGGGAGGAAATCCCCGGGATCTCGCAGGGCACGCTGGATGCCTGCAAGGCCTGGGCCGAAGCCAACGCGCGCCTGCAGGCGGCGCAGAAAGGATGACATCATGGCCATGATCACCGGCCGCACCCGCGGCGGCGTCGAATGGACGCCGCAGTTCGCCGTCGCCATCGACGGCAGGAAATGCATAGGCTGCGGCCGCTGCTACAAGGTCTGCCCGCGCGAGGTGCTCGACCTCGTCGAGCGCGGCGAGGAGCTGATGGCCGACATCGACGAGGACGACCTCGACGACGACCAGATGATGGTGATGAGCCTGAAGAACGCCGCTGACTGCATCGGCTGCGGCTCCTGTGGCCGCGTCTGCCCCAAGGGCTGCTACAGCTATGCCAGCGCGGAAGCGTGACTCCGTCGGAACTGCACCCGCTCGGCGAACTGGTACTCGACCGCCTGCGCGCACAGGCGGCGCAGTACGGTGTCGAGCTTCCCAGCGTGCATTGGGATGGCGCACGCTTCGCCTACGAGCGCGATCCCTCGACCGGTTGCGACGCCTTGGTCGCGCGCTGGGTCAAGGGCCCGCGCAACCTGCAGATCACCTTGCGGCCGGACGGCCACGTCCATGCCGAATTCGACCTGCTGATCGACCATCCGTCGCGCCCCGGCTGGTGGCTGGACGTGCTGACCATTTGGGGCCTGCCGCCCGCGCTGCGCCGCGAACCCGGCCTGATCAAGAAGCCCTCCTGAAACCTCACGAATCAACGCATGCAAAACCAGACTTCTATAGCAGCGCAGTTTCGAGCCGATGCTTTCGCTTCTCCCAGTCGGGCATCTGCTGCTCCAGCATGCGATAGAACGCCGCATCGTGATTGCGATGCCTGAGGTGGCACAACTCGTGGACCACGACGTACTCGATGCAGGCGCGCGGCGCACGCACCAGGTTCGCATTCAAGGTCATCGTACCCGCCGGTGACAGGCTTCCCCAGCGCGATTGCATGGCCCGTACGACCAACCGAGGACGCGTCCGGCCCTTGACAAGAGGAAGGTACTGCTCCAGCACTCGGTTGTAGATTTCGCGAGCGCGATCAAGATACCAGCGATGTAGCATCGCCTTCACACGCTCCGGACTCGCCCTGCCGAAAGGCACCGTCATCGCGATTTGACCACGACTCAGTATCACTTTCGCCGTGTCGCCAACGCCGACTTTCAGCCGATACTGGCGCCCCAAGTACAAGTGAGTTTCTCCGCTGACGTATTGGCGCTGTGGCGTTCGCGGACTGTAGCGCCGGAAATTTCTCAACTGCCGGCTGATCCATGAGGCCCTTTTCTCAATCCGTTCCTGTATAAGGTCTGGCGTGCAATCGAACGGAGCGCGGACGACCACCGACAAATCCGGATGCACCTCGATTCCAAGTGTGCGCCGGGTTGGCAAGAATCGGATTTCGTAGTCAATCGTTTCAGTGCCGAAAGCAATTTGTTGCCGCATTGCCTTCACGCCGGCATCCGGTGTCGAGCCAATTGCATGGAACGGTCGATGATTTCGTCCATGTCCTCGGTGCTCAGGGGTATGCCCCGCTGACCGCGAATTTCGTCGTAGAGATAGTCGTCCATCTCGTTCATCGTCCGCCGTTGCGCGTCCAGGTTGTCCCAGAAACCCACGACTTTGTTCCGTTCGACAATGGCCCAGATGCTGACCGCCGCCTCCGCCGCCGCAGCTTTTGCCTGCGCAACGTCCGCAACATGTCGGCCGAAATACGGCTCAAGGATCCCAAAGCAGGCAATCGCGTGATCCTTGCCGCGCAGGACGGTGGGTACATCATCGACCTTGCGATTGACCACAGCGTCCTTGATCGCGCTGGCCTGATTCAGATACTCCAGATCGGAAATTCGCCCGGCACGGTAGTCGTCAATAGCCTGCTGAATCAGCTTGGAGAATTTCTCGAAGAAGGCCGGGTCTTCGTCCAGGTGCTCGGTGATCGCACGCTTGGTGGCATGCGCGATCATGTCCGCCTTGGCGGCCGTCGGTTTGCCGTGTCCCTGGTCCTCCAGCACCTGCTGAAAGGCGGCCACGTCGAAAATATTCACCGGCTCGTTGAGCTTGAGCACCTCATTGGCCGAGATGTGGGTGTCGAGCAGTTTCTGTATCTTCGGTTCGTAGTCCCGGTAGTCGATCGATTCGGCGTAGCGCAGCTTCACTGCGGCCTTCAGATTGGCGAAGCGCTTGAGGTCGGTCTTGTAGCCCTTGAGGCGATTCTCCGGGGTCGTGGTAATGAAAGCCTCGGATGACATGGCAATGGCCAGCGACCTGGCGTAGGCCGAGAGTCGGCCGTAGAAGCTCTCGCGAATCTTCTCGTCTGCCAGCAATTGCTCGAAAGCTTCCTCGTCCTTCCGGTTGGCCACGGTCTTGAACACGTCCCACAACTCGGCGTGGCGTTGCGGCAGTTGGCGTACTTCGTCGTTGATGCTGGCCAGTGCTCCCGAGAGGTCATCATCTTCGAATCCTTCCAGCGCGCTGTAGGTGGTCAGCGCCTGATCCAGTTCGCCGAGGATGCCGGCATAGTCGATGATGTAACCGAATTCCTTGGGTTTTCTGCCGTCATCGTCGTCGTAAAGACGATTCACCCGCGCAATCGCCTGCAGCAGCGTGTGTTCCTTGAGGCTGCGCGCAAGGTAGAGCACCGTGTTGCGCGGCGCATCGAAGCCAGTGAGCAGTTTACTGACCACGATCAGGATTTCCGGCTCGCTGCCATGCTTGAAGCCGTTGACGATCTGCGTCTCGTAGGCCTCGGCATCGCCGTAGCGCTTCATCATGCGCTGCCAGAAGGCCACCACGTCATCGGTGGATTCGTCGTCGTCCACGTCGTCGAAGCCTTCCCGCTCGTCGGGTGGGGAAATGACGACTTCGCTGGTCACTTCGCCGATGTCGTCGAGGAAGGCCTTGTACTTCAGCGCCGCTACCTTGGAAGGCGCTACCAACTGCGCCTTGAATCCCGTGCCCTGCCAGTTCTGGCGGAAATGCGCGCTGATGTCGAAAGCGCGCATGTAGATCACCTGGTCGGCCTTGTTGAGCATTTTCGCTCGGGCGTACTTCTTCTTGAGGTCGGCTTTCTGCGCCGGGGCCAGGCCCTGGGTGTGGCGCTCGAACCAGACATCGATCGCCGCCTTGTTCTGCTCGATCTCCACCAGCCGCCCCTCGTAGAGCAGCGGCACGATGGCGCCGTCGGCCACCGCCTGGTTGATGGCGTAGGTGTGGATGATGCCGCCGAAGCGCATCACGTCGCTCTTTTCGCGCTTGAGCAGGGGCGTGCCGGTGAAGCCGATGTAACAGGCATTGGGGAACATCTGCCGCATGCGCGCGGCGAACATGCCCAGTTGCGTGCGCTGGGTTTCATCCACCAGCACGAATATCTCGCTGGATGGGTCCTGGAACTTGCGCGTGGATAGCGCCTTGTCGAACTTGTTGATCAGCGTCGTGACGATGTGCGCCTTGTTGTCGGCCACCAGTTCCACCAGATGCCGCCCTGACTCGGCACGATCCGGCGTCAGGCCGCAGGCGGCGAAGGTGTTGCCGAGTTGCTTGTCGAGATCGACCCGGTCGGTGACCAACACGATGCGCGGCGTGCGGATATCGAGGTCGAGCACCAGCGCCTTGGCCAGCATCACCATGGTCAGCGACTTGCCCGAGCCCTGGGTGTGCCAGACGATGCCGCCGGCCCGTCGCCCTTCGGCATCGCGTTCCTTGACGCGGCCAAGGATGCGTTCCACGGCGAAGAACTGCTGGTAGCGCGCAATCTTGCGCCGCCCGCCGTCGAATACCGTGAACAACAGCGCCATGCGCAGCAGGCGCTCGGGCCGGCACAGGGCATAGATGGTGCGGTCCTGCTCGGTCAGCGCCCGGCGCACCAGGTATTCGGCATCGGGTTCGCGCACGCCGAAGCCCTCGGCCAGCAATTCGTAAAGTCCGGCCTTGGCCTCCTGCGGCAGGGGGCGGTCGAGCACCGCGCGCAAAGCCGCACCGTCTTCATCCTGCTCTTCCCGTTCTTCACGCCATACCGACCAGTACTTCGCTGCCGTGCCCACGGTGGCGTACTTGCAGTGGTTCTTGTTGCTGCCGATCACCAGTTGCGCGTAGGTAAACAGCGTTGGGATGTTCTCGTCGCGCTGGTTGCCGATCATCTGCGACACCGCCTGTTCCACCTCGATCATCGGCGATTTGCACTCGATCACCGCGAAGGGAATGCCGTTGACAAACAGCACGATGTCCGGCCGCTTTGTGCTATGACTGCGCGTGCGCTCCACCGAAAATTCGGCGGTGACGTGATAGACGTTGTTCTTTGGATTCTTCCAGTCAATGTAGTTGAGCGTAAAGCTGCGCACCGCGCCTTCCACCGATTGCTCCAGCGCCACACCGAGGGTCAGCAGGTCGTAGACGGCCTCGTTGGTTTTCAGCAGGCCGTCGTACTTGACGTTCTTCAGGCGCTGGATAGCGGTTTGGAGGTTTTCCTCGCTGAAGAGATACTGGTCGCCCTTGTGCTGGATGCGGTTGATGCGCTTGAGGCTGTCGCGCAATACCTCTTCCAGCAGCACGTTGGAAAGGCGATTGCCGCGCATCGCCAGCGCTTCGGCCGGCGTCAGATAGCGGAAGCCGAGATTGGCCAGCAGTTGCAGGGCGGGGATTTGCGAGAGATGCTTCTCGTCGAAGCGGAAGGCACTCATGCCGACACCTCATCTTCCTCAGTCCTCATCCGCCATTGGCCGGTGAGGAGCTTTCGCATCAGGCCGCGTTTTTGCGCCTTGTAGGCACCGAGCAGGCTTTCCGTTGCTTCGATGTCCTGCTTCAGCGTCCGAAGTGCCGCCGCAACCTGACGCTGGACGTCAAGCGATGGCACTCGCAGGGGCGAGGCAAGAAAATCCGATGGATGAACTCGCCGCGCTTTGCGTTGCCCACGGGCCAATCCGACCTGCCGTGTGTAATAAATGGGGCGCGTCAGATATCCGTGCAACCAGTCGCGATCGACAACGGAATTGTCGATGTCGAAAGCCGGGAGATCGAGAGTGGATTCGTAGCCTTCGAGTTCGGCCGGGACGATGCCGAATGCGCCATTGAGAAAATCCAGCTTGCTGTAGACCAGTTGGCCCGCTTGGCGGACAAAGTATTGTGTCTGCTCGCTGCCGGTCCGTTTGTCATCCTTCGGGACAACGCCTTTGCCATAGAGCTTGATGGACAGCTTTTTTGCATGCAGCCCATTGGTGCCGGCCACCGACGACTCTTTGAGGAAGGCACCAAAGTGCGAATGCGAGCCCTCTCGATTGGTGAATGCGTAGAGCTTCGCGGTCGCTGAAACGAGCCTCTTCACCTTCGCCGCGATCAGCCGCTCGGTTTTCTCGATGGCGGCGTCCCAGCACGCGAGCAAGCTTGCCACTGAGCTCTGCTCATCCTTACTTGGCAGAGCGACTTTCGCGCCCGTGATATCCGATTTGCGTACGTGGACAAGGTTCGTCTTGAACCCATGAGCCTTGGCTTCGATTTCCGAGGTAACTTCTGCAAGCGCGTAATGAAGCCAAGCCTTGTTGATTCCCGGTTCTGGCCGAATGCGGTAGATGTGCTGGTTGAGCACGCCCTTTGGGCCGTTCCAAATGGTGGGGCCGAATGAGACACCCTTCACCCCGGCCCACGCGAACAGAAGGTCACCAGGTTCCACGATCCAGTCTGGATTGGGCTCGCCGGCAAAATAGTTGAACAACTGCGATCCATTGAGGTTCTGAATGCGGATGATTGGAAGTCCGCTTACTTTCCAGTCTTGCGGAGTAAATCCATTTCCGCTCTCGAAATGGCACACATCTCCGATAGTGCAGAGCCCCCATGCTTTGCGGGTTTTCATTTCTTCTTCCCCCGCCCCTTGTCCTCCAGCTTCAGATTTCCCAGCCCCTCACGAACCTGTAAGTGTTCCTTACAAGTTGCCAAGTCGTGAGTTATCGGGAAACTCCGGATAACTGGATTCTTGATGAAATATAGCGGCAGTTCGTCCATTGTCATTTCTTCTTGCTTCGCAAGTCAGCGATGGCCTTTGCAGTCTTTGCCGCTACCCGTTTGCGAGTCTTGGGCTTTTCTGCCACCGACGGTGTCAGCGCATCGGTCTGCGTTTCAACAAAAAGCGTCACGCCGATTTCCGCCGAAGTCGCCTCGGATGACGCCAGATAATTCTGCCGGCTGACGACCGGCACACCGGTCCTGGCTTCCAGTTCCTTGCGCGCATTGCCGGCGACGGTGCCGCCTTCTTTCGCGGCCTGGTGGTTGTCGTCGAAGCCTTGGGCATCCTTGCGCTTGGCGATCTCGGTGGTGCCGGCTTCGCCGAGCATGGTGAAGATCAGTTCCAGGTCGGTCATGTGATCGCGCAGGTTGGCGGTTTTCGCCTGCGCCAGCCCCTTGAGCTTCTTGTGGTCGCCGGGGGTGACGCCAAAGGTGGCGCGGGCGATTTCGGCGGTGAGGATGGAGTATTCGCGGCCTTCGGCGACGCCGCGGGCTTTCCATTCGTCGGTCAGCGCGCCGCGGATGGCAATGGCGCGCATGCGCTTTTCGATCCAGTCCTTGGGGTAGCTTTTGGCTTCGTAGAGTTCGCGGGCGCGGGCGCTGGCCAGTTCCGGGTCTTCGATTTCCTTGACGCGCTCGTAGCCGACCTGCGCCAGCCAGCGCTTGAAGGGTTCGGCCTTGGGTGAGGGGATGGACTGGATGATGCGGAAGATGCCTTCGGTGTTGGCGCAGTTGGTCGCGCGAACCTTTCCATCCGGAGCAAGCAAGGGAAGGGGGGTACAAGTTGTACCCCAGTTGGCATCCAGTTGCGGATCGCGGCTGCGCATCTTCTTGATGTATTGCCGTGCATCTTGGGAATCCGTCAGGGCCGCCACGACATCGGTGACGGCGAACCACCATTCCTTGTTCTGCCATACGCGGCGAATGGATTTTTCCTGAAAGAGCACCACGCGGTCTTCCGCGCCCGTGGTCGGTACAGCAGCTTTCTTGCTCATACGCCCAACTCCTTGAGGTAGCTTTTCATCTTCGCGCGCACTTCGGCCAGCTCGCCTTCGAGGCGTTCGATTTCCTTTTCCACGGCGGCGACGTCGATTTCTTCCTCGTCCTCGAAAGTATCCACATAGCGCGGGATGTTGAGGTTGAAGTCGTTCTCAACGATCTCGGCCAGGGTGGCGACATAGGCGTACTTATCGACGTTCTGCCGCGCATCGAAGGTGGCGACGATCTTGTCGAGGTGCGAATCGAACAGGGCATTCTGGGTCTTGGCGGCCTGGAAGTCGCGGCTGGCGTCGATGAACAGCACGTCGCGGCAGGCTTCGCGCTCGCCGCCCTTTTCCCGCGCCCGGTCGAAGACCAGCACGGCGACCGGAATCGAGGTGGTGGGAAAGAGGTTGGCCGGCAGGCCGATGACGGCATCGAGCAGGTTGTCCTCGATCAGCTTTTGCCGGATACGGCCTTCGGCGCCGCCGCGGAACAACACGCCGTGGGGCACCACCACGGCCACGCGACCGGCCTGGGGCAGGGCGGTTTCGACCATGTGGGAAATGAAGGCATAGTCACCCTTGGACTTGGGCGGCACGCCGCGCCAGAAGCGGTTGAAGCGATCCGCCTCGGCATGCTCCGAGCCCCATTTGTCGAGGCTGAAAGGCGGATTGGCGACCACCACGTCGAAGCGCATCAGGCGGTCGGCCTCGACCAGCGCCGGGCTGTTGAGGGTGTCGCCGTCTTCGATGCGCGCCGAGTCCTTGCCGTGCAGGAACATGTTCATGCGGGCCAGCGCCCAGGTGCTGTTGTTCGACTCCTGACCGAAAAGTGCGTAGTCATGGCTGCCGGCTTCTTCGATCAGCGTCGCGGCTTCGATCAGCAGTCCGGCGGAACCGCAGGCCGGGTCGCAGATGCGGTCGCCGGGCTTGGGCTTGGCCAGACGGGCAAGCAATCGGGAGACCTGTTTTGGCGTGTAGAACTCGCCGGCTTTCTTGCCGGCATCGGAGGCGAAGCGCTCAATCAGATAGATGTAGGCATTGCCGATCAAGTCCTCGGAGACGCGGGAGGGACGCAGGTCGAGCTTCGCAAAATCTTCGAGCAGGTTTTTCAGCCGACGATTGCGGTCCTTGGTCTTGCCAATGTTGGCTTCAGAGTTGAAGTCGATGTTGCGGAACACGCGGTCGAGCTTGGCCTTGTTGGCATCCTCGATGCCATCCAGCACGATGTTGATCAACTCGCCGATGTTGGCCGCGTTGCGCCTCTCGTAGAGACTGGAGAAACTGGCCGCGAAACGGTCAATAACCGTGACGACTTTCTTGCCCTTTATCTCCGCCTCTTCCTTCAACTCGACAAATGGCAGGGTGAAACGCTCGCGGTCCAGCTTGCGCCGGATGCGCTCGTCGTCGTCGCCGTATTGCTGGCGATAGGCGTCGTAGTGGTCTTGCCACAGATCGCTGATGTACTTGAGGAACAGCATCACCAGGATGTAGTCCTTGTACTGGGCCGGATCGACGACGCCACGAAAGGTGTCGCAGGCGGCCCAGGCGGTGCTGTTGACGTCTTGCTGGGTGACTTGATCGCTCATCTCATTTCCTCAGTATTCGATCAGCCGGGGCGACTGCCCCGGCTGCCTGGTGTTACCGATCGCCGCAGGGCGGCTTGTATTGCGCGCGGAGTTCCTGCTCGATCCGCATGCGCTCGCGTTCGTTGCAGTAGTAGGCCGCATAGGCCAACCCGTTGCCACGATTGCGATTCCAGCAATCGGCGCGGTCATGATTCGATACGCGGCTGCGTATCTGCTCCGATTCGCCTATATCGACGATCTTCCACGAATTCTCGCCGTTGCCGCCAAGGACCGCATAAACGCCCGACTGATCGCGAAGCGTGGCGGGATCGCGGAAGGGGCCTTCAAAGTTGTACTTCCCAATTTGTATTGCCATAATGTGTTGCCTTTCATGAGTGGTGACGCTGCTTGTGAAACCGGCGACAAGGGTGTTAGTAGCACCCTTGTCGCCACCCTGAACCCGGTTCTCACCGGGTATTCCGTGCATACCGCATCAAGACCCCATCCGCGAGACGCTTCCTTTCTTTCGCGATCTGCTCCAGCAGCCCTTGTTCGGCCATAGTCAGCTCCGATACTTGAACAATCAACTGCTGCCTGCGCCGGCTTGGCACCGGAACCTCCAGTGTCTCCATCGCCGCCTTGCTGATCATCCGTACCGAGGTACCCTCGGCGAGGTCTGCCAACACCGCCTGGGTTGCCGGCAGGTTGATGTACCAATGCAGGTAGGCAGGTAACACCGCGACGGGCCGGATCAACAACATCGGTGCAGCAAGGATTGCAGGCCCGATATCTGCCGAAACCAGCGCCACCGTGTTCGTTCGCCCGCGCGAGCGAAATACCAGATCGCCCGGCCGAATCAGGTGGTGTACTTTGACATCCGCCAAATCCACCCGAACCGCGTCTTCCACATGCAGCAAGCTTGCATCGTCGATGTCCTTCATCTGCACGACAGCGATGGCTCCCATTACCTCGTGCTCGAGGCGCGAACGAAACGGGTAACCCATGCGTATGTTTGCCAATTGGCCTAACTGCTTCATAACTGTAGAAATCGCGTTTCTGGTGGTTTCTGAATATTAAGTCGCAGCACCGATAACGTCAACTGTTGTAACGTCTTTTCTGGTTTGTCGTGACTTTCAGCCAAATTCCCGGGCAGCTCGTCTGCGGCCATACCCTGTCGCATCTGCGACAAGATCGCCGTACCACCAGCGCCGACTTTCATAAATACAAGCAGTTGCGCGTATGGCACGGCGCTTGCGGAGTGAAGGCTGCCCCCCAACACTTCCAGGAGACCACGATGATCACCCTGACCCCCGCCGCCGACAAAGCCATCAAGCGCTTCCTGCGCGGTGCCGAGAATCCCGTTGCCGGCCTGCGCATCTTCGTTTCCGGCGGCGGCTGCGCCGGACTCCAGTACGGCCTGCGCCTCGAACGGGACAAGTCCGACGACGACTACGAATTCGACCTCGACGGCACCACGCTGCTGGTCGACCCGATGAGCCGGCCGATGCTCGAAGGCCTGACCGTCGATTTCGTCGACTCGCTGACCCAGACCGGCTTCAAGTTCAGCAACCCCAATGCCACGGGTGGCTGCGCCTGCGGCCAGTCGTTTTCCGCCTGAGGAACGCCGCCATGTGGGATTACTCCGAAAAAGTCCGCGAGCATTTCTTCAATCCGAGGAATTCGGGCCCGCTGGAGAATGCCAACGGCGTCGGCGACGTCGGCTCGATCAAGTGCGGCGATGCGCTGCGCCTGATGCTGAAGGTGAATCCCGAGTCCGAGATCATCGAGGATGCGCACTTCCAGACCTTCGGCTGCGGTTCGGCCATCGCTTCGAGCTCGGCGCTGACCGAGATCATCAAGGGCAAGACGCTGGACGAAGCGCTCAAGGTCAGCAACCAGGACATCGCCGACTATCTTGACGGCCTTCCGCCCGAGAAGATGCACTGCTCGGTAATGGGCCGCGAGGCGCTGCAGGCCGCCGTGGCCAACTATCGCGGCGAGGAGTGGAAGGACGACCACGAGGAAGGCGACCTGGTCTGCAAGTGCTTCGCCATCGATGCCGTGATGATCGAAGAGACCATCCGCGGCAACGGCCTCAAGACCATGGAGGACGTCACCAACTACACCAAGGCCGGTGGCGGCTGCTCGGCCTGCCACGAAAAAATCGAGGACATCCTGATCGCGGTGAACGGTCGCCTGTATTCGAATGAGCCCAAGGTGAAGAAGGCGCCCAGGGAATCGCCGCTCAGTTCCCCAATGCGGCCGCAACTCACCAACTACCAGCGCATCCGCAAGATCGAGGACACGCTGGAAGCCATCCGCCCCATGCTGCAGCGCGACCACGGCGACGTGACCCTGGTCGAGGTCGACGGCAAGAAGATCTACGTCGCGCTCTCCGGCGCCTGCCAGGGCTGCGCGATGGAGGCGGCGACGCTGGGCGGCATCCAGCACAAGCTGGTCGAAGCCCTGGGTGAGCTGGTTCAGGTGCTGCCGGTCGTCGCCCTGGCCAACGCCTGAATCGCGGAGACCCGACCATGAAGCCGATCTACATGGACAACAACGCCACCACGGCCTGCGACCCCGCCGTGGTCGAGGCCATGCTGCCCTTCTTCACCGAGCAGTTCGGCAACGCCTCGTCGATCCACAGCTTCGGCGCCCAGGTCGGCAAGGCGCTCAAGACCGCGCGCTGCCAGGTGCAGTCGCTGCTCGGCGCGGCCCACGATTCCGAAATCGTGTTCACTTCCTGCGGCACCGAATCGGATTCGACGGCCATCCTCTCCGCGCTCAAGGCCTACCCCGAGCGGCGCACGATCATCACCACCGTGGTCGAACACCCGGCGATCCTGACCCTGTGCGAGCACCTCGAAAAGGACGGCTACGTGGTGCAGCGCCTGCGCGTGGACAAGAAGGGCCGCATCGACCTCGACGAGTACAAGTCGCTGCTCGACGACCGCGTCGCCATCGTTTCGGCGATGTGGGCCAACAACGAAACCGGCACGCTGTTCCCGGTCGAGGACATGGCCGATCTGGCGCATGCGAAAGGCATCCTGTTCCACACCGACGCGGTGCAGGCGGTGGGCAAGCTGCCGATCGACCTGAAGAACACGAAGATCGACATGCTGTCGCTGTCGGGCCACAAGCTGCACGCGCCCAAGGGCATCGGCGTGCTCTATGTCCGCCGCAACACGCGCTTCCGCCCCCTGCTGCGCGGCGGCCACCAGGAGCGCGGCCGGCGCGCCGGCACCGAGAACTCGGCCTCGATCGTCGGCCTCGGCGTCGCCTGCGAACTGGCACAGCAGCACATGGAAACCGAGAACACCACGGTCAAGCAACTGCGCGACAAGCTCGAACGCGGCATCCTGGCCAAGGTGAAGAATGCCTTCGTCAATGGCGACCGCCTGCTGCGCCTGCCCAATACCGCCAGCATCGCCTTCGAGTACGTCGAGGGCGAAGGCATCCTGTTGCTGCTGAACAAGCTTGGCATCGCCGCATCGAGCGGCTCGGCCTGCACCTCGGGTTCGCTGGAGCCCTCGCACGTGATGCGCGCCATGGGCATCCCCTACACGGCGGCGCACGGCACCATCCGCTTTTCGCTCTCGCGCTACAACACCGAGGAAGAAGTCGACCGCGTGATCGCCGCCGTGCCGACTATCATCGCCCAGCTGCGCAAGCTGTCGCCCTACTGGGAGGGCGACGGCCCGGTGGCGAATCCGGAGCAGGCCTTCGCCCCCGCCTACGCCTGAACCATCGCCCCCGGCATCGCCCGGGGAAAGATTGCAGGTAACATCGCGGCAAGCCATCCTCGCCTGCCGCAATCATGAGCATCATCGTCCCGCACTTTTCCGGAGCGGCCGCCAAACCGGCATGAGCCCGACCACGCCGCAAACCAGCCTGCCGGGAAAGATCGTCGGCCTCGTTGCCGCGACCATCCTGCTGGTGCTGGGTTTCATGTTCTCGCTGGCGCTGCTCGCCGTGTTCGCCGTCGTCGCGCTGGCGCTGGGCCTGTGGTTCTTCTGGAAGACGCGCCACCTGCGCAAGGCGTTGCGGGAAGCCCGAGCGGAGGCAACCCCGCCGGCGGACGGCCACGTGATCGAGGGCGAAGCCATCGTCGTCGAGGACTACCGGGTCGACACTACCGCCGTGCTGCCGGATGACCGAACCAGGTCCGACCCGGCCTGATCCGCATGGGCAAGCCCTGCCCTTTCCCCAAGCTGTCTGCCTCGCGGATTCCTGGCGGCGGCGAGCCGACCGTCATGGAACCCGGGCGCGCGGTCAAGTCGGCAAGCATCGCTTGAGCCCGCGCGCGATCATCGTCGCATTGCTGATTGCTTCGGCGCTGGGCGGCTGCCTGTTTTCCGTCGGCATCACCAACAGTCCGCCAATGCCGGGCGAGAGCAGATCGGCGCCGTAGTTCGGAGCAAGGCAAGGCGGGGAAAATGGCGCGCTCGGCGGGGATCGAACCCACAACCCCTGGCTTCGGAGGCCAGTACTCTATCCATTGAGCTACGAGCGCGCGGAGGGGGCGAAGCATAGCGCTTTCGGCCCCGGCCGTCCATGCGGGGCAAGCGATTCCGCTATAATTGCGCGTTTTCCACGACCTTTCCGGGATGAAGCTCATGGTCACTTCGAATCTTCGCGCGTATGCCCTGGCGGGAGCGGTCCTCGCCTCTGTCAGCAGCCTTGCCATCGCCGCGCCGAAGGGCGACGACGAAGGCGCCGCCAAGCGCATCGCGCCCGTGGCCCGCGTCGAACTGGCCCCGGCCACTGCGGGCGCCGCCGCCGGCAGCCGCAGCGGCGAGCAAATTTACAAATCGATCTGCGCCGCCTGTCACGACTCCGGCGCTGCCAACGCGCCCAAGCTCGGTGACAAGGCCGCCTGGGCCGCACGCATCAAGCTCGGGCTCGATGGCCTGGTGAAGTCAGCCATTGCCGGCAAGAATGCAATGCCGCCCAAGGGTGGCTCCGATGCCAATGAAGTCGAAATGGCACGAGTCGTCGCCTTCATCGCGAACAAGTCCGGCGCCAGCTTCAAGGAGCCGGCCGCGAAGTAATCTGCGCTCGGCGTCGCACAAAAGGGACCGCGTGCGGTCCCTTTTGCTTTTCAGCGCGGTTCAGCGCTTGCCCGCCAGCATCGCGCGCAGCGCGCTGGCCTTGGCGCGCGCGGCCTCGGGCTCGGGGACGGTGTTGCGCCGGTTCGCGGCAGCGGCGACTTCGGCCCCCATCTCGGCGATGAAGCGCGAGGGTTCGCGCGCCATCAGCTCGCGCCCCTGCTTGCGCTTGTCGCAATGGCTGACGGTGAGGCTGGCCTGGGCGCGGGTGATGCCGACGTACATCAGGCGCCGCTCTTCTTCGAGCTTGCCCGGCTCCAGCGAATCGCGGTGCGGCAGCAGGCCCTCTTCGACACCGACCAGGAAGACGTGGCGGAATTCGAGGCCCTTGGCGGCGTGCAGGGTGGCGAGCTGCACGGCATCGGCGCCTGCCTCGTCCTTGTCCAGCATCGACAGCAGGGCCACCGACTGCGCCAGTTCCAGCAGCGTCTTGTTTTCTTCGAGGCCCTTTTTCTCCAGCCACTCGACAAAATCGGAGACATTGGCCCAGCGGCTTTCGGCTTCGCGCGGTTCCAGCGATTCAAACAGCCAGCTTTCGTAGCCGATGGCGCGCAGGATGTCGGCCAGCAGCTTGCCGGCCGGCTCTTTCGCGGCGCGCGCTTCCATGCGCTTGATGAAATCGCCGAACTCGCGCAGGGCGGTGCGCTGCTTGACGTTGAGCTCAACCTCCAGCCCCGGCGCGTAGATCGCGGCGAACAGGCTCTGGTGGCGGCGCCCGGCGGCGCGGCCCAGCGCCTCCAGCGTGGTGCCGCCAATGCCGCGCTTGGGTGTGGTGACGGCGCGGATGAAGGCCGGATCGTCGTCCTGGTTGGAAAGCAGGCGCAGGTAGGAGGTGAGGTCCTTGATCTCGGCGCGCTCGAAGAAGGACTGGCCGCCGGATATGACATAGGGGATCTTCTGCGCGCGCAGCTGCTGCTCGATGACGCGCGCCTGGTGGTTGCCGCGATAGAGGATGGCATAGTCGGAAAACTTCGTCCGCCGCTCGAAGCGATGCGCGGAGAGGCGCGACACCACCCACTCGGCCTCGTGCTCGCCGTCGCGGCAGTTCTGCACGTGGATCGCATCGCCCTGGCCGTGCTCGGACCAGAGCTGCTTGTCGAAGAGCTTGGGATTGTTGGCGATCAGGGCGTTGGCCGCGGTGAGGATGCGCGCCGTGGAACGGTAGTTCTGCTCCAGCTTGACCACTTTCAAGCTCGGGTAGTCGTCGCGCAGCAGGCGCAGGTTCTCGCTGTCGGCGCCGCGCCAGGCGTAGATCGACTGGTCGTCGTCGCCCACCGCGGTGAAGGAATCGCGCCCCCTGGTGAGCAGGCGCAGCAGTCGGTACTGGCCGCGGTTGGTGTCTTGGTACTCGTCGACCAGCACATGCCAGAGGCGGCTGCGCCAGCGCTCGGCGACGTCATCGTTGTCGCCGAAAAGCTTCACCGGCAGGCGGATCAGGTCGTCGAAATCCACGGCCTGGTAGGCGCGCAGCGTGCGTTCGTAATCGGCATAGAGCTTCGCCGCCGCCGCTTCGATGTCGTCGGCGGCGGCGGCCAGCGCGGCCTCGGGTTCGACCAGCTGGTTCTTCCACAACGAGACGCGCGATTGCAGGGCGCGCAGACGCAGCTTGTCCACGTTGCCGGCCAGCTCCTGGTACAGCGCCGTGGTGTCCGCCGCATCGAGGATGGAGAAGCCGGGCTTGAGGCCCAGCTTGCCCGCCTCCTGGCGCAGGATGCGCACGCCCAGGGCGTGGAAGGTGCTGACGATCAGGCCCTCGGCGCGGCCGCCGATCTGCTTGCCGACGCGCTCCTTCATCTCCTTCGCCGCCTTGTTGGTGAAGGTGATGGCGGCGATCTGCGAAGGCTTGACGCCGTAGTCCTCGACCAGCCAGGCGATTTTCTGCGTGATCACCCTTGTCTTGCCCGAGCCGGCGCCGGCCAGCACCAGCAGCGGGCTGTCAAGGTGGCGCACGGCTTCGAGTTGCGCCGGATTGAGCTTGAACATGTCGGGGGTACCGTCGGCGCCGTACCGCGGGCGCCGACTTTCAGGACTTACTTCAGGGCGCCGAACACCTTCTGCGCCAGCTTGCCGGCGCCCTGGGTCAGCGCCTCCCTGAGGCCGCTGCCGGCGTCCTTGCCGGAGATGTCGGCCAGGCTCAAGGCATGGGCGGAGGTAGCCAGCAGCAGGCCGGCGGCAAAGGCGATCAGGCGCGTGCGCATCCCCGTCATTTCGGCCGCAGTTCGCGGCGCAGGATCTTGCCCACCGGCGTCTTGGGCAGGTCGGCGCGGAACTCGAGGTACTTCGGCCGCTTGTAGCCGGTGAGGTTTTCCTTGAGGAAATCCATCACCTGCGCCTCGGTCAGGTTCGGGTCCTTCTTGACGATGAAAATCTTCGGCACTTCGCCGGAATGCTCGTCGGGCACCCCGATCACCGCCGCCTCCATGACGCCGGGGCACTTCATCGCGACTTCCTCCAGCTCGCTCGGATAGACGTTGAAGCCGGAGACCAGCACCATGTCCTTCTTGCGGTCGACGATGCGCGTGGCGCCGGTTTCATCCATGATGCCGACATCGCCCGACTTGAAGAAGCCGTCGGCGCTCATCACGTTGGCGGTCTCCTCCGGGCGCTGCCAGTAGCCGGCCATCACCTGCGGGCCGCGGATGCAGATCTCGCCCGATTCGCCCAGCGGCACGTCCTTGCCGTCTTCGTCGCGGATGGCGATCTCGGTCGAGGGCATGGGCAGGCCGATGGTGCCGGTGAAGCCCTTGAGGTTGGCGATGTTGCAGGTCGCCACCGGCGAAGTCTCCGAGAGACCGTAGCCTTCGACGATGGCGCTGCCGGTAATCGCGGTCCATTTGTCGGCCACCGCCTTTTGTGTTGCCATGCCGCCACCGAGGCTGATCTTCAGGCTGGAGAAATCCAGCTTGGCGAATTCCGGGTTGTTGGCCAGGGCATTGAACAGGGTGTTGAGGCAGGGAAAGACATTGAACCTGAAGCTCGACAGTTCCTTGACAAAGCCCGGGATGTCGCGCGGGTTCGGGATCAGCAAGTTGCAGGCGCCGATGCGCGTGCCGATCATGTTGCACACCGTCAGCGCAAAGATGTGGTACAGCGGCAGGGCGCAGACGAAGTTCACCTGTTCGTTGGCGCTGCGCGTGTCGATCGCCGGTTGCAGCCATTCCTCGACTTGCAGCATGTTGGCGACCACGTTGCGGTTGAGCAGGGTCGCGCCCTTCGACACACCCGTGGTGCCACCCGTGTATTGCAGGAAGGCGACGTCATCGGCCTTGCGCGGCACCACCTTCAGCGCCATGCCGGCGCCCTGCGCCAGCACGTCGCTGAAACGGAAGGAGCCCGGCAGCGAGAACTCGGGCACCATCTTTTTCACCTTGCGCACCACGAAATTCACCAGCATGCCCTTGAGGCCGCCGAGCAGGTCGCCCATCGCCGCGACCACCACGTGCTTGACCGGCGTGTTGGCGACCACCTTCTCCAGCGTGGTGGCGAAGTTCTCGATGATGACGATGGCCTGGGCGCCGCTGTCCTTGAGCTGGTGTTCCAGTTCGCGCGGCGTGTACAGCGGATTGACGTTCACCACCACGTAACCGGCGCGCAGCACGGCGGCGACGGCCACCGGGTACTGCATGATGTTGGGCATCATGATCGCGACGCGGCCACCCGGCTCGATGCCGCGAGACTGTAGCCAGGCCGCGAGCTTGCGCGAGGCGGCGTCGAGCTCACCGTAGGTGATAGCCTTGCCCATGCAGATGAAGGCGGTGCGCACGGCGTACTTCTTCATCGATTCCTCGAGCATCGACGCCACGGTTTCGTACTGCGTCGGATCGATTTCGGCGGGCACGCCGGCGGGATAGCTCTTGAGCCAGATTTTTTCCATTGTGGTCTCCTCGGTTTTAGTGTCGGGCATTATTGCATTTGCCATCGCCGCCGTCAGTACGCTTGCCGGCGTTTCGCGAGTGCGGAGCTCAGCCGGTCAGCGGGCGAGGACGGACCCGGTGACGCCTGCCGCCCCGGCCTTGAGGTCGTAGGACGAAATCACAGCCTGTATCGAAGTACTGCCTATCGCCGCACCATGGGCACTGCCGGCGCCAGCCGTCACCGCGCAGCCGGTGCAGGTGACGTTGAGCGATGCCCCCCCCTGTCCACCCAGGAACTTGGACAGGCTGACCGGGCCGCCGGAGAGCGATGCGTTCCAGTTGCGGGCAATGGCATCGGAGACGCTGAGCGTATAGGCCGTCACCGATGGCACCGAAGACAGGTTGTTGAGCGTGATGCTGAGCCCGACGGTACCGCCGACCGCGCCGGTTTCGGCAATGGGCTTGGTGTACTCGTTGTTAGCCGCAGCGGCGGTGAAAGTCATCGGCCCGCCCGCGGTCAGCACTGGCACCAGCACAGAGTTCGGAGTCGCATTCGGCGCGCCCATGAAATGGAAGCGGCTCGGGTTTCGCACGCCCATGCTGTCGCTGATCTGGCCCCCGGCATAGATGCCCCAATGCACCGGGATGCCGCCGACGGTGGCCGCGCCCTGCTGAATCAGTGGCGCTGCATTGCTGTTGTAGGAAAAATTGCTGCCGCCCACGCTCAGCATGTTGCCGTTGGCATCGAGGGCGACGCCGAAGTTGTCGCCCACGACGCCGGCGCCGCTACCCACCGACGAGCCGGAGAGATCGCCACCGGTGGCAATGAATCTGTTCGGCGCGGCAACGAAATTCTGCGGCGGGCTCGTCAGGTCCAAGGTACCCTTGATCGGCGGCGGCAGGGGCGGCGCGACGGTCCCCGGCAGTGGCAAGCCTCCGGGAAGGGGGGCATGTATGCCCGCCGGGGCGGGCCCGACCGGCACGCCGCCCGGTGGCATCTGGACACCGGAACCGGCCGGTTGCGCAGCGCTACCCGTAGCCTGGGTTCCACTCGGCGCCGGACCCGCCGGCTGCTGGCCTTGCCCGGTCTGCGGAGCGCCCTGTCCGCCCGGCGCCTGGCCGCCGGCTGTGCGTCGTTTGTCGCCCTCCGCGCCACCATCCTTGCGCTGCTCGCCTTCGCGCGATCCACGCGCCTCGCCCTTGCCGGCGGCCATCTGGCGCATGAACGCCGGGATCTGCGGCAGGCGCACCGGCGCAAGGTTCGGCGACAATGGAGCGAACCCGGCCTGGTTTGGTCCCAACTCGATGCGGCCGCTGGCGTTTTCGATGAAGGTCTGCCCGACGTTGACCTTGTCGTAGGTTCCGGGAGGCCCGGGCGGCGTCTCGCCGGGCGCCGGCTGCGGAATGTACATTGGCTCGTGGTCGGTGCCGCGGATGCCGATGGTCGCCGTCGGCGTGGAGACGCGGTAGGCACTGGGCCGTTTGCGCCCGATCAAGCCGGTGATGCTGCGAAAGCTGCCCCGCAGCAGGGCCATGAAACCTTCCTCTTCGCCCTCCGCGCCGCCGCCGGTGCGGTAACGGTCGAAGCGCAGTCGCGTCCCCTGCCGCACGGCGAGTTGCGCGCCATCCACCATCAGCAGTTGCGCCTGGGCCTCGCGACCGGTGACGACCGTGTCGCCTTCGTCGAGCTCGTCGCCCTTGCGAAGCTGCTTCTGCTGTCCGGTCGCCGATTCGACATGGACCACGCCGGCAACGAACTGCACACGCCCCACCGGCGCGGCAAGGGCCAGCGCCGCCGGCAGGAGAAGAACGAGTAACAGGAGTCGCACGCCCAGTGCCATTCGCCCTCCGGGTATCAGCGGAAGTCTCGCCGCAAGCTCAGGGACACATCGTAACGCATCGTGTCATAAATGGCGACATTGGAATCGGTGCGGGTCACCGCCACTTGTGGCCGCAAGGTCCAGTCCGGCGCGAAACGCCAGTTCGCTCCAAATCCGACGTCATACTGCGCCTCGCGCCTGCGCACCAGAAACAGGCCGTTGTAGCGGCTGTAGAGTCCGACCTGGGCGGCCGCGTTGGCGAACAAGTCGACCGTCGCATCGGCTGCCAGCGACGCCCCAAGGCGAACTCCACCGAGGACACGGTTGCCGTCAGTTCGTGTGCGCTCCTCGCGTTCGCGACCGACGAAACCGCCGACGAAACCCGTGACCGGCCGGCTGCCGGCGAAGGCATGCTGCAAGCCGGCGCCGAGCATCACGATATTGACGTCGTTGCCGCGCTGGTCGGCGGTGACGTAGCGCACCTCGTTGTATTGCGCGGAAAGCGCCAGGCTGGTGCGCTCGTCATGGGCATGGCGCCATTCGCCGAGCGCGGTGGCGACGCCGCGATAGCGATCGCTTTCCAGGCGGTAATCGTTGTAACCGGCGCTGAGCCGATAGAGATTGCGGCCGGTGCCGAAGGCAATGCCCGCGCGGGCATCGAGGCTGCCGACGTCGTAGGCATTGAGATCGTCGTGATCGCGCAGCATCAGGTCGCCTCCGGCATACAAGCTAACGGTCTCGTCCAGCGCGAACTGCGCCTCGCCGCCCAGCATCGCCACGGCGTAATCGTCACGCTGGGCGCGGCTGGACGCGCCGAGGGAAAAACTGCCGCCGAAGGCGGGAATCGCCACGGTGGTGGCATTGGTGGCCTGGTTGACGTTGCCGTCGGTACCCCCGGCAAGTTCCACGTATCCGGTGAGCCGCAGGCGCGAAGGATCGCGCTTGGCGGCAATGGCTTTCTCGTAGTTGCGTATCGTTGCCAGCGCATCGGGCGGCGGGTTCAATTCCCGAGCCTGTGCGAAGGCCTGCTCGGCGCGCTCGAAGTCGCCCTGTGCGTAATGCGCGCGCCCCATATCGACATGCGCGGCGGCGAAGTTCGGCTCTACCGCCAGAACGCGCTCGAAAGCCAGCATCGCCTGTCCGGATCGGCCCGAGGCCAGCGCCACGAGGCCGAACAGGTAGTCGAAATCGATTTCCCCGGCACGGTCGAATTCCTCGGGCGCCAGTTGCCGATAGGCGTCGTCGGACTTGCCGGCAGCGAGCAGCGCGCGCACGGCCACCAGATCCGCGTTGGCAAAGGCCAGCGGCACCAGGCCCAGCCCCAACAGAAAAACAAGACATCGAATCATTAACAATCATATTGTTAGTGTGGTTTTCTAAAGTTAATTCAACCTTCATGGCAAGGTCAAGTTGCATCGCATGCGATACGCGGGCCGTGACTACCGCTGTCGCGGCGGCGCAACGAATTCGCATCCCTCCGGGTACCATCCGACGATACCGATCGGACCATCGGCAGCGCCTCGGCAGGATTTGCTTCCCCCCGAACGCAGGCCGGTGGATGCTGGCGCCATTCCATCGCCAAGGAGCAAAGCATGTACCCCGATTCACCCAGCCGCCATTTGCCTGCCGCCGTAACGCTGCTGCTCGCCGCCGCCGCCCTGTTCCACGGCCCGATCCACCAGCCCGAGGGCTACCACGACTTCGCCGACCAGTCGCTGGTCTGGGGCCTGCCGCATTTCTGCGACGTGACGTCCAACCTCGGTTTCGCCCTGGCGGCCTTCTGGGGCTGGATCAAGCTGGCCCCGGCGCGCGAGCATCCCGAACTGCGCCACGGCTGGGCCGGCTACCGGCTGTTTCTGCTTGGCCTTTTCCTCACCGCGCTGGGCTCGACCTGGTACCACCTGGCGCCGGACAATGCGCGACTGGTCTGGGATCGGCTGCCGATCGCCCTGGCCTGCGCCGGGCTGCTGGCCGGTGTGCTGGGCGACGTGCGCCAGCGCGCCAGCGGCGGCATTGCCGGCCTGCTGGCGCTGGCGGCGGTTGCGAGTGTCGCCTGGTGGCGTTTCACCGACCTCGCCGGCGCCGGCGACCTGCGTCCCTACCTGCTGCTACAGGGCCTGCCCATCCTGCTGATTCCGCTCTGGCAGTGGATTTACCAGGCACCGGCCGCCGACCGCCTGGCCTTCGGCGGCGCCCTGGCGATCTACATCATCGCCAAGCTGACCGAGGCCAACGACCACGCCATCGCCGCAGTCTTGAGCCCGGTCACCGGCCACACGCTGAAACACCTGCTGGCGACAGGGGCAGCCGCCCTCATCGTCGGCCGCCTGGTTTGGCGGCTGCGGGCGCCGCACCCGGCTTGCGCCGCTGCATGTCCGCCAGCGCCGCCATCAGCCATGAACGCATGCCGATGACGATGGTGTAGGGCCGGCGCTGGTCGGCCGGCAGCTTCTGGTCGGCCAGGTGCTGGTTGGAAAAATCCTGGCCGACGCGCATC
>JACRLX010000016.1 GCA_016235165.1 Rhodocyclales bacterium
GGCCGAGGGCACGACGGTGGCGCAGCTCGTGGAGCGCTTCGCCCTGCCGCTCAGGCTGGTGCACCTGGTGCTGATCGACGGCAATTTCGTGCCGCCGGGCGAGCGCGCCAACCGCGTCCTCAAGGATGGCGAAATCCTCGCCATCTGGCCTCCCGTGGCGGGGGGATGAAGTTTTTGGCAAACCTGCAGGAGTCATCATGAAACATGCATTTCAACGCAAGCTCATCCTCGCCACCGCCTTGCTGATCACCAGTCCGCTGGCGTTGGCGGACGCCAGGGATGCCGCGATGCGCCACCTGGCCTCGAAGTCCGGCTGTTTCATCTGTCATGGTATCGAGCTCGACGCCAAGGGCCCGGACGGGCTGAAGCCGGTCGGCCCGCCGTGGAAGGCCATTGCCGCGCGCTACAAGGACGACAAGACGGCGGCCAAGCGACTCACCGCCGAGGTGATGGGGGGCACCTCGCCCTACGCCCGCCACTGGAAGGACGAGACCAGCGGCGTCGCCATGCCGCCCAACGGCGTTGCGATCAAGGAAGACGACGCCAAGAAGCTCGTCGAGTGGATCCTGAAGCTCAAGTGATCTGTACGCCGGCGGTCCGGCGTCGCCGCATCGCGATGCTGGCCGCCACCGCGGCGCTGTTGCAAGCGCCGCCTGTCCTCGCATGGCAACTGGCCGGAACGCATGCGATCCGTCTGCACCCGCGCGCCGGCGATCCCGTCGTCATCGGTACGGTGGATATTCGCCCCGCCGGTGAGCGCCATGCCTTCACCCTGCACCTCGATCATGCCCGCTTCACGGACCACTTCCTCTCGATGCGCGAGTTCAAGTGCCTCGAAGGCCGGGGCGAAATCCAATGTCATGTCCCGTACCCGTATCGCCATCCGGGTACCGTCACGGAGAACGAGCTTTCCTGGCTGGAGCACAGCCTGCTGTTCCTCTTCAAGTCGCCGGGCGAGTTCGGCGCCAGGCTCTGGAACGGCATCTACTACAAGCTGCAGGTGACGTCCGACGGTCTCGTCGGCCTGCCCCAGGCAGTCGACCTCAACCAGATCGGCGCGCCGCCGGACGATCTCGACACGCCGCCCTTCGCGCCCGGCGAACGCAGCGAGATTCCTCCCGGCGCGCGCTGGTTCGGCAAGCTGACCATCGATTGATCCCGGTGCCACCGTCGCATGATTGCCAACAGGCCCTAAACCCTCAGGATCTGCAGCAGCGGCGCGTTGCGCTTCGGGTCGTCGCTGAAGCCGGCCACCAGCAATACATTGTGGCCGGTACGGGTGAGGTCGCAGCGCTGCGCGATGCGCGAACACAAGGCATCCCACTTGCCATACTCGGCTTCGCTCGCCGTCATCGGCACGATGCCCCAGTTGAGCGCCAGGCGGCGGCATACCGCCTCATTGGTCGATACTGCGACCAACGGCGCGGTGGGCCGGTGGGAACAGATCACGCGCGCCGTGGTGCCGCTCTGGGTGGGGATGATGACGCCCTGCAACTTGAGGTCGTGCGCCAGCGAGGCGGCGGCGTTGGCAACGCCGTCGCGCATGTCGAGTTCGTTGTCCGTGACCGGCTCGCCGGCGAGGAAGCTGCCCTGCTGCCACTGGTAGCCTTCCACTTCGCGCAGCACGCGGTCCATCATTTCCACGGCGCGCACCGGGTATTTGCCGCTCGCCGTTTCGGCCGAGAGCATCACCGCGTCGGCGCCGGTCAGTGCGGCATTGGCTACGTCGCCCACTTCGGCGCGGGTGGGGCGCGAATGGTCGATCATCGATTCCAGCATCTGCGTCGCCACGATCACGGCGCGGTTGTGGCGGCGGCCGAGGCGGATCAGCTCGCGCTGGATCAGCGGCACCTGTTCGGCCGGCATCTCGATGCCGAGGTCGCCGCGCGCCACCATGATCGCGTCCGAAGCCTGGACGATGGCATCGATGTTCTCCATCGCCTCGGGCGTCTCGATCTTGGCGATGATCGGTGTGTCGGCCCCGGCGCGCGCGATCAGGCGGCGCAGGCCGGCGACATCCTTCGCCGTGCGCACGAAAGACAGCGCCAGGTAGTCGACGCCGAGTTCGATGGCGAACTTGGCGTCGGCGATGTCCTTGGGCGGCAGCGAGGAGGCCGATACTTTCGAATCCGGCAGGTTGATGCCCTTGTGGTCCTTGAGCAGGCCGCCGAACACGACCTTGCAGCGCACGCGCTCGCCTTCGATGGCCAGCGCCTTGAGTTCCAGGTTGCCGTCGTCGAGCAGGATGCGGTGGCCGGCACGCACGTCGCGCGCGATGGCGCGGTACTGCGAGGCGATCAGCCCCGGCCCGCCCTTGTCGAGGCGCGGATCGATGATCACTTCCTCGCCGGGAAGCAGCTTGAGCGGCCCCTCGGGGAACTTGCCGCAGCGGATCTTGGGCCCGCACAGGTCGGCGAAGATGCCGACATGGCGATCGAGCTTGCGCGCCACGGCGCGCACGTTGGCATACACCTCGCGGTGTGCTTCGTGGGTGCCGTGCGACATGTTGAGGCGCACCACGTCCACCCCGGCGCGCAGCAGCTTCTCGATCATCTGGCGGTCGGAACTGGCCGGCCCCAGCGTGGCCACGATCTTGGTGCGGCGCCAGCGCAGCGCGATGCGGTTCTTAAGCAGCTCCATGGCCGTACCCTTTCCCGTCGGAAGGCGGATGCCCGATCGCCATGCTACGCGAGTCGGCGATTTCCTTGAAGCTTCAGCAGGCGACGGCCGTGGTCCTCCTGGCGCCGATGCTCAGCCGGTCACCAGCCGCCCCAGCCGGCGCACGGCATCTTCCAGCGTCGGGCTCCAGGGCCGGCCGCAGGCCAGGCGCAGGCAGTTCCTGTACTGTCCGCCGGCGGAGAACAGTTCGCCCGGGACGAAGGCGATGCCTTCCCTCGCCGCGCGTCGGTGCAGCGCCGTGCCATCTACCCCGGGCGGCAGTTCCAGCCAGAGCACGAAGCCACCCTGCGGATCGGTGACGCGGGTCTCCGCCGGAAAGTGGCGCGCCACCGCGTCGCGCGTGCGCGCGATCTGCTCGGCAAAGCGGCGGCGCAGCGCACGCAGGTGCAGGTCGAAACCGCGCGATTCCATCAGCCCGGCGATCACGTGCTGGGTCAGTGGGTTGGTCTTGCCGCTGGTCAGGGTCTTCTGCAACTCCACGTCGGCGGCGCGCCGGCCGGCGGCGACGAAGCCGACGCGCAGGCCGGGGCTCACCGTCTTCGAGAACGAGGTGCACAGCATGGTGTTGCCGCTCGTGTCGAAAGCGTGGATCGGCCGCGGCCGCGCGCCGCCGAAGCAGATGTCGCCGTAGATGTCGTCCTCGATCAGTGCGACATCGCGCGCCGCCAGCAGCGCGGCCAGCTTCGCCTTGGCTGCGTCGGGCATTACGCTGCCCAGTGGGTTGGCGCCGTTGGGGATCAGCAGGCAGGCACGGACGCCGCCCTCGGCGGCGGGCCTGCGCGTCGCCAGTTCCAGCGCATCGAGCGACACGCCGGTGACGGGATGGGTTGGAATTTCCAGCGCGCGCAGGCCCATGGCTTCGAGCAATTGCAACATCAGGTAATAGGTCGGCGATTCCACCGCCACGGTGTCGCCCGGCCGGGTCACGGCGCGCAGGCACAGCGTCATCGCCTCGGTGCAGGAATTGGTCACCACCAGTTCTTCGGGCGCGAGCGGGCAGCCCCATTCCAGCGCGCGCCGCGTGATCGCATGCAGCAGCGGCGCTTCGTTCAGGTCGCTGTGGCTGCTGCCGGCGAGCAGCCCCGGACGGCGGCGGGCGATACCGGCGTAAAGCCGGTTCAGGCGCGGTCCCAGCTGTAGCTCCGGTGCCGGCAGGGCCGAACCCAGCGGCACCATGCCCGGCGCTTCGTTGGTGCGCAGTACCTGCACCAGGCGACGGCTGACGCCGACGTCTACCGGCCCAGCCGCCGGCGCCGCGGCCGGCATCTGCACCTCGGCCATGCGCGCCGGGCGCCGCCGCACGTAGTAGCCCGACTGTGGCCGCGCTTCCACCATGCCGCGGCTTTCCAGGGTGCGCAGCGCCGCCACCACGGTCGAGATCGACAGCGCGCGCTGCCGCGCAAGGTGGCGCACGGAGGGCAGGCGATCGCCCGGCTGCAAGCGGCCTGCGCTGATCTGCATGGCGAATTCTTCGGCAAGCTTCTCGTAAAGCATGGTATCCGGATTTTGGCGGCGGCCGCGTCGGGGAGACCCGCACAGGAGTCCGCATTATCCATCGGTACAGTTGCGAATTCGAGCGACTGTTATGGTCACAATTCAGTAACCGTGCATCTGTATCGGCGGCGTGACACGGTCTAGCATGGCGGCATCGAGCAAGGAGCCGTCATGTCCCCCCGCGAAACCCTGCTGCTGCACCCCGACCGGCCGCTGCGCCTGGACGCGGCGCGCCATGCCGAACTGCGTGTCGACTCCGGCATGGTCTGGATTACTTCCAGCGGCGCGGCGGGTGACCTGTTCCTCGCGGTCGGCGAGCGTTATTCCATACCGGTGCCGGGGCGGGTGCTGGTGGAGGCGGTGCGGGGGGCGGCGGGGGTGAGCCTGCAAGGTCGCAAGCGGCGCGGCATTCCCGCATTGGTCGAAAGCTGGCGCACGCTGCTGCCAAAGGGCATGGCGATGCCCTGATGCGCCGTGTTGCCGGCACCGGCTTTCAGCTGCTGACCCCGGATTCCGGCGCCCGCGCGCGTCATGCGCGCTTGTCCAGCGAGCGGATGGCGCCGTGGATGGCGCGTTCGAACATCGGCCGGTCGGACATGACGATGCTTGCCGTCCGGTTGCGCAGACGCACTGCCAGCGCTTCCGGCGTGATGGAGATGGCGCAGGCCGAGACGCTGTTGCTGAAGAGGAACAAGGTCCGGCTGGTGTTGATCCAGGTCAGCCGCTCGCGCCGGTTTTGGCCGGCGGTGATGAAGTCGACCCAGTCGCCGCGTACCAGCTGGCGCACGCGGCGCAGGTCGGCGCGGTCTGGCGTGTTTTCCTCGCCCAGGTCCTGGCTTTCCGCCAGGGAAATGTCCTGCACCCGCACGCCGCTGTCGGTGGCATGGCTGACTTGCAGGGTCGGCGCCGCCACCGCCTGGCGCGGCTTTTCTTCCTCCGCCGGCCGGGCGGCGGGGTCGGCGCGCTTCGGCGTTTCCGCGCGCAGTGCCAAGAATTGCAGCTCGGCCAGCAAGTCCATGAAGCTCTTGCGCTCGGTGGGCGAGGTGCCGATTTCGTCGAAACCGGCGTTGAGATTCTTCAACAGTCCGGGCAGCGCGGCGGCGTGCCGCTTGCGCTCCGAGGGATCGTGCTTTGGCGTCACCGCCAGGATCAGGGCCACGGCGGTGCGCAATGCGTCGTTGGTGGGCGCGCCATCCTCCCCCGTGCGCGAAATCCGGCCCTGCACCACGTCGCGCCAGTAGCTGCGCAGGAAGGATTCGATTTCAGGCGGCACCTGCGGTCCCAGCACCCGCTCGATGCAGTGGTTGGCCGCCCGTTGCGCGCGCATCTGCGCTGCCCGAGAGAGCCGGATCTCTTCCTCGCGGGCACGCACCGCCTCGGCCAGTTCGCGATCCTGCTGTTCCTCGATCTTTTCACGCTCGGCAAGGAAGTCGTCCAGCTCGGCGTTGGCGGCGTCGAACACGCCCATGTCGCCGTCGTAGCTGGCCTGTATCGTGTCGACCAGTTCCGACAGCTTGCGGTAGAAGGGGTCGTCGGCATTCACCACCTTGCCCCAGCGGATCGCGACCGTGGAAATGCTGTCGAGGAAGCGTCGCGCCGGGTGGCTGCGATCGGCGAAGAAGCGCTGGTTGAGCATGGACGCCTTCAGCACCGTGGATTGCAGGCGCGAAACCAGCGCCTTGATGCCTTCCGCCACGCTCGGATCGCCGAACAGCAGGTCGAACAGCTCGGCGACGATGTCCAGCGTGACGGCTTCCTGCGGCCGCACGTCGCGCGCCGCGCCGCTGTCGCGCGCCATGCGCACGATGTTGGCATGACCGCCGGCGGACGCCTTGGGCGGTGCGACCTGCATCGTCTTCAGCGAGTCGAACAGCTCGCGGTTGTCGGTCGCCGGCCTGGCCGGAGCGGATGCCTCCTCCTTGCTGCGTGCCTTGATCAGGCGGTCGAGCGTGGTCGCCACCTTGGCGGTTTCGGCCGCCACTTCGTGGGCATCGACGGGCGCGGTGTCGCGATAGCTGCGCTTGAGGCGGGGCAGGATGTCGGCTTCGATCAGCGCCTCGTTGACCACGCGATAGAGTCGCGGCAGTTCGGCGTCGAGATGCTCGCCCGCCAGCTTCAGCAACAGGATGCGCGCGCCGGTGTCGGCGGTAATTTCGCTCAAGGCGCCCTGGAGGCAAGGCCACAGCGTGGCCAGCTTGAAGCTGGTGTCGCCCGGCTGCATCGCGCTGCGCAGCACCAGGTAGGAAATGCGACGCTCCAGTGGGTTGGTTTCGTCGCGACTGGCGGTGTTGAGCCGATCGAGCGCTTCGTTGGACGCAATCTGTATCGATTCCTCGGCGTCGCTCAGCAACTGCAGGTTGCCCAGTTCCCCGGTGTCGATGCCCGGCCGGGCCGGTTTGGTGGCGCGGCCGGCGAGCGCTGCTTTCAGCGCGGGCGCCACCTTGCCCCAATGGGCGGAGAGGGCCTGCTTGAGGGTGGCGGCGGCAATTCGCCGCTCCGGCTCGCGCGCCGGATAAGTCCGTGCTGCGACATCCTTGAGCAGCGCCGGGCCGAGTTCCTCCACCAGTTCCACCAGGTCGCTTTCCAGTTGCTCGCGGCAACTGGCAACCAGCCTGCTGAGGGTTGCTGCATCTTTTTCGGTCATTGAAAGGCCTGGTCCGGGGTTTCGACCGGCCGGATTATGACATCGGCGGCTACCGCGAAAACTCGGGGTAAGCACTGATTTCCGGTTCCGCGCCAACTATTACCGTCATCGGTCTTGGCGCCGTGGCACCGGCGCCGACTTTCATTCGACATCGCCCGGAGCGCCGGTTTGGGCTTCCGCTTATCGATGCGGTAAGAAATCCTGATTTCACTTGCCGTTGGAATTGACTAGAGTGGGTGCCGCCATTCCGGCAAGCGGAGGGCGACAGAGCCGCGAGACAAGCCGGCCACACAAACCATTCGTACGGAGGAAGACAATGCGCATCATTCTGCTCGGCGGCCCGGGGGCCGGCAAGGGAACACAAGCAGGTTTCATCAAGGAAAAATTCGGCATACCGCAGATCTCGACCGGCGACATGCTGCGTGCCCACGTCAAGCAGGGTACCGAGCTGGGGCGCCAGGCCAAGGCGGTGATGGAGGCGGGCGGCCTGGTTTCCGATGAAATCATCATCGGCATGGTAAAGGCCCGGTTGCAGGACGAGGATTGCCGCAAGGGCTACCTGTTCGACGGTTTTCCGCGCACGATTCCTCAGGCGGAAGCCATGCAGGCGGCGGGCGTGAAGATCGACGCTGTGGTCGAGATCGCGGTCGACGACGAGGAAATCATCCGCCGCATGTCGGGTCGCCGGGTGCACCCCGGCTCGGGACGCACCTACCATCAGGTTTTCAATCCGCCCAAGGTCACCGACCATGACGATGTCACCGGCGAGCCCCTGGTCCAGCGCGACGATGACAAGGAAGTAGTCGTGCGCCAGCGCTTGCGGGTCTATCACGAGCAAACCCGGCCGCTGGTGGATTTCTATTCCCGCCTGAGCCGCAGCGACGCCGCGGCCGGACGCTACTTCAAGGTGGCCGGAACCGGCAAGGTGGAGTCGGTGCGCGACGCCATCTTCGACGAACTGGCGGGCCAGCCTGCCTGATGCCCGCCGCCGGCATGCCGGCGGCCGCGCGGCAGGCGGCACGGCCATTGGCCGGGGAGGGGAACATCATGCAGTCCGGTCCGAGAGAGATCCTCACGCCGTATCGCCCGATTCCCCTGGTCGTGCCCGAGGGGATGAAACCCAACGAGTTCTTCAACAGCGCCGAGAACCTGGCCGACCTGGTGCACAACAACGGCCTGCTGCGGAATCCGGAAGGCCTGCTGCTTTACCGCAAGGCGCTGGGCCACAGCAACGAGTTCGACGCCTCGATCATCTACGACACCTCGCAGCGCATCCTCGATCCCTTGGGACGCCCGGTGCGGCGCACCCAGTTGCCCGAGGCCGTGCGCCAGGTCTGGAACCGGATGAACGGGATCATCTTCTCCTTCATGCTGGAGCTCTATCCGGACCCGGAACGGCACCTGCTGCTGGCCGGCGAAGCCAGCCTCGACGCCACCTGGCCGCTGACCTCGCCCGGCGTGCCCAGCATCCGCATGCTGCACAACCATTTCATCGCCTTCGACCAGGCCGCGCTGCGGGCGGCACCGCTGGCCGACCCGGACAACCCGAACCTGACCGACGGCGGCCAGCATTCGCTGTTCCAGGCGCACATGGGCGAGGTGTATCGCCATTTCTTCGCCGGCCTCGACTTCAGGGTGCTCACGCCCTGCGCCGACGCCGAATGCCGGCTGGCCCTGACCGGCTATCCGCAGGGCCTGCCGAGCTGGAAGGTCAGCGGTGGTGCCGCCGCCCTGAAGGAGGTCCGCTTCTGGCGCGAATACGACACGCTGCTCAAGGGCTTCATCGACTTTTACCGCTGCTTCTTTTCCCAGGTGTCGACCCGCAACGCGCCGCTGCCGGCTGACATTTCCTTTCCCGCCCTGGTCGAGGAAAGGCTCCAGTTCAACAACGATTTTCTCAAGGCGGCGAAGATGGTGCGCGAGCGGTGCATCACCGATGCCCGTTACGCGAATGCCATACGCTGGCAGCCGGCCTTCAAGCAGTTGCTCTACCGCAACGATGCCGGCGAGCTGATCGTCACCATCAGCCAGAACTCGATCGGCAACGCCATTACCGAACTGCTCGGCGTCGTCGTCAGGCGGGTGCCGGATACCGAAGCCTATGCACTCGCCGAGCCCGCGCTGATCGAGAAGCTGCTCGCGGTGCGGCGGCGCCTGGTCGAAGCCGATCTCGGCGAGGGCATAGCCACCGCCCATTGGGGGGCCGCCTGAGCTGGAACTGCCTGATCGCCGTGTCGCCGGCGCCGACTTTTGAAGTGACGATCGCGGAATCCACCCATCCCCCCGCACCGCAATTCACCCCCTGATTCACGCCGTTCGTCGCAAGCCGGATGACGGTGGGCGCGGCGCTTCCTAGCATGGCCTCACCTTCAACCGCCGAGGAGTCATGCCATGAAGTTCAATTCCATCCGCCGCCAGTGGCTGGCGCTGGCCGCCGTGAAACTGCTGGCCCTGGGCGCGGCTTTTGCCCTGCCCCACTTTATTCCCGCTGCCATTGCTACACCGGCCGCTGACGGCAATTTCGACGCCGCCTTGCGCGAGTTCGACGCCGCGCGTACCGACGAAAAGCGCGTCGATGCCGCCGTGGCGGCGCTGCGCGGCCTGCCGTCCGATCCGCAACGCCAGCCGCTGCAGGCGGCCTGTCTCGGCAGCGCGCTGGCGTTGCAGGGCAAGGCAGCCTGGATGCCCTGGAACAAGATGAAGTACACCGAGCAGGGGCTGGACCAGATCGACGCCGCGCTGGCCATGCTCAAGCCCGGGCACGGCGCGGTGCTGGTGCGCGGCGTGCCGGTGGCCTTGCAGACACGGCTGGTGGCAGCGGCGACCTTCATCGCCGTGCCCGACGGCCTGTTCCACCGCCGCGCCGACGGTCGCAAGCTGCTCGCCGCGCTGCGTGCCGATCCGCTGCTGGCAGCGGCCCCGGCCGCCTTCCGTGCCGAGGTGGACGCCGCCGAGGCGCGCCTGGCGGAGTCGGCCAAATGAACGCGTCGACGATGCTCGCCGAGCGCACCGCCACCGTGCGGCTGACCGACCTGAAGAAGCGCTACCGCGTCGGCGACGACTGGGCCGAGGCCTTGAAGGGCGTCAGCCTTACAGCGGCGGCGGGCGAGATGGTGGCGCTCACCGGGCCTTCGGGCAGCGGCAAGAGCACCTTGCTCAACCTCGCCGGCCTGATCGACACGCCGGATGCCGGCACGCGCGAAATCGCCGGCAAGCCGGTCGATGGCCTCGACGACGCGGGGCTGACCGTACTGCGGCGCGAGCGGGTCGGCTTCATCTTCCAGGGCTTCAACCTGGTGCCGGTGATGAACGTGGCGGACAATGTCGAATATCCGCTGCTGCTGCTCGGCCGCCCGGCCGCCGAGCGGCGCCAGAAGGTGGCGGAAATCCTCGAACGCACCGGGCTGGCGGCCTTTGCCAACCGTCTGCCGGATGCGCTCTCGGGCGGCCAGCGCCAGCGCGTGGCCATCGCCCGCGCGCTGGTCAAGTCGCCGAGCCTGGTGATCGCCGACGAGCCGACGGCCAACCTCGATTCGCACACGGCGCAGCAGATCGTCGATCTCTTGCGCGAGCTGTCGCACGAACGCGGCGCCGCCGTGGTGGTGGCAACCCACGACGAGCGCATGAGCGCGCACTGCGACCGCGTGCTGCGCCTGGCGGACGGCGAACTCATATCTGGAGAACGGCAATGAAGTGGATCCTGTTTGCCTGGAAGAACGTGATGCGCAACAAGCGCCGCTCGCTCACCGCGATGCTGATCACGGCCATGGGCACGGCGGCGGTGCTGATCGGAGGCGGCTTCGCGCTGTTCACCTACGAATCGCTGGAGGAAATGACGGCGCGTGACAGCGGCCATGTGGTGCTGGCCGCCGCGCGCGGCTTCGACAACGACGAGGACGTGCCCTTGCAGCATGGCCTGGCCGGGGCCGCGGCGTTGGCGGCGCACTACGCAGCGCAGCCCGGCGTGCGCGCGGTGGCGCCGCGCATCCAGTTCTCGGGCTTGATTTCCAACGGCGACAAGTCGACGGTGTTCGTCGGCAGCGGTGTCGATCCGGCGGTGGATTTTCGCCTGCGCGGGCCGCAGCTCGAATTCGTCGCCGGCGAGGCGCCCGGTGCGTCGGACGCCGTGCCCGAGGTGGCCATCGGCAACGAACTGGCCGGACTGATGAAGGTGAAGGTCGGCGCCTCGCTGACCCTGCTGGCGACCACCACCGAGGGCAACCTCAACGCGGTGGACGTGATCGTGCGCGGCATCGTCAAGACCGGCGTGCCGGATATCGACCGCCGCCTGGTGATGACCGACATCCGCGCCGTGCAGCGTCTGCTGCTCTCCGACAAGGTCGGCAGCCTGGCGCTCTACCTCAAGGATACGGCGCAGACCGAAGCCATGGCGGCGCAGGTGAAGGCCGCCCGGCCCGAGCTGGCGGTACGCACCTGGCGCGACCTCGCTGTCTTCTACCAGGCGGTGCGCGCGCTCTACAACCGCATCTTCGGCATCCTCGGCCTGATCATGGTGGTGATCGTTGCCTTCGCCATGAGCAATACGCTGGGTATGGCGGTGGTCGAGCGCACCCGCGAGATCGGCACCCTGCGCGCCATCGGCACCCAGCCCGGCGAGGTGGTGCGCAACTTCGTGCTCGAAGGCGCGGCGATCGGCGCGGCGGGCGCGGCGCTCGGCATGCTGCTGGCCGGCGGCGCTACGGTGGCGCTGCTGTTCGCCGGCATCGACATGCCGCCGCCGCCCGGGCGTTCGGTCGGCTACCCGCTGCTGCTGAGCTTTTCCGCGCCGCTGTACCTCGGCGCCATGCTGGTGGTGGTGGCCCTCGCCGCGACCGCCGCCTGGTTCGTCAGCCGTCGCGCCGCCCACAAACCGATAACAGAGGCACTATCCCATGTTTGACGCACAAGACTTCGTTGAACCGTTGCAGACGGTGAATTCCGAAAGCTTCGTTCCCCGGCGGGCTAGCAAATTGGCCCGCCCCTCCCATCCTCCCCTCGCGGGGAGGCTACTAATCGGCTCGCTGCGCTCGATGGTTGTCATCGGCACTCTGCTCGGCACTGGTATTGCCCATGCCGCCGACGCCAAACTGCAGGCCATCGTCAAGGAGGCCGACGCCTACCGGCTGGCCATCGACGCCGGTCGCGTCGAGACCGAGATCCGCAGCTTCAAGGCCGGCCAGCTCGACAAGACGCGAAACTACACGGTGTACCTCAAGCCCGGCCACCGCTCGCTGGTGCTATTCCGCAGCCCCGCCGAGCGCGGGCAGAAGCTCTTGATGCAGGGCGACGACTTCTGGCTGATGATGCCCGCGAGCCAGCGCCCGCTGCGCATCACGCCGATGCAGAAGCTGCTCGGCGAGGCCTCCACCGGCGACATCGCCACCATGACCTGGGGCGAGGACTACGAGGCCGCCTCGCTGGGCGAGGAAACCGTCGCCGGCCAGCCCTGCATCAAGCTGGAACTCACGGCCACGCGCAAGGGCGTCAGCTATCCGCGCGTGGTGGCCTGGCTGGCGAAGAAGGGCCATGCGCCGGTGCAGGCCGAGCTCTACGTCGCCTCGGACAAGCTGGCCAAGGTGGCGAGTTTTACGCTCGGCGAAGTCGATGGCCGCCGCCAGGTGACGACCATGACGCTGACCGACCATCTGCAGAAGGAACGCAGCACCGAAATCCACTACCTCTCGCGCATGGCGAAGACGCTGGGAGACGAGTGGTTCAACCCGGCGTTTCTTGTTAGAGCCGAGACACCGCAATGAAAGCGCCGTACCGCCAGCGCCGACTCCTGGCGCTGCTGCTTGCCACCGTCGCGGGGCCGGCGGCGGCGCAGGAAGCGCCAGCCATCGACCTCGCCTGGACAACACGTGCGATCGCCGAGCCGCGCACGCTGCGCGAAGGCAGCGTATTCGGCAACGGTCTGGCGCTGACCAGCTTCGGCCGCGACCGCGCGCGCATCGAGCAGGAGGCGCGCGGCAGGCTCGGCCCGCTGAACCTGCTGGCGACCGTGACGGCAAGCGGGCAGGAGGGCGCCAAGCCGGACAGCAAATTCGTCGCCCATGAAGCCTATGCCGATTTCACGCTGGGTGGCGAACGCTTCAGCGCCGGGCGCAAGCTGCTGTCGGGCGACGTCGGCTACGCCTTCCGTCCGCTCGACGTGCTGCAGCGCGAGTCGCGCCTGCAATTGGCGCCGCCGCCGCTGACCGGCATCCCCATGCTGTCCTGGGACAACTTCGGCGCCGACAGCGCCTGGTCGCTGATCCTGGCCAATCCGGGTCACGGCCCGGGCAATGCGGGAAGTACGGCGGCCGTACGTGACGACGCTTCGCTGGCGCTGCGCCTGTTTCGCCGTGTCCCCCAAGGGGACTTCCTTTGGGGCGTCGCCAGCGCCGACTTTCATGGCGTCGCACGCGCTTCGGCGCGCAACGGCTTGGAACTGGGCGCGGGGTTTGCGGCGGTGCCGGACGAGGCCATTGAATTTCACGGTTCGCTGCTGACCCAGCAGCGCGGCGAGCGGCGCGTGCCGCTGGCAGCCGGGGCGGCTGCGGCGCAACTGCTCAGCGCCGAGCGGGCCTTGCAGGTGGAGCGCCACGGCCGTATCGGCAAGGCTTTGCTCGGCGCGACCTGGACGGCGGAGAGCGGCGTCTCGGCGATGGGCGAAACGTGGTGGGACGGCAGCGCCAACTCCGCCGACGAGTGGCGCCGGCTGCGCGCCAATGCCGTGGCGCGGAACGCGCTGCGCGGATTGCCGGGCGTGCCGGACGTGGCGATCGCCGGCGCCAACGCCGCGTCGACGCGCCTCTTCGAGCAGGGCAATCTCGCCCGGCGCGGGCTGCTGGCGCGCCTGGCCTGGACCGAGCCGGCCGGCAAATGGAGCGCGGCGGCCGACTGGATGGCCTCGCTCGACGACGGCGGTCGCAACCTGACGCTTTCTGCCGGTTATGCCGCCGACAAGTGGCGGCTGGACGCCGGCATCCGCGCCTACGGTGGCAAGGCCGACTCGGCCTTCGGCCTGCTGCCGGAACGGCGCGCGGCCTTCGTCACGTTGTCGGTGTCCTACTGAAGTCAGCCGGTACTAGCGGTTCGCTAGCCCACTAACCATATGCCCCGTCATCCCAATTGGAGTATGGGCTCTGACTGAAAGTTCTATTCATCTAGTATTTCTTGGAGTACCGAGCGAAGACGGGTACCAACTATACCGTTGTCAATATATTGAGCGACTTCCCGCCGGACATCCTTGTCTTCAACAACATGAAGACCGCCCTCTGAAACTCCAGAGATAACGTGCTCAGCGACAATCTGATTGTGTTTTAGCGCCGACCAGATCGACTTATTGAACGGGTTTCGAGGGTTTTCCCCGCTATTGCGTCTTCGCACTTGAACTCCGTGAAACCCAGTGTCGCTACGAAACTTTTTCAGCGCACGCACTAGCGCTTCCTCAGCGAATTGTTCGCGAACGACCCGATTTGCCGGCTTACTCTGAATTCGGCTAAGAGTGAGTTCAGCATCAGGTGAGAAGCGCGAATTGCTTAGCTGGATATCGCCTTCGTTTTCGCAGTTACTAAAATCAAGGGTACCTTCAAAGTTACAGTTTATGAATGCTGTTCTCCCATTGAATCGGCAGCCGATGAAATCAACATTTTCGATCGTGCAATTCTCAAAATCGATCCCTGAAAAATCGAATGAACGCAAGCGACCTGCTAAAGAAAGACCTCTAACAGAATTAATTGATCCATCTCGGTTTGTCGTGATTAGACTGAATAGGGATTGAGTCCGATCGCGCTTGTCTTTTTCCGAGACCAATTGCAGTATTAGATGGCAGAGTGTGATTGCTGCACGATTTCTAGATGCTGCATTTATCGGCAAGTCAATAATCTCATATGCATGTAGAATTGCGGCACGCATCCGGTCCCTCGGTAGTCGCTTTAGCTGCCATATCAACCAATCACCAACCTGTCCGAGCCCTATAGCGTTTTGTGCAAGTGTTTGGGCAATCTCCTTTTCGGGGCTTGCCTTGTAAAGCTTTTGCAGCCCCTTTGCTAGGAACCGGGCAACGAAATAGACCTTTAGTACTTCATAGCGTGCAGCGAAGATGTCTTGTTGGATTCGTTGTAGCAGAAAGTGATGCAAAAACGCGGTTCTGAGATTCGGATCGGCAATGTCGTATATTTGCAGTATGAAATCGATGTCTTTTGCATGTATTTCATTTTCGGCAGAACGGAATATTTCTTCAAAAATCGCGAGCTGTTTCTCAGGGTCAATTCCAAGTCCTTGTCGGATATTCTCCCGACGGCACACTCCGATAAGGAGAGGTTCAAGTGGATCAGCTTCATACGGTGAAAGCGTCTGATCTCCGTCCTCTTCTAAGTAGTGAGCGATAAGTGCAAGAATGAATGGCGTACCAGAAACGCGATCTTCGTTATAGCCTTCTGCGACTGTTGACGAAGAGTTAGCATATATGGCACCACTTACTTGCTTTGCTAGTCGTAAAGCGAGGTCTCGCTTCTGCTGATCTGGCAGTCGTTTTGCGAAGTACGCTTTTCGTTGGTCGTTATCAAATCCCGCCAAGCGAAAAACCTCAATTGACGCGCTGTCCTTGATTGATGACGCGATAGATTTCCAATAGGTCGTCCGAGAAGTTAAGATGACTTTTGCGCCAACCTCTTCGTCTTCTGGGGTTAATAGTTCGCGCAACTCTTCGATTATTTCGTTTGGTCGGTTGGGATCCGTTGAAAGAGATGAAAGTTCATCAAATCCGTCGAAAATTACAACAAGAAGACCCTCTTGCAACAGAACTCTCAACGCTGCTGGGTTCGACCGTAACGCATTTCCATTTTCAAGGCGGCGGGAAATCGCTATATCCCAAAGTGTGTCTAGCGTGAAGCCTGTATTTGCAATGTTTTTCCATTGATCCGACTCAATTAGAAGTGGAACTACTTTCGGATGTCGAACCCGTACCGACTCGCACAGCTCGCGAGCTAAAGTGGTCTTTCCGATCCCCCCATCTGCGCATAAGAGCCCAATTGGACATTTTTCCTCACCAGATACGTCTCCAACAAGCCATTGAGCTAAGTATGACAAGGCTTGTTTTCTTGTATCGCCACCGCTTACTAGAAGCGTAGGCTCAATGAAATGTTCCTCACGCTGTAGCGATCGATACTTGATACCTTTGAGGAGGTGCTCTTCAAGCAGTGTCTGGGTGGTACTTCCGGACTTTGCACGGAATTTCTGCGCTGTAGCATTTAGGTCTCTCGCAAGAGGGCTTTTAGGCGGGACAACGACTTGATACCCATTCGAGCCGCAATCTGCTACGAGATTACTGAGGTTTGCGGGCGTGGCTTCGGATAGAGGGCAAGTAGTCTTCAAGTACAGATAGTTGCCTTTGACGACTGAAACAGGAGTTTGGTACTCGGCTTGCCAGAGTGTCCAGTGACGAGATTCTCTGAGTGCAATGCACTTTGTTGCCCCAAGGGATTGTAGTAACTCTTCGAAGTGCTTCATTATCTTCCTTTGGATGAATTGGCAGGGATTTTCGGTAGGAGCAATCTAACAATTCCTTGCATGCAATTCTAAATGCATTCGTTGTTCAGCGAACTGCAGGACTTCTCGTTGGAGAAAATCGTCTGATCTTATGGCGAATGCCTCAACTGTGGTGGCCAACTCAAGCAACTTAGAGGTTCAATTTAGTGTCTCGGGGTTCGAGTCGAATTCACAGGGGCGAATTGAATTCCTTGCTCACTCAGACACTCCCTTGCTTACAAAAGCCTCGCCGAATGCCCTGTCGCCGTCAGTAGCGCAACCGCCTTCTTGTCAAAGGAAACGAAGCTTTCCCCGCCCAGCCAGCAGCCCTCGTAGGCGATGACGCCATCGGCGAAATCGCCGCCGGCTTCGAGCACCGAGAGGCCAGCCTCGACGGCGGGACGGTTGACCTCCACGTTGGCTACGGCAAGCAGTGCCCGAATCGCGCTGGCCACATCGGCGGCGGTGAATCCATAGACCTGGCGCAGCACCCACGCAAATTCGCACAGGCATGGCAACGCAACGGCGATCAATTCGGCTTGTTTCAGGACCTTGGCGGCGAGCTTCGCTTGCGCCGGATCGTCACGCACGACAGCGCGAATGAGTACGTTGGTATCGACGGCGATTTTCACTTCTTGCCGGCCCAGGCTTTTGCAGTGGCCGCGTTGATTTCTTCGATGGTGGCGACTTTCTTTGACCGCCCGGCGAGCAAGCCGACGAAGTTGTCTATCGTTCCGGCGGGCCGAGCCACCTTGAGCATGCCCCGGCCGTCGGGCAGCAAATCCAGCTCGATCTTGTCGCCCGGCTTGATGCCGAGGTGTTGCAGCACTTCCTTTCTGAACGTCACTTGGCCTCGGGCGGTAACGGTCAAGGTGGTCATGGCGATGCCCTCGTGCCTGTTCGATTCCTTGCAGTGTAATGCAGAAAGGCCTTACTCTCAAGCCGAGGCTCGGGGAATGGGTTGCTACAGGGTTTTCGCCGGGCGCGCAAGCTACTCCCGGTTCGCCACCCCGCTAACCAGCAGAAACGAACCAGCAGAAACGGGTCAGAGACATTTGGAAATCAAGCAGACCCAAAGGAGCAAAACTCGAATTGATTTGCGAGGCGGGTGGCCAGCAGCCGGCAGCACGCCGGTCATTCCAGCAAGGATTCGACCAGCGCATTCAACTGCGGCAGGTCGTTCTTGACCGTCTCCCAGACCACGGCGGCATCGACACGGAAATATTCATGGGTCAGGACAATGCGCATGTCGTAGGCGTCGCGAAACTGTTGCCAGGCACCGGGTGCTCGGCTTTCGAGGTCGGGATCGAGGTGCATGACGAGCCTGGCTGCTTCGCCGATGACGATAAGGCTCTCAATTACGGCACGCTGTCTTGCCGTCGGCCAGAAACTGCTCTTTGGTCAAGACTTCAAGATCGTCGCGGGCGTTGGCGATGGCCTCGTGCATGTCCCGCAGCCGCTGCGGCACGCGGTGCGACTTGTTGGTCATACGGGCAGCGCTTCGGCCAGCACGGCCTGGCGGAAACGCTCGTGTAGCGACATCGGAGTGAGGACATCGGTCGTGACGCCGGTGATCGCCTCGATGTCTCGCTTGATCCGCACCAGGCTGAGGAGTGTGGTCCGCCCCTCTATGGGATCGACCAGGAGGTCGAGGTCACTGGTTTCCTGATCCGTACCATGGATGACTGAACCGAATACGCGTGGATTGCGCGCGCCGTGGCGTTCCACGACGCTTCGAATCCCGTCACGATTTGCCTGCAATGCCACCGAAGGTTTCATGGACACACCCGAGTCTTGTTTGGGTTGCACGATGCGAAACAAGTAGATTATATCGCCGCGTCTCAAGTGACACTTCCGCGCGGCCTATCCCCGGTTCGCCACCCCGCTGACCACATGCCCGGTCGGCACCAGCCGCGACGCCGGCTCGCAGTGTCTTGTCTGATCATCAAAGAAGAAGTCGGGTTCGAACTCGCGCAGGAAGTGGGTCTTTTCCAGGCCGCCGAGGAACATGGCCTCGTCGACTTCCACCTGCCATTCCATCAGGGTGCGGATCGCGCGTTCGTGGGCGGGGGCGCTGCGCGCGGTGACCAGCGCGGTGCGGATTTTCATCGGGCAGCCGGCGCTGTCGGCGCGCAGCCGGTGCAGGGCTTCCAGCAGCGGCATGAATGGGCCGGGCGGCAGCGGGTGCAGGGCGCGGCTTTCCTCGTGGTCCTGGAAGGCGGCGAGGCCCTGTTCCTGGAACACGCGCTCGGCTTCGTCGGAAAACAGTACGGCGTCGCCGTCGAAGGCGATGCGCACTTCCTGCGGGTGCTGCTCGGCCTCGCTCAGCGTCGTCGAATACACGCGTGCCGCCGGAAAGCCGCCTTCCAGCGCGGCGCGCACGTCGGCCTCGTTGGCCGAGAGGAAGAGGTTGGCGCCCAGCGGCTTGAGGTAGCGGAAGGGCGGGCGGCCGCGGGTGAACACGCCACGCTCCAGCTGCATGCCGGCGGCGGTGGCGGAGCGGAAGATGCGCAGGCCGGAAACCGGGTCGTTGCGCGAGAGGATCACCACGGCGACGCGCTGGCGTTCGAGTGTGTTGAAGGCCAGCAGCTTCTGCACTAGCGGAAAGGCGACGCCGGGCCGCGCCGGCTGGTCCATGCGCTCGAGTTGCAGGCGCATGTAGGCGGAATCGTCCTGGTCTTCGAAAACGCGGTTCTCCTCCTCAAAGTCGAACAGCGCGCGCGAGGAGAGCGCGACGACGAGCTGGCCTTCGAGGCTGGCGGGCATCAGCGGCGCTCCGTGGCGTGCCAGTCGCCGTGTGGTGGGCGCCGACTTTCCGGGGCTGGCGCGAATCGCATCAGGGCTTCTCGTCGCCCGGGACCGGCTTGGCCTTCGGGCTCGCGGCGAGCCATTGATCGAAGGCGGCCAGATCGCCGCGGGCCTGCCGCTCGCGGAAATAGGTTTCGGTTTTCAAGGCGGACACCTTCTCGGCGATTGCCGTGACAAAAAACTGGTTCATCGACACGTGCTCTTCCTCGGCCACTTGGCGGGCGTAGGAGAACAGGGACTCGGGAACACGCAGGGCATAGTTGGCCATCAGGTTTTCTCCTCTTGCAGGAATTGCAGAAACGCACCAGGTGTCAATACGGGCAGGCGAAAGTTCGCGGCGGCAGTAAAGTCGCCGCTGTTCAATGTAACCAAGGCGGCGGCGCGTCCATTCAAAGCCGTTTCCAGCACCATCTCGTCCGCAGGGTCGCGCAGTTGCGGTCGCCAAAGGTAATGCAGATGCACCGGCTCGATGCATAGGCTGAAGGCATCGAGGAAGGAATCCGTCATTGCCACGCTGCGCCCGCTGGCTTCGAGTTGTTCCGGTCGCTTGAGCACCGCTTCGTATTCGAGCATCAATGGAACGGACACAAGCGCCTTGTAGCGGCCGTGTCTCAATGCATGCAATAGCGCGAACGAAGCGCCAAGTCGGCTGCGTGACGCAGCCACCAGCACATTCGTATCGAGAACCGCATGCGGAATAGTCATATTGCCGATGATATTACATGAATGGGGGATGTCAAGGGCGGAAAGGCTTCCCGCCACGTTGCGTCATCGAAGCCTGCATAGCCTGCTGTTCTCCGCCCGGATGCGCCGGGGTCGAATTGCGCGTGCAGTCGAAAAGTCGCAACATGAACCTCGATCACCCCGCTATGGAGACTTTGACATGTCACATTCCCCAGAGAGCCGTTCTCCACGCCTCGGTTGCTGTGCGGTCTTGTTCATGGCCGCCGTGGTGCTTACCGCCTGCACCGCCGTACCGCCAGCGCCGACTCTTGCCGTCGCGCAACTCGCGCCCAAGGGCACGCTGCGCGCAGCGATCAACTATGGCAACCCGCTGCTGGCCACGCGCGGGGCAGATGGGGAGCCGCGGGGCGTTTCGGTGGATCTGGCGCGCGAGCTGGCGCGGCGCCTCGACGTGCCGCTGGAACCGGTGATCTATTCGGCGGCGGGCAAGGCGGTGCAGGGCGTCAAGGCCGGCGAGTGGGACGTGGGCTTTTTCGCCATCGACCCGGTGCGCGCGGTGGATACCGATTTCACCGCCCCTTACCTGATCATCGAGGGTGCGTATCTTGTTCCGGCGGGCTCGCCGATTCATCGCAACGAAGATGTGGATCGCGCGGGCGTGCGCGTGGCGGCGGCGAAAGGCAGCGCCTACGACCTGCATCTCACGCGATCACTGAAGCAGGCCACGCTGGTCCATGCGCCGACTTCGCAGGCCGTGGCCGATACCATGGTGGCGCAGGGGCTGGAGGTCGCTGCGGGCGTGAGGCAGCAGATGCAGGCCGATGCCAGACGCCTGCCGGGACTGCGCCTGCTCGACGGGCGCTTCATGGAAATCCGCCAGGCCATGGCGCTGCCCAAGGGGCGTGCGGATGGAGCGGCCTACCTGCGGAATTTCGTCGAGGAGATGAAGGCCTCGGGCTTCATCGCCGAGTCGCTGCGCCGGCACGGCGTCGAGGGGGTCGTAGTTCCCATCCCGGCCGGCCAATGAAAAGGCCGGCGCGGTTTCCCGCGCCGCCCCGTCAATGCCCTTGGCCGTTCAGCAGCCGCCAACGCACTTGCCCTCGGCATTGAATTCCATGGTCTTGCCCGACAGCGGCACATGCACCGGCACCTTGCTGGCCTTGATGAAGGTTTCGGTGCGCGAACCGGCGCGCACCTTGCCGCCGACGGTGCCGACTTCATTGGCATGCGAGGCGATCACGGCATTCGGCTTGACCAGGTCGTTGATCACGTAGGCCGCCTCGGTCGGGCCGGTGGTGAAGGTGTCGCCGATGTTCATCACCGCCAGCTTGGCGTTGTAGTGGCCGCGCACCACCTTGTCCTGGTCGCCGGTGATGCCGGTGTCGCCGGAAAGGTAGGCCACCAGGCCGTTGCTGAACTTGAGCACGTAGCCCGTGGCCTCGCCGACATAGGCGCCGATGCCGGCGTCCTTGAGGTACTGGCCGAGCACGCCGCCGATCAGGTCGGGGTCGATCGAATTGCTGTGGATCGCGGTGACGGTGGAGATGCCGACGCCGCCGACCTTCTGCGTGGCGCCGTAGCGGGCGAGGATGGAATTCTTCGGGTCGCCGCCAGCGGCTTTCATCTTGTTGCCGAAGAAGGCGGGCATTTCGCTGCCGGTGACCATCCTGGCGCCCTTGGCGACGGCGATATTCACGGCGTTGGTGTGGGGCGCGGCGGAGACCGAGATGTCGGGCTTGTCGCAGGCCCCGGAATTCGGCGCGGCATTGTGCTTGTCGCCGATGTGGTCGCCGTGCATGTGGGTGATCAGCACGACGTCGATCTTGCCCAGGCGCGGGTCGGCGGCGCCGGCCACGGTACGGCCCGGATCGTAGAGCACGCGCGTGCCGCCCGGGTCTTCGAAGATCATGGCGCGGTCGAGCGGGCAGAATTCACCGTCGATGCCACCGAGCGGGGTGACCTTGACGTTTTGCGCCAGCGCGGGTTGCACCAGCAACGCGCCGCAGGCGAGCGTGCCCAGCAGGGATGTCAGTTTCATGGTTCTCTCCGTTGTCGAACTGCGTTGTTGTGGTTTGGACTGCGGCGCCACGCTACCACGAAGCGGCAAGGACTATTTGCGCGGCGCGGCATACAGCCGCGTCAGCCGTGCCGCTTCCTCGGCGACGCGGCGCCGCAGGTCGGGCGGCGCCAGTACTTCGACGTCGGCGCCGAACTTGAGGATGTCCATGATCAGCTCGCGGTGGTCGGCGTAGGGGAATTCCAGCCGCCAGGAACCGTCGGCCTCGAAGCTGCCTTTCTGTTTCGGGTGCCAGGTTTCCTGCGCCACCCAGCGCGCGCGCTCAGGCGTGAAGCGCAGCACGGCATGCTGTAGCCTGCGCCCGGAGAAGATGCCATAGCCGGGGCCGAGCACTTCGTCCATGCTGCGGTGGGAGACTTCGCGTGCCTTCTTCTCGATGACCTCGGCGGCACGGATCGAGTCGATGGCGAAGTTGCGGATGTCATTGCGCAGGTGGCACCAGGCGTCGAGGTACCAGTTGCCGCGGTAATACACCAGGCGTTGCGGCGAGACTTCGCGCTCGGTGGTCTCGCCGCTGCTGCGGGCGAAGTAGGTGATGGCCAGGCGCTTGCGCCGCAAGAGCGCGGAGCCGACCTTTTCGAAGTGGGCGAGCTTCATCTCCCGCTTGCCGAGGCCGACGATCAGCACCCGGCGGCGGATTTCCTCGGCGGTGTTTTCGGCGCTGCCGAGCAGGCTGTTGAGCCGCGCAATCAGCGGCTGGATGTGGGGCGTCAACATGCCGCCGGGGTCGAGGTCGGTGAGCAGGTGCTGCATGGTCAGCAGGGCGTGCACTTCGCTGGCGTTGAACCAGAGGCCGGGCAGTTCGTACTGCGCGCCGACCTCGGCATGCGGCGTGTCGAAGCGGTAGCCACCAGCATCGCGGTCCCAGACGATGGGCGCATTGAGCCGGTTGCGCATGTATTCGAGGTCGCGCTTGAGCGTGGCGCGCGAGACTTCCAATGCGTCGAGCAGTTCGGCGAAGGTCACCTGCTTGCGGTCGTGGATCAGCTGGTCGATCTTGTAGAAGCGCTCAGTACGATCCATGGCGGTTTTCGGAGATGAACTGGTGAAAGTGGTCGAGCCTGCGGCTATGGATTATGCCTTCCGCAAGCGCCTGCTTGATCGCGCAGCCCGGCTCGGCCTCGTGGCGGCAATCGCGGAAGCGGCACTGGCCGAGGAAAGGGCGGAACTCGGCAAAGCCGAACTCGATTTCCTGCGGTGTCAGATGTTTCAGGCCGAATTCCTGCAGGCCAGGGCTGTCGATCAGCGTGGCGCCTGGGCAGGTGGCAGCAGGGAGGCGGTAGCGGCGGGCGTGGGTGGTGGTGTGCTTGCCCGAATCCAGCGCGGTGGACAGCTCGCGGGTGGCCGCGGCGGCACCCGGTACCAGGGCATTCGTCAGCGTTGATTTGCCCATGCCGCTTTGCCCCACCAGCACCGAGCTTTCGCCGGCCAGCAGCGGCAGCAGGGGCGAGGCATCCTGTTTGGCCGACAGCTCCACGACCTGGCAGCCCAGCGCAAGGTAGGGTGCCAGCAGGGCCCGGGCGGCGGGCAGGGCGGATACCAGATCGCACTTGTTGAGCACGATGATGCTGCGCAGGCCCTGCTGCTCGGCGGCGACCAGGGCGCGCGACAGCAGCATGTCGGAGAACGAGGGATCGGTGGCGACCACCAGCAACAGTTGCGTGGCATTGGCGGCGATCAGCTTTTGCCGGTAGGCATCGCTGCGGTAGAGCAGGCTGCGGCGCTCGCCATGGGCCATGATCTGGCCGTCGGGACTCAACTGGACCTCGTCGCCGACGGCCAACAGGCTCTTTTTGCCGCGCGGGTAGCCGGTGGCGATGCGGCCGTCGGCGAGTTCGATTTCGTAGTGCCGGCCGAAGGCGGCGACGATGGTGCCGGCAGCGTTCAACGGGATTTACAGGCCGAACAGGGCATCGATTTTCGCCGCGCAGATGAAATCGTTTTCCGACAGGCCGCCGATGGCATGGGTGGTGTATCTGACGGTGCACTGGCCCCAGCCCACGGCGAGATCGGGATGGTGGTCTTCTCGGTGCGAGATCCAGGCCGTGGCATTCACGAAGGCCATGGTCTCGTGATAGTTCTTGAAGCTGTAGGTCTTGCCGATGCTATTGCCCTGGCGCGTCCAGCCGTCGAGGGTGGCCAGCAGCTTCTCCGCTTCGGCGTCGGAGAGCGGCGGTACGCCGCCTTCGCAGGGTTTGCATTTGCCTTTGGCGAGATCGCAGACGGTGTTCATGTTTTTTCCTTATGCGTTGTGCAGCCGCGCGATGCGCTGGCTGGCAGGGGGATGGGAATCGTGGAACAGCGAATGCAGCGGGTCGGGCGTCAGCGTCGCCGCGTTGTCGCGGTAGAGCTTGACCAGCGCGGCGATCAGGTCGGCGGCGGCGGTCTGCTGCGCGGCGTAGGCGTCGGCTTCGTACTCGTGCCGGCGCGACAGGGCCGAGGTCAGCGGCGCCAGCGGAAAGAGGAAGACTGGCAGCACCATCGAGAACAGCATCAGGCCCATTGCCGTGCTGCCAGCGCCGACTCCCAGGCCGGCGAAGAACCAGGGTCGGTCGATCAACTGGCCGAGCAGCCAGAGGAAGGCGAGGCTCATCACACCCATCAGCGCGATGCGCTTGACCACGTGCTTGTGGCGGAAATGGCCGAGTTCGTGGGCCAGCACGGCCTCGATTTCCTGCGGGGCTAGCTTTTCCAGCAGCGTGTCGAAGAAGACGATGCGCTTGGCCTGGCCGAAGCCGGTGAAATAGGCATTGCCGTGGGCCGAGCGCTTCGAGCCGTCCATGACGAACAGGCCGGAAGAGGCGAAGCCGCAGCGCTCCAGCAGGGCCTCGATGCGCCGCTTGAGCGCGGCGTCTTCCAGCGGGGTGAATTTGTTGAACAGCGGCGCGATGACAGTGGGGTAGAGAAAGAGCAGCAGCAGGTTGGTCGCCAGCCACAGCAGCCAGACATACAGCCACCAGTTGCGGCCCATGGCTTCCATCAGCCAGAGCACGGCATACAGCAGCGGGCCGCCGATGACGACGGCGAGTGCTGCGCCCTTGGCGAGATCCGCCAGCCACAGCGTCCAGGTCAGCTTGTTGAAGCCGAAGCGCTCCTCAATGACGAAGCTGCGGTAGAGGCTGGTCGGCAGGCCGATGACGAAGCCGATCGCGCCGACCGCGGCGAACAGCGCCAGGCCTTGCACATGGCCGGCACCGAAGACCTCGCGCAGGCCGCCGTCGACCAGCGCCAGCACGCCGCCGAGGGTGAACAGCAGCAGCACCAGCGCGTCCACCAGGGTTTCGACGAAGCCGAGGCGCACCTTGGCGGCGGTGTAATCGGCGGCCTTGCGATGATCGGCCAGCTCGATGCGACCGAAGAAATCGGCCGGCACCTGGTCGCGGTGGGCGCGGACATGGCGCAGGTGGCGCTGGTCCAGCCACAGGCGCAGGCCGGTGGACAGCAGCAGCGCGGCAACGAAAATCAGGGTGAAGGTTTGCGGGCTCATGGGCAGGGATCGCTGTGCGAAAATGCCGCGATCAAGGCACGGTCTGCGGAAAATTATGGCACAGGATCAAAACGCGCTTGTCTGGCTGGACATGGAAATGACCGGCCTCGACCCGGTCAACGACCGCATCATCGAGCTCGCCCTGGTGGTGACCAACAACAACCTCGGGGTAATTGCCGAGGCGCCGACCTGGGTGGTGCACCAGCCCGCCGAGGTCCTCGATCGCATGGATGAATGGAACCGCAATACCCACGGCAAGTCCGGGCTGATCCAGCGTGTCAGGGATTCGATCCTGACCGAGGCGATGGTGGAGGAACAGGCGCTCGACTTCATGCGCCGCCACGTGCCGAAGGGGGCTGCGCCGATGTGCGGCAACTCGATTTGCCAGGACCGGCGTTTCATGGCGCGCTACATGCCGAAGCTGGAAGCCTGGTTCCACTACCGCAACCTGGATGTGTCCACGCTCAAGGAACTGTGCAAGCGCTGGAAGCCCGAGGTGGCGAAGGGGCTGAAGAAGCAGGGCAAGCACGAGGCCATGGCCGACATCCTGGAATCGATCGAAGAGCTCAAGTACTACCGCGAGCACTTCATCCGGGTGTAATCACTCGGCACGGCGATACAGTCGGAGGCGCTCGCCCTTGTCGCCGGGACGCGCGGTTTCCCTGACCAGCGTCCAGCCCGCCAGTTCCTTTTCCGCCCCGGGGTTGGTTTGCACGATCATGTGCCGGCAGTTGCCGGCGCGGCTGGCGCCCACCGTGCGGATGCCGTTGAAATAGTCGAGCGAGGCGCGTTGCGCGAGGCCGAGGTTGCGCCGCGCGATGCAGCCGGGAGATTTCCCCAGTGCCTGGCGCAAGTCGGCGCTGGCACCACGGTAAGTCTTGCCGTAGTCGATCCAGGGCAGCCAGAGCAGGTTCAACAGCACCCACATGGTGGTCAGGCCGACGCTCCAGCGCGCCGCCGCGCGCCAGGGCGAACGCGGCGTGCGCAACAGCACGGCGATCCAGGCCACGCTGGCGGCAATCGCCAGCAGCAGCACCAAGGGCGATGCCTCGGCGACGAAACCGGGCGCCGGCTTGCTGAAGTTTTTCGCCACGCGCGCCGGTTCGCCGGTCAGCATGGCAATGCCGCCAAGCCAGATCAGGGCGGCGACCAGGCTGAAGGTCATCATGCCAAACCAGTCGAAGGCATTCGCGGCGCCGCGCCGCAGGCGGGCAGCGGCCGAGGCGGCCAGCAGGGTCAGCGGCACCAGCGCCGGCAACAGCGTGGCGGGCCTTGGCGAATCGGAAACGAACAGCAGCAGGGCCCAGGCCGTGGCGGTCAGCATCAGGAAGTTCTGCGGCAACAGCGGCTTGCGTCGCTCCAGCCAGAGCGTCCAGAGCGCCAGCGGCAGTACCGGCCAGGCGGCCCAGGCCAGCATCTCGGCGTGGTTGCTGCCGGGACCGCCGTGCATGCCAAGGCTGGCGAGTTCCGCCGACCACCACAGATCGAACAGACTGGGCGCCTGTTGCCACAGCAGCAGCGGCCAGGGCAGGGCCAGCGCCAGGGCCGTGGCCAGGGCGATCAGCCCGGCAGCCAGACTTTCGCGGCGGCGCCAGCCCTGGTTGAGCATCAGGGTCAGCACCGTGGCCAGTTCGACGGCGGCAATGTCGCTGCCAGCGGCGAGGAAACTGATGCCCAGCCCGACGCCGAACATCATGCCGCCGCGCCGTGCCTGCTGCTGCCAGACGGCGAGGCCGCGCAGGGCCAGCGCAAAACCGAAGATTGCGGCGACGGCGGGCTGGGCATCGTGCAGCGGTACCAGCATGCCGAGGGTGCCGATCGCCAGCAAGGGCGCGGCAAGCGCGGCACTTCCGCCATTGAGGCGATAGGCGGTGCGCGAGATCACGATCAGGTAGAGGCCGCCGAACAGCGCCGAGGCCAGGCGCGCGGCGTCATGCCAGGGCAGGAGCAGGCCAAAGACTTTGCCGCAGAGTGTCGCCACCCAGTGATAGAGCGGCGGCGTGACCAGCCAGGGGTCGCCGGCGACGCGTGGTATCAGCCAGTCGCCGTTGGCCATGCCCCAGGCGACGCCAAGATGCAGGGCATCGTCGACCTTCCACGGGTCGTGGCCGACGAGGCCGGCCAGCAGCCAGATGGCGCACAGCACCCAGGCGGCACGGCGCGCCAGCAATGGGGCCGGGGCGCGCTCGGTCAGTTCAGGCATGGCAGGGCGGAAAAAACGCCCTTGCGGGCGCCGAAAGGAAAACAGGCAGCCCGCGGGCTGCCTGTTCCTGCGATGGCCGCAATGTAGGTTGTCGGCAGCTTAGGCTGCCTTTTTGCCGTATTTCTGGCGGAAGCGCTCGACACGGCCAGCGGTGTCGACGATCTTCTGCTTGCCGGTATAGAAGGGGTGGCAGGAGGAGCAGACTTCGATGTGCAGCGGCTTGCCATTGGTGGAACGGGTCTTGAACGTGTTGCCGCAGCTGCAGGTGACGTCGATCTCGGCGTATTTCGGGTGGATTCCGTCTTTCATATGGGTGTCCTTTTCGGTTGCAAGCGCGGCCCGTGAATTTGGCGGGCCGACAGAACTCGGCATTATCCTCCAATCGCCAGGGACTTGCAATCGCGTGATTCATGCGTCCGCATGTCCGTGGCCGATCAGCGCTGGCGCATGGCGTCGAAGAACTCACCGTTGTTCTTGGTCGCCTTGACCTTGTCGAGCAGGAATTCCATGGCTTCCATGTCGTCCATGTTGTACAGCAGCTTGCGCAGGATCCACATTTTTTGCAGCACGGCGGGAACCAGCAGCAGTTCCTCGCGGCGGGTGCCGGAGCGGTTGACGTTGATCGCCGGGTAGACCCGCTTCTCGGCCATCTTGCGCTCGAGGTGGATCTCCATGTTGCCGGTGCCCTTGAATTCCTCGTAGATCACGTCGTCCATGCGCGAGCCGGTTTCGATCAGGGCGGTGGCGATGATGGTCAGCGATCCACCCTCCTCGATGTTGCGCGCGGCGCCGAAGAAGCGCTTCGGCTTTTGCAGCGCGTTGGCATCGACGCCGCCGGTCAGCACCTTGCCGGAGGCAGGCTGCACGGTGTTGTAGGCGCGCGCCAGGCGGGTGATGGAATCGAGCAGGATCACCACGTCGCGCTTGTGTTCGACCAGGCGCTTGGCCTTTTCGATCACCATTTCGGCGACCTGCACGTGGCGTGTGGCCGGCTCGTCGAAGGTCGAGGCGATCACCTCGCCCTTGACCGTGCGCAGCATCTCGGTGACTTCCTCGGGGCGTTCGTCGATCAGCAGCACCATCAGCGTGACGTCGGGATGGTTGGCGGTGATGGCGTGGGCAATGTGCTGCATCATCACCGTCTTGCCGCTCTTCGGGCTGGCGACCAGCAGGCCGCGCTGGCCCTTGCCGATCGGCGCGATCATGTCGATCACGCGGCTGGTGATGTTTTCCTCGCTCTTGATGTCGCGTTCCAGCCGCAAGTGCTCGGTCGGGTGCAACGGAGTCAGGTTCTCGAACAGGATCTTGTGCTTCGAGGCTTCCGGAGATTCGCCGTTGACCTTGTCCACCTTGACCAGTGCGAAATAGCGCTCACCGTCCTTCGGGGTGCGGATCTCGCCTTCGATGGTGTCGCCCGAATGCAGGTTGAAGCGGCGCACCTGGCTCGGACTGATGTAGATGTCATCGGTACTGGCGAGGTAGGACTCCTCGGGCGCCCGCAGGAAGCCGAAGCCATCGGGCAGGATCTCAAGAACGCCATCGCCGAAGATGGTTTCGCCTTTCCTGGCCTGGTTCTTGAGCAGGGCGTAAATGAGTTCCTGCTTGCGCAGGCGATTTGCGCCTTCGATGTTGTTGGCGGCCGCCATCTCCAGCAATTGACTGACGTGATGGGCTTTGAGCTCGGATAGATGCATGGACTACCTGCGCAGGAATACCGGCGGTTGAAGCCGGAACAGGGGGAATCTCGGGGTTGAATTCCAGGGGGAATTCGGTCAGAAGGGAGATCGATCTGGCGCCGCTAGGGCCTGGGCGCCGTTTTGATTCTTGGTGATGCGGCAGCGGCCCGGAATCAGACTCCGGGCCGAAATGTAACGGGATCAGAGATTGCTGTCAATGAAAGCCGTGAGTTGCGATTTGGAAAGGGCGCCGACTTTTTGCGCCTCGACCGCGCCAGCCTTGAACAGGAGCAGGGTCGGAATGCCGCGGATGCCGTATTCGCCGGGCACCTTGGGGTTGTCGTCGATGTTCAGCTTGGCGACGCGCAGCTTGCCGGAATAGTCTTTGGCGACTTCGTCCAGGATGGGGGCAATCATCTTGCAGGGGCCGCACCACTCGGCCCAGAAGTCGACCAGGGTCGGCACGGACGAATCCAGTACCTCGGTCTTGAAAGTGCTGTCGGAAACGTGGTGAATATGTTCGCTCATGAAATCCTCGGGGGCGTGTATCGGGTAAGCGCATCGTCAGCCGGGCGGCTCGATGGAATCAGGCGGCTGCTGCCACCTGCATACGGAATGCTAGCAAAAAAAACCTCTCGTGGCGAACGCCGCCCATGTGCCATTTTGGTGCGGCAATGGTAAATTGTTCCTTGTCCCCGGAGCCCCGCCATGACCTACGTCGTCACCGAAGCCTGCATCAAGTGCAAATACACCGATTGCGTCGATGTGTGCCCAGTGGATTGTTTCCACGAAGGCCCGAATTTCCTTGTCATCGATCCCGATGAGTGTATCGACTGCACGCTGTGCGTGGCCGAGTGCCCGGCCGAGGCGATATTTGCCGAAGACGACGTGCCCAAGGGGCAGGAGCATTTCACCGCGCTGAATGCGGAACTGGCGAAGAAGTGGCCGGTGATCATCGAGCGCAAGGAGCCGCCGGCCGATGCCGACGAGTGGCTGAAGAAGGAAGGCAAGCTCCCGTTGCTGGAGCGCTGATCCTCGATTCCGTTTCAGGATTTCCCCCATGGCCGGCAATACCTTTGGTTCGCTGTTCTGCGTTTCCTCCTTTGGCGAATCCCACGGCCCGGCGATCGGTTGCGTGGTCGATGGCTGCCCGCCGGGCATGGAACTTAGTACAGCCGACATCCAGCATGATCTCGACCGGCGCAAGCCGGGCACCTCGCGCCATGTCACACAGCGTCGCGAGTCGGATACCGTGGAAATCCTTTCCGGCGTCTTCGAAGGCCGCACCACGGGCACGCCGATCGGGCTGCTGATCCGCAACGAGGACCAACGCAGCAGGGACTACGGCGACATCGCCCAGAAGTTCCGCCCCGGCCACGCCGATTACACCTACTGGCAGAAGTATGGCATCCGCGATTATCGTGGCGGCGGCCGTGCCTCGGCGCGCGAGACGGCGGTGCGCGTGGCGGCCGGCGCCATTGCCCGCAAATGGCTGCGCGAGCGTTACGGCGTCAGCTTGCGTGGCTGGATGAGCCGTCTGGGTGAGATAGACATTCCGTTCACCGACGAAACGGCGATCGACGGCAATCCCTTCTTCGCGCCGGATGCCGCCGTCGTCCCCGAGCTCGAAGCCTACATGGATGCCTTGCGCAAGGCCGGCGATTCGGTGGGCGCCGAGGTCACGGTGGTGGCGCGCGGCGTGCCGGTGGGCTGGGGCGATCCTGTTTACGACCGGCTCGATGCGGACATCGCCTACGCCATGATGGGCATCAACGCGGTCAAGGGCGTTGAGATTGGTGCCGGCTTCCGCTCGGTGACGCAGAAGGGCAGCGAGCACGGCGACGAACTGTCGCCGCGGGGCTTTCTTTCCAACAATGCGGGCGGAGTATTGGGTGGCATATCCACCGGGCAGGAGATCGTGGTGCGCATGGCGGTGAAGCCGACCTCCAGCATCCGCATTCCGCGCAAGACCATCAACCTGACCGGCGAAGCGACCGAAATCGCAACCCTCGGTCGCCACGATCCCTGTGTTGGCATCCGCGCCACGCCGATCGCCGAGGCCATGCTGGCCCTGGTGCTGATCGACGCCGCGTTGCGCCATCGCGCGCAGTGCGGCGACGTGACTTGTCCGACGCCAAAGATCCCCGGCCGGTCCGATGGGAACGGCTGATAAAATTTTTCAAATTACATTCATCAGAATGGGTAATCATGCGTGTTGACCATCACGATCTCTACACCGAATTCCCGGATATGCGCGACGCCATCGATGCATTGAAGGCGGACGGTGGTTATATCGGCAGCTTGTTCGGACGCTACAACCGTCTCACCGGCAGGGTCGAGGATCTCGAAGAGCATGACATGCCGGTGGCCGACTTCACCATCGAAGACTTGAAGAAGGCCCGCGTCAAGCTCAAGGACGAGATTTACCATTTGCTGGTGGCGTTCCGCGCCGGCCAGAAACACCCAGCTTGACGTTTCCGCCGCACGGCCGGCTGGCCGTCTGGTATTTCTGGTATTTCGCGTTCATCGGCGCCTTCCTGCCGTATTTCGCGCTGTACCTGCAAAGCCTGGGCTTTTCCGCCGGCCGCATCGCGGTACTGATGTCGCTCGGCCAGCTCATGCGGCTGCTGGCGCCGCTGCTCTGGAGCTGGCTGGCCGACAGCGGTGGCCAGCGCGTGCGCATCGTGGTCGGCGCCACAGCCGCGGCGCTGGCGAGCTTTTCGGTGGTTTTCCTCACCGACGACTTCCTGGGTTTGCTGGTCGGGCTTTCGATCCTGCATTTTTTCTGGAGCGCCTCGTTGCCCCTGGTCGAGGCGCTGACACTCGGCCACCTGGCGGGGCGCACGGAGAACTATGGTCGGGTCCGCCTGTGGGGGTCGGTCGGTTTCATCCTGACAGTATTGGGCGTCGGCCTGTTGCTGGATGTGGCGCCGATCAGGTCGCAGCTCTGGGTCAGCTGGCTGCTGCTGGCCGGAACCCTGATCAGTGCCCTGACATTGACCGAGGTCAGGATGCAGGGTGGCCATGCCACCGGGCCGATCGTCGATGTCCTGCGTCAGCGCAAGGTGATCTATCTTATGGCCTCGGCCATGTTGATGACGGCGGCGCACGGCACGCTTTATGTTTTCTATTCCATCCACCTGGTCAATCAGGGCTACGGCAAGACCTTGGTCGGATTGTTGTGGACCCTGGGGGTGGCGGCCGAGATTTTCATCTTCCTCTGGATGCCGCGCATTTCGCTGCGCTTCAGCCTGCGTGGCATCCTGCTCGCCTGTTTTGCGTTTGCCGTGTTGCGTTTTCTGCTGATCGGCTGGGCGGTGGCCTTTGTCGTGGTTCTGGTGATCGCGCAACTCCTGCACGCAATGAGCTTTGGCGCGCATCACGCGGCGACGGTGGCCGCGCTCAACCGCTGGTTTGCACCCAGCCAGCAGGCCCGCGCGCAAGCACTCTATGGCAGCGTGGCCTACGGCGCCGGCGGCCTCGGTGGCGCCTTGCTCGCCGGCTGGATGTGGGAAAGCCTCGGTGCCGGACTTAGTTTCAGCGCCTCGGCGCTACTCGCCCTGGGTGGCTTGGCGCTTGTCTGGCACGGTGTTCCGGCCGCGGCTGCCGCCGCGCCTGTGCGATAATTGCCGGTCCATTTTCAGCATTGAAATCATGGCAAGAACGCTCTACGAAAAACTCTGGGACAGCCACGTGGTGCACGTCGAGGACGACGGCACCGCGCTGCTCTACATCGATCGCCACCTGGTGCACGAAGTCACCAGCCCGCAGGCTTTCGAGGGTCTTAAACTCGCCGGGCGCAAGCCCTGGCGTATCAGTTCCATCGTCGCTACGGCCGACCACAACACGCCGACATCGCACTGGGAGCAGGGCATCACCGATCCGATCTCGCGCCAGCAGGTCGAGACGCTGGACGCCAACATCCGCGAAGTCGGCGCGCTGGCCTACTTTCCGTTCAAGGACAAGCGCCAGGGCATCGTCCATGTCGTCGGTCCCGAGAACGGCGCCACGCTGCCCGGCATGACCGTGGTCTGCGGCGATTCGCACACCTCGACCCACGGCGCCTTTGCCTGCCTCGCGCATGGCATCGGCACCTCGGAAGTCGAACACGTGCTGGCGACGCAGTGCCTGCTGCAGAAGAAGTCGAAGACCATGCTTGTCAGGTTCAACGGAAAAGTCGGCGCCGGTGTCACGGCGAAGGATCTGGTACTGGCCCTGATCGGCCGCATCGGCACCGCCGGCGGCACGGGCTACGCCATCGAGTTCGGTGGCGCGGCCATACGAGCCCTGTCGATGGAAGGTCGCATGACGGTGTGCAACATGGCGATCGAGGCCGGCGCACGTGTTGGCTTCGTCGGGGTTGACGACACCACGATTTCCTATCTCAAGGGCCGCGGCTTCGCGCCCAGGGGGAGTGACTGGGACAAGGCCGTCGCCTGTTGGCGCACGCTGGTGTCGGACGCGGATGCAACATTCGATGCCGTGATCGACATCGATGCTGCCACGATTCCGCCGCAGGTGACCTGGGGCACCTCGCCCGAGATGGTCACCGGCATCGATGGCACGGTGCCCGCGCCGGAGGATTTCAAGGATCCGGTGAAGAGCGAGGGTGTAGCCCGCGCGCTGCAGTACATGGGCCTGACGCCGCGCATGCGCATCGACCAGATCGCCATCGACAAGGTGTTCATCGGCTCCTGCACCAATTCGCGCATCGAGGACCTGCGTGCCGCCGCGGCCGTGGCCAAGGGGCGCCACATTGCTGCCAACGTCAAGCTGGCCCTGGTGGTGCCGGGTTCGGGCCTGATCAAGACACAGGCCGAGGCCGAAGGCCTGGACCAGATCTTCATCGCCGCCGGTTTCGAATGGCGCCAGCCGGGCTGTTCGATGTGCCTGGCGATGAATGACGATCGCCTCAACCCCGGCGAGCGCTGCGCGTCGACTTCCAATCGCAATTTCGAAGGCCGTCAGGGCGCCGGCGGCAGGACCCATCTGGTCAGTCCGGCGATGGCTGCCGCCGCCGCCATCGCCGGTCGCTTTGCCGACGTGCGACAGCTTCTGTAGGACAGGTCATGGAAAAATTCATCAAGCTCGATGGTCTCGTGGCGCCACTCGATCGCGCCAATGTCGATACCGACGCCATCATCCCCAAGCAGTTCCTCAAGTCGATCAAGCGTTCAGGTTTTGGCCCCAACGCCTTCGACGAGTGGCGTTACATGGACCAAGGCGAACCAGGGCAGGACAACAGCAGGCGGCCGAAGAATCCTAACTTCGTGCTCAACCAGGAGCGCTACCAGGGCGCCTCCGTCCTGCTCGCGCGCAGCAACTTCGGCTGTGGTTCGTCGCGCGAGCACGCGCCCTGGGCGCTCCAGGATTTCGGCTTTCGCGCGATTCTGGCCGAGTCCTTTGCCGATATCTTCTACAACAACTGTTTCAAGAACGGCCTGCTGCCCATCGTCCTGCCCAAGGCGGAGATGGATGCTCTGTTCGGCCTGACCGAGCATAGCCCCGGCTACCGTCTGACGATCGATCTGCCCGGACAAAAGGTGGTGCGTCCCGACGGCCATGCGATTCCCTTCGATGTCGATCCCTTTCGCAAGGAATGTCTGTTGAACGGCTGGGACGACATCGGTTTGACCCTGCGTCATGCCGAGAAGATCCGCGAATTCGAGTCCCGGCGCAAAGCCGAGCAGCCCTGGCTGTTTTCCTAGAGGTATGCAATGAAGATATGTGTATTGCCCGGTGATGGCATCGGGCCTGAAATCATGGCCGAGGCCGTGCGCGTGCTCAAGGCACTCGACCTCAAGCTGGAAATGGAAGAAGCGCTGCTCGGCGGCTGTGCCGTCGACGCGGCCAAGGATCCCTTCCCCGAAGCGACGCAGGCGCTGGCCAAGGCGGCGGACGCCGTGCTGCTTGGCGCTGTCGGCGGTCCGCAGTGGGACAACAATCCCCGCGAACTGCGCCCCGAGCGCGGCCTGCTGCGAATCCGCAAGGATCTTGGCCTGTTCGCCAACCTGCGTCCGGCCATCCTTTACCCCGAACTGGCGAATGCCTCGACGCTGAAGCCGGAGGTTGTTGCCGGTCTGGACATCCTGATCGTGCGCGAATTGACCGGCGACATCTACTTCGGCCAGCCGCGTGGCATCGAGTTACGTGATGGCGAGCGCTACGGCTACAACACCATGCACTACACCGAGAGCGAAATCCGTCGCATCCTGCGCGTGGCCTTCGACGCGGCGCGCAAGCGCAACAGGAAGGTCTGTTCGGTGGACAAGATGAACGTGCTGGAGTGCACCCAGCTCTGGCGCGACGTGGCGACCGAGACCGCCAAAGAGTACCCGGATGTCGAGCTCAGCCACATGCTGGTCGACAACGCCGCCATGCAACTGGTGAAGAACCCCAAGCAGTTCGACGTCATGGTCACCGGCAACATGTTTGGCGACATCCTGTCGGATGAGGCTTCGATGCTGACGGGGTCGATCGGCATGCTGCCCTCGGCCTCCCTCGACGCCGACAACAAGGGCCTCTACGAGCCCTCGCATGGCTCGGCGCCCGACATCGCCGGCAAGGGAGTGGCCAATCCGCTGGCGACGATTCTTTCTGCGGCCATGATGCTGCGCTACACTTTCGGCAACGAAGAGTCGGCGCAGCGGATCGAGGCGGCCGTGAAGAAAGTCCTGGCGCAGGGCTTGCGCACGGGAGATATTTACGAACCCGGCACGACGCGGGTGGGAACCAGGGAAATGGGCGACGCGGTGCTCGCGGCGCTGTAATCGGGAAAGAGAAAGCAATCATGAAGCGAGTAGGTCTGGTCGGTTGGCGGGGCATGGTGGGTTCGGTGCTGATGCAGCGCATGCGCGAGGAGAGCGATTTCGCGCTTATCGAGCCGGTGTTCTTCACCACCTCCAATGTCGGTGGCAAGGCCCCCGATTTCGCTGCCGGAGCGCCCGCGCTCAAGGATGCCAGGAGCATCGACGAACTCAAGTCGCTGGACATCATCATCAGTTGCCAGGGCGGCGACTACACCACCGAGGTTTTCCCCAGGCTGCGCGAGGCGGGCTGGAACGGGCACTGGATTGATGCCGCGTCGACGCTGCGCATGAAGGATGATGCAGTGATCATTCTTGATCCGGTGAATATGGACGTGATCAAGGATGCCCTGGCCAAGGGCGGGCGTAACTGGATCGGTGGCAACTGCACGGTGAGCCTGATGCTGATGGCGCTGGGTGGTCTGTTCAAGGCGGGTCACATCGAGTGGATGAGCTCGATGACCTACCAGGCGGCGTCCGGCGCCGGGGCGCAGAACATGCGCGAGCTGCTGTCGCAGATGGGCGAGGCGCACCGCGTGGTCAAGGACCTGCTCGACGATCCGGCCTCGGCCATCCTCGACATTGACCGCGAAGTTGCGGGCATCCTGCGCGACGAGAATTTCCCGACGGCGAATTTCGGCGTGCCCTTGGCGGGGTCGCTGATTCCCTGGATCGACAAGGATCTTGGCAATGGCCAGAGCCGCGAGGAATGGAAAGGGCAGGCCGAGACCAACAAGATTCTCGGTCGTCCGAATTCGCCAATCCCGGTGGACGGCTTGTGCGTGCGCATCGGAGCCATGCGTTGCCATTCGCAGGCCATCACCATCAAGCTCGACAAGGATGTGCCGCTCGACGAGATCAACGCCATGCTGGCGGCCCACAATGACTGGGTCAAGGTGGTGCCCAATCAGCGCGATGTGACGCTCAGGGATCTGACACCGACGGCGGTTACCGGAACGCTGTCCGTGCCGGTCGGACGTCTGCGCAAGTTGAGCATGGGGCCGCAGTACCTGTCGGCATTTACCGTCGGCGATCAGTTGCTCTGGGGAGCGGCAGAGCCCTTGCGCCGGATGCTGCGCATCCTGTTGGATTGATGTTGCGCCGACGACGCAGGCGAAATGTCATGGGGAAGTTGAGCTTGCATCGCTAACATCATGATGTTATTTTAGTTACGGTCGCGATGCCCACCGCCGTCTTGCTCGGCGGCGTTGCGGGGTAATTTCGACTTAAAACATGAAACACAGCCCGTCGGGAGTCACAGTGCCCAATACTGCCAAGCGAAATCCTTTCAAGGCCACCGTTCTCGCGGCCGCATTAGCTGTCCTGCCACTGGCGACGCATGCTGCCGGGCTGGGAAAGATCACCGTGCTGTCGGCGCTTGGGCAACCGCTCAAGGCCGAGTTGGAGGTAACTGCCACCAGGGACGAGGCGCTTTCCTTGGTGACTCGAGTCGCATCGGTCGAGGCGTTTCGCCAGGCGGGCATCGAGTATGCCCCGGCCTTGGTCAATCTTCGGTTTTCGAAGGAAATCAGGGAGCGAGGCGGCCGTTTCTATGTCGAATTGAGCACGGATCGGCCATTGAACGAGCCTTTCATCGATGTGCTGGTGGAGCTTAGCTGGGCCTCTGGCAGGCTTGTCCGTGAATACACCTTCCTGCTCGATCCGCCGGACCTTAACCGTCCGATGCCTGCCGCTGCCTCAGCGGTTACTACGCCGGCCGTGCGACCGGAAGCTGAAAAAGCGGTTCCTCGGCCGGCCGAGGCGCAAACGCGCCCGGTTCCCGAAACGCGTGCACCTGTCGCGACAGAGCGCGCGGTCGTTCCCGTGGCGAAGCCAGCCGAGGCGGGGGCGACGCGCACCGTGGTTAGCGGCGATACACTCGGCAAGATCGCCGCGCAAACCGTGCCCAGCGGTGTCAGCCTCGATCAGATGCTGGTATCCCTGTTCCGCAACAATCAGGATGCCTTCGACGGCGGCAACATGAACCGGCTCAAGGCGGGCAAGATCCTCTCCATTCCCGATGCCGAAACGATCGGCAAGGTTTCCCCGTCGGATGCCCGCAAGGAAGTCGTTGCCCAGGCCGCCGACTTCAACGCCTATCGTCAACGCCTTGCCGGAGCCGCCGCTGCCGCACCGGCGCGCGACGCCGATGCCAAGCAGGAGGTCAAGGGCAAGATTGCACCGAAGGTCGAAGACAAGGCTCCCGCAAGCAGCGGCAAGGACAAGCTGGAGGTCTCCCGTACCGAGGTTGCGCGCGACGCCAAGGGCAAACCGCTGCAAGGAAGGATTAGCGCGCTCGAGGAAGACCTTGTTGCCCGCGATCGCGCCTTGAAGGAGGCCAGCAGCCGGATCGCGGAACTGGAAAAAAATCTTAACGACCTGAAAAAACTTGCGGAACTGAAGAGCAAGGGTGGGGCTGAGATTCAGGCCGCCGCCCAGGCGGCAAAGCCGGCGGCAGGCCCCGCGCCGGCGGCAAAACCGGCCGAGGCACCGAAGCCAGCGGAGGCCGCCAAGCCTGCCGAGCCGCCGAAAGCGGAGGCGCCGAAGCCAACGGATGCGAAACCAGCGGATGCCGCAAAGCCCGCGGAAGCAGCCAAGCCAGCGGATGCACCGAAGCCTGCCGAGGGTGACAAGCCGCCCCCACCGAAGAAGAAACCCACACCGCCGCCGCCGCCACCGCCTGAACCTGACTTCATGGAAGAAAACGGGCCACTCGTGCTTGGTGGTGGCGCCATCCTGGCGATGCTGTTCGGTTGGCTTGGTTTCCTGGCCTATCGCAAGAAGAAGGCTGCCAGCGCCGACTCCGGCACACCACTTGCCGAAGCCGACTTGTCCGCGCATTCGGTATTCAGTACCACGGTCGCACCGCCACCCAGCGAGCAGGAAACCAGTCAGTTCAGCACGACGGGGATGGGCATGGTGGCGGCACAGGACACCGTCGATCCGGTGGTCGAGGCCGACACCTTCCTGGCTTTTGGTCGCGATGCCCAGGCCGAGGAAATCCTGCTGGACGCATTGAATGTCGATCCCCAGCCGCAGGCATTGCCGATACGCATGAAGCTGCTGGAGATTTATTCCTCCCGTCGTGACGCGGCGAAATTCGAGTCCGTAGCCAAAGAGGTGCAGGGGCTGACCGGCGGCAGCGGGGAACAATGGGACAAGGTGGTTGCCATGGGTTCGGCGGTCGATCCGGGCAATGCGCTCTATGGTTCCGCCGCCCCAATCGACGCCGATGCAACCGCGGTCATGAACATGTCGGCGACGACGATCCTGCGTCCGGCAGCAGAAGAGATGGCGGCTGCTCAGCCGGCAGAAGCTGCGGCGGTCGAGTCCTCCACCTTGGATTTCGATCTCGATCTGGGGGCGACGTCGGCTCCTGCTGCGACGGAAGCGGCGCCTGCGGCGGCAGCGGAGTCGTCCGGACTCGATTTCGACTTTGATCTTGGCTCCTCGGCGTCGACCGAGTCGGCTGCACCTGTCACCGAGGCTGCGAAAACAGAGGACATCGGGCTGGACATCGATTTTGAAATGCCGGCCAGGCCCGTCGATGCCACCGGACTCGATTTCCCGCTTGCCGCCGAAGCACCCGCTGCGGCGGCATCCGGGCCAGTGGCTGCCGCTCCGGCGAGCGACGGCAATTCGATCGATTTCAGCTTCGATCTGGGGACTCCCGCACCGGCGCCTTCTGCTCCCGAGTCGTTGCCGGAAATGTCCCTCGATATTCCGGTTGCCGAACCGGCAGCCCCGGCGCTTGACCTGGGCGGCCTGAGCCTGGAACTCGATGCTCCGGCCGCGCCTGCCGCGGCGCCGGTATCCGATGTTCCGGACAATCCGGAAGTCGCGACCAAGCTTGAACTGGCGGCCGCCTATGAAGAAATGGGCGACCATGACGGCGCCCGCGAGCTGTATCAGGAAGCCGTGAGCGAGGGCAGTCCTGCCCAGCAGGAAGCGGCGCGCGCCAAACTCGCGGCCCTGGGCTGATTGCGGCCAGTCCCCGGCGCCTGGGCGCCGGGGCACTTTGATCGTGAATATCCTGCATCCGGCCAGCGTGATTCTGCTTGGCTTGGCGTTTCTGCTCTTCGCGTCGACCCGCAGCGAGGTCTTGCTGATAGCCTTGGGTGGCGGCTCGGCCATATTGGCCCTTTTGATTGCACGCTTCCATCTGCTTCGCATCCTGCGCCGCAGCCGCTGGCTACTGTTGACCATGCTGTTGCTGTTTGGCTGGATGACTCCTGGAACGGCCATGCCACTGCTGCCCGGGGCCACAGAGGAGGGTTTGTGGTTGGCCGTCGAGAATGTCGCCCGGTTGCTGATCGCGATAGCTACCGTATCCCTCCTTCTTGGCGTTCTGCCTCCGGCGGCGCTGGTTTCCGGAATGCGATCCTTGCTGGCGCCGCTTGCCGGTCTTGGCGGGTTTCGCGACCGGCTTGCCGTGCGCCTCATGCTGACGCTGGAGGCCGTCGAAGCCGCGCGCCTGGGAGGCGAGGATGGTTCCGCAACAGCAAGCAGCCTGGGCCTGCCGGTCGTACCGATCGGGCCCGCCGACTATGCCGTCGCGTTATGCAGCGCGGGTTTGATGCTCTACGCGGTGCTGGCATGAGGTACGCGCTCTGCATCGAATATGACGGCGCGGCCTTCCGCGGCTGGCAATCGCAGGCGGATGGAGGTGCCGTGCAGGATGCCGTCGAGGCCGCGCTGGCCATCATCGCCGATTCGCCAACGCGCGTGGTGTGCGCCGGTCGCACCGATGCGGGCGTGCACGCTCTGGCGCAAGTGGTGCATTTCGATACCTTGGCCAAACGTCCCGACAGCGCATGGGTGCGCGGGGTGAATGCACACCTGCCGTCCAGTGTTGCCGTGCGCTGGGCGCAACCGGTTGCGGACGATTTCCACGCCCGATTTTCCGCGCGCGGTCGTCGCTATCGTTATCTGCTGCTCAACCGTCCGCAACGACCGGGATTGCAGTCGGGGCGGGTGGGCTGGCATCACCATCCGCTCGACGAGAGCGCCATGGCGCAGGCAGCGGCCATGCTGCTGGGCGAACACGACTTCTCCGCGTTCAGGTCGGCGGAGTGCCAGGCCAAATCGCCGGTGAAGGACTTGCGTGAAGCGCGGATCGTGCGTCATGGCGAGTTGATCGTTTTCGATTTTGCCGCCGGCGCCTTTCTCCATCACATGGTGCGCAATATCGTCGGAGCGCTGGTCTATGTCGGCAAGGGCGCGCATCCGCCGGAATGGCTGGCGGAACTGCTTGCCAGCCGTGATCGGCGCCTGGCGGCGCCAACCTTTGCCGCCAGTGGTTTGTACTTTGCCGGCGTGGACTATGATCCGGGCTGGCAATTGAAAGCCATGCACGGCGGCATCCACATAGTCGGCGCTGGCGTTACGGCGTTTTCCCTCTCCTGACCCATGACACGTACCCGGATCAAGATCTGCGGCATCACCCGCGAGCAAGACCTCGATGCCGCCGTCGAGGCCGGGGTTGACGCCCTGGGTTTCGTTTTTTATTCGCCCAGCCCGCGTTATGTCAGCCCCAGGCGCGCGGCGGAGTTGCTGGCTAGGGTGCCGGCTTTCGTCAAGACCGTGGGGCTTTTCGTCAACGAGCCCGCAGCGGACATCAGCGCAGTGCTGGAGCAGTTGCCGCTCGATCTGCTGCAATTCCATGGCGACGAAAACGCGGCCTATTGCGCGGCTTTTCGCCGGCCGTGGATCAAGGCTGCGCGGGTGAAGCCGGGGACCGATTTGTTAGAATACGCGGGTCGTTTTGCCGGTGCCACGGGAGTCGCAGGTTTGCTGCTGGATGCCCATGTCGAAGGCTATGGCGGTGGCGGACAAACCTTCGATTGGTCGCTGATTCCGTCTTTGCTGCCCTTGCCCATCATCCTTTCGGGCGGTTTGCATCCCGGCAACGTGGCGGAGGCCGTGCGCAAGGTCCGGCCATGGGCGGTGGATGTCAGCAGTGGCGTGGAAAGCACCAAGGGCATCAAGGACGTACAAAAGATTTCTGAATTCATTGCCGGAGTGCGAGATGCGGATGCAGGACCTGCCCTATAACTTGCCCGATGCAGGAGGGCATTTCGGGCCCTATGGCGGGGTTTTCGTCGCCGAAACCTTGATGCCGGCACTGGCGGAACTGCGAGAGGCCTATGCCGCTGCCCAAACCGATCCGGCCTTTCGCGCCGAATTCGAATACGAACTCAAGCATTACGTCGGCCGCCCCAGCCCGATCTACCATGCCAAGCGCTGGTCCGGCCTGCTTGGCGGGGCGCAGATCTATCTCAAGCGCGAGGATCTCAACCACACCGGCGCGCACAAGATCAACAACTGCATCGGTCAGGCGCTGCTCGCACGGCGCATGGGCAAGCCGCGGGTGATTGCCGAGACCGGCGCCGGCCAGCATGGGGTGGCCACGGCAACGGTTGCCGCGCGCTACGGCATGGAGTGCGTGGTGTACATGGGCTCCGAGGACGTCAAGCGCCAGGCGGCCAATGTCTATCGCATGAAACTGCTGGGTGCCCGGGTGGTGCCGGTCGAGTCCGGCTCGAAGACGCTGAAGGACGCGCTCAACGAAGCCATGCGCGACTGGGTCACCAATATTGGCAATACCTTCTACATCATCGGCACCGTCGCCGGCCCGCACCCGTACCCGATGATGGTGCGCGATTTCCAGGCCGTGATCGGCGAGGAATGCAAGCAGCAGATGCCGGAGTTGGCGGGGCGTCAACCCGATGCGGTGATTGCCTGTGTCGGTGGCGGATCGAATGCCATGGGAATCTTCTACCCTTATATCCCGCTGCCGGGCGTCAGGCTGATCGGTGTCGAGGCCGCCGGCTACGGGCTGGAATCAGGCAAGCATTCGGCTTCGCTGACGGCCGGACGTTCCGGCGTGCTGCACGGCAACCGTACCTATCTGTTGCAGGATGAGGATGGCCAGGTAATCGAAACCCATTCGATCTCGGCCGGACTCGATTACCCCGGCGTTGGCCCCGAGCATGCCTGGCTCAAGGATTCCGGTCGCGCCGAGTACGCCACCATCACCGATGCCGAGGCGCTACAGGCGTTTCACGACCTGTGCCATTTCGAAGGCATCATTCCGGCGCTGGAATCCAGCCACGCGCTGGCCCACGCCGCCAAACTGGCGCCGACGCTGCCTGCCGACAAAATCCTGCTGGTCAACCTTTCCGGACGCGGCGACAAGGACATGCATACCGTCGCCGAAAAATCCGGTATCCGCTTTTGATCATGTCGCGAATTGCCGCCACGTTTTCCCGTCTTGCCGGCGAACGCCGCAAGGCCCTGATTCCCTTCATTACCGCCGGCGATCCGCATCCCGACCAGACCCTGCCGCTGATGCAGGCTCTGGTGGCCGGCGGGGCCGACATCATCGAGCTGGGCGTGCCCTTCTCTGATCCGATGGCGGATGGGCCGACCATCCAGCGCGCCTCGGAACGGGCCTTGGCGCAAGGCATGAGCCTGCGCCGGGTGTTGTCCACGGTTCGCGAGTTCCGTGCCAACGACGCGTCCACCCCGGTCGTGCTGATGGGCTATGCCAATCCGCTGGAGGCCTATGGCATCGAGGCCTTCGCCGGCGCGGCGCGCGAGGCCGGAGTCGACGGTGTGCTGGTGGTCGACTATCCGCCCGAAGAATGCGCCGATTTTGCCGCGACGATGAAGGCCGCCGGCATCGATCCGATCTTCCTGCTGGCGCCGACCTCCAGCGAAGCGCGCTACGCCGAGGTCGCGCGCATGGGGAGCGGCTACATTTATTACGTCTCGCTGAAGGGCGTTACCGGTTCGGCCACGCTGGATCTCGACGAGGTGGCGGCGCGCATTCCGCAGATTCGTGCACGGGTAGGCATGCCGGTCGGCGTCGGATTCGGCATACGCGACGCCGCCGCCGCCGCCCGCATCGGCGCCGTGGCCGATGCGGTCGTCATCGGCAGCCGCATCATCGAGGAAATTGAGAGCGCGCCAGCCAGCGAAGCCGCGATGCGCGTCAGGGAGTTTGTATCCGGCATCCGCAACGCGATGGATGCCGCCACGCAAGGAGTCGCCGCATGAGCTGGTTACAGAAGCTGCTGCCGCCCAAGATCAAGCGTTCCGAAGGCACGCGGCGATCGATGCCGGAAGGCCTTTGGTCCAAGTGTCCGGCCTGCGAAGAAGTGCTGTACAGCACCGACCTGGAGAACAACCAGAACGTTTGCCCGAAATGCAGTCATCATCTTCGGGTGCGCGCCCGTGCCAGGCTGGATGCCTTGCTCGACGCCGAGGGGCGCTTCGAGATCGGCAGCGAGGTGATCCCCACCGATCCCCTGAAGTTCAAGGACAGCAAGCGCTATATCGATCGCCTGGTCGCCGCCAACGAGGAAACCGGCGAGGCCGATGCGATGGTGGTGATGCAGGGGGCAATCAAGACCGTGCCGGTGGTGGTGGCCTGTTTCGAATTCGAGTTTCTCGGCGGTTCGATGGGGGCCGTGGTCGGCGAGCGCTTCGTGCGCGGCGTCAAGGCGGCGATCGAGGCCCAGACGCCCTTCATCTGCATCACCGCCTCGGGCGGCGCGCGCATGCAGGAGGGCTTGTTCTCGCTGATGCAGATGGCCAAGACCACGGCGGCGGTGACGCAGCTCGCGCACCATCAGCTGCCATTCATCAGTCTGCTGACCGACCCGACCATGGGCGGCGTTTCGGCTTCGTTTGCCTTTGTCGGCGACATCGTGATTGCCGAGCCGGGTGCCCTGATCGGCTTCGCCGGTCCGCGGGTGATCGAACAGACAGTGCGCGAAACCTTGCCCGAAGGATTCCAGCGCGCCGAATTCCTGCTCGAAAAGGGCGCCATCGACATGATCGTCGATCGCCGCGAACTGCGCGACAGACTGGCCGCGCTACTGACCCTGCTGCAACGCGTGCCGGCGGTTTGATGTCGGCCCGGCTGCAGGGCCTGGGCGCCTGGCTGGCGCATGTCGAGGCTTTGCATCCGCGGGGCAGTGCCGGCATCGAGCTTGGTCTGGGGCGGGTGGAACAGGTCAGTGCGCGGCTGGGCCAAAGCGTCTTCTGCCCCGTCATCCTGGTTGGCGGCACCAACGGCAAGGGATCGACCTGTGCCATGCTGGAGCGCATCCTGCTCGCGGCCGGGTATCGCGTCGGGCTGTACACCTCGCCGCATCTCCTGAGCTACAACGAGCGTGTGCGCATCGATGCCGTTGCGGTTGACGATGAGCAGCTTTGTGCGGCTTTCGAGCGGGTGGAACGGGCGCGTGGCGATAGTGCGCTGACCTACTTCGAGTTCGGTACGCTGGCGGCCTGGGAAGTTTTTGCCGAAGTCCGCCCCGATGCCATCGTGCTGGAGGTCGGCCTCGGCGGCCGGCTCGATGCGACGAATGCCTACGCGCCGGATTGCGCCATCGTTACCGGCATCGACCTCGACCATATGGATTTCCTCGGTCCGGATCGCGAGTCGATCGGTCGCGAAAAGGCCGGCATCTTCCGCGTCGGGAAGGTGGCGATCTGCGGCGATCCGCAGCCGCCGCAAAGCCTGATCGAGCACGCGGCAGCAGTCGGTGCCGACCTGCGGCTGATCGGCCGCGATTTCGGTTATCAGCGACAGGAACAGCAGTGGCTCTATTGGGGGAGGCCGGCGCCCAATGGTGAAATTACACGGCGCGGTGGACTGGCCTTTCCCGCCCTGCGCGGCGAGCGCCAGTTGGGAAATGCGGCCTGCGTGCTGGCAGCGCTCGACGCCTTGCGCGACCGTCTGCCGGTTGCCATGCAGGACATTCGGCGCGGTTTGGGCGAAGTTGAACTCGCGGGACGCTTCCAGGTGCTGCCAGGACGACCGGCCGTGGTGCTCGACGTTGCCCACAATCCCCAGGCCGCCCGCGTTCTGGCCGCGAATCTTGGCGACATGGGCTTCCATCGCACGACCTGGGCGGTGTTCGGCATGCTCGGCGACAAAGACATCGATGGCGTGATCGAGGCCTTGCGCGAACGCGTTACGCAGTGGTTGCCGTGTACCCTGGAAGGTCGCCGTGCCGCCAGCGCCGACTTTCTGGCAAGTCGCTTGCGGGCACTGGGCTTGAGCGTTGCCGGCGAGTTCGAAAGCCCCGAAAAGGCACTGGTTTGGGCGCAGGAGAAGGCAGGTCAAGATGATAGAATTCTCGCCTTCGGATCCTTCCTCACCGTTGCTGCGGCCTTGCAATTGCTGGGCCGGACAGCGTAACCACGATGGCGGAACAAGACACACCGGCTGAAGCCGAATTGCAGTTGAAGAAGCGTGCGCGCCGGCGCCTGGTGGGTGCCATCGCGCTGGCCTTGCTGGCAGTCATCGTCTTGCCGATGGTGATGGATCGCGAACCGCGTCCGGTCAGCCAGGACATCCAGGTGCGCATTCCCAGCCAGGATTCGAGCAGCCTGGCCGCCAGGATGGTACCCGGCAAGTCGGTGTCGACTCCCTTGCCGGCTCCGGAACCGCGTACCGTGGCGGAACCCGTGCCGGGTACCAAAGCGGAGCCGAAGCCTGACGCGAAACCGGCTTCCGAGATTGTTGCCAACCCGGCGGCTACCGCCAAGCCGGCCGAAAAACCTGTCCCTGCCAAGCCTGTCGAGAAAATGCTACCCCCGGCCAAAGCTGCTGAAAAGCCTGCCGGCAAGACCGAGACCAAGCCGGCCGCTGCCGAATCCGGAGGGCAGTGGGTAGTTCAATTGGGCGCCTACAAGGAAGCCGGAAACGTCAAGCTGCTGCTGTCCAAGCTCAAGGGCGTGAATGTTCCCGCCTATACCGAAAAATTCGATTCGTCCCAAGGGCAGCGCACGCGCGTGCGTGCCGGCCCTTTCCCCAGCCAGGAGGCCGCGGAAAAGGCGCGCAGCCGAATCAAGATCATTGGCGTGGATGGGCCGGTGGCACCGAAGTAAGCCGATGACCGCGTTTGATTACGCCGTGCTGACGGTGTTGGGGGTATCGGTGCTGCTGGGCTTGTGGCGCGGTGTGGTAAGCGAGATTCTGGCGCTGCTGGCCTGGGTGGTGGCGTTTCTGGCAGCTCGCGTTGAAGGTGCGGAAGTGGCAAACTGGCTGACCCCGCATGTCGCGGAACCGGCCTTGCGGATGGCGGCAGCCTATGTGCTGGTGGTGGTTGCGGTGCTGGTACTGTTCTCCGTTCTGCGCCTGGTGCTGAAACTCCTGCTCAAGGCGGCTGGCCTGGGCGTGCTGGATCGCTTGCTGGGTGCCGCCTTCGGCATCCTGCGCGGCGCGCTGGTGGTGATGGTGGCGGTATTGGTGGCGGGCATGACGCCGTTGCCGAAGATGGAATGGTGGCGCGAGGCGAGGTTTGCGCCACCGCTGGAAACTGCGGTGTTGGCGGCCAGACCCTGGTTGCCGGCGGAAGCGGCAAAACGGATTCGGTATCGATAGAGGACGATCATGTGTGGAATTCTGGGTGTGGTGGCGACCACGCCGGTGAACCAGTTGCTCTACGATGGCCTGCAGGTTCTTCAGCATCGCGGCCAGGATGCTGCCGGTGTTGCCACTGCCGAAGGCGGACGCTTCCATATGCACAAGGGGTCGGGGCTGGTGCGCGACGTGTTCCGCACGCGCAACATGCGCAACCTGGTCGGCAACTGGGGCATTGCCCATTGCCGTTATCCTACGGCGGGATCGGCCGACAATGCCGCCGAGGCGCAGCCTTTTTACGTCAATTCCCCCTTCGGCCTGATGCTGGCCCACAACGGCAATCTGACCAATGCCGACCAGCTCAAGCAGGACATGTTCCTGCAGGATCTACGGCACATGAACACCAACTCGGATTCCGAGGTGCTGCTCAATGTGTTGGCGCATGAGTTGCAGGCCGCGTCCACCAAATACCAGGTCGATGCCGAAACGATATTCAAGGCCGTCGCCGGAGTGCATCGTCGGGTGCGCGGCGCCTACGCCGTGGTGGCGATGATCGCCGGCTACGGCCTGCTGGCCTTTCGCGATCCCTGCGGCATACGTCCGCTGGTGATCGGCCGCAACCAGACAACCCAGGGCACGGAGTATCTGGTCGCCTCGGAGAGCGTCGCCCTCGATACCCTGGGTTTCAAGATGCTGCGCGACGTCGAGCCCGGCGAGGCGATCCTGATCGACATGCGCGGCAATTTCGTCGCCCGGCAATGCGCGGAACGCAGTTTCCACGCCCCCTGCATGTTCGAGTTTGTCTATCTGGCGCGTCCGGATTCGGTGATGGACGGTATCTCGGTTTACGAAACGCGGGTCAAGATGGGCGACTATCTGGCGGAGAAGATTCGCCAGACCATGCCGCACCTGGAGATCGATGCGGTGATTCCGATTCCGGATTCCAGCCGGCCGTCGGCGATGGCCCTGGCGACGCGCCTGAACCTTCACTATCGCGAGGGCTTCGTCAAGAACCGCTACATCGGGCGTACCTTCATCATGCCGGGCCAGGCGACACGGCGCAAATCGGTGCGGCAGAAACTGAATGCCATCAGCCAGGAATTCAAGGGGCGCAACGTGCTGCTGGTCGACGATTCCATTGTGCGCGGCACCACCAGCCGCGAGATCATCATGATGGCGCGCGAAGCCGGCGCCAAGAAAGTCTATTTCGCCTCGGCTTCGCCACCGGTGCGCTTCGCCAACGTCTATGGCATCGACATGCCGACGCGCAGCGAACTGATCGCCGCCTTTCGCAACGACGAGGAGATTTGTCGCGAAATCGGCGCCGACGGCCTGATCTACCAGGATCTCGATGCCTTGAAGGAAGCGGTGCGTTCCGTCAATCCGGCGGTGGCGCGCTTCGAGACTTCCTGTTTTGACGGCCAGTACATCACCGGCGACGTCACCCCGCTTTACCTGCAGCACATCGAAAACCGGCGAGATGCACCGTCGACAGCGGGCAGCGAGGATGGCGACGGATTCGACGGGTCGGACGGGGAACAACTCGACCTGAACCTGGTGCAGGCAGGATGAGTTTCCAGGATCCGGATTGGTCGTTCGAGACACTGGCGGTTCGCGCCGGCCAGGAGCGCAGCCAGTTCAACGAACATTCGGAAGCACTTTACCTGACGTCAAGCTTTGTCTTCCGCAACGCCGCCGAGGCCGCCGCACGGTTTTCCGGGGCCGAGCCAGGTAACGTTTACGCCCGCTTCACCAACCCCACGGTAACCGTCTTTCAGGAAAGGCTGGCCGCGCTGGAAGGTGCCGAAGCCTGCGTTGCCATGGCCAGTGGCATGGCTGCGATTCTTGCCACGGTGATGGCCCTGATGAAAGCCGGCGAGCATATCGTCGCCTCGCGCAGCATCTTCGGCGCCTCCCAGCAACTGTTCGGCAACATCCTGCCGCGCTTCGGCATTGAAACCAGTTTTGTGGATCAGGGCTCGATCGAGGGCTTTCGCGCCGCGCTGCGACCGGCTACGAAGCTGGTGTTCATCGAGACGCCCTCGAATCCATTGACCGAGGTTTTCGACATCGCGGCCCTGGCGCGGCTTGCCCATGATGCCGGTGCGCTGCTGGCGGTCGACAACTGCTTCTGCACGCCGGCCTTGCAGCGGCCGCTGCAACTCGGCGCCGACGTGGTGATCCATTCCGCGACCAAGTACCTCGACGGGCAGGGCAGGGTGCTGGGGGGCGCCGTGTGCAGCAACAAGGCGCTGGGCGAGGAGGTCTTCAAGTTCCTGCGTACCGCCGGGCCCAGCCTGTCGCCGTTCAATGCATGGGTCATCCTCAAGGGTCTGGAAACCTTGTCGGTGCGCATGCAGGCGCAGTCGGCGAATGCACTGGAAATGGCGCGGTGGCTGGAGGCGCATCCCGCCGTATCACGCGTGTACTACCCCGGTTTGCCCTCCCATCCCCAATATGTACTGGCGTGCCGCCAACAGGCAAGCGGCGGCGCGATTCTCTCCTTCGATGTCAAGGGCGCGCGCGAGGCGGCCTGGCGGGTGGTCGACAATTGTCGTTTGCTCTCGATCACCGCCAATCTCGGCGACACCAAGACCACCATCACCCATCCGGCATCGACCACCCACGGTCGCATTTCGGCCGAGGCGAGAGCGGCGTCGGGCATTGGTGAAGGTTTGCTGCGGATTGCCGTCGGGCTGGAAAGCCCGGTAGATTTGCAAGCCGATCTGGCGCGGGGCCTCGCTTAGATCGTAAGGTCGATACGGCGGATGCCGGCCGCACCGATTTCCAGCGCATCGCCGCGACCGGTATCCCAGTCGGACAGCACATAGCGCTCGGCTGGGCCCGATGGCAGTTCGATCGTCTCGTGCCTGGGCCGGTGCGTATGGCCGTGGATCAGGCGCTTGCAGTCGTGGCGTATCAGCGCGGCGCGAATTGCCCCGGCATTGGCATCCATGATGGCCGCCGTCTTGGCCTGCATCGCCTTCGCGCTGCGACGGCGCAGGCTTTCGACTTCGGCGCGTCGTTCCGACAGCGGGCGGGCAAGAAAGTGCTGCTGCCATTCCTCGCCACGCACCAGGCGGCGAAACTCCTGATAGGGCAGGTCGTCGGTGCAGATGGTGTCGCCATGGAGTAGCAAGGTCGCCGTACCGCCAGCGCCGACTTTTGTTGCGTCGTCGAGCAGCATCAAGCGCGCCGCGGCGGCGAAGCGCGGGCCGATCAGGAAATCGCGATTGCCGGCGATGAAGTAGAGGCTGACGCCCATGTCCGCCGTGCTGCGCAGCAGGTTGCAGACGTCGGCATTGAAGGAGTCGGCGAGGTCGTCGTCGCCGATCCAGTATTCGAACAGATCGCCGAGGATGAAGAGGGAATCGACGTTCGCGGCGGCGGTGTCGGCCAGGAAGCCGGCGAAGCGCCGCACCAGATCGGGCCTTTCGGCCCTGAGGTGCAAGTCGGAAACGAAGCGCGCGGTTCCGGTGATTTCCGAAGGCATGGAACCGCCGGCGACATCAGACCTTTTCGGCGCGCTCGATGACCACGTCCTCGCGCGGCACGTTCTGGTGGAAGCCCTTGTTGCCGGTCTTCACGCCCTTGATTTTGTCCACCACGTCCTGGCCTTCGACGACGCGACCGAAGACGCAATAACCCCAGCCGTCCTGGCATTTGTCGTTGTCGAGAAAGTCGTTGTCGCCGACGTTGATGAAGAATTGCGCGGTGGCCGAGTGAGGGTCCGAGGTGCGCGCCATGGCGACCGTGTAGCGCTCGTTGCGCAGGCCGTTACCGGCTTCGTTCTCGATCGGCTCGCGCACCGACTTCTGGTTCATTCCCGGCTCGAATCCGCCGCCCTGGATCATGAAGCCGTCGATCACGCGGTGGAAGATGGTGTTGTCGTAATGTCCGGATTCGACGTAGGCAAGAAAATTGGCGGCGCTTTTCGGTGCCTTGTCGGCGTCGAGTTCGATGGCGATGACGCCGTGATTGGTGGTGAGCTTGATCATGGTTGGGTTCCTGTGGGGATTATTTTTTTGCCGGGAGCAGCCTGATGGATTCGATCACCACCGGCGTGATGGGCACATCGCGATGCGGTCCGGCATTGTCGGTCGCTACCCTGGCGATTTTCTCGACGATCTCGAATCCCTGGACGACCTTGCCGAACACGGCATAGCCCCAGCCGTCGCGGCTCGGATAGTCAAGAAAACCGTTGTCCTTGAGGTTGATGAAAAACTGCGCGCTGGCGGAATGCGGGTCGCTGGTGCGAGCCATGGCCAGGCTGCCGGGCTCGTTGCGCAGGCCGTTTTTGGCTTCGTTGGGGATCGGCGGACGGGTCGGCTTTTCCTTGAGGTCGGGTGTCATGCCGCCCCCCTGGATCATGAAACCCGGAATCACGCGGTGGAAGACCGTGCCGTTGAAGAAGCCGTCCTTTGCATACTGGAGAAAGTTCTCCACGGTTTTGGGCGCCTTCTCCTGATACAGCTCGATGGTCAGCGTGCCTTGCGATGTCTTGACTTCAAGCTGTGGGTTGGCGGCTTGCACGCTCGCGACCAGCAAAAAAGAAAAAAGGGAGAGCAACAGGTGACGCATGAAACCTCCGGAGACGGTGATGGAAGTAAGCTGACGTGCCGCGCAGGAAATCAGGCTGCGCCTTCGTAGATGATCTTCCAGCGGCCGCTTTCCTTGATCCAGTACTGCCGCTTTTTCATCTGGTTGGAAAGGTTGTTGGAACGATAGTCCTGCTCGAAGGTGACGACAACGTATTCTTCGCGGCCGGGATTGCGGAACATGCTGATGTTGCCGGTGCCGACCTTGATCCAGGTCTTGCCGCCATTGACCTTGCGCTTGTGCTCGACCCAGTCGCGATAGCCCTGGCCGTCGGCGTTGAACTTCTGCGAGTAGTGGCGGGCATAGGCATCGATGTTGCGGCTTTCCCAGTCGCCGCGCCATTCCTCGATCATTTTCAGCAGCGAGCTGCGCTCGGTCTGCCAGTCGTCGAGCGAAAGCCATTCGACACTGTTGCTGATGATCACCGGCGTGAGGCCCACCTGAAGACTTTTTGCCAGGGAATCGAGATCCTGATTGGCGAGGACGACGCAGCCATCGGATGCCTTGGGCGGCCGCGAAAACGTATCCGAGGGCGTGCCGTGGAGCCAGATGCCATGACCATTGCGCCCCTGGCGCTTGTCCCACTCATTGGGATAGTTGATGGGAAAGGCACCGCTGCCATAAAAATCCGTCAACTTCTGGCGCGGCAGGCTGGAGGTGACGTGATAGACGCCGATCGGGGTTTTCTTGTCGCCTTCACGACTTTTTTCCGCGCCGAGTTTGCCCTGGGAGATGTAGTAGTCGGCGACAAAGCGCGGCGTACCCTTGTCGTTCTGATACAGGTAAAGGCGTGACTTCTGAGTGTCCACCACCACGGCATGCCTTTGCTCGGGGTGCATCTGCAACAGATAGCGAGGAACGTAGTCAGTACCTGGCTTGGTGCGGTAGCCCTTGAGCCGGACGATGGCTTCGTCACGCAAGTCGGCCACCTTGTCCAACGCGGTGGAGTTGCCTCCCTCGCCGAAACTGTTGAGGGGGCGCGACCGTGCCAGCAGCAGATCACCCCGAATCAGATGGGCCAGACGAAAATTGGGATAGGCCTTGATCAGCGCATCGGTCTGCTGCATTGCCAGATCGAGGCGATTGGTCTCGATCGCGTCGAACACCTTGGCCAGCAGGGGCTCCGGACCAGAGTCGGTGAAATGCGCCTGGGTGGAATGGGTATTGGTCTTCTTCAGGTGCCTGGGGGCCTTGCCCGCGGCGCCGGCAGCCCCGGCCGTCAACAGGCAGCCCGCCGTGGCAACGATTGCAAGTTGGCGCAGGCGGCTGGCCATCAACTGCCGACCCGCTCCTGCACGATCTGCCACTTGCCGTCACGCTTCACCAAATGCAAAACCTTGTTGCTCGACGTTTTCAGGTTGGCCGACTTGTAGTGCTGGCGGAATTTCGCCGTGGCGGTATCGCCATCCACGCTGACCTTGAGATTTTCATAGCTGACCAGGATCGTGCCCGGCTTGTTGACCCGCTTGGTGCGTTCCGCGTCCCATGCCGAGCGGCTCTCGCCGCCGGGAGTCTTGAAGTCCTTGGCATAGGCACCGAGGTAGGCTTTCATGTCCTTGCGCGACCATGCGGCAGCCCAGAGGTCGATGGCGCGCGCAATGTCCGCGACGGCATCTCCTGATGCTTTGGCCACGGGTGCCTTGGATGGCTCGGCCGGCTTCGCAGCTTCGGCTGGTTTGGCCGCTTCAGCCGGCTTGGCTGGGGGGGCGGGTGCAGCGCCGGGGGTGGCAACCGGTGCCGGTGCGGCGGGCGGTGCCGCCGCCGTCAGCGGCTTCGGCGCTTCGGCGATCTTGATCGGCTCGGACGATTTGCCGTCGCTGATGGGTCGCGTGGGCTTGCCGCTACGTCCGCCTCCCATCAGGTCGCGGATCAAGGCGAGTTTGGCCTGGGCGCTGGAGTTCGAGGAATCGATCTGTAGCGCCTTGTCGTAGGCCTGGCTGGCCAGGCGGGCATAGATGTCGCCGAGGTTTTCATGGGCGGTGGCATAGGACGGATGAGTGCGAATCGCCATTTCGAGGGCTTGCTTGGCCTTGTCGAACTGCTTTTGCTGCGCGTAGATGACGGCCAGGTTGTTGTAGGGTTCGGGCAGTTCGGGGAATTCCTCGGTGAGCTTGGTGAACACGGCGATGGCGTCGTTGGCCTTGTTCATCTCGGTGAGGATGATGCCCTTGAGGAAGCGACCCTGGGCATCCTTGGGCTTGCCGGCCAGGTATTTGTCGACCTGTTCCAGCGCCTGGGCATGTTGTCCCTGCTTGACCAGCTTGCCGATATCCTGCAGTGCGTCGGCGCTTGCCGGGGAGGCTACGGTCAGCAGAACCATCGATGCGACGGCTGCCAACAGGTGCGTGACGTTGAGGCGGGTTTGGCTCATGGTATATACTTCTCGCTGGCAATTGCCTGAAATTGAAAGTGTTGCGGCCGGGGTAGCCGGTAGCTTGAAATCTCGTCCCGGCCTGTCCTGAGACTGCCTGTTCCACAAGAATACATGCGGGATTCAGCGTTGGATTCTAACAAGAAGCCCGCCCTCCCCACAACCGGAAGCATTCGATCGAAAGGCTGATAATGCCTGCCTTTCGAGCCCTTATTGCCGCTTTTTCCCGCCCCGGCGAGCAGACCTTTCCATGCTGAAGATATACAACACCCTTGCCCGCGAAAAGCAGGCCTTCGTACCTATTTCGCCCGGTCGCGTGAATATGTACGTCTGCGGCATGACGGTCTATGACTTTTGCCATCTTGGGCACGCCCGGGTCATGGTGGTGTTCGACATGGTCGCGCGCTGGTTGCGGGCCAGCGGCTATGCGCTCACCTATGTGCGCAATATCACCGATATCGATGACAAGATCATCAGGCGGGCGGCGGAGAACGGCGAGTCCATCCGGCAACTGACCGACCGCTACATCGCGGCGATGAACGAGGATGCCGCTGCGCTTGGGGTACTGCGCCCCGATGCCGAGCCGCGCGCCACAGACTATGTGGATCGGATGCTGGAAATGATCGGCGTGCTCGAACGAAACGGCTATGCCTATGTCGCCGAGAACCGTGACATCTGTTATTCGGTGCGCCGGTTCGAGGGCTACGGCAAGCTGTCCGGGAAATCGCTGGAAGATTTGCGCGCCGGCGAGCGCGTCGATGTCATGGCCGGCAAGCAGGATCCACTGGATTTCGTGCTGTGGAAGCATGCGCGTGACGACGAGCCGGCCGAGGTCAAGTGGCAGTCACCCTGGGGCCCCGGAAGGCCGGGCTGGCATATCGAATGTTCGGCGATGGGTTCGCAATTGCTGGGTCGCCACTTCGATATCCATGGCGGCGGGCAGGACCTGCAGTTTCCGCACCACGAGAACGAGATTGCCCAGTCGGAAGGCGCCCACCAATGCCGGTTCGTCAATTACTGGATGCACAACGGTTTTGTACGGGTCGACGACGAAAAGATGTCGAAGTCGCTGGGCAATTTCTTCACCATTCGCGAGGTGCTGAAAAAGTACGACGCGGAAGTCGTGCGTTTTTTCATCTTGCGCGCCCATTACCGCAGCCCGCTCAACTATTCCGACCACCACCTCGATGACGCGCGGCAGGCACTGACCCGACTGTATACGGCGCTCAAGGGCACGAGCGGCACGGTGGAAGTGGATTGGAATGAAACGCATGGACGCCGCTTCAAGGAGGCACTGGACGACGACTTTGGCACCCCCGAGGCCATGGCCGTGCTGTTCGATCTTGCCGGGGCGGTGAATCGCGGCGAGGTGGCGCTGGCACCCCAGCTCAAGGCACTGGCCGGAGTGCTTGGCCTGCTGCAACGCGACCCGGTGGAGTTTCTTCAAGCGACACCTTCGGGCGGACTGAGCAACGAAGAGATCGAGGCAAAAGTCGGCGCTCGCAGCACGGCGAAAAAAGCGCGCAACTTTGCCGAAGCCGATCGCTTGCGCGACGAATTGAAGGCGGCAGGGGTCGTGCTGGAGGATGGCCCTCAGGGCACCAGTTGGCGCCGCGCTTGAGCGAGGCCTGATGCCTGGAGCGTCAGCGACGACTCAATAGCGCATCGGCGTCGAAAGCACGGCCATGGTCACGCGCGAGACGCAGACCAGGCGATCGGCGTCGTCGTGGATGCGCACATCCCAGACATGGCTGCTGCGGCCAAGGTGGATGGGCCGGGCGACGCCTGTGACCCAGCCGCTTTCCACCGCGCGTACATGGTTTGCCTCATCCAATGGAAAATGGTTCTGCCATATCGCCACGCGGGATGACCTCAGGGCTCGACCGGCTGCCATTCACCGTGGCGCAAGGCCTGGAGCGGCTGGAAGCGGGATTTGTAGGCCATCTTGCGGCTTTCGCGGATCCAGTAGCCGAGATACAGCCACGGCAGACCCAGGTGCTGGCACTGGGCGATCTGCCAGAGGATGGCATAGGTTCCGTAACTGGCGCCGGCGACATCCGGATCGTAAAAGGTGTACACCGAAGAAAGGCCGTCGGCCAGCACGTCGATGATGCTGACGGCGCGCAACTGGTCGCCTTCGCGAAATTCGATCAGGCGACTATCGACGTGGGTCTGGAGCAGGAAGTGCGCGTACTGATCGCGACTGTCCTGATCCATGCCGCCACCGGAGTGGCGCGCCGCCTGATAGTGCTGGTAAAGCTGGTAGTGCTCCTCGCGAAAGCTGAGGCTGCACTCACGTGCCGTCAGGTCTGCGTGGCGTGCCAGGGCGCGGGTCTGGCTGCGATTGGGAATGAACTCGGCAACCTTGATCCGCACCGGCTGGCACTCGCGGCAGGCGTCGCAGTAGGGTCGGTAGGTAAACACGCCGCTGCGCCGGAATCCGGCGCGAACCAGTTCGCCGTAGGTGGCGGTATCGATCAGGTGCGTCGGCGTGGCCACCTGGGATCGAGCGATGCGTCCGGGCAGATAGGAGCAGCCGTAGGGTGCCGTGGCGTAAAACTGCAACAGCGGAAACGGCGGCAGGTCGCGCAGATGGGTCATGTACGGACCTTGAAGCAGGCGTCGATTGCGTCGGCGCGCCAGCGCATCGGCGGGTCACCCTCGGCGCACAGGTCTGCCAGCCGCGCAGCGAACTCACGACGGGATATCGGGCGTGCGCCCAAAGAGGCCAAGTGTCGGGTTTCCATCTGGCAGTCGATTATGCCGAAACCGCGGCGCTTGAGGTATTCGCACAAGTGGGCAAGGGCAATCTTGGAGGCATCGCGGCGCAGCGAGAACATCGATTCGCCGTAGAAGGCTTTGCCGATTGCGATGCCGTAGAGTCCGCCTGCCAACTCGCCATCGATCCAGGTTTCGACGCTGTGCGCGTAACCCATGCGATGCAAGTCGATATAGGCCTGGCGCATCTCGTCGGTGATCCAGGTGCCGGCCTGCCCCTCGCGGGGGACGCCGGCGCATGCCGCAATGACCAAGGGAAATGCGGTGTCGAAGCGCACTTCATAGGATGAATTGCGCAGGGTCTTGGCCAGCGAGCGACGCAACTTGAATTCGCCGGGGATGAGCACCATGCGCGGATTCGGGCTCCACCAGAGGATGGGCTCGCCCGCCGAAAACCAGGGAAAGATGCCTTGCCGATAGGCTGCGAGCAAGCGCTCCGGGGAAAGGTCGCCGCCCGCTGCAAGCAGCCCGTTGGGCTCGGTCAGTGCTGCGTCGAGCGGAGGAAATATCCGCTCCTCGGGCAGCCAGGGGATCATGTGCCCCGATTGAAGGTGACGACGTGATCGACATCCAGCCGGATGCCGATTCTTTCGCCGATCGCATGATTATGATGGGAGGGAACCAGGGACAGCACCTCCGCTCCCGAGGCCAGGCGCAGGGTGTAGAGGAACTGCGCGCCGCGAAACGCCTTGGCTACTACTTCGGCCTTGACCTCGCTGGCGTCGTCGTGAATCACATCGTCGGGGCGCAGCAGCACATCGAGGCGGCAGCCCCGGCCGCACTCGTCGCAACTGGAAGCGCAGTCCATGGGCAGCTCGGAATCCAGTCGCCCCAGCTCAACCGCGACCACCTTGCGTGACAGCACTTCACCCGGCAGGAAGGTGCCCTGGCCGACAAAGTCGGCGACATGGCGAGTAGCCGGCCGGTGATAGAGGTTGTAAGGTGTGTCCCACTGCTCGATGCGGCCTTCGCGCATGATGCCAACCACGTCGGCGACGGCGAAGGCCTCGTTCTGGTCGTGGGTTACCAGGATCGCGGCCATCCCCGCCCGCTTGAGGATATCGCGCACCTCCAGCGACAGGCGTTCACGCAATTCGACGTCGAGGTTGGAGAAGGGTTCGTCGAGCAGCAGCAGATGCGGCTGCGGGGCCAGCGCGCGGGCCAGGGCCACGCGTTGCTGCTGTCCGCCGGAAAGCTCATGGGGATAGCGCTCGCCACGATTGCCCAAGCCGATCAGTTCGAGCATTTCCACCACGCGTCGCCGTCTCGCCGGCGCCGATTCTTCGCGCAGGCCGAAGCCGATGTTGTCGGCAATGTTCAGGTGCGGGAACAAGGCGTAGTCCTGGAACACCATGCCAATGCGGCGGGCCTCCGCCGGTACCTGCATCTTGCCGTCGGCGATCGTCTTGCCGTTGAGGCGGATGTTTCCTGCATCGGGAGCCTCGAATCCCGCGATCAGGCGCAGCATGGTGGTCTTGCCGCAGCCGGAGGCACCAAGCAGGCAGGCGATTTCACCGGGCTTCAATGCAAACGACAAATCCCTGACCACGGCATGGCTGCCGTAGGCATGACTGACATGATCGACTTCCAGCAATGGCATGAAGCTGAGGATGCGGCGCATAAGAATGAGTCTCAATTATAATCAGTGAGCCGTGTCTCGTCCGCTCAGTTCCTCACCGCTGGATTCCTTCGCCTTCGTGCTCGCCCTGCTGGTGGCCTTGCCGGTGCTTGCCGTCGGCGTCAATCTTTTCAGCGGCGGCACCTCGGGAACCTGGAGCCATCTGCTGGATACGGTGCTGCCCGAGTACGTGGCCAATTCTGTCTGGCTTTGCCTGGGAGTCGGGTTGGGCGTCGCCTCGATGGGCACCGGCGCGGCGTGGCTGGTCGCGCTCAACGATTTCCCCGGGCGCCGCGTTGCCGAATGGGCTCTGTTGCTGCCGATGGCCATGCCGGCGTATGTACTGGCTTACACCTATACCGACTTTCTGCAGTTTGTCGGTCCGCTGCAGACGGGCTTGCGCGACGCTTTCGGCTGGAAAAAGGGCGACTACTGGTTTCCTGACGTGCGTTCGCTGGGGGGGGCGATCGTCCTGTTTTCGTGCGTTTTGTACCCCTACGTCTATTTGCTGGTGCGTACCGCGTTTCTGGAACGGGCGGGCGGCATGATCGAGGCGGCGCGTGCACTTGGGCTTAACCCCTGGCAGGGTTTCTGGCGGGTGTCGATTCCGTTGGCGCGGCCCGCCATCGCGGCCGGGATGGCGCTGGCCCTGATGGAGACCCTTGCCGACTATGGAACCGTGGCCTATTTCGCCGTGCAGACGTTCACCACCGGCATCTACCGCGCCTGGTTCTCGCTCGGCGATCGCGTCGCGGCGGCTCAGTTGTCTGCGGCCTTGCTGGGCTTCGTTGCGCTGCTGATCCTGCTGGAGCGCATCAGTCGGGGCCGTGCCCGTTATCACGATACTTCGGGGCGGCGCCGGGCGACGCGCCAGGTGCTGAAAGGGTGGCAGGTACTGCTGGCACAGATCGGCTGCGCGATTCCGGTGGTCATCGGGTTCGTGCTGCCGGCGATATTGCTGCTGCGCCTGGCGATGGGGAATCCGGGCGACGAAGGTGGCGACTTTACCGGCCGCTTTTTGATCCTGGCGCGCAACAGTTTGCTGCTGGCGGCCGTGGCAGCGTTATTGGCGGCAGCGTTTGCCTTGCTGCTCGGCTTTGCAGCGCGCGATGGGCGACGGCTTTCGCTAATGGCGGCGCGGGTGGTGGGGCTCGGTTACGCGGTTCCCGGCTCGGTCATCGCGGTTGGCGTACTGATACCTGTGACGCGTCTGGATCACTGGCTTGCCGGTCTTTGGCAGCAATTCGGGGGCAGCAACCCCGGCTTGATCCTGACGGGCGGCATTGCCGCCTTGGTGTATGCCTATCTTGCGCGCTTCCTGGCGATTGCCTTGCAAACGGTCGAAGCAGGCTTGGGTCGCATCACGCCGAGCATGGAATCCGCTGCGCGCAGCCTCGGCTGTGGACCGGCGGAAACCCTGCAACGGGTACATCTGCCCTTGCTGCGGGGAAGTTTGCTGACAGCGGCCTTGCTCGTATTCGTCGATGTGATGAAGGAACTTCCGGCCACCCTGGTGATGCGCCCCTTCAACTTCGATACCCTGGCCACGCAGACTTTTACGCTGGCGGCGGATGAGCGGCTGGCGGAGGCATCCGGCGCCGCGCTGGCGATTGTCGGCGTCGGGCTGCTGCCGATCGTGCTGCTTGCCCGGCAGATCTCCGCCGGGCGCAGCCAGGTGAGTTCCTGTTAAAGCGATTTGTGGCTGCCGTCGCAAAGTGCCCCGTTGGCGCTTTGCTTGCAGCCGCAGAAATAGACCGTCTTGCTTTCATCGGCCGTGTATTTCGTCGGCTCGAATTCGGAGCCTTTATGGCTGCCATCGCAAAAGGGTTGGGTTTTGCTCTTGCCGCAGGAGCACCAGTAGTAATCCTTGCCCTTCTCGACATTGACGGCAAAAGGGGACTTCGCGGCGATTTCGGGTTTCGACATTTCGGGGCTCCGTTGCTTGTTGGGTTGTGGAGCCCGCACTATAGGCAATCCGCCTGTCGCCGGAAACAGGGGATAAACGAACAGTTTGTTTTGTGTCGAGGAACAATCGCGCTGAAAGTCGGCGCTGGCGATACGGCGACCTTGCGCCCGCCGGAAGATTCCCGGCGGGTTATTTCCAGCCGGCGCGATCGTAGATCTTTTGCGCTGACGCTGCATTCCTCGCCAGGGTCGCGACTGGAAGCGAGTCAGCCTTGAACTTGCCCATGGCGTCGAGCGCCGGGTTCTTGACCGCCAGGTTGCTTACGGCTGGCCACTCATTGTTGCCGTCGGCAAAGTAGCGCTGAGCGTCGTCGGACGCGAGATATTCAAGGAAGCGGACGGCGGAATCCTTGTTGGGTGCGCTTTTCAGCATGCCGCCACCGGAGATGTTGATATGGGCGCCAAAACTCTTCTGGTTGGGCCAGATGATGGAAATCTTCTCCATCAGTTTTCTGTCTTCCGCCTTTTCCGATCGCAGCAGGCGCGCAAGGTAATAGGTGTTGGAAACGGCGACACCGCATTCCCCGGCGGCAACCGATTTGATCTGGTCGGTATCGCCGCCCTTCGGGCTGCGGGCAAAATTGCCTACCACCCCGCGCGCCCATTCTTCCGCCTTGGCTTCGCCGAGGTGAGCGATCAGCGCCGACATTAGGGAAAGATTGTAGGGGTGGCTACCCGAGCGGGAACACACCTTGCCCTTCAGCTTGGGGTTGGCCAAGTCTTCGTAGTTTTGTACGTCCTCGGTGCGGACTTGATCGCGATTGGCGATGATCACCCGGGCCCGGGTCGAGAACGCAAACCAGTCGGGGCTGCGCAAGTTCGCCGGGATGCGATCTTCCAGCACCTTTGACTTGACCGGAGCAAACAGTCCCAACTCGTCGGCTTTGGCAAGCCGCGCCGCGTCGACCGTCAGAAAAATGTCGGCCGGGCTTTTCGCGCCTTCGTTGCGGATTCGCTCAAGCAGCTCGTCTTCCTTGGCCTCGATGCGATTGATCTTGATCCCGGTCTGGCGGGTGAAATTGGCATACAGGGCTTCATCGGTCTGGTAGTGGCGAGCCGAATACAGGTTGAGCAGCTTTTCCTGTGCGACTGCGGTCTGGCTGGTAGTCACTGCGATGATGAGCAGGGATGCGGCTAGGGTCTTGATTCTCATGGTGTCAAACAGGGAAGTCAATTTGGATGGTGGTATTGTATTAAGAATCATTCGCAATTGCAAGCAAAAAAAAGACCGCGTCCGTTGCCTTGGCGTTTACTCGGGGCTGACGCGGCGGGCGCCGTTGAATCGCTTGACCCAGTAGTTGTCGCGCAGATCCTCGATTCTGACCCGGCCGCCAGCACGAGGGGCGTGAACGAACTGGTTGTCGCCCAGATAAATACCGACGTGGGAGAACGCGCTTCGCATCGTATTGAAGAAGACCAGATCTCCGGGCTTCAACTCCTCGCGATTCACCGCTTCGCCGGTTTTACTCATTTCTTTCGAGCTTCGCGGTAGTACAAGACCGAGGCCTTCGCGAAACACGTGGCTGACAAACCCTGAACAGTCGAAGCCAGCTTCCGGCGAGCTGCCGCCGCGCCGATAGCGTATGCCCAGCAGATCCAGTGCGCTGTCGATGGCATCCTGCGCTCCCGCCGTGGCGCGATCGACGAAGGATACCGGCGCCACGGGCTGCACGACGATAGGTTCTTCTGCAAGAGAAAGCGGCGAAAAACCCAAACCTGCGAGGGCCAAAGACCCTACGTATAAAATATGTATTGCTCGCATGGGGTCGGACTATAGCTTCGATCCTGGCCTCCGTAAACCCCCGAACCCGGAGCATTCAGCGCTCTGTAAGCATCTGCTGCATATAATCGCCGCGCTAGAACCGGACAGAACAAGACCAGCCGGCGCATGAATTGGCGGCATACGAGGAGATCACTTTGAGCTTCAAGGCCTACCTGATCAATCAGGAAGACAGCACGATCGTCAGCCGGTTCGTCGACATGGACGACACTCAGCTTGATCCGGGCGAAGTCACAATTGCGGTCACCCACTCCAGCATTAATTACAAAGATGCCCTGGCTGCCACTGGCGCCGGGCGGATCATTCGTCGCTTCCCCTGTGTGGGCGGGATCGATCTGGTGGGGGAAGTCCTTGCCAGTTCCGATTCACGATTCCAGGCAGGAGATGAAGTCCTGGCAACCAGCTACGACATTGGTGTGGCCCACCACGGCGGTTATGCGGAACGGGCGCGGATTCCGGCGAACTGGGTCCACAAACTGCCCGCTGGGCTTAGCGCTGCCGAGGCCATGGCCCTTGGTACCGCCGGCTTCACCGCCGGTCTCGGCATCGTACGCATGGAAGAGAACGGCCTGAAACCGGCCAACGGTCCGGTCATCGTCAATGGCGCCACCGGCGGCGTCGGCAGCCTGGCGGTGGACATGCTGGCCGCGCGCGGCTATCACGTTGTGGCATTTACCGGCAAGGAAAGCGAAATCGATTACCTGAAGGGGCTGGGCGCCAAGGAAGTGATGCTGCGTCAATCGCTCGACCTGGCAAAGATCAAGCCGCTGGGCAAGGAGATGTGGGCCGGCGCGGTCGATAACCTTGGCGGCGACTATCTGGCCTGGATCGCCAGCACCATGAAGCAGGGCGGCACGATTGCCAGCATCGGCCTGGCTGCCAGCATGAGCCTCAACACGACGGTGGCGCCCTTCATCCTGCGTGGCGCTTCGCTGCTCGGCATCGACTCCGGCTACATCGGCGAACCCTATCGCAGCGGCGTCTGGCAGCGTCTGGCAAGCGACATGAAGCCGCGCCATCTGGCGGCGATGACTCGGCACATTGCGTTTGCCGACCTCCCGGCCGCCTTCGACGACTATATCCAGGGCCGCGTCAAGGGCCGCGTCGTCGTCGATATTCGGCACTGATTGCCAAACAGCAAAATCCGACACTTAACGACCACAAGTCACCAACCAGCGAGGATAGTCATGGGCAAGTACGCCGATTTCCATAAGCGTTCTATCGAGCAGCGGGACGAATTCTGGGCCGAGCAGGCCCAACTGATCGACTGGCAGACACCGCCGCGGCAGATCTGCGATTTTTCGCGCCCACCGTTTTCGAAGTGGTTCGTCGGCGGCACGACCAACCTGTGCCACAACGCTGTTGACCGCCATGCCGCCAAGCGTCCCAATGACCGTGCGCTGGTCTACATTTCGACCGAAACCAATGAAGAAAAGACCTACAGCTTCGCGGAACTGAAGAGCGAGGTGATGCGCACCGCTGCGATCATGAAATCGCTCGGAGTAAGCAAGGGTGATCGCGTCCTGGTCTACATGCCGATGATTGCCGAGGCGACGTTTGCCATTCTCGCCTGTGCTCGCATCGGTGCAATCCATTCCGTGGTTTTCGGTGGCTTCGCCTCCGGTTCGCTGGCGACCCGCATCGACGACGCCAAGCCCAAGCTGATCGTTTCCAGCGACGCCGGCATGCGTGGCGGCAAGGCCGTGCCCTATAAGCACCTGCTGGACGAGGCCTGCAAATTGGCACAGTTCCCGCCGACCAAGGTGCTGATGGTTGACCGGGGCCTCGACAAGGGCTGGCCGCGAGTCGAAGGCCGTGACGTGGATTACGCCACGCTGCGCAGTCAGTACATGAATGCCGAAGTACCCTGCGAGTGGATGGAGTCGACCGAGCCTTCCTACATCCTTTACACCTCCGGCACCACCGGCAAGCCCAAGGGCGTGCAGCGCGATACCGGCGGCTACGCCGTGGCACTGGCGGCCTCGATGAAGCACATCTTCACTGGCGGCGAGGGCGAGACCATGTTCTCCACCTCCGACATCGGCTGGGTGGTTGGCCACAGTTACATCATCTACGGACCGTTGATTGCCGGCATGGCGACCATCATGTACGAAGGCACGCCTATCCGCCCCGATCCCGGCATCTGGTGGCAGATTGTCGAAAAGTATCAGGTCACGGTGATGTTCTCTGCGCCGACCGCAATCCGCGTACTGAAGAAGAGCGACGCCAGTTGGCTGCACAAGTACGACCTGTCCAAGCTCAAGCACCTGTTCCTCGCCGGTGAGCCGCTCGACCAGCCGACCCACGAGTGGATCATGGGTGAACTCAAGCTGCCGGTGATCGACAATTACTGGCAGACCGAAACCGGGTGGCCAATCCTGTCGACCGTGCGCGGCATTGAGGACACCAAGATCAAGTTCGGCACCCCAAGCTTCCCTGTCTATGGCTACGACCTGCGCATCTTCCGCGAAGACGGTACGGTTTGCGAGCCGAACGAGAAAGGCATCGTCGGCATCGTGCCGCCATTGCCGCCCGGTTGCCTGTCGACCGTGTGGGGTGACGACGAGCGTTTCGTCAGCACTTATTTCAGCTTGTTCAAGGAGCCGCAGGTCTATTCCTCATTCGACTGGGGCATCAAGGATGAAGAGGGCTATCACTTCATCCTTGGTCGTACCGATGACGTCATAAATGTCGCCGGCCATCGCCTGGGCACACGCGAGATCGAGGAGGCAGTGCAAGGCCACAGCGCCGTAGCCGAGGTGGCGGTGGTGGGTGTCAGCGACCAGTTGAAGGGTCAGGAGCCGGTCGCCTTTGCCGTGGTCAAGGATCAGGCGCGGGTGGCGACACCGGAATTGCGCGCTGCTCTGGAAGCCGAGATCAAGAAGGTGGTCGATAGCAACTTGGGCGCCATCGCGCGGCCGAAGCACATTCATTTCGTCACCGGATTGCCCAAGACACGTTCTGGCAAGATGTTGCGCCGCTCGATCCAGGCGCTCGCGGAGGGACGCGATCCGGGCGACTTGACCACCATCGACGATCCGTTGACGCTGGAGCAAATCAAGACCGCGCTCGGGGCCTGATCCGACTTGATGGGCCTCGGCCGACAGGCTGGGCGAAAAATTCTCCATGCAGGGCTGAAGCCGGTTTCTGGCTTCAGCCTTTTTTATTTGCGGGATTTCCGAAGGCAGATACGGAATGGATGCTGCTCCACTGCTTGACAATACGGGCATAATTCTTCCCGACGGAATCCGATTTGCGGTTCCTATCGAACATGCCCAATTGACCTAAAATGAGTAATTCTGGCTCGGAAGCAAGCATGAACCTCGATTCCGGTTCGACGGATTCTTCGGCCAATGCCGCAGGCGCCCAGGCAAGCGCGGCTACAGGTTCCAGGGAGTCGGCCGCTCGTCATGTACGAGTGGATGGGGTTCGCGAGGATTCTCTTCATCATGATCCATTGCTGGATTGCCTGGTCGAATTAACCCGCATTCATGGCAGACCCAGCACCCATGCCGCGCTGACAGCGGGCTTGCCTCTGTCGGCGGCAGGTCTGACTCCTTCACTTTTTGTTCGCGCTGCCCAGCGGGCGGGTTTTGCTAGCAAGTTGGTCCGCCGCTCCCTGGCCGATATCGATACGGCCCTGTTGCCTGTGATACTGATACTGAAAGAAAACGAGGCTACCATTCTTCTGGGCTGGGAGAGTGATGGCCAGAGCGCACGTTTGTTGTTTCCGGATTCAGGACAAGGCGCTGTGACCCTGACCCGCGCGGATCTCGACGCTCGCTACACCGGGATTGCCATTTTTGCCCGACCGCATTTCCGTTTCGATGAGCGCACACCCGTCGTGATTGAAGCTCCCGAGAGGCACTGGTTCTGGGGGGCCATTTTCGACCAGTTGCCGGTATATCGAGACATCATTGCCGCGGCCGCCTTGGTCAATGTTTTCGCCTTGGCAATGCCGGTATTTACCATGAATGTTTACGATCGCGTCGTTCCGAACAACGCGATCGAAACCCTCTGGATGCTGGCGGCCGGTCTGCTGCTGGTGATGGTGATGGACTACGCGATTCGCCTGCTCCGCAGTCATTTCGTTGATCTTGCGAGTTCGCGAATCGATTTGAACCTGTCCGCCAAGATCATGGAGCGGGTACTCGGCATGAGATTGGCCCGACGACCGGAGTCCGTCGGATCCTTCGCGGCCAATCTCCGCGCCTTTGAGTCCGTCAGGGACTTCATCGCGTCTGCCACCGTAACGGCGCTTATCGACCTTCCGTTTGCCATACTCTTCCTGCTGGTAATGCTTTGGATTTCCTGGCCGTTGGTGCTTTTCCCGATGGTTGGCATTGTCGGCATGGTGATTTACGGCTATGTGGTTCAGTTCAAGATGCGCGAGCTCTCCGATACCACCTTCCGTGCTGCTGCATTGCGTAATGCCACGCTGATCGAAAGTCTGACTGCACTGGAAACCATCAAGGCCAATGGGGCTGAGGGGCTGATGCAGGCGAAGTGGGAAAGTTCGGCGGCGTTTCTGGCCAGAACCAGCGCCACGCTGCGCTTGTTGTCGTCATCGGCCTCCAGTGGCGTCGCTACCGTGGCACAGCTGGTAAACCTGTTGATCATCGTGGCAGGTGTGTATCTGATCAACGAGCGTTGGCTGACCATGGGAGGGCTGATTGCTTGCACCATGCTCTCAAGTCGCGCCATGGCGCCCCTCAGTCAATTTGTCGGCTTGTTGATGCAGTTCGAGAATGCCAAAACCGCGCTTGCCGGATTGGAAGCGACGATGACGACTCCCGGAGAGCGAACCGAGGAGTCCGCCTTTATTCATCGCCCCGAAATTCGTGGGGAAATTGAATTCAGGAACGTCAGTTTTTGCTACCCCGGACATAGCCAGGAGGTTCTGCGGAACGTTTCTTTCCGGATCAAGCCGGGAGAGCGGGTGGTGGTTCTGGGGCGGGTTGGATCCGGGAAAACGACCCTGCACAAGCTCATGTTGGGACTCTATCAACCCACCGAAGGCGCCGTGTTTCTTGATGGCGTTGATTTGCGGCAGCTCGATCCCGCCGACCTCAGGCGAAATATCGGCTATGTCGAGCAGGATACCCTCTTGTTCTATGGAACTCTTCGCGAGAACATCGCCTTGCGGGCACCGTATGCGGATGATGTTGCCGTCGTCACCGCCGCAGAAATTGGTGGTCTTTCAGAGTTCGCCAACCGCCATCCCCAGGGTTATGACATGCTGATTGGCGAGCGCGGAGCATCGTTGTCGGGTGGGCAACGTCAAGGCGTTGCCATCGCGCGTGCGGTGCTGCTGGATCCGCCCATCCTGTTGCTTGATGAGCCTACCAGTTCCATGGATTTCACTTCTGAAACCCAGTTCAAGGCGAGCCTGGGCCAATTCATTCAGCACAAGACAATGGTCATTGTTACCCACAGGCTCAGTTTGATCGATCTTGCGGATCGCATGATAGTGATTGATGACGGCAAGATCGTGTCGGATGGCCCTCGGCAACAGGTTATCGATTCGCTTCACGCCGGACGGGTGGGGAAAGCCAATTGAACAAACAAGGCATCATTCGGCTGGGCCAGGCAATGTATACCTGGCTCGTTAGTTTCCTTGAGCGGGTCAGCGGCCATGTTCAGCCTTGGGTCGAGAGGTGGTTGGCCGGTTGGAAGGAGGAGCCTGGATGTAAGGACCAGGATTTCGTTCAGGACGCCGACTATTTCATGGTGTTTCAGGAGCCCCTGCGGGCCAGGATCCTGGTGAAAACCATACTTGTTGCCGTGGCCCTTTTCATCATGTGGACGGCGGTCGCGTTGGTTGATGAAATTACCAAGGGTGAAGGCAAAGTCATTCCATCAAGCCAGGTCCAGATATTGCAAAGCCTGGATGGCGGGATCGTTGCCGAAATCAATGTAAAGGAAGGTCAGGTCGTCGATGCCGGTCAAATCTTGCTGCGTGTCGATCCAACCCGATTTGAATCGTCTGTCCGGGAGAATCGATCACAGTACCTTGCCTTGACGACGAAAGCGGCGCGTTTGCGCGCCTTGGCGGAGGGCATGCCATTTGTTGCGCCTCCGGAAGTCGTTGTCGAGGATCCGAAGACGGTTCAGGACGAGCAGCGACTCTATGAGTCGGCCCGCTCGAACGTGGAGGCGCAGGTATCCATTGCGCGCCAGCAACTGGTTCAGCGCCAGCAGGAATTGTCTGAAGTGCGGGCAAAAAAAGAGCAGGCGGCCCAAGCCTACGACCTTACCGCCAAGGAACTGGCAGTGACCAAGCCACTGATGAGTTCCGGCGCGGTTTCGGAAGTCGAATTGCTTCGCCTCGAAAGGGATACAGCACGTTTCCGCGGTGAGCGCGACATGGCGTCCGCACAGATTCTTCGATCCCAGGCGGCCATGGCGGAGGCATCACGAAAAATTGAGGAAGTTGAGTTGAATGCGCGCAACGAGTACCGCAAGGAACTCGCCGACACCATGGCCAAGCTCAATGCATTTTCGGAAGGAGGGGTCGCGCTTGCCGACAAGGTGAAGCATGCGGCGGTTCGCTCTCCCGTCAAGGGTACGGTTAAACGCCTGATGGTCAACACTGTGGGGGGGGTCGTACAGCCTGGGCGCGATTTGGTCGAAGTCGTTCCGCTGGATGATGCCTTGATTCTTGAGGCTAAAGTTGCGCCAAAAGATATCGCATTTCTGCGACCAGGGCAGGCTGCGATGGTGAAGTTCACGGCATACGATTTCTCGACCTATGGGGGGCTTGAAGCAAAGCTGGAGCATATAGGCGCAGATTCGATTACCGATGAGCGTGGTAATACGTTCTTTCTTGTTCGTGTGCGGACAGGGAGATCTTCCTTGGGCGCTAACCTTCCAATTATCCCAGGCATGGTTGCTGAAGTTGATATCGTTACAGGGAAGAAAAGCATTCTTGAGTATCTTCTCAAGCCGGTACTCAGAGCCAAGCAATCGGCTTTGACTGAGCGTTGAGAGAAACGACGCCGAAAGTGGTAAGAGGGCTTACGGTCCTGCCTTGAGGTGGTTCCTCGACGTTGGTGAGGGAACATGCGCTCGGCATCGAGGTGAAATATCCGGGTTAGTCCTTTGGTCCAATAGGATTTTTTGACAGTTGCCGATACAGTCGCCATCGTCCAGGAAAATGGTTTGGAGCAAATGGCATGGCTGACTCTGGTAATCCAATTGGAAAGGTGGCTTCGGTAAAAGGGGAGGCATTCGCCAAGGCAGAAGATGGCAGTTTGCGACAAGTTCGTTTAGGTGACCCTGTTTATGAGGGCGAGGTTGTCCAAGCAGCTCCAGGTGGGCATGTGGAGTTGGCGTTTCGCGATGGGGCTGCATATTTCCTTCGTGACCGGGAGTCGGTGACGCTCGATGGCATGACGTTCGGAGGGACGCGTGCTGACTCGGGAAATGTTGTTGGCAAAGTGGCTTCTGTTGAGGGGCAGGTTTTTGCCAAAGGCCAAGATGGCCTAATACGACAATTGAAAGTCGGTGATCCGGTATTTGAGGGGGAGGTTATACAGACTCCGACCTCTAACGGACGGGTTGAATTGTCTTTTAACTCCGGGGCAACGTACTTTTTAAGGGACAGAGAGTCGGTAACACTCGATGGAATGGTATTTGGTGGGCGTGCCGCTGACGCCAAAGAGGCCGTTCTCGCGCCTGGCAAACTAGGTGAGTTTGATGAGATATCACGTGCTATCGCGCAAGGGTCGAGTCTTGAGCGTCTTTTGGAAGAAACATCGGCTGGTCGCCCCCTGATTTTCGGACGTACGGATGATGGGCACTCATTTGTCCAATTGCTTCGGATTGCTGAGGCCATCGATTCGCTTGGGTATCAGTTTGGAGGTAGAGAACGGGCGACGCTGGACGAGATACAAGCTGGTGGTGGAGAGGTATCGAGCGCTAGTGCAGGATCTGAGGCCTTACCGAGTAGTGAAACGCCAAGTAGTGTAACCGCCACCAGCGTCAGCCTGACGGCGAGCGGCGGCGGCACCGAAGGGCAGTCGATCACCTACACCGCGACCCTGGGCGCGGCCGCGCAGGCGCAAGTGCTGGTGACCCTGTCCAACAGCAGCGTGA
>JACRLX010000053.1 GCA_016235165.1 Rhodocyclales bacterium
ACCGCATCGGTCAGCGGCAGGGCCGCGAAGTCGACGCGCGTTTGCGCATCCTTGCGTTCCGCCGTGAGGTCGCGCTGGGCTTTCATGTCGAAGAGATGGCCGAACAGGAAGTACTGGCCGCTCTCATCCACGTAGGCGAGGTTTGCGCCCATGACCACCTCGAACACGCCGGGCCAGGGTGTCGTATTGACCGCGCCGAAGCGCGTGGCGGGGTAGAGGCTCTGCAGCCGCTCGGCGATCGAGTTGGCCGTCGGTGCTGTGGCGGTCTGCGCCGTGGCAGGCAGCGGTAGGGTGCAACTTGCGCCGAGAAGGCAAAGGCACAGCGCATTGCGAAGTTTACTGATCGTCATCGTCGTTTCTCCTTGAGTTTCGGGTGCGGTCGGCGAGTTGCGGAAATTCCTCGTCATCCCGGGATGCGGCATCGAGCGGGCCCTGCAGGGAGATGCCCTGCGTGATCACTACATCGACCGTGCGTCCGGCGTCGATCTCGATCACCGGGAAAACCTTCTCGGCGAGGCTGATGTAGTACTGGGCGAGCCGGTCGAGTGCCTTGCCGACGCCGGTGCCGAAGCCGGCCTCGAATTGCTTGCCGGGCTCCACGGTGCTGGTCGCACCGAGCGGCGAGACGGACATCGTGGTCGAGCTTTGCTGGAAGGCCTGACCGATGCCGCTGGCCACACCGGCGAGCAGCGCGTTCGCCAGCAGTTGCCCTTGCTTCGATACCAGGCGTCCGCGCATGCCGGCCTTGCCGTCCTCGCCTGCGGCGTAGCCCTTGATCGGGACATCGATGGCGGTTCCGTCGCGCGTCACGCAGGACAGTGATTCGGTACGGATGTAGGCGCGCTCCGAACTGACGTCGCCATAGCCGGCGCCGACCACGAAGCATTCCTTGATCTTTGAACGGAAGTGATTGGGCAGCACGGCGTTGTCGACCAGGCGCAGCAGCACGGGTTGCGGATTGCGTTGTGACTGTCCGCCAGTGGGGGCATCGAGACCACCGAGCAGGATCGCCCGGGTGAAGGCTCCGCTCGGGATGTAGCGGCGGGCGTCACGCGCCGCAGGGTTTGCCTTGGCGGCGTCCGCGGATGTCTTGACGGCCTTCACTGCGGACCCGTCGGCCAAGGCGACGCTGACGATGCCAGGAGACGCGAGCGATCCGCTGCCCATAGTCGGCGCTGGCGGGACGGCGGGAGATCCAAAGGACGACATCGACCCCGCCCTGGCAGGCAATGGCAGCGGGGGTGGGGGCAGCCGCTGCGGACCGTTGGCGGTTTGATCATTGCTCGGTCGATCCGGCCCGAAGTTGGGCCGGGTGGCGGGAGTGGCCACGGGTGGCGGAGGCAGGGGGGTGAGCCCGGTCTGCTCCAGTTTCTTCAAGCGTTCCAGCATCTGCTTGTTCTGGCCCTCCAGTTCAGTATTGCGTTGCGTCAGCTCGTGCGATTTCTGTTCGATGCCCTTCAACTGGGCGTCGGCCTGACCGCGCCAGGCATCCCTCGGATCGACCTGTCCACCGGGGGCGAGGATCTGCGTAGACTTTGGTTTGAGCGCTCGCTCGCCGGGCTCCCGCGACCCGGTCAGGGATACCGAGAGGAGTGCGGCGCCGACGATGAACGCAGCGATCCCTGCCAGCAGCAGGTACTGGCGCCGCTTCACGGCGGCCGGATTGATGGGCGAGGAATCAGTCATGGGTTCGCCGCTCCCGGATCACGAAGAGGTTGGTCGATTCGCCGGGGCGCAAGCGGCCCTGTTCCAGGCTCACCGCCATGACACCGGGCTTGTAGAGCTCGCCCTCGGCGAGGTTCAGCTCGGTGCTGCCGATATTGGCGAGCTGGTACTTCTCGCCGACGATCCCGGCGCCCAGCCACATGCGCTGCAAGTTCAGGCGCACGCCGGGCCAAAGGGCAAGCTCTTGGGTCGGTTCGCGCACTTCCATGTCGTCGGGCAGCGCGTCGCCGGCCATCGCCAGCAGCAGGTTCTTGATCGTGCGTACATGGCGACCGCTCTTCTCCATGCGCGAGGTGGAGGCGAGCGGATCGCGCCCCTCGCGAATGACGATGGTGTCGCTCGGGGTATCGACGGGTTGCAGCACCAGGCCAATCGTGCTGCGCTCGGAGGTGATGAACAGGTTGATCGGCTTGGTGCTGTCGGGCGACACGGGCCGGATAAATATCTGACCTTTCTCCTCGTCCTTCTCCAGCACGAACTCGCCGGCGTTGCCGGTAACCTTGCGGATGCGGCCGCGCTCGACGCTGATGCGCGTGACTTCCTTCTGCGAGATCTTGCCGAGCACGGTCTCCCCGTCCTTCGCGTCCAGAATCTGGAGCGCGGCGGCGGGGCTACTGAGTGCCAGCAGCAATGGCAGCAGTAACAGGCTTGGACTGGAGTTCGAGAGGGTCATTGGGATTGGTTTCACGAAAGGTCTTGAGGAACATGCGGCCACCCGCGTACTGGAGTTAGATGGCGTAAGCCTTCGAGACTTCCGAGTCGCGGCGGTCACTGATGAAGGTGGTGAGCTGGCCGCGCACACCTACCCGGAGTGTGCGTTCGTCGACGACCAGGTTCTGCGCACTGAAGACGGTCGAGGCGCCGTCGCGCTTCAGACGTTCGGCGGCGGCGAGCAGCGCGGTACGTAGCTCGCCAAATGACGCGGGAGCGGCGTATTGCAACAGCAGCTTGGCCTGGTGGTCGACGCTCTGGGGTGTGACGTTGAGCGTGAGCTGCATGAGGAAGTAGCCCATCTGTTCGAGGTACTCGCTGCTTACCCGGTCGGACTCCACCCAGAAGGTCTTGTGAATGTTGGGCGGGACGATGACGATGCGTTCGTGACCGGATAGCCGGACGGCGAAGATCGCGAGTATCAGGTTCACGAACATCGATGCCACCAGCAGGGCGACCAGAAAGCTCGTGGCCCGGCGGGCGCTGGCGATGTCCTCGGCCATCCAGGCGAGCTTCATCCCACCATCTCCCGCAGGTGCGAGGGCGGCGTTCGCTGGAGTCCCGTAATGGCGGCCGGCACATGCCAGTACAGCAGGTGCAGCGCAAAGGCCGGATGCTTGCCGGTCTTTGCGCGGCCGTAGGCCGAGGCGAGCAGCACGCCCAGGGCACAACCCGTGATGAAAAACCCCGAGATCATTCCGGCCAAGCCTGCGGCGAGCACCAGCAGCGACACGTCGAGATCCCACCAGAACATGCGTGGCGGATCATTCAGGCGGCGCGGGATCTCAAGCGATGCGTCGGTCATCGGTCAGACGACTGCGGTCATGATGCTGTCGATGATGGTCGGCACATAGACCATGAACAGCGCGAAGACCACACCGGCCAGCGCCGGGATCGGCGAGGAGCGGGCGATGCCGATGCCGGCGCCGAGGATGAAGGCGGCGATTGCGATGGACTTGCCGAGGTAGCCGGTCGCCCAGTTGAGCAGCGTGGTGTACATCGTCTGGAACTCGGTACCGGTGGTGCCGGCCAGGGCGGAGCCGGCGGCGAGGGCCAGGACGAGGACGAGGGTGGTGTTTAAAGCAGTGCTGCTGCGGGTCTTGCTCATTGCTTGGATCTCCAGTGCTTGGGTTGAGGGTGGTTGAGGGTGAAACGGCGGGACTTCATGGGGCAGAAACTCATTCGTGATCGAGGCAGGGCCGGTTAGCGCAGCGATGCGAAAGTCATTCTTCGCGCCGGGGGTGCAGAGGCGGGGATAGCGGCAGGCAGGTGGCGGCGCACCTTCTCGATATAGACGCGCCTCAAGGCAGGGCGGGTGGC
>JACRLX010000056.1 GCA_016235165.1 Rhodocyclales bacterium
AGCGGTACACTTTGGCATCGGCGGAACCTCGTTAATTTCGGCTTAGACACCTGTATTAACGCGCCTCACGGCTGTTCCGCCGACCTCCCCTATGAAATATCCGGGCTAGGACTACGTGAAGGCGACAGCGCGAACAACGCAGCACGAAAGCGGGAAACGAAGCCACCGCCGCCGCAAGCTACACCGGGTAAATGAAAGTCGGCGGTGGTGCTACGGCGACAAAGGCGCGCCGACGAAGGAACGCGGCGAATTTGGGCAACACGGGGAAGCCGACCGAGCAATAGCGGGCGACCAAGGGAGACACCGGAACCGTGACCGCCAAGCTGACCCGAAGCCGGACCCCGTGATGCAGCTACACCCGTGGAAGCCTTTACCGGAGCCCCCTGCAGTGGACGATGGCAAGGAACGCGAGCCGCCGCAAACCACCGCGCGCCTGGGAACGAAGGCACGGCACTTACCTTACGCACAGGCAAGACCAACGGCGTAGGCGACTGCGCGAACGGCAGGGGATGTGAGGAAGCCAAATGCCGCATGCTCTCAGCGCCCCAACGTGAAAGTAACCGGCGCTGCGCGGCTTCATCGCGCAGCGTCCGTGTTGACTGACGGGTTGGGGCCAAACCGGTACGTGGGGTGATGCCCGCCAACAGGCTGAGGGCGTAACCCGGCGAAGCTGCGGCAGCACACGAAGCCGCCGCCGTGAAATGACGCGCGGGAATGGTTTCCCTTGCCTTGGGTGAGGCCGACCCTCCGAGAGGGTTTATGGGTTTGGACCGAACCACTCGGCGAAGGCCGCTCCTCTCCACGGGTGTAGCGCCCTCAGGCGCCAGCCACAAACTGACTGGCGTGCAGGCGGTCCGCGATGCGAAAGCCTTTGCAAAGACTGGCACCCGCTGCAACCCGTTTGGTCCCGATTCTCGGCGAGCGCGTGAAAGTCGGCGCTGGTAACACGGCGATTGAATGGCCGATGTGGGTTCGCTCGGCACCCCGGACACTGAAACTATCGAGAGAGAAGACGCGCTCACGATTGAAAGCCCCAACGTTCAAGGTGACCGGCGCCCCGCCGCCACCGACCTAAAACAAGGAGACAAGGCATGAGCAGCGAAGAAGCAACAACGAAGCTTGATGGCGGGGCGTCCGTGTCGACCGCAGGGTTGGGCCTACGGCGGATGGGGCGCGCTGTGTGGTGGCTAGCGATCAACGGAACATTCGGCGTGCTGCTGTGGTTCGGACTGGTGGAAGGTGTGGAAGGCGCAAGGAATCTCGGCCTATTTATGGCTTGGGTGTCTGCGGTCGTTTCGCTCTTCGTCTTCACGGACTCGGTGCAAGCGGAAATGACAAAAAATGGGCGGTCAGTCCCTCGACCGATTGGCGTGGCAAGCGACCTCGCAATCCTCGGTCTGTTGATCTGGTTCGGTGCATGGGTGACGGGGGCGGCATATGCGTTCGGCTTCGTGATGCAGGAAGCCGGATGGGAAGCCGCAGGTAAGAGTAGGCCCAACGTGCAGGTAACCGGCGCTGCGCGGCTTCATCGCGCAGCGTCCAGCGACCGAAGGGAGCGAGGTTGACCGGCGGGTTGGGGCGCTGCGGTTCACCGGCGTTGTGGCTAGGACTACGTGAAGGCGACAGCGCAGACGGCGCAACACGAAAGCGGGAAACGAAGCCACCGCCGCCGCAAGCAACACCGGTTGAATGAAAGTCGGCGCTGGTGCTACGGCGACAAAGGCGGGCTGACGAAGGAACGCGGCGAATTTGGGCGACACGGGCAAGCCGACCGAGCAACAGCGGGCGACCAAGGGAGACACCGGAACCGTGACTGCCGAAGCAACCCGAAGCCGGACCCCGTGATGCGGCTACACCCGTCGAAGCCGTAACCGGAGCCCCTTGCAGTGGACGATGGCAAGGAACGCAAGCCGCCGCAAACCACGGCGCGCCTGGGAACGAAGGCACGGGACTTACCTTGCGCACGGGCAAGACCAACGGCGTAGGCGACAGCGCGGACGGCAGGAGATGTGAGGGAGCGAAATGCCGCATGCTCTCAGCGTCCCAACGTGCAGGTAACCGGCGCTGCGCGGCTTCATCGCGCAGCGTCCAGCGACCGAAGGGAGCGAGGTTGACCGGCGGGTTGGGGAGCTGCGGTTCACCGGTGTTGTGGCTAGGACTACGTGAAGGCGACAGCGCGGACAACGCAGCAAGAAAGCGGGAAACGAAGCCACCGCCGCCGCAAGCAACACCGGGTGAATGGAAGTCGGCGCCGGTGCTACGGCGACAAAGGCGGGCCGACGAAGGAACGCGGCGAATTTGGGTGACACGGGGAAGCCGACCGAGCAACAGCGGACGACCAAAGGAAACACTGGCACCGTGACCGCCAAGCTGACCCGAAGCCGGACCCCGTGATGCAGATCCATCTGCGGAAGCCGTAACCGGAGCCCCCTGCAGTGGACGATGGCAAGGAACGCGAGCCGCCGCAAACCACGGCGCGCCTGGGAACGAAGGCACGGCACTTACCCTACCCACGGGCAAGACCAACGGCGTAGGCGACAGCGCGAACGGCAGGAGATGTGAGGAAGTCAAATGTCGCATGCTCTCAGCGCCCCAACGTTGCGGTAACCGGCGCTGCGCGGCTTTATCGCGCAGCGTCCAGCGACCGAAGGGAGCGAGGTTGACCGCGGGGTTGGGCCTCGCACTTGCGGCAGCCCGCCGTGACCGAGAA
>JACRLX010000050.1 GCA_016235165.1 Rhodocyclales bacterium
ATCGGGGGTTGGGGGTGGTCCGTCCAGAATTCGCCAGATTGATCAAAATTCGATCAGCTCGCCTTGGCGGCACCCAACTCTATCCGTTACCCATATCTCCCGGCCACTCCTTCACGGGCCTGTGAAATATCCGGGCTAGCGAGATATGAATCGCGCGGCGTCGCCGCGCCTTGCATCGCATCCCGATTTGATCCCGGCGCCACCGTCGCATGATTGTGAACACGCCCTAGCCTCGCCACCGCGTTCGTCCCACCGGGGCCGGGCGGCAATGGCGTTGCTGAGCGCGGCGCGCAGCCGTGCCGGTTTGATCGGCTTGTGCAATACCACCAGGCCGGCCTCGTGGGCGGCCCGCAGGGCGGCCTGGCTGGTGTCGCCGGTGACCAGCAGCGCGGGCAGGTCGGCGTCATGGCGTGTGCGCAGGGCGGCGATGGTGTCGATGCCATTGCCCGGCCCCGGCAGGCCGACGTCGCAAACCACCGCGTCGAGCGTATCGTGCAGCGCGGCGTCCACGGCCATGGCCTCGGCCATCGAGCCCGCCGTGCTTACCTCGCATCCCCAGTCCTGCAAGAGGGTTTGCAGGCCGGCGCGGATCGCCGCTTCATCCTCGACGACGAGGACGCGGCGGCCGTCGAGACCGGCGGTGGCGAGTACCGACTCCATGTCCATGGTGCCCGGCTCGAGCGGCAGCGCCATCTGCGCCACGGGCACGGTGACGGAAAAGCAGGAGCCGCGTCCCGGCACGGAGCGCAGGTTCAGCGCGTGGCCGAGCAGACGCGTCACGCGTTCGACGATGGCGAGGCCAAGTCCGATGCCCTGGCGCCGGTCGCGGGCCTCGTTGCCGATCTGGTAGAACTCGCCGAAGATCGCCGTGTGCTGGTCGACGGCGATGCCGATGCCGGTGTCGAAGACACCGATCCGCAGCATTCCGCCGCGGCGCCGGCAGGCCAGCAGGACCCGGCCTTCGGGGGTGTAGCGGATCGCGTTCGACAGCAGGTTGCGCAGTACCTGGCCGAGCAGGGCGGGGTCGCTGCGCACGACCGCCGTGCAGGGCCGGACGCGCAGCGCGATGCCCTTTTGCGCGGCGATCGGCGTAAACTCCCGCGCCATTTCATCGAGCAGCGTTTGTAGCGGAAAAGCGCGGCAATCCACGCTGACGACGTTGGCGTCGAGCTTGGATACGTCGAGCAGGGCGCCCAGCAGGGTCGCCATGGCCTCGGCCGACTGCCGCGCGCTGGTCAGCAATTCGGCGCCGCGCGCGGTCTGCGTTTCGCGCGCCAGCAGTTCGTGGAAGATGGCCAGAGCCTGCATCGGCTGGCGCAGGTCATGGCTGGCTGCGGCGAGGAAGCGCGCCTTGCTGCGGTAGGCCTGCTCGGCGACGTCGCGCTGCACGGTCAGCTCGCCGGCCAGCGCCTCGTTGCGGAAGCGCAGTTGCTGGGCCTCGATGAAGATGCGATTGCGCTTGACCGCCTGCCATAGCGTGATCGGCAGGAAGATCAGCAGCATCGCGCCGAGTATCGTGTGCAGGCGATCGCCGACCGTCAGCAGCCATGCCGTCGGCGGCACGAGGGACGCGAGGATGTAGGCGCGCGACGGCGGTACGTAGGCGAAGCCCTCCGCGGCATTGACCGAGGCCGAGACCGTGATCACGGTCAGGATCAAGAGCTGGGACTCGGTCGGCAGGTGGGTCAGCATCGCCGTGTTGGCAAAGCCCCAGCAGACGCCGGCGAGGGCGCCGGTGACCGCCTGGCTGCGGCCCCATTGCGCCGTGCTGCGGCTGTATGGCGCGCTGCGGTAGCGCTTCACCTGCCAGGCGCGCACCAGGGTGACGGCGTAGAGCGCGAACAGGGCCGGCTGCCAGGTCCAGGCCGGAATGCCCTCGTGCACGACATACACGAGCAGGCTCAGCACCAGGGCACCGGCGAGGTTCTGGTCGTTGGTTTCGCGGAAGAAGGCCTTGATCTGCTCCGCCTCGACGGCGTCGCGTTCCTCTGCCGAAATAAAACCGCTGTTCATCATGTGTGGGGGGAGGTAGGGGAGATCGATGGTAGCCGACAATTGCGCCGCGGGCGCGGGCCGCCGTGCCGCGGGCGCCGACTTTCGACGGCGGACGGTTAAAATCAAAAAATGAAATACGCCGACCTGCGCGACTTCGTCCGCCAGCTTGAGGCCATCGGCCAGCTCAAGCGCATTACGGTGGAGGTCGATCCCGTACTGGAGATGACCGAGATCGCCGATCGCGTGCTGCGTGCCGGCGGTCCCGCCCTGCTCTTCGAGCAGCCCAAAGGCCACGCCATGCCGGTGCTGGCCAACCTGTTCGGCACGCCCGAGCGGGTGGCCATGGGCATCGCCATGGGCGCCGACGCCGACGATCGCGGCGGCGCCTGGAAGGCCCGCCTGCGCGGCGTCGGCGAACTGCTGGCCACCCTCAAGGAGCCGGATCCGCCCAAGGGCCTGCGGGACGCCTGGGACAAGCTGCCAGTGCTCAAGCAGGTGCTCAACATGGCGCCGAGAGTCGTCTTCTCGGCGCCCTGCCAGGAAGTCGTCTGGCAGGGCAAGGATCTCGATCTGGCCCGCCTGCCGATCCAGACCTGCTGGCCGGGCGATGCGGCACCGCTGATCACCTGGGGCCTGGTGGTGACGCGCGGGCCGCACAAGGCGCGGCAGAACCTCGGCATCTATCGCCAGCAAGTGCTCGGCCCGGACAAGCTGATCATGCGCTGGCTGGCGCATCGCGGCGGCGCGCTGGATTTCCGCGAGCACTGCGCGGCCAGGCCCGGCCAGCCCTTCCCGCTGGCTGTGGTGATCGGCGCCGATCCGGCGACCATTCTCGGCGCCGTGACGCCGGTGCCGGACACGCTCTCCGAATACCAGTTTGCGGGACTCTTGCGCGGTGCCAAGACCGAGGTGGTGAAGTGCCTGGGCTCGGATTTGCAGGTGCCAGCGTCAAGCGAGATCGTGCTCGAAGGCGTGATCCATCCGGGGGAGGTCGCTGCGGAGGGCCCCTACGGCGACCACACCGGCTACTACAACGAGGTGTCGGAATTCCCGGTATTCACCGTCGAGCGCATCAGCCTGCGTCGCGACGCGATCTACCACTCGACCTACACCGGCAAGCCCCCGGACGAGCCGGCGGTGCTTGGCCTTGCTTTGAACGAGGTCTTTGTGCCGTTGTTGCGCAAGACCTTCCCCGAGATCGTCGATTTCTACCTGCCGCCCGAGGGCTGCTCCTACCGCATGGCCCTGGTCAGTATCCGGAAGGCCTATCCCGGCCATGCCAGACGGATCATGTTCGGCATCTGGAGCTTCCTGCGCCAGTTCATGTACACCAAGTTCATCGTCGTGGTGGACGAAGATGTCGATGTGCGTTCCTGGCAGGAGGTGATCTGGGCCCTGACCACCCGCGTGGACGCGGCGCGCGACACCCTGATCGCCGAGAATACGCCCATCGATTACCTCGATTTCGCTTCACCGCAGGCCGGTCTTGGGAGCAAAATGGGCATCGATGCGACGAACAAATGGCCGGGGGAGACCCGTCGCGAATGGGGGCGGCCCATTACAATGGCCCTGGACGTCAAGCGTCGCGTAGACGCACTTTGGGAGCAATTGGGACTGTAGGTCCGCACCAGACGGAACCCCGGTCCGAACCGCGCCGGCGTGCCCCGGCGGCGCAGTGTTGGAGGAGGGACGATGACCGAAGTCGAGACGATTCCAGTGCAAGGGGAAGGCAGTCTGGAAGGCCCGCGTGCCTGGTGCCATGTCATGTACGGCCTGCATGCCGTTTCCGCCGTCGTCGGCATCATGACCTCGGCCTGGATCGTCACGGCCTTTCTGTTCAGTTGGCCTTCCATCGTCGCGGTGATCATCAACTACCTGACCCGCGACCGGGTACGCGGCACCTGGCTGGCGACCCACTGGCGCTGGCAGATGCGCACCGTCGGATTTGCCGTTGCCTGGCTGCTGGTGACGGGATTGCTGTTCGTCACCTTCATCGGCATTCCGCTTGCCATCCTGGTCATCGTCAGCACCGGACTGTGGGTGCTCTATCGCGTGATTCGCGGCTGGCTCGCGTTGCTCGACCGGCGGGCGATGCCGGTGCCGGCCGCCTGAAGCGCGGGCGGCGCGTGCCGGCCACCCGTCGATGCGCCGCCTTGCCTGTTTTCTGGTCCTGGTTTGCCTGGGCTTGCCGGGCGCGCCGGCCCAGGCTGCGGAGGAAGCCGCGCCCAGCCGCTCGGTGCTGCTGATCGCCAACGAAGACATGGAAGACCCGCGCTTCCGCCAGACCGTGGTGCTGGTCACCCGTCATGGCAGGAGCCGGTCGACCATTGGCGTCATCCTCAACCGCCCCTCCGAAGTGCGCCTGGACCAGGTGTTTCCGGATTTCGCGCATTCCTCTACCGAGCATCGCCTGCATTACGGCGGCCCGGTGGCGCAGGGGCAGATCGTGTTTCTGGTGCGCGGCGACGTGGTGCCCAAGGCGGCCATCACCCTGGCCGACAAGCTGTATATCAGCAGTGACGGCCAGAGCCTGAAGCGCTTGTTGCTGAGCCCGACGCCGCCCGACCGCCTGCGCGTGTTCGACGGCTTTGCCAGCTGGGCGCCGGGGCAGCTCGAACAGGAACTCGACCGTGGCGACTGGTATCTGCTGCCGGTCGATGCCGACACCGTCTTCAACCTGCCTGCCGGCGAAATCTGGGAACGCCTGCTGCGACGCGCTACCCAGCGCATGGTGCGTGCCTGGCGTCCCGGCGCGCTGGCACTGGGCGGCGATTAGGCGCCGCCGACTACTCCGCCGCCTGCGCGTCCCGCATACTGCGCGGCCTCGGAGTCCCGCCAACAAGGAAGCGCCATGACCGTCTGCCCCATCGCCATCGTCGCCGGTTGCCGGAAGTGCCCGGCCTTCAAGGTTTGTCCGCTCAAGAGAGTGCTCGGCGACGCACCGCCCGAGGCCGCAATCGCGGAGCCGGCCGCCAAAGCGCGCAAGCCGGCAGTGCGGAAGAAGAAGTAGCACTGCGATCCCTGCAAGATTGAGCGCACCATAATGGAGCGCGGATTTTCCAGCCCCCCCAACTTGGTGCGCCACGGTTTTCCGCTGCCGGTGCTTGCCCGGTTTCGCAAATTTGAGGCTTAAACCAGCTACAACAGCGGATTGCGGCACTTTGGTCGCCGCCGTTTGCTGCATGGCACGCCCTTCGCTATGTAAGGACCGCACCGTTTCCATTCAGACGGTTTGTCCTCATCCATTCATCGAAAGGGGTAACCATGCAACGTCGCAATTTCGTCAAGGCCACCGCCCTCACCGTCGCGCTTGCCGCCGCCGGCTTCGTCACCCAGCCCGCCGTCGCCGCCGACACCATCAAGGTAGGCATCCTGCATTCGCTGTCGGGGACGATGGCAATTTCGGAGACGGCACTCAAGGAAACCGCGCTGATGGCGATCGAGGAGATCAACGCCAAGGGTGGCGTGATGGGCAAGAAGCTGGAACCCGTGGTGGTCGACCCCGCCTCCAACTGGCCGCTGTTCGCCGAGAAGGCGCGCCAGTTGCTGACCCAGGACAAGGTCGCGGTGACCTTCGGCTGCTGGACCTCGGTCTCGCGCAAGTCGGTGAACCCGGTGTTCAAGGAACTCAACGGCCTGCTGTTCTACCCCGTCCAGTATGAGGGCGAAGAGCTTGAGAAGAACGTCTTCTATACCGGCGCCGCGCCCAACCAGCAGGCCATTCCGGCGGTCGAATACCTGATGAGCAAGGATGGCGGCTCGGCCAAGCGCTGGGTCCTGCTCGGCACCGACTACGTCTATCCGCGCACCACCAACAAGATCCTGCGCGCCTTCCTCAAGAGCAAGGGCGTCGCCGAAGCCGACATCATGGAGGAATACACCCCCTTCGGCCACAGCGACTACCAGACCATCATCGCCAAGATCAAGAAGTTCGCCGGCGAGGGCAAGAAGACCGCCGTGGTGTCGACCATCAATGGCGACTCCAACGTGCCCTTCTACAAGGAACTCGGCAATGCCGGCCTGAAGGCGACCGATGTACCGGTGGTGGCCTTCTCGGTCGGTGAAGAGGAACTGCGCGGCGTCGATACCAAGCCGCTGGTCGGCCACCTGGCTGCGTGGAACTACTTCCAGTCGATCAAGAACCCGGAGAATGACAAGTTCATCAAGCAGTACCGCGACTGGGCCAAGAAGCAGAAGCTGCCCAAGGCCGAGACGGTCGTCACCAACGATCCGATGGAAGCCACCTACATCGGCATCCACATGTGGAAGCAGGCGGTCGAGAAGGCCAAGAGCACCGATACCGACAAGGTCATCGCGGCCATGGCCGGCCAGAGCTTCAAGGCGCCGTCGGGCTTCACCATCAAGATGGACGAGAAGAACCACCACCTGCACCGCGCCGTGTTCATCGGCGAAGTCAAGGCCGACGGCCAGTTCAACGTGGTGTGGAAGACCAAGGGCCCGGTCAAGGCCCAGCCGTGGTCGCCCTTCATTGCCGGCAACGACAAGAAGAAGGACGAGCCCGAGGTCAGCAAGGGCAAGTAAGCGTTTTGCGTAGGTAGAGAGAGCAGCAACGATTGCGCGGCCGGCGACGGCCGGCCGCGCCATTTTCCCGACATCCATGGTTCCGCGAATCTTCCTCCTGCTGATGCTGCTGCTGGCTTGTGTTGCTCAGGCCGCGCCGAACCCGGCATTGGTGCGCCAGTTGTCTGCCGAGGAATCCGACGACAGGATCGCCGCCATCCAGAAGCTCGCGCTGACTGCCGAGCCCGAAGCGCTGGCGGTCCTTCAGCAGCTTGCCGACGGCACGCTGAAGGACGAGAAGGGCGAGGACATCACCATCAACAACCGCGTGCGCCGCGAACTCGAAGGCGCGCTGGCGGTACTCAAGCTGATCGACCCCGATCCGGTGGTGCGCTTCAAGGCGGTCAAGGAGATCGCCGGCAATGTGGATGCGGCGATGGCACCGATGCTGGCCAAGGCGCGCGACCGCGAGACCGAACCGAGGATCCGTGCCCTGCTGGTCGAGATCCACGCCACGGCCACGCTCAAGGATCCCGATCCGAAGGTGCGCATCGCCGCAGCGAAATCGCTGGCATCGAGCGCCGACCCCAACACCAAGGCCATGCTCAAGGCGCAATCCGAACCGGCGAACGAAGCCGAGACCGAGGTGCGCCGCGCTGCCTTCCAGTCCTATCTTGAGGTCAAGGACAGGCTGACCCTTGCCGAAAACATCGGCCGCGTCTTTTCCGGACTCAGCCTCGGCAGCATCCTGCTGCTCGCCGCGCTGGGCCTGGCCATCACCTACGGCGTGATGGGCGTGATCAACATGGCCCACGGCGAGTTGCTGATGATCGGCGCCTATGCCACCTATACGATGCAGGGCCTGTTCCGCAGCTACTTTCCCGAGCAGCTCGACTGGTACCTGCTGGCCGCCGTGCCGGTGGCCTTCTTCGCCGCCGCCGTAGTCGGCGTGCTGCTCGAACGCACGGTGATCCGCTGGCTCTACGGCCGCGCACTGGAAACCCTGCTCGCCACCTGGGGCCTGTCGCTGATGCTGATCCAGGCCGCACGCGTGATCTTCGGCGCGCAAAACGTCGAGGTCGCCAACCCGAGCTGGATGTCGGGCGGCATAGAGATTCTTCCTTCCATCGTCCTGCCCTTGAATCGCATCGTCATCGTCGGCTTCGCGCTCTTCGTGCTGGCCCTGGTCTGGGCGCTGATGAACAGGACGCGGCTGGGCATGTTCGTCCGCGCCGTGACGCAGAACCGCGCCATGGCCGGCTGCGTCGGCGTGCCGACCGGGCGCATCGACACCGTGGCCTTCGCCCTCGGCGCCGGCATCGCGGGGCTGGGCGGCGTCGCCCTGTCGCAGATCGCCAACGTCGGCCCCGACATGGGCCAGGGCTACATCGTCGATTCCTTCATGGTGGTGGTGCTGGGCGGTGTCGGCCAACTCGCCGGTGCGGTGTGGGCGGCGCTGGGCCTAGGGATAGTCACCAAGTTCATCGAAGCCTGGTCCGGCGCCGTGATCGCCAAGATCGTGGTGCTGGTGTTCATCATCATGTTCATCCAGAAGCGTCCGCAGGGGCTGTTCGCCCTCAAGGGCCGGTTCGTGGAGAGCTAGGATGAAACCCGTGGCGGATCTTGGGCTGGTGCGGGATCAGGACGGCGGGGGGCTCTGCTCCGCTCCATGTCCTCCGTCGTCGGCCTGCGGCCGACTCCTCCCCCTTTACTTGCGCGGAGCAGAGCCCCCCACCGTCCCGGTCGGGATACGCCGTCGCGGGTTTTCGGTAGCAAGGCAAAAGCGTATCCCGCCAAGGATGGCGGGTAGCCGATTCCCGCAGGTACAGGAGGAGGGCCGGTGCTCTTTCGGCCCGGGGGACACGGAGGGAATCGGATACCCGTCGTCCTTGGCGCCCACCACGGCACGCCGTTTCATCCGTCGCGGGTGGATTGAGCAATCGAGATGAAGCGCACCCCCTTCATCGTCCGCTTCCTCGGCGCCACGCCGAAACAGGGCTGGATAGCGATCGGCATCGCCGCGGCGATCACCATGATCCTGCTGCCGGCGCTGCACCTGCTGGTGCCGACGGGCAGCCCGTTCCATGTCTCGGCCTATGTCATCACCCTGGTCGGCAAGATCATGTGCTACGCCATCGTGGCGGTGGCCATGGACCTGATCTGGGGCTACACCGGCATCCTTTCGCTCGGTCACGGCCTCTTCTTCGCCCTCGGCGGCTACGCCTTCGGCATGTACCTGATGCGCCAGATCGGCCGCGACGGTTCCTATCAGTCGGACCTGCCCGACTTCATGGTCTTCCTCGACTGGAAGGCGCTGCCCTGGTACTGGACCGGCTCGGATTCGATCCTCTGGGTGCTGTTCCTGGTGCTCACGGTGCCGGCCCTGGTGGCGCTGATCTTCGGCTTCTTCGCCTTCCGCTCACGGATCAAGGGCGTGTATTTTTCGATCATCACCCAGGCCATGGTCTTCGCCGCCATGCTGTTCTTCTTTCGCAACGAGACCGGCTTCGGCGGCAACAACGGCTTCACCGATTTCAAGCGCATCCTCGGCTACAGCATCACCGCGCCGGAAATGCGCGTCAGCCTGTTCGCGCTCACCGCAGCGATGCTGCTGGCGACCCTGGTGCTCGGCCGCTATCTCGTTACCTCCAAGCTCGGCCGCGTACTGGCGGCGATCCGCGACGCCGAATCACGCGTCATGTTCATCGGCTACAACCCGCTCTACTACAAGCTCTTCATCTGGACCCTGTCGGCGCTGCTGTGCGGCATCGCCGGAGCGCTCTACGTGCCGCAGGTCGGCATCATCAATCCCGGCGAGATGTCGCCGGCGAATTCGATCGAAATGGCGATCTGGGTTGCGGTCGGCGGCCGCGGCACGCTGATCGGGCCGGTGGTCGGCGCCTTCGTGGTCAATCTGGCAAAGAGCTTCTTTACCGTGACCTTTCCCGAGTACTGGCTGTTCTTCCTCGGTGCCATCTTCGTCGGCGTCACGCTCTGGCTGCCCGACGGCGTGGTGGGCTTGTGGCGCAAGCTGCGTGAGAAGCGCGCAGTGGGAGCCGTAAAATGAGCGCGCCCAGCATCCTGCTGCTGCATGAGGTGACCGTCAGCTTCGACGGCTTTCGCGCGCTGAACGAACTTTCGCTCGACATCGAGGAAGGCGAGCTGCGCTGCATCATCGGCCCCAACGGCGCCGGCAAGACCACCATGATGGACGTCATCACCGGCAAGACGCGCGCCGATCGCGGCAAGGTGATGTTCGACCAGAACATCGACGTGCGGCGCATGTCGGAGCCCGAGATCGCCCACCTCGGCATCGGCCGCAAGTTCCAGAAGCCGACCATCTTCGAGAACCTGACGGTGTTCGAGAACCTCGAGCTGGCGATGAAGACGGACAAGCGCGCCCGCGTCAGCCTGTTCGCCTGGCTCGACGACGAGGCCAACGACAAGATTTCCGACACCCTGCGCCTGATCCGCCTCGACCATGAAGCCGACCGGCAGGCCGGCCTGCTTTCGCACGGCCAGAAACAGTGGCTGGAAATCGGCATGCTGCTGATGCAGGACCCCAAGCTGCTGCTGCTCGACGAGCCGGTGGCCGGCATGACCGACGACGAAACCGCGCGCACCGGCGAGCTGTTCAAGTCGCTGGCCGGCAAGCATTCGCTGGTGGTGGTCGAACACGACATGGCCTTCATCGAACAGCTCGGCGGCAAGGTGACGGTGCTGCACGAAGGTTCGGTACTGGCCGAAGGCGACCTCGCCACGGTGCAGAACGACCAGCGCGTGATCGAAGTGTATTTAGGCCGCTGATCATGCTCAAAGTCGAAAACCTCAACCAGTACTACAGCGGCAGCCACATCCTGCGCGATGTCTCTTTCGAGGCACCGATCGGCAAGGTGACCACGTTGCTGGGCAGGAACGGCGTCGGCAAGACCACGCTGCTCAAGGTGCTGACCGGCCTCGTGCCGGCCAAGACCGGCAGCGTGTCCTTCGACGGCAAGGATTTGACTCGTGCACCGTCGCACGAGCGCGTCAAAGCCGGCATCGGCTACGTGCCGCAGGGGCGCGAAATCTTCCCGCGCTTGACCGTGCAGGAAAACCTGCAAATGGGCCTCGCCACGCGCCCGGGCGGCACGCCGATACCGGAGCGCATTTTCGAGATGTTCCCGGTGCTGAAGCAGATGCTCAAGCGTCGCGGCGGTGACCTTTCCGGCGGGCAGCAACAACAATTGGCGATCGGCCGCGCGCTGGCCTTTGGCCCGCGCCTGCTGATCCTCGACGAGCCGACCGAAGGCATCCAGCCCTCTATCATCAAGGACATCGAGCGCGCCATTCGCACGCTCGCGGCCGAGGGCGGCATGGCCATCCTGCTGGTCGAGCAGTACTACGACTTCGCCGAGAGCCTGGCCGACCACTACCTGGTCATGGAGCGCGGCGAAATCATCAGGCGCGGCGAGGGCAAGAGCATGGCCGCGGACGGAGTACGCGAACTGCTGGCGGTATGATGCGCCGATGCATCCCGCGGACCCCCTTACCGCTCCCTGGCAGGCCGCGCTCGCCCTGGGATTCGGGCGTCGTGGCGATTCGACGCTGCTGGTCCGCCGCGAACACCATGGCCCTTTGCGGGTGCAAAAAGCTTTGTACCCTGAAGGGCCCGGCATTTGCCATGCCATCGTGCTGCACCCGCCGGCCGGTATCGCCGGCGGCGACCGGCTGCAGATCGACGTCGATGTCGATACCGGCGGGCAGGCCCTGCTCACCACGCCCGGCGCCGGCAAATGGTATCGCTCGGCAGGACCCTTGGCGGAGCAGGTGGTGAGCCTGAAAGTCGGCGCTGGCGCCACGGCGGAATGGCTGCCGCAGGAGAGCATCGTCTTTTCCGGCGCCGAGGCGCGCATGCGCACCAGCGTCGAGCTTGCCGAAGGCGCCCGTTTCATCGGCGTCGAAACCCTGTGCTTCGGCCGTCGCGCCAGCGGCGAGCGTTTCGATCGCGGCAGCCTGCAACTGGCTAGCGACATCCGGCTCGACGGCAAGCCGCTCTGGCAGGAACGCGGCCGCATCGCCGGCGGTTCGCCGCTGCTGGATTCGCCGATCGGTCTGGCTGGCTACAGCCTGTGCAGCACGGTACTGGCGGCGGGCGTCGACATCGATGCACAGACCCTGGCGGCCTGCCGTGCCGCGACGACGAAGGAGGCCGGCGCGCAATACGGCGTATCGGCCATGCCGAAACTCTTCGTCGGGCGCTATCTCGGCCACTCGGCCGAGGCCGCGCGCGCATGGTTCGTCACGCTCTGGCAACACTTGCGGCCGATCATGGTCGGCCGCGCAGCGGTCGTGCCGCGTATCTGGAATACATGATTAAGAATATGTATATATAACATTACGTTGCGTAGTTTTATGGTTTAATGTAAAAACTTTTATATTAGGCTGACCTATCCAATCGACATGGCGACAAGCGCTCCCTGGTCGTTCTACGGTCGTCGTTCCGAGTTGCAGCAGATGCAGCGGATTCTGGAACGGCGGCGCTGGTTTTTCTTGCAGATTTCCGGCCGCAGGCGGATCGGCAAGACGGCGCTGATTCAGGAGGCCCTGCGGGGTGCCGGCATCGCCAAAACGCTCTATGTGCAGATTCCCGATTCGGACCCGGCCGGCGTGGTCGCGGCCTGCAATGGCTACCTGGAAACCTTCGGCATCGCTGCACGGGTAACCAGCCTCGGCGAACTGGCCCAACTCATCGGTCGGTTGGCGGCGGACGGCTATGTCGTGGCGCTCGACGAATTCCAGTATTTCCATCGCAAACAGCTTGCCGACTTTTGTTCCCTGTTGCAGGCCGAAGTGGACCGGCTCGCGGCGCACGCGGCGGACATCCCCGGCGGACTGATCGTGCTGGGTTCGCTGCACGCCGAAATGACGGCATTGCTGGAGGACAGGGACGCACCGCTGTTCAACCGCGCCACGGATACGCTGGAACTCGGTCATCTCGACATCGGCTCGGTGCTGGAAATCCTGCGCGTCCATGCCGACGACGACCCGGCGCGGCTGCTGTTTCTCTGGAATCTTTTCGAGGGCGTGCCGAAGTTCTACCGCGATGCCTACGAACAGGGCGTGCTCGGTGCCGACCGCAAGCAATTGTTGCGCAGCCTGTTCTTCTCCAGTTCCTCGCCGCTGCGCAACGAGGCGGACAACTGGTTCCTGCGCGAGCTTAGAGGCCGCTACGACATGGTGCTGCAATTCCTGGCCAAGCACCCAGGCTGTAGCAATGCCGATATCGAGGCGGCGATGGCCGACCTGTCCGGCCCCGGCGAAGTGCGCCAGGTCGGCGGCTACCTGAAAATCCTCTCCGAACGCTATCGCATGATCGAACGGCGCTTGCCGATCTTTTCGTCGCCGCGGGCGCGCAGCGGCCGCTACTACATTCGCGACAACTTTTTACGCGCCTGGCTGTCCGCGTTGCAGAGGCCCGTGTCGGCGGTGGCATTCCGGCCGGTGGATGCACTGATCGACCAGGCGGACGAGCGCCTCGCCGATGTCGAAGGGCATGCGCTGGAAGACCTCGCCGGCCAGCTCTACGCTGAGCGCAGCCGTCTCGGTCTGGGCGATTTCCCCCTGAGCGAGCGCATCCGCGGCTATTGGGATCGGGCCGAGGTGGAAATCGACCTGGTGGCGGTGAACGAGGACGAGCGCCGACTTCGGTTCGGTACCAGCAAGCGCAATCCCGAACGCCTGCCCGGTGCGGTGGATGCGCTCAAGCGCAGTGCCGGTCGCTTCCTGGATTCGCACGCCCGGTTTGCGGGCTGGCGACCGGAGTTTGTCGCCATCGCGCCCGACATCGGTGATGCGGTGAGGGCCGAATTGCAGACCCTTGGCGTTATGCCACAAAGCCTGCGCGATCTCACCGCAGGGTTGTAGGCGCGAAGCACGGAAACCTGAAGGAGGACTCATGGAATTGACCCCCAGAGAAAAGGACAAGCTGCTGATCTTCACCGCGGCCCTGCTCGCCGAGCGTCGCAAGGATCGCGGCCTCAAGCTCAACTACCCCGAGGCCGTGGCCTTCATCACCGCCGGCATTCTCGAAGGCGCGCGCGATGGCCGTTCGGTGGCCGAGCTGATGACTTACGGCACGACGCTGCTGAAGCGCGACGAGGTGATGGAAGGCGTGCCGGAAATGATCCCCGACATACAGGTCGAGGCGACGTTTCCCGACGGCACGAAGCTCGTGACCGTGCACAACCCAATCGTTTAGGGGGCCGTGATGATTCCAGGCGAAATGAAAATCGAGGCCGGCGAAATCGAGTTGAACGTCGGCCGGCGCACATTGACCGTCGAAGTCGCCAACACCGGCGACCGTCCGATCCAGGTCGGCTCGCATTACCACTTCTTCGAAACCAACGAAGCCTTGTCCTTCGATCGCGCATCTTCTCGTGGCATGCGGCTCAACATCGCTGCCGGCACGGCGGTGCGCTTCGAACCGGGTCAGACGCGGACGGTGGAACTGGTGGATTACGCCGGCGAGCGCAAGGTGTATGGGTTTCAGGGCAGGGTACAGGGGGCGTTGAAATGAAACCCGGCGCGGCTTTGCCGCTGGCGATGGATCGGGAGGGCAGGGCATTCCCCTCCGCTCATGTCATCCGTCGGTGCCCTGCGGGCACCTCCTCCTTCTTTACTTCGCTGCGGGGAACGCCCCACCCTCCCGATCAGGTTAGGCTTTCGCGGGGTTTCGGTCCCACGGCAGAAGCGTGTCACGCAAAGGATGGCGGGTACCCGATTCCGGGAAGTAAAGGAGGAGGAGCGGGCGCAGCCCGCGACGGGGGACATGGACGGAATCGGGTACCCGTCGTCCTTTGCGCCCACCGCCCAATGGAGCAAGCAAAATGAAGATCACCAGACAAGCCTACGCCGAGATGTTCGGCCCCACGACCGGTGACCGCGTCAGACTCGCCGACACCGAACTCTGGATCGAAGTGGAAAAGGACTACACGATCCACGGCGAGGAAGTGAAGTTCGGCGGTGGCAAGGTGATTCGCGACGGCATGGGCCAGGGCCAGAAGTTGGCCAAGGACGTGGCCGATACGGTGATCACCAACGCGCTGATCGTGGATGCGGTGCAGGGTATCGTCAAGGCCGATGTCGGCCTCAAGGGCGGCATGATCCTGGCGATCGGCAAGGCCGGCAATCCGGACGTGCAGCCCGGCGTCACCATCGCCATCGGCGCCGGCACCGAGATCATTGCCGGCGAGGGCATGATCCTCACCGCCGGCGGCATCGATTCGCACATCCATTTCATCTGCCCGCAGCAGATCGAGGAGGCGCTGATGTCGGGCGTCACCACCATGATCGGCGGCGGCACCGGGCCGGCCACCGGCACCTTCGCGACGACCTGCACGCCGGGGCCGTGGCACATCCATTCCATGCTCGCCGCGGCCGACGCCTTCCCGATGAACCTCGGCTTCCTTGGCAAGGGCAATGCCTCGCTGCCGGGGCCGCTGGCCGAGCAGGTCGCCGCCGGCGCCATGGGCCTCAAGCTGCACGAGGACTGGGGTACCACGCCGGCGGCGATCGACAACTGCCTGACGGTGGCCGACGAAATGGACGTGCAGGTGGCGATCCATACCGACACGCTCAACGAATCCGGCTTCGTCGAAGCCACCCTCGCCGCCTTCAAGGGCCGCAGCATCCATACCTTCCATACCGAAGGCGCCGGCGGCGGCCATGCGCCCGACATCATCAGGGCCGCCGGCCTGCCCAATGTACTGCCCTCGTCGACCAATCCGACCATGCCGTACACGGTGAATACCATCGACGAGCACCTCGACATGCTGATGGTCTGCCACCATCTCGACCCGGCGATCGCCGAGGACGTGGCCTTCGCCGAGTCGCGCATCCGGCGCGAGACCATCGCCGCCGAGGACATCCTGCACGACCTCGGCGCCTTCTCGATGATGTCGTCCGACTCGCAAGCCATGGGCCGCGTCGGCGAAGTGCTGATCCGCACCTGGCAGACCGCGCACAAGATGAAGCTGCAGCGCGGCGCGTTGAAGGAGGACACTGCGCGCAATGACAACCAGCGGGTGAAGCGCTACATCGCCAAGTACACCATCAACCCGGCGAGCACTCACGGCATAGCCCACATCGTCGGCTCCATCGAAGCGGGCAAGCTGGCCGACCTGGTGTTGTGGAAGCCGGCCTTCTTCGGCGTCAAGCCGAGCCTGATCCTCAAGGGCGGCATGATCGCCGCCGCGGCGATGGGCGACCCCAATGCCTCGATCCCGACGCCGCAGCCGGTGCATTACCGGCCGATGTTCGGTAGCTTCGGTGGTGGCCTCAAGACCTCGCTCACTTTCGTCTCGCAGGCGGCGCTGAAGAACCCGGCGGTCGCCGCGCTGAATCTCGCCAAGCGTCTGGAGCCGGTGAAGAACTGCCGCCGTGTCACCAAGGCCGACATGGTCCACAACAGTGCGACGCCGCTGATCGAGGTCGACAGCGAAACCTATGCCGTGCGCGCCGACGGCGAACTGCTGGTTTGCGAACCGGCGCAATCGCTGCCGATGACACAACGCTATTTCCTGTTCTGACCCCCAACCACGACGAGGAGAGCATCATGCCGAACAGAGCCATAGAGCAACTGATCTGCAAGCAGCAGATTCTCACCGCCACCGCCACCATGAGCGTGGCCGAAGCCGCCACGGCCATGCGCTCGGCGCGAGTCGGCGCCATCATGGTGCTCAAGGGCGGGCGCCTGGCCGGTATCTTCACCGAGCGCGACGCGCTGTACCGCGTGCTGGCCGAGGGCCGCGATCCGACGAAGACCAGGCTCGGCGAGGTGATGACCGCCGACCCGACCACGGCCAGCCCGCAGATGCCCTTCGGCCACGCCCTGCACCTGATGTACGAGCGCGGCTTCCGCCACGTGCCGGTGGTGGACAAGGGCGTGCCGGTGGGCATGGTTTCGGCGCGCGATGCACTGGGGCCGGAACTCGACCAGTTCGAGTCCGAGCTCAAGGAGCGCGAGCACCTGATGGAAGTCATGGGCTGATGTTGCTGATCGAAGGCTTCGCCGCGCCAGGTATGGTCGCCACGGAGCGCCTGGTGCTGCGCTTCGAGACGCGCTGCAAGAGCCGCCTGCAGGCGAAGCTCGATGGCGGCGAAATCTGCGGCCTGTTCCTGCCGCGCGGCACGGTGCTGCGCGGCGGCGATCGCCTGCTGGGCAGCGATGGCCGCGTCGTCGAGGTGGTGGCCGCCACCGAGGCCCTGATGGAGGCGACCAGCGATGATGCCCTGCTGATCGCCAAGGCGGCCTACCACCTTGGCAATCGCCATGTCGCGGTCGAATTGCAGCCGGGGCGGCTGCGCTTCGCCGCCGACCATGTGCTGGGCGAGATGCTGCGCGGCCTCGGCTTGCCTGTCGGTGAGGTCGAGGTGCCTTTCGAACCCGAGAGCGGGGCCTATGGCGCGCATGGCGGCCACGGCCACAGCGCCGACGGCGAGGGGGGGGTTGCCCACATTCGCCCGCGCATACACGACCACTTCGGCGGCCGATGAACCCGGCGCTGACACGATTGCTGCAACTCGCCAGCCCGGCCCTGCCGGTCGGCGCCTTTAGCTATTCGCAGGGCCTGGAATGGGCCATCGAGGCCGGCACGGTGCGGGACGAGGCGACGGCCCTGCGCTGGATAGCCGACCAGCTGGAATGGAACCTCGGCAACTACGAGGCGCCCATGCTGGCACGCCTGCTGGCCGCGCACAAAGTCGGCGCTGGCGGGACGGTGACGGAACTCGATGCCCTCTACCTCGCCAGCCGCGAAAGCGCCGAACTGCGCGCCGAGACGCTGCAAATGGGCCACTCGCTGCGCAAGCTGATTCTCGACTTGTCGCTTCCCATCGCCGTTCCGCCACAGCCGACGTTTCCCACGGCGTGGGCCGCGCTTGCCGCGTACTGGGACATCGCGGCGGACGAGGCACTGGCCGCCTGGCTCTGGAGCTGGGCCGAGAACCAGGTGATGGCAGCGCTGAAGGCGGTGCCGCTGGGCCAGCTTGCCGGACAGCGCATGCTGCTCGAACTCGGGCGCCGCATTCCGGCCGTGGTCGGGCATGCGCTTGCGCTCGGCGATGACGAACTCAGCAATTTCGCGCCAGGCTTCGCCATCGCCTGCGCGCGCCACGAAACCCAGTATTCGAGACTCTTCAGATCATGAGACAGGCACTCAGAGTCGGCATCGGCGGCCCCGTCGGTTCCGGCAAGACAGCATTGACCCTGGCCCTGTGCCGCAGCTTGCGCGACAGCTACAACATCGCCGCGGTGACCAACGACATCTACACCGAGGAGGACGCCCAGTTTCTGGTGAGGAACGCCGCGCTGGCACCCGAGCGCATCATCGGCGTCGAGACCGGCGGCTGCCCGCACACGGCGATCCGCGAGGATGCCTCGATCAACCTTGAAGCCGTCGACCGCCTCAATGCGCGCTTTCCCGGGCTGGAGATCGTGTTCATCGAAAGCGGCGGCGACAATCTTGCCGCCACTTTCAGCCCGGAGTTGTCCGACCTGACGCTCTACGTGATCGACGTTGCCGCCGGCGACAAGATTCCGCGCAAGGGCGGGCCGGGCATCACCAAGTCCGACCTGCTGGTGATCAACAAGATCGATCTCGCGCCCATGGTCGGCGCCTCGCTCGAAGTGATGGAGCGCGACGCGAAAAAAATGCGCGGCGGCGACAAGGGGCGACCCTTCGTGTTTTCCAACATGAAGACCGGGCAGGGGCTGGATACCATCATTGCCTTCATCGTCGAACAGGGCATGCTGCCGGCGCGCTGAGCGCGTCGCGCGGCTTTTCAGGAAAGATGCAACCCGATCAAGCTGGTTCTGACGCGCGCTCGTTGCGTGCGATCCGGTTGCCATTCCATCACGTATTGTTTCAGGGCTTCGTCAAAAATTGCCTTTATGTCGGAGTTGACCGGTTCCCTAAGCGCTTGGCCACCGGTCGCGTCGTCTTCATGACTGATCCAGTCGATCGCGGCTATGTTTTCGGGCGCCACATTTGCGCCTTGGGATGACTGGAAAGTCATCACTCGCGAATGAGATTTCCCGCCTTCATCCTGATATTCGACCAGATAGCGCGCACAGACTTGATTGCCCGGACCCACCAGCTTTCCCGTCGCGCCTGGAAAGCCTGGCGACTTCGCTTCATGCAGCAATGCATCCACCAGCGGGTGGCCGATGCCACCCAGCTCCGATTGGCGGGCGCGCAAAGCCAGGTCGCGGTCGAAACAAACCTGTTCGTAGCGCGGTGCAAGCGAATACTTTCTTTGCAGGCTCTCCGGTAGCAGGAAGCTCCAGAACTGGCCATCAGGCAAGGCCGCGCCACCCAGTTGCAGGATCATGCCGCGTACCCATGCGCCCAGTTCTGCCAGCGTGTGGCGTCCTTCAATGGCGCGGTAGGCTTCGAGGTTGAAGCCGCTAAGGTCTTGCGAAAGCAGCGACAGGGCTTCGCGCGCGCGGTTGGCCTCGGCCAGCATGCGCGCCAGTTCGCTCTCCGTGCGGCGATAGTCCTTGTCGAGCAAGGCGCGCTTGTAGAGATCCTGGTAGTCCGGTCGACTGCCGAGCAGGCCGAGGATGTCGCTGCGGAAATCCTCCATCGGCCGGCCGCCTTGATCCACCTTGCCGATGGACACTGCAATTTCGCCAAGCTTGCTTTCGAGTAGCCCGTAGATGCGTTCCTCCACGGTATCTTCGGCCAGCAAGTTGTAGACCTGTACCGTATCCTGTTGGCCGTAGCGATGGATGCGGCCGATGCGTTGTTCTACTGCCATGGGATTCCAGGGCAGGTCGTAATTGAACAGCACGCGCCCGATTTGCAGATTGACGCCTTCGCCGCCCGCCGACGTGGAAATCAGGAACTTCGCCCCGTCTTCCCGCCAGAAGCTCTCCATGGCCGCGATCTTGTCGTCCAGCGCGCCGCCCTTGAGCATCGCAATCTCTGTGGCGCCGAACATGCGGCCAAGTTCTTCGGCGAGAAATTCGAGGGTGTCGCGGTACTGCGTAAAGATCAGAAAGCGTTCGCCGGAATTTTCGCGCCGCAAGCTGCTGACGGCCCTGGCCAGGGTCTCGAAGCGGCGGTCGGTTCCCTCCGGTACCAACTTGACCAGTTCGCGTACCCGGTCGATTTCTTCGGGGATATCGGCTTCAGCATAGACGCCTTCCTCGGCTTCCTCGTCGCCGTCCATAGACCAACTTGTCGTCTCGGTTTCGTCTTCGCGTTTCTGCAAACGACGGCGCACGCGGCCGACGTAGGCTTCCGCCTCCGAGTCCGCCACGGCATTGCCGCCGAGAATGGCCTTGGCCACGCCGAGCATCTCGTCCTGGACCCGCAGGATGTCCTCGGCTGCGGTGGCCGGCGCGCGGGTATCGCGGCGGCGCCCTTCCAGCGCCAACTGCTTGCGCGCCAGCAACACCAGCAGGCGCCTCCGCAGGGCCTGGCGAATAGCGCGCGGGCTCGACGACATGATCTTCTGGAAGGTGACCATGACAAAGCCGATGGCCCGCTGGGCGCTGGTGGTGCGGCTCAAGTCGATGCCGGCCGCGTTGTAACCGTCGCGCAGATACTCGGAAAGCCGGTCATAGAAGAAGCGTTCGCGCGGCGCCAGGCCGAAGCGTTCGGTATTCACCAGGCGTTTGCGGAAAATCCCTTCGCCGCGGGCGTCGGTCACTTCGCGCTTGGTGCGCCTGAGCATCACCCGGCCGAGCATCCCGCGATGATCGGTCAAGGCTTCCGGTGTCGGGAACAAGCGGTCGTTCAGCAATTGCAGCAGCGACCAGAACTGGAAGGTATTGCCCTGGTGCGGCGTGGCGGAAAGAAAAATCATGTCCCGGCAATGATTGCGCAGCGCCTCGGCCAGGCGGTAGTTCTGCGTGCTTACGGTTTTCTTGCCCGAGCGCGTGCGCGAAAGGTGGTGCGCTTCGTCGAACACCACCAGGTCCCAGCCGGGCGCCGCCAGCAGCCGCTGCATGCGGCGCTGCTGCTTCAAGGTATCGATGGAGACAATCACGCGCCCGTGGCGTTCCCAGGCCGCCGAGCCGTGGTCCTGAAAGTCCCGGCCGAGCACATCGAAATGGAGCCGGAAGCCTCCCTCCAGTTCGCGTCGCCAGTTCTCGATCAGGCCGGCCGGGGTGACGATCAGAATGCGCTCCGCATCGCCGCGGGCGATCAGTTCGCGGATCAGCATGCCGGTCTCGATGGTCTTGCCGAGGCCCACTTCGTCGGCAATCAGCATGCGCCGCGGCGACTGCGCCACCAGATCGTGCACCAGCAGGATCTGGTGCGGCAGCAGGTCCACCCGGCTGGCGGTCAGCTCGCCGCCCGAATTGGCATAGGCCATGTCATAGGCCATCTGCTTGAGCCGGTAACTGCGGGCCTCGTCGAAGTCTCCCGCTGCAAGACGCTGCCACAGGTCGGATGCCTTTTCCAGCCAGTCGAGCGGCACCGTCTCCAGGCGCTCGCCTTCGGCGGTGCGGAACAGCACCTTGACCTGGTACACGCCCAGGTCCTGTGCGATCTTGAGGACTTCGCCAGTGCCCCACTCGGGGTGGCCGCGGGCACGTACGGCGGCATACAGCTCGATGGGTGCGATGTTTTCGGCAACGGTATTCATGTCAGGTTGGACCCGGTCAGGTAATAGACGACGCTGCCTTCCTGTTCTTGCCGGACATGGCCGAACACGCGGCGCAGCGTAATGCGCTCGCGGCCGCGCTCGAACCACAGCTCGTCGCCGAAGTGCAAAGGCCAGGCGAAGACGATCTGCACCAGGCTCCCCATCTGCTCCAGCTCATTGGCGCGGGCCACCAGCAGGCGGTGGAATTCGGCACCGATCGCTTCGCGGTCGTCGGCCGCCAGCAGCGCATCCTCGAAGCCGACGATGCGCAAGCGCGCGCCGCGCGCAAACGGGAACACCTCCTGGCGCAATTCGCGCAAGTAGTCGAGAAAACCCATTTCCTGTGCATTGGGCGGCATGCCGTCAGCCTTGTAGGGCTTGAGCATTTTCTGTTCGATCAGCATGTAGCCGGCCATCACGCACCCCCTCTGAACAACGGCGTGCCTTCCATCACCGCCAGCACGCGATCTATGGGCTGCACCCAGTCGCTGCGCGCGTCGCGGCAGTAACGCAGCCCGGCGGCAATGGTCGGCCACTGCGGCTTGAAGTTATTCAGCAGATCGATCACCGACTCGCCGGCCTCGGCCAGAGCAATCAAGGTTTGCCACAGATCGGCCATATGCAGCCCCTCGGGTTGTCCGCTTTCGACGAACAGCGCCGGTTGCGCTTGGCGCGCCGCCACGCGCGCCAATGCTGACTGGGCCGCCTCCAGGCGATCCTGTGGCTGCTTGACCTCGTAGCTGCGACCGCGCCCGGCGCGCCCGCGGATGATGAAGCCCGCATTCTTGAGTTCGTCGACGCCCATCTGCAGGGCGCGCAGTTCCTTGGACAAGGCGTCCACGGCAATCTCGTTGCGGCGGGGCATCAGGCAGCGCAGCCAGACGTAGGAGATGGCATCCAGCGCCTCTTTCTCCAGTTCCGGCGGCAGCGGCCGTTCGCGGGTGACAAGCTGGTCCACGATGATGCTGATGTCCTGCAAGGCGAGGTGCAGCGGCAGCGGCTGCCCGGCGTGGTCGAGCACATGGCCGTAATGGGCGCTGTAGAGTTCGAGGCACTTGCCGATGCATACCAGGCGTACGTCCGACTCGGCGAGCGGCTTTCCGCCATAGCGCCCGGCCTCGATGGCCGCCAGTTCGGCGCGGGCGCGGCGCCGGACTTCCTGGCGCAGGCCGGCCCAGGCGCGCGGCCTGGGGTCGTCGCGGCGCTTGCGGCAGACGTGGATCAGGTCGTAGGATGCGTTCTCGTTATCTTGGAGATGCAGCGACGATTCGGCCTCGCCATGCACCGGATACACCGCCGCAATTTCGAAGCCGGTTTCGCATATGGCTTCGAGCAGCCCCTCCCATATTTTTCCTTGCTGGTCGGTGTGATGAAAGGTGAACACCAGCAGACCTCGCTCCGGCAGCGCCCCATGGGCGCGGGCGAACACCTGCTTGAGCCCGCTGTAAAAATCCTCGCGGTTCTTGCCGCGGCTCCGGTTCTCGATGATCTCGGCAGCCTTCTCCGTATAGTCGGGCGCGAACCATGGATAACGGGATTTCAGCGCGAGTCGCAACCAGACGTAGAAAAAGTCCGCCAGCTCAGCGTAATTGACGTTGCCCACATAAGGCGGATCGGTGATGACGGCATCGACTGAAACTCCGACGGGGAGCAACGCGGATGACTGGCAGCGGACTACAGCTCGTCCACTTCCGCCAAAGTCGACCGAAGGTTCTGCCAGAGCGCAACTTCCATCTTCGAGACGCTCCAGTTCCTGCCCCTTGGCGGTCGGTCGATAAATATTATCGGAGGGACACTGGCCGAATTGCTTGCCCTCAATGACGATGTCAAACCAGGCGCAGAAACCCTTGCCGGTCTCGGCGCCCCAAATGTTGTCTTCGCAGGGGGTGAGCTTCGGTTGAAAGTCGTGCCTTGCGAATACTCCCTTGGCTGTCTCGCTCTTCTGCTGATTGGCCTTGAACCGTGCGAACAGGTTGGAGCCTTCCAGAAGACTGAAAAACGCGCACAACAACATCTCCTGCAACTTCGCGTCCTGCTCTTCCTGAATACCTGCGAGCAGGGTCGACAAGGCCAGCAACTGCCGCGGCGCGAACATTTCGTGCCAGTGGTTGTAGTGATGTGCGAGCAAGCCGGACTTGGTCTTCTCGCCCACCGGAATCTCGCTCTGCGGCCAGGGCAAGCTTGCCTTGTGCTTTTCCCATAGCTGCTCGGCTTCGATCAGCCGCGCCTTGTCGGCGACCGAGAAGCGCTTGAAGAACTTACCGTTTTCCGGCAGCAGAAAGCTTTCCGGCAGCGTGCGGCGCTTGAGCGGCAATGTTTCCTGGCGGTCGGCGCCGTCATTGAACAGCGAACCCTGGGCGCCGTCGCCAGCGGCATCTTGCGCCGTTTCGTCGACGGGCAGGTAGGCTTGCAGCGCATAGGGCCGCACCGGCAGGCGCTTGTCGCGCGGCAACAGGCGGATGCTCTCGATGATCTTGTCGCGGTTGCCGCAGGAGCACTGGAACTGGCCCTTCTCCGGCAGGTTGCCGCGGCGCGGATCGTATTCGTGCCGGCAGGCGGGGCATGCGACATTGCCCTCGGGCAAGCTCCCGCGCCATTGCCAGACCGCCTCGCACTGCGGGCAGAGCAGCACCGTCAGCGGAACTTTCTTGCGTTCTTTCGTCCTGTCGGTAGGTACGGCCAGCGTCACCCGCTCGCGGCAGCAGGGGCAGTCGAGATCTGCGAGCAGCGGATCGCGTGAGCGCTTGATACGCTTGGGTTCCGGTGCGTAGGCCCAGGCCGCGGTGGACCTTCCTTCGCCGGCCGCGCCGCGCGGCGCATCGACCATCATGGCCCGCTCGGCGATCAGGGTGGCGGGCTGCAAGTCCCAGTCGAAGGTCTTGCGACAGGCCGGGCAGCTTACGTCGCGCCAGTAGCGCACGCTGACGCTCTTGTGCGCGACCAGCCAGTCCTTGAATAGGGGCACTTCCTTGCGGCAGTTGTGGTCGGTACAGATCGCGTGCTTGACCCAGAAGGTGTAGATGACGTCGGTCTCGACGGTCGGCGCCGCCTCGGTGCGATAAAGGCCGAGCAGAGTTTGCGCCAGCGGCCGGCCGCCATTCCAGGCGACGGGGCGCGCGGCGAGACGGGCGAAGGACTCCTCCAGCGCGGTAAGGTCCACCGGCTCGATTTCGGTCTTGACGATGAACCAGGCCACCGGGTTGAGGTCGATCCCTGTGACATCGCAGCCAAGGCGCAGCGCCTCGACTACCGTGGTGCCACCACCCATGAAGGGATCGAGCACCGCCTTGCCCTTGGTGTCCGGATCGTCGGCGTGGTTCTTGTAGAACTCGGCCATCAGGTCGGTGGGCTTGCCGTCGGGCTGTACCGCAGGCTTCAATGCGCCCAGCAGGATCGCGCGAAAGACGCAGGAGGCGCGCCGGGCGAACCACTTGTGCATCTGGTAAATGGGTTTGAAGCTGTTGCGCTCGGGCTCCGCCAGGCGGTTGATCTCGACGATGGGGAAGCCCATCTCGATGGCGCGCGGGATTTCCTCGCCCATTGACTGGGGCTGGGGCTGCGGCTGGGCTTGCGGCGCGGTCATGATTCAGAAGCGCAAGTCGGTGGGCGCATAGGTTTCGATCTCGCCCGTGTCGCGCAAGGCCTTGTCGTTCGATACCAGGACGTCGGCCTTGAGCCGCAGTGCCACGGCCAACACCACTGAGTCGTTGGTGAGCAGCCCGTGCTTGCGCTGCAGGGCAAAGGCGCCGTCGACCAGATCGGCCAACTGGCAGGGCTCGAAGCCGAAGCCCAGGTCCAGCAGCGACTTCAGCTTGGCCTGGTACAGCGTCAGGCCGCGGATGGCCTCGGGCTTCGCCGAGAGGCGGCTGGCCGGGTTGCCGCCCGATGTAAGCCCGCGCATCATGGCCTCGGCAAGCATCAGTTTGTGGCTGAGTTCCTGCCATACCGTCTGCGGCAGCACGGCGGCCAGTTCGCCGCTGGCACAACGGCGTACAAAGCGCTGCGACTGGTCGGAAATACCCTGCTCGGCGTAGATCAGGATGTTGGTGTCAACCACGCAGAGGCTGCCGCCGGGGATGTCGTCGAGATTCATAGATCCCAGGCATCCAGTTCCAGCACGGCCTTCAACTGTTCCGGCGCAAGGCGCATCGGGCGTTCGCAATACAGCCGATAGGCGGCGTCGCGTTTGGCCGGCTCGGGCGCTCCCTGGGAAAGGTAGCGTTCGAGTGCGTCCTGGATCAGGTCGCTGAAGGGACGGTTCTCGTCGGCCGCGCGGCGCTTGGCCCGCCGCACTACGTCTTCCTCCAGTTGTGTGCCGATTTTCAGTTTCATGTTCGTTTCTCCTCTGCGTTAGCGACCGGCCCCAGCACCAGCCAGGGTGTCAGCATTTCCATCAGCGACAGGCCACCATGGCGATACACCGATTGCGAGGCGGATGGCGCTTGCGGCCGGTTGTGGCTGCGCCCGGCCAGAATCGCCAGGCGGCGTTCGGCATCCACGCGCAAGCCGGGTGTCGGCGGCGGCAGTGCTTCGTCGGCCTCGAAGTAGCGGAAGCGTTTGCCCTCCAGCGCCCGGTCGGCGTCCTTGAGTCGGGTATCGCTGAATCCCGACTTGACAAAGACATAGCCGTGGTCACTGGTGACCAGCACGCTGCGGTCCGGCGGCAGGGCTTGTACCGTATTGCGCCAGACCGATTCGAAGCCATCCCAGATGCCATCGAACAGCCCTTCATCCACGGCCGTGCTGTCTGTATAGCGCTGGTCGGGGAAGCGGCACCAGGCGAGGATAGCGTCATCAGAGTCCTCGATGGTGTGGTAGTGGGCGAGCTGGCCGAAGTAGTAGTAACGCACCCCGGCTTGCCGAAGTTCGCGGCGCGAAGTCAATTGCGAGGGGCCGAGCTCCGGCAGATTGAAGCCCAGGCGATCGGCGACGAAGCGGTTGGTTTCGGATGGCACGGCGGCGCGGCTGCAGCCCAATTCCAGCACCGGACGCCGCGACGCCGCGGCAAGTTCCAACAAGCGCGGCAGTTCCCTTAGCGAGCAGCCATCGAAGATCACGGCCGCCGAACGCCGCTCGGCTCCGAAGAATGCACTTACGGTGCGCGACTCGTTCTGAGGCTGCACGAGCTCCTGATAGATCCCGTCGGCTGCGGCTCCGAGCAGGCTTTCCCGTTCGTTGACCTTTCGTTCGCCGGCAAGTAAATAGTTTTTCGGGGACCTTCCGGCTGCCGCGAAAGATCCCGGGCTCCATACTTCATCAAGCAGCCAGTGTTCGAGCCCGGGCAGGCGTGGTAAGGGCGCCGTGAGTTGCGCCAGAAGGTCGGCATCCAGGGCGGCCATCAGGCTTCCTCCGCCGCAGCGACGTCGATATCCAGAGTAATTCGCGCCGCGTAGTTGGCGTTCGCCAACGCAGGAAGTTGTTCGCAGCGCTGTTCCAGTTGCGCCTTGGTCAGCGGGCCATGCAAGGTGATTTCCAGTTGCAGGTCGAGGTCGCCGCTGCCGGCCAGGCCGCCACGGTAGGCGGCGGGCAGGCTGGCCAGATCGGCATTCCTGAAATCGGTAAAGATCGAGAAGCGGGCCTGGCGGATCACAGGGATATCGAGGTCCACCAGCTTGGCCGCCACCTCCTGCCTCAGTTCGCCGAGGCTGGCACAGTGGGGAGTGGTGCGATCCTCGATACGTCGCCCAATGCCGCCGGTCGGCACATTGCCAGGCTCCGGCGTTGGCGTTGCCGTGCCGCCCTTAGGCCTTGATGCCGTGTCGTCGTCTGCTTGCGGCAGAGCCTTGGGCCATGGCGGCGCCAATTCGGCTTGGGCGAACTCGGCTTCCATGAGATGCACAGTCTCGCCGCAGGCGCCGCCGCCAAGGCGTTGATGCCTGAGGCCGAGCACACGCCGCGAATCCTGAACCAGCTCATGGATGGCGCGCGTGATCGTATCGGCGTGCAGCGGGACAGGAAAGCCAAGGTTGTTGCGGTAGGCGCGGTCCACCTGCTCGACCCGCTGGCCATGGAACTGGTCCAGCCGATCGCCCAGATGCTCGGCAAACAGGGACGGCGGGAAAACGTTTGCAAGGAGTTGATCGACAACTTCACGTTTGCTTGCCGCCTGGCCCAGTGGCTCGTCCTCGATTCGGGTTTCCGCCACTGTCTCCGCCCACTGCTCGACGCGAACATAGATGTACCCGGCGTTGCGCAGCAGTCGTTGCAAGGCCCGGCTTTCATCGCTACGAATGTCTTCGTACTTGCGGCGGCTTTCGGCATTGCCGCCGCTGTTGGCGAGTTCGCCGGCCGCCTTGATCCGCCGCGCGTAGGCAAGCAGATTGGCGTCCTGGAGCAGGTTGGCGTTGCGGTCGCGCGGCTCGATCAGGATGATCTGATTGCGTTTTTGCGCACCAACATAAAGCGCGTGGCGTTCGTCCGCAGAAAGGCGTCGTGGTGCCAGCACGAAGCGGCGCTCTCTGAGCGACAGCGCATCCAAGGCGGTCCTGGCCTGGTCCAGATCCCGAAAAACCACTGTTTCGGTAGTGTCCTGGAATACCTCGTGCAGCCAGGTCGAGACAAGTTGTTCCTGGGCATGCTCATGCGAATACTTGCTGGCATTGAGTTGCACCTTGGCGTGCTCGTTTTCATGCAGATCGAAGTGGTAGCGACCGTCGGCTTCATGAAAATAGGTGCCGTATTTTCGGAATGCGTCGAGGGCCGCAAGGAAATCGTTGGGGTCGTCGCCGGGCCTTACAACATGGCGCACAAGTTCGTCTTTCGAAAGGCCGGCCGGGCTGCCGGGGACAAGGCTGGCCAACAGGGTTGCCGAGGCTATGGCTTCGGCAAAGGGTTGCGCCGCGAGGTCCTGGTAGTTCGAGGCCGCGCAATTGATCAGACTACCGCTTGGATTGAGGTCTTGCAGGCGGTCGGCGCAGGCCGTATCGGTAATCCGGCAATTCGCGGCAGACATCAGATAGCTGCCGGGACCGCCGGCGTCGAGCATGGCGCCCAGCAGGCCCAGGGCGCTGCGGGTGCCCTGAAACGCGCCGGTCTGAGTGATGCGCGTAAATACCAGTTCCACGAGGTCGGGGAGGAAGGGGAATGTCGCCTCCATGCGCGAGGCATAGGATGCCGGAGTCTCGACGCCGAAGCGCTTCCAGGTATTGATATATGACTGGATTAGCGCTCGCGCCGCTTCGCGGTCATAGCGGTCGGCATCGCGGAACAGGCGATGGCGCACGATGGCGGCCCGATCCTCGGTCTTGCGGAAACGCAACTCAACATGCGGCACGCGACGCAGGGTCGCGCCCGGTTCCGCGGTGCCATCGTAAACGGCAGCTATCAGGGTGACAGGTGAGTCGCGGTTGGCGGCCTCGCTCACCATTTGCAGGAAATTGAGGTTCTGCGTCCGGCGCGCCTCATTCACGATGCCCTGTATTCCGCGCTCCAGTTCATCGAACACCAGCACCAGGTGTCGCGTACCGATGGCGGCGAGCAGTTGCTCCGGACTCGGCGGGTTGTTGTCGGTCCATGTTGCGCCCAGGCATTCACCGACCAACAACCACAGCGCGTCCGCCGGTAGAGAGCGGTCGGTGAATTTGTGCACCAAGGTAACAGCATCGGCAGGTGGGAGCCACGTATGACCAATACTTCCGGCCCATTCCTTGGCCTCGGTTGGGCTGTTGAACATGTGGTGCACCAGCAAGAGCGAATGCGACTTGCCCAGTCCCTTTACCGCTTGGGCGAGAACCACGCCCTCCGCCTTCCCGCCCGAGAAACGCTTGCTAAGGACCCGCATCAAGGCATGAATATCTTCCGACGGAAATGTCAGCCCGAAGAATGTTTTCGTGTTCCGTTCAAGCGCATCGGCCGGCCCGGAGCGAAGACGTTCCAAGTCGATCACCGCGTCCAGCAGGGAGCTCGATGTATATCGTATAGTTAGCATGAGTCTAGTCTGCGGAAGATTTCTAGTGTTGTCAAGAAATATATTTAAACAATTTGCGATCATTATGTTACGCTTGAACTGCCCATTGCGTAAAGCGTCCCTACGGAATCAATCTGTTCGGTATGACCTGCGCTGGCACCCGAGCGCATCATCGGCGTCGAGACCGGCGGCTGCCCGCACACGGCGATCCGCGAGGACGCCTCGATCAACCTTGAAGCCGTCGACCGCCTCAATGCGCGCTTCCCCGGCCTGGAGATCGTGTTCATCGAAAGCGGCGGCGACAATCTTGCCGCCACCTTCAGCCCGGAGTTGTCCGACCTCACGCTCTACGTGATCGACGTTGCCGCCGGCGACAAGATTCCGCGCAAGGGCGGGCCGGGCATCACCAAGTCCGACCTGCTGGTGATCAACAAGATCGATCTCGCGCCCATGGTCGGCGCTTCGCTGGAGGTGATGGACCGCGACGCGAGGAAAATGCGCGGGGGTGACAATGGGCGGCCCTTCGTGTTCTCCAACATGAAGACCGGGCAGGGGCTGGATACCATCATTGCCTTCATCGTCGAACAGGGCATGCTGCCGGCACGCTGAGCGCGGCTGGGGGTGGTGGCTAGCCCGAGCCGCCATCGACGGACGGATCCACCTGCCTGGCGAGTATCAGATCGCCGACCGGGCATCCGGACGAGTTACGGCAGGCTTTGCAGAGTCCGGACATCTCGTTCAGCATCTCCCGACCGCCATTGGTGGCGAATACCTCCAGCAAAGCGTCCAGGTTGCTGACATTGGGCCGGCTTTGGTGCATTTCAAAAAAACCCAGGTCGGCCAGCATCGCGGCTGCAAATTCCGCCTTGCCGCCCTCTTCGCTGCTGATTTTTTCCAGGTAGCGCTTGAGGGCGCAATCGAATCCGAGGGGGCTGCTTGTCTGGACCATGATCAGGAGAAGCTCTTGTTTTCCTGAAGTGTGGCCTACTCGTCGCAACAAGGGAATCGCGACAATATATTAGGCGGCTGGTCAAGCTGTATTAACGGGCTTTGCCAGGTCGTGGTCGAGCGCAAAGCGGATCACCTCGGCGGTGCTGTGCAGGTCGAGCTTGCCCATCAGGTTTTGCCGGTGGGAGATGACGGTGTTGGGGGAAAGCTTGAGTTGCCTGCCGATCCGGGCCGAGGTCATGCCCTGCGCAATCATCCCGAGGATCTGGCGTTCCCGTTTGGTCAGGCTGCCGAGGGCATCGCCGTTTGCCGCCGGGGCTGGCGTGCTCGAGGTGTTTTCGCGGATCAGGGATTCGATCCGCTTCAGCAAGTCGATGCCTTCTTCCTTGAGCCGTTTCTTGTTGCTGATGTCGAGAACGGTGCCGACGATTCGCGTTGGATTGCCAGCCGCATCGCGATGGCTGCTCCTTCCCCTCGCTTCGACCGTAACCCAGTAGCCCTCCTTGTGCCGCATGCGATGCTCGCTGTGCAGGACGGGCGTTTCGCCGGCCAGGTAGGCCGCCACGCGAGCCTCGACCTGCGCCAGGTCCGCGGGATTGCACAGGCGCTTCCACTGATCCACGTGGCTGGGGCCGGGATGCACGGGGTAGCCCAGCATTTCGTACCAGCGCTGCCCGAAGAGAATGCGCCCGCTCGTCAAGTCGCAATCCCACAAGGCCAGCCCCGATCCCGCCAGGGCCATTTCAAGACGTTCCTGATTTTCCATCAGGGCTGCCTCGGCGTGCTTGAGTTCGGTGATGTCGCGCCCCACCGACTGGGACTCGACGAGGTGCCCGTCGGCGGCGAAGAATCCGCGATTGGCGAACTGCATCCAGCGCAATTCGCCATTGGCCACGAACACCCGGTTCTCGATGACCACCACCCGGTTTTCCGGCGACATCTCGCCCAGCTTGCGTTCGATCATCGGCAGGTCGTCGGGATGGGCGACGGGATGCCAGCGCGTACCGATCAGTTCTTCCGCCGTCTTGCCGAAGGTCCGGCAATAGACGTCGTTGGCGAAGGTGAAGGTGCCGTCGGGAAGAAACCGGCTGATCACCTCGGTCTGGTCTTCGACGACAGTACGGTAGCGATTCTCGGCTAACGACAGCGGCACTTCAGCCTGCGCACGCTCGATCAGCGTTGCCAAATGTGCCGCAAGCAAATCCAGCAAGCCCAGCGTTCTTGCATCGGGCCGATGCGGCATACGGTAATGCGTGGAAAGCATGGCGATGACTTGCCCGGCCTGGCTGATGACGGGGGTTGACTGCACGGCCCGGACGCCGGCTTTGCGCTGCATCTCCAGGGCAGGAGTGCCGGCGAAGATCGGGCTTTGCTCGACGTCTTCGACGATGACCCGCTCGCCCAGGGCCATCGATGTGCCACAGACACCGTGCCCAAGGCATACGCTGTTCCAGTAATCGATCCACCAATCCGGAAAGCCCTGATGGACGAAGATCCTCAGGTGACCTGCCGCATCGACGACCTGGATATTGCCGAAATCCGCCCCGGCAAACCCGATGGCCGTCTCCAGGACTTCACGCAGGGCGTCGAACGTTGATTTCTTCGACATGGGCAACTCCATCAAGCGCGTCAAAGCCGGTGAATGCTTGCTGCCCTGCTCCCGGTTTCGCCGTCCCGGCCGCGCCTGGCCTTACCGGGATTGCGAGTCCGGCCCCGCCTCGCCCAGGGCCGCCGCCAGTTGGTCCAGTTGTTCCGTCACGCAACGCATTCGCGCCGGCAAATCGGCGAGTCCGTCCGCGGGATTGTGTACCAGTTGCTCCACCGCGGCGGCGGCCGCCGCCAGTTCGCCCGCGCCCAGCGTCGCCGCCGCGCCCTTGAGCGTATGGGCGATGCGGCGGGCATCCTCGCTCGCGCCCTGCCGCAGGCAGGATTCCAGCGCCAGCATGTCGCCGTGGTGCGAGCGGGCGAGCTCGCGCAGCAACTCGATCAGCCTTTCCTGCCTGCCGCGCAAGAGCCGGAGAGCGAACTCGACATCGACGCCGGCATCCTGCGCCAGCCGGGCCAGGATGCGCCCGGGATCCAGATCCGGTCGATCATCCGCGTGCGCCGCCGCCGTACCGCCAGCGCCGACTTTTGTCGCCGCTAGCGCCGGCAGCCACTTGAGCAGGGTCGCGTAGAGCGCGTCCGGGTCGACCGGCTTGGCGACGAAGTCGTTCATCCCGGCGTCGATGCAGGCCTGGCGGTCTTCGTCGAAGGCATTCGCGGTCATGGCGAGTATCGGCAGTTCCCGCCGGTCCGGCAGGGCGCGGATCGCGCGCGTGGCTTCCAGCCCATCCATTTCCGGCATCTGCACGTCCATGAGGACGAGGTGGTAGCGGTTGACCCTCGCCTTGGCCACGGCGATGCTGCCGTTCTCGGCGGTATCCACTTCCATGCCGACGTTGCGCAACAGCTCGATCGCCACTTCGCGGTTGATCGGGTTGTCTTCGGCCAGCAGCAGGCGGGCACCCGCACGGCGCTCGCGCAGTTCGGCTTCCGCCCCTGCGCCGGAGGCACCGCGCGCGGCCGGCGCAACCGGCTGGCCGTTGTCCAGCCAGGCGGTGAACCAGAAGCAGCTGCCCCGGCCCGGCGTACTTTCCACGCCGGCTTCGCCGCCCATCAGGCGCGCGAAGCGCCGGGTAATCGCCAGGCCGAGCCCCGTGCCGCCATAGCGGCGCGTGGTCGAGGTATCGGCCTGCTCGAAGGCCTGGAACAGTCGCGGCAGCGCGGCGGCGGCAATGCCGATGCCGGTGTCCTCGACCTCGAAGCGGACCAGGAAGCGGCCGTCGCGCTCATCCAGCAGGCGGCTGCGCAAGGCGATGCTGCCGGACTCGGTGAATTTGACCGCATTGCCGGCAAAGTTGAGCAGGCACTGGCGCAGGCGCGTCGCGTCGCCGCGCAGCCATTGCGGCGCCCCGTCGCAGTCCGTGCTCACCGCGAGCCCCCTGGCGCCGGCCTGCCCGCCGATCAGCGAGGCGACCTCGCCGAGCAGCGCGGCAGAATCGAAATCGCGCATCTCGATCACGATCTTGCCGGCCTCGATCTTCGACAGGTCGAGGATGTCGTTGATCACCGACAGCAGGTGTTTCGCCGCGCCCTCGATCTTGTCCAGCCAGTCGGCGGCCTGGGCCGTCCGCGCTTCCTGCCGCAGCAGGTGGGTCAGGCCGAGGATGGCATTCATCGGCGTGCGGATCTCGTGGCTCATGTTGGCGAGGAAGGCCGATTTCGAGCGGTTGGACGACACCGCCTCGGCGCGCGCCTGCTCCAGCGCGGAGGTGCGTTCCACCACCATTTCCTCGAGGTGGTGGCGGTGCGAATCGAGCTCCGCGCCCAGGCGCTTCCTTTCCGTGATGTCCTCCTTCACCGCTACATAGTGGCTGATGCGGCCGTCGGCCTGACGGATGGGCGTGACGATGGCAAACTCGACGAACTCGCTGCCGTCCTTGCGCCGACTGCAGAACTCTCCCCGCCACGCCTGCCCCTGCCCGAGCGCGGCCCACAGCGCTGCGAAGGTCTCGGGCGGCGTGTTCCCCGATTTCAGGATGCGCGGATTGCGGCCGACCAGTTCTTCCAGCGCGTAGCCGGTGTGGCGCAGGAAGGCCTCATTGACGTATTCGATGCGCCCGTCGAGATCGGTTATCACGATGCTCTCCGTGCTTTGCTCGACCGCCTGTGACAACTGGCGCAGCTGTTGTTCCGCCTGCTTGCGTGCCGTGATGTCGCGATACACGCCACGGCGGCCGAGGAAACTGCCGTGCTCGTCGTACAGCGGCGAACAGTTGTGGCCGATCCAGGTCACCGAGCCATCGTGGCGCAGCACCCGGTATTCGAGCTCTTCGATATCGGGAGCCGCGAGGTAATGAACATGGTTGCGATAGGCCTCCCGGTCGTCCGGATGAATGAGCTCCGTCATCAACGCCGGGTCGGCCAGAAAGGCCTCGGGCGCAAAGCCGAAAATCCGCCCTGCCGCGGGTGACAGGTAACGGAAGTGTCCGTCGGTACCCATCCAGAAGACGCAATCCCATGCGCTATCGGCCAGGAGGCGGTATTTCCGTTCGGACTCCGTCAACGCCGCCAGCGCGACTTCAAGCTGGGCCTTCGCCGCCTGGGCGTCCTCCATCAAGGACAGGGCGGCGAGCCGTGCCTGCTGCTGCGCCTTGAGCGCGGCGGCCTGGGTGGCTCCCAGTTCCGCTTCGGCGGCGCGGCGGGCCTGGCTTTCGGCAACCTCGCCCAGCGTGCGGCGAATCGCCTCGGGCAGGCGGACCAGGTTGTCCTTGAGCACGAAATCGCGCATGCCCAGGTGCAGCAGCTCGACCGCCTTCTCGTCGCCGATGCTGCCCGAGACGAGGATCACCGGCAGGTCCGGGCATCGGTCCTGGATGCGCCGCAGGCTGGCGGCGAAATCCATGCCCGGCACGTTGTAGTCGGACAGCGCCAGATCCCAGCCTTCGCCCAGCGCCGTGTCGAGGTCGGCGTCGCTGTCTACGCGCCCGTATTCGGCGACGATGCCGTGCTGTCGCAGGAAGCGCTCCAGCAGCAGGAAATCGGCCGGATCGTCCTCGATCACCAGCAGATGCAATGGCGCGCCCACGTCAATCCCGTTTTTCCGGCGCCGGCTCGTTGGTCGCCATCCAGTAGATGCCCAGCCGCGCCACGGTTTCGGCGAACTCGGCGAAATCCACCGGCTTCCGGACGAAGCTGTTGGCGCCGGTCTCGTAGCTCCTGAGGCGGTCTTTTTCCTCGTCCGATGAAGTCAGCATGACCACCGGCAGGAGATGCGTGCGCTCGTCGGCGCGCAGCCGTTCGAGCACCTCCAGGCCGTTGAGGCGCGGCAGGCTGATGTCGAGGATCACCACGGTCGGCAGCCCGGTGCCGGCGCGCGCGGCGAACTCGCCCTGGCGGAACAGGTAGTCGAGCGCCTGCTGGCCGTCGCGCGCGACGTCGATCTGGTTGGCGATATTGACTTTCCGGAGCGCGCGCAAGGTCAGCATTTCGTCTTGCGGGTTGTCTTCGACGAGCAGGATGGATTTCAGGACCATGGAGATTTCTCCTCAGGGGTATTTTCCGGCAGCGAGAAACAGAATGTCGCGCCGCGGCCGGGTTCTCCGGTGGCGGCGATCTCGCCGCCGTGACGCCGGACGATGCGCTGCACGGTCGCCAGCCCGATACCGATGCCGGGAAACTCGTCCTGTCGGTGCAGGCGCTGGAAGGGCTTGAACAGCCGCCCGGCGTGGGCCATGTCGAAACCGGCGCCGTTGTCGGCGACGCAATAAACCTGCTGCCCGGCCACCTCGCCACGATAAACGCGGATCGCCGGCGCGGCGGCCTTGCCGGTGTATTTCCAGGCATTGTCGAGCAGGTTGGTCATGATCGCCTCGACCATGCGCGCATCGCCGTGCGCGACGAGGCCGTCTGCCACGTCGACCGCCACCCGCCGCGCGGGTTCCGCCCGCGCCAGCTCGTCCAGCCGGCGTCGCGCCAGCGCCGACAGATCGATGGCGTCGCGTTGCAAGTCGCCGCGCGTGCTGCGCGACAGCGCGAGGATGCCGTCGATCAGCTCGGTCATCTTGCGGCTGGCGATGCCGATCTGTTCGAGGTAACCCATTGCCTCGCCCTGCAACTGTGCGCCGTAGTCCTCGACCAGTGCTTGCGAAAAGCCGTTCATCGCCCGCAGCGGCGCGCGCAGGTCGTGCGACACGGCGTAGGCGAAGCTCTCCAGGTCGGCGTTGGCGGCAGCCAGCTCGGCGGTACGCTCGGCCACGCGGCGCTCGAGGTCGGTGTTGAGTTCGATGACCTCGCGCCGCGCCGCGTTGGCGTCCTCCATCTGGTTCAGCGCCGCCAGCCGCGCCGCCTTCTGCTCCTCGAACGCCGCCGCCAGTTCGCGTTCGGCCTGCTTTCTCTCGGTGATGTCGAGCGCGATGCGGCAGATGTAGTCGACGCCGCCCCGCGCATCGAGAACCGGGAACATGAAGGACATGAAAATGCGCTCGACGCCGTCGACCGGCACGATTTCCTCGACCGAGCAGCGCGCCCGCGTTGCGAGAACCCGCTCGTCGTTGGCCCGGAAGGCGCGTGCGACCTGCTCCGGGTAGAGGTCGAAATCGGTCTTGCCGATGATTGCGGCTTCGCCGCAGTGGTGGATGCGCTGCAGGTTCGGGTTGGCGAGCACGTAGTGGCCGTCCGGCGACTTCAGCGAGAGGGCGGAGGGCGAATTGGCGATGATCGCCACCAGCATGCGTTCGCGTTCCCGCAGTGCCGTCTCGGCCGCCGCGCGCGCCTCGGCTGCCGCGGCCAGCCGACGCTGCGCCAGGTCGACCTCGGCAATGTCGGATGGCAGTGCCGCGCTGCCGTCCGGCGTGGCCAGCCGGGCCACCTGCCGGCTGATCCGGCGGCTGGCCAGCGTGCCGCCCAGCATGCCGAGCAGGGTGGCGAGCAGCAGCGCGGCGAACAGCGCGAAGCCAGCCCGGTACAGTTGGGCATCGTGGCCGTGGTGCGGAATCTCCAGCAGCACCGACCACGGCGACAGCTCGGAGCGGGCGACGAAGCGGTGGTCGTCGGCCACATCCCGGCTGCCATCGAATCCGGGCGCCGAGCGTCGCGTAATGTCGGCGCCGGTGCCGTCCCGCAGCGCGATCGACCAGCCGGCCGGCAGCGCGAGCCGGTCGAGGTGAGGCTGGAACTGGGCGGTTTCGAAAATGCTCAGCATCAACCGCGTTGGCCGGTTCTCGCGCAACACCGGCACGGCAATGGCGACCAGCGGCCTGCCGTCGATCGGGCTGACGACGATGTCGCCGACCTGCGGCTGGCCGGTTTCCAGCGCCAGCAACGCGGCGGTCCTGCCCCTGGAATCCGGCAGGCGCGGCAGCCTGGCGCCGTAGGGCTGGCGCGTGTTGAACAGCATCTGCCGCTCGCTGTCGGCGAAGATCACGTGGAGGCCAAAGCTCTGCCGCAAGCCTTGCGCCTCGGCATAGAGCTCCGGCCAGCGGCGTTCGTCGTCGGCCAGGGGCGAGACGGCCAGCATGTGGAGCGCGTTGATGCGTGCCCGCAGGTGCTGGTCCATGCTTCCGGCAAAGTTGTGTGCCAGGTTGGCGCCCTCGCGCAGGTGCCGCGCCTCCTGCTCCTGCAGGCTGTCCCGGGTCAGCCAGACGGCGAGCAGCAGCAGCGGCGCCATGCACAGCCAGATCAGCCGCGCGAGGAAGGTGGACAGCGGGCGCGGCGTCACGGCTTTTCCTCGCGCGCGGGCTCGGCGAAGGAAAGATCATGCGGCGCGGCGCGTCCAAGTTCCTGCGCCAGTTGATTGACCTGCCGCTTGAGCCGGATCATCTCCAGCTCGCGGCCGACGGCAGCCTTGTCGAAGCGTTCCAGCTCGGCGTTGCGGTCCTTCAGTGCTGCCTCGGTCGCCTTGCGCGCGGAGATGTCCTCGATCACCGAAATGAAGAAGTCAGGCGCACCGTCGGGCTGCCAAACCAGCGCGACGGTGAGCTTGATCCAGACCAGGCCACCGTCGCTGCGGATGTAGCGCTTCTCCATCGCGTAGCTGCCGATCTCGTGCGCCAGCATGCGGCGCACCTGGCCGAGGTCGGCTTCGAGGTCGTCGGGATGGGTGATGTCCTGGAAGGTCCTGGTCAACAGTTCGTCCGGCGTGTAGCCGACGATCTCGCACAGCTTGCGGTTGACCTTGAGCCAGCGACCGTCCGGCGTCACCAGCGCGATTCCTACCGCCGCCTGCTCGAAGGTGGCCGCAAAGCGGGCCTCGCTCTGCCGCAACTGTTCGCCCGTGCGCCGCCGCTCGGCCAGGAGGCTGCCCACGCGCGCCAGCAGTTCGTCGACTGCGAAGGGCTTGTTCAGGTAATCCTGCACGCCGGACTGGAGCAGCTTCACCCGCAGCGCGTCGTCGGCCTTGGCGGTGAGCATGACGATGGGCACGCCGGCCAGCCCGGGGTTCTTGCGCAGTTCCAGCGCCATCGCATCACCGCTCACCACCGGCATCATCACGTCGGCCAGGATCAGGTCGGGCGCCAGCGCCAGCGCCTGCTCCAGCCCGGCGCGGCCGTCGCGCGCACTGGCGACGCGGTAGCGCGGCCGCAGCGCGTCGGCGATGAAGGCGTTCATGTCGGCGTTGTCCTCCACCACCAGCACCAGCGGCGCGTCGTGGCTGGCGGCGCTGTCGGTGGCTGGCGGCGTGGCGGTGGCGGCAAGCTCGTCCACCACCTGCCAGCCGACGACCGGATCGATGCGGCTCGCCGTGTCGCGCAGGATCGCGCCGGCCGGCGCCTTGAGCGGCAGGCGCAGGGCGAACAGCGCGCCGCCGCCGGGCGCTTCGCTCACCCTGGCCGTGCCGCCGTGCAGTTCGGCGAATTCCTTGACGATGGCGAGCCCCAGGCCGGTGCCGCCGTGGCGGCGGCTGGCCGCGTCCTCGACCTGGCGGAAGCGCTCGAACACCGCCTCCCGCATGTTGGCCGGCACGCCGGGGCCGTTGTCCTGCACCTCGAGCAGCGCCACGTCGCCATCCGTCGCCAGCCGCAGTTCGATGGCGCCGCCGTCGGGGGTGAACTTGAGGGCGTTGGAAAGCAGGTTGAGCAGGATACGCTGCAGCTTTTCGCCGTCGGCCTCGATCGGCAGCGTTGGCGGCGCGGCAACACGGTAGGCAATGCCCCGCTCACGGGCGATCGAGTCGAAGTGCGCGGCGATGCTGCGCGCCTGCTCGGCAAATTCCACGCGCGCGTAGTCGACCCGCATGCCGCCGGCTTCGAGCTTGGCGGCATCGAGCAGGTCGGACACATGGCGATAGAGCAGCCGAGCATTGCGCAGCATCATCTCGGTTTCCTTGCGCTCCTGGGCGGAAAAGTCGGCGCCCGTGGGACGGCGCAGACGGTTCTCCAGCGGCGCCATGATCAGCGTCAACGGCGTGCGCAGCTCGTGGCTGAGGTTGGCGAAGAACCGCGACTTGAACTCGTCGAGCTCGAGCGTCTTTTGGTAAAGCCGGGAGATCTTGTCGTTGGCGGCCGCGGTGGCCTTGAGCGCCTCGTCGCTGCGTCGCTGCGCCTGGGCAAGGCGCTCGAAGACCCAGCCGAACAGTGCGCCCATGATGACGAACAGCACGATCGAGGCGCCGGATGCCGCTTCCTTGAGTTCAAAACTGAACTGCGGCGGGATAAACACGTACCAGGCCAGCAGCGCGCCGATCGCCCCGCTGGCCAGCCCGCCCTGCAGGCCGCCAAGCCAGGCGCTGAAGAAGGCCGCCGGGAAGAACAGGACCCAGGCATAGGGCTTGATGTAGGCGTCCCACAGCAGCCACTGCACGCCGGCGGCGACAAAAGGTGGCAGCAGGGCGAGGACGAGGCGCGGGCGGGGGTTCATGGCGTGCCCTGGTCGGCGCCCTGTGCGTCGCGATTCTTCAGGAAGTCCAGCGGATAGGGCGGCGCATCCGCTCCGCCCCGGCGCGTGTCCGCCTGCGCATGGGCCAGGACGCGCTCGAAGACGCCCGAGACCGGAGCCGAGGTAGATGTCATCAGCAAAGGCAGGCAGAAGGCCATGAATTCAACATGAGCAATGGTAGAACGCCACCATCGACAGCGCAATGCTTGAACTTCGGCGTTGCCACCGACCCTCCATGGCCATGATCCCACCATGTCCCGACCAGGGTCTTGACGATCGTCAATTGCGATTCGGCGTCGATGAACCGGCGGAATCAGCGGTTCAGGTGGGTCGGGCGCGGCGCGCGGCAGCAATCTCGTCGGCTTCGTCCGGGGCCGTGCCGGTTTCGGCGTTGGGCACGTTGAGGATGGACGGAATGTCCTGCCGCTCACCGAGCAGGCGCACGACATCGAGGCAGTCCTTGCGCTCGAAATATAACCAGATCAGCGGAAAACCCGACACGCGCCAACTACGCAGGCCGGGAATGTTCAGCACTTGGCCGATACGAGGCGAACCGGTGCCGGAATGCTGTTCGATGTGGTCAAGTACCCCACGAACTGCGGCGATCATGTTTTCCGCAACCGATGGGCTTGCTTCGCGACGGTAGTAACGCGCCGCTTCCTTCCGGTCGGCCAGCGCCCGGGGGCGCAGCCGGACGCGTTTCAATCGATTTCGCCGCGCGCGATGGCAAGCAATTTTGGAAGTGACCGCAATCAGCACCACGCCGGGGGCGTGCGCCGGTAGCGCTTCTCCGTTTCGGTGCGTGGTGTTCAGCGTGCGGTCAGCAGGCGCCGCAGGTCGGCGGTGATCTCGGCCGCCGAGAGCGAGTCCGACAGGCGCAAGCGCAGGTGCCCGGCCGGGTCGTAGGCGTAAATGAAGACGGCATGGTCGATGTGGTAGCCGTCGGGTGAATTGCCCGGCACCTTGCGGTAGTAAACGCGGAAGTCGAGCGCCAGCTGCGGCGTGGCCTGGGGCGTGGCGTACAGGCCGAGGAAGGTGGGATGGAAGTTGCTCACGTAGTCCTTGAGCGCGGAAGGCGTGTCGCGCTCCGGGTCGAGGCTGACGAACAGCACCTGCACGCCCTGGCCCTCCTTGCCCAGCAGTTGCATCACCTCGGCCAGGCGCGCCAGCGTGGTCGGGCAATAGTTCGGGCATTGCAGGTAACCGAAGAACAGCAGCACGGCCTTGCCGCGAAAGTCGGCCAGACGGCGACTGCGGCCGTCGTGGTCGGTGAGCGCGAAGTCGCGCGCATAGCCGCCGGTGGCGCCGAGCGACGTGCCGTTGAAGCCGGCCGCGGCCGCGCCCGTGGCGAACAACAGGGCGGCAAGCAGGATGGGCAGGATGGGCAGGATGGCGGGCGGGCGGCGCACGGCGCGAGCTTAGCGCATCGCCGTGTCGCCAGCGCCGACTTGCCTATAATCGACCGAAAAGGCTGGCACAATGACCGGCATCAAGAACGGAGGGGATGCGAGCGATGCCCAGATCGCGCGTGGCGGTTGCAGTCCTTTGGCTCTCGCTGGCCTGGCCGGCGATGGCGCAAACGGCGGCCGACCCCGAGCAGCAGCGCCGGCTCGCCGAGCAGAAGCTCAAGCTGGTCGAGATGCTGGTCAATGCGCCGGCCGCCAAGGCTGCTGCGGCGAGCAAGGATGGCGAAAGCGCGGCGCTCATCGAACGTGGCCGCAGCCTGCTGGCCGTGGCGCGCGAGGCGCTTGCCGCGCAGCGCTACCCCGAAGCCGCCGGCGCCCTCGACGAAGCCCTGCGCAACGTCTCCAAGGCCAACAGCCGCAATGCCGGCGGGCTTTCCGACAGCGTGCAGAAGCAGCGCCTGCAGGACATGGGCGAACAGGTGACGACTTATCGCGCGTCCCTGGTCGAGCTAGGCAAGCATCCGCAGAAGGGCGCCGAGGCGCAGTCCTCGCTGGGCCGCGTCGATGCCCTGGCCGAGGAGGCGAAGCGCCTGGCCGCCGCCGGACGCCTGGGCGACGCCAACAAGAAGATGGCGGAGTCCTACAAGCTGGCGGTGGAGGAAATCTCGCGCCTGCGCGCCGGCGAGGTGGTGACCCTGTCGCTCAAGTTCAACTCGCCGGCCGAGGAATTCGCCTACGAGCAGAAGCGCGTCCAGTCCAACGAGATCCTGGTGAACATGATGATCGCCGACGGCCGTGCCGACGGCGACAGGCGACGCCTGGTCGACGGCTTCGTGCAGGAAGCCGGGCGCCTCAAGTCGGAAGCCGCCGGCCATGCCATGAACAGCAAGCACAAGGAGGCCGTCGAAGCGATGGAGAAGGCCTTCGTCCAACTCAACCGCGCCCTGCAAAGCATGGGCGTGCCGGCCTTCTAGGAGCGACGATGCGGCGATTCCTGATGCGTTTCCTCGCCTTGCTGCTGGCCGTGATCGGTGCTGCCCTGGCGCAGGGCAGCGACCCGGAAGCGATCAACCTCGCCGGCCAGCAGCGCATGCTCTCGCAGCGCATCGTCAAGTCCTGGGTACAGATCGGGCTGAATGTGCAGCCGGCAATTTCCAAGCGCCAGCTCGACGAGTCGATACGCGGTTTCGAGCAGAATCTGCGCGTGCTGGAGCCGATGATCAGCAGCGCCGAGGGGCGCAATGCGCTGGGCGGCCTGCACCTGGCCTGGGCGCCGCTGCGCACGGCGGTGACGGGCGTGATCCGCCAGGCCGACGCGGCGCTGGTCGACGCCCGCGCCGAGGATGTGCTGATCGCCGCCGAGCGCCTGGCCCGCGTGTTGCAGGACCAGGCCGCGGCCCCGGCCAGCCGCTGGGTCAATCTTTCCGGCCGGCAGCGCATGCTGTCGCAGCGCCTGGTCAAGGTGTACATGCTGCGCCAGTGGGGCGTGGACAACGCCCGCCTGCGCGACGAGCTCGAATCGGTGCAGAACGAGTTTTCGGGGGCGCTGGCCAACATGCAGCAGCGTGCCGGCAACTCGGCGGCGGTGACGGAAGAACTCGACAAGCTGGCCCTGCAATGGGAATGGCTGCGCACCGCGCTGGCCACCGAGGGCGCCGAATCCTTTCGCCTGATCCTCGCCGAAGGCGGCGATGCCGTGCTGGAACTGGCGCAAGAGGTCACGCGCCTCTACCAGCAGCCCTGACTGGAGACCACGATGCCCATCCATCGCCGCGAATTCCTCCAGTCTGCCGCCGCGCTCGGTGCCGCGCTGGCCCTGCCCGCCGCTGCCGCGCCGGCGCGCAAGGAAAGCCGGTACGAGCTGATCCCGTCCGAATTCAAGGTCCAGCTCGACCCGGCCAATCCGCAACGCAGCACGGTGTGGAGCTACAACGAGCAGTTTCCCGGCCCGCTGCTGCGCTTCAGGCGCGGCGAGCGGGCGCACATCGCCGTGCAGAACCGGCTGGCGCAGGACACCACGGTGCACTGGCACGGTCTGCGCGTGCCCAACGGCATGGACGGCGTGCCCGGCGTGACCCAACTGCCGATCGCCAGCGGCGGGCGTTTCGATTACCGTTTCGACATCAAGGATTCCGGCACCTTTTGGTATCACCCGCACCAGGCCAGCTTCGAGCAGGTGCCGCGCGGGCTGTATGGCGCGCTGATCGTCGAGGAGGACAAGCCGCCCAAGGTCGATCGCGACGAGGTCTGGCTGCTGTCCGACATCAGGCTCGACGAGCAGCGCCAGCAGGTCGAGGACTTCGGCCGCATTCTCGACCTGGCCAACGACGGCCGGCGCGGCAACCAGCTGCTGGTGAATGGCCTCGCCGCCGGACCGGATCGCCGCATCGACGTGCGTGCGGGCGAACGCCTGCGCCTGCGCCTGATCAACGCCGCCTCGGCGCGCTTCTTCCGCGTGGTGCTCGAAGGTCATGCCGCCAGCATCGTGGCCTGGGATGGCCAGGGCGTGACGCCGCATGCGGCGCCCACCGACGGCATCGTGCTCGGCCCCGGCATGCGCGTGGACCTGATCATCGACTGCATGCAAAGGCCCGGCGCGCGCTTCGAGATCCGCGAAGCCGGGCGACCCAAGCTGTCTACCATGGTGCTCGGTGTGATTGCCTACTCGACGCAGGCGCCGCTGCGTTCGGCGCCGCTGACGACCTCGATCGCGGTGCCGCCCAACGCCCTGCCCGAACCCGACCTGGACAAGGCCAGCGACCACTACATCATGTTCCAGGGCGGCATGCGCGGTTCGCCGACCATCGGCCTGATCGATGGCAAGCCTTCGCGCATCCAGGACATCATGGCCAAGCAGGGCCTGGCCTGGACCATGAACTACAACGCCCAGCACGAGCACGCGCTGATGCATGAGCCCTTGCTGAACCTTTCCCGTGGCGAGCACGTGATCCTGCATATGGTGAACGAAACCGATTTCGTCCATCCCATGCACCTGCATGGCCATTTCTTCCGCGTGCTGGCGGTGAACGGGGCGGCCAACGCCCTGCGCGAGTGGCGCGACACGGTGATCATGGCGCCGCGGTCGAGCCTCGACGTCGCCTTCGTCGCCGAAAATCCCGGCGAATGGATGTACCACTGCCACATCCTCGACCACGCCGCCGGCGGCATGATGGGGACCATCGTCGTCGAATAGGCGTCGGCCTGTAGAATTCGCACGCCGATCGCCTGCCGCATCGGTCACGAGGAGCCCACCGTAAATGGAACAAGCTGCTGAAGGCGGTATTGAAAAGTACCAGATAGTCCGCGAACTCGGCCGCGGCGCGACGAGCATCGTCTACCTTGCCCACGACAGCTTCAACGATCGCGAGGTGGCGATCAAGGTCTTCAAGCCCGAAATCCTCTCCGACACCGAGCACGGCAACACCTACCGCAAGCTGATCGCCAACGAGGCCGCCCTGGCGGGCCGCCTCAACCACCCGCACATCGTTGGCATCTACGACGCGCTGCTGGGGCGTGACGATGGCTACATCGTGATGGAATACGTGCAGGGCGAAACCCTGGAAAAGTACGGCCACGTCGAAAACCTGCTGCCGGTGGACAAGGTGATCGAGATCGCCTTCAAATGCGCCCTGGCGCTCGATTTCGCCAGCCGCAACGGCATCATCCACCGCGACATCAAGCCGGCCAACATCATGCTGTGCTCGGATGGCGCGGTGAAGATCGCCGACTTCGGCGCGGCGATCCTGGCCAAGAACGACGAGACGCAACTGACCGGCGTCGGCTCGCCGGCCTACATGTCGCCCGAGCAGGTGAGGAACGACACGCTGAGCTACCAGACCGACATCTATTCGCTGGGCGTGGTGATGTACAAGCTGCTCACCGGCCGCCTGCCCTTCGAAGCCGACACCAATTACGGGCTGACGCACAAGATCCTCAACGAGGACCCGCCCAGCATCCGCACCCATCGCCCCGCGCTCTCGGCGCGGCTGGCCGACATCGTGACCAAGGCCTTGCGCCGCAATACGCCGGAACGGCATGCCAACTGGCGCGATTTCACCCAGGATCTATCGACCATCGCCGAGCTCGATTTGCCGCAGGAAGCGGATTCCGAGACCCAGCGCTTCAACATGCTGAAGGCCTTGCCCTTCTTTCAGGACTTCAGCGAAATCGAACTCTGGGAAGTGCTGCGCATCAGCATCTGGGGTCGCGTGCCGGCCGGCACCTTCCTGGTCGACGAAGGCACCAGGGGCAACTTCTTCTTCGTCATCGCCGACGGCAGCGTGGGCGTGGTCAAGGGCAACAAGAAGCTGGCCACCCTGGGCAAGGGCGCCTGCTTCGGCGAGATGTGCTACATCCGCCAGGGCGCGCTGACGCGCACCGCCACCATCGTCGCCGACACGCCCGTCACCCTGTTCAAGATCAAGGCCGACTCCCTGCACAGGGCCTCGGAAAACTGCCAGCTGCGCTTCAACCGCTCGTTCATGAACATCCTGGTCGACCGCCTGGCGCAGGTCACCAACGAGCTGGCGACGGCCTACTGAGAAGGGCTAAATCATGATGCGGGTGATGTTTCCCGCATCATGATTTAGCGGCCGATCCTGGCGTCGAGGAAGGCCTTGATCTCGAGGAACTTGTCTTCCTCGCGCTTGACGAACTCGACGGTGCAATCGTCCAGCCCCGCCAGCTTGAAGCCTTCCTTCGATTCCGGCAGGACGATGGTGATATGGCCCGCCAGCAGGGTGCTGGCCGGCTTGAGCTGGACGGAGGCAACCTGGTCGATGGGAATGTACTTGTCGCCCTTGATGCCTTCCAGCAGGTCGCCCTTGAGGCTTTGCAACAGCACCTTCATGCCCATCTTGCGCTTGATCACGACTTCCTTGTCATAGACTTCGAGGCGGTCGCCGGTTTTCGACTCGGCGCTGATCAGGGCACCGGGAGTGGTGGCATAGCCCAGCTTGCAGGAAGGACATCTGTCTTCCGCCGCCTTGGCGTCCTTGGGCAAGCGCTTGTAACCGCAGTGTGGGCATTCACCTGCCGCCACGGGGCCCTTGGCGGCCGCCGGTTCCGGTGTCGGCTTGGCCTGGGCCGTCGCGGCCGGCTTGCCGGCGTTCGCCGCCGACGCGGTTGCCGGCGCCGGCGTTGCCGCCTGCGTCCTGGCCTTGTTTTGCGCCGGGCCAGGGCTGCCGCGTCCGCTGTCGTCCTCGACGAAGCGAAGCTGGCAGTTGCCCACCGAAATCACGTCCTCGTCGCTCAACAGCAGTTTGGTGATTTTTCGTTCATGGACAAAGGTGCCATTCGCGCTGCCGAGATCCTCGATGACATAGAGGTCGCCGCAACGCGTGATGACGGCGTGTTCGTTGTCGGCGTTGGCGTTTTCGAGCGGGATCTCGTTGGATGCCCTGCTGCCGATGACCATCCGGTCCTTGTTGACCGGGAACTCCCCGAGCACCCGCCCGCTCGTGCTGACTACCAGATTCGGCATGCCGCTTTCCCCAAAGATGTGATTTCCGATGGGGCAAGCATAGCGCAATGACAGGCCACGCGGCGAGTCGGCGCTGGCACTGCGGCGAAAGGATGCCGCTCAGCCGGGTTTCAGGTTCAGAAGGCCGTACAGGCCCGCGGCCAGCAGCGCGAAGATGAACCATTGCACGGCGTAGGCCTGATGGCGATCGGCCTTGGACATGGTTTGCGTCCGGTCACGGATCAGGACGTCCGTTGCCGCCGGGTCGAGGCGCAGGACCACGGGCAGCAGGCGCATGCCTGGATCGAGCGGGATGCTCGCCAGGTCCAGGCGCTGTATCCGCATTCGCCCGCCGGGCAGGAATTCGACGTCATTGCGCGCGCCGACACCGGCCGGCGGCAGCGGCGTCAGCCTGCCGCGCAAGGTGGCTGCATCCGGTGGGGGGGGGAGGTCCGGAATGCTTGCGCGATCGGGACCGGCGGCGATCCAGCCGCGATCGACCAGCAGGGCGCAAGTGCAACCGGCCGGATGCAGTACGCCGAATACCAGGTAGCCGACCCGACCGGCGACCGTCTGGTTGTCCAGCAGCACCACGGGTCGCGCCTGCCATTTGCCGCTGACGGTCGCCGACCGCCACAGCAGCGAATCGACAGGCTCCGCGCCCATGCGGTCGAGGTCGACCGGCGGCAGTTGTCTGCGTTCGGCGGTAGTTGCCTGCCGCGCCCGCGCGTCCGCGGCACGTTGCAGTTGCCAGAAGCCGAGTTCGGTGAACAGCGCTATCGCCAACAGGGCCGCAAGGCCGGGAACGAGCCCCTCGGCAAACCTCCGGCGACCGGGAATCAGCCCCAGCATGGCAGGTGGCGAACTATACTGGGCCTGTCGCACACACGTCGGGGACGAACATGCAGACGGCATTGTGGGTCAAGCTCGTCATCGTGGTCGCACTGCTGGCCATCGTCTTCAGCCTGGGCGTGGCCTTGTGGCGCCTGGTCAGCGATCGCGGTGATTCGGAACGCGCGGTCAAGGCGCTGAGCTTCCGCATCGGCCTGTCGATCGTGCTGTTCGTCCTGCTGCTGCTGGGCATGCTCAGCGGTGTCGTGGTACCCCATGGCGTGGTTCCATAGACAGGGCGCCGCCTACAACAGGTAGACGGTGACGAAGAGGCCCAGCCAGACCACGTCGACGAAGTGCCAGTACCAGGACGCGGCCTCGAAGGCGAAGTGGTGGGTCGGCGTGAAGTGGCCGCGCCGCGAGCGCGCCAGCACCACGCTGAGCATGATCGCGCCGATCAGCACATGGGCGCCGTGGAAGCCGGTCAGCATGAAGAAGGTCGAGCCGTAGATGCCTGAGGTCAGGCGCAGGTTCATCAAGGTGTAGGCGTCCCAGTATTCGTGCGCCTGCAGGCCGAGGAACAGCGCGCCCAGCCCTACCGTCAGCCACAGGCCGCGCACCAACTGCCTGCGATTGCCCGCCTTGAGGCCCCAGTGTGCCCAGGTCACGGTGGCGCCCGAGCTGAGCAGGATCAGGGTATTCACGGCGGGCAGGCCGGCGGCGGCCATCGCCTGTTTGGCCACCGTGAACTGGCCGGCGTCGGGCAGTTGCAGCAGCGGCCAGGTGGCAACGAAGGAAGGCCACAGGAATTCGTGCGCCAGGGCCTTGTCGCCGCTGCCGCCGAGCCAGGGCACGGCGAACTGGCGCACGTAGAACAGCGCGCCGAAAAAGGCGGCGAAGAACATCACCTCGGAGAGGATGAACCAGGCCATGCCCCAGCGGAAACTCACGTCGACCTGGTCGTTGTAGCGCCCGCCCTGGCTTTCGCCGATGACGGCGCCGAACCAGCCGCAGAGCATGATGACGAAGACGACGAAGCCGATGCCCATGCCGAAGCTGCCGAGGCCGAGGTGGCCGCTGAGCGCCAGGGCGCTGCCCCCGGTAAGGGCAAACAGGCCGAGCGAGCCGACCAGCGGCCAATGGCTCGATGCGGGGACGTAGTAGTGCGAGACGCTGGTGTTCATGACGGTACCTCGTGCCGGATGCCGGCGGCGGTGATGCGGCCGCCGGGCAGTTCGAAAAAGGTGTAGGACAGGGTCAGCGTGGCGATTCCAGGCGGCAGGCCGGTATCGACCTGGAACTGCACCGGCAGCTTGAGCGTCTGGCCCGGTGCCAGCGGCTGGCGCGAGAAACAGAAGCACTCGATCTTGCGGAAATGGGCCGCAGCCTGGCCCGGCGTGACGCTGGGCACGGCCTGGCCGATGATTTCGCGGCGACTCCGGTTGCGCGCCTCGTACTGCGCCACCACCATCTCGCCGGGATGGACGCGCAGGCTGGCCACCTCGGGGCGGAAATCCCAGGGCAGGTCGGCGCTGGTATTGGCCGCGAACTCGACCGTCACCCAGCGCGAGCGGTCGATGCCCTGCGTCGCCGCCCGGCCCAGGTCGATGCGTGCCGTGGTGCCGTTGAAGCCGGTGTACTCGCAGAACACCCGGTAGATCGGCACCAGCAGGTAGCCGAAGCCGACCATCAGCAGGGCGCCCAGCGCCAACTGCCAGGCCAGGCGGCGATTGTCGGCGGCAAGATCGGCAACGCTTTGCGGCACGGTGTTCATCGCCACAGGTGGTTCAGATACACCGCGAGATAGAAAGCCAGCGCCAGGCCCGCCAGCGCCAGGCCGGTACGGGCGTTGGGCGACAGGCCAGGAGTCTCGCGGCGGTCGGGCGGCGCGTTGTGCATCACGGCACCTTCGGCGGTTCGTTGAAGCTGTGATAGGGCGGCGGCGAGGACAGCGTCCACTCCAGCCCCCGGGCGCCTTCCCAGACCTGGTCGGTGGCCTTCTCGCCATGGCCGCTCATGGCGCGGACCACGACGTAGACGAAGATCAGCTGGCTGGCGCCGAAGAGGAAGGCGCCGATGGAGGACAGCATGTTCCATTCGGCATACTGCACGGCATAGTCGGGTATGCGGCGCGGCATGCCGGCCAGGCCGAGGAAGTGCTGCGGGAAGAAAAGCAGGTTGACCGAGATCGTGGACAGCCAGAAGTGCAGCTTGCCGAGGCGCTCGTCGTACATGCGCCCTGTCCATTTCGGCAGCCAGAAATACACCCCGGCGATGATGGCGAACACCGCGCCGGTGACCAGCACGTAGTGGAAATGGGCGACGACGAAATAGGTGTCCTGGTACTGGAAATCGGCCGGCGCCAGGCCCAGCATCAGGCCGGAAAAGCCGCCGATCGAGAACAGGATGATGAAGCACAGCGCCCACAGCATCGGCGTCTCGAAGCTCATCGAACCGCGCCACATGGTGGCGACCCAGTTGAAGACCTTGACCCCGGTGGGCACCGCGATCAGCACCGTCGAGTACATGAAGAACAGTTCGCCCGCCAGCGGCATGCCGACGGTGAACATGTGGTGCGCCCAGACGATGAAGGAGAGGAAGGCAATGCTGGCCACCGCGTAGATCATCGAGGTGTAGCCGAACAGCGGCTTCCTGGCGAAGGTCGGCACGATCTGCGAGACGATGCCGAAGGCCGGCAGGATCATGATGTACACCTCGGGATGGCCGAAGAACCAGAACACGTGCTGGAACATCACCGGGTCGCCGCCGCCGGCGGCGTTGAAGAAGCTGGTGCCGAAGTACTTGTCGGTCAGCAGCATGGTCACCGCACCGGCCAGCACCGGCATCGCCGCGATCAGCAAAAAGGCGGTGACGACCCAGGTCCACACGAACAGCGGCAGCTTGTGGTAAGTCATGCCCGGCGCGCGCATGTTGAACACCGTGGTGATGACGTTGATTGCACCCATCACCGAGGAGATGCCCATCAGGTGCACGGCGAAGATCAGGAAGGGAAAGGCCATGCCGGTTTGCAGCACCAGCGGCGGGTACATGGTCCAGCCGCCCGACGGCGCGCCGCCGGGCATGAACAGCGTCGACAGCAGCAGCGTGAAGGCGAAGGGCAGCAGCCAGAAGCTCCAGTTGTTGAGCCGCGGCAGGGCCATGTCGGGCGCGCCTATCATCATCGGGATCATCCAGTTGGCGAGCCCGACGAAGGCCGGCATCACCGCGCCGAAGATCATCACCAACGCATGCATGGTGGTCATCTGGTTGAAGAAATGCGGGCTGACGAACTGCAGGCCGGGCTGGAACAGCTCAAGCCGCACCACCATGGCGAAAGAGCCGCCGATGAACAGCATGCTCACCGCGAACAACAGGTAGAGCGTGCCGATGTCCTTGTGGTTGGTGGTGAACAGCCAGCGCGTGATGCCGCTCGGATGCTCATGCTCGTGATGCTGCGGCAGGGCGATTTCGGTCATGGCGGGCTCCGGCTTGCTTCAGTTATTTGCGTGCGGCCTTGATCTGGGCTGGCTGGACCAGGTCGCCCATGTTGTTGCCCCAGGCGTTGCGTTCGTGGGTAATCACCGCCGCGATGTCGGCATCGTCGAGCTGGGCGGCGAAGGGCGGCATCGCGGTGCCGGGCTTGCCGTTCATGACGCGGTCGATGTGCTCGGCCAGCGGTCCCTTGACCACCGGGCTGCCCTTCAGTGCCTTGAAGGTGCCGGGTATGCCTTCGCCGCCGGGCAGGTGGCAGGCGGCACAGGTCTTGGTGTAGACCTCCGCGCCCTTGGAAAGCAGCTCCTCCCTGGTCCATACCCGGTCGGCGCCGGCCTTGGCCTTGGCCGCCGCCGCGCGCTGCCCGGCGAGCCAGGCCTGGTAGTCGGGCTCGCTCATGGCAATCAGCACGATGGGCATGAAGCCGTGGCCGACGCCGCACAGCTCGGTGCATTGGCCGCGATAGGTGCCGGGTTTCTCGATGCGCGCCCAGATTTCATTGACGAAGCCGGGGATCGCATCCTTCTTGAAGCCGAGGTCGGGCAGCCACCAGGAGTGGATCACGTCGCTGGCATTGAGCAGGAAGCGCACTTTCTTGCCCACCGGCACCACGACGGGCTTGTCAACGTTGAGCAGGTAGTGTTCGACGCTGCGCGGATCGACGCCGCTGCCCAGTTTGGCCGCGGCGGCGCTTTTCTCGTCGAGGTTGCTGACGAAGCCGATGTCCTCCTTGAGGTAGTCGTAACGCCAGCTCCACTGCTGACCGGTGATCTTGATGGTCAGGTCGGCATTGCTGGTGTCATGCATGGCGATCAGGGCCGTGGTGGCCGGGATGGCCAGGCCCACCAGGACCAGGAAGGGCAGGATGCTCCAGACGATCTCGACCTTGGTGTTGTCGTGGAAGGTGGCCGCCACCGCGCCGCGCGACTTGCGATGGTGGTACATCGACCAGGCCATGGCGCCGAAGACGATGATGGCGATGACGACGCAGACCCACAAAGCCAGCATGTGCAGGCGGTAGGCCTCGCGGCTGATCGAGGTTACGCCCTGGGTGAGGTTCAGCGCATAGTCGGCCCGGGCGGTGCCGCCGCCCAGCAGGCAAACCAGGGCGATCATCACCGATCGTGGAAACCTTGTGATCATTTGCAGCCTCCCTGCATGTCCGGCATCCTGCAAGCTACATGTCATGCAGGGGCCATGGAGCGGAAATGTCCCGTGGAACGGACGAGGTCGCGGAGCTTGTCCGCGAGTTCGTGACGCTCCTTGTCGTCGAGGAATTCGCCGACCTCGATCCTCTGCTGGTCGGCGCAAAGAAACAGGTGCTCGCGGGCATCCGGACTGGATTCCTGCAACAGCACGTAGGTGTGTTCGCGGGGCAGCGCGCAGCGGCTTTCCGGCGAGGCGTGTCCGCGTTCGATGGACACGTCGCGATCGACCAGCTTGACGACTTCGCGGCGCTGCGTGCGGCGGTAGCCGGAACGAAATGCCAGGGCAAGGACGACGCATACGGTGGTCGAGACGGGCAGGGCATACCAGTTGCCGAGCAGGCCGCTGACTACGGCGATGGTCATGATCGGCGCGCAGATCAGGCACAGGATCAGCACGCTCGCGCGCAGCGAGAGGGGCGCGTAAGGGGTAATGACCAGAACGAGCTGCTCGGTCTCGGGAATCCGGATGGTTGCCACCATGTCGCAGCCTCCTCAAACTCGCCATACCAGGCTGCGAGAAGACAATTCGCGACCGAGTTCTTATGCTTGTCTTATTGGCGAACTCCCTGTCCGAACTATAGCGAAAGATCATAAAGTGTCAACTAAAACAAATACTTAAGACCACTTCTCGACGATGGTCTTTGCCTGCCCTTGGCGAACTGGATTCCCGCAATGGCGAGCGGGACCGTGGGAAAGCACATTGCCGGCGGGCGTTTGGCGTCCGCACGAAGGCGGCGCACGGCGACGGCGCCTGTGTGACTTTGGTTACATCTTCGCCGTGGCGCGGTGACTAGCATGGGCACCGCTTGACCCTCAAACCTTTCGGAGACCCTCCCATGTACCTGTTTGCCAAGAAGTCCGTCCACCTCCTCGCCGTCGGCCTTGCTGCCGTCATCCTTTCTACCGCCGGCTTTGCCGCCGACAAGACCCTGTACGAACGCCTCGGCGGCAAGGAAGCCCTGCAAGCCGTCGTCGGCGAACTGTGGAACAACGTCGCGGCCGATGCTCGCATCAACGGCCGCTTCAAGAACACCAAACCGGAAGCCTTTGGCGGGCAACTGGTCGACTTCCTTTGTCAGGCCAGCGGCGGTCCCTGCCAATACAAGGGCAAGGACATGAAGGCCGCGCATACCGGCATGAAGCTCACCGACGCAGAATTCACCGCACTGGCCGAGGATACGACCAAGGCATTGAACAAGTTCAAGGTTCCCGCCAAGGAGCAAAGCGAAGTGATAGGCATGCTTGCCAGCCTCAAGGGTGACGTCGTCGGACGCTGATCTGCCAGGGGGCGATGCATGGTGTGAGCGTCGCCCGCCGGTTACATCAGAAATACTCATGCCCTGATAACCAAAGCCGCCGCGCCTGGCGGCTTCGGCCTGATACCCTGAACGGCTGTTAAAACAACATTCGGGAGGAGACAGCATGGCCCACATCGTGATTCTCGGCGCCGGCATCGGCGGCATGCCCGCCGCCTACGAAATGCGCGAAAAGCTGCGCCCCGGCGACACGCTGACGGTGATTTCGAACAACCCTAAGCACCATTTCACGCCCTCGAACCCCTGGGTTGCCGTCGATTGGCGCAAGCGCGACGAGATCGAGGTGGACATCGCGCCGCTGCTGGCAAAAAAGAATATCGCCTTCATTCCGGTCGGCGCCAAGCGGGTCCATCCGGACAAGAACCAGATCGAACTCGACGATGGTCGCAACATCGACTACGACTTCCTGGTCATCGCCACCGGCCCCAAGCTGGCCTTCGAGGAAGTCGAAGGACTCGGACCGAAGGGCCACACGCATTCGATTTGCCACGTCGATCACGCGGTCGAGGCGGAGAAAGCCTGGCAGGAATTCGTCAATAGTCCCGGCCCCATCGTGGTCGGCGCGGTGCAGATGGCCTCCTGCTATGGCCCGGCCTACGAGTTCGCCATGATCATGGATACCGACCTGCGCCGGCGCAAGATCCGCGACAAGGTGCCGATGACCTTCGTCACCGCCGAACCCTACATCGGGCATCTGGGCCTGGGCGGTGTCGGCGATTCCAAGGGGCTCATGGAGTCGGTGATGCGCGAGCGCCACATCAAGTGGATCTGCAATGCCAAGACCACCAAGGTCGAGGCCGGCAAGATGTACGTCACGGAGCACAACGAGGACGGCACGCCGAAGAAGGAGCACGTGCTCGAGTTCAAGTACTCGATGATGCTACCAGCATTCAAGGGCATCGATGCCGTGATCGGCATCGAAGGCCTGGCCAACCCGCGCGGCTTCATCCTGATCGACGCCTTCCAGCGCAATCCGAAGTTCAGGAACGTGTATTCGGTCGGCGTCTGCGTCGCGATTCCGCCGGTCGAGGCCACCCCGGTGCCGACCGGCGCACCGAAGACCGGCTACATGATCGAGTCCATGGTCAGCGCCACGGTGCATAACATTCGCGAGGCGCTCGACGGCAAGGAGCCGACGCACAAGGCGACCTGGAATGCCGTCTGCCTGGCCGACTTCGGCGACAACGGCGCCGCCTTCGTCGCCCTGCCGCAGATTCCGCCGCGCAATGTGAACTGGTTCTCGCAGGGCAAGTGGGTGCATCTGGCCAAGGCGGCCTTCGAGAAGTACTACATGCGCAAGATCAAGAAGGGCACCAGCGAGCACATCTTCGAGAAGATGGTGCTCAACGCCATGGGCATCATGAAGCTGAAGGACAAGTAGCCGGTTGCCGCGCGCCGCCGGATGGCGTGGTATCCGGCGGCGCGCGGGCTTGAGCAGCCAGCCGGCGGTCAGCGTTGCGGCCAGGCGCCCCACCGGCACGGCCATCAGGCAGAAGGCGGCAACCCGCACCGTGCCAGCCAACCGTCCTGCGATATTCGAGTCCGGATATCGTCGTGCGGATCGGGTTTGCTGCCAATCGGCGTTTTGCGATAAGCTTTACACATGAACGAATCGCAAGCCTTGTTCACGGTGTTGCGACAGTCGGCCGATCCCGCTGCCGTTGCCGCCATCGAGCGTCTGGTGAACGAGGCGCCCGACCCCGAGCTCAGCCGCATCAACGTGCTCGACTTCGCGGCGCGCCATGGGCTCGACGAGGAACGTGCCATCGCGGCCTTCCTGCACGGCGCACGGCTGGGGCTGTTCGAATTGTCGTGGAACGTGCTCTGCCCCGGCTGCAGCGGCGTGCTCGATTCCAGCGCTTCACTGAAGAGCGTGCATCACGAGGATTATTCCTGCGCGCTGTGCGCGGCCGGTTACGAACCGACGCTGGACGAGATGGTCGAGGTGGCGTTCACGGTGAGCCCGCGCGTGCGCCGCATTGCGGCTCACCAGCCGAACGCGCTGTCCTTCTGGGATTACATGCGGCAGATCTTCTGGAGTTCCGGCATCGAATTGCCCGCGGGTGAGGCCTTCGAGCAGTTGAAAGACGAAGTCGTGGTGGATGCGATCGAGCTGCCGCCGGGAGAAAAGGCCATCCTCTCCATGCAGTTGCCGGCGGAATTCTGCATCGTCTTCGATCCGGTGACGCATTCGGCGCAGTTCCTCGACGTCAAGGGCGAGCCGACGCGCGAGCGGCAGAACTTCACGGTGGTGTTCAACAAGCTGCACGCGCCCACCGGCACGGTGGAGATGCGCCCCGGCCCGCTGCGCCTCGTGCTCGAAAACCAGACCGACAGGCGGGTGCTGCCGGCGGTATGGATCGCGGGCCACGCCCTGCACGATCTGCTGGGCCAGCGCAAGAAATTCCTCACGGCCAAGCGCCTGCTTTCCAACCAGACCTTCCGCGACATCTATGGCACTGACACGCTCGACGTCGACCAGCGCCTCAAGATCACCAGCCTGACCTTCCTGTTCACCGACCTCAAGGGTTCCACCGAGCTTTATGAGCGCGTCGGCGACCTGGTCGCCTACGACATGGTGCGGGCGCACTTCCGCGTCCTGCACGAGGTGGTGGCCGCCGAGGCGGGCGCGGTGGTGAAGACCATCGGCGATGCCGTGATGGCGACCTTCCCCACGCCCGACCGCGCGGTCGCGGCGGCGCTCAGGATGCGCGAGGCGATGCGCGAGCTGAACGAAGAGCGGCAGCATGAGGATCTGCTGGTGAAGATCGGCATCCACGAGGGGGCGTGCCTGGCCGTGACGCTGAACGACCGGCTGGATTATTTCGGACAGACGGTGAATATCGCCGCGCGCGTGCAGGGCCTGGCCGTGTCGCGCTCGATTTTTGCCACCGAGTCGGTGGTCGCCAACACGCAGTCGGCGCAGCTGCTCAGTTCCCGCGGCCTGACCCCCATGCCGCAGCAGGCGATGCTGCGCGGCATCGCCGAAGAGCTTACCGTCTACGAGATTCCCTGATCATCCGCCGGTGCGGACGCAAACAGACCTGCCTGGCGCACGACGTAGGCGACTGGTCTCGAGCGCTTCTCCAGTACACCTTCCGCGACGAGGCGTAGCAGCCAGGCCTTTACCTGCGCCGTCGAAACGTCGAGTTCGGCGGCAATTTCGCTGTCCTTCTTCGGCTCTGTCAGCATGGTTGTCAAGACCTGGCGAATGGTCAAGAACAGTGCTTCGGCGGGCGCGGCTGAATGTACTGCCTTGGAAGACTCCATTGCTTCGATGGCTGGCGGCTCCACAACCGGGGCGGGAACTTGAATCGCGTATGCGGTCGGGCGAGAGCCAGCGGCCACACCTGCCCGCAGCCGTGGGTCCGCAGCAACCAGGCCGCCACTGTCAATGTCCAGCGCGAATCCACCATGTCGTCCACCAGCAGCACCGGCCCATCGCAGCCGTCCGGCAGATTATCGGCCGAAAGCGAACCATCGACATTGCGTGCCTGCTGGGTGCTGTTGTTCATCTCCTTCTGCGGCGGGCGATGATCGGTCTTCTTCAGCACATCATGAAAGGGGAGGTTCAAGGCCTGGGCCAGGCGACGGGCGAAGTCCGGCACGAGCTCGGGATGGCGCAGCGAGGGGACGCAACACACCCACGCGGGGAAAGGCTGGGGATTCCATTCGCGTACCAGATTCGCACAGGCATGTACCAGTTCCTCGGCAAACCGACCATCCCGGTATTTCCCTTCCCGCACCATACTGCCCCAACCGGCGATGCCCCAGATAAAGGAAACGATCTTGTTGTGGGTGGCTTGGTCCATCGGCTTGGAACCTGTTGATTCGCCGATGGACGATAACAGGGGCATACAGCATTCCCTGGGCTGTCGGCGCCAAAAGTCGGCGCTGACGATACGGCGCTACGCCGCCGGATTGAAGCGATACGCGTCCATGGCCAGGGCGCCGAGCTGATAGCCGCGATGCACGGCGCTGGCTCGTGCATGTTCGCCTGCCGCGCCCAGCGCGACGAACAAGGGCAGCAGGTGTTCCGGTGTCGGATGCGCGCGCCGGCCGTGCGGCGCGCTTGCCTCCCAGTCGAGCAGCGCAGCGATGTCGCTCCGGCCCAACTTGTCGGCGAACCAGTCGCTGAACTCGGCGACATGGGGAAGTGCAATGTCGTCCGGCGCGTCCGGAACCATCTCGTAGAGGTTGTGCGTCAGGCTGCCCGAGGCCAGCAGAAGCACGCCCTCGCGCGCCAGCGGCGCCAGCCGGCGGCCAAGCTCGAAATGCGCGGTGGCGTCGGCCTCCGGCATTACCGCGAGCTGGATCACCGGGACGTCGGCGGCCGGGACCATCAGCGAGAGCGGTGCCCAGGCGCCGTGGTCGAGTCCGCGCAGGGCATCGACCCTGATCCCCGGCACCAGGCCGGCGACACGGCTTGCCAGCTCGGCGCTGCCGGGCGGGGCGTAGTCGAGCTCGTAGAGCGCCTCGGGAAAGCCGTAGAAATCGTGGATGGTGGCCGGTCGCGGCGATGCGCTGACGGCGGCCAGGCGTGTGGTCCAGTGCGCGGAAACGGCGAGGATGGCACGCGGACGCGGCAGTTCGGCGGCCAGCCGCCGCCAGGCGGCGCCGGTGCGGCCCGGATTCAGCAGCAGCATCGGCGAGCCGTGGGAGAGGAAGATGGGCGGGATGGAGTTCATGCCGGCAGTCTAGTGGGGCAGTGCCGACCGGCGAAGGGGGTGGGCCGGAATTGACTGTTACGCCGCGGGCAACAGCGGAACCCGCGTGCTCCGATGCGTCACCGGGAACCCGGGCCAGGCGTAGGATGGTGGCCCGCTTTCACCACGGAGGCAGCTCATGGCGCTTTATACCGAACAGGCGGCACCGGCCGCGGCCACGGCAGCGCACGCGACGGCAGGGCGCGTGCTTGTCCTGGTGGCGACACGCAAGGGCGCCTGGCTTTACCACGGCGATGCGGCGCGCAGCGCCTGGCGCAGCGACGGCCCGCATTTCCTCGGCCATGTCATCAGCCATCTGCGGCTCGACCCGCGCGATGGCCGCAGCTTGCTCGCGGCGGCCAAGACCGGCCACCTCGGGCCGACCATCTTCCGTTCCACCGACTTCGGCCGCAACTGGCAGGAAGCCGCCAAGCCCCCGGCCTTCGCCCCGGCCGCGGCCGGCGAACAGGGCCGCGCCGTCGATCACAGCTTCTGGCTGACGCCGGGCAACGCCAGCGAACCGGGCACCTGGTACGCCGGCACCTCGCCGCAGGGCCTGTTCCGCTCGGAGGACGGCGGCATCACCTGGGCGCCCTTCTCCTGCCTCAACGACGACCTGCTCTACCGCAAGTGGATGGGCACGGTGCAGGACGGCACGCCCGACGGGCCCAAGCTGCACTCGATCATCGTCGATCCGCGCGATGCCGCCCACCTCTATATCGCCATGTCGGGCGGCGGCGTGCATGAATCGACCGACGGCGGCAAGAGCTTCCAGCCGCTGATCGACGGGCTGGAAGTGGTCGAAGGCTTCGACCGCGACGACGCGAGCTTCCACGATCCGCACTGCCTGCGCCTGGCGCCGAGCCGGCCCGATCGCCTCTACCAGCAGAACCACTGCGGCATCTACCGTCTCGACCGCCCCGCCACCACCTGGCGGCGCATCGGCCGCAACATGCCGGCGGAGGTCGGCGACATCGGCTTTCCGCTCGTCGTGCATCCGCGCGATGCCGACTGTGCCTGGGTCTTCCCCATGGACGGCGGTACGGTCTGGCCGCGCACCAGCCCCGGCGGCAAGCCGGCCGTGTATGCCACGCGCGACGGCGGCGAAACCTGGGAGCGCCTCGACGCCGGCTTGCCGCCGGCCGAGGCCTGGTGGACCGTCAAGCGCCAGGCCATGACGGCCGACGCGCAGGATCCGGTCGGGCTCTACTTCGGCACCACCAGCGGCGAACTCTGGGGCAGCGGCGACGAAGGCCTGAGCTGGCATTGCATCGCCCGCCACCTGCCGGAAATCTACGCCGTCGAGGCCGCCGAGGTCACGATATAACATCGCGCCGCATGAAAGTGCTGGTCCCCAGTGCGCTGCACACCTACACCGAAAGCCGCTGGGTCGAGGCCGAGGGCGCGACGCTGGCCGAGCTGCTCGCCGATCTCGACCGCCGCTATCCCGGGATCCGCTTCCGCATGATCGACGAACAGAACCGCATCCGCCCCCACATCCGCTTCTTCGTCGGCGGTTCGCAGGCGCGCGACCTGGCGCAGGCGCTCAATCCGAACGGCGAGCTGCTGATCGTGCAGGCGCTGAGCGGGGGTTGAGGGCGGCGGCCGGGTTCGCCGGATTGCTGGCGGGCCGAGCGGATTCGGCACCATCCGCTGGTCACCATAAACCGTGCATTTTCTCCATCTGTTGGATAAACTGCACGGATGTATTCCCGCCTCGCCCAACACCAACTTGCCGCTCTGCTCGCCGAATTTCCGGCGGTCGTGCTCCTCGGTCCGCGCCAGGCGGGCAAGACCACGCTCGCCCTGGCCGAAGCGGAAGCTCGCCGCGAAACGCTGTACCTGGACCTGGAGCTGCCTTCGGCCCAGCGCCAACTCGACGATCCCGAAGCCTTCCTCCTCGCCCACCGCAAGCGACTGGTGGTCCTCGACGAAGTGCAGCGCATGCCTGGGCTCTTCGCCGCGCTGCGCGGCGTCATCGACATCCGGCGCCGGGCGGGCGAAGCCGCCGGGCAATTCCTGCTGCTCGGCTCGGCCTCCGGCATGCTGTTGCAACAGGCGAGCGAAAGCCTCGCCGGACGGGTTGCGCAACTGGAGCTGGCGCCCCTCCAGGCGCGGGAAGTGCTGCCGACCGACGCCGCCGTTGCCGACATCAACCCGCTTTGGATACGCGGCGGCTTTCCCCTCTCCTGGCTGGCGAAGGGCGACGCGGCCAGCTTGCGCTGGCGCGAAGCGTTCATCGCGACCTACCTGGAGCGGGACATACCAGCCCTTGGTCCGCGTATCCCCGCCACTACGCTGCGCCGCTTGTGGACCATGCTGGCTCATGGCCAGGGCGGCCTGCTCAACCAGTCGCGACTGGCGGCGTCGCTGGCCGTCAGCGGGCAAACCGTGGCGCGCTACATCGACCTGTTGTGCGACCTGATGCTGGTGCGCCGCCTGCCGGCCTGGCACGGCAATGTCGGCAAGCGACTGGTGCGCGCACCCAAGGTGTATGTGCGTGACAGCGGACTTGTCCATGCGCTGCTCGGCCTGGCCGACTTGCAGGCAGTGCTGGCCCATCCGGTGGCCGGATCGAGTTGGGAGGGCATGGTGATCGAGCAGTTGCTCGCCGCCGCCCGCAATGCCGAGGCCAGTTTTTACCGGAGCTCCCACGGTGCGGAAGCCGACCTGGTGCTGAGCTTTCGCAACGGCGAGACCTGGGTGGTGGAAATCAAACGCTCCTCCGCACCCGTGGTTTCCCGCGGTTTCCACCTGGCCGCTGCGGATGTCGGGGCGACGAAGAAGCTGGTGGTCGCCCCGGTGACGGCACCCTATCCGATGCGGGATGGCGTCGATGTCATGAACCCGCTGGCAGCTGCCTGGCTGCTGGCGGGGCGATGAAGTCCCCGGCTACCTTGATCAGGAAGTCGGCGCCGGTGACACGGCGACCTGGCTTGCCGCTGCCATGCGCTTGAGTTCCGGCAGGCAGGAGCCGCAGTTGCTGCCGCATTGGGTTTTGGCCTGTAGCGCGACGAGGTCGAGGCCGGCGGCGAGCTCGGCGCGGATTTCGTTCTCCGACACGTCGAAGCAGTTGCAGACGATGCGCCCGCGCGCCGGGCCGGCGGCGGGTGGTGTGGCGAGCGGGGCAAAGATCCATTTGCGCAGCTCGGCGGTGCTGCCGCCGCGCACTATGAGGTCGAGCAGCCAGTCGGTGGCCAGGGTTTCCTTGCACAGCAGGGCGCCGGCCAGGCGATCATCCTCGATCAGGGCGCGCTTGGCGACGCCGCGCCGGGCGTCGTTGAAGGCCAGCATCTGCGGCGAGTCGAGGCCTGTCGCGGCGGCGAGTTCGGCCAGCAGCTCGGGCGGCGGCGGCGGGCAGTCGGTGTTGCCCCAGGCGCGCAGTACGACGACCGCGGATTCGCGTCCGGCCAGGGTCAGCGTGGCGTAGTCGAAGCGCGCCAGCCAGCGCTTCAGCGCGGCGTGAAGACTTCCTTGATCGTCGCGACGCATCGCCACCAGATGCCAGCCGGTAGCGAATTTCTCGACCTGCACCGCCGCATGCTTGAGCTCGGGCTGGTGCGAGACCGGGTCGTTGGCCGGCAGCGTCAGGGCATTGACGCCGGGGCCGGACATGTAGCGCCCACCCCAGTGCATGGGCACATAGGTCTGCGCCGGGCGCAAGGTGTTTGATGCCGCCGCGCGCAGCACGAGTGTTCCCCGCCTGCCCTTGAGCCGCACCAGGTCGCCGTCGGCCAGCCCGCGCCGCTCCATGTCGCGCGGATGCATTTCGATGGCCGGCTCCGGGGCGTGGGCGAAGAGACGCGGTACCACGCCGGTGCGGCTCATGCCGTGCCACTGGTCGCGCAGCCGTCCCGTATTGAGGTGCAGCGGGTGGCGCGCGTCGGTGGCCTCGGCGGTCGGCCGGTGCTGCACCGGCTTGAACGCGGCGCGGCCGCTGGCCGTCGGGAAGATGCCATCGGCGTAGAGGCGCGGCGTGCCTGCCGTGACGCCGGCGCGCAGCGGCCATTGCTGCGGACCGGATTGTTCCAGCAGGGCATAGCTCAGGCCGCCGATGTCGAGGTCGCGGCCGATCGTGGTGGTGCGATGCTCGTTGAATACCGCCTCGACCCCTTCATAGGGGAACAGTGCCATTTCGCACGGGGGAAGTCGATCTTCCAGGCGCCGTGCGAAATCGACGACGATGCGCCAGTCCGCCCGCGCCTCGCCCGGTGCCGGCACGGCGGCGCGCACGCGACTGATGCGGCGCTCGGAATTGGTCACCGTGCCCTCCTTCTCGCCCCAGCCGGCGGCCGGCAGCAGCAGGTCGGCGAAGGCCGTCGTGTCGGTGTCGGCGCTGACTTCCTGCAGTACGACGAAGGGGCATTTGGCCAGCGCCTCATGCACGCGCTTGAGGTTGGGCAGCGACTGCGCCGGATTGGTGCTGGCGATCCACAGTGCCTTGATCTCGCCGCGCTGCACGGCCTCGAACAGTTCGACGGCGGTGAGGCCGGGCGTGGCGGGCAGGTCGGCAACGCCCCACAGGCGTGCGATCTCGGCGCGATGCTCGGGATTGCTCAAATCGCGATGCGCGGAAAGCAGGGTGGCCAGCCCGCCGACCTCGCGCCCGCCCATGGCATTGGGCTGGCCGGTCAGCGAGAAGGGGCCGCAACCGGGCTTGCCGATCTTGCCGGTGGCCAGGTGCAGGTGGATGACTGCGGCATTGTTGTCGGTGCCGTGAATGGACTGGTTGAGGCCCTGGCACCACAGCGAGAGCGCGGCCGGCGCCTGGCCGAACCAGCGCGCAGCGGTGACGATGTCGTCTGCCTTCACTCCGCAGATGTCGGCCGCCATGGCCGGCGTGTAGTCGCGCACGATGGCCTTCAGCGCCTCGAAGCCCGCGGTGTGCTGGCGGATGTAATCGAGGTCGACCAGGTCTTCCCACAGCAGCACGTGCAGCATCGCGTTGTAAAGCGCGACGTCGCTGCCGGGCAGGATGGCGAGGTGCAGGTCGGCGGCCTCGGCCGTGTCGGTGCGGCGCGGATCGACGACGATGAGTTTCATTTGCGGATTGGCAGCGCGCGCGTCCTCGATGCGACGGAACAGCACCGGATGCGCCCAGGCGGTGTTGCTGCCGGCGATCAGCAGGCAGTCGGCATGGTCGACGTCCTCGTAGCAGCAGGGCGGCGAATCGGCGCCCAGCGTGGCCTTGTAGCCGGTCACCGCCGAGCTCATGCACAGGCGCGAATTGGTGTCGACGTTGTTGGTGCCGATCAGGCCCCTGGCCAGCTTGTTGAAGACGTAGTAGTCCTCGGTCATGAGCTGGCCGCTGACGTAGAAGGCGACGCTGTCGGGGCCGTGCCCTGCGATGGCCTGGGCGAATTTGTCGGCGGCATGGTCGAGCGCCTCGTCCCAACTGACGCGGCGGCGCGCTTCGTCCTTCATTGTGCGCAGCAGCGGATGCGTGAGGCGCTGCGCCATGACTTGTGGCGTCATCGTCAAATGCAGCGTGCCGCCCTTGGTGCACAGGCGGCCGAAGTTCGCCGGATGTTCCGGATCGCCGCGCACGCCGGTGATCTGCGTCGCATCGTGTTCGATGATCACGCCGCAGCCGACACCGCAGTAGGGGCAGATTGATCGAGTTTCGCTCACGATGGACATCCGGTTTCGCAACGAGCTGCGGCGGAACCCCCCGCCTGGCGGGGGGAGGAAAGGGGGGTGCCCATTCCTGCCGCGCGCGGCCCGCGCGATTCATGCGGGCCGCAGCCGACGCCGCAGTAGGGACAGGTGGAGCGCGTTTCCATGAAAGTCAGAGCTGGTGACACGGCGCGATGCGCGTCGAGCGGATGAACGGCACGCAGGAAGCCGCTTGCCGTCTATCTTAGCAGCGAAGGCGATTCCAGCCCGGCGCCCGAAGACGCTGCCCTTGGCGTCGTATGCGTAGCGTGTGACTCTTCCGGCGGGGTCGGTGTGGGTGACGGCCCGGCGCATGAGGAAGCTGAGCGGCAAGCGGCGCTTGCCTTGCCATTGGCCACCCAATGCGTACAGCATAACCTGGACGATAGCCGAGGCGCCCGCACGGTGCTAGACTTTTAGAATTGTAGTGGCGGCCACAAACGCGCTAGCCATTGATCAATGGAGCCAAAACGATGAATGCGACCGAACAGGTTTTGATCGAGAAGATCAGGCAGTTGCCGCCGCAACGGTTGGCGGAGGTCGAGTACTTCGTCGACTTCCTGCGCACGCGGGAGAATGGACAGCGTCTCGTGCAATCAGCCGCCCGCGCCAGCGAAGCCAGCTTCGGGGAGGTGTGGAACAACGACGATGACGCGGCCTACGACCGGCTGTGACGATGGCCCATTCCTTCGGCGACGTGGTGTAGGTGCCGTTTCCGTTTACCGACCAGTCGGGTGCGAAGAAACGTCCGGCGGTTGTCGTGTCCAGCAGCGGCTACCAAGCCGGCCGGCGCGACGTGATCATCATGGCGATCACCAGCCAGGTGCGTCAGCCGTTCGGCTTCGGCGAGGCGCTTATCAACGACTGGCAGGCCGCGGGACTCATCAAGCCGTCGGTGCTGAAGCCCGTCCTGGCGACCATCGAGCAGGGGCTCGTCGTGCGCGCCATGGGTACGCTCTCGGCCGCCGACCTGCGCGCCCTGCGAGACACCATCGCCCAAGTTATCGGCTGACGCCAAGCAAAGATGGGCCGCAGGTGCGGCCCTGCTCGGTTCAGCAGCTACCGCGCGAGGGGCAGTAGCTGCGGTTTTTTTTGCTTCTCTCTACAGTTTGTCACCGTGCCGTCATCCGCAGCGGCGAGGAGAGCGTCGGAGAACGCCGCTCAATGCGTATCGGGGATCACGCCGAGCTGCGGCATCTCGGCCAGGCCGGTCTCGCGGGCATGCTCGACGAAGCCCTTGTTGCGCCAGAAGAAGGCGCCGGGCATGGTGGTGGGAATCACCAGCACGTAGAACAGGGCGCGGCCGAGGATGGCGGCAACCACGGCGACCGGCGCCAGCGGCAGTAACAGCGCCGCACCGGCGCCCAGCGCGATGCCCAGCGCCAGCAGCAGCGCCAGGCCCAGCAGGCCGTTGCGCACGAGGTAGGGATAGCCATAAGTCGTCGTCTGCTCGTAGAACGAAGCCGCGCCTTCGCTCTGCGCCGGCCTGAGGGCGCGGGCGTGGGCGGCCAGGCCGATGCCTTCGAGGGCGAAGCCCGCCGCCATGAGCGCCCCCAGCGTCGCCGCCAGGTCGGCCGTCATCGACCCGGCAACGAGGGCCAGCAGGCCCAGCAGCAGGCCGCCCAGTGCCAGGCCGGTGCCGGCGAAGGACGACGCCGTCTGCCAGTGGTCCCAGAAGGGCCGCGCCTTGATGCGGTAGAGCCGGTACATGTAGTAGCCGCCGAAAGTCAGCCCCAGCAGCGCGCCGGCCACAGTGGCGGGCTTGAGCAGGCCCGCCAGCGGGAAGCCGGGGAACAGGGTGAAGAAGCCGTAGCCGGCCAGGCCGCCGAAAAACAGCGAGACGCCGGCGATTTCCCGGCTCACCGGCGACAGCCGCCAGTTGTTGAAACCGCGGTAGAAGCGCAGCGGCTTGCCCAGGTGCAGGTTGAGGCGCAGCAGGCCGAAGGCCATCAATGCCAGCAGCACCAGCAACACCGGCGGGGTGTTCAGGCTGGCCAGGGCCGGCAGCAGCAGCATCGCGAAGGCGCCCATGACGGCCTGCACCGACAGCGTGAAGGCGATGTGGGCGTTCTCGTGCGAGCCCAGCAACTTCTTCAGGTTCCACTGCCGCGCGAAGCCGTGCTTGGGATCGAGCACCGGCGCGAACGTGCCGCTCGCGTCATCCTTGTGATACTTGAGCGGCGTGCTGTCCAGCCGCCGCATCTCGCGCTGGGTGACGCGGGTCTGCTGGAAGCGGATGTTGGGGTGGGTGATGTCGGTGCGCGGAAAGCCGGGAATCTCGGTCTTGGCCTGGCTGCGTCCCTCGGGGATGTTTTCGATGACGCCGAAATCCAGCGCCTTGCCCAGGCAGGCCGCGGCGCAGGCCGGCTTCAAGCCGACTTCCAGGCGGTCGACGCACATATTGCATTTGGATACCTGGCCCTTGACCGGGTCGAGCTGGGGCGCGTTGTAGGGGCAGACCCAGGTGCAGTAGCCGCAGCCGAAGCAGATCTCCGGGTCTTGCAGGACGGCGCCATATTCGGCGAACTTGGTATAGGCCCGCGTCGGGCAGCCCTTGAGGCAGACCGGGTTGTCGCAGTGGTTGCAGGCCATCGAGATGTTGAGGCGCTGGGTGTTGGGGTAGCTGCCGCCCTCGACGAAACCGACCGAACGGAAGGCCAGGTGCGGCGGCAGGTCGTTCTTTTCCGAACAGGCCGATTCGCAGGCATGGCAGGCGATGCAGTTGTCGGCGTTGAAGAAGAAGCCGTGCTGCTTGTAGCGGTTGGGATTGGCACCTATGCCGTCATCATTATTGATGTTGAGGCTTCGCTCGCGCAGCGGGTTGCCCTCCGGCACGGTCTCGATCGACAGGCCGTAACGGTTGTGGCTGTGGCACGCGGGATCTTTCAGGCGCGCGTAATCGGGTTCGTTGGGACGGATGGGAAACATGGGGACCTCGTCAGAACTTGCGCATTTCCATGGACAGCCTGGCCGCCGCCCGCTGGTCGGCGATTGTTTCGATGCGGATGGCAGACTGCTTGTAGGCCGGCTGGCGCGAATGCGGGTCGAGCAGGCCGAGGGTCAGGCGATTGGCGCAGTCGTGAAAGTGGAAGGGCAGGAAGACCATGTTCTTCGGCACGCGCTGGGTCGGTTGCGCCATGGCCACCGCGTCGCCGCGCCGCGACACCATGCGCACATAGTCGCCGCGCCCGATGCCGAGTTCGGCCGCCAGGTCGGGGTTGATCTCGATGAAGGGGATCGGGCTGAACTTGTTGTTGTTGCCGATCTTGCCGGTCTTGGTGCGGCCATGCCAATGCTCGATCAGGCGGCCGGTATTGAGCCAGATCGGAAACTTCTCGTCCGGCACCTCGTTGTTGTCGATGAAGGGCAAGGGAATCAGCTTGGCACGGCCGTCGGCGTAGCTGAAGATGCCGTCCTGCGTATAGAGGCGCTTGCCGCCCCTGGGCGGGGCCTCGCCGCGCTCCGCCTGGGCGGCGGTGTAGGGCCACTGGACGCCGCGGTTCTGTTCCAGCAGTTCGTGGTTCATGCCGGAAATGTCGGCCAGGCGGCCTTTGGAGAGGCGGCCCATCTCCAGGAAGACCTCGCCGGCCGTCTCGGGGAAGCTCACCTTGCCATCACGGTTGAAGCGCTCGGCCACCCGGTTGAAGATCCACAGGTCGGGCTTGGCCTCGCCGGGGGGCGTCGTGACGGGTTTGACTCTATTGATGCGGCGCTCGGTATTGGTCATCACGCCGTCCTTCTCGGCCCAGGTGCCGGCCGGCAGATAGACATGCGCGTATTGCGCGCTCTCGGTGTCCTGGTAGCAGTCCTGGACGCAGCAGAATTCGAGCTGCTCCATCGCGCGACGAATGCGCGCGGTGTTGGGCAGGGACGACATCGGGTTGGTGGCGATCAGCCACAGGCCCTTGATCTGCCCGGCCTCCATGGCCTGGTAGATATCGGTCTGGGTCATGCCGCGCTTTTGCGGGAAGATCTCCGGATCGACGTTCCAGGCCTTGGCGATTTCGGCGCGGTGCTCCGGCACTTCCAGGTAGCGGTAGTTGGGCAGGCCGGAGCAGGACGACCATTCGCGCGTGCCCATGGCGTTGCACTGGCCGGTGATCGACAGCGAGGTGCCGCCCGGCTTGCCGATGTTGCCGGTGATCAGCGCCAGGTTGTTGATGCCGACCACGCCGTCGGAACCGTGCGTGGACTGGTTGATGCCCATGGTCCAGATCTGCATCGCGGCGCCGGCCTTGGCGAAGACGCGGGCGACGACGCGGATGCTGTCCTCGTCGATGCCGCAGATCTTCGACGCGGTGACCGGATCGTATTTTTCGACTTCAGCGCGCAAGGCCTCGATGCCGTTGGTATTGGCGTCGATGTAGCGCTGGTCGTGCAGGTTCTCCTTGAAGATCACGTGCATCAGCGCATTCATCAGCACCACGTCGGTGCCCGGCGTGATCGCCAGGTGGATGCTGGCGTTCTGCGCCAGCATGGTGACGCGCGGGTCGACCACGATCAGCGGGAAGCCGCGCTTTTCCTGTGCCTCCTTCATGCGCCAGTAGATGATCGGGTGCTGCTCGGGCAGGTTGGAGCCCCAGGCGATCAGGCAATCGGTGTGTTCGAAATCCTCGTAGCAACCGGGCGGGCCGTCGGAACCGAAGGAGCGCTTGTAACCCGACACGGCAGAGGCCATGCACAACGTTGTGTTGCCGTCGTAGTTGTTGCTGCCGATCAGGCCGCGGGTGAGCTTGCCCAGGGTGTAGAACTCCTCGGTCAGCATCTGGCCGGTGGAGATGATGGCGAAGGAATCGGGGCCGTGTTTCGCCTGGATGCGCCGGATCTCGTCGTGCAGGCGGTCCAAGGCGTTGTCCCAGTTCGCCGGCTGCCACGCCTCATGCCAGCGCTCGCGTATCAGCGGCTGCATGCCGCGCCCGGCGGAGGTGAACAACTCGTGCTCGAAGATGCCCTTGAGGCAGAGCTTGCCGCGATTCACGTCGGCATCGGCGACGCCGCGCGAGGTCACCGGTTTGCCCTCGGCGTCGAGGCCGACCTCGATGGAACAGCCGGTCGAGCAGTAGCCGCAGGTGGCGTACTTCCACGCCACGACGCCCTTGTCGACCAGCTGGATGGGATTCTTCTTGCGACGACCGAATAGCATGGGGCTTCCTTTTCAGGGTCAGGCAGGTCAGGCGGGATCGGCGGACGGCAGGGACAGCAGCACCATGCCGTCTTCGACCCTGGCCTCGAAGCGCCGTGCGCAGCCCTTGTCCGGCGCCACGGCGACGCCGTCCTTGAGGCCGATCTTGTAGCCATGCAGCGGGCAGGTCACGGTGTCGCCGTGCACGATGCCCTGCGACAGCGGACCGCCCTTGTGCGGGCATTTGTCGCGCAGGCCGAACACGGCATCGTCGGCGGTGCGGAAGATGGCGATGTCGCCCTGGCTCGACGCCACCACGCGGCTGCCCAGCGGCGCGATCTCGTCGAGGGCGCAGACCTTGATCCAGTGGCTCATGACTTCACCTCGGCGACTTCCTTGATCCTGATGACTTCGTACTCGCGCCGCACGGCGGGTTTCTCGACCGCCGCCTGCCACGGGTCTTCGTAGTCCTGCAGGGCGAACAGCAGGCGCTCGTGCAGTTCCTTGCGCCGCACCGGATCGTCCACCACCGCCGCCTTGACGTGGTCGAGGCCGACGCGGGCGACGTAATGACAGGTGCGTTCGAGGTAGAAACCCTCCTCGCGGTAGAGCTGGAGGAAGGCGCCGGAATATTCCATGACTTCCTCGTCGCTTTTCACCTTGCAGAGGAATTGCGCGACCTCGGTCTTGATGCCGCCGTTGCCGGCGACGTAGAGCTCGTAGCCGGCATCGACGCCGATCACGCCGATGTCCTTGATGCCGGCCTCGGCGCAGTTGCGCGGGCAGCCCGAGACGGCGAGCTTGACCTTGTGCGGGCTCCACATGCCGAACAGCATGCGTTCCAGCTTGACGCCCATGGCCATCGACTTCTGCGTGCCGAAGCGGCAATGTTCGGCGCCGACGCAGGTCTTCACGGTGCGGATGCTCTTGCCGTAGGCGTGGCCGGAGACCATGCCGGCGCGGCCGAGGTCGGCCCACATCTTCGGCAGGTCTTCCTTCCTGATGCCGAGCAGGTCGACGCGCGCGCCGCCGGTCATCTTGACCGTGGGCACGTGATACTTCTCGGCGACATCGGCGATCGCTCGCAGCTCGGCCGGCGTGGTCAGGCCGCCCCACATGCGCGGCACCACACTGTAGGTGCCGTCCTTCTGGATGTTGGCGTGGGCCCGCTCGTTGATGAAGCGCGACTGCGGATCGTCCTTCGCCTCGCCGGGCCAGGTCGAGATCAGGTAGTAGTTGAGCGCCGGCCGGCAGGAGGAACAGCCGTTCGGCGTCTTCCACTCCATGTAGCTCATGACCGACGGAATTGTGATCAGGTGGCGCTCGCGGATGGTCTGCCGCACCTTGCCGTGGGAATGGTCGGTGCAGCCGCACAGCGGCTTGTCTTTGGTGTCGGCCGGCGTGTAGGCGCCGCCCACGGTCGAAGCCAGGATCTGCTCGACCAGGCCGGTGCAGGAACCACAGGAACTCGACGCCTTGGTGTGCTTGCGCACGTCGTCCAGGGTGAACAGGCCCTGGCTCTTGATTGCCTTGACGATGTCGCCCTTGCAGACGCCGTTGCAGCCACAGACCTGGGCGTCGTCGGGCATGGTCGCGGCCAGGGTCTTGCCGGCATGGCCGACGTCGCCCACGTGCTTCTGGCCGAACATCAGGTGGTCGCGGATTTCGTGGATGTTCTGGCCATCCTTGACCAGCTGGAAATACCAGGGGCCGTCGGCGGTGTCGCCGTAGAGCACGGCGCCGACCAGGGTGTCGTTCTTCACCACCAGCTTCTTGTACACGCCGCCCGCAGGATCGTGCAGCAGGATTTCGTCGGTACCGCCTTTGCCTCCCTGTCCGCCCATGAAGTCGCCGCAAGAGAAGAGGTCGATGCCGGTCACCTTGAGCTTGGTCGAGGTGACGGAACCCGTGTAGCGCGCGATGCCGAAATTGGCCAGGTGGTTGGCGCAAACCTTGGCCTGCTCGAACAGCGGCGCGACCAGGCCATAGGCGATGCCGCGATGCGCGACGCACTCGCCGACAGCGTAGATGCGCGGGTCGTAGGTCTGCATCGTGTCGTTGACCACGATGCCGCGGTTGCAGTAAATCTTTGCCGACTCGGCCAGCGCCGTGTTGGGGCGGATGCCGGCGGCCATCACCACCAGGTCGGCGGGGATTTCGAGGCCAGCCCCCGGTTCGTCGCCCGGCGCAGGCTTGAAGCGCAGCGCGCAGACCCTGCCGGATTCGCCGCGGATCAGCGCCTCGGTCTGCTTCTCCAGCAGGAACTTGAGGCCGCGCGCTTCCAGGGATGTCTTCAGCATGTCGGCGGCAGCCTTGTCCAGTTGCCGCTCCATCAGCCAGGGCATCAGGTGCACCACGGTGACATCCATGCCGCGCAAGCGCAGGCCGTTGGCCGCTTCGAGGCCGAGCAGGCCGCCGCCGATCACCACCGCATGCCTGTGCGTGGCGGCAGTGGCGATCATCTCGTCGGTGTCCTTGATGTCACGGTAGCTGATCACGCCGGGCAGGTCGTTGCCGGGGATAGGCAACATGAAAGGCGTCGAGCCGGTGGCCAGCAGCAGGCGGTCGTAGTCTTCCTCGGTGCCGTCGTCGGCGACGACCTTGCGCGCGGTGCGGTCGATTTTCGTCACGGTCTTGCCGACATGCAGGCGCACGCCGTTGTCGGCATACCAGCCCAGCGGATTGAGGATGATGTCGTTGATGGTCATCTCGCCCGCCAGCACCGGCGAGAGCAGGATACGGTTGTAGTTGGGATGCGGCTCGGCGCCGAACACCGTGACGTCGTAGAGGTCGGGGGCGAGCTTCAACAACTCCTCGACGGCGCGGATGCCCGCCATGCCATTGCCGACGACTACCAGTTTCTGTTTCTTCATCTCACATCCTTTGTGAACACCGATGGACTGCGCTTTCGATCAGCAAGGCGTGTGCCACCGCCAAAATAGGGCGTTTCGGCACCAAACCAAGTCCTGCGGCGGTGCCCATGCACCAGATCGACTCATGAAGATTTTGCAGCGCACCATGAATGTGCATTGTTTCAAACTTAAACTGCTCTCGCCGGGGGCGGGGCTTCCCCGTAAAGCGCCGTCCCCCCTTGGTTTGCACAACTTTCGCGCAGCGTGGCACAGGCATTGCAATGGTTCCTGCCATTCAATCCCCTGGGAGCACCAGAATGTTCAACAGCGCCTTCCTCAAGGCCGGCCACACCCCGACGCTGCTCGCGGCCTTCCTCTACTTCGACCTCGCCTTCATGGTCTGGGTCATGCTCGGCCCGCTCGGGGTGCAGATCGCCGCCGACCTCAACCTGACACACGCGCAGAAGGGCCTCATGGTGGCGACGCCGGTGCTGGCCGGCGCCCTGCTGCGCCTGGTGATGGGCGTGCTGGTCGACCACCTGAAACCGAAAATGGCCGGTGCCATCGGCCAGGTCATTGTCATCGCCGCGCTCGCCGTCGCCTGGCAGCACGGCATCCACAGCTATGAGCAGGCACTGGTCCTCGGCCTCTTCCTCGGCGTTGCCGGGGCGTCCTTCGCCGCCGCGCTGCCGTTGGCCTCGCGCTGGTATCCGGCCGAGCATCAGGGCACCGCGATGGGCATCGCCGGCGCCGGCAATTCGGGCACCGCGCTGGCCGCGCTGATCGCGCCGAGCCTGGCCGTGGCCTTCGGCTGGACCAATGTCTTCGGCCTGGCATTGATCCCGCTGGTCCTCGTCTTCATTCTCTATCTGGTGCTGGCCAAGGACGCGCCGGAATGCCCTGCACCAAAATCGCTCGCCCAATATTTCGCCGTGCTCAAGGACAGGGACGCCTGGTGGTTCATGTTCTTCTACTCCGTGACCTTCGGCGGCTTCGTCGGCCTGGCCTCCTCGCTGACCATCTACTTCAACACCCAGTACGGGCTGGATGCCAAGACCGCGGGTTTCTTCACCGCGGCCTGCGTGTTTGCCGGCTCCCTGGTGCGCCCCATCGGCGGCAACGTCGCCGACCGCATCGGCGGCGTCAAGTCGCTCTCCGTTATGTACATGGGCGCCGCGATCTTCCTCACCGTGGTCAGCTTCGGCCTGCCCAGTGCCTGGGCTGCGCTGGCCGGCTTCGTCGCCGCCATGCTGTGCCTGGGCATGGGCAACGGCGCGGTGTTCCAGCTGGTGCCGCAGCGCTTTCGCAAGGAGATCGGCGTGATGACCGGCCTGGTCGGCATGGCCGGCGGCATCGGCGGCTTCTACCTGGCCTCCAGCATGGGTTATTCGAAGCAGCTGACCGGCAGCTATCAGGCCGGCTTCCTGATCTTCGCCGGCTTGGCCGTGCTGGCGCTGGTTGGCCTCACCGGCGTCAAGACGCGCTGGCGCACCACCTGGGGCGCGTCGCATCTGACGGCCGCCAAGATTTGATTCCGGTAAGCTGAACGGGTGACGAAACCCAAACCGCCCTCCACCCTCCGCGTCGACCTCGGCCACGCCTCGCTTGCCGGCGCGCGGCCGCGCAACGAGGACTACTGCGCGGGCGTCACGCCGGAAGGCGCGGAGCTGGAGAACAAGGGCATCCTGGTCGCCGTGGCCGATGGCGTCGGCGGCCACGCCAACGGCCGCGAGGCCTCGGAATACTGCGTGCGCAGCCTGCTCGCCGACTACTACGCGACGCCCGACACCTGGAGCGTGCCGCAGGCGCTGGACAAGGTCATCGTCGCGCTCAATCGCTGGCTTTACGCCCATACGCGGCGCGCGCGCGAAACCGCTGGCATGGCCACCACGCTCTCGGCGCTGGTGCTGCGCGGCCGGCGCTATGTCATCGCCCATGTCGGCGACACGCGGGTGTATCGACTGCGCGACGCCGAACTGGTGCAACTCACCAGCGACCACGTCTGGGAACACCCGGAACTGAAAAGCGTGCTGTCGCGCGCGGTCGGGCTCGATGCCGGACTCACCGTGGACTATGCCGACGGCGAACTGGCCGCCGGCGACCTCTTCCTGCTGGCTAGCGACGGTGTCTGGGGCACCCTCGGCGACGCGCGCCTGGCAAAGCTGCTCGCGGCCGCCGGCAGCGCCGACGACCTGGCGGCGGCCATCGCCAACGCGGCGACCGACGCCGGCGCCGAAGACAACTGCACCGCCCTGGTGCTGCGCGTGCTGGAGCTGCCGGCCGACGGCCTGCGCGACACGCTGGCGCGCGTCAACGCGCTGCCTTTGCCGCCGCGCCTCAAACCGGGGCAGGTGCTCGACGAGCTCGAAGTCACCGAACTGCTGCACGAATCGCGCGTGACCCTGCTCTACCGCGTGCGCGCCGTCGCCAGCGGCCAGGAGTTCGTGCTCAAGACCCTGCGCGACGGCACCGATGCCGCCGATGCCGCCGCGCTGGCGCACGAGGAATGGCTGGCGCGCCGTGTCGCCAGCGCCGACTTTCCGCAAATCGTCAGTTGGCCGGCGCGCAGCCATCTCTACTACCTGATGAGCTGGCACGAGGGCGCCACCCTGGCGCGCCATCTCGACCAGGGTCGCCGCTTCACGCCGGTCGAAGCCGTCGACCTGACGACGCGCACGCTGAAGGCGCTGGCCGCGCTGCACCGCCTGGCGATCATCCATCGCGACATCAAGCCCGACAACCTGCACCTCGGTGCCGACGGCCGCCTGCGCCTGCTCGATCTCGGCGTCGCCGCCGCCGACGGCCAGGACGCGGCCGAAACCTTCAACGAGATCAACAATCCGGGTACGCCGTCCTACATGGCGCCGGAGCTCTTCGCCGGCAACGGGGCGGCCAGCGTGGCCAACGAGGCCAGCGACCTCTATGCCGTTGGCGTTACGCTCTACCATCTGCTGACGCGCAAATATCCCTACGGCGAGATCGAGCCCTTCCAGCACCCGCGCTTCGGCGACCCGATGCCGCCTACGCGCTACCGGCCCGACGTTCCCGACTGGCTGGAGTCGATCATGCTCAAGGCCGTCGCGCGCGAAGCGGGCCGACGATTCGAGACGGCCGAGGAATTCATCCTCGCGCTGGAGCGTGGCGCCCAGCGCCCGCTGCGCGTGGCGCGGCGCACGCCGCTGCTGCAACGCGATCCGCAACTGGGCCTGAAGCTGCTGGCGGCAGCCTCGCTGGCGCTGAACCTGTTGCTGGTCTTCCTGCTTTTCGTGCGCTGAGACTTTGGATAGGGTGGTTTTCACCGTTGCCTCAGGAATGCAACCGGGCGTTACGCGGCTTTCTTCAACTGCTTGCGATAGAGGAACTCGAACACCGCGGCGCGGTACTCGGCGAACTTGTGCTCGTGCGCCAGCTCCAGGCGATCGCGCGGGCGGTCGAGCTTGACTTCCACGATCTCGCCGATGGTCGCCGCCGGGCCGTTGGTCATCATCACGATGCGGTCGGACAGCAGCACCGCCTCGTCGACATCGTGGGTCACCATCACCACCGTGGCGCCGGTCTTGGCCAGCACGCCGTTCAACTCGTCCTGCAGCGCGGCGCGGGTCAGGGCATCGAGGGCGCCGAAGGGCTCGTCCATCAGCAGGATGCGTGGCTCCATGGCGAAGGCGCGGGCGATGCCGACGCGCTGCTTCATGCCGCCCGAGATCTCGTGCGGGTACTTGTGCATCGCGTGTTCCATGTGCACCATCGCCAGCGCCGCCTCGACCCGCGCCTTGAGCTTGTCGCGGCCTTCCTTGCGGCCGAAGACCTGTTCGACGCCGAGCATGACGTTTTCAAAACACGTCATCCAGGGCAGCAGGCTGTGGTTCTGGAACACCACCGCGCGCTCCGGGCCGGGGCCCGGTATTTCGCGCCCTTCGCATAACAGCACGCCGGTGGTCGGCAGCGTAAGTCCGGCGATCAGGTTGAGCAGGGTGCTCTTGCCGCAACCCGAATGCCCGATCAGGGTGACGACCTCGCCCTCGCGCACATCGAGACTGATGTCGCGCAGCGCGGTGAACTTGCCGCTCTTGGTGTTGAAGGTCTGGCCGACCTTCTCAATCTGGACCAGTGACCGGAACATGAGGATCTCCTTAGCGTGATTCGTAGCTGAAGCGCTTGGCCAGCATCAGCAGCATGGTTTCCAGCGCCAGGCCGACGATGCCGATGACGAAGATGGCGATGACGATGTGCTCGACCTTGAGGTTGTTCCACTCGTCCCAGACCCAGAAGCCGATGCCGACGCCGCCGGTGAGCATTTCCGCGGCAACGATCACCAGCCAGGCGGTGCCGATCGAAAGCCGGATGCCGGTCAGCATGTAGGGCAGCACGGCGGGGAAGAGGATGCGGGTGATGATCTTCGTTTCCGGCAGGCCGAGCACGCGGGCCACGTTGAGGTAGTCCTGCGGCACGCGCTGCACGCCTTGCGCGGTGTTGAGGATCATGGGCCAGATCGAGCAGATGAAAATGGTCCAGGTCGCCGCCGGGTCGGCCTTCTGGAACACCAGCAGGCCGATCGGCAGCCAGGCCAGCGGCGAGACCGGGCGCAGCAGGCTGATGATGGGCTCGAACATGCGGTTCATGAAGGCGAAGCGGCCGAGCAGGAAGCCCATCGGGATGCCTACAGCCGCGGCAAAGCCGAAGCCGATGCCGACGCGCTTGAGCGAAGAGAGCACGTTCCAGCCTATGCCCTGGTCGTTGGGGCCGTTCTGGTAGAAGGGGTCGGCGAAGAGTTTCACCGCCGCCGCCCAGGTCTTGTCCGGGCCGGGGATGTTGCCCGACTTGATCGCCACCAGCGCCCAGATTCCCACCATCAGCGCAATTCCGAACAGCGGCGGTATGACGATGCGCAGGGCATCGCGGAGCTTTTCGCCGGCGGGCGCGCCGGGAGCGACCGACGGCAGGTCGGGCGACGGCGCCGACTCGCTCTGCGCACCTGGGATTCCGCTTCGCGGGCCGGTGACGGCGACCGGCGGCGCTACGCGCGCCGGGGACTTGGCCTCAGGCGCCGCCATCGCGACCTCCGTCGGCTTGAACGCAAGTACGGTGCTCATCTCGCTTCTCCTTCATGTGATGGATCAGGCGTGGACCTTGAACGAACCGGCGTATTTCTTCGGGTCCTTGCCGTCCCAGACCACGCCGTCGATCAGCTTGTGGCTGCGCATGTCGCTCTTCGGCACCGAAACGCCGGCAGCGGTGGCGGCCTGCTTGTAGATGTCGATGCGGTTCACCCTCTTCGCCACGGCCAGGTAGTCGGGGTCGTCCTTGATCAGGCCCCAGCGCTTGTGCTGAGTGAGAAACCACATCGCGTCTGACAGGTAGGGAAAATTCACGGCGCCGTCGTGGAAGAACTTCATGTGGTTCTTGTCGTCCCAGCTTTTGCCCAGGCCGTTGGAATAGCGGCCGAGCATGCGCTCGAGGATTACGTCCATGTCGGTGTTGATGTAGGCCTTCTGCGCCACGGTCTCCGCCGTCAGGCGACGGTTGGCGAGCGAGGCATCAATCCACTTGCCGGCCTCGAGCACTGCCGCGGTCATGGCTCGTGCCGTGTTGGGATTCTTCGCCACGAAGTCGGCGGTGGTGCCGAGCACCTTTTCCGGGTGGTCCACCCAGATGTCCTGCGTCGTCACCGCCGTGTAGCCAATCTTGTCCATGATCGCGCGGTTGTTCCAGGGCTCACCGACGCAAAAGCCGTCCATGTTGCCGACGCGCATGTTGGCCACCATCTGCGGCGGCGGCACGGTGATGTTCTTGACGTCCTTGAAGGGGTTGATGCCGTGCGCCGCGAGCCAGTAATAGAGCCACATGGCATGCGTACCGGTGGGGAAGGTCTGGGCGAAGGTGTATTCGCGATCCTTCGAGAGCACCTTTTTGGCCAGCGTCGCGCCATCGGTGACGCCGGCATCCTTTAACTTGTTCGACAGCGTGATGGCCTGGCCGTTGTTGTTGAGGCTCATCAACACCGCCATGTCCTTCTTCGGCCCGCCAATCCCGAGTTGCACGCCATATACCAGGCCGTAGAGCACGTGGGCGGCATCGAGCTCGCCATTCACCAGCTTGTCGCGCACGCTGGCCCAGGAGGCTTCCTTGGTCGGGATGATCTTGATGCCGTACTTCTCGTCGAACTTGTTCACCGCCGCCATCACCACCGAGGAGCAGTCGGTGAGCGGGATGAAGCCGATGCGCACTTCCTTCTTTTCCGGCGCATCGGAACCGGCAGCCCAGGCCGCGCTACGTATCGCGGGAACACTCATGAGCGCGCTCCCCGCTGCCAGGTTGAGTCCGTGGCGGATGAATCCGCGCCGGGTCTTGATGTCGTTTTCATGGTTCATCTCGCTATCTCCAGTAGGACGTAATCGAAAAGCACAAAACAGAAACGGCGTCCGGGGCATGCCTGGAGAATGAACTCCGCATGCCACAGACACCGTTGTCGTGATGCTCGCGAGACCGCCATTGATCCCGCGCTTGTTGAACCCTAATGCAACCGCTGTGCCAGCAAGCCGCTGAAACCCTTCAAACCCTTGGTGGCAGCGGCATCGCGGTCAAGGCGCGGAGCCGGGGCGAAAACCGCGAGCCCGAATTTGCTGCATCGCAATAGTGCATGGCGGGCTACTTACGCACCGAATCAGAGCAGCAACCCGGCCATCGCCACCAGGTCGCCGGCGACTTTCCCCAGAGGTTGGGCGCGCTCCATCGCCAGTTTACGCAGCGTGGCATAGGCGGCATCTTCGTCCAGCCCGCGCGTCTTCATCAGGATGCCCTTGGCCTTTTCCACCACTTTGCGCTCGGAAAGCTTCTTCGTCGCCGCCGCCAGTTCCTTCCTCAGCGCCTGGCGCGATTCGAAGCGGGCGATGGCGACATCGACGATGGGCTTGAGCCGCGTCATGTCCACGTTATCCACCACATAGGCGGAAACCCCGGCATTGAAGGCATCGCGCATGCGCGCCGCGTCATCGTCGGCGGTCAGGATGATCACCGGGCGCGGCATCTGGCGGTCCATCACGGCGAGGTTTTCCAACGTGTCGCGCGAGGGCGAGTCGGTCTCGATCAGGATCACGTCGGGGCGGATGTTCTCGATCTGCGCCGTCAGGTCCAGCGCCGAGGGCAGCACGGCGGCCACCTGATGGCCGGCCATGGCCAGCGCCGCGCAGAGTTCGGCGGCGCGGGTACGGGATTCGTCGATGACCAGGATGCGGAGCATCCATTGCACGACGCAAGTCGCGTGCCATTGGCGGGCGCGTACCAGGCCAAAGCGCGCAGTCCTTCACACGGCCCGGCAATTTGTATACAGTATCCCCAAAAATCACCTCGCCCCTCGCGGCGTGGCGACGACACGCGGAGGGAGGGCATGGCACAGGTGGCGGCGGACATTTCCGATCTCGCTTCGATCATCCAGTGGCTCGACGGGCGCGGCCGCCTGGTGCGGGTGCGCTCCGAGGTCGACCCGGCGCACCAGCTTGCCGGCATCGCGGCGAAGTTCGAGCGCGGCCCGCGCGCGGTGCTGTTCGAGAAGGTCAAGGGCTCGGCCTTTCCGGTGTTCACCGGCCTCTACTGGTCGCGCGAACTGCTCGGCGAACTGCTCGACAAGCCGGTGCTGAGCCTGCCGGCATACGTTTCAGAATGCATCCGCGACTGGCAGACGAAGCCGTTGCCGCCGGTGCTGGTGCGCAACGGGCCGGTGCGCGAGGTCACCGAAGACACGGTCGACCTTTCCATCCTGCCGGTGCCGACGCATGCCGAGCTCGACGGCGGGCCCTACTTCGATGCCGGCGTGGTGATCACCAAGGACCCCGAGACCGGCATCCGCAACACCTCGATCCAGCGCTTCCAGGTGGTGGGCCGCGACCGGCTGGCGATCAACATCGATGCCGGGCGCCACCTTGAGCTGTGCCTCGCCAGGGCCGCGGCGCGCAACCAGGTGCTGCCCTTCACGCTCAATGTCGGCGTCGGTCCCGGTCTGCACTTCGCCGCCGCGACCCCGGCCGAGGCGGCGCCCTTCGGCACCGACGAGCTCGGCATCGCCAGCCGCTTCCACGGCCGGCCGCTGGAGCTGGTGGCCAGCAGCATTACCAATGTCGAGATGGTGGCCGACGCGATGATTGCGCTGGAATGCGAAATGATGCCCGGCGAGCTTCACGACGAAGGCCCCTTCGCCGAGGTCACCGGCTACTACGCCACGGTGGCGCCGCGCCCGCTGGTGCGCGTGCGGCGCATCCACCGCCGCCGCCATCCGGTGTTCCAGACCATCATTTCCGGCGGCGAAGTGTTCAACTCGGTCGGCCTGCTCGGCGAGGCCAATGTGCTGGCGCTGCTGCAGAAGCAGGTGCCGGGCGTCAAGGACGTGTATTTCTCGCACGGCGGCTGCGGCTTCTACCATGCCGTGGTGCAGATCGCGCAAAAGCGCGCCGGCTGGGCCAAGCAGGCACTGATGGCGGCCTTCGCCGCCTTCCCGCCGCTGAAAATGGTGACCGTGGTCGATGACGACGTCGACATCCGCAACCCGGCCGACGTCGAATGGGCGATGGCCACGCGGCTGGATCCGAAGCGCGGCATCCTGGTGATCGACAGCGTCTTCGGCCACGGCCTGAATCCGACCTTCCCCGACTATCTGGGAAGCAAGGTCGGCTTCGACGCCACGCGGCCCTTTCCGCACACGCCCAACTTCACCCGCGCCAGGGTCAGGCCGGCGACGCTCGACGGCCTGGACATCGAGGTGCCCGAAATCAGGTAAACAGCAGCACCGTACCCGCCGCGCGGCCGGACGCACGCGCTCACAAGAACAGGAGGAGTCAGCATGAAACGTCGCACCACGCTTTCTGCCATCGCCGCGCTCGCTGCCGGCCTGCTTGGTCTGCCGCCGGCGGCCTCGGCCGCCGAGATCACCCTGACCTACGCCTTCTTCGCCCCGGCCAAGACCTTTCCCGCCGTGCAGATGAACCACTGGGCGCAGCAGCTTTCCAAGCGCAGCAACGGCAAGGTCGAGGTCAAGACCTTCCCCGGCGGCACGCTGCTCGGGGCCAAGGAGATGTATGACGGCGTCAGCAAGGGGGTGGCCGACATCGGCCTGGGCTCGCCGTCCTACGATCCCGGCCGCTTCCCGCTGACCTCGGGCGTGGCGCTGCCGGTCGGCTTCACCAGCGCCACCCAGGCCAGCAAGACGCTGTGGGCGCTGACCAAGGAGTTCAAGCCCAAGGAGTACGAGGGCTTCAAGGTGATCGCGATGTTCACCACCGAGCCCGGCTTCATCCAGACCAAGACCGCGGTCAGGAGCGCCGGCGACCTCGCCGGCATGAAGCTGCGCGCCGCCGGTACCGGCGTGCCGGTGCTGAAGGCCCTGGGCGCGGCGCCGATCGGCATGCCGATGCCGGAAGTGCCGCAGTCGGTGCAGACCGGCGTCATCAGTGGCACCATGACCTCGCGCGAAGTGCTGCAGGATTTCAAGCTGGCCGAGTCGCTCAAGTTCGTCACCGACTACCCGACCGTGGTGGTGGCCTTCGCCGCGGTGATGGAGCAGAAGAAGTGGGACAAGCTGCCGGCCGACGTGAAGAAGCTGATCGAGGAGCTGGCCGAGGAAATGCCCGGCTGGACCGGCAATTACCACGACAACGAGAACGTCGGCGCCGCCATGGCCTGGGCGCAGAAGGACCACAAGCTGCAGGTGGTGTCGCTCGCCGCCGACGAGAAGGCGCGCTGGGACGCCAAGCTCAAGTCGATGGAAGACGACTGGGTCAAGGAGATGTCGGGCAAGGGCCTGCCCGCTGCCGCCTACCTCAAGCGCCTGCACGAGCTGGCACCACAGTTCGCCAAGAAGTAATGAGTTCTGCCGCGCAACCGGGCGCCGGAAGTGCCCCCGGGGGGCTGGTCCACGCCCTCGACCGCGCCAGCGCCTGGCTCAACGAGGGCCTGGCGCACGGCGCCGCGCTGATGCTGGGCGCGATGATGCTGTTCTCGGTGGTGGACATGGTGGCGCGCGGATTCGGCCTCACCATCGCCGGCTCCTACGAGGTCATCGGCTGGATGTCGGCGGCGGCGATGGCGCTGGCCCTGGGCACGGTGCAGCGCCACAAGGGCCATGTCGCCATGGAACTCTTCGTCGTCAGGCTGGGGAGCCGCAACCGCGCGCTGGTCGAGGCGGCGATGGCCGTGCTGTCGCTGGCGCTGTTCGCCGTCACCGCCTTCTACGTCCTGCGCTACGGCCGCACCCTGCACGAAACCGGTTCGATGTCCGAGACCCTGCGCGTGATCGTCTATCCCTGGGTGTATGTCGTCGGCCTGGGCTGCGTCGGCCTGGCGCTGGCGCTGCTGGTCGACTTCCTCAAGTCGCTCGCGGCGCTGGGCGGCGCGCTGAAAGCCTGACATGGATGCGAACATCGTCGCCGTGATCGGCCTCGCCCTGATGGCGCTGCTGATGCTGCTGGGCCAGCCGATCGCCTTCACCATGCTCGCCGCCGGCGTGCTCGGCAATGCCTACCTGCTGAGCACCGGCGCCGCCACGCATCTCCTGGCCACCAATATCTGGGAGCAGTTCTCCTCCTACGGCCTGTCGGTGATCCCGCTGTTCGTGCTGATGGGCCAGTTCGCCTACCGCGCCGGCACCACCGAACGGCTCTACCACGCGGCCTACACCTGGGTCGGGCGCCTGCCCGGCGGCCTGGCCGGCACGACGATTGCCGCCAGCGCCGGCTTCTCGGCCATCTGCGGCTCCAACTCGGCGACCACCGCCACCATGGGCACCATCGCCATGCCCGAGATGCGCCGCTATGGCTACGACCCGGCGCTGTCCACCGGGGCCATCGCGGTGGGCGGCACGCTGGGCGTGGTGATCCCGCCCTCCGTGGTGCTGATCGTGATCGCCGTGCAGACCGAGCAGTCGCTGCTGCGCCTGTTCGTCGCCGCCGTGGTACCGGGGCTGATCCTCACCGCGCTGTTCCTCGCCACCATCTTCTGGATGTGCAAGCGCAATCCGGCCCTGGGTCCGCTCGGGCCGCAGACGGGCTGGGGCGAGAAGTTCCGCGCCCTGACCGGCGTGATCGAGGCCCTGGCCCTGTTCTCGCTCGTCATCGGCGGCCTCTACATGGGCTGGTTCACGCCCACCGAGGCGGGCGCCGCCGGGGCCTTCGGCGCCCTGGCGATCGGCCTGATCCAGCGCAGCCTGGACCTCAAGGGCATCATCCTGTCCATCGTCGAGAGCGTGCGCATCTCGGCCATGGTGGTGCTGCTGATAGCCGGCGCCGTGCTGTTCGGCCGCTTTCTCACCGTCTCGCGCCTGCCCTTCGAACTCGCCGAGTGGGCCTCCGCCCTGCCGGTGGCGCCCTTCGTCATCCTGCTGGTGGTGCTGGGCATCTACATCATCGGCGGCATGCTGATGGACGCGCTGGGCTTCCTCGTCGTCACCATTCCGATCTTCTTTCCGCTCGGCGTCGCGCTCGGCTACGACCCGGTCTGGTACACGGTGATCCTGACCATCATCACCACCATGGGCGCGGTGACGCCGCCGGTGGGGGTCAATGTCTTCATCGTGCATGGCCTGGCGCCCGAGGTGCCGATCCATACCATCTTCCGCGGCGTGATGTATTTCATGGTCTCGTTCGTGCTGTGCATCCTGGTGATGTGGGTCTTCCCGGCCACCGTCACCGGCCTGCCGAACTGGATGCTGGGGCCGGGTTGAAAGTCGGCGTTCACGCAACGGCGATTTCCGGGGCCAGGCCATGCGCATAGCCGTGCTGGGCGGCGGCAACGGCTCCTACGCCGCCGCCGCCGACCTCTCCGACCTCGGCCACGAAGTGCGCTTCTGGCGACGCGACGCGGCGGCCTTCGGCGACCTGGCGACGACGCGCCGGCTGATGCTGAAGGACATCGCCGGCCGCCGCGAAGTGGAGGTCGCCGTGGTCACCGCCGACATCGGCGCGGCTGTGCGCGGCGCCGAGCTGATCCTGATCCCGACGCCGGCCTTCGCCCAGGAGGACATCGCCCGCGCCCTGGCGCCGCACCTGGTCGACGGCCAGGTGATCTTCCTGCCGCCGGGCACCTTCGGCAGCGTGGCCATGATGCAGGTCCTGCGCCACGCCGGCTGCGGCGCCGACGTGGCCTTCGCCGAGACCGGCACCCTGCCCTGGCTGACGCGCAAGCACGGGCCGGCCGAAGTCGCCATCACCATCCGCGCCGCGCGCCTGCCGACCGGGGTGTTTCCGGCCGACAAGGCGGCGCAGTCCTTCGCCGTGCTGCGCGCCGCGTTTCCCTCCGTCGAGCCGATCGAGGAAGTACTGGCCGGCGCGCTGATGAATGCCGGGCCGATCATCCATCCGCCGCTGATCCTGATGAACGCCGGCCCGCTGGAACACTTCGAGCGCTGGGACATCCACAACGAAGGCACCCAGCCTTCGATCCGCCGCGTCACCAATGCGCTCGATGCCGAACGCATCGCGCTGCGCGTCGGCCTCGGCTACACCGGCGAGCACTTCCCGCTGCGCGACCACTACGAGAGCGATCGCTGGATGTACGGCGACGCCCACCAGCGACTCACCGACAGCGGCGACTGGCGCGAACACATCGTGCTCACCGGGCACCGCTACATGACCGAGGACATCCACTACGGGCTGGCCTTCCTGGTCTCGGTGGCGGACTGGGCTGGTGTCAGCATGCCCGTCGCGCGCGGCCTGCTGGCGCTGGCCTCGGCCGTCTGCGCGCGCGACCTGCGCGCCGGGCCGCGCACGCTGGAAGCCCTGGGGCTGGCCGCGCTCGATCGCGCCGGCATGCGCCGATTGCTGGCCACGGGCCACGTTTGATGACCGCCGCCCGCCGGGCCGTCCCAAGGGCGGCGGCGCCAAACGTCCGGAGCGGGCCTAGCCCGCGAACCTCCGTCACCCCCTCCCGTGGGGATGGGGTTGGGGGGAGGGCGCTTTGATTGTTGCCGCGCTCGGCGCCGGACGCATGGGGCGCGGCATCGCCCATGCCTTCGCCTATGCCGGCCACGAGGTCTGGTTGATCGACAGCAAGCCGCGCGCGGCCGATGCCGCGCAGGCGCTCGAAGCCGATGCGCGGCGCGAGATCGAAGCCAGCTTGCGCACCCTTGCCGAACTCGGCGTCTTCGATGCGGCACTGATCCCCGCGATGCTGGCCCGTGTGCATTTCGCCGCGCGCGAGGCGGCGCCCGAGGTGCTGGCCCAGGTCGATGTGCTGTTCGAAGGCGTGCCGGAAAAGCTCGACGCCAAGCGCGAAGCCTTCGAATTCGCCTGCCGGCACCTGCGGCCCGAGGCGCTGCTGGCCTCGACCACCTCGACCATGCTGTCTACCGAACTGGCCGGCCTCGTGACGCATCCCGGGCGCTTCCTCAACGCGCACTGGCTCAACCCCGCCTACCTGATCCCGCTGGTCGAGGTCTCGCCGCATCCGGGCACCGACGCGGCGGCGACGCGGCGCCTGTGCGACCTGCTCTCCGCCATCGGCAAGCAGCCGGTGCTGTGCCAGGCGGCGCCCGGCTACATCGTGCCGCGCCTGCAGGCGCTGCTGATGAACGAGGCGGCGCGCATGGTGGAGCAGGGTGTGGCGACGCCCGAGGACATCGACCGCGCGGTGCGCTACGGCTTCGGCCCGCGCTTCGCCAGCATGGGCCTGGTCGAGTTCATCGACTTCGGCGGGCTGGACATCCTCTACTACGCCAGCCACTACCTGGCCAAGGCGCTCGACGATCCCTGGCGCGAGCCGCCGGCCATCGTCGATCGCTACATGGCCGAGGGCCGCGCCGGGCTGCGCGCGGGACGCGGCTTCTTCGACTGGTCGACGGTCGACGCGGCAGCCTATCGCCGCGAGGTGATGCAGCGCCAGTTGGCTCTGCTGAAACAGCTCGGTATGGTGCCGGCGCCGGGCTGAGAGACTGCCAGTCGCTCGAAGCACCATACCACTTGAATATGCCCGAAATGGGCAGTAAGATGCCCAATATGGGCTTGATGAAGAACGAACCTGCGATCCACCCCGCACCAGCGGTGAGCTTGGCCGATGCCTTGTTCGCCGGAATCCAGCAACGGGTGCTGGCCTATCTTTTTGGCCAGCCGGACCGCAGTTTCTACGCTACCGAGCTGATCGGCCTGACCGGTGGCGGTTCCGGCGCGGTGCAGCGCGAACTGGCGCGGCTGGCCGGTAGCGGCCTGGTAACGGTAACGCGGGTCGGCAACCAAAAGCACTACCAGGCCAATCCGGCGGCACCGATCTACACTGAGCTCTGCGGCATCGCAATGAAGACGGTCGGCCTCGCCGAACCCTTGCGCCTGGCGCTGGCGCCGCTCGCCAAGCGTATCGTTGCGGCCTTCGTCTTCGGCTCGGTGGCCAAGCGCGGCGATACGGCCGCGAGCGACATTGACGTCCTGGTACTGACCGACAAGCTCGATTACGCCGATGTCTTCGCTGCGCTTCAGGCAGCCGAAGCGCAATTGGCCCGTCCCGTGAATCCCACGCTGTATTCCCGGACCGACTGGCGCCGCAAGCGCAAGGAAGGCCATGCCTTTGTCACCCGGATCATGGCCCAGCCGAAAATCATGCTGATCGGCTCGGAGGCCGATCTTGACTGAGGCCGGCCTGACGAATCTTGCCCGCATCGGCAAGCTGGCCGCCGAACCCGGTTCGGTGGCCGAGATCGTTGGCCTGCTGCGTTCAGGGGTGGAGCGACTGAGGGATGCCCGCAACGAGGCCTTGGCGTATTCCAGCCGTTTCGACTTGGCCTACAACGCCGCCCACGCCTTTTCGCTGGCCGCTTTGCGCTGGCACGGCTACCGATCGGACAACCGCTACCTGGTGTTTCAGGCGCTGCCGCACACGCCGGGCCTGCCCGCGCCGGTGTGGCGGGTGCTGGCCAAGGCCCATGAGGTGCGCAATGCCGCGGAATACGAGGGTTGCCTCGATGTCGATCTGGCTTTGCCAAACGGCCTGATCGATGCGGCAGAAAAGGTCTCCGTCGCGGTTGGATTGCTGCCGGCGCCGGGCGCCAAATCGCCGTAGTACCGGCGCCGACTCCCGACCCATGAAGAACCGCTACGACCTCGCCGAACTGGGAGGCGCCTTCGGCGACCTCGGTACCCTGATCCCCTTCGTCGTTGCCTACGTCGCGGTGCTCAAGATGGACCCGACCGGCATCCTGCTCGCTTTCGGCGCGGCGCTGCTGGTGGTCGGCCTGACGCGGCGCACACCCTTCCCGGTGCAGCCGATGAAGGCCATCGGCGCCGCCGCCGTGGCGCAAACGGCCGGCATCGCCGCGCTGACGCCGGCGATGGTCACCGGCGCCGGCATCGCCACCGCCGTGTTCTGGCTGCTGCTGGCGGCCAGCGGCATGGCGCGGCGGCTGGCCGACATGGTGCCCAAGCCGGTGCTGGTGGGCATCGTCATGGGCTTGGGCTTCAGCTTCATGCGCGAGGGCATCCTGATGATGGCGCAGGCCCCCTGGCAGGGCGGCCTGCTGCTGGCGCTGACACTGCTGATGCTGTCGCGCCCGCGCTTTCCCGCCATGCTGGTGCTGCTGCTGGCGGGCATGGCCATTGCGCTGGCCGAGCAGCCGACGCTGGCCGCCAGTCTGGCGGCGATCCGCCCCGGCTTGCGCCTGCCCGACTTCGCCTGGGGCGCGCTGGGCTGGAACGAGCTTTGGCTGGGCGCGCTGCTGCTCGCCCTGCCGCAGCTGCCGCTGACCTTCGGCAACGCGCTGGTCGCCATCACCGAGGAAAACAACCGCCTCTTCCCCGACCGGCCGGTGACCGAGCGCCAGGTGGCGTTTTCCACCGGCGCGATGAACCTGTTTTCCAGCGCCATTGGCGGCATCCCGCTGTGCCACGGTGCCGGCGGCATGGCCGGCCACGTGCGCTTCGGCGCGCGAACCGGCGGCGCCTCGGTGATGCTGGGCGCATTGCTGCTGGTCTGCGCCCTGTTCTTCGGCGAGGCGATGCTCACCCTGTTCCGCCTGTTTCCGCTGCCGGTGCTGGGAGTCATCCTGTTCCTCGCCGGGGCCGAGCTGGCGCTGGGCGGCAAGCCGCAGGACGCCGAGCGCGGCAGCCGCTTCGTGGTGCTGACCACGGCGGCCTTCGCCATGTGGCATGTCGGCGCCGCGGTGGTGTTCGGCCTCTTGCTGCACCAGGCGGTGCGGCGGGAGTGGATGAAACTCTGATTTCTGGTTGATGCTGGCTGGTTAGCGATACCGCTTGAGGTAAAGCGATTCGAAGAAGTCCTTGGCGTTGTGCATCAGCTTCATGCGCGGCAGCGCCCAGGCGGACGACTCGGTGCGCCGCACCAGCATGCCGGCATCGAGGCTGTCGACAATGCACATCAGCTCCGACTTGAAGGTCTTGTCCGCCGGCCGACCCGCCAGTTCGGCGAGCAAGTTGTCCACCGCCGTGGCGGCCTGCAGGTCAGCCATGTGCGCCTGCTTGGGCATCCAGTCGGGCCCCGGAAAGCTGCCGGCATCGCCGACCACATACACGCGCTCCATGCCGTTCACGCGACAGCCGGCGTCGGCGGCGATCAGGCCACCGGGCGAGCGCGGCAGGCTGGTGTTGTCGAACCAGGCATTGCCGGTCAGCCCTGGCATGAAGACGATAATGTCGGCAGCAATCTCGCCGACTTCGGTCTTGACCTTGTCCGCCTCGAAGCCCGTGATTTTGTGTCCCAGGTGGGTTTCTATTCCGCGTCGACGCATTTCCGCCATCAGGCGTTCGACCGCGCGTTCGCCGAGGCGATTGCCCGGTTTGGGCATGGGATTGAAGAACACCAGCTTGATGTTGTCGCGCCGGCCTTCCTGGCGCAGTTGCGTGTCCAGGCCGAGCAGGAATTCGAAGATCGGCCCGCCGCGCATGGCGATCGGCTCGTTGGGATTGCCGGCAAAGCCGAGCGCAATGGTGCCGGATTGCAGGGCCGCCACTTTCTCGCGCAGCCGTTCCACGGGAGCGATGCCTTCGCAAGGCAGGATGGCATGTTCGATGCCCGGCAGCTTTTTGATGAAGCGGCCGCCGCAAGCGATCACGAGGCCGTCGTTGCCGATCGTCCCCGCCGTGGTGTGTACGCTGCGGCCGCCCTCGCCTATTCCTGTCGCCTCGCCGGCGACGAAATCGATCCGCTGTTCCTTGAAGAACCCTTCCAGCGGCACCACGAGGTCCTCCGGTTTACGCTTGCGCGATGGCAGCCAGATCAGGCTCGGCAGGTAGATCAGTTCGGGCCGCGGCGCGATCAGGGTGATCTTTGCTCCGGCGTTGCTCTTGCGCAGGCAGCGGGCGGCGGTCAGCGCGCCGAAGCCGCAGCCGATGATGCTGATGTTCTTGGACATGGTTTCTCCTGAATTCGGTGACGCGACTACGTGATGGAGAGCTATCGGGATTCGATGCTTCCGCTGACAGCGATGAAGCTGCCCCATGCCAGCGCCGCGGGCGGCATTTTGACCCGCAGGGCTATTTCTTCACGGCTCGGCTCGCGGCCTCGAAACCGCCCTTGGCTTTCCATTCGGCGAATCCGCCCTGGAGAATGCGCACATTTTCGTACCCGGCGACGCGCAAGGCGAAACCGGCCTGGGCGGAAAGCGATCCGGTATTGCAATAGATCAGTACCGACTTGTTCTTGGGTATGGCCGCCCGCTTTTCCAATACCTGTCGCCATTCCAGATTGACGGCACCCGGAATATGGTCCTTGACGTACTGTTCCTTGTCGCGTGCGTCGATGACATGGAAACGCGGCCAATCTTCCTTGGGAATCTGCTCCGGAAGCATCGTTGCGCCGCCGTAATCGACGAATGCAAGATAGTCTTCCATGACCTTGATCGCATCGCTATCGGCATCCGCCCGGGCGGACGGGGGCAGCAAGGTCAAGGTGCAGGCGAAAACGAGGGCGAGAGGCTTCAAAAGCGCAAGAGCATGCATGGCTTCACTTTCAGGGATGGGTCAGGAAATGAATGTGCATTCACACGCGGCCGATTGCATGGTTCAAGCCCGCAATGGATCAAGACACCAGGCGTCGCCAGGCATCGCTCAACGCCTCGGCAGCCCTTGCGATTTCCTCTGCCGTGGTCGGAAAACCAACCGACAGGCGCACCGCACCACGGGTGCGCAGGGCGTCGCAGCCCATCGCGGCAAGGACGCCGCTGACGGCGTCGGCATCGGAATGGCAGGCCGAGCCGACCGATGCCGCAACGCCCGTTGTGGTCGCAAGCAAGTCGCGTCCGGACACGCCGGGAAAAGAAACATGCAGCGTATTCGGCAGGCGGAGATGCGGGTGGCCGTTGAGTTCCAGGCCGGGCACGGCCGCCGACAACAGGGCATGCAGCTCGTCGCGCAACATCTCCAGATGCGACGCGGCTTGATGGAAACGCAGTTGTGCCAGCCACGCCGCCGCCCCGAGCCCGACGATCTGCGCCACGTTCTCCGTGCCGGGCCGCAAGCCGTGTTCCTGATCCGCGCCGAACACGATGGGCTTGAGCGGCGTGCCGCTGCGGACGAACAGTGCGCCCACGCCCTTGGGTGCGTAGAACTTGTGTCCGGCCAGCGTCAGCAAGTCGACGCCCAAGCGGTCTACGTCAATCTCGACCTTGCCCGCCGATTGCGCCGCGTCCGCATGCATCAGGCTGCCGTTAGCATGGGCCAGTTGCGCAATTTCGGCGACGGGTTGCAAGGTACCCACTTCGTTGTTGGCATGCATCACTGAAACCAGGGCGGTGTCGGGCCGAAGCGCGGCGCGGACCGCCTCGGGATCGACGCGGCCGTAGGCATCGACCGGGACGATGCTCAGGTCCCAACCGTATTCGCGCAAATGCAACGCCGGCTGCATCACCGCCGGATGCTCAACGTCGCTCACCAGCAGATGGCGCTTGTGCGCCGGCGCGGCGCGCGCCATGCCCAGCAGGGCCAGGTTGTTGGCCTCGGTGGCGCTGCCGGTGAATACGATTTCGCCATCGACGGCACCGATCAGCTCGGCCACGTTGGTGCGCGCTTCCGCAACCGCCTGGCGCGCGGCCAGACCATAGGCATGCGAAGACGACGGGTTGCCGAACTGCGCTTCGATCCAGGGCCGCATGGCGGAGACCACTTCCACGGCAATCGGCGTGGTCGCGTTGTAGTCGAGATAGATGGGCTGATTCATTGCCGGATGCATGCCTTTTCGTCGAATTGCCTGAGCGCTATTTGCCTGTCTGACCACCAGTCTGTTGCGGCTTGAGCCGCGCCAAACCCAGAATGTGCAGCACCCACTTCTCGAAGATTGGCTCGGTGCCGCCCCGGCGCATCTTGTACATGAAGTACTTCTCGAAGGCGATCTTCGCCCAGTGCGCCCACTTGCCCTGCTTGGACCAGGTCACGTTGCGCGGTGGCATCTGCGGCTGGGCGATGAACACCGCGCCGGTATCGCCGAAATCGGCGATGCAGAAGGCATTCCAGGTGGCTTTCGCCTGCGGCGCCCGTCCTTCCAGTTCGGCGTGGATGTTGGCGACCACGGCGCTGACCATGGATTCGATCATGTAGCCGGTCTTGGGCGGGCCGGTCGGCACCGGCGTCGGATCGACCGGCGGCAGGGCGATGCAGGCGCCGGCGGCATAGATGTTGGGGTACTTCGGGCTGCGCTGGTGTTCGTCGACGATCACCAGGGCCTTGGGATTCACCAGACCGTCCACTGCCGCCACCGGCGCGACGCCACGGAAGCTGGGCACCAGCATGGCGTGGGCGAAGGGGAGTTCGTGGTCCTGGAGAGGCTGCCCAAAGCGGTCGACTTCCTCGGCGAACAGCTTGCCTGCTTCGATCTTCCTGATCCTGGCGTTGGTGATCCACTTGATGTGGCGGTGGCGGAATTCGTGTTCCATCATGCCTTTCGAATCGCCGACGCCGCCAATACCCAGGTGCCCGATGTAGGGCTCGGCAGTCACGAAGGTGATCGGCACGCGGTCGCGCACCCGATGCCGGCGCAATGCCGTATCGAGGATGGCGACGTACTCATAGGCGGGGCCGAAGCAACTCGCGCCCTGCACGCCGCCGACAATCACCGGGCCGGGATTGGCGATCAATTTCTGTACGTCGGCATGGGCTTTTTCCGCATCGTCGACGCTGCCGATCCATTGGGTATGGCCGTCCTGCGGACCCAGCCCCGGTACATCCTCGAAAGCACAGCGAACCCCGGTGGTGATCACCAGATAGTCATAATCGACCTGACGATCGCCCTGAACATGAAGGCGGTTGGCTGCCGCGTCGATCCGTTCGACCCGTCCGGCAATGAAGCTGATGCCATGCTTTTCCAGACTGGGTCCAGCCGGGAAGGTGACTCCCTCGCGCTTGCGCCAGCCGACTGCCAGCCAGGGAATCGAGGGCACGAACTGGAAATATTCCTGTTCGTTGATCACCGTGACCGCATGTTTGCGATCGAGCAGCGCCCGCAGTTCGTAGGCGGCCGGCATGCCGCCGAGCCCGGCGCCAAGTATCACGACATGAGCCATGGATTTCTCCGTTCTCTGGGCGCTGATTGCATATCTGTCAAGCCAGCGCCTGATCCAGGTCGCGGATCAGGTCCTCGGCGTCTTCCAGGCCGATGGACAGACGCAGCAGCGCATCCGATATGCCGCGTCGCGCGCGCTCGTCGGCGGAAAGTCCGTGATGGGTGGTGGTGCATGGCTGGGTCACCAGGCTTTCGGCGCCACCCAGGCTGGGTGCCAGCGCGAACAGTTTCAGTCGGTCGGCAACCCGCGTCGCCGCCTCGCCGCCGCCCGCGACCTCGATGCTCAGGATGCCGCCGAAATCGCGCATCTGCTTTTTGGCGACTTCGTGGCCGGGAAAGTCCGGCAGCCCCGGATAGAACACGCGAAGCACGCGCGGATGCCGCGCCATCGCCTCGGCCACGGCCAGCGCCGTGCGGTTCTGGCGCTCGACGCGGACCACCAGCGTGCGCAGGCTGCGCGAGAGCAGGGCCGCGGTTTCCGGCGCGATCATCGAACCCAGGTTTTTGCGCCAGGCCCAAACCGGCATCAACAAGTCCTTGCGTCCGGCCAGCACGCCGGCGGTCAGGTCGGAATGGCCGCCCAGGTACTTGGTCGCGCTATGCACCACGAAATCCGCGCCGAGTTCCAGCGGCGATTGGTTCACCGGCGAGGCAAAAGTATTGTCGATGGCCAGCAGGGCCGCATGGCGATGGCACATCTCGGCGATGCGGCGGATATCGAGCACTTCCAGGGTCGGATTGGTCGGCGTTTCGAGAAACACCAGCCCGCAGCCGTCGGCAATGCGGCTTTCGGCCAGTTCAAGCTCGTTGCCGCGCAGCAGGTGAGTGCGCACGTCGAAGCTGCGGATCTGCTCGCCGAGCAGTTCCAGCGTTCCGCCGTAGGCGTCGCCGAGGCAGACGATGCCATCGCGGCCATGGGCGAGAAACAGCGCCGCTTCCGCCGCCATGCCGGAGCAGAAAGCCCAGGCCATTTCCGCGCCTTCAAGATTGGCCAGCTTGGCTTCCAGCGCCTGTATGGTCGGATTGAGGCCATAGCGGGTGTAGAGGCTGCCCGGCTTGCGGCCGTCGACCACGTCGAGCAGATCGGCGGTGGTCGGAAACTTGAAGGTCGTGGTGTTGTAGATCGGCGTGTGCGGCGAGCCGTGCGCGTCGGCGATTTCACCGGCATGGACGCAGCGGGTGGATAGTCCTTCGCTCATCATGTGCTCCCTTGGTTGATCAGTTGTTTGAGTTGGGCGACGATGGCCGGATTGTCGAACTCGCGACCGCCCACCACCCGCAGTGCCAGCCGGCCGCGCCGGTCGACGACATAGGTGGACGGCAGGCCGCGTACCGACCAGCGCTCCATGGCCTGCGAGTCGTGGTCGAACACGACCGGAAATTCCGGCGATCCGGCGAAGGAAAACACGGTTTCCGCGTTTTCGCCGACATTGACCGCGATGACTTCGAAATCGGCCGGACGGAACAGCTTGCGCACCCGGCCGAGGGAGGGGAATTCCTTGCGGCAGGGCGGGCACCAGGTCGCCCAGAAATTCACCAGCACCACCTTGCCGCGCAGGCGGCCGAGATCGACGGGCTTGCCGTCCATGTCGGGCAGGACCAAAGTCGGCGCTGGCGGCACGGCGACGATGGGCGTCATGGCGGCGGGTTGTGCGCGCACGGCGGGTGCGACGACCAGCGCGGCCAGCGCGGCGACGAAGCGGCGGCGCTCAGTCGCCGGCGCAGGACAGTTGGTCGAGGATGATTTCACGTTGCTCCTTGTCTTCGAAATACCGCAGCACCAAGCGGAAGCCGTCGGGCAGCGGATGCTCCAGCGTCGCCATGCCCATGATCCAGTCGCCGGATGCGAAGTCATTCTCGGCCTGGAACTGGGCCCAGCGAAAGGCGACACGCGCCGAGGGCGGCACGCCGGATCGCGCCCATTCCGCCTCCCACTCGGCCGGCAGGCGCAGGCGCGCTCGCCGTCCGTCGGCGGCGACGGCCTGCCAGTCGGCCAGCCGGGTCCGGAGGTTGCCCGCGCCGCGATTGACCAGGCGAAACGAAAAGCCGCAGGCCTCCGCGTACGGCCTGATCGATTCGGCGGAGAAGCCGCGGGCGATGTAGAAGGCTGTCCGCTGCGTCGGTGGCAGCGGGTTGGCGTTCAGGGTCAGGGCGCCCCGGGTGACGCCATGACGCCAGACGATGTCGTCTTCGGCAAGGCAGGCGAAGGCCGGCATCAGCAGGGCGGCAAACAGCGCGAGGCATCGAATCTGCATGATCGTGGAGTGTTCGCTTGCGGTGTCGGTACGGCGGCGTGCATGCGCTCAAAACTCGTAGCGCAACTGCAGGTACAGGTTGTCGTCGCGGGAGAGTTGTCCGAAAGCCCCGGCGGCCTTGCCGCCGTAAACGTTGGCGCCGACGGCAGCCCATACCCGGTCGTTGAAACTGTAGCGCAGTTCCGGGTTCAGGAAGCGGTCGCCGTTGCCTTCATTCCACGAACCATAGATCGACAGCCGCAGCGTCTGGTGCAGGAACATCTGTGTCACGCGCGCCGTCAGCGTATGGCTCCAGCGCTGGTCGACCGGAAACCCGGCGGGCAGGGTGGCGCGATAGGCGGAATAATCTTGCATGTGTTCGGTGTAGTACTGGAAGCCGAGCGTGAGGTCCTCGACCGGCTGGAACTGGTAGCCCGCCAGGAGGCGCGTCTGCGAATTGGGAATGGCGAAATCGCTGCCCGCCCTGTCCTCGGGCGAATCGTAGGCGGCGGCCTCCAGGCTAAGCACGCCTTCGCCGACGCGACCGGACAGGCTGGCGCCGTAGACCGACAGCCGGGGGTAAAAGTAGCTGATCCGCGTCGGCGCCACCATGCTGTCGGCGCGCATCGATGGCGTGCGCTGGAAGCCCCGGTAGACATAGAGCGCCGCATCCCAGCCGGCGACATCGCGATAGAGGCGCAAGCCCCAATCGCCCTGCCCCGGCATCGTGGTGGCACGGCTGGCCACCGCCGGCATCGGGTCGTAGAGATGGAAGCGGCGCGCGTCCGGAATCCGGCTTGCACGAAAATGGGGAGCCACCACCAGCTCGACATTGGCGAACTCGGGATAGGCGCCCAGCTTGACGGCATCGACGCCACGCTTCAGGTAATCCAGCGGGCGGCCGGCAAACAAGGCTTCGTGGTCCTTGGGAAACACGTCATTGACGAACACCAGGTCGCCCAGGCCCCAGGTGACGACCTGGCGGCCGACACGCAGATCCCATTGGCCGGAGCTGTAGTCGACATAGGCTTCGCGCAGTTCCGACTGGTCCTGACGCCCGAGATGGTCCCAGGCCAGATCACCCTTGAGCCGCAGGTTCCAGGCGCCTTCCCCGGCGTCCAGCTTGAGCTGGGCGCGCTCTTCCAGCCACTTGTAATGGCGTCCGTCGGGATTGGCGCCGCGCGTGTTGAACGCCGTGTTCTGCTGCAGGAATCCGCTCAGAGCAAGGTCCGCCTGCGCCGCCAGAGGCGCCAGCAGCAGTACGGCCAGGAAGGCTGCCCGCGCGAACATCAGTCAAGCCATTTGCGCGGCGGCTGGCGCAGGAAGCGCTCGGAGAACAGGCTGTCCTCGATGCCCACTTCGTAGTCGCTGTTGGCATAGACGGCCTCCGTGCGGTGCCCGGTCTGCTGGTTCTTCATGGTGCGGCGTATCACGGTCGGGTGGGTTTTGACGACGGCCACCTCATCGGCAGTGAACAGTTTGTAGGCGGCGCCCTTGCGGTCGAACTGGTCCTCGCGCAGCGGCAGGAAACTGGCCTTGTCCACCCAGGTCAGCTTGTGGCCGAAATCCGCATCGCCGGCCTTGGGCGTGCTCTTGACCACGTAGCAGTCGCGGCCGCCGACCTTCTCCTCGCGCTCGATGGCATGGCTGTCGTCCTCGATGTCGCGGCCGGAGACATCCTCGTAGGTGAAGTCCGAGCCGACGAAGCTGGAGCGCTTGTCCTGGGCGGCGATGCGCTTGACCATGTTGACCGCCGGGATGAACATCCAGCGGTCATCGTCCTTCGCCGGGTACTTGTAGGTCATGAAGCTCATGTCCTTGACGTCGGCGGGCTTGAAAAACACCATGAAATATTTCTGCTCGCCGCCCGGCGCGCCGAAGTTCTTGCGCAGCATTACCAGTTCGCGCACCCGCTCGCCGCCGTCCTTGGCGATCAGCTTCATGGTGACGCGCGCCTTGAAGTCCTTGCCCGGATAGAGGAAGGCCGCCTGCGCCTTCTTCATCACCTCCTCGCCCGTCATCGCCAGCACGGACATCGGCAGCAGGGCGGTCAGGACCGCCATGGCCGGGAGCCATCGTTTCAGCATGTCATTTCTCCTCGATCAAAAAGCGCCGGCCGAGCATGACCAGCGCGGGCAGCAACCACAGGGTGAGCAGGGCCGAAATCAGCATCATCGAGACGATGAAGGCGCCCACGGCCATATAGGGTGTCAGCGGCGCGGCCATCATCACGGAGAAGGCGGCGGCAAACAGCAGGGCGTTGCGCATGATGCCCTTGCCCGGCCGCGCCGCCGTCCAGGCCAGGCTTTCCGCCACGGTCTCCATGTTGGAAGCGAGCCGGCCATTCGCCGTCCCGTCAGCGCCGACTTCCGCGCGGCGCTGGCGGAAACGACTGACGAAGTGGATCGCGAAATCCACCGCCATGCCCAGCGACAGCGTGCTCATCACCGACAGCGGCATGTCGAAGTCCTTGCCGACGAAGCCGACCACGCCGTAGATCATCAGGATGGTCAGCAGCAGCGGGACGTAGGCGATCAGGGCCCACTTCAGCGAGCGGAAGTCGATGGCGAGAATCACCAGCACCACCACCAGCGCCAGGCTGAAGCCGAGCACCAGATCGCCCAGCACTTCATCGTTCCACACCAGGTTGAACCAGGCGATGCCGGCTGGCTCGGCCTTCACCGGCAGCGGATGGGCCTTCTGATAGCCGTCCTTCGCGGCGATCACCTGTCGCATGGCGTCGGCATCCCAGGTCTTCATTTGCACCCAGAGGTTGGCCTGGCGGAAGGCAGGATCGACGACGTTGTTGAGGTCGGCCGGCTTGGCCGACATGCTGAACAGGAACAGGTACTGGCCGATGCCGTCCTGCGTGTCGGGCACCACGTCGAACTTCGGATCGTCGTCGTGCAGCACGCGGTTGATGCGCTTGACGTAGTCGGCCACGGAGAAGGTCTTGCCGACCACGGGAAGCTTTTCCAGTTCGCGCTGCAAACCTTCCAGCCAGCGCATGGTCTCCGGGCGCTTGATGAAATCGTCCGCCTTGCCATCGATAACCAGGTAGCCGAGCGAGGTGCCGCCCAGCGCTTGATTGATGGCGTCGTCGGCGACGCGGATTTCGCTGCCGGGCTTGAACCAGGCGACGAGGTTGTTGTTGACGTGGATCTTCGAGGTGCCCCAGACCGAGACCAGGATCGCCGCGACCGCGATCGCCACCACGAGTCCGGGATGCCGCGCGCCATGCGCGCCGATGCCGCCGAGCAGGCGGGCCACCGGGTCGGCGGCGACATCCTCGCCGCCGGCGGTCTTGCGCAGCTTGTCCTCATTGACGAAGGTCAGCACCGCCGGGATGAAGCTGAAGGAGAGCAAGCGCAGCACCACGGTGCCAAAGGCGATCAGGCCGCCGAACACCTGCACCGGGACGATGTTCATGAACAGCAGCACGGCGAAGCCGGCCGCCGTCGCCAGCGCCGTGAAGCGCACCGGTCGACTTACGGCGGCCATCGTCTGACGGATCGCCGCCAGCTTGTCGCCGCCTTCGCGGTAACGAAAATAGAACTCGTTGAAGATGTGGATGCTGTCGGTGGCGATGGCCATCAGGAACACCGGCGCCATCGAGCTCATGATATGCACCGGGAAGCCGGCGCCGATCAGGAGGCCGATGCTCCAGATGATGGCCACCATCGAGACACCCATCATCGCCGCGGAAAGCGCCAGGTTGCGGAACATCAATTGGATCGCCGCGAACATGATCATGCCGGCGATGGGCGAGAACAACGCCATCAGCTTGAACATCTCGGCGCCAAAGGTGTCGCGCGCCACCGGGTCGCCGGCGACGTAGTAGCGCTCCGGCCCCTTCTCTTTCGCTACGATGGCGCGGATCCTGTCGGCGATCTCGGCGCCGTTGGCACCCCGCTCCAGCGGTACATAGATCGCCGTGGTCTTGCCGTCCTTCGAGATCACGCGGTCGACGAACAGTGAATTGCCGAAGAGTGCCTTGCGCAGGGCTTCGACTTCGTCCTGGGTCTTCGGCGCCGCGGCCATCAGCGGCCCGACCTTGAGCGTGCCATCCTCGGCCGTGACGTTGGTGATCGTGGTGAAGCCGTTCACGTCGCGGCTGGCCACCCCCTCCAGGCCGAGCACTGCGTCGGTGATGCGGGCGATGCGTCCCAGGGTGTCGACGTTGAGTACCCCGGACGGGTTCTCGACGCCGACCACGATGGTGTCCTCATAGAGCGCAAAGGTCTTGTCCACCTTGTCGTTCCAGACCCGCACGTCGGAGGTCTCCGGCAGCATGTGCTTCGGATTGGTATCGGTGCGTATCTTTGGGAACTGGGTCAGGAACAGCAGCGTCAGCAGCGCCGCCGCCGCCAGCACCCATTTCGGCCGGGCAATCGAAAACTCGACCAGCGAAAACTTCATCATGTTCTCCTCGTCTTGCGCTATCGGGAGTAGGGGCCGCCCTGCCGCCTGCTCAGAAGACCAGCACCTTGTCGGCCCACTCGGTCCATTCGGTGAGCTGGTCCATGGTGCCGCGCACGGCGCCCTCGATCAGCCGTTCCGCCGCCATGCCGCGGGCATCCATGCAGGTGCCGCAGACGGCGATCTCGCCGTGGCGCCGGATTACCCCGCCCAGCATGTCGCCGAGGTTGTAGTAGCCCTGCGGCACTTTCTGGCCGGCGGCGGCGCAGGCGGCGGCGTCGCCCATCAGGAAGACGCGGACTTCCTCCTGGGCGTTGAGCAGCGAACGGGCGAGGCGCACGGCGTTGTAGCTGCGCTCGGTGCCATAGGGCGGGTCGTTGAGGATGAACAGATGCTTGGCCATTTCACTTGCCTCCTGTCTATATCGGACAATAATCTAACGATTGTTAGACAATGTAGTACCGAGGTCAGGCGCTTGTCAAGCGGAAGTTTTCGCCGCCACGGCCGGCGAACGGCAAGCGCTTCATTTGACAGATGATCCGGCCATCATTAGATTTAGCTTCATGAACGATCAGCGACGCATCAAGGACATGCTCTATGAGCAGGTCGCCCGGATCGGCAAGGCCGCCTGCAGCCCGAAGCGGCTGGAGCTGATCGAGCTGCTGTGCCAGGGCGAGAAGACGGTGGATACCCTGGCGCGCGATGCCGGTATCAGCATGAAGCTTGCCAGCGCCCATCTGCGCGAGCTGCGCACGGCGCGTTTGGTGGAAACCGAGAAACAGGGCAAGCATGTGATCTACCGCATCGCCAATCGCGCCGTGGCGGATTTCTGGGTGGCGATCCGCTGCCTGGCCGAGGATCGCCTGGTCGAATTGCGCCTGGTCATCGAGCAGATGGCCAGCCATCCGAAAGAGCTGGCGCCACAGGACAGGGAGAGCCTGGTCAAGATGGCGCGCAAGGGCGAGGTCGTAGTGCTTGATGTCCGACCTTCCGAGGAGTTTCTCGCCGCCCACCTTCCCTTCGCCAGGTCGATTCCGCTGGAGGAACTGAAGTTGCGCCTGGCCGAACTGCCCAAAGGCAAGACCGTGGTCGCCTATTGTCGCGGCCCCTATTGCCTGATGGCGCGGGATGCCGTGGCGCTGCTGCGCAAGAAGGGCTATGAAGCCGTACGTCTGCCGGAAGGTGTGGCGGAATGGGGTATCGTCCAAGTCCGGTAAGGCTTGGGCGTGACGTTTCGACGCGGGAAAACCGCTACCACTTCGCCGGATTGGGCAGCGCTTTCGGCAACCGGAGCTGTCGGCGGCTGAAGCTCCGGCCGCCGCCCGCGCCGGCCGCTCAGCGGTAGCGCTTCAGGTACAGCGCCTCGAAGGCATCCTTGGCCGTGTGCATCAGCCTCATGCGCGGCAGCGCCCAGGCGGAGGATTCCGTGCGCCGTACCAGCATGCCGGCATCGAGGCTGTCGACGATGCACATCAGCTCGACCTTGAATTTCCTGTCGGCGGGGCGGCCGTCGAGTTCCGCAGCCAGATTTTCGGCGGCGGTGGCGGCCTGCAGGTCGGCCATGTGCGCCTGCTTCGGCATCCAGTCCGGGCCGGGGAAGCTGCCGGCATCGCCGGCCACATAGACATGCTCGACGCCGGCCACGCGGCAATGCGCGTCGGCGGCGATCAGGCCGCCGGGCGAGCGCGGCAGGGACGTGTTGTCGAACCAGGCGTTGCCGGTCAGGCCGGGCATGAAGACGATGATGTCGGCGGGAATTTCGCCGCCGTCGGTCTTGACCTTGTCCGCCTCGAAGCCGGCGATCTTGTGGCCCAGGTGGGTCTCGATGCCGCGCCGTTTCATCTCCGCCATCAGGCGTTCGACGGCCTTTTCACCGAGGCGGTTGCCGGGTTTGGGCATGGGGTTGAAGAACACCAGCCTGATCCGGTCGCGGCGCCCCTCGCGGCGCAACTGTGTGTCGAGGCCGAAGGCGAATTCGAACACCGGTCCGCCGCGCATGGCCACCGGCTCGTTGGGGTTGCCGGCGAAGCCGAGCGCGATGGTGCCGGATTGCAGGGCGGCCACCTTCTCGCGCAGGCGTTCCACCGGGGCGATGCCCTCGCAGGGCAGGATGGCGTGTTCGATGCCCGGCAGCTTCTTGATGAAGCGTCCGCCGCAGGCGATCACCAGGCCATCGTTGGCGATGGTGCCGGCGCTGCTCTCCACTTGCCGGCCGTCCGCGCTGAGCCCGGTGGCCTCGCCGGCGACGAAGTCGATGCGCTGTTCGCGGAAGAACTTTTCCAGCGGCACCACCAGGTCGTCGGGCTTGCGTTTCCCGGAAGGCAGCCAGATCAGGCTAGGCAGGTAAGTCAGTGCGGGCTGCGGCGCGAGCAGCGTGATCTTCGCCACGGTATCGTGTTTGCGCAGGCAGCGTGCGGCGGTCAGGGCGGCGAAGCCGCCGCCGATGACGGTGATTCTTGGCCATGGAATCTTCGGGGCTTGGCGATGCAAATTTGGGGCGCCATAGTCGCCCATCGCTTGGCCAAGGGCTAGCGCCGGACAGGAATATCCCGTCGTGCTCGCGCTCAGCCGCCCTTCAACACCTTGCCGGCACCGTCGCGCACCGTGACATTCACCGGAAAACCGCCGCGCACGCTTTGTGTGACCACGCAGAAATCCTCGAACTGGTCGAGCACGCGATCGAGGTGTTCGAGGCTACCGGCCTCCGCCTCGAACTGGATCACCACATCGACGTGGCCGACGCGCAGGCGCTTTTCCTCGTTGCGTTCCAGGTGCGCGGTAACGGTGCTGACGATCTGCCCCGGATGGTTCTTGAACTTGCGCAGCGCGAACAGCAGGCTGGCCGAAAGGCAGTTGGCGACGCCGGCGGCGAGCAGGCGCGAGGGATTGGGGCCGGCATCGTGGCCCAGCGGTGGTGGCTCGTCGGCCAGCAGGGGCGGGATGTCCTGGTCGAAACGGATCAGGAAGGCGAAGTCCTCCTGCTGTTCGAGGGTGAAACTGAATTGTTGCGTGTCGCTCGGGATGTGCCCCTGATGAAAGTCGGCGCTGGCACTACGGCGGTCATCAGTTCGAAATCGTTGCCGTCGCCCAGTTCATGACAGCGGCTACCGTGGCGGCGAGCGCTGCGCGCGAAATGTCGGGGATCAGTTCGTCGTTATAGCGGTATTCCACGGCAAACGGATTGAGGCCGCGAAGCTGGTCCAGCGACAGTGGCAGCGCGATGCCTTTGTCGCAAATCACCTGGCCCAGCGCGGCAAGATCGTGTGTGCGCGGCACGTCCAGACCGAAGTGCACCGCAATCGCCTTGAGTGCCTTTTCCACGGCCTGCTGCGCGTGGAATCCCAACGCCGCCAGGCTTGCCTGGCTCAAGGGCAGCAGCAGGTCGAAGGTTTCCTGATCACGCCGCGCTAGCCGCAGCAGGCGCAAGGCTTCTTCACGCTGCGGCGTCATAGAGCAGCCTGCCTTCCCGCTTGGCCCAGTACGGCACCGTGCCCGTCACCTGGCTGCGTCGCTCGAATTCCTCTTGCGAGAACACCAGCACGTCCACGCCGACCCCGATAGATCCAACGGCACGATGGAGCTTCATGTACTCGGCGGCCTTGTCGCGAACTTCGCGTTCGACCACCAGCAGGTCGAGGTCCGACCCTTCGTCGGCATTGCCGCGCGCGTAGGAGCCGAACAGGAAAATCCGCAGCGGACTTTCAGCGGCGGCGGCGGCGCGGCGGGCGGCTTCGACGATGGCTTGCTCGGTAAGCATGTTCGATCAACCGGTCAGGGACGCCGCGATGCTATCACGCTGTCCCTGCGCTGCGCTCCAGGTTCGATGTCAGAAGGCGAAAATAGCCTTGTTCTCGGCATCGCAGTCTTTGCCACGATCAATATAGAGTTCCACTGCGGACTCACGCTCCCAGACAACGTAGTTGTAGGTGACTCCTCCTCGTCCCGCTCCGGTTCCGATCCAATGATATTTTCCAGGGCTGATCGTCGCGTGCAGTTTGGTTTTCGACTTGGCTTCGGCGAGGAGCCGTGTCCAGAAAGCACGCCTGACGTCGTAGCGCTCTGCAAATTCGTGCTTCGCCTTACCGACGGCCTTGGTGGATTCGCTTGGACCCACGATCAAGGTCAGCAATGGGGCAGCCGAAGATTCCCCGATCTTTATTGCTTCAAGCTTAACGAGATAGAAGTCCGCAGTGGATGCTTCATTCAGTCAGGTGATTGCTGATACGTGCTCCGGCCGGGGATCGGAAACAATCCAGACCGCCGCCTTTGCCTCCATCGCCACCAGATAGGTAATGAGCTTGCCGAGATGATCGTGGTTTGACTTCTCCAGTTGGTTCTCGACGATGACCTTTGCCCCCGACTCGTCCTCGGCAACGATGTCGACACTGAAGTCCCCGGCATTTTGTTCGCGCTCGGCATTTGACAAAGAGATGTCGAGGCAGTCATTGAGAACGTCAATGTTGTCTTCAAGCCAGCGCGTGAAATCGTGGGCTTCGTGCTTGAATGCTTCGCGCAGCGGGATGCGCGTGATTTTCTGAATCATGGGCTAGTCCTTGGCTATGTGTGCGGGTCCTGCTCGAAAGATGGCCGGTCTCGCAAGTGATCGCATGCCGGGCGTTCCTCATTCGCCACGGCACGCGAGGCCTTTTCATGGCTGCGCGAAGCGGCTGGGTTCAGCACCCTTTTTCGTTCTTCTAGCCAGGTTCGTCCCTGCTTTCGCAAGTAGTTATTGCGAAACCAGTCAAACTGGCCATCTCCATCGGAAAGACGCCGGATCAGGCCGAAGTGGCTTCTGCTTTGGAAACGGAATCCCTCGGGGTCGGCGATCAGCTCACCAGCAATGAAATGTTCTCCCGACGAGGGGTCTCCACCACCATTTGGATAACCGTCCTCGATCCATCCAAAGCCCATGCCGGTACCGAACACGAATACAGCAAAGCGACGCATGACGTGATTCGGATCGTCGGGCATGCGATGCGTCTCGTAATCGCTGCCGTCACCGTAGAACGACCGGTCGCATAGGGCAATCTCTGCCCCCCATTGCCAGCGTTCGTTGGAAACTTCCGCATCGAATGTGCTTCGACTGACGGGCTCCTTTGCGGAGCGCTCCAGGTTCAGCGCCAGCAACCGCCGCAGGATTTCCTCGTCGGGCATGTCGGGTGTGTAGTCGTTCCAGCCGTAGGCGGCGGCGACTGCCGCGTCGAGCGCCTTGTGCGCGTTGTCCAGCCAAGCCGGGCGGGCGTTGTAGAGATTGGTCAGGGTGCGCTTCTTCAGCTCGGCCTCGAAGCCGGCCCTGGCCAGGCCTCGAAGATGCTTCCGCTGCCGACAATGCGGTCGAGCACCTTGCGGTTGGCGCCGCCGCGTACCGAGTTGGTGCCGACCAGTCCGGCCGCCATGCACTTCCCGCTTTCGACTTGCGCCCTTGCCTTCTCGAACCAGTAGGTGACAAAGTCCGCTCCGCCCGGCACACGGCCTTCGTAGCACTTGCGCAGTGCTTCGGTGTAGTCGGCGCCGAGTTGTCCGCGCATCACCTTGTCCCCAAGAAACGGCGGATTGCCGACAATCGCGTCGCAGGCGGGCCATTCAGCCTCGCTCGCCGTGCCGTCAGCGCCGACTTTCAGCAGCGCGTCGCGGTTCTCGATGGTGTCGAGCGGGCGCAGGACGGGCTGCGTTGCATACGGGTAGCCATTCCTCAACATCCATTGCAGCTCGCCGATCCAGACCGTGACTCGCGCCAGTTCGGCGGCATAGGGGTCGAGTTCGATGCCGAGCACATTGGCCGGCGATACCTCGATGCCCACTTGGCGTTGCAGGCCCAGCGCTTCGGCTTCGGTATTGGCGCGGCGCTCCAGGTCCTTCAGCGCCTTCAGCGCGAGGTAGAGGAAGTTGCCGCTGCCGCAGGCCGGGTCGAGCACGCGGTAGTTGCGCAGGCGTTCGAGGTGATGCTGGAAGATCGCGGTGGCGTCCTTGTGCGCCTTGTCGCCATGCTTTTTCGATTTGGCCAGCAGCGCGGCGATCTTCTCCTTCGCGGCCTGCCATTCGGCCGTGAGCGGGCGCACGATCACCGGCTCGACCAGGCGCATGATCGTTGCCGGGTCGGTGTAGTGGGCGCCGAGCTGCGAACGTTTGGAAGGATTGAGGCCGCGTTCGAACAGGGTGCCGAAGATCGAGGGGTCGATATTGCGCCAGTCCATGCCGGCCGCGCGTTGCAGGGCGGCGATGTCGGCGCGCTCCAGCGGCGGCACGTCGACGCGGGCGAAAAGGCCGCCGTTGAACCAGGCGATGGTCTCGTCGCCGTAGTCGCCGCCGTCGCGCATGGCGGCGAACAGCGCGCTCAGCCGATTCGCGGCCCGCGCCGGATCGTCGGCGGCGCGGTTCAGCAGGCCGGTGAACAGGCCGCGCGGCAGCAGGCCCTCGTCCTCGGCGAACATGCAGAACAGGCACTGGATCAGGAAGTGAGCCACCGGCTGGGCTTCCAGCCCGCGCTGACGCAGGGTTTCGGCCAGCGCGCCGAACTGGCCAGCGGCTTCTTCGGTGATGGCGGCGAGCGATTTCACCGGGCGCAGCTGCTCGGGATCGGTGAACACCCAGCGCAGGGTTTGCAGATTCTCGGGAGCGCCGATGTCGGCGATGGCGATATGGCGCGGCTGGTCCGGGTAGCCGGTAAAGGCGGTGTGGATCTCGATGATCTCGCGGTCGCTGACCACCAGCAGCGGCGGGTTTTCGAGTTCCAGCGCGTAATCAGTCAGCTGCTTCAGCGCGGCGCGCAGGTCGCGCCCCGGGCACTTGTTTTCCCAGCCGAAGTGGCCGCGCTTCCATACATCGGCCCAACCATCACCGCCGCTGGCCTTGCCGGCGCCGCGCTCGAAGCAGTAGTGGTCGAGATCGCGCGGCTTGTCCACGCCAAGCAGATCGCACAGGTCGTCGAAATGGCCTTGCGCCCCGGCCCTTTCGGTAAGCGGATTGTTCTGCCAGAGGGCGATGAATCTTTCAGGTGTCATGCCGCGATTGTGCCGCAAAAACTCCCGCAGGGACGCAGAACGCTGGCGCCGAAACCGCGGCAACCGTGACGACGACGTGCTTGCCTCAGGTTTCGCCCTTGACCCGGATGTCGAGCCGGCGCAGCTTCTCCCATAGTGTCTTGCGCGCGATGCCCAGCGCCTCGGCGGTGCGTGTCATGTGGCCTTCATGCTGCCCCAGCGCCTGGACCAGGTAGGCCTTCTCGCAGGCGATCAGGTAGTCGGCCAGCGATTGCGAGGCTTGCGGGGCATTGGTGGCGCGGTCGCCGCCGTCGCCGAAGAATGCCTCGGCATCGAGCAGCGGTTCCGTCGAAAGTATGCAGGCACGCTCGACGGCGTGCTTGAGTTCGCGCACATTGCCCGGCCAGCCATAGTCCAGCAGCACGCGCTCGGTGCGCGGGTCGAGACGGCGCGGTTCGGCCGGGTTGCGCTGGTTGAACTCCTCGATGAAATGGCGCACGAACCAGCGGATGTCCTCGGCGCGTTCGCGCAGCGGCGGGATGCGCAGCTCGATGACATGGATGCGGTAGTAGAGGTCTTCGCGGAAGGCGCCGGCCTCGACCATGGCCTTGAGGTCACGGTGGGTGGCGCAGACCAGGCGGAAGTCGGACTGCAGCGGCTTCTCGGCGCCGAGACGGACGAAGCTGCGGTCCTGCACCACGCGCAGCAGCTTGGCCTGCATGGCCAATGACATCTCGCCGATTTCGTCGAGGAACAGCGTGCCCTGGTGGGCTTGCTCGAAGTAGCCGCGTTTGGCCTTCGCCGCGCCGGTGAAGGCGCCGCGCTCGTGACCGAAGAGTTCCGACTCCATCAGCGCTTCGGGAATCGCTGCACAGTTGACCGCGACGAACTCGCCGGAGGCGCCTGTGAGCTGGTGGAATTCGCGCGCCACGTGCTCCTTGCCGACGCCGGATTCGCCGGTGATCAACAATGACGCGGCATGGCGTGCCAGGCGCGGCAGGGTGTCGGTGATCCTGCGCATGGCGGCGGAGCCCCCCGTTGCGCCGGCGGCGGTGCCGGCATCGGCGACGGCGCCGAACTCCTCGGCCCGCGAACGGACACGATTGACCAGCGCCTCGGCATCGAAGGGCTTGGTGACGTAGTCGACGGCACCGGCCTTGATCAACTCGACGGCGCGGTCGATGGTGCCGTAGCCGGTCATGAAGAGGAAGGGCGGCAGGGCGGTGCCGGTGGCTTTCAGGTCGAGGAAGATGGCGCCGCCGTCGCCGTCGGGCAGGCGGACGTCGCTGACGACGACACTGTAGCGCTGGTGCTCCAGTGCCCGCCGCGCGGCGGCCGCGTCGCGGCAGCGATCGACCGTGAAGCCTTCCAGGCGCAGCAGTTGGGACAGCGAGTCGCCCATGATCTCGTCATCCTCGACGAGGCAGATGCGCAGCCGGGGCTCAGGGTTCGCCATAGGGGATCTCGATGCGGAAGGTGGTGTTGCCCGGCTCGCTGTCCACGGTCAGCCCGCCATTGAGCTGCTTGACGATCTGGTAGACCACCCAGAGGCCGAGGCCGTGGCCCTTCTCGCGACCGCTGGCGAAGGGCTCGAAGAGGTGGGCCATCCGGCTGTCGGGGATGTGGGCGCCATCGTTGCAGACCGACAGGTGCAGCATCCCGTTCCTTGCATCCATGCCGAGGCGTACCTTGCCGCCGTGATCGGCGGCGGCCACGGCATTCAGCAGCAGGTTGAGCACGATCTGTCGCAGCAAGGTCGCCGGCAGCGGCAGCGGGCTTTGCAGCCGGCCGCCGACGTGCAGCGTCACCTTGCGGGCGGCGGCTTCGGCGTCGACCAGGATCAGCAGGTCGTCGATGTCGGCCGGGGCGAAGGAGCGGTCCTTGGCCTTGGTCTCGACCAGCAGCGCCGCCACGGTGTTGCGGATCTGGTCGAGGCCGCGTTCCAGCAGGGAGAAGGTTTCCAGCGCCAGCGGGTCGCCGTTGCCGTGGCGGCGATAGGTGGTGATCGCGGTCAGCATGCCGCCCAGTGGATTGTTGATCTCGTGCGCGATGCCGGCCGAGAGGCGGCCCACGGCAGCCAGGCGCTGCGAGGCGATCATCTGTTCCTCCAGTTCCTGCTTCTCGCGCAGTTCGCCGACCATGCGGCGGAAGGCATCGCCGAGCTGGCCGATCTCGTCCTTGTTCTGCGGCAGATCGGGCAGCCGGGCGGAGCCGAGTTCGCCGGGCACCTGGCGCATGGCATCGGCCAGTGCCAGCAGGGGCGCTCCGGTCTGGCGCGCGGCGAACCACGACACCGGCAGGATCAGCAGCAGCACCAGCAGGGTGACGAAGGCCGCACGCCCAACCAGGCCGATGAAGCGCGGCACGAAGGAAATCTTCGAATAGCCGAGGATCACGTGGCCCAGCGCGACACCGTCGGCCACCAGCGGCGACATGACGAAGTAATGGACCGAATCGGCCGGCTCGATCACCTGCTGTTCGGTTGACTTGCGGTCCATCAGCGCCGCCCGCAGGCGTGCGTAGGCACCGCCCTGCCGGGCCGGGCTGGCACCGATCGGGAAATCGCGCGGCCGGCTGGAGACGAACACGCGGAATTCGGCATCGGTCACCATGACCACGTCGGCCTGCAGTTCGGGGGCGATGGCGGCCGGGTCGCGCGCCGATTGCAGGATCTCGTAGGCGCGCCAGATGTCGTCGTGCAACACTGGCGTAACCAGGGTGTTGGCCAGCACCCGCGCCAGGCTCTTGGCATGGGACTCCAGGTTCTGGCGCATTTCGTCGTACTCGCGCGTGACCAGCGCCGCCGTGACGGCCAGCGCGGTGCCGAGTACCGCCGCCATCACCCGCAGCGGTATCTTCCAGCGCAGCGAAAGGTCGTCGAGCGCGATCAAACCTTGCCCACCCGCATCGCCATGCGCGCGATGCCGTCGAACAGCGCGGGCTGGCCGGCGACGAAGCCGTCCAGGCTCAACAGCCGCAGCAGTTGCGCACCCTCGGGGTCGGCCGGCATGTCGAGCAGGGCGCCGCGAAACTGCCGCATTTCCGCCGCGGGAATGTCGCGGCGGGCGACAAAAGGCGTATGGCCGAAATCGGGCGAGCGTTCGATGATGCGGGTGGCGCTGGTCAGGCCGGGGTGGAACTCGGCCAGGGTGTCCCAGACATAGCCATCCACCGCGCCGCCGTCGGCCAGGCCCACCCCCACCGCCTCGACCACCTTGCGGTGCGCCCAGGTGAAGAAGCTGCGCGAGAAGAAGGTGGTCGGGTTCTCGCCCTGGCTGGCGAGGCGGTATTGCGGATAGAGGAAGCCCGAATTGGAATCCGGGTCCGAATAGGCGAATACCTTGCCGCGCAAGTCGGCCAGGCTGCCGGTCTTGCGATCGTCGGCCGGCACGATGAGGTAGGACTGGTAGTAGGGGCGCCCGCGCCACACCGGTACCGCGACCAGCCGCAGATCATGCCGGTAGCGTACATAGGGATAGCCGCAGATCCATGCAAAGTCGAGCTTGCCGCCGCGGATCAGGTCCATCACCTCGCGATAGCTGCCACGCTGGACGAAGACCACGGAACGCTTCAGTCGGCGCTCCAGCCACACTCGCCAGCGCGTCAGGAAGCTCATCTGGTCGTCAAGGAATACCGGTGTCAGGCCGACTCGCAAGCCGCCCTGCTCGGCGCGCGCAGGCAGCAGCGGCAGGGCGGCCGCAACCAGCGCGGAGCGCAGGAAACATCGCCTGCGCAGGCGGACCGGACTGCGATCATCGTCGTTCATGACGGCGATGATAAGCGCGAAAGGCGCCGCGCTTCCAGCCAAACGCGCGGGAGTTACCTTGTTGTAGCAGGTTGCAGCGCAGCATCCAAAGCGAGTGTTACGCCGGCGTAACGCAACCGGCGGCGCGGCAATTTTGCGGACCGACACAATCCCCTTGATCGACAAGGAATTGGCCGTCGCGGCGACGGCGTGGTCCGGATGTTGCTGAAAGGAAACGGCGGCTTGATCCGGGTTGCCCTTGGGCGCCGGATCGCCGGGACAAAAACCGAATCACGGCAGGCACAAAGAGGAGGCAAGACACATGAGCGAAGAACTGAGGGTTTCGCCCATCGAAACCCGTGGCGTCGCCGGCAAGCGCCGGTTTGCCATGGTGGTCGATACGCGGCGCTGCATCGGTTGCATGGCATGCCAGGTCGCATGCAAGGCAGAGTACGACACGCCGCTGGGCGTCAACCGGACCTGGGTGCCTTACAAGGTGGTCGGCAAGTATCCCAATGTCAAAAAGCAGTTCCTGCCACGGCTGTGCAACCACTGCGACGACGCGCCCTGCGTGCGCAACTGCCCGGTCGAGGCGACCTTCAAGGTCGAGGACGGCGGCTTCATCCTGCAACGCTACGAGCGCTGCATCGGCTGCCGCAGCTGCATGGCGGCCTGCCCCTACAACGCGCGCTTCATGCTGCCCTCGCACCGCACCTACACGCCGATCACCAACGTGGTCGACAAGTGCACCTTCTGCTTCCACCGCGTGACGCAGAACCTGGTGCCGGCCTGCGTGCAGACCTGCATCGGCCGTTCGCGCGTGTTCGGCGACCTCAACGATCCAAACAGCGAGGTCTCCTATCTGGTGGCGAAGAACGCGACCCAGGTGTTGCGCCCGGAAGAAGGCACCAAGCCGCACGTCTTCTACATCGGCGCCGACCGCAACGCCACCGAGTTCGGCCGCGACGCCTACCGCCAGCCCGAAGTGATGGAGCTCGAGCGCTCCGCCTTCAAGCGCAACTTCAAGATCTGAGAGGGACATCATGGGTGATTACGTCTGGTTTCACGATGTGTCGTGGCACGCGAGCTACGCCGTCTATTTCTTCGTCATCGGCATCCTCGCCGGTCTGTCCTTCATGTCCTACGGCTCCTGGATCACGCCGGCATTGCGTCCGCTGCGCGAAAAGGCGGCCTATGGCTCGCTCGGCCTGCTGGCGCTGGGCGGCCTGCTGCTGATCGGCGACCTGTCGCAGCCGATGCGTTTCCTCAACATCCTCAATCCCGGCTACCTGAACTTCAGCTCGCCGCTGGCCTGGGGCGCGCTCAACATCGTCGCCTTCGGCATCTGTTCGGTGCTCTACATCATGGCTCTGAAGAAGGGCGACGAGGCCAGGGGCAAGCTGCTGGCGCTGGTGACGGCGCTGCTGGCGCTGGGCCTGCCGGTGTATACCGGCTTCGACCTGACGGTGCACCAGTCGCGCCCGGTGTGGAACTCGCCGATCATTCCGGTGCTGTTCGTCGCCATGGCGATCGCCTCAGGCTCGGCCGTCGGTTCGCTGCTGGCGATGGGCAATGACGAGGCGCAGAAGGTCCTGCGCCAGTACATGCTGTGGTCGGCCGGCGCGGTGTCGATCATGCTGGTCTCGGTGATGGGCACCACCAACTACGGCGGCTCGGCCCAGGAACTGACCTTCATGATCATGACCACCGGCACCATGGGCCTGCTCTTCGTCGGCGTCGGCTTCCTGGCCGGCAGCGTGGCCCCGGCGGTGCTGCTGTTCGCGCCAATGGGCAAGAGCCAGGGCGTCCTGATGGTTTCCGCCCTGCTCATCCTGGTCGGTGGCGCGGCCCTGCGCTATGTGTTGCTGATGGCCCCGCAACAATTGCAGACCCTGTATTGATCGGCCACGAGGAGATTAAGAAAATGGAAATGCCAAAAGTCACACGTCGTACCTTTCTCAAGGTCAGCGCCACCACCGGCGCCGCGGCCGCGGCCGCGCCGCGCCTGCTCAACGCCATGGAAACCCAGCTGGGCGGCAAGGATTTCGGTCCCGTCACCGGCGCCGAGCGCAAGGCGATCCCGATCAACTGCCATGTCTGCAACATCCAGGACGGCGCCATCGCCTATGTCGAGAACGACCGCGTGGTCAAGCTGGAAGGCAACCCGGAGCATGTCTCGACCCGCGGCCGACTGTGCGCCAAGGGCAATTCGGGCATGTGGTACAGCTATGACCCGGACCGCATCCTGTATCCGCTGAAGCGCGTCGGCGCCCGCGGCGAAGGCAAGTGGAAGCGCATCAGCTGGGACGAGGCGCTGACCGAGCTGGCGGCCAAGCTCGACGCCGCGATCAAGGAGGATCCCAACACCATCATGCTGAAGTTCGGCCGCCAGCGCACCGGCGGCGTGATCGACCGCTTCATGCATACGCTGGGCTCGGCCACCATCGTGAACCACACCTCGGTCTGCGAATCGTCGAAGAAGATCGGCATGGAACCGACCTGGGGACCGGATATCGAAACGCCGGACTTTGCCAATGCCAAGTACGTACTCAACTTCGGTTCCAACATCCTCGAAGCCGCCTACTTCCACAATCCGCTGTCGCAGCGCATCACCGAAGGCCGCGTGGACAACCACATGAAGATCGTCACCTTCGATGTGCGCCTGTCCAACACCGCCGGCTTCTCCGACGAATGGATCCCCGTCCATCCGGCCACCGACGGCGCCGTGGCGCTGGCCATGGGCCACGTGATCCTGCGCGAGAACCTCCAGGATTCGGACTTCATCAACACCTGGACCAATGTCTCGGTCGACGAGCTGAAGAAGCACTATCAGCAATACACGCCGGAGTGGGCCGCGAAGATTTCCGGCGTGCCGGTGGAAACCATCGAGCGTATCGCGCGCGAGTTCGCCACCACCAAGCCGGCCACGCTATTTACCTATCGCGGCCCGGCCAAGCACCTTTACGGGTCCTACAACGAGAAGGCCTGCATGATGTTGCCGATCATGACCGGCAACATCGAGACCCAGGGCGGCTACTGCCTGCCGCGCGGCATGGGCTGGCCGCAGCCGAGTCCGCAGCCGGGCAAGCCGAAGAAGGCGTCCTACCTCTCGCATCCGCCGGATTACCCGCTGGCCGGCCACAAGGTCAGCCACCTGGTGCCGTTCTGGATCGCCGACGGCAAGCAGAAGATCAACGTCTACATCACCTACCAGGACAACCCGGTCTACACCAATCCGGGCGCCATGGCGGTGTGGGGCAAGCTGTTCAAGGACGAGAAACTGCTTCCCTACCTGGTCTCGATGAGCCCCTTCATGGGCGAAGAGACGGCGCTGGCCGACCTGATCCTGCCCGACTGTCCCTACCTTGAGCGCTGGGAGCCGGAATCGATGCCCAACTCGCTGTGGCCCTGGCTAGGCATCCGCCAGCCGGTGCACAAGTCGCTCGGCGAATCGCGCGAGAACCGCATCATGATGCGCGACATCATCTGGAAGCTCGACCCGGACGGCAAGCGGGGCATGAAGCAGTTCTGGGATTTCAAGGATGGCGAAGCCTACATGCGCCACCACTTCGACAACATCCCAGGGCTCAAGGAAGCCGGCGGCCTCGACTTCCTCAAGAAGCACGGCGTCTGGCCGATTTACGGCAAGCTCGATCCGAAGTCCGGCAAGGTCACCGACAAGACCGGGCGCGAAATCAAGGCCGAGTACGGCCTGTTCAAGAAGGAGCTGTCGGCGGCCGACATGGCCGGCACCGCGACCGACAAGAACGGCGTGATCAGCAAGAACGGCAAGGCCATCGGCGTCAAGCGCAACGGCAAGAACTACGTCGGCTTTCCCACCGGCAACCGCATCATCAACGTGCGCGTCGACCAGTGGGCCGAGTACGGCTTCAATCCGATGCCGACCTTCAAGCGCATCCCGTGGCACGAGACCATGAAGGAGGACGAGTTGATCCTCACCACCTTCAAGCTCAACGTGCACAAGCAGTCGCGCACGGCGGCGGTCAAGTGGCTGGCCGAAATCGCCCACAGCAACCCGCTGTGGATCAACCAGGCCACGGCGAACAAGATCGGCGTCAAGACCGGCGACCTGGTGCGGGTCGAAAGCCGCGCCGGCCACCTGGTGACCAAGGCCTACGTCACGGAAGGCATCCACCCGAAGACGGTGGCGATTCCGACCGGCTTTGGCCACTGGGAATACGGCCGCCTGGCGACGCTCAAGCTCAAGGAGAAGAAGGGCGACGCCAGCCACGGCCAGGAAGACCCGGATCTCAACAACGTCTGGTGGGATGACAAGGGCGTTCATCCCAACAACATCATTCCGGTGGTGGCCGATCCGATCGGCGGCTCGCAGGGCTGGTACGACACCGTGGTCAAGGTGAGCAAGGCCGGGCCCAACGACAAGTACGGCGATTCGCAGGGCGACTGGCAGAAGCACTACGATGCCTACAAGGAGACCATGCGCTATGCCTACACCGGCGACCTGCACCGCAAGATGCATCCGGAGATGGCCTCATGGGCGGGTCCGGCCAGCGTCAAGGCGCACGAAGGCGGCGGTCACTGAATCCCTGAGGAGGGATGACCGGCCAGCACTCCTCCCCCTTTGCGGCCGGGTTATTTCGGCCCGCCATACCCGGCGGGCCGGCTTTTTTAGGAACCGACATGCTGAAAACTGAACTGACACTGGATGAAGGCGAGGAAGTCGGCGCCGGCGAGACGGCGGCGGTACTGGCTTCGCCCGGAGAAACGGCGACCGAGTGGCGTGCCCGCGCCGAGGTCTATCACCTGCTCTCGGGCGTCTTCGTCGAAGAGCCGGGCCGCGAATTCATCGAGGCATTGCGCGCGCCGGCGGCACTGGCCGACCTGGCCGCCACCGGCCTGCGCTTCGACGAGGACTTCCTGGCGACGCCGCTGGACGTCCTGCTGGAAAACCTGGCGATCGAATACACCACGCAGTTCGCCTGCACCGGCGGCTTTCCGCCGGTCGAGTCGGTGCGCCTGACCGGGCGCTACAAGCAGCAGCCGAATTTCGATGTCATGCAGACCTACCAGCGCCTGGGCTTTGCGCTGCACCCCGGCCGCTTCGAGGTGTTCGCCGACCAGCTCGGCGTCGAGCTGATGTTCGTCGCCAAACTGCTGGAGCGCGGCGCCGCCGCCCTCGACCAGGGCGATGTCGCCGCCCAGCGGCGCCTGGACAAGGAAATCAAGCGCTTCTGGAGCCAGCACCTCGGCCGCTGGGTGCGCGGCTACAGCCAGTTGATCGAGCGTACCGCCCAGCATTCCTTTTACCGCGAAATGGCGCGCTTCCTCGGCGGCTTTGCCGGCGAGGAAATCGAGGCCATGGGCCTGCGCATCGAGGATGCCGACCAGGCGCGGCTGGAAGTGCCGAAAACCGAAGTGCGCGTCGAGTTCAATCCCAATGAGCCGGTGTGCAACGGCTGCATGACGGATGCGCTGTCGACGACGCTGGCGGCGCCCGACAACCTGCGACGCTTCGAGGAGCTGCGCGACCTCGGCGGCTTGCGCTAGGGGCCGGCCATGATCCTCGATCTCGCCACGCCCAGGGAGCTGCCGCCGCCGGATCGCCAGGTGCTGTCCCAACTCGACTGGAAAGAAGCCCAGATCATGTGGGACAGCAACGACCTGGGCGCCCTGCACGATTGGTTCAACGAACGCTGGTCGCGCCTGATCCGCAACAGCCTGCTCGGCACCAGGGATCCCGAGGCCGAATTCCTGCAAGGGCTGGCCTTCGCCACGCTGGCGCTGTTCTTCACCCAGAACCAGAACCAGGAAGGCGCGCTGCTGCTGATCGACGACGCGCAGATGGCGCTGGCCAAATACGCCCCGCGCTTTCTCGGCGTGAATGTCGCACCGATACTCGGCGCCTTGCAGGAACTGCGTCCGCTGCTGGTCGGCCTGGCGCCCGATGCCGACTGTCCGCTGTATCCTTTCGTCTATCCGAAATTCGAGTACGCCGCTTGATCCCATGACGCGTGATGACATCGCCGTTACGGAAGGCTTGCCCGCCGCGGCGGCCGAAGCGCCCGCCGGGCAAAAGTCGGCGCCGGCGGTACGCCGCTGCGTGGCTTACGAGGAGGGGTGCACGGTCGATGCCGACGACCTGCTGTTCGACGCGCCCGGCGTCGAAGCCGTCGCCGCCCTGTGCGCCGGCATCGTGGTCGACGCCGGCGACGAACAGCGCGTCGCGACCTTGCTCGCCGCCGGCGCCGATTGCGTCTTCGTCGGCGCCGCCGCGGTGGAGGACAGCGCGGTGGTGGACCGGCTGGCAAAGGCCCACGGTGCCGAACGCATCGGCGTCTACGCCCGGCTCGGGCGACAGAGCGTCAGTTGGTCCTTCGAGACGGTATCCAATGCCGATTTCAAGACCGTCACGCCCTCGCATTGCGAGCCTGCCTGGGAAGTGCTGCGCGCCGACGGCAGCGGCAGTGGTGCGCTGGCATCGTGGTGGCTGAAGGCAATGCGCGAACTGGGCGCCACGCGCTTCCTGGTGCAGGTGGATATCTGCGATGACACCGACCTCAACCTCTGCGCCGGGCTGGTCGATGAGCTCGGCGACGCGCTGTGGATCGGTCCGCTGGTGCAGCCCGCGCCGAGACTCGCCGAATGGGTCGGTTACGGCCAGTGCCGCCAGCTGGTGCTGCCGCCGACCGTCTACGCCCGCCGCGCCGACCTGCTCGCGGCAACGCCGGCAGCATGAAACCGCTGCCCTGCTGGTTGCTGGCGCTGGCCGGCCTGGCGGCGGCCGCAGCGGCGCAGGCACAAGCCAGTCTCAAGGACAAACCGCAACTGCTTGCCGCGCTCGCCGCCAGGCCGCCGTGCTGCGTGATCGATGGTCGCGGCGTGGCGAGCCGCCAGCGCGAGGCGCTGGACGATGCCCTGGCTTGGCGCAGCGACCTGGAAATCAGCCCGACGGCGACCGTGATCGTGGTCGCCGACCGCGACCAGGATGCGCTCGCCATCGCCCGTACCCTCGAACGCAAGTACCCCGGCAAGCCGATCCTGGCGGTCAAGGGCGGTGTCGCCGCCTGGAAGGCGACCAAGCTCGCCATGCTCGTGCGCAGCGCCGACGGCGGCGCCAGCGGTCTGGTCAATTTCGTGATTCCGGCCAACACCTGCGAGCACGGCAAGCCGCTGCAAGAGCTGCGTCCGGACAAGAAGAAGTGAACATCGCCGCGCCCGAGTTCGATGTCGCGCGCTGCGTGCGCTACCGCTATCGCTACAGCGAATGCACGCGCTGCCAGGACGCCTGCCCGCACCAGGCGGTGACCCTCACCGACAGCGGTGCGGCAATCGAAGCGGACAAGTGCCGCAACTGCGCCCTGTGCGTTTCCGCCTGCCGTACCGGCGCTTTCGCCGCCGCCAACTTCAAGCCCATCGACATGTTGCGCCAGGCGATCAAGTGCGAAAACTTCAGCATCGCCTGCGCGCCTTCGGGCCATGCCGCCGATGCCGTGGTGCCTTGCCTCGGAGCGCTCGACGCGCCGCTCCTGGCCTACCTCGAAAAGCGCCGCCTGCCGACACGCCTGCTCGGCGCCAGCCGGTGCGCCGATTGTGCGCACGGCGCCACGGGCGCGGCGCAACTTGCCGCCAACCTGGAAGCCGCGGCCGAGTTGCGCGCCGCCGCCGCGCCCGAGGAATGGCTGCCGGTCGAAGTCGTCACCGATGACGATCCCGCGACCAAAGCGGAACCGCAGCGCTTTGCCGCCGGCCGGCGCCACCTGTTCCGCCGCCTGCTCGGCCGCGGCGTCGACGAAGTTGCCGCCGCGGTCGAGGCCAAGCCGGCCGCCGTGCCGGTGCCCGACAAGGCCATCCGCGCCGGCGCCTATGCGCTGACCGAACAGCGCGAGTTGTTGCAGATCGTCGCCGCGCGCAAGGACGGCCAGCCGTATCACGTCTCCATCCACGAGGCGCTGCCGGCGCTCGACATCCGCATCGGCCCCGGCTGCACGGTCTGCGAAGCCTGCTTCCGGGTCTGCCCCACCGGCGCCATAGGCATCACGGAAAATCCCGGTGACTGGGCGCTGGAGTTCAAGCGCGACCGCTGCGTCGGCTGTGCCGTCTGCCTCGAAGTCTGCCAGCCGCGTGTGCTCGACGCCGCGGCCGACTTCGATCTGACGCCAGACCTGCCGCCGAGGCTCCTGTTCAGGCTGGCCAAACAGCGCTGCGACCGCTGCGACCGATTTTTCGTATCGCCGCATCCGGAAAAGACCTGCAAGGTGTGCAGCGACGACCAGGATGCCTTCGCCGCCATCTTTGGCACATAGAAAGGGAACAGCGATCATGGAATGGGAATTCACCCCGGAAGACGTGGTCAAGGGACGCTGCGGCTACGCCCTCGCCGATTTCCGCCAGGGGCTGGCCGAGGAAGTGCGGCAGAACATCGGCGCCGACGGTGACGCCTTCATCCGCGCCTACCACCTGATCTACGACCTCTGCTACGCGCTGGCGACCAGCAAGGATCTCGACGCCCATCTCGGCGCCTATGCCTACGATCCGCCTACGGTGCAGTTCCTGCGCGAACTGGCGCCGGCGATGGAAGCCAACGTCGACATGCTCGGCGCGATCCTGCAACGCCAGATCATGGATCGCGTCGAGGCCGGCACGCCATTGCAGAGCGCGGTCGGCGAAGTTGCCGACTGGCACAGGCAATCTGTCAGCGACCATCCGCCGGCGACGCATTGACCCCGCCGCCCCTGGCCGAATCCGTTTTCGACTGGATGGATCGAACATGGACGCACGAAACGATAGGGTAGGGAATGCCAGGTCGAGGTTCTACCTGTCGATGGCGAGGGCGTTCATGGCCCCCACGGAAACCCCCGTCGCGGCGGCCATGCTGTGTGGGAATTTGACGGAGACACTGGCCGAGCTCGACCACGAGATCGGGTATGGACTCGCGACCGAAATCGATGCCTGCCAGGTCGAGTTCGACCTGATTGGCGATGCCGACGATCTGCTGCTGCACTATTGCTCCCTGTTCATCCTGCCGCCGCGTCGAGTCAAGATCAATGTCGGTGCCTACCTCGACGGCACCTGCAATGGAGCCACCGCGCGGGCGCTGGCAAGCTGTTATGCGGCGGGTGGCGCGAATCACGCCGGAGAGTTCCCCGATCTGGCCGATCACATGGCCTTGCAACTCGAATTTGTCGCCCGCCTATTTGCGCGCGCGGTTCCCGGTGGCGCGCCGGGGCGGTTCATCGACCGCTACCCGGCATCCTGGATCGCGCCGCTGATCGGCGATATCTGGTGTGCCGGGACGGATCAGGATTTTGCAGGCAAGCCCTATCTCGCGCTTGCCATCCTGCTGTGCAAGGCGCTAGCCTGCGATGCCGACAGCAAGTGCGACGCGCTGGCGGAGGTTGCGGGAAAATATTCGCTCGGCGTCCCATCGCCGCTGCGTGGCACGGCACCGAACGCTTGCCGGGCGTGCAAACGATGAACCGCCGTGCCGCCAGCGCCGACTGTTCGCCAAGGCCGTGGCGATCGCCCCTGGCCGTTGGCCACGGACGACGGCGCCGGCCTGAAAACCATGATCCGCGCCGCTGTGTCGGCTACCGCGCTTAGGATATCCAGTCCCGATGGAGAGGAGAGCACCATGAGCACGATCCGCAACCTGCTACAGAACAAGAAGCCCCTCGTCACCGCGCATATCGGCCAGACGGTCAACGAGGCGGTCGCCCAAATGACCGGCGCCGATGTCGGCGCCGTCCTCGTCCTCGACGATCTCGGGCGTATCGCCGGCATTTTCACCGAGCGTGACTGCCTGCAAAAAGTCACCCGGCCCTGCCTCGATCCCTGCGCCACGCCACTGCGCGAGGTGATGACGACCAGCGTGCGATTTGCCAAGCCGGACCAGGCCATCGAGGACTGCCTGCGCCTGATGACCGAGCGCTACTTCCGCCACCTGCCGGTGCTCGCCGAAAATGGCGACATCCTCGGCATCGTCTCCATCGGCGACCTGGTCAAGGCGCGCCTCAGCGAACAGGAATTCGCCATCGACCAGCTGGAGCATTACATCGCCGACAGCCTGCCGGTGGGACGCTGAGATGGCTCGATGCACGAATGGACCCAGGAGCGCCTCGCGACCGCTGTCGCGCAAGTGGGAGATCAAGTAGCGGGACGGGCGGCTGCCAGTGCCGCGGGCGCGTGGGCATGCGCGGACGGCGTGGTTCAGAAATAAAGTCGCGCCGTCAGTTCCAGCTTGCGTTCATTCTGCTTCTCGCCGAACTCGCTGCCGGGCTTGCCGTGCAGCCAGGTGGCGCGCAGGCGCAGGTCGAGGTTGGTGACGCCGGTGTAGAGCAGTTCCGGCGTCAGCGACCAGCTCCTGTCGTCGAGGTTGGCGATCAGCGTCGCCGAGGGCGTGAAATAGACGATGTCGAAGGGCTCTTTCTGGCTGGCGCGCAGGTAGAGGTAGCGCTCGCCGGCGTTGGCGCGCGCGTAGGCAGGGCTGATCTGCTTCGCCCGGTTCACCAGCAGCGGGTTTCCGCTGTCGACCAGCGTGTTGAAGTCGGCGAGTTGGTGCCCTGAAAAGCCGGTGCCGTTGCGGTAGAGCTCGGCAATCCAGGTGGTGTCGCTCTCCGTCTGGTAGCGCAGGCCGAGCAGGTAACTCGTGACATCGCGTGTCCTGCTCGTCACGGCGCCGGCGGCATCGATGGCGCGCAGTTCGACGTCCTTCGTCCGTGCCCACTCGCCGTGGATTTCGAGCGCGCTGGTCAGGTTGCGCGAGAAGTCGAGACCGAAGCGCGGCGTGCGGCTGCCACGGCCGAGCCAGGTGAAGTCGATGTCGGTGTCGTGCCAGAGGAAATACAGCTTGGCGGCGGCATTGACGTGGCCCGGTGTGCCAAAGTCGCCGTTGGCGCGCTCGTTCGCCGGCAGCAGCACCGGGGTGAAGGCCACGGTCTTGAGCTCGCCACCGTCCGCAAGGTTGCGGATGAAGTCCGCCGTGAGCATCGTGTAACCCTCGCGCGCCAGCTCCGGGTCATTCGGATCCTTCGCCCGTTCGACGAAGCCGACAGGGTTCCACGCATAGCCCTTGCCCCATTTCAGCGAACGCTTGCCGATCTCGAGCGTGACGCCGGGATCGGGCTGGAAGGAGGCATAGGCTTCGTCGAAGCGGCTGATGCGCTCGCTCGCCAGCTCGTCACGCCGTACTTCGGCTGAGCCACGGAGATTCAGGCTGGCGATGCCCTGGGTGTATTTGGCATTGAGCTTGAGCGTGGCGGTGTTGCGGTCCAGCGTGTCGCGATTCAGGCCGTTGAGCTTGTAAAGGCTGCCCTCGCGGTTGAGCCGGGCGCGTTCGGACTTGAGTTCGAGGTAGCCGCCGAACTCGAAGGGCTTCTTCTCGAACTCGCTGGCATCGAAGCGGAACTCCTCGGCCTGCGCGCAGAACGCCAGCCCCGCCGCCAGCCACCACGCGCGTTTCACTTCCTCAGATCCTCGACCCGCGGCAGGTAGTTGAGCGAGAACACCTCGTCGGGGAAGTCGCGCTTCTTGATGTTGGCATAGAGCATCACCGACTTGTAGCCCTGATGGAGCGGGCTGTCGGTTTCGATCGTCGCCGGGCGCCTGATGCCGCCGCCGAAGTCCTTGCTGTCCTTGAAGCGCAGCGTCTTGATCAGCATGCCGCTCGCCGCGTAGCACTCGATCACGGTCGGCAACAGCGCCTTCCTGTCCACCCACATCCTGAGCTTGTCGTAGGCCACCTCGTTGGTCCTGGCCTTGAGCGTCAGCAGGTAAGCGTCCTTCTCCTCGGCGGCCGACTCGACCGCGTATTCCTCGGCGTAGTCGATGCGCAGGATGTCGGCGTTGTTGAATACGCCGCCGGTCACCGATTGCAGGCTGGTGATGCGCATCGGCTTGCCGACCTCGGGAATGTAAAGCCACATGTTGTCGCCCAGGCGCAGCGTGGCGCGGCCCTTGTCGCTCTGCGGCGCGAGAAAGAGCGCGACGATCCTGTCGCGGCCCTTCTTCACCGAGTAGAGCACGAACTCCTTCTTCTGGCCGTTCGGCTCGATGTTGATGAGCTTGCGCATCATCTCGTAGGACTCGGGTTCGAGGTTGCGGTCGACCTTCTTGAGGATCGCGGTTCCGTCCAGCGCCATAGCTGGAAAAGCGAGCAGGAAGGTCAGCAGGGCGAGCAGTTGCTTCATGATGGTTTCCTAAACATGGCGCAGCGCCTGGATGGGGTCGAGGCGCGAGGCCTTCCACGCCGGTTGCAGGCTGGCGATGACGGCGACGACGACCACCAGCGCGGCGATGGCCAGCACGTCGCCTGCGGCAATCGACGGTGCCATGACCAGCCCCTGCTGCTGGCCGAAGTTGAAGGTGGGCTGCCAGAGCTTGATACCAGCGATGGCGGCAAGGCTCAGCACGATGCCCGCCAGCGTGCCGGCCAGCCCCAGCATCAGGCCCTCGGCGAGGAACAGCGAGAGGATGCGCGAAGGCGGCGTGCCGATCGCGGCGATGGTGCCGATTTCGCGGATGCGCTCGAACACCGCCATCATCATCACGTTCATCACCGCGACCAGCACGATGGAGATCAGCATGATCTTGATGAACAGGGTCATCAGGTCGATCATCTTCGCCAGATTGGCGAAGGGCGAGAGCTCGGCCCAAGTGTGCACCTCCAGCACCGGCTTGCCTTCCTTGTTGCTCGCATTTTCCAGCGCGACCTTGATCTGGCCGCTGCTTTGGTCGAGGCGCGAGAAGTCCTTCAGCCGCACGGCGTATTCGCTGACTTCGGCTTCGCCCATGCGCAGCAGTTCGCGCGCATCGTCGATATGCACGTAGCCGTCGCGTCCCCCCGGCCCGGTAACGCCTTCGAGCACGCCACGCACGACGAAGGTCTTGCCATTCACCGAGCCGTCGCGGTTGGTGGCGACCACCACCGCGGTGTCGCCGACCTTCGTCTTCATTCCGCGCGCCAGCAGTTGCGGGATGACGATCTGGCCGCGCCCGACCAGCGGCCCGTTCTTGTCGCCTTCGACCATGCGACCGGGCAGCAAGGGCGTGGTTGCAGCCTCACGCGCCGGGTCGACGCCGTTCACGCGGATGCTCGTCGTCTCGGCGAAGTTGCTGAACATGCCGCCGAACTTGACCCGCGGCGACCAGGTTTCGACCGCCGGGTTGGCCTCTAGCGCCTCCTCGACCTTGGCCGCCATCTGCGGCTTCATGTTGAGGTTGAGCGGCAGGTTGTCGATCGAGGCGACATAGCCCTTGCGATGCACCTGCAGGTGGCCCAGCACCGAATCGGTAATCTGGCCGACCATCATGGCCTTGAAGGAACCGGCCACGGCGATGAACAGCAGCACCGCCACCATGCCGATCACGATCAAGAGCAGGGTCAGCGCGGTGCGGCGGCGGTAGCGCAGCAGGTTGCGGCTGGCAATGCCAAGGATGTCAAACACGATGGCCTCCGTTCTGCAAACGTCCGTCTTCCAGCGAGAAAGTGACTTCCGCTTCGCCCATGATCTTCGGGTCATGGGTGGAGAATATGAAAGTGGTGCCGAACTCGTCGCGCATTTGCTTCATCAGTTCGAGGATGCGGTAGGCGGTGTCGTGGTCGAGGTTGGCGGTCGGCTCGTCGGCCAGCACCAGCTTCGGCTTGCTGACCAGCGCGCGCGCCACGGCGACGCGCTGCTTCTGGCCGCCGGAAATCTGGTCGGGACGCTTGTCGGCCTGATCGCTCATGCCCACGGCGGCCAGCAGGCGCAGCACCTGGTCGCGGCGCTTTTCCGCCGGCCAGTTCAACACCATGCGCAGCGGGTACTCGACGTTCTCGAACACGGTCAGCACCGGGATCAGGTTGAAGTCCTGGAACACGAAGCCGATGTGCTCGCCGCGAAAGCGCGCGGCCGCCTTGCGGTCGAGCGTGGCGATATCGGTGGACAGCAGCTTGAGCGTGCCCGAGGTCGGATGGTCGAGGCAGCCGAGCATGTTGAGCAGCGTGCTCTTGCCGCTGCCCGAAGGGCCGACGAAGGCGACGAAGGAGGCCGGCGCGATGGCGAAATCCACGCCCTTGATCGCCGGCACGTCGATGTCGCCGGCGCGGTAGGTCTTGGTGAGATTGTGCGCGGTGACGAGGCTCATGATGGGTCCGGCCTATTGGCAGTTGTTGTGCAGCTTCCACTTCTCGGCATGGCCCATGGCCACGGCGAAGGCCGGCGGCGTGCAGCGGTCGGCCTCGGTGACCGCTTCCGTGGCGCCGGGATGGGCCATCATCGGCCGTGCTGCCAGCGACTCGGCGGCGGGGAAGGCCTGCGAGCCAACGACGGCCATCAGGGCGAGGTAGGTTGCCACGATCGCCGTGCCGCCGGCGCCGACTTTCTGCGTCGGGTGCGGCACGAAGACCTCGCAGCTGCCGCCCGCGCATAGCTGCGCCCGGCGGCCGGGCAGGGCGTTGTAAATCTTGCAGCCGATGCAGATGCCGAAGGCGGCCTCGAAGAACATCAGCGTCAGGCAAGAAGCGCAGACCAGCATGTTGATCGGCCCGATCACGTTGTTGATCACGATCAACCACAGCATGGCGATCGCCAGCAGCCAGCCGATGGCCCAGGCAAAGCGCTTCTGCGGCGCGCCGACCCATTCCGGCGCCTGCCCGCGCACGGCGAAGCGCGCCGCGATCATCGACGGCGCGTAGCGCGGATTGACGAACAGGCGGAGCGTGAAATCGATCAGGAAGGCGATCACGAAAATCTTGGTCGGGCGGAAGTTGCCGACGAACCAGGCGCTGGAAAAAGTCATGAAGGCGAACAGGAACAGGATGCCCGCCGCGGCGCGCACCTCGCGTTCGTTGAGTACCGGTACGTCGTAACCGGGCAGCGTTTCGCCGAATCCGAATATCTTGCTCATGTCCAGCTCCTTGTCTGTCGATGAGCGCATTTGACCGCAATCCGGCGGGCGCCACGTTACCGCCTGCCGCCGTTTTGCATCGCCCGGTTGCGCAAGCGGGGCTTGTTACGCTGCGTTACAAAGCGCAGGGTCGGTGGGGGGCAGCAGCCGGCGCTCGGAGGCGACGGGCTATACCTTTGCCGTCAATTGCGCAGGCCCGCGGCCACGTCGCGGAATGCCGCCAGCGCCGCTTCCAGGTGATCGATGATCTCCTGTTGCAGCACATCGGGCGGCGGCAACTGATCCAGATCGTCGAGGCTGTCGTCTTTGAGCCAGAAGATGTCCAGGCTGGCCTTGTCGCGGGCAACGAGTTCATCGTAAGCGAAGTGGCGGAAGCGTTCGCTCTCCTTACGTTCGTGCCGGTTCTCCGGGTTGTAGCAGGCGACGAAATCGCGCAGGTCATCGGGCTTCAGCGTCTTGGTCTTGAGCGTGAAATGCTTGTTGGTGCGCAGATCGTAGATCCACACGCCCTGGGTATGCCGCTTGCCATCCTTTGGCTTGGCATCGAAGAACAGCACGTTGGCCTTGACCCCCTGGGCATAGAAAATGCCCGTGGGCAGGCGCAGCAGGGTATGCACGTCGCAGGTTTCCAACAGCTTGCGGCGAATCTTCTCGCCCGCGCCACCCTCGAACAGCACATTGTCGGGCAGCACCACGGCGGCCTTGCCATCCAGCTTCAGCATGCTGACGATGTGCTGGAGGAAGTTGAGCTGCTTGTTCGAGGTGGTTTCCCAGAAGTCCTGTCGCTCGTAGGTCAGCGCATCCTTATCCTCCTCGCCTTCCTCGTTGGTGATGGTCATGCTGCTCTTCTTGCCGAAAGGCGGATTGGCCAAGACATAATCGACCTTTTGCCGCGGCTCGGCGACCAAGGCATCGGAGCGTTCCACCGCCGGTTCGCCGTCGAGCTCTCCGACGTTGTGCAGAAACAGGTTCATCAGGCACAGGCGCCGCGTATTCGGCACGATCTCGTTGCCGTGGAAGGTCTGGTCGCGCAGGAACTCCTTTTGCCGCTTGTTGAGCTTGGCACCGGGGCGGTTCAGCCAGTTGTAGGCGCCGAGAAAGAAGCCGCCGGTGCCGCAGGCCGGATCGCCGATGGTCTTCATCGGCTCGGGGCGCACGCAGGTCACCATCGCCTCGATCAGGGCGCGCGGCGTGAAGTACTGTCCGGCGCCGCTCTTGGTGTCTTCCGCGTTCTTCTGCAACAGTCCTTCGTAAAGATCGCCCTTGGTGTCGGCGCCGAGGCTGATCCACTTCTCGGCGTCGATCATCTGCACCAGTCGCGCCAGCTTGGCCGGATCCTGGATCTTGTTTTGCGCCTTGAAGAAGATCGCCCCCAGCATCCCCGGCTCCTGGCCCAGCTTGTGGAGGACGGTCAGGTAGTGGGCCTCCAGCGGTTCGCCGGTCTTGGCGCGCAGGCTGGCCCAGTCGCAACTGCGCGGTACATGGGTGTTGCGGCCGTAGGGCGGCTGCGCGTACTCGTGGGCGAGCTTGAGGAACAGCAGGTAGGTGAGCTGCTCCAGGTAGTCGCCATAGCCGACGCCGTCGTCGCGCAGAGTGTGGCAGAAGTTCCAGATTTTCTGGACCAGGGTGGAAGCGTTCATCGACGTCGGGGAACTGGCTGTCTATGCATCTAGTCTGTGTGGCAATTGTCGCCACAACGTGGCGACAATTGTGCTCTTGTCATCACGTTATCGCCTTGACTGCCCGCACTTCGAAATCGCGGGCTTGTGAACAATGCTGCTTTACAGAGCCTTCCCAAGCGAACGTCAGCGCGGCGGCGCGCGCCGAATACTCGCGGGGGCTCTTGCGCACCCGCTGCGCCTTAGGCAAGCCAGCGAGTATCCCTGCTATGTTCATTTCGCACTCGATTTCAGTCATTAAGTCTTGCTCGTTGGACAACAATGCTGCCGCAAGCCAGGCTTCCGTGGCTTTGGACGGAATGCACACCACGGTCTTTGGGCCAAGCATTGCGACGCCGAGCCACGCGCGGAGCAGGTCGTGAATCGGTGCCACCGTTGCCGAAGGAGGAGGACAGGGCTGCGCAATCGGCATAGGCGGGAGTCCACGATCAACAGCCATCTGTGCTACGGCCGGCCCATAGTCCGCATAGGATTTCCCCGCGACATCGGCGTCCAGGTGCAGAATCAGCAAGTCGAAGCCTTCGAGTTTCGGATCGTCTTCGAGGGCCGCGTACCCTGCCTGACGGAAGGCCTGGCACCACTTCAGTACTCCACCCCAGCCGGAGCCCATCTGTGGCTGACTGGGTTCCGGTTGAAGCTGAGTCAACACAAACGGTTGTTCCAGGAATGCCCGTAGCGCCGCCTCGATCACTACGACGTCGGTCGGTCCCTCGGCCACTAGACCGATGCGCAGCTCAGACATTCGGCACGGCGCCCAGATTGCCCATCAGCCACAAACGCGAGAGGGGGTAGGTTTCGTTCAGCCTCAGTAGCTCCGCGCTTGGCTCGATGGACCGTACACAGGTATGTCCTTCGCTGTTGCGCTCCACCGCAAACAGGCGGACTGTCTCATCGCTCAGGTCCAGACCGTCCAATACGGCCGGATTGTGAGCGGTAAAGAGCAATTGCCGCCCGGAACCCGACTTCCGCAGCCAAGCGGAGAGTCTTTCGGTAAGCCGCGAGACCAATCGCGGATTCAGAGCTTGATCCAGGTTGTCGATCGCCAGCATCCGCGGCGCATTGGGTGCCAGGCACAAGATCGCGCAGTAGAGGACGTAGAGCGCGCCCTCGCTGGCGTCGTAGGCGGTAAGAGTGTTACGGCTCTTCTTCATGAAGCGGTCGGCAAACTTGAGGACTTCCTTGGTGCGGGCGACCGAAGGCGATAGCAAAGAGCCGGCAGCTGCTGTCGTCTGTATGTCTGCCACCCAATCGAGCAGACCGAATACATCGTCGAGCAGAGCTTCATCCCGATCCAGCACGACTTTCCGAAACTCGGCAAATCCCTCGGCCAGTCGCCCCCCGGCCAAGCCGACCGGGCTGCGCGATTGCGGATCGCCGACCATCCCCCGCAGTGTCGGTGTATTCGGCGAATAGATGGCAAAGTTCTGCAGATACTGCATCAGCTCGAAGGCGGGATTCCGCTCCGGCACCTCCACCACCTTAAGCGCCGCCAGGCCTGCCGTCGGGGTCAGGTTGCGCTTGTTACGCACGCCATCCGAAACGATTTCGTCGTGGCCGTCATACAAACGTTCGGTCTTGAACGACCAAGCAGGCTCGGGACTTTCCAAAGGATTAAGGAGCGACACCCGATAAGTCGCACCCTGGTCACTCTCGGCCTTAATGCCAATATGCACCGGCACCTTGCCGGATTCGAAGGATGTCTTATATAGACGCGGCACCCCGGGGCGGACCCCGCGCCGCAACAGGGCTTCGTCATCCACCTTGCCGTTGGCCGCCGCCCCAAGGACGCCGATGGCTTCCAGGATATTGGTCTTGCCGACACCGTTGGCGCCGATGAAACAGTTCAGCCGCCCCAAGGGAAGCTGCATCGTCGCAATCGACTTGAAGCCGTCGATCTGGATAGTCCGAATCATGGTTTTATTCTCCTGTGCGTCCGCCGGTTGCCCGAACCGGGGGCGGCGGTTTCGGCCGTTCCACGCAGGCCTGCCTTTCGGCGCGACATTCTCCCTGTTTCTCTGGCATTGCGCTCGGCTTTGATGCGCTCCAGCAGTACGTCGGCGGGTTCGTCGTTGGGGTCTTGAGGGACGATCTGGCCGGAGAACGCGGCTTTGAGGATGTTCTTGCGTTGGGCGGCGGATTGCTTGAGGCCCGCGGCAACGGAGGCGTCTAGCTGTTTCGCCGCCGAGAGCTGTTGATCCAGTTGTTCCAAGATCTGCTTCATTTCGACCGAAGGCGGCAGCGGGATTGCGATTTGACGGATTCGCTCTTGCCCGATGTTCCGCATCGATTCTTGGTTGCCTGATGCAAGTAGTTCAATTTGCGATCTGCCAACTTCGCTGCGCAAACACCCAAGCAACCAGTTCTTGACATCGTCCCATACCACGACGAAGCGCAAAATCTTGTCACTCAGCATCATGCGCAGACGAACCGACTCGGCGATTACGCAGGCACCGACCAGTTCAATAGTGTTAGCGCGTGAGAACAGGAAGTCACCTTCACGTATAAAGAGCCCTTCGTTCATACGTTCGGGGTCAGTGCATGTCTTGCTTTCGCCCTCGTCGTACTCGCCCCATGAGACTGCGCTCACCTTGACGACGCCTATCTCACTTGGCCTTGGCGGCCGCTCCACGCACTTGAAGCTCTTTCCGGTTTCAATCTCCGAGAGCAGGGAATCGACGCTTGCCCACGCCCACCGCTCCGGCAACGCCGGCAAATCGCTCGTATCGGGCCGCACCGGCTCGGGGTACTTGTCCTGCCAGTCCTTGGGCGGGGTCTTGCCTTGCTCCTTGAACTTGGCGAGTTGCTTCGCTTCCCAGCGGGCGCGGCGCTCGCGCAGGATGCGCTCCAGCAGTTGCGCGCCGGTTTCATTCGCCGTCTCTCCAGCGCCGACTTTTGCTTCGGCTCGCCATTGCGCGGTCAGTGAACCCTCTACGGCCGATTTCAACAGCGATTGCCGGTACTGGGCGAGCTTCTTCTGCGCCGCCTTGAGCTCGGCCACGCCGGCATCGAGGTCCGAGAGTAGTTCTTCGAGTTTTTCGACGATTCGGGTTTGTTCGGCAGTGGGCGGCAGAAGAATGTCCATGCCCAGCAATACTTCCTGGTTGAGATTCGCCATCGTCGAGCCAACTGATGCCTCAAGCAAATAATTGACTGAGGCGTCGCTAGACAAGTAATGCTGCAAGAAATCTGGGACAAGACCTTTCGCACTCCGAATGACCAACGATCCAGTACCGCAGAGCCAGCCCGATTGGTGAGACCTAACGACAGCGCAGCGACCCATTTCGCCCCTGCGTCCTATAACGATGTCGCCGGACTCAACCCTGAACTCGCTCAACCGCGCAGCGGTTTCGGCACTGACACGATGCTTCGCTGTCGGCGATATGCTCCCATTGGCTATGTGCATCGGATTGATTATGGGAATGCCGTCCGCGACATAGTCAGACTGATGTAGCGAACTCCCGAACGGTCCCGTTTTCAGTGAAACAAGTTCTCGCAGCTTGGTAGCGACCCAGTCGGAGGGAATACAACTCACGCCACCAACTCCTCATTCATCTCCTGCATCAACCCATCCAACTGCTCGCCGAACACCGCCCAGGCACGCTGTAGCCCGCCCTTGTCGGCCAGTTCGGCGTAATCGAAATCCTCGCGGGCTATGCAGCAACTGCTGGCGATGTGCTCCTTGACCAAGCGCAGCCACTCGGTCTGCTCGGGCGTGAAGGCGGTGGCGCGCTGGGCGTTGTGGCGGAAAATCCATTCCTGGAAGCGCTTGTCGACCTGATCGGCGAATGGCTTGAGCTCGGCATCGAGGCCCAAGGCAAATCTCACCAGGGCGACGAGGTCGGTGAGCTGGCGGCGGGACTCCGCGCCCTTGACCTGCGAAGCCTGCAAGCGGGCGTAGGCGCTCCACAGCCGCTCGGTGGTGAGCATCAGCGGCGGCCGGGCGAGCTGCTCGTGCAGTTCCTCGATCATGTCGAAGGTCAGTTGCCGGCGCTGGTAGGGCTGCTGGTAGAAGAAGCCCAGGGCGGCAATCTCGTTCTTGTGGCTCCGGATGTAGTCGGCGAAGGTCTGGATGGTCCTCCGCGCCTGCGCTTCGGCCTGTTCGCTGTAGCCGGAGAAGGTGACCTGGTCGAGGTTGATGTGGTCGATCAACTGTTCCCGCTCGCGGCGGGCGGCCTCAATCTGGTCGCGCAGCTCGGGCTGGTCGAAGGGCGCGCAGGCGGCGGCGACGCGCTCGGTGCGGGCAGCGGCGATCTCTTCGGCGGTGAGCGTGTCCTCGGAACGGGTGATGCCCTTGGCCTTTGCAGTAGCCAGGGCAGTCTCGACGATACTGTCGGGGTCGAGGGCGGCGACCAGGCTCTTGCCCAGCTCCGCGATGGGAATGCCGCCGGAAGCCTTCTCGATGCGCGCCTTGGCTTTGTCGTCGAGTGCAAGGCCCAAGCGCACCAGCCGGTTGGCCAGCGACAGCACGGTGTCGTCGTCGCGGTGGCCGATGGCGATGCCCTGCAACAAGTCCTTGAGCGGGACGGTGGGCTTCTTCTCCAGCGGACGACACTCGGTCTTGAGGGATTGCTCCACGCCGACGGCATCGATGAGCACGAAGCGGGTCTTGGCGCTGGAGGCGCTGTTGGAGACGCGCTTGAGGTCGTCGAAGCCGAGGCTCCTCACGCCCCGGCCCTTCATCTGTTCGTAGTAACCCTTGCTGCGCACGTCGCGCATGAAGAGCAGCACTTCGAGCGGTTTCACGTCGGTGCCGGTGGCGATCATGTCCACGGTGACGGCGATGCGCGGGTGGTAGTCGTTGCGGAAGCTCGCCAGGATGCTGTCGGGGTCTTCGGTGGCGGCGTAGGTGACCTTTTTGCAGAAGGCGTTGCCCTGGCCGTAGACCTCGCGCACGATGTTGATGATGTCGTCGGCATGGCTGTCGGTCTTGGCGAAGATGAGGGTCTTGGGCACTTCGCGGCGGGCCGGAAAGATTTCGCATTCCACCGCTGTTTTCATGGCCTGGATGACTTTGCGGATCTGGCTGGTGTTGACCACGGAGCGGTCCAGCTCCTTGCCGGTGTAGGGCGTGTCGTCCTCGGTTTCGGCCCAGCGCTTCTTGCGGGTTTGGCGGTCGCGGTGATCGACCCACTCTCTTGCCCTGAGTTGGGCACCATGCCGGGTGATCACGGTCTCGATCTCGTAGACGTCATAGCCGACATTTACGCCATCGGCAACGGATTGCTCGTAGCTGTATTCGGCGACGACGTTTTCGTTGAAGAAGCCGAAAGTTCGCCGGTCGGGCGTGGCGGTCAGGCCGACGAGGAAAGCGTCGAAGTAGTCCAGCACCTGTTTCCAAAGGTTGTAGATGCTGCGGTGGCACTCGTCGATGATGATGAAATCGAAGCTCTCCACCGGCACGGCCGGGTTGTAGCGGACCAGCTTGGCCTGGGCCGGGGTCTGCTGGATTTCGTTGAGCGACACGTCCTCGGCCGAGTCGGCTATGGGCTCATTCGAGAGGATGGAATACATGCGCTGGATGGTGGAGATGCAGACCTGCGCGTGCGGATCGATGGTCGCCGAGGCCAGGCGCTGCACGTTGTAGAGCTCGGTGAACTTGCGCGCGTCGTCGGGCGGCGTGTAGGCCATGAATTCCTGATGGGCCTGCTTGCCGAGGTTGCGCGTATCCACCAGAAACAGAATGCGTTTGGCACCGCCGAATTTGAGCAGACGGTAGACCGAGGTGATGGCGGTGAAGGTCTTGCCCGCGCCGGTGGCCATGTGCACCAGGGCGCGGGGCTGGTTCGCGGCCAAGGATTTTTCCAGGCCCGTGACGGCGCTGACCTGGCACGCACGTAAATTCTGGCGCAGATCGCGCTCGGGCAGCGCGGGCAACTGTTCGGCCAGGCGGCGGCGCAGGGTGTCGGACTGGTCAAGCCAGGCGGCCAGCAGTTCCGGCTTGAAGAAATGGAAGATTTCGCGCGAGCGCGGTACGGGATCGCGGCCGTCGGTAAACCGGATGATCTGTCCTGTGCTTTCGAACAGGAAGGGCAGCGGCGCGGTCTGCACCCGCCACTTGAGGGCGGCGTGGGCGTAGCGTTCGGTCTGGCTTTCGTGGGCGGTGATGTTCTCGCCCGCCTCGTCGCGTTTGGCCTCGATGACGCCGACGGCCTCGCGATTGACGAACAGCACGTAGTCTGCGGGGCCGGTATCGGTGGGGTATTCGCGGACTGCGACCCCTGTTCCGACGGCCAGATTGATCTTACGGAAATCCTGGATCAACCAGCCGGCAGCCGTGAGCTTGTCGTCGATGAGTTGCCGAGCCTTTTGTTCTGGCGACATCTGCTTTCTACGGTTCCGGTGGGGTCTGCGTGGTCAATGACGTCTGCGATTGTCCAGCATTTTGGGAGTAGACGGCAGATTCGATGCGCAGCGGGATACGAGACCGGATCTGACTCCGTGGCGACGCTGCGTTGCAAAACGAAGGGCCGGCGGGAGTTCAGCGGGCAAGCGATGCGTGCGGCCATGACAGAAGGACACACAGCGCGAGAATTTGAAACGGGCGGTGCGCGCCGGTTGCCGTGCGCCCATTTCCATCATTCCGCCGAACGCGGGAATCCGGCGGCGTTTGGGCGAGGGCACTGGATTCCGGGATCCGCTGCGCGGCCCCGGAATGACCGGGCCTGGCAGAATCGGGACGTCTATCTGAGGCGCGTCGCGATCGGCAACGGCCGCACCGATCATCAGAATCGAAAGTACGCCTTGGCGGATTTCACCTTGCCGGCGTCGAGCTTGAGGTCGCAGGTATGTCGCGACATGCTCGGGTCCGTGGTCACACGAAGCGATCCCTCCCGTTCAATGATCGCCAGGCCGCTCCCGGCGGCGAGCGCCTTAGTCTCCGGCGCAGACTTGCCAATCAATTCCTGACTGCAGAAATCCTTGACGGCCTGGCCGCCGAATCGCACATAGGCAATGACAGCGATATAGCTTCCAAGGAAAGCCAAGGCGGCAAGGAACAAGACAGTCCACAAAACCTTCTTCCTGCGACCGCTTTCGCCGGTGGCGGATTGATCGGCTTTTCCCAATGGCGGCGCGGGCATGGACGACACAGCGATCGGTCCCGAAGATTCGGCTTCACCGTCTGCCGAATCGCGATTCATGCCGCCAGTTTGGCGCTCGCCAGTCGATTCAGGCTGACGCCCTGCTCGGCGGCCTCTGTTGCCAGGGCGCGATGCACCTGCGGCGGGATACGCACCCGGAACTCGCCGCTGTAGTGCTTTTCCGCGAGGGGCACGGGAATCTCCTCGCCCGCCGCCCGCATCTCGGCCACCGCTTCCGACACGACCCGGCGGATGCCTTTCAGCGCGGCTTCGGGTGTTTTCGCCAGCCACGACAGCGAGGGAAACTCGGCACAGAGGCCGACATGTTCGTCGTCCTCGGCCGACCATGTAACGCGGTAGGTGTAGTGATCAACGCTCATTGCGCAGCCCCTCCAGTTTGTCGATTGCACGCAACACCTGTCTGACCTGATACGCCTTGGCCTTGGTCGTCCCGGATACTGATCCGCGGATCGCGCACCCAGGGCATCTTGAAGACGGCGTGATGGTGCCGGACTGTCGCGGCTTCCCGAAATGCGCCTCGCAAACCTTCTTGAGTTCCGCAAACCGCAGGTTGCCCGGCTCGCGTCGCATCTGGTCGAGGATTTTGCCGGAAAACGCCAAGGGCCGATGGTATCAATAGCGGCCCCACATATCAACCGGCACGACCGATCGGGCCATGCGGATCGACGGCGCATGCGGCACTATCGAGCCGGTGTGCGGGAACTTGAAACCACCAATCGGGCTGAGTCTGTCGAAGCCCCGCGCGCCCTTCGACCGTTCGAACGTTCAAGTGGATTGCAGCCGACTCAATAGCTGCCTCGGCCGGCGTCAATTCGGCTTCAATGGCGACGACATGAACTGGCTGGGCGTGACTGGCCCGGTGCCGCGCATTCTTCCGCCGGCCGGTGGAGCGCCGGCGGTTGCCCGCGCCCATGGAGGCCATTTGATGCCGGGGATGTAAGCCAGCCTTTGCCGCGGGGCGGCGTTTTGCATCGCTGCGTTGCGGCCCCGCGGACCGTTACAGTGCGTTACATTGCCGCCACCCGGACTCGGGCGGACGGGTTATAAGACCAGCATGGACAACAAGGACAGAATACTCATCGTCGACGACGACCCGGAAATCCGCCGCCTGCTGGTCGATTACCTGGCGAAGAACGGCTTCGAGGCCCATGCCGCCAGGGACGGACGCGAGATGTGGCAGGGCCTGGAGCGCCACGCCATCGACCTGGTGGTGCTCGACCTGATGCTGCCCGACGCCGACGGACTGACCCTGTGCCGCGACCTGCGCGTGCGCTCCAACCTGCCGGTGCTGATGCTCACCGCGCGCGGCGAGGAAGCCGACCGCATCGTCGGCATCGAGATGGGCGCCGACGACTACCTGGTCAAGCCCTTCAGTCCGCGCGAACTGCTGGCGCGGATCAAGACCATCTTGCGCCGCACGCGCGCCCTGCCGCCCAATCTGCGCCCCGAATCGCAGCGCTGCCTGGTGTTCGCCGGCTGGCGGCTGGATACCGCCACGCGCGCCCTGACTGCGCCCGACGGCGTGCTGGTGTCGCTCTCGGGCGGCGAATACCGCCTGCTGCGCATCCTGCTCGACCATCCCAACCGGGTGCTCAACCGCGACCAACTGGTCGAAATGATCCATGGCCGCGCGGCCGAACCCTACGACCGCGCCATCGACGTCCAGGTCAGCCGCCTGCGCCAGCGCCTGCGCGACGAAAACCTGATCCAGACGGTGCGCGGCGAGGGCTATGTGCTGGCCACCGCGGTCGAGGGGCGGGCGGCATGCGACTGATGCCGCAAAGCCTGTTCGGCCGGCTGACGCTGATCCTGGTGGTCGGCCTGCTGGCGGCCCAGTTCGCCAGCCTGTGGATGCACATGGACGAACGCGAAATGCTGTTGCGCCAGGGCTACGCGCATATCGGCGGCGTGCCGACGCGCTTCTGGATGCATTTGACATTGACGCTGGGCGCCGTGATCGCCGTCGCGCTGATTGCCGTGCGCCTGGTGACGCGGCCGATCAAGGGGCTGGCCGATGCCGCCGAAGCCTTTGGCCGCGACCTCGATTCGCCGCCCATGGCGGAAGCCGGCCCGGCCGAGACGCGCCGCGCCGCGGAGGCCTTCAACCGCATGCAGGCACGCATCAAGGCCCTGGTCGAGGAACGCAGCCGGGCGCTGGCCGCCGTCTCGCACGACCTGCGCACGCCGCTGACGCGCATGCGCCTGCGCGCCGAACTGGTCGAGGACGATGCCCTGCGCGCCCAGATCGGCGCCGACATCGACGACATGCAGGCGATGGTCGAATCCACGCTCGACTACCTGCGCGGCCTGCGCGAGAACGAGGCGGTGCAGGAAATCGACATCGACGCCCTGCTGCAAAGCCTGGTCGCCGACGAAGAAGCGCTGGGGCGCCCGGTAAGCCTGCTTGCCGCGCCGGCGGCGCCCTTTCCCGGACGCCTGACCGCGCTGCGCCGGGCGCTGGCCAACCTGGTCGACAACGCCGTCAAGTATGGCGGCGCGGCGCGCATCCGGGTCGCGGATGGCGACGATGCCCTGCGCCTGACTGTCGAGGACGATGGCCCAGGAATTCCCGAAGCATCGCTGGTGAGCGTGGTCGAACCCTACGTGCGCCTGGAGACTTCGCGCAGCCGCGCCACCGGCGGGGTCGGCCTCGGGCTGGCGATCGCCCGCGACGCCGCGCGCCTGCACGGCGGCGAACTGGTGCTGGCGAACCGCCCCTCGGGCGGGCTGGCGGCGACGCTGGTGCTGCGGCGGCGCAAGAGCCGGCGCTGATACGCCGGCGGCTCAGCCGCCCTTCAGCACCTTGCCGCTGCCGTCGCGCACGGAGACATTGACCGGAAAGCCGCTCCTCACGCTCTGGGTGACGACGCAGAAGTCCTCGAACTGGCCGAGTACGCGATCCAGGTGCTCCATGGAATCGGCCGGGGAATCGAACCGGATCGCCACATCGACGCTGCCGACACGCAGGCGCTTGGCTTCGTTGCGTTCCATGTGCGCGGTGACCACCGTGGTGATCGGGCCGGGATTGTTCTTGAACTTGCGCAGCGCGAACAGCAGGCTGGCGGAAAGACAGTTGGCCACGCTGGCGGCCAGCAGGCGCGAAGGATTGGGACCGGCGTTGTGGCCCAGCAGCGGCGGCTCGTCGGTTAGCAGGGGCGGAATGTCCTGGTCGAAGCGGATCAGGAAGGCGAAGTCTTCCTGCTGTTCGAGGGTAAAGGAAAACTGCTGGGTGTCGCTCATGATTTGCTCCTGATGAAAGTCGGCGTCGGTGACACGGCTACATTCCGCGACAACGTCGGGTAGGTCTTGACGGTAATCAGGACACGTTCCCTCGCCATGGGATCGTGTCAAAGGTGCATTGGTGCAAACGCCTTGCCGAACTGGTGTTGCAGGGCATCGGCGACACAATGGCGATGGCATTGCTGCGGCAGCGCTTCGAAGCAAGTCAGCGCCACGCGCTCGCCTTCATTGACCCACTGCCGAATCCGCGCCAACGCCTTTTCCTGCCGCGGCAAGGCATCGCGCCGGTAATCCGCGAATAACGCATCGTAGTCCGACTGGGTCACAAGCTCGCGCCGTTCCTCCGAGGCGATGCCCAGTTCCGGCAGGTGTTCGTAGCGGATGCCCACGCCTTCGCACCCCTTCGCCAGGGTTCCCTTGGAGAATCCGTACTTGCGGCTCAACGGGTTCCGCCGCACATCGCAAAGCAGGGTCACGCCGGCTGAGATCAACTGGTTCAGGTAGCCCTCCAGATTTCGTCCCTCGTAACCGATCGTGCATACGCCCGGTTTACCCGGCTGCGGACGCGCCGCCAGCACGGCCGCCATGCTCTGCGGCTCATTGACCAACAATCGCTCGGCCATCTCGCTGCGAATCGCGTAATAGGGGTGGCGGCGATATGCCTCGGCCACCAGGGCGTCGCCGCGCACTCGTTCATAGTGCTGCGCGAATCGCTCTACCTTCTGTCTTACCGCCGGCGTCACGAATGCCGCAACGCGACCAGCCTCCGTCAGCTTCCAGGCGCGTTCCTCATCGGCGAGCAAGCCACGCTCGATCAGCCGGCGCTTGTCGGCATAGGACGTAAACGAGAATCCGCCATAGCGGTAAGGGACGAATTCGTAGCTAGGCGTCTGCTGCAAGTCCTGGCAATAAAGGAACAGCAGCTTCTGGAAATCCAGGCTGCCGACATTGCCGCCGAGTGCATCCAGCAGGGCAAGCAGAGTTTTTTGGCGGTCATAGAGCATGGGGCGGATTATCGCGTAATTCTTCATACCGCAATTTCGCCGCTCATCAGGCGCGGCAACAGCAGGTCGCGGGCTACTCGGAGTCTTTGGTTGGCGAAGCTTGTCTGCAAGAAAGTCGAGGCGCTCCCGCTTCACCTTGCCGCGACATCGGCAGCGCACCCGCCGGACTTCCAGTGCCAGATAGACGCGCGTGTTGCCGCAAGACAGATCCCGCACGCGTCGTGTCATGCGGGCTTACCAGCCAAAGTGCGTTCGACCACATTCCTTGCTTCACAAATTGACCACTTGACTTGCGGCCGACGCGAAAGTCGGCGCTGGCAGGACGGCGTTCGTTCACCGCCCCTGGCGGCGTTTATGGCGGGTTGCCGTACCGGCAAATCAGCGCTGCCAGCTCCTCTTCGCTGAACGGATTGGCCAGCGCCGTGCTCTGGTCGCCGCGCACGCCGAGCCAGAGACGGGCGGCAAATTCTTCGCGCGGCATGGACTTCAATTGCGCGGCAAGATTTCTCGCCGGCAGCAGGGTGTCGGCGTCCGCGGGCGAGTCATGACAGCCGGCGCAGGTCGCACCGTGGATCGACGCACCCAGCGCCAGCACCTCACGGGTCGGCGTCGCGCCAAGCAAGCCGCGCGCGTCGAAGGAATGACGCCTCTTGAGCGTTTCGATTTGCATCGCCAGCCTGCGCCAGTCGCGCCGCCCGTGGCTCGCGCGCAAGGCGGCCACCGGCGCCGGGTCGCCCTGCGCCCGCCGCAACAGCATGGGCAGCGAAGCCAGCGCGCCCCCCAGCCGCTGTTCGAGTCCCTTGCGTTCCAGCGGGCCGCCTTCGTGCAAGATCAGCCGCCGGGTGTCGCCGGCCATCACCACAAGTTCGGCGCCCAGGCGCCGCGTGTGATCCCCCGCAGCCTGGGCGGCGGCGCAACAGCAGGCCGCCGCCAGACCGATCAGGAGCGGGGAAAAACGCACGCGCGCTTAGTCGAGACTGACTTTCTGTTCCACCGGGCCGGCCTTGACCAGGGTCCATTCGACCATCGATCCGTCGTAGAGCTTGACCTTCTTGTTGCCGACCAGCTCGCTGGAGACGAACCAGCCGATGGAAGCCAGATGGCCGGTGTTGCAGAAGTTGATCTGCTCGCCGCTGGTGGACACGTTGGCCGCCTTGTAGAGTTTTTCGAGCTGGGCCTTGCTGCGGAATTTTCCGCCGCCGTTTTCCGTGGTCCAGCCGGAGGGCAGATTTTTGGCGCCGGGCAGGGTGCCGTTCTGCGTCGCCTTCGGATTGCGATTGATGCCGACGAACTGGTCCTCGGGCCGGCTGTCGACCAGGGTCACGCCCTTGGCCTTGGAGGCTTTCACGTCGTCGAGGCTGGCGATCATCTCCATGCGCGGCTTGGCGACGAAGGTCTTGGCCGCCACCTTGGCGGCGCCGGCCTCGACCGGGTTGGCCTTGTCCTTGGCCCACTCCTTCATGCCGCCGTTGAGGATAGACACATTGTCGTGGCCCAGCACCTTGAAGGTCCAGTAGATGCGCGTGGCCCAGCCCATGTCGGCATAGCCGTCGCCGGGCGCGACCAGGATCACGTGGCTGTTGTTGTCCACGCCGAGGCTGCCGATATGCGCGACCAGCTTGTCGAGCTTGGCCGGGAACATGTCGGGCACCTTGTCGGCGCGCTCTTCGCGCCAGCCGGACTTGCCGAAGTCGGTACTCGCCGCGCCGGGAATGTGGCTGCGCAGGAAGTCCGAGGTCGGCTGCATGTCGACGATGGCGATTCCGGGCTTGCCAAGATTGGCCTTGACCCAGGCGACATCGACCAGCGGTTCGGCGGCGAAGGCCGCGCCGATGAAACCGAACAGGAACGTCAGGGCCAGCCAGAATGAACGGCCACCTTTCATCAACAAGCTTTTCATGGAGATCTCCTCTGTTGGAATAGTAGTGATGCTCAGATGCTGACGATCCGGTCGGCGCCAAGTATGGCCTGCAACGCCGCGTCCCAGTCGTCCTGCTGCATGTCCCGACGCGCGATATCAACGACCGTGACGCGATGCGTCCCGCTCATCTGCCGCAGCGCGGCTTCCACGGTCTGGGCGTCGGGAAACAGACCGGTATTCAGTTGCAGGATGTTCATGAGGGCTTCACAGCGATAGCACGATGTCGGCGCCGGCGATGCTTGCCGCCATTGCGGATGCATCGAGCAGGGGGAGGTCGTCCGCCATCGCGGCCACGGTGGTTTGCGGCGCGATGCCAGTCAGTTCCAGCAGCTCCGCGTTGGCGGCGTTTTCGGCGGTTTCGGCGACCGGCCCGGTCATGAAGACCAGGCCGACCCGATGGCCGAAGATGGTCAGGCCGGCAGCGACGCGCATCGCCTCGGCGTGGTCGCGGCGGGCCAGCACGAGGATGGATTTTTCGCTCATTAGACTACCCTCCCCCCGGCCCCCTCGCCAAGCGAGGGGGTGACGATGGTTCGCCGCTGCGCGGCTCCGTGTGATGACTGGCGCCCCTTCGGGCGGCCGTGCGGGGCGCTCACAGGCTCACCACTTTCTTCGCCTCGCCCATCAGGGAACTGTTGCTGGTCTGGCTGCCGGACTCGACCGGGCAGTGCAGGCCGGGACAGAACTTGTGCCAGGATTCCTCGCAAGCGACCGCGCGTTCGATGGTACCCAGCGCCGCAGCGAGATCGGTGTCGCGCAGGCCGAGCACGCCTTCGTGGGTGAAGAAGGCGCCCGCGCGACAACCCGCGCGGTTTGCGGCGAGCAGCAGCGGGTAGAGCAGCCGCCCGCCCGCGGCGGTGCCGACATGAAACAGGATGTCCATCAGCGCGCCCTCGCTGCGGCAAGAGCCAATTGGCCGGGATGAACCCGCACCGCCAAACCCCGGCCCGCGCGCAGCTGCGTAAAGTGGGCGATTGCCTGCCAGGCATCGTCCGCAATCACCACGCCATCGGCCGCAACCGGTTTGGACTCGCGGGCATCGACCAGCGCCGGCTTGTCGCGCAGGATGTCCGCGCCCAGTACCCACAGGCCATCGCGCATCGGCGCCGTCCACACCGCGCTGCGTACGATACCGCGCTCCCGGCCACCGCCGGCCAGGCGCGGCAGCGGCCCGGTCAGGATGCGCACCGATTTCTGCCCGGCGAGATACAGCAGGCCGGCAACAAAATCGCGCGCCTTCGCTTCCTCGCCGATCACCAGCACGGATTCGCCGCCATCCAGTCCCGCCGTTCCCAATAGCCAGAGGATGTCGCGCTCGCTGGGCAGTTGCCGTTGCCGACCGAGAAAATCCTCCGCCGGCAGACAGCGCGCGCCGGGCAGGCTGGCGCGCTTGCAACCCGCCAGCGGCCGGCTGTCGATCACCGGCTCGCCAGCGCCGACTTTTGGCGTGTAGGCAAAGTCGCTCGCCGCCGACGCGGACGCGGCGAACAAGGTCAGGGCGAACAATGCCGTACGCATCTCAGCAACCGCCGAAACGCTTGGTCGCGGCAGGCGCGGTGCCGCCGGCGCCGACCGGCGCGGGCGGGTTGTCGATGTAATAGCCCATCAGCTCGATCACGCTGACCTTGCCGAAGCCGGGCAGATCCAGCTCGGCCAGGGTTTCCGGCGGCGCCGGCTTTTTCGCTGCCTCGACGGTGGCGCGCGGCATGGCGGCCAGTGAGAAGCCGGCGGCGCAGACCGCAAGAGTGACGACCAGGCTGACGGAACAAAAGATGACGCCGGTGCGATTCAACATGCCATGTGCTCCGGGCTCACAGTGAGTCGCTGAAAAACGCCAGGTACATCATGCCGAAGGCGAGGCAGAACAGCAGGCCGTGGGCGATCACTTGCGCATCGATGAGCATCATTTGCCTCCCTTGTAATGCTGCACCAGCTTTTCCAGCGGCACGGCCTCGCCGCTGACCGGATGTATCACCGGCGGCGTGAAATAGGGCACGCCGTCCTTCGTCGTTCTCATACCCGGCGGCGGCGCGAAGCTCATCCAGAGAAAGCCGCCGACACTGGCAATCGCCGAGAGTGCGACAAGGAAACGCAGCAAAAGTCGTTGCCACATGGCATCAGTCCTTGCGGATGTAGATGTGCCAGCAGTTGGGCGCCTTGACCGTTTCCAGGTGCGTGGCATCGAGCTCGTCGCACAGCGGCGGCAGGGCCTCGACCGAGGACGGGTTGTCGGCCAGCACTTCGATGATGTCGCCGACGGCGACCTCGTTGACCGCCTTCTTGGTCATCAACTGCGGCCGCGGGCAGGAAACACCCAGGCAATCCACGCGACGCGCGATGCCGACCTTGGTGCCGTCGGCAAGCACCGCCTCGCCACCGGCCACGACGTCCTCGACTTTCTTCTTCGATCCGAACAATCCCATTTCACTTCCTCCCGATCAGGCTGCGACAGACGCGGCCTTGGCCGCCTTTTTCTTCTGGTGTTCCTTCTGGTGCTTCTCGTGCTCGGCGTGCTGGGCGGCTTCGCGGCGCAGGATGCCGCGATAGAGCAGGGCAAGGAAGGCCGTCTGCGCCAGGCCGAAGACGATCGCCGGCACGCCCAGCTTGCCTTGCAGCGTCTGCGCATTGGCGAAACCGAGTTGCAGCGCCGGCGCGTTGATCTGGCCGGTCATGGTCTGCGGCGCCGGCGGCCACCAGCTCGCCGACCAGACCAGCGAGAACAGGAACATGCCGACGAAGGTGAAGATCAGCGCCCACAGCGCGCCGATGTTGCCTTCGCCGGCCTTGACCCAGGTGGATACCGTGCAGGCACCGGCCAGCACCATGCCGATGCCGAACAGGAAGAGGCCGGCGAAGGTGTTGAGGCCGACATCGAACTGCAAGGGGTGGCCGGCACCGACGCTCATGAAGCCGGTGAAGCCGATGGTGAGGATCATCATCGCCACCAGCATGGCCTTGGTGTTGCGGTAGGTCTTGAACATGATGGCGTCGCGCAGCGCGGCGGTGTTGCAAAAGCGCGAGCGCTGCATCAGCAGGCCGGCCACCGAGCCGAACAGGAATGCGACCAGGCATTCGACGACGGGTGTCATACGTCTCCCTCCAGCAGTTTCTTGTAGATCAGCGAACCGACCCAGGCGCCGGCGATGATGCCCGACATCGCCAGGTAACCGCCGAGGTTCATCTCCGGCATCAGGCCGAAGAAGGTGGATACGTTGCAGATGTATGCCAGGCGGATGCCGAAGCCCATCAGCAGGCCGCCGATGGTGATCAGCACCCATTCGGAAAGGTGGCGCGGCACGCGCCAGTAGAACTCCTTGCTCGCCACCGCGCCGACGAAGGCGCCGAACAGCATGCCGAGGCTGATGTAGATCTTCCAGTAGTCGGCGTGCGGAGGGAAGACGACGCTCCAGAAGGGGATGCGGTTCAGTTCGTCGCCGAGCACGGCCTGCGCCATCAGCCCGGTCATCATGGTCTCGCCGCCGCCGACGGTCCATGCCCCCATCAAGAGGAACATGAAAATGTCGAGCACCGCGATGGCCGCGAGCGCAATGATCGGATCGAGGGTCTTGCGAAAGAACTCCATGCCTGTCTTCTCCTCCATGCGTTCCGGTCTCGGGACCGGCGCTTTGTTGTGGAACGGATTCTGCGGCCTTGACACCGCCTGAGGTAGTATTTATTGCCAACAAGCCAGCGGCGCCGTTCGGGTGGAACCCCGGCGCCTTGCGGAGGAAGCATGACGATTTACCACGAATCGCAGGATCTGCTCGAACACATGTTCAACGCCTGCACGACCTCGCAGATCAGCGAGTTCATCCCGGAAAAGCGCGGTTTTCGCATTCACGGGCACAGCACCACGGTGACGCTGGAGCGCGCCTTCTGGAACGTGCTCGATGCCATGGCGCTGGAGTGCGACACCACCGTGCCGCGCCTGATCGAGCGCGTGCTCGACGGCTGCCTGGTGGCCCACGACAAGAACCTGTCGTCCTGCCTGCGGGTGATCTGCCTCAAGTACCTCAACATCTACGCTTCGAATGGACCATCGTAGGGGAGCGTTCGAGTCTCGTCACCGCGTGCGTCGTCCGCGGCCGAGCCTACGCCAGCCAGTCGGCGATCCTGGCGCGGTCGGGAATGCCGCCGGCGTGCACCACCTTGCCGTCGACCACCACGCCCGGCGTGCTCATCACGCCGTAGCTCATGATGTCCTTGATCTCCCCTACCTTTTCGAGCTGGACGGCAACACCCCTGGCGGCGGCCGTCTCTTCGATCAGTTTCAGGGTGGTCTTGCAATTGGCACAGCCGGTGCCGAGGACTTTGATATTTTTCATGGGGCGTTCCTTTACAGGTTGAAAGTGGCGGGCTGGAGCAGTGCCCAAACCAGGTAAATGCCTTAGGGAAATACTGAATAAGGTACAAACACTGTGAACGATTTTTTTGTCATGAAGTCAGACAAAGAGTTGTGATCACAAGGGACGAACTGATGAAGCAGATGACGCTGGCGGCGACACGAGGATTCGAGAAGCACAACC
>JACRLX010000010.1 GCA_016235165.1 Rhodocyclales bacterium
CGGGTCGAGTTCGCGGCGGGCATCGCCGCGGGCGAGGTTACGGTGCGGCATGTGGGGCAGGACATCGTGTTGAGGCTGGACGGCGGCGCGGACGCCCCGCAGGAAGTCCCCTTGGGGGACAGCCTGACCTTGGCGAACTGGACCGACGGCGGCGGTGCGCTGGTCGAGACGGTGGCGTTTGCCGATGGCACGCGCTGGGATGAAGCGGAGATCAAGCGTGTATCGCTGGTCGGCGGCGCGGGGACGGACCAGTTGGTGGGCTATGCGGGGGTGCCGAGCGTGGCGCGTATGAAAAGTCGGCGCTGGCGGCACGGCGGACGGCACGCTATCCGGCCGGCGAATAATGCGGCGTTCGGGTCAAGGAGGCAGGGATGAAACCGATGCCGCCGCCTCCCCACGTGCCTGTAATCGCCCGACAACCAAGGCCCATTGTGGCTTCGCGCCTCGCGGCACCTATCGTTCGCCCTATGTGTTTCGTGGCGATTGACGAAAGGCCATGACGATTGTAATGTCGCGACGCCGTCCCACCGATTCGTCGCAAAGACGAACGCATACAACATCCGGGTGCCGAAATGGGCATCCATTCCCACGGAACAGTTGCCGAAGACTCATGTCATCCATGGCGGATGCGGAGTATTGGGAGAGGCTTATGCACGGAATTGATTCGTCTGAACGGATACAGCGATGGCGGTACGGCGGGCTGGACACTCATGAGGGGTGGTCGTCAAGGAACGTGCAACCGGCGCGAGCTAAACAAGAAGGATTTGGATTCTGAGAATGGAGGAAGCAATGCGAAACGAAAAGCGAAGTGTCTCCCTTTGGCCAATGGGACCATCAACAAGCTCAAGGGGCGGGCAACTATTCTGTTCATCACTTACCACGTACCGCGCGGCTTGCAGGTGGATGAGGTGTATCACCTGCGGGGCACCGAGGGTGCGATGCGGATGGAATTGGTGGAGGACGGGTCGTTGGGAGGGAGGAATGAATGAGTGCGTTTCTGGAAGTGGCTGGCGCGTTGTCACCAATCAATAGTTGGCAGTCACGGGACGGCGAGCAGAACAATATCCAAGTTGGTACGAATGTTGTGGTGTTTGAAATAGGGAGCGCGGAATGAAGAATGGATTCGATGCTGACCTCAGTGGCTCTCCGAAATTAGAAAGCCGAGGGAGGTTGGAAAGCATTAGCGATATGGCGACTGTTGGCAGATTCATGCTAAGGACTCCAGATGGACTGGTGGCATCCGCGTTGGTTCTGGGTTATTGGGGGCTATTCCTAACAATAGCGATCTTAAATATTCCGCTTCCTCTTGAACGAGTCACAAGATATGAGGCGCTAATTGCTACTGCGCTCATGCCGATGTTGCTACTGGCTGTATTCGTTCGACATCGGATCGGCACAGAAATTGCGGATTCTGGGCCAGTTCTCTATTCAATAATCGGATTAATGGTGCTTGCATTGGCTCCAATAGTCGTCGTTTTCAGCAAATAGATCGTCGGGAGGGAATATGGGAACTTCAGGTGACGTTCAATTTCTAAAAACAGTTCATGAAATTGAACTAGCAATCGAGTTAGGGCATGGTGACAACCTCGCAGCCAATATAGCAAAACTTACGGCGATGTTAGCTGCCGGAACGGCTGCTGAACTCGGGTTTCGAAGCTTTTCTGCTCTCGATGGGCTGGGTTGGAAGCTGTCTCAATGGCGGCTTGGTAGGGCAGTATCTGGGCGCGAAGCTGATATCGGGCGGGCAGAGGCCTTGGCTGGCGTTGTTGTAGCGGGGCTTGTTGGTAAAGGTATTGATCTCATCAACGATCTGCACTTCGGAGAGCGCTTGTACGATTTGCTTCATCCGGATCAAGCCAGCAAGCCTCAGCAGCGACGGGATCCGTTGGTTCTTGACATTGACGGGAGTGGCTCAATTCATACGACCCCCAGTCGTCGTGACGGCACGTACTTCGACCATGACGGCAACGGCTTCGCGGAGAGTACCGGCTGGATTGCTCCGCAAGACGCCTTCCTTGCCTGGGACCGCAATGACAACGGCCAGATCGACAATGGCCTTGAACTCTTCGGCGACCAGACGCTGTTGCGCTCCGGAGCCAAAGCCGCCAGCGGCCTGCAAGCCCTCGCCGAATGGGACACCACCCGCGACGGCAAGATCGACGGCGCCGACGCCCTTTTCAACGACCTGCGGGTCTGGCAAGACCTCAACCAGGATGGCGTCTCCCAGGCTGGCGAACTCAAGAACCTGCAGGATACCGGCATCGCTTCTATCAACTTAGCCGCCACCGCCACTAACGCCGCCCCCGACGCCAACGGCAACACACTGATCCGCAGCGGCAGCTTCACCCGAGCCGACGGCTCCCCTGGTCTCGTCGGCGAGATTGCCTTTCGGCGCGATACTGCGTTTGCTGTTCCTTGCACGGCGTACGTTGTCTCCGACGACATCGCTGGTAAGCCGAACTTAAAGGGCTACAGCGCACTGCTCGATTTGCACCAGGCCCTGGCCAAAGAAGTCGGCGCTGGCGGCACGGCGATTGCGGCGGCACTCACCGCATATCTCGCCGCATCCGACCTCGTCACCCGTGACGCCGCCCTCGACCAACTGCTCTACACCTGGGCCAACACCCAAGGCCTCAATCCGTCCAGCCGTGGCGGCGCCATGGACGCGCGCAAGATCGCCTTCCTCGAAGCCGCCTTCGGCCAGAGCCTGGGCAACCCCGACAGCAACGCCGCCGTGCACTGGACCATGAGCTGGCAACAGGTCCGCGAATACTACGGCGCATCGTTGCTCGCCCAGACCAGCCTCAAGCCACTCTTCGACGCCATCCAGTACGCCTGGGACGATGCCTCCCAAACGCTCCAGGCCGACCTCACCGCCGTCCAATCCCTGCTGCAAGACACCCTCGCCGCCGATCCTGTCAGCGGCACCGTCCAACTCGCCGACTTCGCCCGCGCCATCAAAGGCCTCGGCGCCGAAGACTCCGTCAACTACCTCGCCTTGCGCGAAACCTTCATCGAACACGACCAACAGAACGGCACCGAGCTCGCCTGGGCCATGGACAGCGCCGGCATGCAGGTCTATGACCACATCCACACTGGCCAGCGCACCGGAAGCCCGCACATCGAAGGCACGGATGGCTCGGAAGCCGTACACGGCAGCTTGTATGAAGGCGACGGCTACATCAACAGCCTCTACGGCCACGACACACTCTGGGGCACCACGCGCAACGAAACCCTCATCAACGAAGCCGGAGACAGCCTGCTCTGCGGTGAGGCCGGCGCCGACACCCTGCTGGCCGGCGACGGCGACGACACCCTCGACGGCGGCACGGGCAACGACACCCTGCAAGGCGAAGCCGGCAACGACACCTACATCTTCCGCAAAGGCAGCGGCGTCGACCGCATCCGCGGCTGGAACGCGGGTGACAAAATCTGGCTCGCCGCCAACGCCGAAGACGTTGCCTTCAAACGCAACAAGAACGACCTCGTCATCGGCTTCACCGATGCCGTCGACAAGCTCATTGTCGAGAACTACTACCTCGTCACTGCGAACGCCAGCCCGAATGCCGGCACGCTGATCACCTTCCGCGACGGCAGCACCTGGACCGCCGCCGCGCTGGAGGCCTGGTTCGCCCAACCGGATAACGTCGGCGGCGGCAACGACATACTCAACGGCAACGCCAATGCCGAGACCCTGGCCGGCCTGGGCGGCAGCGACCAGATCGCCGGCAACGGCGGCAACGATGTCATCGACGGCGGCACGGGTGCCGACCTGCTGCTCGGCGCCGCCGACTACGACGCCACCACCGACCAGCTCGTCCCGGTGCAGCGAGCCAATGGCGACGACACCTACCTCGTCCGTCGCGGCGACGGGCAGGACACCCTCGTCGACCTCGACTCGACACAAAACACCGACACCTTGAAGCTCGTCGGCATCACCCCGGACGAACTGACGCTGAGCATCGCCGATGTCCGCTGGGAGCGCACCGGCACCACCTGGAGCACGGTGGCCGACATCCTCATCGACCTCGGGCTGGGCGACAGCGTCACCCTGCGCCAGGCGCTGAATCAGGACGGCGCGGCCGCCGGCAAGATCGAACGGATCGAGTTCGACGACGGCACCGTATGGAGCGATGCCGAACTGCGCGCAAAGCTGCTGGCCGGGAGCGCCGGTGCGGACAGCATCCAGGGCTGGGGTGAAGCCGACCGCATCGAGGGCGGAGCGGGCAACGACAGCCTCGAGGGTCAAGGCGGCGACGACCTGCTGCTGGGAGGCGACGGCGCCGACTTCCTCGCCGATTGGATCGGCAACAACGTCCTGAATGGCGGGGCGGGCGATGACTATTTGGAAGGGGGCGAGGGCAACAACCTCCTGAACGGCGACGAGGGCGACGACACCCTGCGCGGCCACGATGGCCGCGAAAGCCTGGAAGGCGGCGCGGGCGACGACCGCTTGACCGCCGGCGCCGGCCACGACACCCTGCAAGGTGGCGCCGGCAACGACCGGCTCGCCGGAGACTACGGCGACGACCTGATCGACGGCGGCGCCGGCGACGACATCCTGAGCGGGGGCGGCGAGCCGTCCTGGTCGGCGGGCAAATGGACACCCGGCACGGCCAACGGCAACGACACCTATGTCTTCGGCCGCGGCGCCGGTCACGACCTCATCATCGACCGCGACCGTTCGGCCGGCAACACCGACACCATCCGCCTGGCCGCCGACATCCTGCCCGAGCACGTGCAACTCGCCCATGTCGGCAGCGACCTGATCCTGAGTCTGGCCGACACGGCGGACACCCTGACCGTGAAGAACTGGTTCCAGGACGGCAGCCGCGACTGGCGCGTCGAGCAGATCGCGTTCGCCGATGGCACGCTGTGGAACGCAGAGCAGATCATCGACCGCGCGCCCTTCCTGGGCACGGCGGGCGCCGACAGCCTGATCGCCGTCGACGGCCATGACACCGTGGTGTACGGCCTGGCCGGCAAGGACACGCTCTATGGCCGCGACGGCAAGGACACGCTGCATGGCGACGAGGGCCAGGACCAGCTCGACGGCGGCAGCGGCGACGACCTGCTGCAAGGCGGTGCGGACAACGACCGCCTGACCGGCGGCGCCGGCCATGATGTGCTCGCGGGCGGCACCGGCGACGATTGGCTGGTGGGCGACCTGGCCTGGACCAGTCCCTATGCCGCGCCGGTGGCCGGCGACGATACCTATCGCTTCAACGTCGGCGACGGTCGGGACACGGTGATCGAGATGGTCGGCGGCAATGACCGGGTCGAGTTCGCGGCGGGCATCGCCGCGGGCGAGGTTACGGTGCGGCATGTGGGGCAGGACATCGTGTTGAG
>JACRLX010000054.1 GCA_016235165.1 Rhodocyclales bacterium
CATCGGGGGTTGGGGGTGGTCCGTCCAGAATTCGCCAGATTGATCAAAATTCGATCAGCTCGCCTTGGCGGCACCCAACTCTATCCGTTACCCATATCTCCCGGCCACTCCTTCACGGGCCTGTGAAATATCCGGGCTAGGGTCATGGCGACGCCATTGATCTCGGGAGGGTAGGTTTCGGTGACGATCGCGACGTGAAGGGCCGGTCTCATCCCGCTCACTCAGGCCAGCACCAGGGCCCAACTGACCAGCACGTTGAGCAGTGCGACCAGCACGGCGGCGCTGCCGATGTCCTTGGCCCGCTTCGACAGCCGGTGACGGTCGAGCGAGATGCGATCGATGGCGGCCTCGATGGCCGAATTGAGCAGTTCCACGATCAGCACCAGCAGGATGCTGCCGATCATGATGGCTTTGCCCATGCCGGAGGCCGGCAGCAGCAGGGCGGTCGGAATCAGCAGCGCCGCCAGCCAGGATTCCTGGCGAAACGCATCCTCGTTGCGGTAGGCCGCCTGCAAGCCGGCGAGCGAGTAGTGGAGGGCGTTCCAGACGCGGCGCAAGCCGGTCTCGCCCTTGAACGGGCTTTCCTCGGCCAGGGGCTCATTGCTCATCGTGTCGCCACCATCGGCTCGATGTCGAGACGCGGCGCCGGAGCGCGCAGCAGCGAGCGGTAGAGCGCGGCGAGGCGGGTGGCCTGGGCGTCGGCGTCCCAGCCGCGGGCAAAGGCGATGGCTTCGCGGGACATGGCCTCCAGCCGTTGCGGATTGTCGAGCAACTGGTTCAGTTGCCGTGCGAACTCGGCGGGTGTGTCCGCCGCCGGCAGCGCGCCGCGTGCCGGCGCGATGATCTCCGCCGCGCCCAGCGCCGGTATCGCCAGCACCGGCAGGCCGATCGCCATGGCTTCCAGCAGGACCAGGCCCTGAGTTTCGGTTTGCGAGGCAAAGGTAAACACGTCCGCCGCTGCGTAACAATCGCGCAGGCCGCCATCGCGCGCCAGGTAGCCGACAAAGCGCACGTGGTCCCCGATGCGCAGGGCCTGCGCGCGGCGACGCAGGCTGGGCAGGGCCGGTCCTTCGCCGGCAACCACCAGCATCAGGTGAGGTTGCTTGCGGCGCGCCGCGGCGATGGCGTCGAGCAGGAAGTCGATGTTCTTTTCGAAGGCGGCACGGCCGACGAACAGGGCGATCAGGCGGGTCGGCGCGATGCCCCACTGCTGGCGGAAACGGGCGCCGTTGCCGCGTATGAACTGGCTGTCCGGCAAGCCGGTGGGAATCACGTGCAGGGCGCGCCTGACGCCATAGTTGTGCAGCGTCTCGGCCATGGGGGACGAGGGCACCACCACGGCATCGAGCGCATTGCACTGGTGGCGTGCCAGGCTGCGTGCCGCCAGGCGCAGTGCCGCGCGCGGCAGGAAGCGGATGTAGTGGAACAGGTATTCCTCGAAGTGCGTGTGGTAAGTGGCGACGCAAGGGATGCGGCGGCGACGGGCAAAGCGCAGCCCGGCGTAATGCGCGGCGAAAGGGGTCTGGATGTGCACCAGGTCAAAGTCGGCGCTGGCGAGACGGCGATCCAGGGCGCCCAGTTCGCGCCAGTGCATCAATCGGTCTTCCGGATCGAAAGGAACGCCGCGCGAGGGCAGGCGCACCACCTCGGCGCAACTTGCCGCCGCTGTGTCCAGCGCGTGGTTGGCGCCCGGATATTCCGGCGCCACCAGGGTGATGCGGACGCCGAGGCGCGCCAATGCGCCACTGAAGGTTTCGATCGAGGTCGATACCCCGTTGACGCGGGGATGGCAGACATCGCTCACCATCAATACCCGCAGCCGTCCGCTGGGTATGGCACCGGACGCAAAGGCGGGCGGTTTGCCCGCGGCGTGTGTATCCGCGACAGACAGGTTCATGCCGCGCTGGCGTCCGTGCCTTTCAGGAAGTGGCGCATGTAGCGCTTGTTCATGCGCGACATCGGCAGCAGCAGCAGCAGGTCGGCGGTATTGAAGTCCGGGTCCCAGGCCGGTTCGCCGCAGATCCAGGCGCCGACGCGCAGATAACCCTTGATCAGCGGCGGCACCATGGCCGGCTGGCTGTTGGCCAGGCGCTCGAAAGGCAGCCTGTGCTGGGGAAATACGTGGTATTCGGCGGGCGCCATGTGCTCCGGGCCGAGCTGGAAGAACAGGTTGGCGGCATTGTGGCCGCCATCGCCCATGCCGATCGAGGCGCAGCCGATCAGGCTGTCGTAGTTGTTGCTGAGCATGTAGTCGGCCAGGCCCGCCCACAGCAGCGTGATCACGGCGCCGCTGCGGTGGTCCGGATGGATGCAGGAGCGGCCGACTTCCACCATGCGCGGGCGCAGGTGCTGTAGCCGGTTGATGTGGAATTCGTTTTCGGAGTAGTAGTTGCCGACGCGGCGGGCGGCGGCCGGCGACAGGATGCGATAGGTGCCGACGATGCGTCCGGATTCGTTGTCGCGCACAATCAGGTGGTCGCAGAAGCGGTCGTAGTGATCGATGTCGTGCCCGGCCAGGCGCGTCCGGACGTGGGCGCCGAGTTCCTCGACGAAGACCTTGTAGCGCAGGCGCTGGGCTTCGCGGACTTCTTCCTCACAGCGGGCGAGGGATACGCGGTAACTGTTTCGCGGCGCCAGCGCCGGGGCCAGTGCTTCGATGGTGTTCCGCTGGTTTGTCTGCATGGCGTTCCTTTCTCTCTCGGGTTCGCCTGCATTGTTGCGGCCGGGCGTTACGGGCTGATTGCCGCCGTATTACGAAGAGGTTGCAGGGACGGTGGGGCCGCCGGCCGCCGCCGCAGGACGCTGGCTACCGCCTGGTGGGCGGAGTGGGCGACGTGGCGACGGTCGGCGTAAGGCGGGGTGAAACTCGCCGCCAGCCTCAGGCGAACCCGCAGCCCCGGCCTGCCGAGGATCCGGCGCAGGCAGTCGAGCAGGCTCAGCTCGTCGATGTAGGCCACCGTCGGCGAGGGATGGCCTTGATCGTCGACATAGTCGATGGCGAGCGCATGGATCGGTACCCCGGCGTCGATGGCAGCCTGAAACAAGGCGCTGTGAAAGGGCAGTACCCGGTCCCCGGCACTGGTCGTGCCTTCGGGGAAAATCGACAATCGGTGTCCGGCGACCAGCATCGCGCCGATTTCCTGCTGCGTCCGCTGTGCCGATCTGCGCTTGCCGCGTTCTATGAATACCGTGCCGTTGCGCCGCGCCAGCCAGCCGATCAGGGGCCAGGAGGCGACATCGTCCTTGGCCACGAAGCCCGACGGCAAGGTGGCGTTGATGGCGAAAATGTCGACGAAAGAAACGTGGTTGGCCACCAGCAGGCCGCTTCCGATTCGATCGAGATCGCCTTGCGCCGTCTCCAGCCTGATTCCGAGTAAGGCGAGCAGTTGCCGCGACCAGCAGCGTTTCAGCCTGTCGCGTGCGGCGGAACCTGCCAATGGAAAACAGATCACCACCTGCGTGGCGCCCCATAACAGGTGCAGGCCAATCAGGGTCAGGCGGAAATACACCGGCAGGGCAAGCAGGCTGCGCATCGGCGGGAAGTTTGGCGGGAGACTGTTACCGGCCGATGAATGTCCGGACTCCGCGATCGGCCGTATTTGAGCCATGTGGTTTCATGGGGCTGTAACAATTGCCACCTAGACTGCCGGCTGAACATATTGCAACGCACAAAGGAGTCCCGATGAAATCCCTGCAAATCACTGCCGCCGTCGCCGGCATTTTCCTTTCCACCTCCGCCTTTTCGCAGGCCCTGGTCAAGATCGACGGTTCCTCGACCGTGTATCCGATTACCGAAGCCGTTGCAGAAGAATTCCAGAAAACGAAGAAGAACGCGGTCAAGGTAACCGTGGGCATTTCCGGCACGGGCGGCGGCTTCAAGAAGTTCTGCCGCGGCGAGACCGACATCTCCGACGCCTCGCGCCCGATCCTGAAAAAGGAAATGGACGACTGCGCCAAGGCGGGCATCAAGTATGTCGAACTGCCGGTGGCCTTCGACGCGTTGACCGTGGTGGTGCACCCGAAGAACAGCTTCATCAGCCAACTCACCGTCGCTGAGCTGAAGAAGATGTGGGAACCGGCGGCCCAGGGCAAGATCACCAAGTGGAACCAGGTCAATCCGGCCTGGCCCGATGCGCCACTCAAGCTCTTCGGCGCCGGCGCAGATTCAGGCACTTTCGATTACTTCACCGAAGCCATCAATGGCAAGTCGAAGTCCAGCCGCGGCGACTTCACTGCTTCCGAAGACGACAACGTGCTGGTGCAGGGCGTTTCGCGCGACAACAACGCGCTGGGCTTCTTCGGCTTTGCCTACTACGAGGAAAACAAGGGCAAGCTGAAGGCCGTGCCCATCGTCAATCCGAAAGGCAAGGCGGTGACGCCCTCGATCGAGGCCGTGATGGCAGGCGAATACGAGCCGCTGGCGCGTCCGATCTTCATCTACGTCAATGCCAGGTCGATCGACAAGCCGGAGGTCAGGGAGTTCGTCGAGTTCTACCTGAAGCAGGGCGGCAAGCTGGCCAAGGAGGTCAAGTATGTGCCGCTGGCCGATGCCGACTACAAGCATGCGATGGAGAATTTCAGCAAGAAGAAGACCGGCACCGCCTTCGGTGGCGAAGCCGAGGTTGGGGTCAAGGTTTCCGATCTGCTGAAGCGCAATCCGAAGGAATAAACTTCTCCCGCCTGGGGCAGCTGCCGGTTTGCCGGCGACTGCCCCACGCTGCAAGCCTGCCCAAGCCGCTGCAATCGATTGAATCAACCGTTTCCGGAACTCCGCATGAGTGCAAGCGCATCTGCGCCATCCGTCTCCTTGCCGATCGGCAAGGGCATCAGCGACCGCCTGCGCAAGAAGGCATCGCGTCACGTCAAGGAACGCATCATCGAGTTCCTGTTGTTTTGTGCCGCCGCGTTTTCGGTGTTCGTCACCGTCGCCATCGTCTGGGTGCTGGTCAAGGAGTCCTGGGTTTTTTTCGAAACTGTTCCGCTGTCGGATTTTCTGTTCGACACGCAATGGACGCCGCTGTTCGACGATGCCCATTACGGCATCATGGTGCTGCTGTCGGGAACCATCACCAGTTCGGCCGTGGCCTTGGTGGTAGCGATTCCGCTGGGCACCGTCATTGCCCTGTATCTTTCCGAATTCGCCGGCTTCAAGCTGCGCGAAATCGCCAAGCCCTTCCTCGAACTGCTCGGCGGCGTTCCGACCATCGTTTATGGCTATTTCGCCCTGACCTTCCTGACGCCCATCCTGCAGAAGATCTATCCGGACCTGCCGGGCTTCAACCTGCTTTCGGCCGGTCTGGTAATGGGTGTCATGATCATTCCCTATGTCGCTTCCCTGTCCGAAGACGCCATGCGCGCGGTGCCGATGTCGCTGCGCGAGGGCTCCTACGCCATGGGCGCGACGCGCCTGCAGACTGCCTTGTGGGTGGTGACCCCGGCGGCCACGTCCGGCATCGCCTCGGCTTATATCCTCGGCATCTCGCGCGCCGTGGGCGAGACCATGATCCTCGCCGTGGCGGCAGGTATGCAGCCCAAGCTGACTTTCAACCCGACCGAGCCGGGCGCGACCATCACCTCTTACATCGTGCAGGTGGCGCTGGGCGACCTGCCGCATGGTTCGATCGGCTACCAGACGATTTTCGCCGCCGGCCTTACGCTGTTGCTGATGACCCTGGCCTTCAACCTGCTCGGCTACTGGCTGCGCAAGCGCTTCCGCGAGGTGTATTGAGATGCTCCAGAGCGCCGACCTCGACGCCATCCGCGCCATCATCGCCCGTGCCAAGCGCTGGGACATGTTCTTTGCCCTGCTCGGCATCCTGTCGCTGATGGTGGGTGTGCTGACCTTCACCGCGCTGTTCGTCGATATGGCGATCCAGGGCGTGCCGCGCCTCGATTTCGAGTTCTTTACCAGCTTTCCGTCGCGTCGCGCCGCCAACGCTGGCATCCTGTCGGCCTGGGTCGGTACGGTACTGGTGATGCTGGTGACGGCACTGGCGGCCGTTCCGCTTGGCGTGGCTGCCGGCGTCTACCTCGAAGAGTACGCGCCGAAGAACTGGATCACCGACATCATCGAAATCAACATCAGCAACCTGGCCGGCATTCCCTCGATTGTCTATGGCCTGCTGGCGCTGGGACTGTTCGTGTATTACTTCGGCTTCGGCCAGAGCATCCTCTCCGCCGGACTGACCCTGGCACTGCTGATCCTGCCGGTGATCATCGTCGCCACGCGCGAGGCGATCCGCGCCATTCCGCAGTCGATACACGAGGGCTCTTATGCCTGCGGCGCCACCACCTGGCAGACGGTCAGCGACCACATCCTGCCGTATTCCAGCGCCGGCATTCTCACCGGCGTCATCATCGGCATGGCGCGCGCCATCGGCGAGACGGCACCCATCATCACCATCGGCGCGCTGACCTTCATTGCCTTCCTGCCTCCGGCTCCGTTTGCGGGCGATCCACCGGCCGGTTTGTTCGAGTGGATCTTCGCGCCCTTCACGGTAATGCCGATCCAGATGTTCAACTGGACCTCGCGTCCGGAAGCCGCCTTTACCGTCAATGCGGCGGCGGCGGGTTTCGTGCTGGTCTTCATGACCCTGGCCATGAACGGCCTGGCAATTTACGTGCGCTATCGTCTGCGCAAAAACATCAAGTGGTGAACCCCATGCAGATACCAAGCGGGCTCGAAGCCGGCGTCGAAGGCGACTTGCTGAAGGCGGAAGTACGCGATCTCGATTTCTACTATGGCGGCTTTCACGCCCTCAAGCACGTCACGATGCCGGTTCATGACCGCAAGGTGACGGCGCTGATCGGTCCTTCGGGTTGCGGTAAATCAACGCTGCTGCGCTGTTTCAATCGCATGCACGACCTGTATCCGGGCAACAGATATGCGGGCGGCGGCATCGTGCTGCACCCGGACAACACCAACCTGCTGGCGCAGGAAGTCGATCCGATCGAAGTCCGCATGCGCATCAGCATGGTGTTCCAGAAGCCGAATCCCTTCCCCAAGTCGATCTACGAAAACGTGGCCTACAGCCTGCGCGTGCGTGGCATGCGCAACAAGAACGAGCTCGACGATCGCGTCGAGGCCGCGCTCAAGGGCGCCGCCTTGTGGAACGAGGTCAGCAACCGCCTCAACGAGCTGGGTGCCAACCTGTCCGGCGGTCAGCAGCAGCGGCTTTGCATCGCCCGTGCCCTGGCCTCCGACCCGGAGATCATCCTGTTCGACGAGCCGACCTCGGCGCTCGACCCGATCGCCACCGCGAGCATCGAGGAACTGGTGACCGAACTCAAGGAAAACGTCACCATCCTGATCGTGACCCACAACATGCAGCAGGCGGCGCGAATCTCGGATTTCACCGCCTACATGTACCTGGGCGAAATGGTCGAGTTCGGCATTACCGACCAGATCTTCATCAAGCCGACCAAGAAGGCGACCGAGGACTACATCACGGGTAGATTCGGCTGAAGCTGAGCCTGATGTAGCGTCTATATTGCCGGCGTCCTGTCTGGCCGGCGGGGCCATTGTCAAGCAGTAAATCGCCGTCCCGCCAGCGCCGACTTTTACCCAAGTGCGAAAGCCTACCCGGTGCCGCACACATGCAGCCGGCGGCGTCTCACTATGTCGTTGCAAGTCTCATATTGAGATGCCGGGCGGCATGAACGACTCCGTCGCACTTCTGCAAGCCGTTGATTAGCAATGGCTGAGCCGACGCCCTGGCGCCGACCTCGAAGCGGGAACGCTTGTTGCAGCTAGACGGCGAGCATTTCCAAAAACAATATTGAGGAGATTTCATGGCAAACGCCAGCAGAGCAGGCCTGCGCTCGTCCGCCCACCGCCGATTCCTATCCGTCGCCCAGTCGGCGATTCGAAGGCGTATCCCGTTCCGGCGGCTCGGGCGAGCGGCGCAAACGTCAGCGGACGCATCGCTACACGGCATTCCCGTGCCCACTCACAAGCGCAACACCCGATCCACAAACACCACACGGAGGAGTATCAGATGAGTACGTTGAGGCCCGAAGCATTTCGGTCATTGGAGTACGTGGAGAATCTCGGCAGGCGGGATTTCCTGCGCATATCGGCGGCGGCGGCTAGCCTGTTCGCCTGCGGCAGCCTGCTGCAACCAGTGGCCGCGCTGGCCGCGCTGCCCTCAGGCATCAAGCACATGAGCGAAGACGAGTACGCGGTGCTGCGCAAGCTCATGGAAGTCATGCTGCCGACGCAGGGCACCGCGCTGCTGCCGATCGACAAGATCCCGGTACTGCAAACGCTCGACGGCGCACTGCTGGCCACCATGGAGCCGCACATACTGAAGGGGCTCAAGGGCGGCATCGCCTATTTCAACGACGGCCCCCTGGGCGCGTACGGCAAGCGTTTCGTCGACCTCGCGGAAGCCGACGCGATGCGCTTTTGCGATAGCTGGGCCGACTCCGCGGTAGTCCCCCAGCGTGCCTTGGCGATGGGCCTGAAGAAGCTGGTCGGGCTGGCCTACTGGGCCAATCCGCCGACCTGGGCACCGCTGGGCTATGACGGTCCGGTAAGCAAGCGCTGGGGGCTCCAGTCCTACGGCAACGCACCCCTTCCCAAGCACTGATTCCGCGGAGAGAAACCATGAGCAAGAAAATTGCGGTGAAAGCGGCGGCGCACGGCCTCAAGCTGGTCCAGGCCAGCGACGTCAAGGACAGCAGCATCCAGCTCAAGGCCGACGTGGTGATCGTCGGCTCCGGCGCCGGCGGCGCCATTGCCGCCTACGAACTGGCATCGAAGGGCAAGAAGGTCGTGGTGCTCGAAGCCGGGCCCTACGTGCCCTCGGAAAAGTTCACGGAAATGATGGCCATTGCCATGGGCACCCTCTACCAGGACCATGGCGGGCAAGCCAATGCCAACGGCGACATCACCGTCCTGCAGGGCGCATGCGTCGGCGGTTCCACGGTGGTGAACGCGGCGCTGTGCTTCCGCACGCCGGACTACTACCTGAAGCTTTGGGGCAAGGAATTCGGGCTCACCAACCTGACATCCAAAGTCATGAAGCCCTATTTCGAGAAAATCGAGAAGAACCTCCAGATTCGTCCCAACAAGAAGCAGGAAACCAGCGTCGGCGCGGAATTGATCAACAAGGGCCTGAAGAAACTTGGGCTGCCGCCCGGCATCGCCAAGCGCAATGTCAAGGACTGTGGGCTCTCCGGTTTCTGCTTCGCCGGTTGCGTGTCGGATCGCAAGCAGTCGATGCTGGTGACCTACCTGCCCTGGGCGGTCGAGAAGGGCGCGACGATCTATGCCGATACCCGCGTGGTCAAGGTCCTCGCCGACCAGGGCAAGGCCAGCGGTGTGCTCGCCGAAGTGGTCGATCCGGCCAGCGGCCAGAAGAAGGCCGAGCTGCGCGTCGATGCGCCGATCGTGGTGCTCGCCGCCGGGCCGGTGCAGACGCCGGTGCTGCTGATGAAGAGCGGGCTGGGCAATTCCAGCGGCCAGGTGGGGAAGAATTTCGCCTGCCATCCGACCATGTCGCTCACCGCCGAATTCGACAATGCCGTGGACGATTTCCATGGCGCCACGCATTCGCTGTACATGGACAAATACACCCTCCCCGAAGAAGGCGGCTACCTCCTGCTCAACGCCGTGCAGGACCCGGTGGAAGCCAGTTTCCAGGTCGAGCCCGGCAGCGGCAAGCCCTACATGGCCTACATGAGCCGCTATCGCAACACGATCCGGCTGATCACCCTGATCCACGACAAGAACGTCGGCGAGGTGACGTGGAAGGACGGCGTCAAGCAGATCAACTATTCGGTCGACGACGAGGACTTCAAGGCCATGAAGCAGGGGCTCAAGACCAATGCCCGGGTGCTGTTCGCCGCCGGCGCCCGGCGTGTCTACCTGCCGACATCGCAGCGCCTGGTGATCGAGGACGCGAGCCGGATCGATGCCGTGATCGACGGCCTCAAAAACGAACCGGCGCGCTACCGCTACACCTCCTTCCACCCCCAGGGTACCTGCCGCATGGGGGCAGATCCCAGGCGCAGCGTGGTCAATCCGCAGGGCGAGGCGCACGACGTGAAGAACCTCTACATCGCCGACGCCAGCCTGCTGCCGACCTCGATCGGCTACAACCCCTCGGAAACCGTGTATGCGCTGGCCAATTACATCAGCGACCGGATCATTGCCGCACATCCCTGAAACGACAAACGGAGACAACAGACATGAACGCACCTGCGACTTCCCGCTGGGAAGGAAGGATTTTTCTGGGCGACTGGGTGGCCGCACGCGGCAGCAGCCTTCCCGTCGTCGAGCCGGCCACCGGCGCCACGCTGGGCATGCTCGGCATCGCCAATGGCGAGGACGTGGATGAGTCCGTGCGCATCGCCGCCGAAGCCCAGCCCGGCTGGGCTGCCACCGCGTTCGACCGGCGCGCGGAAATCCTGCGCGAGGTCGCGCGCCTGCTGAAGGAGCGGGCCGCCGAACTCAACGACTGGAACATCCGCGAATGTGGGTCGATTCCGCCCAAGGCGGAATGGGAGTTGCAGGCCAGCTACGAGCAGGCCCACATGGCGGCGGCCATGCCGATGCAGGCGATCGGGCAGGTGTTTCCGTCGTCGATGCCGGGGCGCAGCAACTATTGGCAACGCATTCCGATCGGCGTCGTCGGCGTCATCGCGCCATGGAATTTCCCCCTCCTGCTCGGACTGCGCTCGGTGCTGCCGGCGCTGGCGCTGGGCAATGCCGTGATCCTCAAGCCGGACGCGCAGAGCGCGGTCTGCGGCGGCCTCTTGCTGGCCGAACTGTTCGCCGACGCCGGCCTGCCGCAGGGCGTGCTGCACGTTCTGCCCGGCGGCGGCGCCACCGGCGACGCACTGGTCAAGCACCCCGGCGTCGGCATGATCTCGTTTACCGGGTCCACGGCGGTGGGCCGCCAGATCGGCGAGACCTGCGGCCGCATGCTGAAGAAGGTGGCCCTGGAGCTGGGCGGCAACAATGCCATGGTGATCCTCGACGATGCCGACCTCGACAGCGCGAGTTCCTGCGCCGCCTGGGGCGCCTTCCTGCACCAGGGCCAGATCTGCATGCAGGCCGGACGCCACCTGGTGCAGCGCAAGGTCGCCGGACGCTACATCGAGTTGCTGGCGGAGCGCGCCGCGCGCCTGGTGGTCGGCAATCCGGCGGCCGGCCCGGTGCATCTCGGGCCGCTGATCAATGATCGCCAGGCCGAAAAAGTCGAAGCCATCGTGCAGCGCTCCGTGGCAATGGGCGCCAAGGCCGTGGTCGGCGGCAATCGCCAGGGGCGCTTCTATCCGGCGACGGTGCTCTCCGGCGTGACGCCGGACATGCCGGCCTTCACCGACGAGATCTTCGGCCCGGTCGCGCCCGTCACCGTCTTCGACAGCGACGAGGAGGCCATCGCGCTGGTCAACAGTTCGCCGTATGGTCTGGCCGCCGCTGTGCACGGCGCCTCGGCGGCGCGCGCCCTGGCGCTGGCGTCGCGGCTCAAGTCGGGCATGGTGCACGTCAATGACCAGACCGTGAACAACGAATTCCAGGTGCCCTTCGGCGGCATGGGCGCCTCCGGCAACGGCGGCCGCTTCGGCGGGCCGGCGAGCTTCGAGGAATTCACCCAGAGCCAGTGGATCAGCGTCATGGAGCGGGGCATACAGTACCCGTTCTGACGTTCATGGCCTGGGCCCACGGGCCGTCCTGCAGCGGGCGGCCCGTGTCGTTACAATGGAAAACAGTCTGCGCGTGACGGACGCCGTAACGCTCATGGCGCCGAGCGCCACCTGCCGCAGATGAAACGCGCGAAAGGCGAATTGAAGGCCCCCCACCCCCATCCCCGCCCCAGGGCGGGGTTACCATACGGCTCGCTTCGCTCGACTGTCACCAGTCGCTCCGAACGAGTTGTTTCACGTTAAGGAGGAGACAAGCCATGAGCTCGCCGATCCATGCTGCCTTGCAGAAAGTCGCTTCCGCCCGCCGCGCCTATTTCGAGCAGGGCGTCGCGCCCGATGACGGGGTCATCGACCAGGCGATTTTCCGCTCCTGGAACCGTTGCGTGGCCGCCCGCCGGCGGGAACAGGAAGCGGTCGCCTTCGATCCGGTGGGGCGCTCCCGCCTGAGCGAATTGATGGACAGGAGCCACAGCCTGCTGACCGCGGCGAAGGAACCCATCGACAACCTGGCCAAGGCCGTCTCCGGCGCCGGCTATGCGGTGCTGCTGACCGACAGCCGCGGCTTCGCGCTTTCCGTCGGCGGCGTCCTCGACCAGAGCGAGCAGGCGGTACGCATGGCGTTCCGACGCGGGGTGGATCTCTCCGAGCGCGCCATCGGCACCTCGGCCATGTCCTGCGCCCTGGCCGAACGCAAGGCCGTGCGCGTCTTTGGCCCCGAGCATTTCTTTTCCGCGAACCACCTGTTCCACTGCGCCGCCGCGCCGATCATCGACCCGTCGGGCGAGGTGGTCGGCGCCGTCGACATCACGCGCGACACCCCCTTGCCGGATTACGGCGCCCTGTCGCTGGTCAATCAGTGCGCACAGGCTATCGAGCGGCAGATGTTCCGCCAGTTGCCCGCCTACCTGACCCTCAAGCTGACCTGGCAGGCCGCATCGCACGACGCCACCCAGGACCTGATACTTTCCTTCGGCGACGAGGGGCAGATCATCGCCCTGAACGACGCCGCGCGCCGCGTCATCGGCGAGTTGAATGGCATAGACAGGTTGCGTTACGAGGACATCTTCGACGGCCAATTCAGCGTCAAGGCGCGATCTCTGCTGAGCCGGGGCGAGCCGTCGCCCCTGCGCCTGCGTTCCGGGCTCTGCCTGTTCGCCTCCGGCGAGGGCCTGAACGACGGGCCGGCATCGGCGCGCGCCGCGCGATCGGCGCTTGGCCGCGATGCGGTTGCCGCGGCAGGCGGAGCGCCGCTTCCCGAATTCGGCGACCCCGGTGTGGCCCGCAAGATCGACTCGGCCCTGCGCGCCTTGCGTAATGAATTGCCCCTGCTGATCGTCGGCGAGACCGGCACCGGCAAGGAACTCGTTGCCCAGACCCTGCATGCCCGCAGCCAGCGGGCCACCGGCCCCTTCGTCGCGATCAATTGCGCGGCAATCCCCGAGAACCTGATCGAAGGCCTGCTGTTCGGCTACGTCGATGGCGCGTATACCGGGGCTCGTCGCGGCGGCGCCGTCGGCCAGATCGAACTGGCGCACGGCGGCACCCTGTTCCTCGACGAGATCGGCGACATGCCGCTGCAACTCCAGGCCCGCCTGCTGCGGGTGCTGGAAAGCCGGGAAGTCAGCCGCCTCGGCGAAACCGTCGGGCGCAAGGTCGAATTCCAGCTCGTCTGCGCGACCCACCAAAATCTTCCGCAGGCCATGCGCGACGGGCGTTTCCGCCAGGACCTGTACTACCGCATCAACGGCTTCGTGTTCCCGCTCAGTCCGCTGAAAGTGCGGCCCGACCTGGCGGCGCTGGCACGCTCCATCCTCGGCGAAATCTCCCAGGGCAAGCGCCAGTTGTCCGCCGCCGCCCTCGCCCTGATCGAAAGCCACGACTGGCCGGGCAACGCGCGCGAACTCAGGCACGCGCTGGGCTATGCCCACTGCCTGGCCGAGGGCGACGGCCCGCTGGAGCCGGCGCATTTCCCGTCATCCGTGGCGGAAGGCGTCGAACCCGCCAAACGCGAGGGCCTGCTTCAATCCGTGGAGAAGGATGCGATCGCGCTGGCGCTGGCTCAGGTCGGCGGCAACGTTCCGCGCGCCGCCCGCATGCTTGGCGTCGGGCGGGCCACGCTGTATCGGCGGTTGAGGGCGTCGCGCAATTAGCGCGCTGAGATCCTCCATCCGCCGACTGCCGTATCGCGAGCGCAGCGAGGGCTAAGGCGCGAATCGCCGGTCGAAGTCGCTACTCTGAAGGCAGCCTCGGATGACAGTTGGCGCAGGCGAACGCTTTGCGTATCTGGGATTCCGCCTTATGTCCCGCAGGGGCGGTATCCATTCGGATACCTGCAGGTAACGGTACTCAGCGCAGGGGCACGTCGCACGCCGCAACCGCGGGTGGCACGACCGGTGCCAACAGCGCTTCGCGCGCTGAAAGCGATTCCAGAAACGCAATGAGGTCTGTGCTCTCGGCCTCGCTTAGCCTGAGCGGCTTGAGGATGCGTTCGCCGTCGCTATGCAGGCGGTCTTCGTCGATTTCCGAATAATGGCGCACGACATCGCGCAGCGTGGCCAGGCTGCCGTTATGCATGTATGGAGCGGTGTATTTGAGATTGCGCAGGCTGGGCACCTTGAACTCGCCGAAATTGCGATGCTCGGGCTTCAGGTGGCGGGTTGCCGTGGCATTATCCCCGGTCGCATCGTCATTGTGGCGGCCAAGCAGATTGTAGGGGTTGGCCAGCAAGCGCTTGATGCCGCCCTGGCGCCCCGGGTCGACGCCTTCCGGCTTGACGAAGAAGGGCACGCCGATGTCGCCGAATTCGCCATTGCTGAACAAGGGGCCGGCATGGCAGGTGGCGCACTGTCCGCGGCCGAGGAACAGGCGCAGTCCGCGCCGCAGTGCCGGGGCATGGCTGGCGACGGCATCGTCGTCGCCGCGCAGGAGCGCCTCGCGCAGCGCATCGAAGTGCGTGGAGGGCGAGACCAGGGTTTCCTGCCAGGCCGCGATTGCCTTGGCCACGTTCACCAGGAGTTCTTCGTCGCGGGCGTCGGGCGCCTTGCCGAAGGCTTGCCGGTAATGACAGTCCAGCTCCGTCTGGCTGCGTAACAAGCGGACGGTACGCCGCGCATCGCCGCCCATTTCGGCCGGATCGAGGATGGGCCGCAGGCTGGCCGACCACAGGTTGTCGTGGCCGCCATCCCAGCCGAACCAGCGGTGCTGGCCGACATTGAATAGCCCCGGAGTATTGCGCTTGCCTGGCCGCAGGCCGCGTGCGGTGGCAAGCCCGTCCTGAAAGCCCCGCCCCGGCTGGTGGCAGGTGGCACAGGCGATCCGTCGATTGGCGGCAAGGCGCGGCTCGAAAAACAGGTGATATCCCAGACGGATGGCGGCCGGATTGCCGGAGACGCGATTGCCGGTATCCGTCTTCGCCGGCATGGGCCAGGGCCCATGGCTGGCGATGCGTGCGATTTCGTCCGCCGAAAACTCCGCTTCCCCGGCTTGCGCCGACGGCACCGATGTCAGCACGAGGATGCAGACCAGTGGCCGGATCAGGAACTTATCGAATTTGAACGTCATTCGTCAGCCGCAACACGTCCTCGCCGCTTCGTACCTCGAATTCGATTCGCCAGCGCCCGCTCATGTGGAACATCAGGCCCTCGACGCGAAAACGGCCATCGCCCAGGGCGCCGATGCGGGGCTGGTAATTCATGCCGTGCCTGTGCTCGGGCATGGTGGCATCGACTTTTTTGAGGACGGCCTTCGACGCCGAACTTCCTTCGCATAGCTGAACCGTCAGCGCGAAGTGTCCTGCCATGGGGATAGCGGTCGGGGCGACCGGGGTGTTGCCCTGGAGTACGGGGCGCCAGGCGAGTTGCAGGGGGCCGCTGGTCAGCAATTTGCCGTCGGCTTCGTTGGGCGGGCAGGCGGCCAGTGCGCTTGCGCTGCTCGCGCCAAGCAAAAGCAGCGGCATCAGGCCGCGCCAAACGCCGTGTCGCCAGCGCCGACTTTTCATTGCTTAGCCGTCATCATCGAGGCGAACAGGGTTTCGCCATTGCGCCAGCCGATCTTTTCGGCTACATCGCGTGGCAAGTCGGCCAGCCAGCCACGCGACCAGTCGGCATGTTCGACGATGTAGTGCCAGCGCTCGGGGGTGAAGGTGTCGGTGCCGACCAGGAAGCGGTCGGGAAATTCGAGGAAGGCCTCGCGCCAGGCCGGGTCGGTTTTGCCGCCCGAGGCATGGTCATTGCGGAAGGCGAGATCGGCATGCAGGCGCGGATATTTCCTCAGCATGGCGCGCACCGCTTCCGGACGGTCGAAACCGGAGTGCGCCCAGAGGATGCGTGCCTCCGGGTCCTGCTTCATCACGCGCTCGATGGCGTCGCTGTCGCCATGCAGATGCAGCCAGAGCTTGTACTGTCTGGCAAGTTGCGTCATGCGTCGCATCACCGGCAGGTCGGCGTCGGCCCCGTAAACGTGAAACTCGCCTATCGCGGCATAGCGGTATTTCTTCAGCCGTTCCTCGACATGACCGATCACGCTTTCATCGCGCACCCAGGTCGAGATCTCGCCACGCTTGCGATAGGGGCGCAGCGCAGGCACCACGAGATCGGGGGCTTCGGCACGGAGCTTTTGCGTGCCGTCGTCGCTGGAGCTGGAGACCATGGCGCGCTTCAGTCCGGCCTTGCGCAGGATGGCGATTGCCGCCTTGGGCGGCGTGCTGTCCCAGGCATCGTGGCTGTAATGGATATGTGCGTCGAAGATCGGCAGCTTCGGCTCGGCGGCGTTCGCGGCAAGGAGCACCAGCGCAAACAGCAGGCCCGGAATCAGCGCGCGACGTTTGCCCGGCGTTCGCGGTGGGGATGCAGGATCTGGTTTCATGCGTCTCTCCCGGCGATTGAGAGGTGGTTCGAACTTCAAGGTCCCGCCGCCAGTATGTCGGCGCGGAGGCGCCCTCGTCAATCAGCGCCCGGGGCGCCCGGCACAGGGCGGCGACAGGCCAGGGTGGCGATGTCCTGCGCCAGGGGCCAGGCGACCCGCAGCATGACGTCGAGCAGTTCGCGGGCAATCATTTCGCGCAGCGGTACCAGCGCCTTGGGCAGGCGTACGGAACGGCTCAACGAACGGACTTCCTCGGCGTACAAGCGGAACAGTTCGTACTGCAGGCGGGCAAAGTCTTCCCGCGAATACGTGGAGCCCAGGGTCTGGCGCAGGCGAACGGCCTCTCCGCCGGCGCCAAGGATTTTTTGCGCGGCCTCGTGCATGAGGCGTATGCGACGGGTACGAAACGGAATGATTTCGTCGTAGCGGACGATGATTTCGACGGGGAATCGGCCGACCTGGTCGAGGAAGCGGCGGTCGATATCCCTGGTCGCCTGCAACAGCTCGGACAGGCGTTGTTCCCGGTCGATGCCGGCGCGCGCCGGGTTGCCGGCATCGAGTATTACTGCCGTGTCCTTCTCGACTTCCTTGCCGACGTTGAGCACCAGCACCGGCTCCAGATGGGGCAGGGCAAGGCGCATCGGCAAGGCCGCGCGCAGTGCGTCAAGGGTGCGCCGGCTATACAGCCGCTGTACCCGGCCGTCGAGCCGGGCGAGTCTGCGCGCCGCCGCAATCACCGTGGTTGGCGGGGCGCTCAGGCCGCCTTGGTGGCGCGGTGGAATCCGATCATGCCGTGGAACACGGTGTCGACGCGAACGTCGACAAAACCAAGCTCGCGCAGCAGGATGGACAAGTCCTCGGCCGTGTAGAACAACTCCAGCGCATCCATGAAGTATTGCTTGGCCTGGACCGCCGCCGGGCCGCTGCCGACGATCAGCCCGGTGATGCCGAGGCAGCTTTTCAAATACCCGTAGTAGAGCCTCTTCACGATCGGATTGCGCGGGCGCAGCATGTCCGAGTGGTAGAAGCAGCCACCAGGTTTCAGCACACGGCGGATTTCGCTGAACACCTCTCGCACCCTCAGGTGGCGCGAGGCGAATTGCAGCGTGACGACGTCGAAGTGATTGTCGGGGAAGGGCAGCACATGCACGTCGCCGATCGTGCTCTTGATCTGGAAGCCGAGTTCCGCGGCGCGCTGCTGCCCGACGGTTTGCATGGCGGCGCTGCGGTCCATGGCATGCACGTCGAGCGTGGGTTCGCGCTTGAGCAGGGCGATGCCTATGGCGTTGGTGCCGGCGCAGACGTCAAGCACCGTCTGCCGCGGCGCCAGCTCGACGAGCTGCATGAATCGGCGCAGGAAGCTGCCGAACTGGCCGAGTGCGGCGATATTGTTGGCGCGGTCGTAATAAGGCGCGACGTCGGCGAAAACGTCATTCAATTCCTTGCTCCAGACGTCGCCAAGGCGCGCTTCGCGGACGGCTTCGCGCGAGGCCGGTGGGGGTGGTGCCATGTTTTCCCTGTAACTTGTTGTTTATGTGCGGGCTAGATCCGGAACAGGAACATCGCCGTCGCCGCGCTGCCGACGATCGCCGCGACATACAGCATCGTGGCAATCAGCGTGTCCGCGCGCAGGCCGAAATCGTAGCAGGTACAGCGCAGCCGGTGGGCCGAACTCCACAACGACAGCGCAATCACGCCGAACAGGATCAGCTTGCCTGTTCCATGCGCGGCAAAGCCGTGCAGCGATTCATAGCTCAACCCGGGCGGCACCTGGCCGAGCGCGGCAAGGAGGCCGAGAACGACGATTACCGGCATGCAGAACGCAATCACGGTGCCGCCGGCGGCAAAGGGGAACCAGACAACCGGCTTGTGGGATTTGGCCATGGTCAGATCACCCCCGCGACAAACAGCACTACCAGCGACAGCACGGCCCAGACCAGGTAATGCGCGCCCGAGATGTAGGCGCCGGGAACGAAGTCTTCCCCGATCTGGAGCGGCATCGCTTTTTGCGTGGCGTTGAACCAGGTACCGGCGTGATAAAAGGCCGCTGCCATGGCGGCCAGGTGGAAGACGAGCGAGGCCGGGCTGCGCAGCGCCACAAGAAACTCCTGCCAGGCGACCGGGCCGGCCGACAGGCGCTGCATGGCGATTACCAGCAGCACACAGTAGGCGCCGACGAACAGGCTGGTGACTTCCCGCGCCATGTAGCGCAGGTAGCGCGGGTGCCGCAGGAACCATCTGGTTGGCGGAAGCTCGCGGATCAGCGGGCGGCGGCTCATGGTTTACCTCCGGGCAACAGATGCTCGACGATCCAGTCGATCGAGCCGACGATCTTCAATTGCTGCAGGGCGCTGGCCGGGTCGACCTGGGCCGGGCAGACTTCGGAACACGCACCGACAAAGGTGCACTCCCAGACACCTTCCCTGGTTGCCACCACTTCCATGCGTTCCCTGCGGCCCTCGTCGCGCGAATCGAGGTTGTAGCGATGGGCCAGGGTCAGCGCCGCCGGCCCGACGAAATGGGGCGTCAATCCGTATTCCGGACAGGCGGCATAGCAGAGCATGCAGTTGATGCACATCGAGTACTGGCGGAACTTCATCAACTGGGCCGGCGTCTGCTTGTATTCGCCTGCCTCGATCGGCTTCTTCTGTTTGGTGATCACGTAGGGCTTGACCCGCTTGAGCTTTTCCATGAAGTCGTCGGGTGCGGTGACCAGGTCGCGTTCCACCGGGAAGTGGGTCAGCGGTTCGACGCGGATCACGCCTTCGTAGTCGCGCAGGAAACTGTGGCAGGACAGCTTCGGTTCGCCATTGATCATCATCCCGCAACTGCCGCAGACCGCCATGTGGCAGGACCAGCGGTAGTTCAGCGTCGGGTCGATGCTCTCCTTGACCTTGTTCAGTGCGTCGAGCACCACCCATTCCTCCTGGCACATGACCTCGTAACGCTGGAAATGGGCCTCGGTGTCGGTGTCCGGGTTGTAGCGCAGGACTTCGAGCTGGACCAGGCGCTCTTTCATTGTCTTCCCGCTGGGCCGCCCCGAGGGGAGACCGTCATGATATGGAGCAGGCATCGCCTGCGAACCACCGTCACCCCCTTCCTGGGAAGGGGGCGGGGGGAAGGGCGCGTTCATCTCTTGTCTCCCGAATAGTCGCGCACGCCCGGCGGCGAGCGGGTGATCACCACGTCCAGGTAATCGACCCGTGGCAGCTCGGCATCCTGGCGATAGACCATGGTGTGGCGCAGGAAGTTTGTGTCGTCGCGCTCAACGTAATCCAGGCGCTGGTGCGCCCCGCGCGATTCGCGCCGTGCCAGCGCGCCGACCGTCACCGCTTCGGCGCAGTCGAGCATGGAGCCGAGTTCGAGGATCTGGAACAGGTCGGTGTTGAATACGCGGCTCTTGTCGGTGAGCTTCACCCGGGTGTAGCGCTCGCGCAGTTCGTGGATCTTGTTCACGCCTTCCTGCAAGCCGGCTTCGGTGCGATAGATACCCACGTTTTTTTCCATCGTGTCCATCATTTCGCGGCGTAAACCGGACATCGATTCGTTGCCATCGTCGCGGCGATGGAGTGCTTCGACGCGCTGGCGCGTGGCATCGGCGGCGGCTTCCAGTGGCGATGTGTTCGTCGGCGACAGATCGTGAATGTATTCGATGGCTGAAAGGGCGGCGCGGCGGCCGAAGACCAGCAGCTCGACCAGCGAATTGGAGCCCAGCCGGTTGGCGCCGTTGAGGCTGACGCAGGCGCACTCACCGGCGGCGAAAAGACCAGGCAGGGGCGTCGCGGCGGCGGTGTTGGTCGAAATGCCGCCCATCATGTAGTGAACCACCGGGCGGATCGGTACCGGGTCCTTGATGATGTCGACGCCGAGGTAACTTTCGGCCAGTTCGTGCACCAGCGGCAGGCGCTCGCGGATCTTCTTCGCGCCGAGGTGGCGCATGTCGAGCAGCACGCACTCGCCCCATGGCGTGCTGACGGTGTTGCCCTTCTGCAATTCATGCCAGTAGGCCTGGCTCAGGCGGTCGCGCGGACCGAGTTCCATGGTCTTCAACTGCGGCTGGCCGACCGGGGTTTCCGGGCCCATGCCGTAATCCTGCAGGTAACGGCGGCCATGCTTGTTGGTGAGGATGCCGCCCTCTCCGCGGCAGGCTTCGGTGAGCAGGCTGCCGGTATTGGGCAGGCCGGTCGGATGGTACTGGACGAACTCCATGTCCTTCAGCGGTGCGCCGGCGCGGTAGGCCATGGCCATGCCGTCGCCGGTCTTGATGGCGCCGTTGGTGGAGAAGGGGAACATCCTTCCGGCGCCACCCCCGGCGATGATCACCGCCTTGGCGTGGAACTGGCGCAACTCGCCGCTGCGCATTTCCATGGCGGTGAGGCCACGGCAGCGCCCGTCGTGCATCAGCAGGTCGAGCCCGAAATATTCGTCGAAGCGCGTGATCGAAGGGAATTGCAGCGAGGTCTGGAACAGGGTGTGCAGGATGTGGAAGCCGGATTTGTCGGCGGCGAACCAGGTGCGCTGCTTTTTCATGCCGCCGAAGGGGCGTACGGCGACCGAGCCGTCTGCCTCCCGGTTCCAAGGGCAGCCCCAGTGTTCGAGTTGCAGCAGTTCCCTGGGGGCTTCGTGAATGAAATACTCGACGCAATCCTGGTCCGAAAGCCAGTCGCCACCGCCGACGGTGTCGTGGAAGTGGAAATCGAAGCTGTCATCGGGCTTGATCACGCCGGCAGCCCCACCCTCGGCGGCACAGGTGTGGCTGCGCATGGGATAGACCTTGGAGATCAGCGCAACGCGTAGTTTCGGGGCGGTTTCGGCAAGGGCGATAGCGGCGCGCAATCCCGCGCCTCCTGCGCCCACGATCACGACATCGGTGCTTACGGTTTCCATGGAACGATCCCGAGTTGTAGCAATCGCTAATATTCGCGGAGTATCGGCTCTTTCCCCATGGGGCTGTTGATCTGCGTCAATCCGGACCATGGATGCCTTGGTACGCCCCTCGGGTCATGCCCATCCGCCACGTGGTGTGGCGTTCAGTTAGTGCAGTGGCTATAATTGCGGGCTTTCGATCGACCCTGACGGATATCATGCGTACCAAACTTGTCGCCGGTAACTGGAAAATGCACGGCAGCCTGGCAGGTAACCTGGGCCTGTTGCAGGCAGTGCGCGATGGCGCCAGGGGGCAGGCAGAAATCGCCGTCTGCGTGCCCTATCCCTATCTGGCCCAGGCACGGGCCGTCCTCGATGGCAGCAAGGTGGCCTGGGGCGGGCAAGATGTTTCCGAGCATGCGCAAGGTGCCTACACCGGCGAAGTCAGCGGCTCCATGCTTGCCGATTTCGGCTGCCGGTATGTGCTGGTGGGGCATTCGGAACGACGCTCGTTCTACGGCGATACCGATGCCGTGGTTGCGGCCAAGTTTGCCGCCGCGCTCAAGGTCGGGCTGACCCCGGTGCTGTGCGTCGGCGAGACCCTGGCGGAACGCGAGGCAGGCATCACCGGCGCCGTTGTGACACGACAGCTTGACGCGGTCTTGGCGAACTCCGGAGTCGCCGCCTTCTCGCGTGCCGTGGTGGCCTACGAGCCGGTCTGGGCGATCGGCACCGGGCGCACGGCTTCTCCGGCGCAGGCACAGGAAGTTCATGCACTGATCCGGGCGCGCTTTGTTTCCGACAGTGCCGAGATTGCGGCCGGACTGCAAATTCTTTATGGCGGCAGCGTCAAACCCGGCAACGCCAGGGAACTTTTCGGTCAGGCCGATATCGATGGCGGACTGATCGGCGGCGCCTCGCTGGTGGCCGAGGATTTCCTCGCCATACACGTCGCGGCCTGAGCATTTACTCCAAGAGGACTTCATGGAAATCCTGCATAGCGTCATTCTGATCATGCATATTCTTGCCGGTGTCGGCGTCGTCGGCCTGGTGCTGCTCCAGCATGGCAAGGGTGCGGACATGGGGGCGGCGTTTGGCAGTGGCGCGTCGGGCAGCCTGTTTGGCGCCACGGGTTCGGCGAACTTCCTGTCCCGCGCGACGGCTGTCCTTGCGGCAGTATTTTTCGTGACCAGTCTTGGTCTGTCTTACGTATCGAGTTCGCGTCCCACCCGCGCGACCAGCGTAATGGATTCGGTTCCCGCGCCCAAGCTTGCTCCGGATGTACCCGCTGCTCCGGATTCGAAGGCAAAGGAAATTCCGAAATAAGCTTCAGGCTTCAAAGGCCATAGATTTTTTTGCTGCGGCGCATGAATCAATCGATGCCATCAGATATAATGCGCGCCGCTCGTGCAGTAGAGAAAAAGCCGACGTGGTGAAATTGGTAGACACGCTATCTTGAGGGGGTAGTGGCGAAAGCTGTGCGAGTTCGAGTCTCGCCGTCGGCACCAGTTTTTTTTGAGCAGGACAGCAGTACCAAAGCAGTCTGGCATCGGTTTTCTTGCAGCGCATTGCGGGTGGCCGGTAACAACAACGAGTGAACATGTAGCCGCGCCACAAAAATGCTGGATAACTACTTCCCCGTCCTCGTTTTCATTCTGGTAGGCCTTGGCTTCGGATGTGTGCCGATTTTGCTCGGCTGGCTGATCGCCCCCAATCGTCCCGACAGCGAAAAACTCTCCGCCTTCGAATGCGGTTTTGTTCCTTTCGAGGATGCGCGCATGAAGTTCGATGTGCGCTACTACCTGATTGCCATTCTTTTCATCCTCTTCGATCTGGAAATCGCATTCCTGTTCCCGTGGGCCGCGATCTTCAAGGAAATCGTTGCCACTGACGCGGTCAAGATGTTCGGCTTCGTCGAAATGTTTGTCTTCATCGGCATCCTCGTCGTCGGCTACGTCTATGCGTGGGCCAAGGGCGCGCTGGACTGGGAATAAGCGCATGAGCATCGAAGGCGTTCTGCAGGAAGGATTCGTCACCACCTCGCTGGACAAGATCATCAACTGGACGCGCACGGGTTCGATGTGGCCGATGACCTTCGGTCTGGCGTGCTGCGCCATCGAAATGATCCATGCCGGTTGTTCGCGTTACGACCTCGATCGTTTTGGCATCGTGTTCCGTCCCAGTCCGCGTCAGTCCGACGTGATGATCGTCGCCGGCACACTGACCAACAAGATGGCCCCGGCCCTGCGCAAGGTTTATGACCAGATGGCCGAGCCGCGCTGGGTGCTATCCATGGGCTCTTGCGCCAACGGCGGCGGCTACTACCACTATTCCTATTCCGTGGTGCGTGGTTGCGATCGCATCGTTCCGGTCGACGTCTATGTTCCGGGTTGCCCCCCGACGGCCGAGGCCTTGCTGTATGGCCTGATCCAGTTGCAGGGCAAGATCCGTCGCACCTCCACCATCGCACGTTGAATCAACTGACATGAGCGCCAAACTGGAACGTCTTTGCCGGCAACTCAAGGAAAGCTTCGGCGATCGCATTGGCGAGCCGACTATCAATCACGGCGAGGTTACCGTCGTCGTTCCGGCGGCCGGCTATCTTGAAGTGATGCGCCAGTTGCGCGATGACCCGGCATTCCGCTTCGAACAACTGATGGATCTTTCCGGGATCGACTATTCCGACTTCACGGCTTACCAGGGGTTGCGCTACGCCGCGGTAAGCCAGCTGCTGTCACTGACCCACAATTGGCGGTTGCAGGTCAAGGCGTTTGCGGCCGACGACGAGTTTCCGGTGCTTGAGTCGGTGGTCGATATCTGGAACGTCGCCAACTGGTACGAGCGCGAGGCCTTCGATCTCTACGGCATCCATTTCGAGGGCCATCCGGACCTGCGCCGCATCCTGACCGACTACGGTTTCGTCGGTCATCCCTTCCGCAAGGACTTCCCGATCTCCGGCTATGTCGAAATGCGCTACGACCCGGAACAGCAGCGTGTGATCTACCAGCCCGTGACCATCGAGCCGCGCGAAGTGACGCCGCGCATCGTGCGCGAGGAAAATTACGGAAAGGGCGGTCGTGGCTGACGTCAGGAATTACACCCTCAACTTCGGTCCGCAGCATCCGGCGGCCCATGGCGTGCTGCGCCTGGTGCTGGAACTCGATGGCGAAGTCATCGTTCGCGCCGACCCGCACATCGGCCTGCTCCATCGCGGCACCGAGAAGCTGGCGGAAACCCGCACCTGGCTGCAGACCCTGCCTTATCTGGATCGCCTCGACTACACCTCGATGCTGCCCAGCGAGCATGCCTACTGCCTGGCCGTCGAGCGACTGCTTGGCGTCGAGGTGCCGATCCGTGCCCAGTACATCCGCGTCATGTACGACGAGATCGCTCGCATCAAGAACCACCTGCTGAACATCGGCACCCACGCCCTCGACATCGGCGCCATGACCATGGTGCTCTACACCTTCCGTGAGCGCGAGGACCTGTTCGACGTCTTCGAGGCAACCTGCGGCATCCGCATGCACCAGGCCTATTACCGGCCGGGCGGCGTGTATCGCGACCTGCCCGACCAGATGCCGAAGTACCAGGAAAACCGCTTCAAGAACGCGCAGACGGTCAAGGAACTCAACGAGGCGCGCAACGGTACCTTGCTCGACTTCCTCGAAGACTTCACCAATCGCTTCCCGGTTTACCTCGACGAATACCACACGCTCCTGACCGACAACCGGATCTGGAAGCAGCGCACCGTCGGCATCGGCGTGGTCAGCCCGGAGCGCGCCCTGCAGCTTGGTTTCAGCGGCGCCATGCTGCGCGGCTCGGGCATCGAATGGGACCTGCGCAAGAAGCAGCCCTACGAGGTCTATGACCGCCTCGACTTCGACATTCCGGTCGGCGTCAATGGCGACACCTACGACCGCTATCTGGTGCGCATGGAAGAGATGGCGCAGTCGAACCGCATCATCAAGCAGTGCATCGATTGGCTGCGCAAGAATCCCGGTCCGGTGATCAGCGACGACCACAAGGTGGCGCCGCCCCGTCGCGAGAAGATGAAGGGCAGCATGGAAGAACTGATTCACCACTTCAAGCTGTTTTCCGAGGGCATGTATGTGCCGCCGGGCGAAGTCTATGCCGCGATCGAGCACCCCAAGGGCGAGATGGCGGTCTGGGCCGTGTCCGACGGGGCCAACAAGCCCTACCGCATCAAGTTGCACACAGCAGGAATTCCGCATCTGGCGGCGACCGACGAAATGTGCCGTGGGCACATGCTGGCCGATGCCACCGCCGTGATCGGCACCATCGATTTGGTTCTTGGCGACGTAGACAGATAGACCGCCGAATGGATAACGACAACGCACAATTGAGTCCCGAAGCGCTGCGCAGGATAGACCGCGAAGTGGCGAAGTATCCCGCCGACCAGAAGCAATCGGCGGTGATGGCGGCGCTGGTGATTGCCCAGGACGAAAAGGGCTGGCTGCCCAAGGAAACCATCGCCGCGGTGGCCGAGTATCTTGGCATGGCGCCGATGGCGGCCTACGAAGTGGCGAGCTTCTACAACATGTACGACCTGCATCCGGTGGGCAAGTACAAGATCACGGTCTGCACCAATTTACCCTGTGCGTTGTCGGGCGGCGTGCATGCGGCCGAGTATGTCAAGACCAAGCTTGGCATCGACTTCAACGAGACCACGGCTGACGGCAAGTTCACCCTCAAGGAGGGCGAGTGCATGGGTGCCTGCGGCGATGCGCCGGTGATGCTGGTGAACAACAAGCGCATGTGCAGCTTCATGCTCCCCGAACAGATCGACAATCTGCTGGCGGAGTGCAAATAAGATGGCCCTGATCGACACCATCAATCCGCTGCTGACCACCGGCTGGACCAAGGGCGATGCTGGCTGGGGCATCAAGGACTACGAGGCGCGCGGCGGCTACAAGCAACTGCGTCGCGTGCTCGAAAGCAGGATGACGCAGGACGATCTGATCGCCGAGGTCAAGACGTCGGTGCTGCGCGGTCGCGGCGGCGCCGGTTTCCCGACCGGCCTCAAGTGGAGCTTCATGCCCAAGGCGGCGCCGCTCAAGTACGTCGTCTGCAACACCGACGAGGGCGAGCCGGGAACCTTCAAGGACCGCGACCTGATGCGCTTCGATCCGCATGCCGTGATCGAAGGCATGATCATCGCCGGCTACGCGGTGGGCGCCAAGGCGGGTTACAACTACATTCACGGCGAGATCTTCGAGGTTTACCAGCGTTTCGAGGAAGCCCTCGATCAGGCGCGTGCCGCCGGCTACCTCGGCAACAACATTCTGGGTTCCGAATTCAGCTTCGACCTGTTCGCGCATCACGGCTGGGGTGCCTACATCTGCGGCGAGGAAACCGGCCTGCTCGAATCGATCGAGGGCAAGAAGGGGCAGCCGCGCTACAAGCCGCCCTTCCCGGCGAATTTCGGCCTTTACGGCAAGCCGACCACGATCAACAACACCGAAACCTTTGCCGCGATTCCCTTCATCCTCGGCATGGGCGGCGAGGCCTACCTGAATCTGGGCAAGCCGAACAACGGTGGTACCAAGCTGTTTTCGGTCTCCGGTCACGTCAATCGTCCGGGCAACTTCGAAGTGCCGATGGGCACCCCGTTTTCAAAGCTGCTGGAAATGGCCGGTGGCATGCGCGGCGGGCGCAAGCTCAAGGCCGTGATTCCCGGTGGTTCGTCCGCTCCGGTGTTGCCGGCCGACGTCATCATGGACTGCACCATGGATTACGATTCGATCGCCAAGGCCGGCTCCATGCTCGGCTCCGGCGCGGTCATCGTCATGGACGAAACGGTCTGCATGGTCAAGGCGCTGGAGCGCCTCTCCTACTTCTATTACGAAGAGTCCTGCGGCCAATGTACGCCCTGCCGCGAGGGCAGCGGCTGGCTCTACCGCGTCGTGCATCGCATCGAGCACGGCGAAGGGCGTCCCGAAGACCTCGATCTGCTGAATCGCGTGACCGACAACATGATGGGCAAGACCATTTGCGCGCTTGCCGATGCCGCGGCTTTCCCGGTGCGCAGCTTCATCAAGCATTTCAAGAGCGAGTTCGAGTACCACATCGAGAACAAGAAGTGTCTGGTCGATCCGGAAACCCAACGGATGGGCAGCGGCTTTTTCAAGGCAGGGGCGGCGTAATGGTCGAGATCGAGATCGACGGCAAGACCCTACAGGTCGAGGATGGCAGTACCGTCATCGAGGCGGCCCACAAGCTGGGCACCTATATTCCGCATTTCTGCTACCACAAGAAATTGTCCATCGCGGCCAACTGCCGCATGTGTCTGGTGCAGGTGGAAAAGGCGCCGAAGCCGATGCCGGCCTGCGCCACCATCGTCACCAATGGCATGAAGGTATTCACCCATTCCGAGCTGGCGGTCAAGGCGCAGAAGGCGGTGATGGAGTTCCTGCTGATCAACCACCCGCTGGACTGCCCGATCTGCGACCAGGGTGGCGAGTGCCAGTTGCAGGATCTCGCCGTCGGCTATGGCGATTCGGCTTCGAAATACGAGGAAGAAAAGCGCGTCGTGCCGGACAAGGACCTCGGTCCGCTGGTGTCGACCGACATGACCCGCTGCATCAACTGCACGCGCTGTATTCGCTTCACCGCCGAGATTGCCGGCTTCATGGAACTCGGCCAGTCCTACCGCGGCGAGCGCGCCGAAGTCATGCCCTTCATTGGCAAGACCGTCGACACCGAACTCTCCGGCAACATCATCGATCTTTGTCCGGTCGGTGCGCTGACCTCGAAGCCTTTCCGCTTCTCGGCCCGCACCTGGGAACTCTCGCGGCGCAAGTCCGTGAGCCCGCACGACGCGCTGGGCAGCAACCTGATCGTGCAGACCAAGCATGACAAGGTGATGCGCGTGCTGCCGCTGGAGAACGAAGCGGTCAACGAGTGCTGGATTTCCGACAAGGAACGCTTCTCCTATCAGGGCCTGAACTCGGCGGATCGGCTGACCAAGCCGATGGTGAAGCAGGGCGGGGAGTGGAAGGAAGTCGACTGGAATGTCGCGCTCGACTATGCCGCCCATGCCTTGCGTGATGTTGCCAGGAATCACGGTGGTGCCGCGATTGGCGGTCTGCTGAGCCCGCATGCGACGCTGGAAGAAATGTTCCTCGCGCAAAAGCTGCTGCGCAGTCTGGGCAGCGAAAACATCGATCTCCGTCTGCGTCACAGCGATTTTTCCGCCGACGGCAAGCGCGCCGGCATACCGTCGCTGGGCATGAAGATCGCCGATATCAGCGCGCTTGACCGTGTTCTGGTGGTGGGGTCCTTCCTGCGCAAGGACCATCCGCTGATAGCGCAACGTCTGCGCCAGTCGGCCAAGAAGGCTGCGCAGGTCAGCATCTTGCACAGCGCAAACGACGAATTGCTGATCAATCTCACCGCGCGTGCGATTGCCCCACCCTCGCACTTGCCCGCATTGCTGGCCCAGGTGGCGAAGGCGGTGTGTGCCGCCAAGGGCGCCGCCGTGCCGTCGGACATCGCAAGCCTAAGCATAACGGCGGATGCACAGGCCATTGCGGACAGCCTCGTTTCCGGCAGCAATTCCGCCGTGTTGCTCGGCAACTTCGCCCAGCAGCATCCGCAGGCCGCCATGTTGCATGCGCTGGGCCGCCTGATCGCCACCACCTTGGGCGGCAGGCTGGGTTTCCTCGGCGAAGCCGCCAACAGCGTTGGCGGTTATGTGGCCAGGGCCGTGCCAGGCAACGGCGGCCTCAATGCCGCTGCCATGCTCAAGGATCCGCGTCAGGCTTATGTGGTGCTGGGTGCCGAAGCCGACCTTGATACCGCTGATGGCGCCCAGGCGCTTGCCGCATTGGCGAAGGCGGCGGTTACCGTGGTGCTGACTCCGTTCAGGACGCCGGCCATGCTGGATTACGCCGCCGTGCTGCTGCCCACGGCACCCTTTACCGAGACCTCCGGGACTTTCGTTAATACCGAAGGCCGTGTGCAAAGCTTCTATGCCGCCGCCAAGCCGCTGGGCGAAGCGCGTCCGGGCTGGAAGGTCCTGCGCGTGCTGGGCAACTTGCTGGAGCAGGCCGGCTTCGACCAAGACAGTTCCGAAGATGTGCGCAACGAGGCCCTGGGTGGCAAGCGCGAATTCGTCGCCGGAATGAGCAACGGGATAGAAGCTGTCGCGCTCTCGTTTGCCGACGGGGCTGACAAGCTTGAACGTGTCGCCGATGTGCCTATCTATTTTGCCGATCCGCTGGTTCGCCGGTCGCCGGCCTTGCAGCAGGCGGCGGATTCCGCGGTGCCGGCGGCGCGCATGAATGCCGCCACCCTGGCGAAATCGGGGCTGGCCGCTGGCGATGCCGTGAAAGTCGGCGCTGGCGGTACGGTGATCACGCTGCGCGCCGGCCTCGACAACGGATTGCCCGACAACGTGGTGCGCGTCGCGGCGGCCCATGCCGATACCATCGGCCTTGGCGCGATGTTCGCCACCCTGACTGTGGAGAAGGCGTGATGGAAGCGATGGTCGTCTCCTTCCTGCAAGGCGCGCTCGGCACGGCCTGGCCGACGGTCAAGCCGGTCTGGCCCCTGGTCTGGACCCTGGCGCAGATCGTCCTGATCATGGCGCCCTTGCTGCTGTCGGTCGCCTACCTGACCTTCTGGGAACGCAAGGTCATCGGCTGGATGCAGGTGCGCATCGGTCCCAACCGGGTCGGTCCCTGGGGCTTGCTGCAACCGATCGCCGACGGCCTCAAGCTGTTCCTCAAGGAAGTGCTGTTCCCGTCCGCGGCGGACAAGAAATTGTTCGTCGTCGGTCCTATCATGGCGATTGCGCCGGCGCTCGCGGCATGGGCGGTGATTCCGTTTTCTCCCGGCTGGGTGCTGGCGAATATCGATGCCGGCGTGCTTTACCTGTTGGCGGTAAGTTCGGTCGGCGTGTATGGCATTATCATTGCCGGCTGGGCCTCGAACTCGAAATATCCGATGTTCGGCGCCATGCGCGCTTCGGCCCAGATGATCTCTTACGAAGTTTCGATGGGTCTGGGACTGATCTGCGTGCTGATGGTGTCCAACAGCCTGAACCTGAGCGAGATCGTCATGGCGCAGAGCAAGGGGCGCTTTGCGAGTTACGGCCTCGATTTCATGTCCTGGAACTGGCTGCCGCTGCTGCCGATGTTCGGTGTCTACCTGATCTCGGGCGTGGCGGAAACCAACCGTGCGCCCTTCGACGTGGTCGAAGGCGAGTCGGAAATCGTCGCCGGCCACATGGTCGAATACTCGGGCATGGCATTCGCGATGTTCTTCCTCGCCGAATACGCCAACATGATCCTGATCTCGGCGATGACCTCGATCTTCTTCCTTGGCGGCTGGCTTTCGCCCGTCGCCTTCATTCCCGACGGCTTCCACTGGATGGCGGCCAAGATGTCGGCGATCCTGTTCTTCTTCCTCTGGATACGCGCCACCTTCCCGCGCTACCGCTATGACCAGTTGATGCGCCTGGGCTGGAAGGTCTTCGTGCCGCTGACGCTGGTCTGGATCCTCGTTGTCGGCGTCTGGATGATGTCGCCGCTGTCGATCTGGAAGTAAGGCGAGGAGAGACAATCATGGGTGCAAAAGACTTTATCGGCAGCCTGTTCCTCAAGGAACTTTTCAAGGGCATGGCAGTGACCGGGCGCTACATGTTCGCGCGCAAGATCACCGTCCAGTATCCCGAAGAGAAGACGCCGCAAAGCAATCGTTTCCGTGGCCTGCATGCGCTGCGCCGCTATCCCAACGGCGAAGAACGCTGCATTGCCTGCAAGCTTTGCGAGGCGGTTTGTCCGGCGATGGCGATCACCATCGAGTCCGCCGAACGCGCCGACGGCAGTCGTCGCACCACGCGCTACGACATCGATCTGACCAAGTGCATCTTCTGCGGTTTCTGCGAGGAAGCCTGTCCGGTCGACGCCATCGTGCAAACCCGCATTTTCGAGTACCACGGCGAGGCGCGCGGTGACCTGTATTACACCAAGCAGATGCTGCTGGCCGTGGGCGACAAAAACGAAGCCCAGATTGCCGCCGATCGTGCTCAGGATGCACCTTACCGCTGAACCGGCCATGGAATTCAAGACCCTACTCTTTTATCTCTTCTCGACCATCACGGTCCTGGCCGCCTTGCGCGTGATCACCGCGCGCAACCCGGTACACGCGGTGCTGTTCCTGGTTCTCGCCTTCTTCAATGTCGCCGGCTTGTGGATGCTGTTGCAGGCCGAATTCCTCTCGCTGGCGTTGGTCATGGTCTATGTCGGCGCCGTGATGGTGCTGTTCCTGTTCGTGGTGATGATGCTCGACATCAATATCGAGCGGGTGCGTGCGGGTTTCTGGAGCAACCTGCCGCTGGGTATCCTGGTGGGCGGACTGCTTGCCGCCGAAATGGCCGTGGTGCTGTCGGGCCGCTACTTTGGCCTCGCCAACCTGCCGCCGCAGAATCTGCCGGCCAACTACAGCAACACCAAGGAACTGGCGCGGGTGTTGTTCACCGACTATGCCTATCCCTTCGAAATCGCCTCGGTGATCCTGCTGGTGGCCATCATCGTCGCCGTCATGCTGACCCTGCGCAAGCGCAAGGACAACAAGGCGATGCATTCTTCGGACCAGATCGCGGTCAAGGCCAGGGATCGCATGCGCCTCGTCAAGATGGCTCCGGAAGTCGAGTTGCCGGCATCCGCCAAGGAAGGAGACAAGGCATGATCCCGCTCTCGCACTACCTGATCCTGGCGGCGATCCTGTTCGTCATCAGCGTGATCGGCATCTTCCTCAACCGGAAGAACCTGATCGTCCTGCTGATGGCCATCGAGTTGATGCTGCTCGCGGTCAACCTCAATTTCGTTGCCTTCTCGCATTACCTCAACGACCTTTCCGGCCAGCTCTTCGTCTTTTTTATCCTGGTCGTGGCCGCCGCCGAATCCGGCATCGGCCTGGCGATCCTGGTGGTGCTGTTCCGCAACCTGTCATCGATCGATGTCGAAGACCTCGACAGCCTGAAGGGCTAAGGGGCACAAGGGCATGAAGACCATTTATCTACTCGTTCCCCTGGCGCCGCTGGCCGGTGCCATCCTGGCCGGGCTGTTCGCGAATCTGCTCGGCCGTGTCGGCTCACACACCATCACCTCGATCGGCGTCGCGATTTCCTTCATCCTGTCCGTGATCATTTTCCAGGACGTGCAGGCTGGCCATACCTTCAACGGCACGGTGTATCAGTGGATGGAATCGGGCGGCCTCAAGCTTGAGGTCGGCTTCCTGATCGACCAGCTCACGGTCCTGATGATGCTCGTTGTGACCTTTGTTTCCCTGATGGTGCATATCTACACCATCGGCTACATGGCCCACGACGAGGACAACTGGCCCGAGGGCAGCAAGGCCGGCACCAACAGCTACCAGCGCTTCTTCAGCTACATCTCGTTATTCACCTTCTCGATGCTGATGCTCGTCATGAGCAACAACTTCGTGCAACTGTTTTTCGGCTGGGAGGCAGTCGGCCTGGTTTCCTACCTGCTGATCGGTTTCTGGTCGGTGCGCGAAACGGCGATCTACGCCAACCTCAAGGCCTTCCTGGTCAATCGCGTCGGCGACTTCGGCTTCCTGCTGGGTCTGGGCCTGATCGCCGCCTATGCCGGCAGCCTCGACTACGTCACCGTCTTCGGCAAGGCCAAGGAACTGGCGACGATGACCGAGGCCGTGACCGGCTGGCCGCTGATCACCGCCATCTGCATCTGCCTGTTCATCGGCGCCATGGGCAAGTCGGCGCAGTTTCCGCTGCATGTCTGGCTGCCGGATTCGATGGAAGGCCCGACCCCGATCTCGGCGCTGATCCATGCCGCGACCATGGTCACCGCCGGCGTCTTCATGGTCTCGCGCATGTCGCCGCTGTTCGAGCTTTCCGATACCGCCCTGTCCTTCGTCATCGTCATCGGTGCCATCACCACGCTGTTCATGGCCTTGATCGCCATCGTGCAAACCGACGTCAAGCGCGTGGTGGCCTACTCGACCCTGTCCCAGCTCGGTTACATGACCATGGCCCTGGGTGCCTCGGCCTACTCGGTGGCGATCTTCCACCTGATGACCCACGCCTTCTTCAAGGCCGTGCTCTTCCTCGGTGCAGGTTCGGTGATCATCGCCATGCACCACGAACAGGACATGCGCAAGATGGGCGGCCTGCGCAAGTACATGCCGATCACCTATTTCACCATGCTGATCGGCGCCATTGCCAACGCCGGCCTGCCGCCCTTTGCCGGATTCTTTTCCAAGGATTCGATCATCGAGGCTGTGCATCTGGCCAATGTGCCGGGCGCCCACTTTGCCTACTACTGCGCCCTGGCGGCGGTGTTCGTCGGCGGCCTGTATTCCTTCCGCCTGATCTTCTTTACCTTCCACGGCGAAGAGCGCTTCCGCCACGCCGCCGACCATCATGGCGATCATGGCGACGGGCACGACGCCCACCACGATGCCCATGACGACCACGGTCATCACGGACCGGTCGAGCCGCAGGAGTCGCCCAAGGTGGTCACCGTACCGCTGATCCTGCTCTCGATTCCGGCCATTGCCTCGGGCTGGCTGATCGGCACCGTGCTTTACGGCAACTGGTTTGGCGGTTCCATCTCTATAGCCGAGACCCACAAGGCCCTGGCGACCATGGCGCACGAGTTCCACGGCATCTTCGGCATGATGGCCCATGGCGTCACCACGCTGCCCTTCTGGCTGGCCATCTCCGGTGCGGCGACGGCCTGGTATTTGTACATCGCGCGGCCCGACCTGCCGGCCGTGATCAAGCAGAAGCTTGCCTTCCCGGCCATGATTCTGGAAGAAAAGTACGGCTTCGACCGTTTCAACGACTGGTTCTTCGCCGGCGGTGCGCGCGGCGTCGGGCGTGGCCTGTGGAAGGCTGGCGATCAGGTGCTGATCGACGGCGTCATGGTCAACGGCTCGGCCGGCGCGGTGGGTTGGTTCGCCGGGCTTACCGGAATGATCCAGTCAGGCCGCATCTATCGTTACGCCTTGGCCATGCTGTTCGGCGTGGTTGCCTTCCTGTCGCTTTGGAGGGCCTGACGCGCACCCGCCGCGGCCCGATGGAATGATAAACAGATGAACCAGCAACTCCTGAGTCTCGCAATCTGGGTTCCCATACTGGGGGCATTGCCGGTGTTCTGGGCCGGGTCCGATCGCCGTTGCCTGGTTCGCTGGCTGGCATTGGCGGTGGCCGTCGCCGGCTTCCTGGTGACGATTCCGCTTTACACCGGATTCGATCCCAAGATCGCCGGCATGCAGTTCGTCGAGCAGTCGCCCTGGATTCCCCGTTTCAACGTGCAGTACTTCCTCGGGGCGGACGGTATATCCATGCCTTTTATCCTGCTCAACGCCTTCATCACCGTGATGGTGGTGCTGGCCGGCTGGGACGTCATCGAGGAAAAGCAGGCCCAGTACATGGGCGCCTTCCTTGTCATGTCGGGCCTCATGAACGGCATCTTCAGCGCCCTGGATGGCGTCCTGTTCTACGTCTTCTTCGAGGCCTCGCTGATCCCGATGTACATCATCATTGGTGTCTGGGGCGGTCCCAACCGGGTCTATGCCGCGATCAAGTTCTTCCTCTATACCCTGCTCGGCTCGCTGTTGATGCTGGTTGCGCTGCTCTGGCTTTTCCTCGAATCGCGCGGCAGCTTCAACATCCTCGATTGGCACCAGTTGCAGATCGGCATGAAGCCGCAGATCCTGATTTTCGTTGCTTTCCTGGTGTCCTTCGCGGTCAAGGTGCCGATGTGGCCGGTGCATACCTGGTTGCCCGATGCCCACGTCGAGGCGCCCACCGGCGGTTCCGTGGTGCTGGCGGCGATCGCCCTGAAGCTCGGTGCCTACGGCTTCGTCCGGTTCTCTCTGCCTATCGTGCCCGACGCCGCGCATTACATGGCGAACTTCATGATCACCCTGTCGCTGATCGCGGTGGTCTACATCGGCTTCGTCGCCCTGGTGCAGACCGACATGAAGAAACTGATCGCCTACTCGTCGATTTCGCACATGGGCTTTGTCACGCTGGGTTTCTTCATCTTCAACCAGCTCGGCATCGAGGGCGCCCTGGTGCAGATGATCTCCCACGGTTTCGTCTCCGGCGCCATGTTCCTCTGCGTCGGGGTCATGTACGACCGCGTGCATTCGCGCCAGATCGCCGATTACGGCGGCGTGGTGCACACCATGCCGAAATTCGCCGCGCTGTTCATCTTCTTCGCCATGGCCAACTCCGGCCTACCGGCCACCTCCGGCTTCGTCGGCGAGTTCATGGTCATCCTCGGCGCCATCAAGGCCAATTTCTGGCTTGGCTTCCTTGCCGCCACGACGCTGATCCTGGGCGCCGCCTACACGCTGTGGATGATCAAGCGTGTGGTCTATGGGCCGGTCGGCAATCATCACGTGGCCGAAATGCAGGACATCAGCGGCCGCGAGTTCCTGTTCCTGGCCCTGCTGGCGCTCTGCGTGCTGGGCATGGGCCTCTATCCCTTCCCCTTCACCGAAGTGATGCATGCCTCGGTGGATAACCTGCTCAGGCACGTTGCCGTGAGCAAGCTTTGACCCCAAGGCACACGACGAGAAAGACACGAGAGAAGCGATGCTGAATAATTTCGTGATGCCCGATCTGTACCCGGCGGCACCGGAGATCTTCCTCCTGCTGATGTCCTTCCTGGTATTGTTCGTCGACCTGTTCTTCGGCGCAACCCACCGCTGGATGGCGGCGATGTTGACCGCCGTTTCGCTGCTGGGCGCGGCCCTGATCACGCTGGTCACCTCGGATGCGCAACCGGTGCTGACCTTCAGCGGCATGTTCATCGACGACATGCTGGCCGATTTCCTCAAGCTGATGACCTATTTCGCGGTCCTGATGATGCTGGTCTACAGTCGCCAGTACCTCGTCGATCGCGGTCTGGACAAGGGTGAGTTCTACCTGCTGGTGATCTACGCCACGATGGGCATGATGATCATGATCTCGGCGGCCAACTTCATCACCATGTACCTCGGCCTTGAACTGATGTCGCTGTCGCTTTACGGTCTGGTCGCCATCGATCGCGATTCCACGCGCGGCACTGAAGCGGCAATGAAGTATTTCGTGCTTGGCGCCCTGGCGTCCGGCCTCCTGCTCTATGGCATGTCCATGGTGTATGGTGCGACCGGCAGCCTTGAGCTGGGTGGCGTGGCGCAGGCCCTGTATCAGGGACATACCGAAAAGACAGTGCTGGTATTCGGCCTGGTATTCATCGTTGCCGGCATCGCCTTCAAGCTGGGCCTGGTGCCTTTCCACATGTGGATACCGGATGTCTATCATGGCGCCCCCACCGCCGTCACCATGTTCATCGGCTCCGCGCCCAAGCTGGCGGCCTTCGCCATGGCACTGCGCCTGCTGGTGTATGGGCTGCTCGGACTCGCCGCCGACTGGCAAAAGATGTTGCTGGTCATGGCCGTCCTGTCGATCGGCCTGGGCAACCTGGCCGCCATCGCCCAGACCAATATCAAGCGCATGCTGGCTTACTCCGCCATTTCCCACATGGGTTACATGGTGCTGGGCCTGATGTCGGGCATGGTCGCCGGCAAAATCGATCCCTTTACCGCCACCAATGCCTACAGCTCGGCGATGTATTACACGGTGGCCTATGTCCTGATGTCGCTGGGCGCCTTCGGCGCAATCCTGCTGCTTTCGCGCGCGGGCTACGAAGCCGAGAACCTGGAGGACTTCAAGGGCCTCAACAAGCGCAGTCCCTGGTTCGCTGCAATGATGCTGATCATGATGTTCTCGATGGCCGGGATTCCCTTCTTCATCGGTTTCTTTGCCAAGTTCGCCGTGCTGCTCGCCGCGATCAAGGCCGGCTACGTCACGGTGGCGGTGATCGCGGTCATGTTCTCGCTGATTGGCGCCTTCTACTATCTGCGCGTGGTCAAGCTGATGTACTTCGACGCCCCCGTGGATTCCGCGCCGATCACCGCCGGCCTGGATGTCCGCGTCCTGTTTTCCCTTAACGGCATCGCCGTTGCCGGACTGGGCCTGTTCCCCAACGAAGTGATGATGCTCTGCACGACCGCGCTGCTGCGCTCGGTCTGATCGTTCGGTCCGCTGCCGACATTGGCAGCGAAGCGTGGTTCCGGCTGCGCTAAGATAGGGGGACACCGGCTTCCGGTTGACTTCCCCCGCCAGGCATCGATGGATGATTCCCAACTGATCGAACACACCCTCGGCAGCGAGCAGGTCTACGACGGCCTGCTGCTCAAGGTGCGCCGTGACCAGGTGGCGCTGCACGATGGGCATCAGACCGTGCGCGAATGGATCGCCCATCCCGGCGCGGTCGTCATCGTCGCCGTGCTCGAAAACGGCAATCTGCTCTTCGAACGCCAGTTTCGCTATCCCCTGCGGCGCATCTTCACCGAGCTCCCCGCCGGCAAGATCGACCCGGGCGAGCATCCGCTGGATACCGCGAAAAGGGAGCTGCGCGAGGAAACCGGCCACACGGCGAAATTTTGGCGTCATCTGGCCACCATGCACCCCTGCATCGGTTATGCCGACGAACGCATCGAAATATTCTGGGCGCAGGGCCTGATCTACGTCGGCCATCAGCGCGACCATGGCGAACATCTCGATGTCATTGAAATGAGCGTGGCCGACGCGCTGCTTGCCGTGCAGGATGGCGAGATTACCGACGGCAAAACCATTTCGGCCCTGATGTGGGCCGACAAGATCACCTCCGGTGCCTGGCGCCTGCCCGACTGATCATGACGCCGGAACCCGTTGCCTCGCGCGATCTCGACCTGGATCCCTCCGGTGGGCACACACTGGAAGCGCTGCACGTCCTCTCCGAGATTTCGAGCAACCTGGCCGACGAGGATGATCTCGACGAGCTGTTGGGCCGATTTCTTGGCACCATGATCCGCCTGGCCAAGGCCGATGCCGGGGTGGTGCGCGTCTTGACCAGCGACGGCCAGCACCTGCGCATGGTTGCCTCGCGCGGCCTGCCGGCGCAGGTGGTCAAGTTCGAGCGCCTGGTGTCGCGCGACTGCGGCCAGTGCGGCGTCGCCATCGGCCAGAACAAGCCCTGCTTTGAAATCGACCTCGCTGGTTGCGCCGAGCGCACCCACAGCGACTGGTTCGGTACCGGCTGTCAGGCCATGGTGGTGGTGCCGCTGCAAAACGCCGGGCGTCTGTTGGGCACCTACAACCTCTACCTGCCGCAGGCTTTCGAATTGCCCGAAGAGGTTGCGCTGCTGTTCCGCTCGATCGGTGAGCATCTTGGCCTGGCCCTGGAAAACGCCCGCCTCAAGCGCGAAAACCTGCGCATCGTACTGACCAGCGAGCGGCAGATGATGGCGGCCGAGATCCACGACTCGCTGGCGCAGACCCTGGCCTACATGAAGATGCGCATGGCCATGCTCAACGACGCCATTGCCGACCAGTCGCTGGAGAAAATCGCCAAGTATGCGGGCGACGTCAGCCAGGCGCTGGACGACGCCTACGGCCACCTGCGCGAGCTGCTGGTGCAGTTCCGCAGCCGCATGGACCCGATGGGGCTGCATCATTCCCTGCAAGGTTTGGCGGTGGGCTTCCGCGAGCGCACCGGCATCATCCTGCACTACGAGAACCGGCTCACCGACCTGCGCCTGGAGCCGGAAAAGGAAAGCCAGGTGTTCCACATCCTGCAGGAGGCGCTGGCCAATGTCGCGCGCCATTCCGGGGCCACCGAAGCGCACATGACCCTGGAGGCCGCCGGCGATTATTACCTTGCCACGGTTGAAGATAACGGCAAGGGTGGGCAGGGTTTCTTCGCCATCGCCAACCGTGTCGGCGGCTTCGAGGAACATCCCGGCTTGCGCGACCACTTCGGCCTTACCATCATGCGCGAGCGGGCGCAGAAGATCGGCGGCCGGCTGGAAGTGGTCAATCTGCCGCAGGGGGGCTTTCGCGTGCGCCTTTCCTTTTCGCCAGGGGGAGGGCTGACCGGATGAACCAGTGTGCCGACGCGCCGATCCGCGTCATGCTGGTCGACGACCACACGCTGTTTCGCAAGGGCCTCGCCGAGTTGCTGGAGCAGCGCGGCACGATCAAGGTCGCGGCGATTGCCGGCAATGGTGACGACGCGCTTCGCATCCTGCCCGAGGCGAAACCCGACGTGATCATCAGCGATCTCAACATGCCGCCGCACGGCGGGCTGGCCCTGCTGCGGCAACTGGTGGCCGGCGGCTGGCACGGCCCGGTGCTGGTGCTGACGGTGAGCGATGCCGAGGAAGATCTTGCCGCCGCGATGCAGGCCGGTGCCAAGGGCTACCTGCTGAAGGACATGGAGCCGGAAGACGTGGTCGATGCCGTGCAGCGCGCGGTGCGCGGCGAGACCGTGGTGGCCCCGGCGATGACGCTGAAGCTGGTCAATCTCCTACAGGGCGGCAATCCGGCCGCGAGCAAGGCCGACACCCTCAAGCTGCTTACCGCGCGCGAACGCGAAATCCTTCAGCACCTCTCGCAGGGCTTGTCGAACAAGGCCATCGCCCGCGTGCTCGACATCAGCCATGACACCGTCAAGCTGCACGTCAAGCACATCCTGGCCAAGCTCAACCTCAGCTCGCGCGTCGAGGCAGCCGTGTTCGCCGTCGAGCAAAAGGCGGTGGGGCAGGGGCGGCGCTGAGCCCCTCGCCGTCAGGCCTTGCCGACGCTGACCACCAGCGAGGCGGCGATCTTGCGCCAGCGCAGCGGTATCACGTAGGCCTTGACGTCCTTCGGCATGGTGATGTGCTGCCCGCTGCCGCGCACCACGACCGGTACCGAGATCAGGAATTCGCTGCCGAATTCGCGCCGCGCGTTGCCGGCGATGGTGTTGGCGATCTCGCCGGTGATGTCGGCGAGGTTGCCGTCGGAGAGGTCCGTTTCGCCGGCACGCAGCAGGATCTCCCGGAGCATCAGCGCCGGGGCGCTGAAGTAGACGCAGCCGCGCTGGTTGCCGGAGATGCCGATGACTCCGGTGAAGTCGTGGATCGGCAGATCGCCCGGCTCACCGAGGAAAGGCGTGCCGACTTCGGCCGGGTTGCCGGTGATCTTGTCGAAGTAGTTCTGGACGATGCCGACGAAGGCCTTGAGCTGGGTTTCATCCATGGTTCGAGTCCTCCAGCAGTTCGCCGATGGCATCGGAAAGCTCGGCCTCGGTGAAGGGCTTGTCCAGGAAGCCCTGGGCGCCTTCCTTCAGCGCCTGGATCGCCGTCGCCTTGTCCGACAGGGCCGAGACGACCAGGATGCGCACCCTGGGGTCCAGCGCGCGGATCTTGCGGATGCATTCGATTCCATCCATTTCCGGCATGGTGAGGTCCATCGTCACCACCTCGGGCCGCGCTGACTTGAACAACTCCAGCGCCTCGCGGCCGTTGGCGGCCAGCCCGACGATGTGCAGGCCGTGCTGGCCCAGCGCACGTGCGATCTTGCTGCGCACGATGTTCGAATCGTCGGCAATCATCAGTTTTTTCATGGAACTGGCTCCCTGCGGGTCAGGCGGCAAGCAACTGCTCTGGCTGCGCCGGCAGGCTGACACGGAAATGGCAATACTCGCCCGGCGTGCTGCCAATGCGCACGGTGCCGCCGAGCGTGGTGATCATGTCCTTCACCACGTCCAGCCCGGCACCGCGGCCGGCATCCTCGTCCGCCGTCTCCCTGGTCGAGATGCCGGGCTCGAAGATCAGCGCGACGATGCGGCGCTGATCCAGAGTGGCGGCTTCCTCCGCCGTCAGTTTTCCGGCGCGCACGGCCGCGTCGCGCAGCTTGGCAATCGACAGGCCCTGGCCGTCGTCGCGGAAACTGAGGTCCGCGCCGCCGTCATCGCGTTGCGATACGTAAACCGCGATGCGCCCGGCCTCCGGTTTGCCGCGCTGGCGGCGCTCGGCTGGTGACTCGATGCCGTGTACCACTGAATTGCGCAGGAACTGGGTGACGATGCCATTGACGCTGTCCTGCAGGACAGGTGCCAGCCTTTCCAGGTCGATCCCGCTGTAGATGAGTTCGACCTTGCGCTGCTGGCGCTCGGCGATCTGCATGGCGAAGGATTGCCATAGACCGACCACGCGCGGCGGTGTCTCGGCGGTCTCGACCCTGGGTCGCGGCGGTTCCACTGTGACCACACCGCGCACCTGGCCGATGCGGTTGACCGCGCTGCCCACGGTTTCCAGCTGTTCGAACAGGGCCTTGAGCTGCACCGTTACGGGCAGGAAGTCTTCGCCGGAGACGTTGGACCGGCCGCGCAGCCCGCTCAGCACTTCCTCCAGCTCATGGAAGGGTTCGGCGAGGATGGAAAGGCCCAGCGCGCCGGCATCTCCCTTGAGGCGATGGGTGATGCGGTAGATGGCATTGATTTTCTGCTCGGTCTTGCCGCCGGACTGGTCCATGAGCTGGCCGTTGATGTGGTGCAGGCCCTCGTTCGCCGCCTGCAGAAAGCGATGCATGTCGGAAGGATCGACCTGCAGGATCTCGACCAGCATGCCCATCTGGCCGCGCGCGCGTTCCTCGGTGGCCTTGAGTTCCTGCTCCAGCTTGACGCGGCGGGTGATGTCGTTGGCCGTCACCAGCAGGTGCGTGATGCGGCTTTCGTCGCGCACGCGGTTGAAGCCGAACTGCAGGTAGCGCGTGCTGGTTTCGCCGGCGCCGTGGGCCTGGTGGATTTCTACGTGGCTCAGCGGGTTCAGGCTGCCGACCAGCTTTTCCTTGATCTCGGGCTTGAACAGCAGCTCGATGTATTCCCGGGTGGTATCCAGCGTCTTCTGCGTGACCATGGGCCTGAGGATGCCGAGGAAATCCTGCTCGGCGAGTTGCTCGGTGCCGATGATGCCGCCCAGGGCCCTGGAATGCTGCGACCCGATGGCGAACCTGTCGTCGAGCAGGAACAGGCCCTCCTGGGTCGTGCGCAGGATGTTGTCGGTCTCGCGCTTGGCCCTTTCCACCAGCCGATCGCTTTCCCGCAGGTGGCGCAGGAAGTGGAACAGGATGATCAGGAAGTTGACCGTCGCCAGCGTGATGCCGCCGACCTGGACCAGGCGCAGCGTAGTCGCCTTGTCCGATGAGAGTTGTTCGCTGCGCGTCGTCAGGTCGTTCATCAGCTTGAGCAGGCCGAGGTTGACGTTTTCCGCCTGACGCGCCAGTGTCGCGGCAGCCTCGGGCGTGGCTGTGCCCTTGTCGCCCAGGGCGCGCACCTGAGTGCTGAAGGGCGTCCATAGCGCCCTGGCTTCGCCGAGTATGGCCTGTGCCTTGGCGTCGTCGATGCGATCGATGCGGATCTCGCTGCCGGCGCCGCTCAGCGTGGCACCACCGGCGATGAAGGCGTTCAGCGTGCTGTCGAAGGTCGAATGCGCTGCCTGCAGTTCCTCGGCTTCCTTCTCGAACGGGACACTCTGGACCGCGCGTGCCTCGACCTGGAGCGCCGTCTTGGCCATGCGCTGCGACAGCATCCGCTGCCGGCCGGCCAGGTTGATGTTGACGGCATCCTTGTCAATCTCGCTGGAGATGACGAAGTTCAGGACCAGCACGCCAAGATCCAGCACCAGAAACAGGGCGATCGAAATGACGATCGTCCGATATTTGCCGAGATCGAAACCAAGCATGATTGCACCTGTGCCCATGGGTTGGCGGCGGACGTCCTGCGAGATACCTGCGCCGATGGCCGGCCAGTCTCCGCGAATGGGCTGCGCCTGCCTTGATGGCAATCAAGAAGGCCGTGGCGGGCAAGGGAATCCACGGCCGGGCGTGAATTCAGTCTCGCCGGCTGCTGGAAATGCTGCGTATTTTCGTCCGCCGGCGAGCCGGGGAGTCGTGGTTCAAGCGCCGGCCTGGCGCATCACCCCGAGCAGTGCCTCCGGCGCCTGCGCCCCCGAGGCCGCCAGCTTCTGGTTGAAGACGAAAAAGGGCACGCCGTTGATGCCCATGCGGCGCGACTGCTCGGCATCCTCCTTCACGGCGTCGGCATCCTCGTCGCTGTCGAGGTAGGCCTTCACCGCCGCCGCGTCGTAGCCGCAGCCGCCGGCGATCTCGGCAAGGATGGCGCGGTCGCCGACATGGCGGCCTTCGAGGAACTGCGCGGCGAACAGCGCTTCGACCAATGCGGCCGCCTGGGTGGCGTCAATCTTCTGCGCGTAGTGGATCAGCCGGTGCGCGGCCAGCGTGTTGGCACGCAGCTCGATCTTCTCGAAGGCGAAGTCGATGCCGGCGGGCTTGCCCGCCTCGCGTACGCGCTGCCAGATCTCGGCCAGGCCCTGCGGGCCGCCGAACTTCTTTTCCAGGAAGGGGCGGTAGGGCTCGCCGCCCTCGGGCGTGTCCGGGTTGAGGAAGAAGGGGTGCCAGCTCACCGTGACCTCGCTGTCCGAATGCTCCGCGCGCCACAGTGCGATCGCCTTGTCGAGGTGGCGCTTGCCGATGAAGCACCAGGGGCAGACCACGTCGGAAACCACGTCGATCGTCAAAGTCATGATTTTTCCTCAGGATATTTCATGAAGCACGCTGGCCGAAGGCGGGCCGCTCAGTCGTCCCCTGCCGCGCAGCCGCAACCATGGCGCATCAGTTTTTTCAGTCTTAGATGGATTTTCGAGGCGCGCTACCAAGACTCCATTGCGCGTCAAGCCAACCGATGCACCTTCCTTCTCAACCAGGCGAAGGTAGTCGGCGCAACGTGCCCTGAATTCGGAAACACTTACGATAACAGTGCTCATGCCTTGCCCACCTCCAGAACAATCTTCCCGATATGCTTGCTCGATTCCATCAGCCGGTGCGCCTCGGTCGCCTGCGCCAGCGGAAAGCGCGCGTGGAGGTGCGGCAGCAGTTCGCCGCGCTCGAGCTCCGGCCAGATGTTGGCGGCCAGCGCATCGCGGATCGCCGTCTTCTCGGCCAGGCTGCGCGGGCGCATGGTCGAGCCAGTGATGGTCAGGCGCTTCACCATCACCGGCAGCAGGTCGGCCTCTCCCTTGCTGCCTTCGAGGAAGGCCACATACACCAGCCGGCCGTCGCGGCGCAGGCTGGCAAGGTTGCGTTGCAGGTAGGGCGCGCCGACCATGTCCAGCACCACATCCACGCCGCTGCCGCCGGTGATGTGCTTCAGTTCCTCGGCAAAGTCCTGCGTGCGGTAGTTGACGGCATGCGCTGCGCCGGCTTCGCGGCAGAATGCGGCCTTCTCTTCGCTGCCGACGGTGACGAAGCACTCCGCTCCCAGATGTTTGGCGAGCTGGATGGCGACGAGGCCGATGCCGCTGGAGCCGCCATGCACCAGCAGGCGCTCGCTCTTTTTCAAACGGCCGAGGTCGACGAGGTTGGCCCAGACGGTGAACCAGGTTTCGGGCAGCGCTGCCGCCGTGGCGTAGTCCATGCCATTGGGGATGGGCAGCGCATGGCTGGCGGCCGCCACGCAGTACTCGGCATAGCCGCCGCCGGGTGTGAGCGCCGTCACGTCAGCGCCGACTTTCCATTCCGTGACACCCTCGCCGACGGCCTTGACCCGGCCGGCGACTTCGAGGCCGAGGATGGGCGAGGCGTCCGGCGGGGGCGGATACCTGCCCGAGCGTTGCAGGCAGTCCGGGCGATTGACGCCGGCACAGACGACTTCGATCAGGATCTGACCGGGGGCGGGTTGCGGGATGGCGCTCTCTGCGACGGCCATGCACTCCGGGCCGCCGCCCTTGCCGTGTTCGATGTATTTCATTGCGGGTCTCCGTTGTGGCTCGGGAAGTCTAGCCTACAAGGGGAGGCCCCCCGGCTCTGCCGGGGAGGCAGTAGAAGTTTGACGAATAGGGGAGCCCATCGGAGGACACTTCCAAACGTGAGCCGCCAAGCACACGAGAGGGAGAGTCACGATGGACAAGTACGAAAGCCTAAATCACACCGCATGGGAGTGCAAATACCACGTCGTCTTCATACCGAAGTGTCGGCGACGAACGC
>JACRLX010000051.1 GCA_016235165.1 Rhodocyclales bacterium
ATTGTCCTTACTGCCTCAAGCTGGAAACCGAGATAAAGAGCCTCACCGACGTCACGATCTACACCTTCCTGATGCCGATCGCCTCGCTCCATCCCGGGGCGCGCAGCAAGGCGATTGCCGTCTGGTGTTCCAGGGATCGGGTAGCGGCCTGGCGTGCGTTGATGTTGCGGGACGAAACGAGCCCGGCCAGGGAATGTCCGCACCCGGTCGATCGCAACATTGCACTCGGCGAACGCCTCGGCATCACCGGCACACCGACCCTCGTTGCCGCCGACGGTCGCATTCTTCCCGGTGCCGCCAGCAGTGTGCAGATCGAGGCGTGGCTCGCGCGCGCCACGGCCAGCGCCGAAGGCCCGGCGTCGCCAAAGAGCGCCGCGCGATGAATCGAGCAGTTTCCACGCCACTGCTGCTGGTTGCCCTGACGCTCGCCGGCTGCGCATCGACCCTGTCGGGTGTCGGCGGCGTGGACGGTTACGCCTGCAAAGCGCCGGAAGGTGCGATGTGCACCTCCGTCTCCGGTATCTATGCAAATTCGGCTCAGGGCATGCCCAAGCTAGCCAAGTCGTCCGCGCAGAAGCCGCCGCCGGACGAACCTGTCGCCTACGGCGCGACGCCCATGGCACCCGGCAGGGCCGCCGCCGCGTCGAGTTCACTGCGATCGAACCCGCGACTCCTGCGGCTGTGGATCGCCCCCTGGGAAGACGCGGACGGCGATCTGCACGAACAGGCGCTGGTGCATGTCGTCGTCGATAGCGGACGCTGGCTCATCGAGCACGTGCGGCCGGCGACGGGCTCCCGCGTGGACGGCGTGGCACCGCCGGTGTCGCTCACTCAAGAGCCTTCGCCGACGAAAGCACCGGCCGAAGCACCGCAAGCCCCGACTCGCTACCCGCTGCCATCCGCGAATCCGTCATTCGGCGCCGAGCCCATCTCCACGGAGCACTGAATCATGTTTCGCACCCTGATCGCCGACCTCGAAGCCATGCTCGCCGGAGCCAAGGCAGCGGACCTCCTGCCTCGCTCGCAAGGAGCATCCGCCCTTGCCGGCAATGATGCGGCGGCCTTCTCGGAGTGGCTGCCGTATCGTGCCTGGCTCGCAGACCGCCAGGTCTTCGTCAATCGCGATTCGCTCGGCTTCTGCCTGGAAGTGCGGCCCCAGTCCGGCGCCGACGAGGAGATGACGCGCGTGCTGACCGCGCTCTATGCCGCCTCGCCACCGGGCACCGGCATCCAGTTCCATCTCTTCGCCAGTCCCGACATCCGTGCCCCGCTCGCACGCTACGCCGGACTGCGCCGGCCGGACGAGGCTGTCCCGGAGTTTGCGAATCTGGGTCGTGCCGGGCGGCACAGCAACATCCACCGCACCATGGCGCGACGCCGGGTCGAGTACTACCTCGCCGGCAGTCGAGCGTCGCTGCTGCCCGCGCAGAATTATCTGCTGCGGGATTTCAGGCTGGTGGTTAGCGTCTCGATTGCGGGCAACCCCGAGGATCTCACGCACCTCGACGACCTGCTGCTGGTCAGGGACAGCGTGCGGGCGACCCTGCACGCGGCAGGCTTTCCGTCGAAGGCGTGGACAGCGGCCGATCTGATCAACTGGGTGTCCGCGCTGATCGATCCGCATCGGCAGACCGGCGATTGTCTTGCCCTCCCCTATGACGACGGGCGGGAACTGCGCGATCAGGTCATCGATCGTGCGACCTGCATGCGGATCCGGCAGACCGGCGTCGAGCTCTTCAACCCCGCCGACCAGCGCCCCCGCGAGCTGCGGCTGCTTTCGGTGCGCTCACTGCCGCCGCGCTTCGCGCTGTGGAACATGGGCAGCCTGATCGGCGACCTCTACCAGAGCACCCTGCAGTACCCCTGCCCCTTCCTGCTGACCCTCGGCGTGCAGGTGCTCGACCCCGAGGCCACGCGCAACTGGGCCTACCTCAAGGCCGCCCGCGCCACCACCAACGCCACCAGCTACATGGCCCGCTTCCTCCCCGACCTGCAGGAACGCAAGGCCGACTGGGACATCGTCCTCAAAGCCATGGACGATGGCCAGCAACTGGTCGATCTCTATCACCAGGTGGCCTTGTTCGCCCCGGCCGACGAAGTCACCCGCGCCGAGCAGGCTGCGCGCGCGATCTTCCGCGCCCGCGGGTTTGAACTCACCAGCGACACCCTGATGATGACGCAGGCGCTGATCGGCTCACTGCCCATGACGTTCTCGGTGCCCTTCCACAAGGATCTGAAGCGCATGAAGCGGGTCACCACCAAGACCTCCTCCAACGCAGTGCATCTCGCCCCCCTGATCGCCGAATGGCAGGGCACCGGAACGCCGGTTCTGCTGTTCGGCGGTCGCCGCGGCCAGGTCATGCAGCTCGACGTTTATGACAACCCCGCCGGCAACTACAACGTCGCCATCGCCGGCACCTCGGGGTCCGGCAAGTCGCTGCTGCTGAACGAGATCGCCGCCGCGTATCTGGGCACCGGCGCCCGGGTCTGGATCATCGACGTCGGCCGCTCCTACGAGAAGGCCTGCCGCAACTTCGGCGGCAGCTTCATCGAGTTCACCGAGAGCGCTGCGCTGTCGCTGAATCCCTTCACCCTGGTAGCGGACATCGACGAGGACATGGAACTCCTGCAGCCGCTGCTGGCCCAGATGGTCTCCCCGCGCGAGCCCCTCGATGGCTTCCAGTACTCGACGCTCGGTGCGGCGATCAAGAAGGTCTGGAAAGCCAAGGGCAACACCATGAAGGTCTCCGACGTGCACGACCTGCTCGCCACCGGACGACTCGACGAAGACAGCCGCGACGAGGATCGTCGGCTGAAGGACCTGGCCGCGATGCTGCACCCGTACACACGCGAAGGCGTCTA
>JACRLX010000023.1 GCA_016235165.1 Rhodocyclales bacterium
CCCGGTTGTGCTTCTCGAATCCTCGTGTCGCCGCCAGCGTCATCTGCTTCATCAGTTCGTCCCTTGTGATCACAACTCTTTGTCTGACTTCATGACAAAAAAATCGTTCACAGTGTTTGTACCTTATTCAGTATTTCCCTTACGTCTCGCATGGCTCACCAGACGAGCCACCAAAAACAAAAGTCGGCGCTGGCGAGACGGCGATTTCAACCCGGCCGAATACGAGAAATCCGCAAAAAGTAACTCGTCACTCCCGCCCCGGCCAGCGTCAGGCTGGCCACCGCCGCGATCCAGAAGCCGGCGGCGCCGCGCGCGGGGCCGAGGCTGTCGGTGAGCGCCAGCAGGTAACCGCCGCCGAGGCCCACGCCCCACAGCGACACGGCATAGATGAGCATCGGCGCGGTGGCGCGCTTGTAGCCGCGCAGCACCTGGGCCATCACCGCCTGTACCGCATCGACCGCGTGATAGAGCCCGACGATGGCGAGCAGGCTGGTCGCGGCGGCGGCCACCGCCAGATCGGTGGTGTAGGCGCGGGCGATCGGGCCGGCGCCGAACCAGATCATGCCGCCAGTCGCGCCGGCAATGCCGCAGGCGACGCCTAGGCCGAGCAAACCGGCGTGTCGCGCGCGCCGACTTTCGCCCGCGCCCAGGGCCTGGCCGACCAGCACGCCGGTGGCATTGCCCAAAGCCAGCGGCACCATGAAGACGAAGACCGCGACATTGGCGGCGATCTGGTGCGCGGCGGACGTGGCGGCGCCGAGGCGGGCGATGAACAGGGCCATGAAGGTGAAGGCGGTGACATCGACCAGGAAGGTGATGCCCATCGGTAGGCCCAGCTTGAGCAGTTCGCGCAGGGCCTGCAGGCGCGGCGGATCGAAGCGGGCGAAGACGGCGTAGGGCGCGTAGTCGGCGTCGCGCCGGCACCATAACCATGCCGCGATGGTCATGATCCAGGCGGTGGCCGCCGTGGACCAGCCGCAACCGGCGCCACCCAGCGCCGGCAGGCCGAAGTGGCCGTACATGAAAATCGCATTTAACGGCACCTTCAACGACAGGCCGAGCAGGTTGAACGCCATTACCGGGCGCGGCCGCCCGATGCCGGTGGTGAAGCCGAAGAAGACGCGGAAGAAGAGCACGCCGGGCGCCGCCCAGGCCACGCCGTCGAGGTAGGCGCGAACTCGGGATTCGACTTCCGGAGTCAGGTGCGAGATGGCCAGCAGCGGATCGGGATTCTTCAGCAGGGCGAAGCTGGCGATGGACAGCAGCACCGCCAGCCAGGCGCACTGGCGCACGTCGGCGCCGATTTCCAGATAGCGGCCGGCGCCGTAGTGGTGCGAAACCACCGGTGTCAATGCCAGCAGTACGCCCATGGCGGTGACGAAGACCGTGGCATAGATGCTGGCGCCGATGCCGACGGCGGCGAGGTCCAGCGCCGAGAGGCGGCCGGCCATCAGGGTGTCGATCACGCTGGTGGCCATCACCGCCGCCTGGGCGATCAGCACCGGCCAGGCCAGGTGCAGGAGTTCGCGCGGCAGGGAGCGGGAGGAGGACATCGCGGCAGTCTAGCGGAGCGGTCCGCCGCGCCGCCTCAAAGCATCAGCGGCGCGTCGGGCAGTTCGTTCGGGTTACGCCCGGCGGCGGGAAAGTGTTCCGCCAGAAGTTCGGATGCGCGATTGACGGCAGCCAGGGCACCTTCGCGCCAGCCTCCGGCGCGAAAGCCCTGTTCCATGCCACGGCAGATCGCGTCCCATTCGGCTTGCGGCACGCGCGCGGTGATGCCACGGTCGGCGAGAATCTCGACGCGGCGGTCGGCGAGCAGGACGTAGATCAGGATGCCGCTGTTCTCCTCGGTGTCCCACACCCGTTCGACGGCGAACAGTTCGGCGGCGCGCTGGCGCGGCGAGGTATCGCGCCACAGCGCCGCTGGCGGCAAACCGGCTTCGACGACGAAGCGCAGCTCGCCGCGATGCCGGATTTCGCTGGCGGTGATGGCCTGCCCGATCGCCGCCAGGTCGGCGGCGGCGAAGACGTGCTTGAGCATGCGCAAAACGTTCATCTCACCATCTCCCCGAGGCACCACCACCGCCGAAGCCGCCACCGCCGCCGGAGAATCCCCCACCACCCGAGGAACCGCCGCCACCGCCGCCACCACCGCCGATGAATCGACCAAAGGAGAACACGAACACCACCAGCGCCGCAATCGCCGATGCCAGCCAGGAACCGAAGATCATGAACCCCAGCCAGCCGCCAACCGCCGCCGCGATGAGCGAGCCAAACAGGCCGAACATCGAGCGCAGCACGCCGGCGGCGACCAGCGTTGCCGTCAGCCAGGTGAAATAGTCCTCCGTGGCATCGGCTGCGGGAGCGGCTGCCTGGCGGGGTGCGACCGGCTCGCCGTCCAGCGCGCCTTCGATGGCCGCCAGGGCCGCATCGAGGCCGCCGAAGAAATCGCCCTGGCGGAAGGCCGGCGCCATACGCTCGTTGACGATGCGGCTGGCGATGGCATCGGGAATCCGGCCTTCGAGGCCATAGCCGACTTCGATGCGCATGCGCCGGTCGTCCCTGGCGACGATGACGATCAGCCCGTTATTGGCACCCTTGTGGCCGATCTTCCAGGCTTCGGCGAGGCGGATGCCGAAAGCTTCGATGGTCTCGGGCTGGGTCGTGGGCAGCAGCAGCAGGGCGATCTGCGCCTTGCCCGCACGGTCGATCGCGGCAAGCCGGGCTTCGAGCCTGCCGCGCTGGGTCGCGTCGAGCGTACCGGTGAGGTCGGTAACGCGCGAACTCAATGCCGGCAGCGGCACCGGCTCGGCCGCCCTGCCGGCAAAGGGCAGGGTCAGCCAGAGCAGCACCAGCCATGTCGGCCAGTACTGCGTCATATGCTTACCTGGCCGGCGCGGGGACGGGGGCAGGAGTCGGCGCTGGCGACACGGCGGCCGGCGTGCCGAAATCGACCTTGGGCGCGGTCGAGATCGCTTTTTCGTCCTCCACCGTGAAATTCGCCTTCGGCTTCCAGCCCATGACCATGGCCGTCAGGTTGTTGGGGAAGGTGCGTACCGAAATGTTGTACTCCTGCACCGCCTTGATGTAACGGTTGCGCGCCACGGTGATGCGGTTCTCGGTGCCTTCGAGCTGGGCCTGCAGGTCGCGGAAATTGGCGTCGGCCTTGAGCTGGGGATAGTTCTCCGCCACCACCAGCAGCCGCGACAGCGCGCCGGACAGTTCGCCCTGCGCCTTCTGGAAAGCGGCCAGCGCGGCCGGGTCGTTGACCAGCTCGGGCGTGGCCTTGATGCCGGCAACATTGGCGCGCGCCTCGGTAACCCGGGTCAAGACCTCTTTCTCGTGCGCGGCATAGCCCTGCACCGTCTGTACCAGGTTGGGGATCAGGTCGGCACGGCGCTTGTACTGGTTCAGCACCTCCGACCAGGCGGCGTTCACGCCTTCGTCGTTGATCTGGATCTGGTTGTAGCCGCAGCCGGAGAGCAGGGTGGCGGCGAAGGCGAGTACGGCGAGCAGGCGCGTAGACATGGAGATCTCCATTACAAAGAGGCGAACGGCAGCAATATGGTGCCGACGGCATGAAATTACAAGGGTAGCCGCAGGGTTTGCAGGGTCTTGTCGGCAAGCCATGCTGCGGTGCAATGGCCTAAAATGAGCGGTTCCGCCCACCTCAGCCCGTCGCATGACCGCCCGCCTGCGCGAAATCCCCTACAACTACACCTCGTTTTCCGACCGCGAAATCGTCATTCGCCTGCTCGGGGCCGAAGCCTGGGCGACGCTGACCGAGCTACGCGCGGAACGTGTTACCGGACGCTCGGCGCGCATGCTCTACGAGGTGCTGGGCGACATCTGGGTGGTGCGGCGCAATCCCTACCTGGAAGACGACTTGCTGGCCAACCGCGAACGGCGCGAGGCGCTGGTCGAGGCGCTGCGCCATCGCCTGCGCGAAATCGAAAAGCGGCGCGAGGGCAACCAGCGTGTGGCGCGCCTGCTCGATGCGGCACGCGCGGCGGTGCAGTCCTTCGAGCGCTGGTTCGATGAAACCCGCCAGCTGCGCGCCAGGGCACTCAAGACCCTGGCCCGCCACACCCGCCGCGACAACGTCTGCTTCGACGGCCTGGCGCGCGTTTCGCACGTGACGGATGCCACCGACTGGCGCGTCGAATATCCCTTTGTCGTGCTGACGCCGGACACCGAGGCCGAAGTGGCGCCGCTGGTGCGCGACTGCATCGCCCTCGGCCTGACCATCATCCCGCGCGGCGGCGGCACCGGCTACACCGGCGGCGCCGTGCCGCTGGATGCGCGCTCGGCGGTGATCAATACCGAAAAGTTGATCGACATGGGGCCGGTGACCGAACTCACCCTGCCCGGCCTGACGCGCAGCTACGGCACCATCCACACCGGCGCCGGCGTGGTCACCCGCCGCGTCATGGAACGCGCCGAGGAAGCCGGCCGCGTCTTCGCCTGCGACCCGACCTCGGCCGATGCTTCCTGCATCGGCGGCAACATCGCTATGAATGCCGGCGGCAAGAAAGCGGTGCTGTGGGGCACGGCGCTCGACAACCTGGCCTCCTGGCGCATGGTGGACACCGACGGCCGTTGGCTGGAGGTCGAACGCATCGGCCATAACCTGGGCAAGATCCACGAACAGGAAACCGCCACCTTCCGCGTCAAGCACCTGGCCGACGACGGCCGCGTCGAGCGCGAGGAGTTTCTTGCCATCCCCGGCGCCACCTTCCGCAAGACCGGGCTGGGCAAGGACGTCACCGACAAGTTCCTCGCCGGCCTGCCCGGTGTGCAGAAGGAAGGCTGCGACGGCCTGATCACCTCGGCGGTGTGGATCCTGCACCAGATGCCGCCGGTGACGCGCACCGTCTGCCTCGAATTCTTCGGCCGCGTCGGCGAGGCCGTGCCCTCCATCGTCGAGATCACCGACTACTTCAAGCCGGGCGGCGGCGGCCAGGCCGCCGGCGTGCAGCTGGCCGGCCTCGAACACCTGGATGAGCGCTACGTCAGGGCGGTAGGTTACGCGACCAAGGCCAAACGTCACGGCCGGCCGAAGATGGTGCTGATCGGCGACCTCGTCGGCGAGGACGAAGCCGCCGTGATGCGCGCTACCTCGGAGGTGGTGCGCATGGCCAACGCCCGTGGCGGCGAGGGTTTCATCGCCGTCAGCCCGGAGGCACGCAAGCGCTTCTGGCTCGATCGCGCGCGCACCGCGGCGATTTCGCGCCATACCAACGCCTTCAAGGTCAACGAGGATGTCGTCATTCCGCTGCCGCGCATGGGCGACTACTGCGAAGGCATCGAGCGCTTCAACATCGAGCTTTCGATCCGCAACAAGATCGAGCTGTGCGACGCGCTGGCCGAATTCATCGCCGGCGAGCTGCCGCTGCACATGGGCGACACGGGACTGGACAAGGCGGAGCTGATCGGCGACCGCCGCGACCAGGCCCAGGCCACCATCGCCGAAGTGCGCTCGCGCTGGCAGGGCCTGCTCGACAACCTCGACGGCGCCTGGCCGCCACCGCCGCCGCCGACCATGCCGCGCCACTGGCATCCGCTGCCGGTGCCGCCGCGCGCCGTGCCGGTGAAGCTGTGGCATCCGGTGCCCGCCACGGTGTTCGGCAAATTGCAGAGTTACCAGCTGCGCGTCTCCTGGAAGCAGGAACTGCGGCCGCTGCTGGAAGAAATCTTCGACGGCGCCGCCTATCGGCCGGTGCTGGAGCGCATCGATGCCCTGCACCGGGAGGTGCTCAAGGGCCGCCTCTTCGTCGCCCTGCACATGCACGCCGGCGACGGCAACGTGCATACCAACATCCCGGTGAACTCGGACAACTACGCCATGCTGCAAACGGCCTACCGCACCGTCGAGCGCATCATGGCGCTGGCCAAGTCGCTGGGCGGAGTGATTTCCGGCGAGCATGGCATCGGCATCACCAAGCTGGAATTCCTCGGCGCGGACGAGATCCGGCCCTTCCGCGACTACAAGCAGAAGATCGACCCGGACGGCCATTTCAACCGCGGCAAGCTGATGGACCTACCGCAGTTGCACGCCGACCTGAGCAACGCCTATACGCCGTCGTTCGCCCTGCTCGGCGTCGAGTCGCTGATCATGGAGCAGTCCGACATCGGCCGCATCTCCGAGTCGATCAAGAACTGCCTGCGCTGCGGCAAATGCAAGCCGGTGTGTTCGACCCATGTGCCGCGCGCCAACCTGCTCTACAGCCCGCGCAACAAGATCCTCGGCACCTCGCTGCTGGTCGAGGCCTTCCTTTACGAAGAGCAGACCCGGCGCGGTATCTCGTTGCAGCATTTCGACGAGTTCGGCGACGTCGCCGAGCACTGCACGGTGTGCCACAAGTGCGTCAATCCCTGCCCGGTGGATATCGACTTCGGCGACGTCTCGGTGGCGATGCGCAACTTCCTGCGCCGTCAGGGCAAGAAGAAATTCAACCCCGGCTCGGCGGCGGCGATGGCCTTCCTTTCCGCCACCGATCCGGCGACCATCAAGCTGGTGCGCGCCGGAATGATCCAGCTTGGCTACCAGGCGCAGCGCCTGGGCCACTCGCTGGCGAAATCCTTCGGCCTGATCCAGGACTCTGTCCGCCACCCGCCGGCCACGCTGGGCCGGCCCGAGATCAAGGCCCAGGTGATCCACTTCCTCAACAAGCCACTGCCGCGCACGGTGCCGGCACGTACCTCGCGCGCCATGCTGGATATCGAGGACGACGCACTGATCCCGGTGATCCGCGATCCAAAGCGCGCCACCGAGGACTCGGAAGCAGTGTTCTATTTCCCCGGCTGCGGTTCCGAGCGCCTGTTCTCGCAGGTCGGCATCGCTACCCAGGCCATGCTCTGGCACGCTGGCGCCACCACGGTGCTGCCACCGGGCTACCTGTGCTGCGGCTACCCGCAGACGTCTTCCGGCGACGAGGACAAGGGCCAGGCCATCACCACCGCCAACCGTGTGCTGTTCCACCGCGTCGCCAACACGCTCAACTACCTCGACATCAAGACGGTGGTAGTCTCCTGCGGCACCTGCATGGACCAGCTGCTGAAATATGAATTCAGCAAGATCTTCCCCGGCTGCCGGCTGGTGGACATCCACGAATGGCTGTTCGAGAAGGGCATCCGGCTCGACGGCGTAAAAGGCGTGCAGTACATGTACCACGAGCCCTGCCACACGCCGATGAAGCACCACTCCGGCATCAAGGTGGCGAATGCGCTGATGGGGCAGCGGGTGGATCTCAACGACCGCTGCTGCGGTGAGTCCGGCACGCTGGCGGTGACGCGGCCCGACGTCTCGACCCAGGTACGCTTCCGCAAGCAGCAGGAGATGGAAACCGGCGCGGCGCGCCTGCGCGACGATGCCGCAAGAGTCGGCGCTGGCGGCACGGCGGGCGGCGCCGTAAAAATCCTCACCTCCTGCCCCTCCTGCCTGCAGGGCCTGTCGCGCTACGAAAACGACGCCGACATTACTGCCGACTACATCGTGGTCGAGATGGCGAAGACCCTGCTCGGGCCGGACTGGCTGCAGGACTACGTGCGCGCCGCCAACGCCGGCGGCATCGAGCGGGTGCTGCTATGAACGCGGCGACCGAAACCGCGCGTCCGCTCGACAAGCGGCCCTTCTTCTGGATGCTGGGCATCCTTTGCTTCATGGTCGCCGTGGTGCTGGCCTTCCAGTTTGCCGGCCACCAGAAACTGCACAACACGGCGCTGTGGCAGCACTTTCGGCCGGTGACCCTGGTCTCGCCGCCGCAGTTGGCGACGCCGGTGGAAGTGTTCGACACCCGCCGCGTCGCGCAGGCGGTGGTGCAAACCGAAAAGGGCCTGTATTTCCTCACCGGCGCGAAATACGTGCCCGAGCCTGGATCGAAAGTGGTGGTGCAGACCAACGAACGCTGGGACCTTTTTCTTTGCGCCGAGGACGGCAGCCGCTGCATGAGCATCCATTCCTTCTGCGCCGACGCGGTATGGCCCAACATCAAGCGCGACGAGCGGGGCCGCATCGAGGGCTGCTACGCGCCGCGCGCCCTGGATACGCCGATACCCGAGCCGTCGCAGGTCAAGCCGCTGGCGGCGGTGCCGGGCGGCATGGGCAAGCGCAAGCGCGCGCCACCCCCCGTGGGCATGTCGCATCCGCGCGAGTGGGCCTGGCGCATGGGCCTGCCGGGCAGCTCGCGCTAGGATCGCGTCACTGGCACAGCGGGAGGGATTGGCGCTATGCTTCGCGGATGGCGATGGATGGCGACTGCGAACTGTGCACCCAACCCGGCGGCGAACTGCTCTGGGAAAGCGACCTGTGTCGCGTGGTGCGCGTCACCGATGCCTCCGGCCGGGCTTTCCCCGGCTCCTGCCGCGTGATCCTCAAGCGCCATATCGCCGAAATGTCGGATCTCGATGCCGGCGATGCCCGCGGCCTGATGGAGGCCGTGCTGGCCACCGAACGCGGCCTGCGCAAGGCTCTGCGGCCGGACAAGATCAACCTCGCCAGCCTCGGCAACATGGTGCCGCACTTGCACTGGCACGTGGTTCCGCGCTGGCGCGACGACCGTCATTTCCCCGCGCCGATCTGGGCGGCGCCACAGCGCGACGCGACGCCCCACCCGATCCCATCGCTTGACAGCCTGCGGCAGGCAATCGCCGCCGAACTTTCGACCGTGACCGGAACACCATGAACTTCGAACTGCCCCCGACCGGAACCGAACAAGCGCCCGCCTTCGTCAATTTGGTGGCCTGCCAGGACTGGCTGGCCACCGTGCCGCTGGCCAATGCCGTGCAGGCGCAATCGATGTTCCTGCGCCAGCTCAACCTGCTGCACCGCTTTACCCTGCCGACCGAGGAGCGCTTCAAGATCCTCGAAGCCCTGCGCACGCCGCTGTGCGACGTGCAGGACGACGCGGCGAAGAAGTTCGCCGCCAAGCCGCTGCCGCTGGCACCGCACGAACAAGCCGCACTGGGTACCTCGCTGAATGTCTGGCTCCAGCTGGCGCTGGGCTATCTGCGTTGCTTCGATGAATCCTGCGGCAGCGTTTCGGCCTCGCCCGAGCAACTGGCCAGGCTGCGCGAGCATTGCCAAGGCGATTCGAAGCAGGCGAAGCAAGCCGCGCTGATGGCACAGCGGGCCATTGCGGTGTTTGCCGACTGGCAGCTCGACCTGGCGCGCGGCAGCCAGCTGGCCGATGCCATGTACTGGGAGAAGCTGCACCAGATCCTGCTGGCAATGGAAATCCTCGGCATCGCCAACCGCGCGGTACATGATTCGGTACGCCACGGCAGCGTGCCTACCAGTGCGCTGGCCGCCTATGCCGAATGCTGCCTGCTCAGCGCCGCCAATGTGTATGAGTTGCCGGCGCGCCAGCTTGCCTGGGCGGCGCGCTGGGCACGGCGCTGGGGCGCCAAGTTGCACCTGCTGACCGCGCCGCCCGAGGACATCCGCAATCGCGCCGTGCCGCTGTGGGTGGATCTCGAATCAGACCGGCCGCCCAGCTACCTGCCCAAACCGGCCGCGGGTGGCCGCTGGCTGGAAACCACGGAATTGAGAAAGAGCCTGGTTGCCCGCATCACGCTGCTGGAGCAGGGCCGCGCGCCCGGCGAACTGCAACTCGGCGACGACGTCACGCAACCGGCGGCCACCGTGCTGCTGCAGCGCGTGCTGCTACGCTGGTGCAAGGGCGGCGCCACGCGCCGCCAGGAACGGCAGCCGGCCAATGCCGAATGCGCCTTTGTCGGCGGACTGGAAAACGTGCATTTCGAGCTTTCCGGGCGCGTTCCTTTCCGCGCACCCACACGCTCGGATTCAATGCTGCGGCAGGAGCGCGAAGAGTTCGAAACCTTCGGCAACCACAGCCAGCGCGCGGCGTCGGGCAATGCCAAGTCCGATGCGCACATCGAGAACTGGCGCGTGGTGGATGAATCGGCATCCGGATTGCGCCTGCGCCGGCCGCTCAAGGATGGCGCCCGCATCGGGCCCGGCCAGGTGGTGGCGGCGCGCGTCGCCGAAGGACAGTATTTCGTGGTCGGCAACGTGCGCTGGGTGCTGCGCGAAGGTGAAAATTCCCTGGTGGCCGGCCTCCAGCTCTTTCCCGGCGAGGCGCGCCCGGCGGCGATTCGCGTGCTCGATGCAAGCGGCGCAAAATCCGTCTGGCATCAGGGCTTGTTCCTGCCGGCGATCCCCGCCTTGAAGGAATCGGCGAGCCTGATCCTGCCGGCGGGCACCTTCCGCCTTGACCGCGTGATCGAGGTGATGGTTGACCAGGCGACGGAAACGCGAAAACTCTTCCGCGTACTCGATCGCGGCATCGAATTCGAGCGCTGCAACTACTACGACTGAACCCGGTGCGCCGGGAAAATCACGCTGAAAGTGGAGCCGCGACCCGGCACGCTTTCGATGCGCAGCACCGCCTGATGACGTTCCAGCACGTGCTTGACGATGGCCAGCCCCAGCCCGGTACCACCCGCTTCGCGTGAGCGACCACGGTCGACGCGGTAGAAGCGTTCGGTCAGGCGCGGTAGATGCTCCGCGGCGATGCCGATGCCCTGGTCGCTGACCGCAAAACGGGCACCCGCGTCGCCGGCCGACGACCAGCGCAGGACAATGTCCCCGCCATCGGGTGAATAACGCAGGGCGTTGCCGGCCAGGTTGGCAAAGGCCGAACGCAGTTCGCGCGCACTGCCCAGCAGCCAGGCCGGCCCGTTGTTTTCAAGCCGGATCCGGTGATGTCCGGCCGACAACACGCGAACGTCGGAAAGTATGTCCTCGAACAGCTCAGCGGTGCCGACCCGGTCTTCCAGCGGCGGCGGTGAATCGGTTTCCAGCGCGGACAACGTCAGCAGATCCTCGATCAACTGCTGCATGCGCCGCGCCTGCTCTCCGGCGGTATGCAGGTAACGGGCGATTTCCGCTGGCGGCATGTCGGTCAATGCATCCTGTGCCGTCTCGATGAAGCCCAGGGTCACCGTCAGCGGAGTCTTCAGTTCGTGCGAAACGTTGGCAACGAAATCGCGCCGCATGGTGGCCAGCTTCTGCAGCTGGGTCACGTCGCGCACCAGCAGGAGCGTGCGTCCGGCGGCGAACGGCGCAGCCTGGAGCTGCAGGATGCGCCCGGGATTGCGTTGGGTACGCAACTCCAGCGGCACGCCGCGGTGGTCGGTGCTGTCGAGGTAGGCCAGAAACTCCGGCTCGCGCAGCAAATGGGTGACCCGGCTGCCGGTATCGACCGCGGCCTTGAGCCCCAGGCAGACCTCGGCTTGCAGGTTCATCCACTCGATGGCGCGATGGCCGTCGAGAATCAGCACGCCGTCGGGCAGGGCCTCGGCGGCACGGCGAAAGCGGACCAGTTCCTGGGTCGCCTGTTCGCGCTCGGCGCTGGACAGGCGGGCGCGCCGGTGCAGGGCTTCGAAGGCCGTGCTCCATGCCCCGCTGGCGCTGGGTGTGGGTGTCCCCAGCGGACGCCCCGCCCATTGCACCAGGCGCAAGACCATCCATAACTGGCGCAGGAAAAAAAAGCCAAGTACGCAAAACGCCAGGAAACCGGCGCCACGCTCGCGTTCGATGAACCAGCCGACAATGGCAGCCAGCAGGATCAGCGCCAGCGCCGTCAGCAGTTCGGCGACAACAGCTCTCACTGTGCGGAAAACCGGTAGCCGCTGCCGCGCACCGTCTGGATCAGGCCTTCCAGCCCCAGCGGCTCCAGCGCGGCGCGCAGGCGGCGGATGTGCACATCCACGGTGCGCTCCTCGACGAAGACGTGATCGCCCCAGACCTGGTCGAGCAGCTGCGGGCGGCCATGTACCCGCTCGGGATGCGTCATCAGGTAATGCAGCAGGCGAAACTCGGTCGGCCCCAGCGCGACGTCGGCGGCGCCCGCGGTCACCCGATGGGTCGCCGGATCGAGGCGCAGGCCGCCCAGTTCCACGGCGTCGTCGGTGGCCTGCGGGGCATTGCGCCGCAGGACAGCCTTGATGCGCGCCATCAGCTCGCGCGGGCTGAAGGGCTTGGTGACGTAGTCGTCGGCCCCGACGTCGAGGCCCTCGATCTTGTCGCGCTCCTCGGCGCGCGCCGTGAGCATGATGATGGGCAGGCGGCGGGTACGCGGGTCGGCGCGCAGCTGGCGGGCAAAATCGATCCCGCTCATGCCGGGCAGCATCCAGTCGAGCAGCACCAGGTCGGGCAACGCCTTCTGCACTTCGCGCCGGGCGGATTCGGCATCGGCTGCCAGAATCACGCCATGACCGGCGCGTTGCAGGTTGACTTCGATCAGGGACTGGATCGCGGGTTCGTCTTCGACAACCAGGATGCTTGCAGGCATGGGCTTACCGACACTATGGAATAAGGCCAGTGTATTGCAGCTTGATGACGGTTCCGTGACATCGGCCGCTGCCGCGTCTGCGCTATGATAGCGGCCCCAGCAAGGAGCCAGAACCATGTCCGGCCTCGACCGCAAGACACCGATACCCACCGAGATCACCCTGCACAAGAAATCGCGCATGTTAGAACTGGGTTTCGAGGATGGCAGCCGCTACCAGTTGCCGGCCGAATACCTGCGCGTGTACAGCCCCTCGGCGGAAGTGCGCGGCCACGGCCCGGGCCAGGAAACCCTGCAAACCGGCAAGCGCAATGTCGAGATCACCGACCTCGAAGCCGTCGGTAATTACGCCGTGAAGCCGAGCTTCTCCGACGGCCACGACTCCGGCATCTACTCCTGGGACCTGCTTTACGATCTGGGCGTGAATCAGGACGCACTGTGGGCCGATTACCTCGCCCGTCTTGAAAATGCGGGCGCCAGCCGCGATATCGACTCGACCACCCTGCCCCCAAAATCCGGCGGCGGCTGCGGCAAACACTGATGAGCCAGACCCATTTCGGTTACGAGACGGTAGACGAGCAGGAAAAGGCGCAGCGCGTCGCCGGCGTGTTTTCGTCCGTCGCCGGCAAGTACGACCTGATGAACGACCTCATGTCGGGCGGCCTGCACCGTCTGTGGAAGAAGTTCGCCATCGAGATTGCCGCGCCGCGCCCCGGCGAACACGTGCTCGATGTCGCCGGCGGCACCGCCGACTTGTCCTCTGCCTTCGCCAGACGCGTCGGCAAGCAGGGCCAGGTCTGGCTCACCGACATCAACAACGCCATGCTCACGGTCGGTCGCGACCGCCTGCTCGACGAAGGCGTGCTGGCCCCCACCGCGCAGTGCGACGCCGAGAAGCTGCCCTTCCCCGACGATCATTTCGACATCGTCACGGTCGCCTTCGGCCTGCGCAACATGACCCACAAGGATGCCGCGCTGGCCGAGATGCGCCGCGTGCTGCGCCCCGGCGGGCGCCTGCTGGTGCTGGAGTTTTCCAAGGTCTGGAAGCCGCTGGAAAAGGCCTACGACACCTATTCCTTCCGCGTCCTGCCCTGGCTGGGCAGCAAGATCGCCGGCGATGCCGATTCCTACCGCTACCTCGCCGAATCGATCCGCATGCACCCGGATCAGGCCACGCTCAAGGCCATGATGGAACAGGCGGGCCTGGAACGTGTCGAAGTCTTCAACCTGACCGCGGGCGTGGTCGCCCTGCATCGGGGTTACAAATTCTGAGGAGGAGCAATACCATGATGAAACTCGCCATTGCAGCAATCGCCATCGTCGTCGGCCTTGGCCTCATGCCGCAGGACGCGGAAGCCAAGCGTCTGGGCGGCGGCAAGTCCTTTGGCATGCAGCGCCAGGCCACCCCGGCACCGGCTGCACCCGCCGCCGCGCCCACCCAAGCCGCCAAACCTGCTGCGCCCGCCGCCGCACCCGCGGCAACGGCCACCCCGCCCAAGCAGGGCATGAGCCGCTTCCTCGGGCCGCTGGCCGGCCTCGCTGCCGGACTGGGCATTGCCGCCCTGCTTTCGCACTTCGGGCTGGGCGAAGCCGCCGCCAACTTCCTGCTGATCGCCCTGCTGGTGGTTGCCGCGATCTTCGTCCTGCGCCTGCTGATGAGGAAGCGCGAACCGCAACCGGCGATGCAATACGCCGGTGCCGGCCCGGCCAGCTTCACGCCGGCGCAATTCGAAGCCACGCCAACAGTCGGCGCTGGCGACACGGCGATTGCTCCCGCCACAGGCAACATCCCGGCCGATTTCGACGTCGCCGGCTTCGTCCGCCAGGCCAAGCTCAACTTCATTCGCCTGCAGGCCGCCAACGACCGCGGCGACATGGAGGACATCCGCCAGTTCACCGCACCCGAGCTGTTCGCCGAAATCAAGATGCAGCATCAGGAGCGCGGCGCCAAGGCGCAGGAAACCGACGTGCAGCAGCTCGACGCCGAGGTGCTGGAGGTCGTCACCGACGGCGGCAACCACGTCGCCAGCGTGCGCTTTCGCGGCCAGATCCGCGAGGACAACGCCGCCCCCGAGGCCTTCGCCGAAATCTGGCACCTGGCCAAGCCGGTCGACGGCAGCCGCGGCTGGACCATCGCCGGCATCCAGCAGGTCCAGTAATCCGCATGCTGCCCCTGCCGCCGCCCCTGCAAGCCGCGATTAACCACCTGCTGGGGCAGGCGAGCTGGGCCCGCGAGAAGCTTATGCCCTTCGCCGGGCATGCGGCGCAGATCAAGCTGCCACCCTTCGAGGCCGCCTTCCTGATCACGCCGGACGGCAGCATCGCCGCCCCGCCGGACGACGCCGAACTCGAAGTCGCCATCTCCCTGCCGGCGGCGACGCCGCTGCTGGCGCTGCAAGGCAAGGATGCGGTGATGCGAGCCGCGCGCATCGAAGGTTCGGCCGAGTTCGCCCAGGCGCTGGCGTTTGTGATCCGCAACCTGCGCTGGGATGCAGAGGAAGACCTCTCGCGCCTGGTTGGCGACGTCGCCGCCCACCGCTTGGTCAAGGGCGGCAAGGAGTTCGTTGCCTGGCAGCAACAGGCCGCGCAGAACTTCGCCGCCAACTTCGCCGAATTCTTCACCGAGGAACAGCCCCTGATCGCCAAGCAAGCCGACATCGCTGCCTTCTCGGCCGACATCGACCGCCTGCGCGACGATGTCGCGCGGCTGGAAAAACGAATCCAGGTCCTGACCTGACAGCGCCTCAATCCATCGAAATCTTCTATTGGCGCCGACCCGGTGCCTGGCTGACAATCTTCTCCGCTTGATCACACTCAGGGAGAAGACAACATGAAGCCACTTTTCGCCGCCACACTCGCCATCACCGCCTTCGGCGCGCTCGCCGACGACTCGGCATTGATCGCCGAGACCAAGAAGACAGCGCTGGCGATTCCGCCCAAACTCTTGCAGATGTTGCAGGAAGAAATCGACAAGGGCGATTACCACGGCGCGATCGCGGCCTGCAATGACAAGGCGCCGAAGATGGCCGCCACCGCCTCACAGAACACCGGCTGGGCGATCCGCCGCGTCAGCCTGAAGAACCGCAACCCGAAGGCCGTGCCCGATGCCTGGGAACGCGCGGCACTGGAAGACTTCGACCGCCGCCGCGCAACCGGCGAGCCGGGTGCAACGCTGGAAAAGGCCGAGATTGTCAGCGAAGGCGAAAAGCGCGTGCTGCGCTACATGAAGGCCCTGCCGACCCAGGGCCTGTGCCTCAACTGCCACGGCGCCGAAGACAAGCTCGCGCCCGCAGTCAAGGTCAGGCTGACCGAGCTGTATCCCAACGACAAGGCGACGGGCTACAGCGAGGGCCAGATCCGCGGCGCGCTGACGGTCAAGCGGCCGCTGTAAGCCGAGCGCTTCAGTACAGGGCCAGTGCCTTGTACAAACTGGCGGTGTTGGCGAGCTGCAAGCGCCGTATCGCCAGCGCCGACTGTTGGGCGGCGAAGTAGTCGCGCTGCGCGTCGAGCAGTTCGAGGTAGCTCGACAGCCCGGCCTGGTGGCGCGCTTCGACCATGCGCTGGCGTTCGCCCTGCGCCTTGGTCGCGGCGGTCTGCGCGGCCAGTTGCTCGGCGTAGTGCTCGCGCGCGGCGAGCAGGTCGGCGATTTCGCGGAAGGCCTGCTGCAGGGTTTTTTCGTAGTCGGCGACGGCCACCGACTTGCGCGCTTCGGCGAGATCAGAACTGCCCGCGCTGCGACCGCCATCGAACAAGGGATAGCGCAGCACCGGACTGAAGCTCCAGGCGCCGCTGCCGGTGTCGAACAGGCCGGACAGCGAGCGGCTGGCGGTGCCAAGTACCGCCGTCAAGAGGATGCGCGGCAGAAAGGAGGCGCGCGCGGCGCCGATGTTGGCATTCGCCGCCTGCAGCCGCTGCTCGGCGGCGAGCACGTCGGGACGCGTGAGCAGGACCTCGGACGGCAGGCCGACGGGAATCTCGGCGAGCAGACCCTGCTGCTCCAGCAACATGCCCGCCGGCAGCGTCGGACTGCCGCCAACCAGCAGGCGGAGGGCGTTTTCGGCGGCGGCGGACTGGCGCGTCAGGTTGGCCAGCTCGGCGCGGGTGGTCTGCAAGGCCGCATCGGCGGCGAGCACGTCGAGATCGCCGGCGAGGCCGACATCGCGCCGGGCGGTGATCAGGCGGTGGCTTTCACCGCGGCTGGCCAGGGTTGCCGCGGCCAGGGCCACCCGCTCCTGCAGCTCGATGGCGCTGAAGTAGGCGCTTGCCACGTCGGCAATCAGCGCGAGGCGGAAACTCTGCCGGGCATAGTCGCTGGCAAGGAAGCTCGCCTGGGCGGCGGCGTCGAGGCTTTTCACACGGCCCCAGAAATCGAGCTCGAAAGCGCTGACGCCGAGGTTCACATCGTAGCGCTGGGCGTTGAGCTGACGGTTGGTGCCCGAGAGATCGGCAGGGGTCAGCGAGGCCGCACGCTGCGCGCCCAGATCGACTTGCGGCAGGCGCTCGGCGCGGGCGATGCCGGCCTGGGCGCGGGCTTCCTCGACACGGGCCAGGGCCAGCGCCAAGTCGCGGTTGTGCTCCAGGGCGGCGGCGATCAGGGCTTGCAGACGCGGATCGGGAAAATACTCGCGCCAATCGCGGGCCGTCGGCGCGCGACCGGAATCGCCGAGCGCCGTCGCCGGCTGCAAGGCCGGCCAGGCCTCGGGAACCGGTGCCGCCGGACGCTCGTAGTCCAGCGTCATGGAGCAGCCTGCGGCCACCGCCATTGCAGATGCCATCGAAAGCAGGCGCTTACTCATGACCGGCCTCCTTATGGTGATGGCGACTGTGGCCGGGGAAGATGCGACGCACGACAAGGAAGAAGACGGGGACGAAAAACACTGCGAGCACTGTCGCCGTGATCATGCCGCCCATGACCCCGGTGCCGATGGCGTGGCGGCTGTTGGCGCCGGCGCCGGTGGAAATCGCCAGCGGCATGACACCAAAAATGAAGGCGATCGAGGTCATGATGATGGGCCGGATGCGCAGACGGCAGGCTTCCAGCGTGGCCTCGACCAGATCCATGCCCTTTTCCTGCAACTCGCGGGCGAACTCGATGATCAGGATCGCGTTCTTGGCCGAGAGGCCGATGATGGCGATCAGGCCGACCTTGAAGTACACGTCGTTGGTCAGCCCGCGCAGTTCCACGGCGAGCACCGAGCCGAAGATGCCCAGCGGTACCACCAGCATCACCGCGAAGGGGATCGACCAGCTCTCATAAAGCGCGGCAAGACAGAGGAAAACCACCACCAGCGAGACGGCGAAGAGGAAGGGCGCCTGGCTGCCCGACTGGCGCTCTTCATACGAGGTCCCCGACCATTCGAAGCCGATGCCGGGCGGCAGCTTGGCGGCGACGTCCTCCATCGCCTTCATGGCTTCGCCGGTGGAACGCCCGGGCGCCGCGCTGCCGGATATTTTCATCGCGGGCAGGCCATTGAAGCGGTCGAGCTTGGGCGCGCCGGTAACCCAGGAGGCGCGCGCCAGTTCGGCCAGCGGGATCATCTCGCCGCGGGCGTTCTTCACCGGCAGGCGCAGGATGTCCTCGGGCGTGCGCCGGGTGTCGGGCTCGGCCTGCATCTGCACCCGCAGCACCCGGCCCTGGCGCACGAAGTCGTTGATGTAGGCGACGCCCAGCGCCGACTGCAGCACGTCGTTGAGGTCGGCAAGATCCACACCCAGCGCGCGCGCCTTGAGGCGGTCGACATCGAGGAAGATCTGCGGCCCGGCCTCCTGGCCTTCGGGTCGCACGCCGACCAGGACCGGGTTCTGCCCGGCCATCCCCAGCGCCATGTTGCGGGCTTCGAGCAGCTTGTCACGGCCCAGCCCGCCGCGATCCTGCAAGCGGAAATCGAAGCCGCCGATGGCCGCCAGTTCGGGAATCGGCGGCACGTTGACAGCAAACATCATGGCTTGCTTGATGCGGAAGAAAGCCATGTTGGCGCGGCGCACCACGGCTGGCGCCTCGGCGTCCTTGCCCGGGCGCTCGTCCCAGTCCTTGAGGCGGACGAAGGTGATCGCCGCGTTCTGGCCGCGGCCGAAGAAGGAAAAGCCGGCGACGCCGATTACGTGTTGCACTTCCTTCTGTTTGAGGAAGTACTGCTCCGCCTCCTGCAAAACCTCGAGCGTGCGCTCGCGTGTCGCACCCGAGGGCAACTGGATCACGCTGATGAAATAGCCCTGGTCCTCGTCGGGCAGGAAGCTGCCGGGCAGCTTGGTAAACAGCCAGCCGGTGGCGCCGAGGATGGCGAGATAGACGACCAGCCAGCGCCAGGGGCGGCCGAGCATCGCGCGCGTGCCGGCCAGGTAGCGCTTCACCGTCGCAGCGAAGCCGCGGTTGAACATGCCCAGCACTCCGCGTGTAGGCACCAGGTCGTCGCTGCCCGGCTTGTGGCGGAGCAAGGTGGCACACAGGGCCGGCGTCAGCGACAGCGCCAGCAGGGCAGAGAAGCCCATGGTCAGCACCAGGGTGACGGCGAACTGGCGGTAGATGGCGCCCGTCGAGCCGCCGAAGAAGGCCATCGGCACGAACACGGCGGAAAGCACCAGGGTGATGGCGATGATGGCGCCGACGATCTGGTCCATGGCCTTGCGCGTCGCCTCGCGCGGCGGCAGGTTCTCCTCGCTCATGATGCGTTCGACGTTCTCGACCACGACGATAGCATCGTCGACGACGATACCGATCGCCAGCACCATGGCGAACAGGGTCAGCACGTTCACCGAATAGCCAAAGAGATACAGGCCGACCAGGCCGCCGACCAGGGCCACCGGCACGACGATGGCGGGGATGAAGGTGGCGCGCAGGTTGCCGAGGAAGACATACATCACCAGGAAGACCAGGGCCATGGCCTCGGCGAGGGTCTTCAGCACTTCGCGGATCGAGATGTCGACGAAGCGCGAGGTGTCGTAGGGGATGACCCAGGAGATGCCCTTGGGAAAGTAGCGCGCCAGCTCCTCCATGCGCTCCTTGACCGCCTTGGCGGTGTCGAGCGCGTTGGCGCCCGGGGCCATGCGCACGGCGATCGCCGCAGAGGGCTGCTGGTCGGTGCGCGCGGCGATGCTGTAGTCCTGGGCGCCGAGCTCGACGCGGGCGACATCCTTGACCCGCACCGTGGCGCCGCCGGCGTTGGCCTTGACGATGATCTCGCCGAATTCCTCGGCCGTCGCCAGGCGCGAACGGGTGACGATGACGGCATTGAGCTGCTGGCCGTCAGCCGCCGGCAACTGGCCGAGCTCGCCGGCGGCGAGCTGGGTGTTCTGCGCCCGCACCGCCTTCGCCACGTCGGCCGGGGTCAGGCCGTAGGCATGGAGTCGCTCCGGCTTGAGCCAAAGGCGCATCGAGTACTCGGTGCCGAAGAGGATGGCCTCGCCTACCCCCGGCGTGCGACGGATGCTCTCCAGCACGTTGGCCGCGGCATAGCTGCCGAGGTCGACGTTGGACTGCGACTTGTCGGGCGAGAACAGGGAAATGAACAACAGGTAGTTGCGGGCCGCCTTGTTTACGGTAATCCCCAGACGTCGCACTTCCTCGGGCAGGCGCGCCTCGGCGCGCTTGATGCGGTTCTGCGCCTCGACCGAGGCCAGGTCAAGATTGGTGCCGGCCTCGAAGCTCAGCGTCACCGTGCCTATGCCCTGCTCGGAAGCCGACTCCATGTAGAGCAGGCGCTCAATGCCGTTCATCTCCTGCTCGATCAGGGCGACCACGGATTCCTCGACCACCTGGGCCGAGGCGCCGGGATAGTTGAGGGTGATGGACAGTGCCGGCGGGGCGACGGCCGGATAGCTGGCCACCGGCAACTGGCGCAGTGCGAGGCCGCCGGCAAGCAGGATGATCAGGGCGATCACCCAGGCGAAGATCGGCCGGTCGATGAAGAACTTGGCAAACATGCAAACGGCTTACCTGGCGGGCTCGGGCTTCTTTTCAGGAGTCGGCGCCGCAAGAGGACTTCCTGCGGTCGCTGGCGGTACGGCGCCAGGCGGCGGGCCGGGCTTCTTCGCCACATCCCAGGGCACGGGCTTCACGGTCGCGCCGGGACGCGCCTTTTGCAGGCCATTGACGATGACCTGGTCGCCGGCCTTGAGCCCGCTGTCGACGATGAAATCCATGCCGGCCATGGCGCCGGTCTTGATCGGGCGCGGACTCACCTTGCCTTCGGCATCGACCACCATGACGGCCTGGCCCAGCGGCGAGACGGTCACCGCGCGCTGCGGGATGCGGATCGCGGCGTCCATCTCCGCCTGCGGAAAGCGGACGCGGGCAAAGGTACCGGGCAGCAGCTCGCGGCGCGGGTTGGGGAACTCGGCGCGCAACAGCACCGAGCCGGTGTTGGGATCGACCGCCAGGTCGGCAAAGCGCAGCCTGCCCGGTTCGGCATACAGGCTGCCGTCTTCGAGCAGCAGTTGCACCTTGGCCGAATTGGCCGCTTTCTGTTTGCCGGCCTTGATCGCCTGTTGCAGGCGCAGCATATCGGAATAACTCTGGCTGAATTCGACACGTATCGGATCGAGCTGCTCGATGGTGACCAGGTGGCTTGCCTCACCCTTGCCGACCAGCGCGCCTTCGGTAACCAAGGCACGGCCAATACGACCGGAGATCGGCGCCGGCGGCATCGCGTTTTCTAGGTCGAGCTTGGCCCGCGCGAGCGCCGCTTCGGCCTGCTTGTGGCGCGCCGCCGCCTGGTCGTATTCCTGCTGGCTGACCGCCTTGATTTCGAGCAGCGGCTTGAGGCGGTTGAAAGCCGCGGCGGCGGCGGCAAGGTCGGCTTCGGCGGCGGCGCGGTTGGCTTCGTAGGTGCGCGTGTCGATGCGGAACAGCGGCGTGCCGGCGGCGATGTCGCTGCCTTCGACGAACAGGCGCTTCTCGATCACGCCCTCGACGCGCGCGCGTACCTGGGCGCTGCGCACGGCAAGCAATCGACCGGGCAAGTCCTGGGTCAACGTTGCAGAGCCAGGCGCGACCGTCAGAACCTCGACTTCCGGTGGTGGCGCTGCCCCGCCAGGCCCCGCGGCAGACCCCGCCCCCGGCTTTTTCTCTCCGTCGCCGCACGCGGCAAGCAATGCCGCCAGCAGCAGCAGCAGGTATCGATTCATTGCAGACTCCGGTCGAGAGCGGCGCGGTGAAAGTGGCGCAAAGAGCTTCCGACCGCCAACGCGACGACAAGGTTCGGAGTATTTCATGACGCAAACAAAAAAGGCAGCCAAGGCTGCCTTTTTTGCGTAACGCGATGTTGCGTGCTCAGTGACGTTGCTTGCGCAGCTTGTCGATTGCCGCCAGTTGCGCGATGGCTTCCGCCAGTTCGACCTGGGCGCGGGCATAGTCCATCTCGGAACCGCGATTGGCCATGGCTTCCTCGGCCAGCTTCTTGGCTTCGAGCGCCTTGGCCTGGTCGAGGTCGGCGCCGCGGATCGCGGTGTCGGCCAGCACGGTAACGAGGTTGGGCTGCACTTCGAGCAGGCCGCCGGCAACGAAGATCAGTTCTTCCCTGCCGTCCTGGGTCTGCACGCGCACGGCGCCCGGCTTGATGCGGGTCATCAGCGGCATGTGGCCGGGCAGGATACCCAGCTCACCAGCCTCGCCCGGCAGTATGACGAACTGTGCCAAGCCGGAGAAGATGGACTCCTCGGCACTGACGACATCGACATGAATGGTCATGGCCATTACTGTACCCCTTTTATGCGGCGCTTATTGCAGCGTCTTGGCCTTCTCGAAGACTTCCTCGATAGCGCCGACCATGTAGAAGGCCTGCTCGGGGATGCTGTCGCATTCGCCATCGACGATCATCTTGAAGCCCTTGATGGTTTCGGCCAGCGGCACGATCTTGCCCGGCGTACCGGTGAACACCTCGGCGACGTTGAAGGGCTGCGACAGGAAGCGCTGGATCTTGCGCGCGCGCGACACGGCCAGCTTGTCCTCGGGCGCCAGTTCGTCCATGCCCAGGATCGCGATGATGTCGCGCAGTTCCTTGTAGCGCTGCAGGTTGGCCTGGACGCGGCGGGCGACGCTGTAGTGCTCCTCGCCGACCACCAGCGGATCGAGCTGGCGCGAAGTGGAGTCGAGCGGATCGACGGCCGGGTAGATACCCAGGGCGGCGATGTCGCGCGACAGCACGACGGTGGCATCGAGGTGGAGGAAGGTGGTGGCGGGCGACGGGTCGGTCAAGTCGTCGGCGGGCACATACACGGCCTGGATCGAGGTGATCGAGCCGACCTTGGTCGAGGTGATGCGCTCCTGCAGGCGGCCCATTTCGTCGGCCAGCGTCGGCTGGTAACCCACGGCGGAAGGCATGCGGCCCAAGAGCGCGGAGACTTCGGTACCGGCCAGGGTGTAGCGGTAGATGTTGTCGATGAAGAGCAGGATGTCCTTGCCTTCGTCGCGGAACTTCTCGGCCATGGTGAGGCCGGTCAGGGCCACGCGCAAACGGTTGCCGGGAGGCTCGTTCATCTGGCCGAAGACCATGGCGACCTTGTCGAGAACGCCGGACTCTTTCATCTCGTGGTAGAAGTCGTTGCCCTCGCGAGTGCGCTCGCCGACGCCGGCGAACACCGAGTAGCCGCCGTAGGACTTGGCGATGTTGTTGATCAGCTCCATCATGTTCACGGTCTTGCCGACACCGGCGCCACCGAACAAGCCGATCTTGCCGCCCTTGGCGAAGGGGCAGACCAGGTCGATCACCTTGATGCCGGTGGGCAGCAGGTCAACCGAGGGCGACAGTTCGTCGAACTTCGGCGCCTTGGCGTGGATCGGGCGGCGCTCGTCGCCGGGGATGGGGCCGGCTTCATCGATCGGACGGCCCAACACGTCCATGATGCGACCCAGGGTGCCGGTGCCGACCGGCACGGCAATCGGGGCGCCGGTGGGCTTCACCGACATGCCGCGGCGCAGGCCGTCGGAGGAACCGAGGGCGATGGTGCGCACCACGCCGTCGCCGAGCTGCTGCTGGACTTCGAAGGTCAGGCCGTTCTCGGCATTGCCGGAATCGGCTTCGGCCAGGGTCAGGGCTTCATATACCTTGGGCATGGCCTCGCGGGGGAACTTGATGTCCACCACCGCGCCGATGCACTGAACGATGTTTCCGTTGCTCATGGTCGTTTCCTTAAATTAAATGCTTAACCCGCGATGGCCGCAGCGCCGCCGACAATCTCGGAAATCTCTTTGGTAATCGCCGCCTGACGCGCCTTGTTGTAGACCAGCTGCAGTTCCTTGATCACGTTGCCGGCATTGTCTGTGGCGGCCTTCATCGCCACCATGCGCGCCGATTGCTCGGAGGCCATGTTTTCGGCGACGCCCTGGTAAATCAGGGCCTCGACGTAGCGCACCAGCAGTTCGTCGATCACGGTCTGCGCATCGGGCTCGTAGAGGTAGTCCCAGCTGCGCTCGGGCGTGCCCATGCGTTCGCCGGACAGCGGCAATAGCGGCTCCAGCACCGGCTCCTGCTTCATCGTGTTGATGAACTTGGTATAACCGAGATAGACCGCGTCGAGCTCACCCTTCTGGAAGGCGTCGATCATGACCTTCATCGGCCCGATCAGCTTGTCCAGGTGCGGCGTGTCGCCCAGATGGGTGACGTGCGAGATCACCTTGGCGCCCATGCGCTGCATGAAGCCGAGGCCCTTGTTGCCGATGCAGGTGACGCGAATTTCGGTCACGCCGCTGGCTTCCCACTGGCGCATGCTGTTCAGCGCCTGCCGCAGCACGTTGGTGTTGAGGCCGCCGCAAAGGCCCTTGTCCGTGGTCACGATGATCAGGCCGACGCGCTTGACCGCTTCCTGCTTGGTACGGCCGAGGAAGGCATGGCGGTACTCGGTCACGTTGGCCTGCGAGAGGTTGGCCGCCAGGCGGCGGATTTTCTCGCTGTAGGGACGGGCGGCACGCATCCTTTCCTGCGCCTTGCGCATCTTGGATGCGGCCACCATCTCCATGGCCTTGGTGATCTTGCGCGTGTTCTGGACGCTCTTGATCTTGGTGCGGATCTCTTTACTGCCAGGCATGATCGCTCCCCGTTAGACGTTGATGATCAAGCCCAGGACTTCTTGAACTCGGCGACGGCAGCCTTGAGCTGTGCTTCCGCATCCTTGTCGAGGTCGTTGGTGCTGGTGATCTTGTCCATCAGGGCGGCGTGCTTGGTCTGCATGAACTGGTGCAGGTCGCCTTCGAAAGCCAGGATGCGCGAAACCTCGACGTCGTCCATGAAGCCCTCGTTCGACGCGTAAAGCGAGACGGCCATCTGCGCCACCGACAGCGGCGAATACTGCAGCTGCTTCATCAGTTCGGTGACGCGGCGACCGCGCTCGAGCTGCTTGCGCGTGGCCTCGTCGAGGTCAGAGGCGAACTGGGCGAAGGCCGCGAGTTCGCGGTACTGCGCCAATGCCAGACGCACGCCGCCGCCGAGCTTCTTGATCACCTTGGTCTGGGCGGCACCGCCGACGCGGGACACCGAGATGCCGGCGTTCATGGCGGGACGGATGCCGGCGTTGAACAGGTCGGTTTCGAGGAAGATCTGGCCGTCGGTAATCGAGATGACGTTGGTCGGTACGAAGGCGGAGACGTCGCCGGCCTGGGTTTCGATCACCGGCAGCGCGGTCAACGAACCGGTCTTGCCCTTGACTTCGCCGTTGGTCAGCTTTTCGACCCAGGCTTCCGAGACGCGCGCGGCACGCTCGAGCAGGCGGGAGTGGATGTAGAACACGTCGCCGGGGTAGGCTTCACGGCCGGGCGGACGGCGCAACAGCAGCGAAATCTGGCGATAGGCCCAGGCCTGCTTGGTGAGATCGTCATAAATGATCAGGGCGTCCATGCCGCGGTCGCGGAAGTATTCGCCCATGGTGCAGCCGGAGTAAGGCGCGAGGAACTGCATCGCGGCGGAGTCGGAAGCCGAGGCGGCGACGACGATGGTGTATTCCATCGCGCCGTATTCCTGCAGCTTGCGCACCACGTTGGCGATGGTCGAGGCCTTCTGGCCCACCGCCACGTAGATGCAGAACATGTTCTGACCCTTCTGGTTGATGATGGTGTCAACCGCGACGGCGGTCTTGCCGGTCTGGCGGTCGCCGATGATCAGCTCGCGCTGGCCGCGGCCGACGGGGACCATCGAGTCGATGGCCTTGAGGCCCGACTGCACCGGCTGCGACACCGACTTGCGCCAGATCACGCCCGGCGCCACCTTCTCGACCTTGTCGGTCAGCTTGGCGTTGATCGGGCCCTTGCCGTCGATCGGCTCGCCCAGGGCGTTGACCACGCGGCCGAGCAGTTCGGGGCCGATCGGCACTTCGAGAATGCGGCCCGTGCACTTGACGGTGTCGCCTTCGGAGATGTGCTCGTAGTCGCCCATGACCACGGCGCCGACGGAGTCGCGCTCGAGGTTCAGCGCAAGGCCGAAGGTGTTGCCGGGGAATTCCAGCATTTCGCCCTGCATCACGTCGGTCAGGCCATGCACACGGCAGATGCCGTCGGTGACCGAGACCACGGTACCTTCGTTGCGGGCCGTGGCGGCCAGTTGCATGTTCTGGATCCGGCTCTTGATCAGGTCGCTGATTTCGGATGGATTGAGATTCATGGAATTGCTCCTAGTTCTTTAGCGCGGTGGCCATCGCGGCAAGCTTGCCGCGGACCGAGGCATCGATCACTTCGTCGCCGACGGCGATACGGACACCACCGATGAGTTCTGCATCGACCTTGACGGTCGCCTGGATCTTGCAGCCGAACTTGCGTTCCACGTCGGCTACCAGGTTCTTCAGCGTGGCATCGTCGAGGGCGAAGGCGGAGGAAATCTCGGCATCCTTGACGCCCTCCTGGCCATGCTTCAACTCTTCGAAAAGCCCGCGAATTTCAGGCAGGACGAACAGGCGGTCGTTTTCCGCCAGGACGCGGACAAAGTTCTGCTGGTCGGCCGACAGGTCAAGCTTGCCCGCGGAGGCGGCCACGTCGAGGCAGAGTTGCGCCACCTGGGTGGCGGAGAGGCGCGGATTGCCGATGCACTCTTCCATCTCGGGGGTGGCGGCTACCGCCGACAGGCGCGACAGCGCGTCAGACCAGGCCTGCAGCGCATTCCCGCCTTTCGCCAGCTGGAATGCGGCCTCGGCATAGGGACGCGCAAGGGTGACGTTTTCGGCCATGACGGATCAGAGCTCCGACTTGAGTTGCGTCAGTAGCTCGGCGTGGGCCTGGGCGTTGATCTCGCGGCGGAGGATGCGCTCGGCACCAGCCACGGCCAGCGTAGCGACTTGCTCGCGCAGGGCTTCCTTGGCGCGCTGCGACGCGGCAGCCGCTTCGGCTTCGGCGGCTTCGCGGGCCGCATTGACAATGCGGGCTCCTTCGGCGCGCGCTTCGTCGATCAACTGGGCCACCTGGCGTTCGGCGCCGCTGCGGAATTCGGCGGCCGATTCGCGCGCCTTGCGCAGCTCGTCGCCAGCCTTCTTCTCGGCGTGGGCCAGGTCGGCCTTGGCCTTGTCCGCGGCCGCAAGCCCGTCGGCTATCTTGCTCGCGCGCTCGTCGAGTGCCTTCATGATGGGCGGCCACACGAACTTCATCGTGAACCACGCCAAAATGAGGAACACAACCAGCTGGGCAAACAGCGTTGCGTTCAGATTCACGGTAATCGCTCCTTAGCGGTTGATGGAGTCGATTACTTGATGAACGGGTTGGCGGTCGTGTACCAGAGGGCGATACCGGTACCGATAATGAACGCGGCGTCGATCAGGCCGACCAGGAGGAACATCTTGGTTTGCAGCGTGTTCATCAGTTCGGGCTGGCGGGCGGAAGCTTCGAGGAAGCGGCTGCCCATGATGCCGATGCCGATACACGCGCCTGCGGCGCCGAGACCGATGATGAGACCGGCGGCAAGAGCAACAAAACCAACGATGTGTTCCATGACAACTCCTTTGTGTTAGCGGGGTTAAGGTTGGGACAGGTAGTGATGCAGAGGATCAGTGGCTTTCGTGGGCCTGGCCGATGTAGACCAGCGTCAGCATCATGAAAATGAAAGCCTGCAGGGTGATGATAAGAATGTGGAAAATGGCCCAGATCGCGCCGGCGATGACGCCGCCGATCCAGAGCAGGCCGCTGCCCGCGGTACCGGCCCAGGCCGCGCCCATCAGGGCGATCAGCATGAAGATCAGCTCCCCGGCATACATGTTGCCGAACAGTCGCATGCCGTGGGAGACGGTCTTGGCGACGAACTCGATCAGCTGCATGGCGAAATTGATCGGCCACAACACGGGGTGGGCGCCGAAGGGCGCGGTAAACAATTCGTGCATCCAGCCGCCGAAGCCCTTGATCTTGACGCTGTAATAAAGGCAGAGGATCAGCACACCAAGCGACATGCCGAGCGTGGCATTGAGGTCGGCGGTGGGCACCACGCGCATGTAGGCATGGTGCGAATCATGGCCGGCGGCGCCGTAGATCATGGCCCAGACATTGGGAACCACGTCGAGCGGCAGCAGGTCCATGGCGTTCATGAAAAAGATCCAGACGAAGACCGTCAGCGCCAGCGGCGCGATGAAGCTGCGGTCGCCATGAACGATGGACTTGGATTGCGATTCGACCATCTCGACCAGGATTTCCACCGCGGCCTGGAAGCGGCCCGGCACGCCCGAGGTGGCCTTGCTCGCCGCCTTGGCCAGGATCAGGATGGTCAGGATGCCGAGAGTGGCGGACCAGAAGAGGGTATCGAGATGAAATATCGACCAGTCGACCAGCGCGGTTTGGGTCGCGCTTTTCAGGTGGGTCAGGTGGTGAACAATGTATTCCGATGCGTTTGGACCTTGGGCTGCCATGGTCATCAGGCCTTAATCAATATCACAAACAGATTCGCTTTCAGCGCCAGGAACATACCGGCCAGCAACGCCAGCCAATTCAATTCCCGAAACGCCCCCGCCACTATCGCGAGCAACGCCAGCGTCGCCGCGACCTTGATCAACTCACCTGCAAAAAACCGCGCCACCGAGGCTTTGCCGGCTTTGGCCGCAGCCCATAAACTGAGCGCGAACATCAGGTTCGGTATGACGATTGCTGCACCGCCAAAACCGGCTGACACGGCAGCCTGCCAACCCGCAAAAATTCCGGCCACCAGGGCCGCCAGCAGGGTTGCGACGCTTTGATGAAACACCGCCCTAAACATCTATAAGACCGGGCCGCGTCCAAAAGCCCGCGAATATAGGGCATTGATCATGGGTTGTCAATAAATTTATGTTGCAGCGCGCCATTTTTGGCTGACAAGCGCCAAATCACCGTGGTACCGGCGCCGACTTTTGCATGTCACTCAGCCGAAGCGGGTCAGCAGACCATCGAGCTGGTCGAGGCTGCCGAAGCGGATATTCAGGCTGCCCGCACCTTTGCGGTTGGCGCTGATCTTCACCGTCGCCCCGAGGCGGTCGGAAAGCTCGGCTTCCAGGCGCAGCAAATCGCGGTCCGCCTTCCTTTCGCCGGCCTTTTTCACCGGCGGATTCAGTTCGCGCGCCACCATGCGCTCGGTCTCGCGCACCGAATAGCCCTTCTCCACCACCAGCGCCGCAACCCTGCCCTGCTCGCCCTTGGACAGGGGCAACAAGGCGCGGGCATGGCCCATTTCGATGTCGCCGGCCATCAGCATGTCCTGCGCCGGCTTCGCCAGTTGCAGCAGGCGCAGCAGGTTGGTGGCGGCGGAGCGCGATCGGCCGACGGCGTCGGCGGCTTGCTGGTGGGTCATGCTGAACTCGTCGATCAGGCGCTGGATGCCAGCGGCTTCCTCCAGGGGATTGAGGTCCTCGCGCTGGATGTTCTCGATCAGCGACATGGCCAGCGCCGCATCGTCGGGAATGTCGCGCACCAGCACCGGCACTTCGGCCAGGCCGGCGATCTGCGCCGCGCGCCAGCGGCGTTCGCCGGCGATGATCTCGAAGCGGCCATTGCCGATCGGCCGCACCGAGATCGGCTGGATCAGGCCCTGTGCCTTGATCGAAGCCGCCAGTTCTTCGAGCGAACCTGGATCCATGCGCGTGCGCGGCTGGTACTTGCCGGGTTGCAAGGCGCCGACCGGCAGCGAATCCTGGCGCTGGGTTTCCGGCGCATTGTTGGCCGCCAGCAGCGCGTCCAGCCCGCGCCCGAGGCCTTTGTGTTTGGGTGGGTTCATGCCGCTTCCTTCCATGTCTTGACGCGTTCGATCAACTCGACCGCGAACGCCAGATAGGCCTGTGCTCCCTTGGCCCCCTTGTCGAACAACACACCGGGTATGCCATAGCTCGGCGCTTCGGCCAGACGCACGTTGCGCGGCACCAGGGTGCGGAATACCTTGTCGCCGAAGTGCTGTTCCAGCTGGGCCGACACCTGGTTCGACAAGGTGCTGCGCGGGTCGAACATGACTCGCAGCAGGCCGATGATCTTGAGCTCGCGGTTGAGGTTGGCATGCACCTTCTTGATGGTGTTAACCAGGTCCGACAGCCCTTCCAGCGCATAGTATTCACATTGCATTGGTATGATGACGCCATGCGCGGCGCACAGGCCGTTGAGGGTCAGCATCGACAGCGAGGGCGGACAGTCGATCAGTACAAAGTCATAGTCAGCGCGATGCGCGGCAAGCGCGGCCTTGAGGCGCGCCTCACGCAGTTCGAGATCGACCAGTTCGACTTCGGCGCCGGCCAGGTCGCGATTCGCCGGCAGTACGTCGAAATGTCCCGAAGGCGAGCTCACGCGCGCCCGATCGAGCGTGGCCAGCTGCAACAGCACCTGGTACACCGACGACGGGAGGCTGCGCTTGTCCACGCCGGCGCCCATGGTGGCGTTGCCCTGCGGATCGAGATCCACCAGCAGGGTGCGTTGGCCGTTGGCCGCCAAGGCGGCGGCAAGATTGACGGCGGTGGTGGTCTTGCCGACCCCGCCCTTCTGGTTGGCGATGGCGAATATATGCATTTCAGGCTTTCTCGATTACCAGCAAATGGCGTTGGGCATCCAGTCCGGGGACCCGCAAGGGCAGCGCCTCATGCAAGATCCAGCCGTTGGGCAGGCGCTTGATTTCGTCCTCGGGCAGAACACCTTTCATGGCGTAGAGGCGCCCGCACGGCGCCCGCAGGTGGCCGGCCAGGCGCACGAAGTCGGGCAACTCGGCGAAGGCACGCGAGACCACGGCGTCGAAACCGCCGCCGGGCATGTCCTCGACACGCCGGTTCTCCACCGTGAAATTGCCCAACCCCAACTCGATCTTCGCCTGGCGCTGAAACGCGGCCTTCTTTTCTACGGTTTCTATGGAAGTCATGCTCAGTTCGGGGCAGGCGATCGCCAGGGGTATGCCTGGCAGTCCGGCGCCGCTGCCGACATCGGCCCAACGCCGTCCTGTGAGCGCCGACTTTTCAAGCACCGGCAACAGCGACAGCGAATCCAGCAGATGGTGGGTCAGCATCTCCCTTTCGTCGCGAATCGCCGTCAGGTTGTAAGTGCGATTCCATTTTTGCAGCAGCGCGATGAAGGCCAGCAATTGCGCCTGCCGCGCTTCCGGCAAGTCCAGTCCCATGGCGGCCAGCGCGCCGCGCAATTCCTCCGCTGGTGTCATGCCGCCTTGCGCCGTTTCAGGTAAACCAGCAGCAGCGAAATCGCCGCCGGCGTCACTCCCTGCACCCGCGATGCCTGGCCGAGTGTCTGCGGCCGGGCTTGGGAAAGTTTCTGGCGAACCTCGAAGGACAAGCCGCGCACCTCGTTGTAATCGATGTCGCCCGGCAAAGCCAGCGACTCGTGCGCCAGGCTCTTGTCGATCTCATCCTGCTGGCGCTCGATGTAGCCCTGGTACTTGGCCTGAATCTCGACCTGTTCGATCACCTCGGGCTCGCTCACGGCGTTTCCGGCTCCCGGCAGGGTCAGCAGACTGGCGTAGCCGACTTGCGGTCGGCGCAGCAGGTCGAACAAACGGTACTCGCGCTCCATCGGCTGGCCGAGCACACGCAGGGCGTCGGCTTCCGGCAGCTGGCGCGGATTGACCCAGGTCGACTTGAGGCGCTCGGCCTCGCGCGCCACGGCGTCGCGTTTGCGGTTGAAGGCGTCCCAGCGCCGGTCGTCGACCAGGCCCAGCTCGCGGCCGATCTCGGTCAAGCGCAAGTCGGCGTTGTCCTCGCGCAGCGACAATCGATACTCGGCACGACTAGTGAACATCCGATAAGGCTCGGAGACGCCGCGCGTAATCAGGTCATCGACCAGCACGCCGAGATAGGCCTGGTCGCGGCGCGGCGACCAGGGCGGCTGCTGCCGCGCCAGACGCGCGGCGTTGATCCCCGCGAGCAAGCCCTGGGCGGCGGCTTCTTCGTAGCCGGTGGTGCCATTGATCTGGCCGGCAAAGAACAGGCCGGATATCGATTTGGTTTCCAGGCTGGCCTTGAGGTTGCGCGGATCGAAATAATCGTATTCGATGGCATAGCCGGGGCGGGTGATATGTACTCGCTCCAAACCCCGGATCGAACGCACCAGCGCCAGCTGCACGTCGAAGGGCAGGCTGGTGGACACGCCCTGCGGATAGACCTCGTGGGTCGTCAAACCTTCGGGTTCGAGGAAGATCTGGTGGCTGTCCTTGCCGGCAAAGCGATGAATCTTGTCTTCGATCGACGGACAGTAACGCGGGCCGACGCCTTCGATGACGCCGGTGAACATCGGCGAACGATCCAGCCCGGAACGAATGATCTCGTGGGTTCGGGCGTTGGTATGGGTAATCCAGCACGGCACCTGGCGCGGGTGTTGATCGCGGCTGCCAATGAAGGAAAACACCGGCTCCGGCGCATCGCCGGGCTGAATCTGGATTTGCGAATAGTCGATGCTTCGGCCGTCGAGCCGCGGCGGCGTCCCCGTTTTGAGGCGACCCACAGGCAAGCTGATTTCCCTCAGCCGTTGCGCCAGCGAAATCGCGGCGGGATCGCCAAAACGGCCGGCGCGGTAATTCTCCAGTCCGACATGGACCAGGCCGTTGAGAAAAGTCCCGGCGGTGAGCACCACCGCCGGGGCCTCGAAGCGCAGCCCGAGCTGGCTGATCACGCCGACGACACGATCGCCATTCAGGATCAGGTCGTCCGCCGCTTGCTGGAAGATGCTCAGGTTCGGCTGGTTTTCGAGTTGCTGGCGAATTGTCTGGCGATACAGCTGGCGATCGGCCTGGGCCCGCGTCGCCCGTACCGCCGGACCCTTGGAGGCGTTCAGGGTGCGAAACTGGATCCCGGCGGCGTCGGTCGCCAGCGCCATTGCGCCGCCCAGGGCATCGACTTCCTTCACCAGGTGGCCCTTGCCGATGCCGCCGATGGAGGGGTTACAGGACATCGCGCCCAGGGTTTCGATGTTATGGGTCAGCAGCAAGGTGCGGGCGCCGGCGCGCGCGGACGCGAGACAGGCTTCAGTGCCGGCATGGCCACCACCAATCACGATCACATCGAAGGAACCCGGAAACTGCACGTGAACGCCCAAACAAAAAGAGGCGCAATCATACGCCTCCCGCCAGCGCCGCGCAGCAGCTTTAGGTCAGCGAACGCACCAAGAGCCCGGAACGAATGTTTCACGTGAAACACGGGATGCCTGTTTCACGTGAAACACGGTCAATGCCTGCCCCCCAAACCGAGGTAAGACTGGATTACTTTCGGGTCGTCGATCAAATCCCGGCACGAACCCTCAAGCGCCACTTCCCCCGTCTCCAGAACATAACCGTAGTCGGCAATTTGCAACGCGGCGCGAGCATTCTGCTCGACCAGGAGAATCGCCACCCCGCGGTCCTTGAGCGTCGCCACGACGCGGAATATCTCCTTGACGATCAATGGAGCCAAACCCAGGCTCGGTTCGTCGAGCATCAATAGCCGCGGCTTTGCCATCAGCGCACGCGCCAGCGCCAACATCTGCCGTTCCCCACCCGAGAGCGTGCCGGCATGCTGATCACGCCGTTCCTTCAGGCGCGGGAAGATCGCAAACACTTCTTCCATGGTATGCAGCTGATCCCGGTCTCCGCCCCGGTAGCGATGGAAGCAACCCAGCAACAGATTGTCCTCGACACTCATCTCGCCGAACAGGGCACGGGATTCGGGAACCAGATTGACCCCCAGCGACACCATATCCTCGACTTCGGCGTCGCCGAGCTCCTCGCCGCGGAAGCGCACCACCCCGCGACTGCGCGGCAACACGCCCATCACCGCCGAAAGCATGGTGGTCTTGCCGGCGCCGTTGGGGCCGATCACGGTGACGATCTGCCCTTCGCCGACGCGAATCCCGACGTGATGCAGGGCTTCGACCTTACCGTAGGAAACACAAAGGTCATCGACTTCGAGTACGGGGCACTGGCCTTCCATCATTCCACCCCGCCGAGATAGGCCTCGATCACCGCCGGATTGCGCTGCACTTCCTCGGGCAGGCCCTCGGCAATCTTTTCACCGAACTCCATCACCACCACCCGGTCCGCCAGCCCCATCACGAAATCCATGTCGTGCTCGACCAGCAAGATGCCCATCCCCTCACCGCGCAACTTGCGCAGCAAATCGGCCAGCGCCTGCTTTTCCATGTAACGCAAACCCGCCGCCGGCTCATCCAGCAACAGCAGGCAGGGATCGGCGCAAAGCGCCCGCGCAATCTCCAGGGTGCGCTGCTGCCCGAGGGCAAGACTGCCGGCAGCCTCGAACATCGCCGCGCCCAGCCCCACCCGCTCGACCTGCCGCGCCGCCTCAGCCAACAGCTGGCGCTCCTCCCCTCGTTCGAGACGCAACAGGGCCGGAATGACGCCCTTGCTGCCGCGCAGATGGGCGCCGATGGCCGCGTTCTCCAGCACGCTCATGGTCGGCAACAGGCGTACGTGCTGGAAGGTCCGGCTCATGCCCAGCCTGGCGATCTCGCGCGAATCCAGCTCGGTCACCACCCGCCCACAAAACAGCACTTCGCCTTCGGTCGCGCGGTCAACCCCGGAAACACAATTGAACATGGTGGATTTGCCGGCACCATTGGGCCCGATCAGGGCCATGATCTCGCCGGCCTGAACAGCAAGGTTCATGTTGTTGTTGGCCACCAGGCCGCCGAAGCGCTTGACCACGTTGCGCGCTTCCAGCAACACCCGTCCCGCTTCGGGCAGGGGCTTGCGCAGCAGGGCGGCGGCCTCGGGCACAGCACACTGTCGGCCCTGCCAGGGAACCCGCCTGGCCAGAATGGGCCACAGCCCGTCCCTCGCCCGCTGCAGCACGAAGATCATCAGCAGGCCAAAAACGATCATCTCGAAATTGCCCGAGGCACCCAGCAATTTCGGCAACCAGTCCTGCAGCCATTGCTTGAGCACGGTGATCACGCCCGCGCCCAGCACCGCCCCCCAAACGTGGGCAGCACCCCCCAGCACCGCCATGAACAAGTACTCGATGCTCATATTGAGGCTGAAGGGCGTCGGATTGACGAAGCGTTGCAGGTGGGCATACAGCCAACCCGAAATGCAGCCGAACAGGGCGGCGATGAGGAAAATCACCACTTTCGAGCGTGCGGTATCGACACCCATCGCCTCGGCCATGATCGCACCCCCTTTCAGCGCACGGATGGCGCGCCCTTCGCGGGAATCAAGCAGGTTGATCGTCAGCCACACCGCGAGCAGCACCACCACCCAGATCAGGTAATAGAAGTTGCGGTTGTCCTTCATCGGCAAGCCGAACAGGTCGAGCGCCGGAATGCCGGCGATCCCCGTGTGACCACCGAGGAATTCTAGGTTGCCGAACAGGAAATACAGGCTGATGCTCCAGGCGATCGTACCCAGCGGCAGATAGTGGCCGGACAGGCGCAAGGTCAGCAAGCCCAACAGCAGCGCCACCGTCGCCGTCAGGATGATGCCCGCCAGCAGACCCAGCCAGGGTGAGCCGCCGAACATGGCCAGCCCGGCCGGCAGATTGGTCGCCGTGGTCAGGTAGGCGGTGGCGTATCCACCCAGGCCGACGAAGGCTGCCTGACCGAAGGACATCAGGCCGCCCACGCCGGTAAGCAGCACCAGCCCCACCGCGACGATCGAATACAGGCCGATGTAGTTCAGCAGCGTGACATGGAATTCGGAGACCAGATGCGGCGCGACCAGCAACACGACGACGAAGCCGGCAAGGAACAGGCGCGGCGACATCATTCCTCCTCCTCGACGTGGTGCGTGGTCAGGGAAAGCCAGACCAGCACCGGGATGATCAGGGTGAACACGATCACTTCCTTGAAGGCGGACGCCCAGAACGAGGAAAAGGCTTCCAGCAGCCCGACCAGCAATGCGCCCAGCGCCGCCAGCGGATAACTCGACAGGGCGCCGACTATCGCGCCGACGAAGCCCTTGAGGCCGATCAAAAACCCGGTGTCATAATATACCGTGGTGATCGGCGCGATCAGGATCCCGGAAAAAGCGCCGATCAGCGAAGCCAGCAGAAACGAGAGCTTGCCCGCCATGACCGTCGAAATCCCCATCAGGCGCGCGCCGGTGCGGTTCATCGCGGTGGCCCGCAGGGCCTTGCCATAGATCGTGCGCTCGAAGAAAAAGGCCAACACCACGATCAGGCTGAGGCTGGAACCCAGTACCCACAGGGTCTGCGCATTGACCGTCAGCGACCCAAGGCTGAGGCTGCCATCCGAGAACGCCGGGGTGCGCGAGCCTTCGGCACCGAAGAAAAGCAGGCCAAGACCGACCATGGCGAAATGCACCCCGACCGCCACGATCAGCAGCACCAGCACACTGGCTTCCGCCAGCGGCTGGAATGCCAGCCGATAAGTCATCGGCCCCAGCGGAACCACCAGGATCAAGGAAAGGACGACCTGTGCCAGCAGGGGCAACTCAGCCGGCGTCAGCGCAAAGATCAGCGCAGCGGCAAGGGCCGGATACACCAGGTTCCAGCCGATGATGCGCGGGATCCTGCGCCGCTGCCGGCTGCGGATCGCGACCACCAGGTCGACCACCGCCACCGCGATGCCGACGCCGATCAACAGCCACAAGGTACCCGGCAGCTTGCCGGCCTGAAAGCTGGCCAGGGTCAAGGCGCCGTAGGCAACGAACTCGCCCTGGGGAATGAAGATCACCCGGGTGACGGCGAACACCAGCACCAGCGCCAGCGAAAGCAGCGCATAGATGGCACCGTTGGTGATTCCGTCCTGACCCAGCAACAGCGCTATCTGCAGATCCATGCGTCCGCTTTCAGTTTTGCCATCACGGGCTGGCGTGCCAGCCGTCATTCAGCCGCCCCGCCAACCTCCTCCTTGCAGGCGCTGCGTATCGCCCGCGGCGCGGAATTCCTTGCCCCGCGCTTCATTGCCGACAACAACCGGCGTTTTCAATGTGCCGTTCAGTGTACCGTATACAAACCAACCACCACGAAATCAGGTGACGAAGATGTCCCAGCCGAGACGGGCCATCAGCACGGCCGCCACCGCCACGAACGCACCGCGCACAAAACCGCTGCCGTGGCGCAATGCCAGCCGCGAACCGAGCATGGCGCCAAGAATGTTGAAGGCAGCCATGCCGAATCCGATCGCCCACAGCACATGTCCGTTGGGCACGAAATAGGCGAGCGCGGCAGCATTGGTCGAAAAGTTCACCACCTTGGCCGCGCCGGAGGCGTGGAGGAAATCCAGGCGAAACCAGCGCACCAATGCGAATATCATGAAGCTGCCAGCACCGGGGCCGAAGAATCCGTCATAGAAACCCAGCACGGCGCCAACGAGCAGGGCCAGCCGCCGCTCCCGGCCGGGCTCCAGCCGGGGTCCGGCAATGGAACCGAATTCGGGCCGCGACACGGTGTACAGCAATACCAGCAGCAACAACAACAGTACTAGGGGCCGCACCACTTCCCTGGGCAGCCAGGACACCGCGGCGGCGCCGCCCAGCGAAAAGACAAATGCCGCGGCGGCCGCCGGCAAGGCCAGGCCCCAGGGCAAGGCGATTCTTCTGGCATAGCGCAAGGCGGCGTTTCCGGTACCGAAGATGCTTGCCAGCTTGTTGGTTCCGAATACCGCAGCCGGCGCCTGCTCCGGCAAGGCCACCAGCAGCGTCGGCACCTGGATCAGGCCGCCACCGCCCGCCACCGCATCGATGAAGCCGGCAAACAAGGCCGCCAACAGCAGCAGGACGATATCGATTTCGGCCACGAACGCGGCCTACTTGCCAATGCAGAAGCGGGAAAAAATCTCGCCCAGCAGATCGTCGGCGGTGAACTCGCCGGTGATCGTCGCCAATGCCTCCTGCGCCAGGCGCAGCTCCTCGGCACACAGCTCGATCTCGCCCAGTCGCCGTTCCGCCAGCGCCGACTTTTCACTGGCCAGGGTCAGCGCGGCCAGATGACGCTCGCGCGCCAGCACCGCATCCTCTCCCCGTCCTTGCCAGCCGGCCACGCGCAGCAGTTCGTCATGCAGCAGGCCGATTCCCGCTCCCGTCTTGGCCGACAGCCGAAGCCTGACGCAAGCCGTGCCCGCCTCCCGGCCGGGCGCCAATCCCGCCAGGTCGCACTTGTTTTCGACCACGATGCGCTCGACGTCCCTTGGCAGCCCGGCCGCGATCGCACGATCACCACCGGTTTCTCCGCTGCGCGCGTCAAGCAGCTGCAGCACCACGTCGGCGCGCTCGATTTCACGCCAGGCGCGCTCGACACCGATCTTTTCCACCACGTCGTCGGTATCGCGCAAGCCGGCGGTATCGATCACATGCATCGGTATGCCTTCGATCTGGATCGCCTCGCGCAATACGTCCCGCGTCGTGCCCGCGACCTCGGTAACGATCGCCCTGTCCTCCCCGGAGAGGCGATTCAGCAAGGAAGACTTGCCGACATTGGGCAAACCTGCCAGCACCACATGCAGGCCGGAACGCAGCCTGCTGCCGGCGCGCGCGCGCGTGATCAAGGCGCCAAGCCCGGCCCGCAACGCGCCGAGCCGGGCGGCGACATCGGCCTCGCGCAGGATATCAACCTCCTCCTCGGGGAAATCCAGCGCCGCCTCGACGCGCATGCGCAGATCGATCAGGCGCTCGACCAACCCATGCACCTCGCGTGAGAACTCGCCGGACAGCGAGCGCATCGCCGAACGGGCTGCGGCTGCGGTTTCCGCCTCGATCAGGTCGGCAACAGCCTCTGCCTGCACCAGGTCGATCTTGTCGTTAAGGTAAGCGCGTCGGGAAAATTCGCCCGGATCGGCCAGGCGGGCGCCCAGTTCCAGGCAGCGCGCCAGCAGCATCTGCATCACTACCGGCCCTCCGTGGCCCTGCAGTTCCAGCACGTCTTCGCCGGTGAATGAACCCGGAGCAGGGAAATAGAGCAGCAGACCGCGATCGAGGACGACACCGTCCGCCGCCAGAAAACTGCTCAGCACCGCGCGCCTCGGCTCGACCGCCCTATCGGTCAATTCGCGCGCAAAATCCCCCAGCCGGGTACCCGATACCCGCACCACGCCGATCCCCCCTCGACCGGGCGGGGTCGCGATTGCCGCGATGGTATCGGAGCGAGCCACCCGCGGCCCGAGCGAATCGTCGGCCTACTTGCCCTCACCCGCCTCGATCAGGCGGGTGATCTGCCATTGCTGGGCGATCGAGAGGATGTTGTTCACCGTCCAGTAGAGCACCAGACCCGCCGGGAACCAGAGGAACATGAAGGTGAATATGATCGGCATCATCAGCATCACTTTGGCCTGTATGGGATCGGGGGGCGTCGGATTGAGCTTGGTCTGGATGAACATGGTGGCGCCCATGATCAGCGGCAGCACGTAATAGGGATCCTTGACCGAGAGGTCGGTGATCCAGCCCAGCCACGGCGCATTGCGCATTTCGACCGTGCCCAAAAGCACCCAGTAGAGCGCGATGAACACCGGAATCTGCACCAGCACGGGCAAACAGCCGCCCAGCGGATTCACCTTCTCGCGCTTGTAGAGCGCCATCATTTCCTGATTCAGGCGCTGCTTGTCGTCGCCATAGGTTTCCTTGAGCTTCATCAGCTTCGGCGTCAGCACGCGCATCTTGGCCATCGACTTGTAGCTGGCGGCCGACAGCGGAAAAAATGCCAGCTTGAGCAACACGGTCAGGCCGATGATGGCCCAGCCCCAGTTGCTGACCAGCTTGTGGATCGCACCCAGCACCCAGAACAGGGGCGCGGCAATCACCGTCAACCAGCCGTAATCGACCACCAGATCGAGGCCCGGCGCGATCTTTTCCAGCTTGTCCTGTTCCTGCGGGCCGGCATACAGAGTAATCGTGCTCTTCCCGTCTGCCGCGACCGGCAGGATCACCCCCGCGGAATACAGGTCATTTCCCACCTTGCGCATGTAGAACTCGCGCGCCACACCCGGCGCCGGCAGCCAGGCGGATACGAAATAGTGCTGAACCATCGCCAGCCAGCCGTTATCCGCCTTCTGGGAAAACTTGGCCTTGTTTTTGTCGATGTCGGCGAACTCGACCTTCTGGAATTTCTCGGCATCGGTATAGACGGCCGGTCCGGTGAAGGTGACCACACCCATCATCATCGAGTTGCTCTGACCATCGGCCGGCTTGCCGTCTCGGGTGATCTGGTAATAGGCATGGGCGCCGGGCTTGGCGCCTTCATGCCGCACCTCGATCTGGTAACTGCCGCGACGGAAGACGTATGTTTTGGCCAGCTTCGAGCCATCGGCTGCCATCGCCTCAAGACGCAGCTCAAGCTTGTCATCGCCGTCCTTGAGCTTCTGTTCGCCTGGCGCCAGCTTCCATTCGCTCTTGTGATTGGGCAAGCCCTCGCCAATGACACCGGACTGCGCCTGATAAACATGCTTGCCGCCGTTGTCGAACAAGACAAAATTCCTGGTCTTGTCCTCGGTGTCCCCGTGCTTGACCAGTTCGAGGCGGACGATGTCACCCCCGCGTGAGGAAATTTCGGCCAGATACAGGTCGGTACGCACCTTGGCTATTGCTCCGTCGGGCTGCAGCGCCGGGTTGGCGACCGGCACTACCGGCGTGCCGGCACTTGTCGTCGGGGTCGGCACGGCACCCGCCGCAGCCGGCGCGGAACTCGTCACGGAGGCGACCGCGGGCGCCTTGGGCATGTTCTGCCTCTGCCAGGCATCCCAAAGCATGATCAGCGAAAAGCTGAACACCAGAAGCAGCATCAGTCGTCGGTTATCCATCACTGTCTCGGCGGAGGATCTTTGTTATCGGGCTTGGAAGTCAAATTGCGCAAACTGCTGGTCTCGGGCAGGCAAACAAGCGGACTACATTTCAGGGAACTGGATCATACCCGCCCGGATGCCATGGATGACAGCGACCGACACGGCGCATGCCAAGCCAAAGCCCGCGCACGGGCCCATGCTTTTCCAAAGCCTCCATCGCGTACTCCGAGCAGCTTGGGAAAAACCGACACCGATTGCCAAGCATGGGACTGATCGCCAACTGGTAGGCGCGAATCAACCAGACCAGCGGCCGCACGAGGACCGACCTCATGCGCCAGGCGTTCCCAGACGTCGAAGCAAGGCCTCGATTTCGCCACGCCACAGTCTGCGTTGCTGGTCGAATTCGGCGGAAGTTTTGCTCACTCGACGCTTCAATCGCAGTACCACGTCACAGGGTCTCAAAGGCAACTGGCGAAAGGTTTCGCGACCTTGACGCTTGATGGCATTGCGCAAACTTGCGGCTGCCGCCAAGCGTTTGGGTATCACCAATCCCAAACGCGGCACCGACAGATCATCCTTGTCCAGGAAGTGGAGGTCGAAGGTTTCGCCCTTGACCACCTTGCGCGCGGAAAGTACTGCGGCAAATTCCTGCGGCTTGTGAAGCCGCCGACCCTTGCTAAACCGGGGGCCGGAATCAGACGCCGAGGCGATGGCGACCCTTGGCACGGCGCGCACGAATCACGGCACGACCACCACGGGTACGCATGCGTACGAGAAATCCGTGGGTGCGCTTGCGGCGCACGACCGAAGGCTGATAAGTGCGTTTCATGACAATTCCCCTGATTCAAGAAAAACCGCAGATTACAGCCGGTTACGGTGATTTTGTCAAGATTGTCGGGCGATCCGGCTGTGGATAACTTTTAAGCGACGCGATAGAATCCCTCCCTTGACGAGCAAGACTATCAACAAAAAAACGGCCATCCAAAAACCGTTCGCGCTTATTCCTATTGCACATGAATGACTTTTGGTCAGCCTGCCTGAATCGCTTTGAGCGCGAGTTGCCTGCCCAGCAGTTCAACACCTGGATCAAGGGCCTGCAACTTGAGGAGGACATCGGCGAAGGTCAGTTTCGACTGGTGGCTCCGAACCGGTTTGTGATGCAGTGGGTGCGCGAGCGCTATCTGACCCAGATAGAAGCACTGGGCAAAGAATTCTTTTCGACACCCATCAACATCGCCATGGGGGTAGCCGAGTCAGCCCCCGAATCCGTGTCCGTGAGCGAAGACCACGTGCTTCCGCCAATTCAGCCGGCAGCCGAGGCCAGAAAGGCTGTCGCCGATCCGGCTTACGAAAAAACGCGGTTGAATGCCGACTTTACCTTTGACACCCTAGTCACCGGTCGCGCCAACGATCTGGCCCGGGCTGCCGCCCAGCAAGTGGCAATGAATCCCGGGGTTTCCTACAACCCGCTGTTCATCTACGGTGGCGTCGGTTTGGGCAAGACGCACCTGATCCATGCCATCGGCAACGCCATCTTTGGCGCCGATCCCAACATGGAGGTTCGCTACGTCCATGCCGAAGATTATTTTTCCGATGTGGTCAAGGCCTTTCAGCAAAATTCCCGCGAAGCCTTCAAACAATACTACCGCTCCCTTGACCTGCTCCTGATCGACGATATCCAGTTTTTCAACCGCAAGGACCGCACCCAGGAAGAATTCTTCTATGCCTTCAACTCCCTGGTCGAGGCAAAAAAGCAGATCATCATCACCTGCGATACCTATCCCAAGGACGTTCAGGGCCTTGAGGAGCGCTTGGTATCGCGTTTCGACTGGGGCCTGACGGTCGCCATCGAACCACCCGAACTCGAAATGCGCATCGCCATCCTGCGAAAAAAGGCCGAGGCCGAAGACATAGTTGTTTCCGATGATGTCGCCTTCCTGATTGCCAAGAATCTGCGCTCCAACGTGCGCGAACTCGAAGGCGCCCTGAACCGCGTAGTCGCTTACGCGCGCTTTCACGGTCGCGAAATCGGACTCGACGTCGCCAAGGAAGCCTTGCGCGACATCATCGGTGCCACCAATCGGCAGATCTCGATGGAACTGGTACAGAAAACCGTTTCCGACTACTACAAGATCAAGGTAGCCGACATGTTCTCGCAAAAGAGAACGCGCGCCATCGCCCGTCCCCGGCAGGTAGCCATGTGGCTGGCCAGGGAACTGACCACGCATAGTCTTCCGGAAATAGGCGACGCCTTCGGTGGCCGCGACCACACGACGGTGCTGCATGCCTGTCGCACCATTATCGATCTTCGAACCAAGGATGGACGACTGAACAACGACCTTCACATTCTGGTGCAGACCATCAAGGGATAAGCTGTGGAAAAACTCCCGGTAGAACCAACTGAACAACTGTGGATAAGCAAGACTTCCATATCCACCCCGAGGAATCATCCAACTTCATCCACAATCGTCAGAGTACTTCTTCCACGCTCTTATCCACTGTATAATTAGCTGTATTTAATAAAGATTTAGGTGTTTTCCACAAACAAGAGCTTCCCTTATTAATCATAAGGCTTTTATATATGCTCCTATTTAAAGGTCCACGTGACCAGCTTCTTTCTCCATTGCAGGCGGTATGCGGCATCGTCGAGAAACGTCACACACTGCCAATACTTTCCAATGTGTTGATGGAAAAGAATGGCGAAAAGCTGACGCTCTTGGCAACGGACATCGAAATCCAGATTACGACCCAGACTCCGACACAAGGGGCCGAGAAAGCCTCGATGACAGTCGGTGCGCGAAAGATGCAGGACATCTTGCGGTCGCTTCCGGAATCCGCCGAAGTAAGCCTGACGCTGGACGACAAGCGCCTGCAACTAAAGGCGGGAAAAAGTCGTTTCAACCTGCAAACCCTGCCGGCCGAGGATTTTCCGCGCATGGCGATCAGCGAGGGACAAGCCTCCCGGCTTTCGCTGACCCAGAAGCAAATGAAGCGTCTGCTTGGACTGGTTCAATACGCCATGGCCCAGCAGGATATCCGCTATTACCTGAATGGCCTGTTGCTGGTGGCCAAGGGCAGCGAGTTGCGCATGGTAGCCACCGATGGACACCGTTTGGCCTATGCTGCGGAAACCCTTCCCGAAACGACGGCACCGATCGAGGTAATACTGCCGCGCAAGACGGTGCTTGAGCTGTCGCGTCAGCTGGAGGACAGCGATGATCCCCTTGAGCTTCTATTGACGCCGACCCAGGCCCGTTTCAGCTTCGGCAGCATAGAACTGGTGTCGAAGCTGATAGATGGCAAGTTCCCGGACTATGAACGTGTCATCCCGCAGCATCATGCAAAGATAATCAAGCTTTCGCGCAATACCTTGCTGCATTCGCTGTTGCGTGCCGCCATCCTGACCAACGAAAAATTCCGTGGCGTGCGTCTGGTGCTTTCGCCCGGCAGCCTGAAGATCATTTCCAGCAACACCGAGCAGGAAGAAGCCCAGGAAGAAATAGAGATTGAATATTCTGCCGAGGCGCTGGATGTGGGTTTCAATGTTACCTACCTGCTTGACGTGCTGAACAACGTCGGTAACGAATCCATCGAGTTGCACCTGGCCGATGCCAACTCCAGCGCCCTGTTCGTGCTTCCCGGCAACGACACGTTCAAATACGTCGTCATGCCCATGCGTATCTGACTCCGGCACCACTCCATGACTGAAAGCAATTCGACGCCTGCCTACGATGAATCGAGCATCCAGCAACTTGAAGGCCTTGAGGCGGTACGCAAGCGTCCTGGTATGTACATCGGCGATACCTCCGACGGCACCGGCCTCCACCATATGGTGTTCGAGGTGGTTGATAACGCCATCGACGAGGCGCTGGCCGGCCATTGCGATGACATAGTAATCACCATCCACACCGACAACTCGATATCTGTGGCGGATAACGGCCGCGGCATCCCGACCGGGATCAAGTTCGACGACAAGCACGAGCCGAAGCGCTCGGCGGCCGAGATCGTGATGTGCGTTCTGCATGCCGGCGGCAAGTTCAACCAGAATTCGTACAAGGTTTCCGGTGGCCTGCACGGCGTCGGCGTCTCCTGCGTGAATGCCCTTTCCAAATGGCTGCGCCTGATCATCCGGCGTGAAGGAAAGAAATACATGCTCGAATTCGAGCACGGCAACGTCGGCAATCGTCTGGTGGAAGTGCAGAACGGTGTCGAGGTATCGCCGTTGCGGGTACTTGGTGATAGCGAAAAGCGTGGCACGGAAGTGCATTTCATGGCCGATGAAGCCATTTTCGGCAACATCGAGTATCACTACGACATCCTGGCCAAGCGGCTGCGCGAGCTGTCCTTCCTGAACAATGGCGTTAAGATTCGCTTGATCGACCAACGCACCGTGAAGGAGGAAGATTTCGCCTTTTCGGGCGGGGTCAAGGGATTCGTTGACTACATCAACCGCACCAAGACCGTGCTCCATCCGGCGGTATTCCATTCCACCGGCGTGTCCGTGCAGAACGGCGTCAGCATCGATGTCGAAGTCGCGATGCAATGGAACGACTCCTATGCCGAGCAGGTGCTGTGTTTCACCAACAACATTCCCCAGTCGGACGGCGGCACTCACCTGACCGGCCTGCGCGCGGCAATGACAAGGGTGATCAACAAGTACATAGAAGAAAACGAGATCGCCAAGAAGGCCAAGGTCGAGATCACCGGCGACGACATGCGCGAAGGCCTGGCCTGCGTGCTCTCGATCAAGATGCCCGACCCGAAGTTTGCCTCGCAGACCAAGATGAAGCTGGTCTCGTCCGAGGCGCGTCCCGCGATCGAGGAAGTGGTCGCGCAGAAACTGGCCGATTACCTGCTGGAAAAGCCGCTCGATGCCAAGATCATCACAGGAAAGATCGTCGAGGCGGCACGGGCCCGCGAAGCGGCGCGCAAGGCACGCGACATGACGCGACGCAAAGGGGTGCTGGACGGCCTTGGCCTGCCCGGCAAGCTGGCCGATTGTCAGGAAAAGGATCCGGCGCTGTGCGAGATGTACATCGTCGAGGGCGATTCCGCCGGCGGCTCGGCCAAGCAGGGCCGCGACCGGAAATTCCAGGCCATCCTGCCCCTGCGTGGCAAGGTGCTGAACGTCGAAAAAGCGCGTTACGACAAGCTGATCTCCAGCGAGCAGATCGTCACCCTGGTGACCGCCCTCGGTTGCGGCATAGGCAGCGAGGATTTCGACATTGCCAAGCTGCGCTACCACCGCATCATCATCATGACCGACGCCGACGTCGATGGCGCCCACATTCGAACCCTGTTGCTGACTTTCTTCTACCGCCAGATGCCCGAGCTGGTGGAGCGCGGGTATGTGTATATCGCCCAGCCGCCGCTCTACAAGATCCGCCACGGCAAGAGCGAGACCTACATCAAGGACGATCAGGAACTGGGGCAGCATCTGCTGCGTCTGGCCCTGGATGGCACGCAGTTGATTCCGCGCACCAATGCTTCGCCGGTCGAAGGCGAAACCCTGGCCTCGCTGGCGCGCGCTTACCTGCTGTCCGAGGCGGTGATTCGGCGTGTTACCGATTTCATCGACGGCGAAGTACTGCACGCCCTCCTGGCCCACGATATCGCGGTCGATACGTCCAGCGAAGCCGCGGCTCGGGAAAGCGCGCAGCGCCTCGGCGCCTGCGTATCGGGCGAGGTACGTATCGAGGCGCGCTTCGACGAAAAACACGAGCGCTGGTCGCTAGCTGTGATCCGCATGCGTCACGGCAACCAGCGCGTCGGCCGCATCGACGAGGATTTCCTGCTGTCCGGCGATTATCAGCAGATCCGTCGCACCGCCCAGATGATTGCCGGCCTGATTGGGGACGGCGCCCTGATCCGCCGCGGCGAGAAATCCCTCGCCATCGCCAGCTTCGCCGAGGGCATGAAATGGATGCTGGCCGAAGTCGAGCGCGGCCTCGCCAAACAGCGTTACAAGGGTCTTGGCGAGATGAATCCGGAGCAGCTGTGGGAGACCACCATGGATCCGAACGTGAGGCGCCTGCTGCGGGTCCAGATCGACGATGCGATTGCCGCCGACGAGATTTTTACTACCCTGATGGGCGACGACGTCGAACCGCGCCGTGCCTTTATCGAATCAAACGCACTTTACGCCAAGAACATCGACGTTTAGAGGTGCCAACCTACATCGGTGGCCGGGAGGGCGCTAGGATGCGCTCATTCCTCCTCTGATCCTTTGGATTGGATTCGCCCGATACTTCGGTATCGGGCTTTTTTTGGCACGGAGTTCCAAGCGAGACTCGGCGTCATCAATGATGCGACGCAACAATAAATCTTGACAATATTCAGTAAGCTACTTATATTATTAAATATTGCAACGCAGCAATTTGGAGTTGGCAGGCAGCTTTTCCGCTCCCGATCAATGAATCAGCTTCCGTAAGGAGACTGGCATGAATCAAGTATCCGAACAATTCCGGCGCGCAAACCAGACCGGGATGCAAACCTTGGAAACCGTCGCCGCTGTGGCCTTTGATGCGATGGAGAAGTTGGCCGCATTGAATCTGGGCATGGTGAGAGGCGTTCTCGAACAGCGAGAGACCGCCAGCCGCAAGCTGGTTGCCGCTACCCGGCCGGAAACCCTGGTGTCGCTGCAGGCCGGCGTATTTCTTGAAAGCTCCCGCCAAGCCATGGACTACTCGCAGCGGGTCATGGAAATCGGCAATGCCGCGCGCGATGGCCTGTCCAAGCTGGTCACCGAACAGATTCCGGGGTCTCCCCGGCGCAACTGAAAAAAGCTGCCTGAGGGCGGTTGCATTAATGCAGCGGACATAACACCGTTCCGCTCCCGGCGTCATCGCTCCGCTTGGGGTCGCGCGATGAGCCAAAACTACGAAGAACCATCCATCAAGATGCCGGCGCAGGTGTTGGCCGGATAGCGCGGCTGCGTTCAACGGGAGTCGATGTGTCGATCGCGGAAAATCGTTTGAAGTACCAGGTGCGAGGCGCCGACATCTTTTCCCCGAACCGTACCGGAGGCCCGTCGCAGCTGCTGCTGGCTGCCTTGGTTGTTTCCGCGCTGGTTGGGGGAATGGCGGCGGCGACCGGACCGGAAACAAGGCCGGCAAGCATCGCCGCCGATGCCGCAAGCACTGTACAGCCGGTGGGCACCGAACTGAACCCGTCGATGAGCGCTGCCCTGGAATCCGTGGCGCAGCGCTACCGGGTGGCACCCGAAGCCCTGAAACCGATTTTTTTCGCCGCGCAGCAGGCCGCCCGCGAACTCGATCCACTGCTGATCATTGCCGTAATCGGCGTCGAATCCGGTTTCAATCCGTTTGCCCAAAGCGTGATGGGGGCGCAAGGCCTGATGCAGGTGATTCCGCGTTATCACCGCGACAAGTTGCCTCCCGAAACACCACCGGCGGCCTTTCTCGACCCGGTCAGCAATGTCCGCGTCGGGGCACAAGTGCTACAGGAAGCGATACGCCGCAGTGGCGGATTGATCGAAGGCTTGCAGTATTACGCGGGCGCGGCCGATGATCCCGAGCGCGGCTATGCGACGCGGGTGATTGCCGAAAAACAGCGTCTGGATATCGCGGCGCGCGCCCGCAAGGGGCCTGCAGCGGCAATCACCACCGCGTCGCGCCAGCTGGTTCCGGCGCCGCGCGAGCCGGCCAAAAAGAACGACTGACGATGCAAGCGACAGCAGGGGCTATACTGCTATGAAAAGGGTGCTTCAAAACTCGTTTCAGGGAGAAAGCCCGTGACCACGTTGAACATTTCTTCCGCGCCGCCATCATTGGCGCAGGGTAACGATTTGCGCCACGATCTGGTCGATGCCCAGGTGCAGGTGCTCAGCATCTACCTCGACAAGCGCCCCCCCGAACACCTCGTCACCGCGCTGGATCGGCTGATCGACTGTTGTCGTGCCAGTTTCCGCGAGGAAGAGGCGCTGATGTCCCGCCTTGGCGGGCAAATCGACCCGGCGCACCGCGACCGGCACCAGACCGTGATGCATCAGCTTTCCGCTCTGCGCCTTGGGGCGCTGGATTCCGACCGCGGACGTCTGCTGGCCAGCCTGATCCTGATCGATCGCGAACTGATCGCGCACATCGCCGACGCGGCCCTGGTTTCCGCCGAAGGCTGAACGGCCGTTCTTCGCCGAGTCACCGTCCTTGGCCGGGGCGGTGTCGCGGTTTGTCGAAGGCAACCGCCGTACCGTCATGCGCGCATAATGGCGGGCCTGTCAACCAGCACCGGGGGTTAAGCCATGAACGCCATGCGCCGCACCGTATGCCTGCTTGCCTGCCTGTCGGCGACAGCTGCCGCCCAGGCCGCCGAAACCTATCTCTGCGTCGCTGAAATGACCACCGGATTCAACTACGACGCGAACAAGAAAGCCTGGCGCAGCGCGGATTTTCGTTCGGAAAAGAAATTCGCCATCAGCCGGTCGAAAACCAAGGCCTACGCTTGGGAAGCCAAGGAAGTTGGCGACGCAAGGCCGGCCGCAACCTGCGACAAGGATTTCAACGAGGCGGGCAACCTGTTCTGCACCGGTGTATTCGATCTGCGTTTCAACCGCCGCCAGTTGCGCTTCCTCTATGCCTACCCTATCGGTTACTGGAGTGACGGCGCCGGCGCGCGCGAAGGCGAGAACACACCGGCCATGGCGATAGGGCGGTGCCGCGAGCTCTGATTCGCGGGGGCCTGCTTGCCGTCGCCGTCGCCCCGGTGGCGCCGTCGCGCCCTCGGGCGGCGGCTTCTGCTTCAGCTGAATGGCACGAGCAATCCCGCCTGATCGGCAGCCTTGCCCCGGAATGACCCGAATTCGCCGTGTTGCCAGCGCCGACTTTCAAGCATCCGTGTTGCTCGCCGCCGCCGCCCTGCTGCTGCTGGCAGTCGCTGCCGTGCTGGTCTGTCCCGGCGGGCGCTGCGCGGTACCGGCCTGCGACGCGGCGGGCCTGGTCCTGGCCTGGGACTGGCGCCGACCTTGGCTGGACGCCCTGGCGCTGGGCGTCACCTGGCTCGGTTCGCTCTACCTCCTGCTACCCGCCGCGCTGCTGCTGGCCTGGCGTGACACCCGTCGCCTCGGCGCGCGCCTGGCGGCTTTTGTTCCGCTGGCGCTGCTGGCGGCGAGCGCCGTGGTCCACCTGACCAAAGTTGCCGTGCTGCGGCCTCGCCCCGAGCTGTTCGCTCCACTGGCGGCGATGCCGGCCGATGCCAGCTTTCCCAGCGCCCACGCGATGCAGATCGCGGCATTTGTCACCGCGGTGCTGCTGCGCCCGCGGTCGCGTCCGCATCCAGTGGCATGGGTAGCCGGCGCGGCCGTGGTGTCCGCCGTCGCCTGCTCCCGGATCTATCTGCAAGTCCATTTCCCCAGCGATGTGATCGCCGGCGTGCTCGCGGCCGTCCTGTTGGTACTGGCATTGCGCGCCGGATTCGAGCCGGCTCTGTTACCCTGCCGCCCTTCTGCCCGCAAACAAGGCCAGGACGTCTGATCGCATGCGCACCGAAACGCCTAAAGCCATCTACCTCAAGGACTACCGCCCGCCGGCCTGGTGGGTCGACAGCGTCGACCTGCATGTCGCCATCCACGATGATCATGCCGAAGTGCGCGCGCGCCTGGCCTGCCGGCGCAACCCGGCCAATCCGCAGCCCGACATGGTGCTCGACGGCGAAGAGCTGACGCTGCTGGAAGTCGGCGCTGACTCGCTTTGCGTACCTGGAACGCCGCTTCGCGGGCAGGTAACGGCGATCGCGCCTTCGCGCTACACCGTCGGCGACGAAACCCTGACCATTCACGGCCCCCTGCCCGACAGCTTCATGCTGGAAACCCGGGTGCGCATCGAACCCGACAAAAACACCCAGCTCTCCGGCCTCTACCGATCCAGGGACGGCTACTTCACCCAGTGCGAAGCCCAGGGCTTCCGCCGCATCACTTTCTTTCCCGACCGGCCCGACGTGATGGCGCGCTACACCTGCACCATCGAAGCCGATCAGGCGCGCTTTCCGCAACTGCTCTCCAACGGCAACCCGGTCGCCGCCGGCGATGCGCAGAACGGTCGCCACTGGGCCAAATGGGAAGACCCCTTCGCCAAGCCGTCTTATCTCTTCGCGCTGGTCGCGGCGAAGCTCGACGTGCTGGAGGACGAGTTCATCACCGCCTCGGGGCGCCGCGTACGCTGCGCCGTCTACGTCGAACCCGGCAAGCTCGACCAGTGCGGCCACGCCATGGCGGCCCTGAAAAAATCGATGAAATGGGACGAAGAGCGCTTCGGCCTGGAGATGGACCTCGACCACTACATGATCGTGGCGGTGGGCGACTTCAACATGGGGGCGATGGAGAACAAGGGCCTCAACATCTTCAACACCAAGTACGTGCTGGCCCGCCCCGACACCGCCACCGACACCGACTACCAGGGCATCGACCGCGTCGTCGCCCACGAGTATTTCCACAACTGGACCGGCAACCGCGTCACCTGCCGCGACTGGTTCCAGCTCTCGTTGAAGGAAGGACTCACCGTCTATCGCGACCAGGAGTTCGGCGAAGACCTGCATTCCCGCGCCGTGACGCGCATCCAGGAAGTGCGCACCCTGCGCGTCGCCCAGTTCCCCGAGGATGCCGGGCCGATGGCGCACCCGATCCGCCCCGCCTCCTATGCCGAGATCAACAATTTCTACACCGCCACGGTGTACGAAAAAGGCGCCCAGGTCATCCGCATGATCGAGACCCTGATCGGCCGCGACAACTTCCGCAAGGGCATGGATCTCTATTTCGCCCGCCACGACGGCCGGGCCGTGACTTGCGAGGACTTCGTCGCCGCCATGCAGGATGCATCGGACGTCGACCTCGTCCAGTTCCGCCGCTGGTACGCCCGCGCCGGCACGCCGCGGCTGAAGGCCGAGGGTGTGTACGACCCGGCCGCCAAGCGCTACACGCTGACGCTGACACAATCGCTGGCGCCCACGGCCTACGAAGCTCGACTCCGCGAAGCCGGCATCGCCACCGACGACGGCCCGCTGCACATCCCTGTCGCCGTCGGCCTGGTGCTGCCTGACGGTGCGGACGCCTTTCCCACGCGCGTGCTGTCGCTCACCGAAACCGCGCAGACCTTCGTCTTCGATGACATTCCGGCACCACCCGTCGCCTCGCTGCTGCGCGGCTTCTCCGCACCCGTGCATCTCGACTTCGACCAGTCCGACGCCGAGCTGGCCCACCTCATGGCGCACGACACCGACCCCTTCAATCGCTGGGAAGCAGGGCAGCGCCTGGCCACGCGCGTATTGCTGGCGGGCATCGCGGTCGGCGGCCATGGCGATACCTGGATTCCGCAAAGCCTGGTCGAGGCCATTCGCCGCGTGCTGGCCGATGGCCTGCGCGACCCCGCTTTCGCCGCCGAAGCGCTGGCCCTGCCCGCCGAACAAGTGCTGGCCGAGGAGGTCGTCGCTGACGGCGGCGTCATCGACCCCGAGGCCATCCACCTCGCGCGCCTCAATTTGCGCCGCCACCTTGCGGCAGAGCTGCGCGCCACCTTTGAGTTCACTTGGCAGGCGCTGGCGCCCAGCGAGCCCTATGCGCCCGACGGCGCCCAGGTCGGCCGCCGCGCCTTGCGCAACGCCTGCCTTGCCTATCTCGCCGACGCCGATGCCGCCGCCGTGCTGCCGCGCCTGCTGGCCCAGTTGCACGATGGCGGCAACATGACCGACGTGATCGCCGCGCTGGGGATACTCGCCAACCAGGACCTGCCGGAACGCGAAACGGCGCTCGCCGATTTTTATGCCAAGTGGAACGACGAGGCGCTGGTGGTCGACAAGTGGCTGTCGGTGCAATCCACCTCGCGCCTGCCCGGCACCGGGGCGCGGGTGCGCGCGCTGATGCGGCATCCGGCCTTCGACCTGAAGAACCCGAACAAGGTCTATGCCCTCATACGCGCCTTCTGCGGCGCCAACCCGCGCCATTTCCATGCGCTGGACGGCAGCGGCTACCAGCTCGCCGCCGACGTCATCATCGAGCTGCAGGCGATGAACCCGCAGGTGGCCTCGCGCATCGCCCGCAGCTTCGACCGCTGGCGCCAGTTCGACGCCGTGCACCAGGGCCATGCGCGCGCTGCGCTGGAGCGCATCCGCGCCTGCCCCGATCTGGCCAGGGATCTGGCCGAAGTGGTCGGCAATGCCTTGAAGTGATCAGTGCAGCGGCCGTTCGGTGCCGCAGCACTTCTTGAACTTCCTGCCGCTGCCGCAGGGGCAGTCGTCGTTGCGGCCCACCTTCGGTGCCTCGCGGCGCAGGGTCGAGGCGCGCTTGCGCTGCGGCAGCCAGTGTTCCATCAAGGCCGCCGCGCATTCGCCGAGCATGGCCGCATACTCGTCCAGTTCCTCGTCCGGCGTCGGATCGCTTTCCAGTTGGCGCGCGCTGTCCTCGGTGCCGTGCAGCAGTATCGGGTAGAGGTAGTCGTCGGCCTCGTCGCTGTCCAGCAGCGGCTGCCAGTTTTCGATGTCGAGCGCCATGCCCTGGACGAAGCCGCTGCACCATTCGCCGATTTCCGAAACCTGGCGGCCGTCGAGCTCGCGCTCCCAGAGCAGGGGCTCGAAGTCCTCGGCTTCCTCGCGCAGTTGCAGCAGGATGCCATTGGCGTGGCGCAGCACCAGCATGCGCATGCGCTCGGCGATTTTTTCGGACGGCCAGTTCACGCCCTTGCCCCAGATCATCGGCAGCCACGTCGTCGGTGGCAGGTTGGTCGGCCCCACCGCCAGCGCGGTGAGGAAGCCGTCGAGCATGGACACGTCCATCGCGTCCTCGCCGACGGCGTCGGAGCGCAGGAAGGCATCGAGTTCGTCGAGTTCGTCTTCATCCAGCGGCAGGTCGGGATCCATGGCGTCTTTCGTCCTTCGATTGGAGCCGGCAATCGGGATCATCGCCAAGCGTCATTGGCTGCCATTGTCGCAGCATCCCGGGGAGTGCCGCAGGGAAAGTCGGCGCTGGGCAGACGGCGGTCGGGCCGGCTTTTCCGCCGGGTACAATCGATTTGCTGACGCAAGGGACTGCAGAACATGACCGATACGCCCGAAATCAACTGCCGGCAAGCGCCTTCGCCTGCCACCGCCATCATCGACGTCACCGAGGACGATTTCGAAGCCGCGGTGGTTGCGGCCTCGCATCTTCGGCCGGTGCTGGTGGACATCGGCGCCGACTGGTGCGGCCCCTGCCGCGTGCTCGGCCCGCGCCTGCACGCGCTGGCACAGGCCCGTGGCGGCGAATTTCTGCTCGCCAACGTCGATGCCGACGAGAACATGCGCATCGCCGGGCGGCACAAGGTGCGCGGCTTCCCCACCGTCATCGCCTACAGCCATGGGGTCGAGGTCGACCGCTTCCATTCGGCGCAGACCGACGGTTTCCTGCGCCGCTTTGTCGATGAGGTGCTGCGCCGCCATGCCGAGCATGGTCACGCCGCCCTGCTGATGCCGACGCCGACAGGCGCGGGCGGCGCGTGAATCGCTTCGCTATCGTCGCGCCGATAGCCGGCTCAGAAGAGAGCGGAAGCGTTCATGGATTGGCAAATGCAACGATGGACTGGAGGCGGGAAGTCGCCATCGTGACGCGTTGCGCCAGGGTTTCGTCCTGGGCCAGCAGGCCCGGCAGGTAGTTGTCGAAATCGGGCGTGGCCAGCAAGGCAGCGCAGCGCTGGCCAAGGTAGCTGCGCAAGTCAGGGGTTTCACCCGCGATCTCGTCCAGCAGCTCGGTTCGCCCGTCGATGATGTTGATGATGTCTTCCAGGTCGTGGCTGCCGAGCACGTCTTCATTGCCGCGATCGGCGAAAGCCTCGAACTTGGTGGCCAGGAAATGCGGTGCCGTAATAAGCCGTATCGTCGGACCACCGGGTAGCGTCAGCCTGCGGGCGGACGCCACGGCCTGCGGATACCAGCGATTGGCAAAGCCGAGAATGCGCGCATCCGTCGGCATCAGGTCGACGTCGTTGGTCAGCCGCGCCTGCGTCGCGGCCGGATCGCTCAGCAACAGCCCGGCAGCACAACCGCCGACGAACACCAGTTCATTGCACAGGCTACCCAGCGCGGCGGCAACGATTTCCACCTTGGCCAGATTCGGGTCGTCGTGCCTCACGCGAAGTAGCCCGCCAGCAAGTCGTGCGCCGCATTGCGCTCGCGTGCCTGGCCGGCGCGAATCGCATCGAACAGGCTCAGCATCGCGTAGAGCTTTTCATCGCGCAGCGCCGCATCGGGCACCGTCGGATACAGCGGCATCAGGGCAATGCCGCGTGCCGCGCCCTTGGCACTGGGCCAGACCGGCACCGGGTCGCCCGTTGGCGCGATGATCGTGTTCAGCGGTGCCGCCGCGTAACTGGTGGGCACCCCGCGGCTCATGCTGGCAAACAGGGGCGGAAACGCATACCTCGCCCCCGTCAGCAGAAATTCCTTGAGCTGGGGCTTGAGTAATACGGGCCGACGCTCCTGGAAAAGCAGTAGCCGCGCCGTCGCCGCACGCTTGAGCGAGGCATGGACGGCCGATACCGCCAGCCCTGTCCGGGCCGCCAGTTCAGGCAGAGTTACCGGGCCGTCGCCACGGCTTAACAAGGCCAGCAGGACCAGGAGGTCTTGCGGCTTGAGCACCGGCTGACGGTTGGCGAGCTTGGCCATTCTTATTTCTTGAAATGAGAAAACTGAATTAATCCTAATGATTCATGCTGTTGAAGTCAACATTCTTATTTCTCGAAATAAGAAATGGCTGGTGTTGGGAGAATTCATTCGCCATTCGCGAATGGCGAATGGAAAGTCGGCGCTGGCAATACGGCGATTTCTACCCGACGCCGGGAATCCAAGTTTCCACCGCTGTGCCTTGGCGCTCTTCCTCACTGAGCGGCGGCTCGAAGCACCGGGCCAGCGTCCCGTGTCCCGCGCCAAGGCCATCCTCAATTCAGGGCAGTTCCCTGCCCGTCACCGGCCCGGCCAGTGTTGCCAGCGTGGCCGAGCGGCTGTCGCGCCAGTAGAGCACCAGCACCACCCAGGAACTCGCCAACACCAGCGCCCAGGGCTGGATGAACCAGGCCAGCGCCGCCAGCCCGAAGAAATACGCGCGCAACCCGCGGTTGAAGCTGGCGAAGCCGTGCGTCACCATCATTGCCGCGCGCGGCGCGAAATCGGCGCGGTCCGGCGCATCCTTCTCCGCCGGCATCGGCGCCGAGGCGAACAGCATCATGGTGAAATTGAACTGGCGCAGCGACCAGGTGAACTTGAAAAAGGCGAACACGAAAATCCCGATCAGCACCAGAAGCCTGAGCTCCAATGTCTCGCGCGAAGACACGGCAATGAAACCGATGCCCGAAACCATGGCCTGCACCCGGTCGACGGCACCGAGGCTGCTGATCAGGCCGGCGATGATGAACAGCGTGGTGGTGATGAACAGGTTGTCGCTGCGCATCACCGTCTGCAGCACCACCGTATCGGCGATCCGGTTTTCGCGTTCCAGCACCCGCGTCATCCAGCGCAGCCGGTAGTCGTGCAGCACGCTGGCCAGCTCGCGCGTGCCCCAGCGGCGCTGGTCCGCGTAATACGCGTAGCCGACCCAGCAGAGAAAGAACCAGCCCAGCGCAAGCATGTCGGGCAGCGGCAGGATAGCCGTCACGGAGAAGGCCATGGGGGTCCTTGTTGGGGGTGGGGGGCGTGTTGTTCGTGGTTGATTGTAGTCGCCGGCGCTGGATTCTCCGGCGCTTCGCCGGGTTGGGGCGGGAGGCGTGGTTGCGGGATGCGGGATTGGCGGCGAACCGGCAGTTGTGAAAAGTCGGCGCTGGCGGTACGGCGTGAATTCAGAGAAACGCGAGGGCGTTTGCGTCCAGTACTTCAAACTCGCATTTCGGAATCTTCACGACAGTCCAAATGCCCCTTTCATGCCGCCTCCAACTTGCTGCTCTAACTCATCGTGTTTGTCCATTTCCGAACATCGGAAACTGTGAACATCCAATTTCGTAGTGCGACGAAAGCCGCTCGTTCCAGCGGGTAGTCTTCGTGATTGCCTGAAAAAGGGCGCTTGCTGTCCCCCATGGCGCACCCATCGCCAAGTCATTCTCATTGGCTGGACGCACTGTGAAGAACTCATGCCACGGATGATCGCTTTCCGTAGCGCCATCGGAATAAGCCCAAAGCTCTTGATATAGCGGCGGCACTCCGATTTGCTCGGCAATGAAAAATGTCTCGCTTTCAAATTTGTATTTCATCTCTGCCACTTGTGCGTGGCTAAGTACGCCCTTCAACAACAACGCTCCCCACGCCTTGAAATTGTCCGCGTCGCGATAGAGATATTCAAAAACGCAGAAGCGTTTGGTGCCCATTTCTCAGTTCCCAGATTTGCTATCAGCAAACTCTTCCATACGGTGGCGAGCTATAAAGTTGGTGTCCGGAAGAAAGCGCTCCGGTAGTTCGATGGAACAACCATCCAGCGGAAGGATCACGGTCTGGATAAATGAATTCTCGCTACGTTTTAGTTCGGTTGATATCAGTACTCGGAAATCGTCGGACAGAGCAATCAAGCCTTTGTCGAACGCCTTGTCATGGATAGCAGACAAGCACAAGCCGTTGCTGGGATTCAGTCGATTTGCTTTGTCTTTGCTCCAAGGCACGATATGGCTGGCAATCAGCAAGCGCGGCTCCGACAACCCAGACATGCAGCAGCGTCCGCGATAACTACTCAGCACCGCGCGGCGGAAAAAGTGTTGTTTGATCCGTTGCTCAGTCACAACACGACGCGTCTCGCCAGTGAAATCTTCCAAGTTAGTGACTTCGTCAGCATCGAGGGCAGTTGTGGCTACTTGGCCTTGTGACTCGACCAGTGCCGTTCTAAGGCGGTTGCACTCGACGGCCAGTCCTTCCCAATTGGCCTGAAACTCCTCCCAAATCTCGCGATCGAGTGAGCCGGCATTGCCCAGTCCAGCGCGTCCTGTGGATGTAATCGCCGGGTCCAAGCTGGCGAAATTCACCAGCTTCATAGCTACAGCGCTCGGTGTGCGGCCAATCAATTGTGCCAGTTCCACGATTTCCGCATTGCGACTATGCAACTTGCCGAATGGCAACTGGCAATACAAGTGAAACGCGAGCTTGAGCTGTTCCCGACTCCAGCGATTATTTCTCACCGCGTCCTCCTTGCTTGAATTCAAATCTGTCATATCGAGTCTAGCCGGTTCGGTTGCTACTGGAGAGGTGAAATCTCAACCGCGGCCAGTATCGACTCTCGCTGGCTCACTAGACGAGCTCATTGCTGAACTGACTTACCAATGGAAGCCCATGGCGCCGAAGTGATTTCCTTCTCAGACCTTCGCATCGCCGTGTCACCAGCGCCGACTTTTCACGCGTTTGCCACGCCCAATGAAAAACCTCACGCACCCCAACCCTCTCAGCCGCCCGCCTGCCCCTGTGCACTCCGGATTGGCTTCCCGAACCCAACCTGATCACCTGCCAGGCTGCCCTTGTGCGCCGCCATCCGGTCGCGCACGGTAACGCTTGAGTGCTTGTATTTCGGCGAACCGAATTCCGCATCGCGCTTTGCCAGCTTGTCGGTGACGAGCACCAGCGCCATGCCGGTGCCCTGGCGGGTGGCGGCGGCGGCGAATTCCGCGTCGCGCTCGCGGCGCAGGTCGCGCATTCTGGACGACAGGCGCGCCGCCATCGCCTTGCGGAAATCCTCCATGTCGCTGCGGTTCCATTCGGGATGCTGCCGGTGCGCGGCATTCAGGGCTTCCCACACGCTGGCCTTGAGGTAGCCCACCAGCCACTGGGCAAACAGGGTGTCGGCGCGGTCGCCATAAAAGCCCACGCCATAGCCCTGCGCCGGATCGTAGTGCAGGCGCACGATGGTGTCGGTGAAGTTGGCGACGCCGGTGCTGATGAATTGAAACCACCGCGGGCAACTCTTGGCCGGATTCTTCGGCGGGCCGTAGGCGTGGAAGGCCTCGGCCCAATTGAAATCGCTGGCTGCCTTGGTGTCGGCGATCTCGGCCTGCTCGATGCCGAATTTCCGCATCAGCGCTTCGGCCTGGGCCAGGGCGCGCTCGGCTTCGTGGCCATTGCCGCGGCTGTCCATGGCGACGGCCATCAGCTTTTGCGCCTTGCGCAGCGCCTGCTCCTTATCCATGGTGATTCGCCGCGATGCTTCGGGAAGCGCTGAATAAGGCGTCATGCCGGCGAATGCCGGTGTCCAGTTCCGTGGCTGCCTGGATTCCGGCTTTCGCCGGAATGACGAGGTGGGGTTCGTCATTCCGGGCTTGACCCGGAATCCAGCAGCGCCACCTCGGGTGGCTTCGCTTTGCCTCAATCCGGCCGGCGGAAACCGGCATCGATCCAGGCGCCGGCGCTGGCCTTGTTGAGCTTGAATCCGCTGCTCACGCGGACGCGGGCGAGCTCGTCGCCGGCGGCATCGCGGGCAGCGAGCAGGGCGTGCGGATCGTCGTCGTCGGGCACGATGTCGAGCGTGACGCTGATGCGCCCGGATGCCGCGTTGATGGTGATGTTCTGGTGCAGCCGGGCATGCAGTTGTTGCACCTGGCGCTGGCGGAATTCGCTGGCTGTCTTGACCAGGGTGTTGAAGGCCGGGGCGTCCAGCGGCTTCGGATTCTTCTTGTCGACCGCCCAGCCCTCGTCGTCTTCGTTCTTGACCACGCGCGCCGTCCAGCCGTTGTTGCGCCAGAGTCGCGGCTCCTGGATCGGATCGGGTGAATCTGCCGCGGTGGCGTCGTTCGTTGCAGTCGCTGTCATGGCCGTATTTTAAGTCCGGCCACCAATGGGGCTGGCGAAAACGCTACGCGGCCCGGAGCGTCTTGATTTCCTCGTAACCGCCGCGCTGGGCCAGGTCCCACAGGTCAAGCGTTTGCTGCATGCGCAGCCAAATCTCGGGACCGTTGCCCAGGGCCTTGCCCAGCCGCATTGCCATGTCGGGCGTCACGCTGCGCTTCTCGTTCAACACTTCGGAAACGGTCAGGCGGGAAACGCCGATCCAGTCGGCGAACTCCTTCTGGGTCATCTTCAAGGCCGGCAGCACGTCCTCGCGAAGGATCGCGCCGGGGTGCGTGGGGCGCCGGTTCGGGTTCCGCAGGGATTTGGCAGCCATCAGTGGTAGTCCTCCAGATTTACGATAATCACGTCATCACCCTCGAAACTGAAGGTGATGCGCCAGTTTCCCGACACGGACATTGCCCATTCGCCCTTCCGGTCGCCTTTCAGTGGATGAAGGTACATGCCGGGGATGTTCAGTTGCTCGGGTGCGTTGGCCTCATCCAGTACCGCCAGGATGCGCTCGATGCGGCCGGCGTGCTGCGCCTGTATCCCTTTGCTGTCACCCTTCCGAAAGAAGCGCTCGAGCCCTTTGTGCCGAAAGCTCTTGATCATGGAGCATAGTGTAATCCGCTAGATTACATTGTGCAATATTGTGGAATACGTCTTACCAGTTCGTCTCGCGCTCCGCGCTGGCCGAGATCTTGTGGATGCTGAGGTCGGCGCCGTTGAATTCTTCCTCGGCATCCAGCCGCAGGCCGACGGCTGCCTTCAGTGCGCCATAGACGATGAAGCCGCCGGCCAGGGCGATGGCTATGCCCAGCGCGGTGCCGGCGAGCTGGCTCATGAAGGCGACGCCGCCCAGGCCGCCCAGCGCTTTTGCCCCGAAGATGCCGGCGGCGATGCCGCCCCAGGCGCCGCACAGGCCGTGCAGCGGCCAGACGCCGAGCACGTCGTCGATCTTCCAGCGGTTCTGCGTCAGGGTGAACATGATGACGAAAAGGCCGCCGGCAACGCCGCCGGTGATCAGCGCGCCGACCGGGTGCATCAGGTCCGAGCCGGCGCAGACGGCGACCAGGCCGGCCAGCGGGCCGTTATGCACGAAGCCCGGGTCGTTCTTGCCGAGCACCAGCGCGACCAGGGTGCCGCCGACCATGGCCATCAGCGAGTTCATGGCGATGAGGCCGGAGATCTTGTCCAGGGTCTGCGCGCTCATCACGTTGAAGCCGAACCAGCCGACGATCAGGATCCAGGCGCCCAGCGCGAGGAAGGGGATGCTCGATGGCGGGTGCGCGCCGGCGATGCCGCCGTCCTTGTGGTAGCGGCCGCGTCGCGCGCCGAGCATCAGCACGGCGGCCAGCCCGACCCAGCCGCCGACCGCATGCACTACCACCGAGCCGGCGAAGTCGTGGAACTCCTCGCCGAAGGAATTCTTCAGCGCGGCCTGGATGCCGTAAGCCTGGTTCCAGGCGATGCCCTCGAAGAATGGGTAGATGAAGCCGACCAGCAGGAAGGTGGCGGCGAGCTGCGGGCCGAAGCGCGCGCGTTCGGCGATGCCACCCGAGACGATGGCCGGGATCGCGGCGGCGAAGGTCAGCAGGAAGAAGAACTTGACCATGTCGTAGCCGCTCTTCACCACCAGCGCCTCGGCGCCGGAGAGGAAATTCACGCCGTAGGCGATGCCGTAGCCGATGAAGAAATAGGCGATGGTCGATACCGAAAAATCGCAAAGGATCTTGACCAGGGCATTGACCTGGTTCTTGCGCCGCACCGTGCCCAGTTCCAGAAAGGCAAAGCCGGCGTGCATGGCCAGGATCATGATGGCGCCGAGCAGGATGAACAGCACGTCGGCGGATGTCTTGAAATTCTCCATTGTGGGGCTCCCAAAGGCAAAAGGCACAAATGGGAGGCATGAAAGCAATGAGCATTCCCGCGCTCAAAGCCTAGTAAAAACAAAGTACTACAGTCGCGCCGGAATATTGTTTGCACTAAGCGGGTGCAAGAGCGGCATTTCCTGCACCGTAATGGTGATTTCCTGTGGGCCGGAAGTCGGCGCTGGCACCACGGCGAAGCAGCCGTGCCGCATTACTGGATGCTCAGCTGCCGGGGGGCTGGTAGCCGCGCGGCAGCAGGACCCACATGCGCCCCTGCTGGCGCATCTTGCCGGCCTGGTTGCCCGCGTCAGCGCCGCTGCCCCAGTAGAAATCGGCACGCACCACGCCGCGGATGGCACCGCCGGTATCCTGCCCCAGCATCAGGCGAGTGAGCGCCTGCTCGCTGTTGGGCCTTGTTGTGGCAAGCCATATGGGTGCGCCGAGCGGAACATGCCGGGGGTCGACGGCAAGCGAACGTTCGGGCGTCAGCGGCAGGCCCATCGCCCCCTGCGGGCCGCTGCCTTCCACCGGCAGCTCTCGGAAGAAGACCAGGCTGGGGTTGGCGTTGAGCATTTCGGTCATCCGTGAGGGGTTGGCCTTGGCCCAGGCCTTGATGTTCTGCATCGAGGCCTGCTCGGCTTTCATCTCGCCGCGCTCGACCAGCCAGCGGCCGATGGCGCGGTAGGGGTGGCCGTTCTGGTCGGCGTAGTTCAGGCGCACGCGGCTGCCGTCGGCAAGCTGGATCTGGCCCGAGCCCTGGATCTGCATGAAGAAGAGATCGATCGCGTCGTCGATGAAAAGCAGGGCCTCCGGTGAGCGCTTGCTCTCCTGCGGGCTCCACTCGGCACGTGAATAGTAGGGCAGCAGCTTGCGCCCTTCGAGGCGCCCGCGCAGGCGCAGGTGCTTGAGCTCGGGGTAAAGCTCGGCCAGCTCGACCACGATCATGTCCTCGGGCGGGCCGAACACCGGGTTGGGGTAGGCCTTGCTGCGCTGCCGGCTGCCCTTGAGTATCGGCTCGTAATAGCCGGTGATGAGCCCGTTGCGCGAACCGTCGGGATTGACCAGTGCCCAGGGGCGGAAGCTGCTTTCGAACCAGGAACGCAAGGCGCCGGTCGTGGTGTCGGTGAGATCGCGGGCGGAGGCGCAGACCGGCTTCCAATGCGCCTGGCGTTCCAGGCCGCGGCAACTGGCGACGAAGGCGGTGAAGGTGGCCGAGGGATCGTCGTCGGTCCAGCCCGTCAGCTCGTTCCACTCGGCGGCCTGCAGCGGTTTTTCGGCCGGCTTGGGCGGTTCGACCGTGGGGCAGACCGGGCATGCGGGACAGGCCTGCGACGCCGGGCAGGCGGTACTTGCAGCAGGCTGTGCCGGTGCCTGCGGCGGCAGTTGCGAACAGCCGGCAAGGGCCAGCAGGACAAGGAAAGCGGGGAAGGAGCGGAACATGAATCTGCTAAAGTGCGCCGACAGCAAGAGCCCGCAAGCTTAACCGATCTCCGAGACCGCAATGACCGACCTCCAGCGCGCCGTGGCACCCCTGATCGACCGCCTCGACGCCCTCTTCGACCGTCTCGACGCCGTGTTGCCGCCGCCCCTGCCGGCCACCGACTGGTCGGCCACGGCCTTCCGCTGGCGCACCCGTGGCGGACGCGGCTGGCTGGAGGCCATCAAGCAGCCGCACCGCATCCGCTTCGAGGATCTGCAGGGCGTCGATGAGCAGAAGCAGCGCATCGCGCAGAACACCAAGCAGTTCGTGAGCAAGCGCAGCGCCAACAACGTGCTGCTGACTGGCGCGCGCGGCACCGGCAAGAGCTCGCTGGTCAAGGCCGTGCTCAACCAATTCGCCGCCCGGGGCCTGCGCCTGATCGAGGTGGACAAGGACGAGCTGGTGCACCTGCCCGAGATCGTGGACCTGATCGCGCCTCGCCGCGAACGCTTCATCATTTTCTGCGACGACCTCTCCTTCGAGTCGGGCGAGCCCGGCTACAAGGCCATGAAAAGCATCCTCGACGGCTCGATCACCGGCATGCCGGACAACCTGCTGGTGTATGCCACCTCGAATCGCCGCCACCTGATGCCGGAAAAGATGTCGGAGAACCTCGAAACCAAATACAACGCCGACGGCGACATCCATCCCGGCGAAACCACCGAGGAAAAGGTCTCGCTCTCCGAGCGCTTCGGTTTGTGGCTCTCGTTCTACCCCTTCGGCCAGGATCACTACCTGGAGATCTGCGCCCATTGGCTGGCCGAGTTCGGCGCCTCCGCCGCGCAGATCGAGGCGGCGCGCGGCGAGGCCCTGCAATGGAGCCTGATGCGCGGTTCGCGCAGCGGCCGCGTCGCCTGGCAGTTCGCCCGCGACTACGCCGGGCGGCATGCCGGATCGTCCCGGGCCGCCGCGAAGAAATGAAGCTCACCGAAGTCGCAGCCGCCGTCATCGAAAGGCGCGCGGCGGATGGCGGCATGGAGTTCCTGCTCGGCCAGCGCGCGCCGGGCACCTTCTATCCCGGCTACTGGGAATTTCCCGGCGGCAAGGTGGAGCCTGGCGAAACCGCGCAGGCGGCCCTGGTGCGCGAGCTGGGCGAGGAACTCGGCATCGGCGTGACCCGCGCCGACCCCTGGCTGCGCCGCGAGCATGTCTATGAGCACGCCCATGTACGGCTGAATTTCTTCCGTGTCCGCGACTGGTGCGGCGAACTGCACGACCACGTGCATAGTGCCCTGGCCTGGCAGCGCGCCGGCGCATTGACGGTTTCGCCCATGCTGCCGGCCAATGCGCCGGTGCTGGCGGCGCTGGCATTGCCCGACTTCTACGCCATCAGCCATGCCGGCGAGATCGGTATCGACGCCCAGTTGCTGGCCCTGGCCCGGGCGCTGGAAGGCGGTCTGCGCCTGGTGCAGTTGCGCGAGCCGACGCTGGATGGCGCGCGTCGCGTCGCTTTCGTCCATGCCGCGGTGGACCTCTGCCACCAGTATGGCGCGCGGGTGCTGGTCAATGGCGACAGCGGCCTGGCGGAAGCCGCCGGCGCCGATGGCGTGCACCTGCCGGCGCGCGACCTTGCCGCCATCGAGCGGCGTCCCGACTTTCCGCTGGTCGCGGCATCCTGTCATGTGGCTGCTGAATTGGACCGGGCAGCGGCGCTGGGTTGCGATTTCGCGGTCTTCGGCCCGGTACGCCCCAGCGCCAGCCATCCCGGCGCGGCCGGCATCGGCTGGGACGCCTTTGCGGCCGCGCTCGCCGTACCGCCACTGCCGACTTTCGCCCTCGGCGGATTATCGCGCGGCGACCTCGATGCGGCGCAACGTGCAGGCGCCCACGGCATTGCGGCGATCCGCGCCGCCTGGAGGTAGCTACTCGCCCGACTCGCCGGGTTTGGGCTCTTCTTTCGCCGCCACCCGGTACTGGTCCGAGGCCCAGGCGCCGAGGTCGAGCCCTTTGCAGCGTGCCGAGCAGAAGGGCCGATGCTTGTTTTCTGCGACCCATTCGACGGGTTTGCCGCAGGCAGGGCAGGAAACGATGCGGGGTGACGCGGGACTTACAGGTTGCACAGCGTCAGTTCGAAATTCACCTGGCTGTCGAGCTGACGTGGCCGCTGGTCCATGTCGGGACGCAGGAAGCGGATATTGATGGCGAACTTGCCGGCGGAAATTTCGGGCAGGCAGGGTTCGCCCGAGCCGGTCTTGAGCCGGATCAGCTGGGCGTTGCGGCCGCCGAGCATGAGCTGGAATTGCCCGCGCTGGGCTACCTGGGCCTCGGCGCGGCCCGAGGCGCGCAGCAGGCGCAGCACGATGGCCAGGCCGGCGCGGATCGGCAGCATGGGTGCGACCCAGTTTTCCAGGTCCTGCCGGCGCAAGGCCGCTTCGCGGTGGCGCCAGTAGTGGTAGCCCGGCAGGTCGAACTCGCAGACGCCGCCCGGAATCGCGGCGCGGTTCTTGATTGTCATCAGCCACTCGTTTTCGCGCAGGTAGTGGCCGATCTTGCCCTGCATGGCGAGCAGCAGCGAACTGGCCTGTTCGATTTCGTAGAGCGCGCCATTGAGCGCCTCTTCGGAAATGTCGGGGTTGTTGCGGAAGGACAGCAGGATCTGGCGCTGGCGTTCGAGTTCCTGCACCAGGTCGAATTTCAGTTCGGCGCGGCCGGCGACTTCGAGGATCTCGAACAGCGTGACCAGCGCGACATGGTGCTCCAGCGCCCCGTCCGCCGTGGCGAAATGGGCGATCTTGTCGAACAGGTCTTCAAGCCGCAACAGTGTGCGAACGCGCTCGCTGAGAGGGTATTCGTAAGTGATCACACGCCGGCCGGGTCGGGAAAATTCACGGGATTGTGACCCAATTCAGTGCAAATCTCAACCAAAATGCCCTGCCGTTGCCAGATAAGTCGCATGCAAACGCGCGATTTGCGGGTTCAGGTCGGCTAGCTTGCCGTCATTGTCGATCACGTCGTCGGCGGCCTCCAGGCGCTGCGCGCGCGTGGCCTGGGCGGCGAGGATGCGCTCGACTTCGGCACGCGCCAGGCCATTGCGTTGCATGACGCGGGCAATCTGGGTTTCCTCGCTGCAGTCGACCACCGCGACGCGGTTTACCCGCTCGCGGTAGCTGCCCGACTCGACCAGCAGCGGCACCATGAGAATCGCATAGGGAGAGTCGGCGCCGGCGAGACGGCGTTCGCTCTCCGCGCGGATCATCGGGTGCAGGATGCCCTCCAGGCGCTTGCGCGCGGAAGGATCGGCAAAGACGATGGCGCGCATCGCGGCGCGATCCAGCGCGCCGTCGGCCGCGGCGACGGCATCGCCGAAGGCGGCGCGGATCGCCGGCATCGCCGCGCCGCCCGGGATGGTGAGCTGGTGGGCGATGGCATCGGTATCGATCACGACGACGCCGTGGTCCTCGAACAGCCGGCCGGCCGCGCTCTTGCCGCTGCCGATGCCGCCGGTGAGCCCGACCACGAAGCTCATCGCGGGCAATCCATCACGGCGGCATCGGCATGTGGCGCGATCAATTGCGGCAACTGCTGTACGAGTTTCGTTGCCGGACCGCGCAGTTCGACGCGGGCCTTGGCCGGCGGCTGGTCACGGGCATCGATGCGGGCGGATTTGATCCCGCGCCTGTTGAGCCCGACGAGGAATTCGCGCGCCGCCGGCTCGGCGGGGAAGCGCCCGAGCACGATCTCCTGGCGGCCGCCATCGAGCGCCACGGTTTCCTGCTGCTCGACGCCGATGCGCTTGAGTTCCGCCGCCTTCTTTTCCGCCGCCGCGAGGTTGGGCAGGTCGGTGATCACCACCAGATAGAGCGCAGGGTCCAGCTGCGGCATCAATTGCGCCTCGAAACTGGCCGCAGTCGCCGCCGTCTTCAAGCTTTCGGCATCGACCATGCGCAGGCCGCCGACGATGCGGCAGGCGATTTCACCGCCGCCGCCGGAAGTCGGCGCTGGCGCCACGGCGGGCGCGGCCCCCGGCACGGAAATCAGACGCAGCTTGTCGGGTTGCAACTGCTGCGCCAGGCGCTCTGCTTCCCGGTTGGGATCGCCGCCACCGAAATAGCCCTGGCCCCAGGCAAAAAATACCAGGTTGGCGAAGATCAACAGGAAGAAGCTGACGCGCAAGGCCATGGGTCATCGGTTGCCGGAAACCGGCGCAACGGCGCCAGGCGTACCGCGTTCAATATCGCGGCGCAGGCTGCGTCCCGGCTGGAAGGCAAGGGCCAGCGCGCGATAGGCGGATTCCGCCGCGGCGCGATTATCGCGGCTGTGGTTGCAGACGTAAAGGTCGCAGGTGACGGCATTCTGTTCCGGCCAGGTATGCACCGCGAGGTGCGATTCCGCCAGCACCAGCGCGCCGGTGGCGCCGGCCTCGGGAAACTGGTGGAAGGCGGCGGCGACCACTTCCAGTCCGGCCTCGACGCAGACGCGCCGGCACAGTGCGGCCAGCGTATCGGCGTCGCGCAGCAGGCGGGGCTCGCCGGCGCAATCGTGGAATTCGGCGAGGATGTGGAGGCCGTTCATAGGGAGGAAGCGAAGGATACGCCGAGCCGGCGCAGCGTGCGCTCGGCCGCCAGCACGCCGCGGTAATTGGCTTCCTCGAACAGCGACAGGCCGGAGGCGTCGGCATGGGCGAACTGAAGTCCGGGCAGGCCGCGCTCGAACACCTCGCGCGCGCCGCCCCACAGCCGGCCGGGCAGCGGCCGGATCATGGCATGGGCATGGCGATGGACGTCGAGCCGGGTGACGAGTTCGCGGATTTCCGGGTGCGGGCGGGAGAGGTCGGCGAGGATCTCGCGCGCCCAATCGTCGCGGGAGTATGAGAGTCGGCGCTGGCGGGACGCCGATTCCTCATGCAGGGCACGGTACCAGGTGATCACAGTGGGCCCCGGGGCGTAGCGCAGCTGCTGGTGCGTCGCCACCACATAGCCCAGCGCGCTACTGTTGTGGATCACGTTGTCCCAGGCCAGCGGCGCGCCGGCGCGGGTGGTCGGGGAGTCCTTAAGAGTGAGCGTCGCCACCACCCAGGGCGCGTACTCGGCGCCGGCCAGCGCGTTGCGCCACGCCGTCGGCAGCGTCGGGAAAACGTGCGGCAGCAGGAACAGCGGTGCTGCCCAGATCAGCTCGCGGCAGACGATACGGATGCTGCGATTTTCGGCGGGGAGAAAGACATCGAGGCTTGTTCCCCGGCGTCCCTGCTCGACGCGGAATACCAGCGCCTGGGGCAGCACCCGTCCCGCCGCCGCGCGCGCCAGCCCGCGCGCCAGCCAGGCGTTGCCTTCCGGCGCGGTCAACACCTGGCCTTCGCCATCGCGGCAGGCGAAGTAGTGCAGGCCGGCCCAGGCCGAGGTTTGCGCCGCGCTCGTGCCGTAGTCGTCACGGCAGGCGTAGTCGACCAGCCAGTGCAGGCCCGGCGCGGTGTAGCCCTGCGCCAGCAGCCAGTCGCGCAGGTTGCTGCGGTCAAGCGCCAGCCGCCTGGGGTCGCGGCCGGAAAGCGCCAGCGGCAGGGCGAAGGGCCGCCGCCCGGCGCCGTCTCGGCGCTGGCGCAGTTCGTGGATGACGTCCTGGAATCGGGTGTATTGCGCGCGTTCCGCTGCCGGCACGCCCAGCGTCGGCCACAGGCCCTCCTGCCAATAGCCGTCCTTGTACAGCCGCTCCTGCGGCGCGTGACACAGGTAGCGTTCGTCATAGTCCGGATGCGCGGCGTCCGGATCGCCGCGCAACACGCCCAGCTCGGCCAGCAGCTGGCGCGTGGCGCGCGCTTCGCGCGGCGGAAGCGGCAGGTAGTGGGCGCCCAGCGGATAGTCCGAGACTTCGTTCCTGGCGGCGCGCGAATTGCCGCCGGCCTCAGCTTCCATTTCCAGCAGCAGGTAGTCGTCGCAGCCGGCGCGCGTGAGTTTCCACGCCGCCGACAGCCCGGCTATGCCGCCACCGACGATGGCCACCGCGCCCCGCCGCGTTTCGCTCGGCGGCGGGAAATCCGGCTGGCGCAGGCGGTGGCCGAGCGCGTCGCTGGCGCCGGTGAGCTTCCCCGGTGGCAAAGGCGGCGCGGCCTTGCCGCCACAGGCCGCGAGCGCGGCAGCAGCGGAACTGGCAGCGAGAAAATCGCGCCGGCGCATCAATGCGCCTGCACCCGACCCCACTCGCGCTCGAAGATGCGCACCAGGTTCTGGTTGTCGAGGCGGTTGGGCTCGGCGGCGACGCGCGCCATGTCTGCAGGAAAGTGGAACAGCGTGGGGATTGCGTCCGGGGTGACGAAGCGCGTGGCGACCGGGATCGTAGATGGCGGCCGGTAGTCGCGCTTGCCGGCGAGGATGTAGCCCCATTCGCCAAAGCTCGGCACCAGCGCGTGGTAGGGCGCGCTGCGCCAGCCGGCGGCTTCCAGCGTGGCGACCACGGTCCAGTAGCTTTGGCGGGCGTAGAGCGGCGAGGTGGCCTGCACCGCGACCAGGCCGGTTTCGGCGACGTGCCGTTTCAGCAGCCGGTAGAAGGCGGTCGAGTAGAGCTTGCCCAGGGCGTGGTTCGAGGGATCGGGAAAGTCGGCGACGACGAAGTCGAAGATTTCGGCCGAGGCTTCCAGCCATTGCAGGGCATCGGCGTTCACGATTTTCAGCCTGGGCGAGGCCAGGGCGTTGCCGTTGAGCTGGCTCAGCAAGGGCGACCGGGCGAAGAGCTCGGTCATGCGCGGGTCGAGGTCGACCAGGGTGATGTGCTCCACCTGCGGATACTTGAGGATCTCGCGCAGCGCCATGCCGTCGCCGCCACCCAGCACCAGCACGCGGCGCGCGCCGGGCAGTGCGGCCAGGCCGGGATGCACCAGGGCTTCGTGGTAGCGGTACTCGTCGCGCGAGGAGAACTGCAGGTTGTGGTTGAGGTAAAGCCGCGTCTCGTCGCGCTGGCGCGTGACGACGATGCGCTGGTAGGGGCTGGACTCGGCATGCACGATGTCTTCGGCATAGAGGTTGGCTTCGGCCAGGCTGACGAAGACCCCGGCGAAACCGAAACCGACGGCCAGCAGCGCCAGCACCGCGATGCACTGGGCGCGCAGCGCCGGCAGCGGGCCGAGCTGGGCGCGGAACAGCCACAGCGCCCAGGCGGCGACCAGGGCATTGAGCAGGCCAAACAACAGGGCGCTCCTGACCAGGCCCAGGTGCGGCGCCAGCAGCAGCGGGAACAGCACCGACACCGCCAGCGCGCCGATGTAATCGACGCTGAGCACCTGCGCCACCAGGTCCTTGAACGCCACTTCGCGCTTGAGGATGCGCATGATCAACGGAATTTCCAGCCCGACCAGTATCCCGATCAGCAGCACCAGGCCATAGAGCGCGAAACGGAAGGGCCCGGCGTGCAGGGTGAACAGCAGGAACAGCAGCCCGGCCGAGAGGCCGCCGAGCAGGCGGACCAGCAGTTCGATCTGGATGAAGCGGATCAGCAAGTTGCCGCCGACATGCTTCGACAGCCAGGAGCCGATACCCATGGCGAACAGGTAGGCGCCGATCACGGTGGAGAACTGGGTCACCGAATCGCCCAGCAGGTAGCTCGCCAAGGCGCCGGCGATCAGCTCGTAGGCCAGGCCGCAGGAGGCGACGATGAAAACCGAGGCCAGCAGCGCGCGCTGCATTACTTTGAGGCGACAACATCAGCGCCAGGTGACATCGAGCGCAGCGAGCCGATCAATAGCCCCGCCCCGGGGCGGGGATGGGGGTGGGGGGCGAATTTGCCAGCCCCGGGTGTAATGAAGGCACTGCGTATCATCCTTCAGGACGGCAAATCGAAGTCATGGGCGTTACTTGTGATAAAGGCGTGAGGCCTGCCCTGGGCGCAGGGCCTGGGCATTGGCGTCGTCGGCGAACAGGGACCAGCCCCGGTATTGGGCGTAATTGAAGAGCACGAAGGCGGTCAGGCCGAGGATCATGGCGATGCGCTGCATCAGTCGCCGCCTCCGCCACCGTCCCCACCTCCGCCACCGCCGTCGCCACCGCCACTGTCGCCACCGAAGTCACTGCTGAAGTCGCTGTAGGCGCCGCTGCCGCCGGCATCGGCACTGCCGCTGAAACTGCCGCTGCTGTCGGAGCTGCTGTCGCTCGCGCCATCATCGCCGTCGGAATCACTCTCGCTGCCGAAGTCGCCGCCGCTGGAAAGGAAGTCGGCTTCCTTCCAGCGTTCGGCCTCGAAGTTGGCCACCCGGTAACGGCTGAACATCGGCAGCAGGACCAGGAAGCCCAGCAGGAAAAAGAAATTGCTCCAGGCCGCCGGATCGCGGATCACCCGCACGCGGTCGGCGACGCCGACGCGCTTTTCGGCGGAAAACTCGGGATCGATGACAAGGTAGTAGTCCCCCGCCGGCAGGTCGCGGAACACCAGCTCGCGCGAGCGGTCGCCTTCGCTCCAGCTGCCGTCGTCATAGCCGTGCCAGTAGGCGAGCTCGGTCTGGCTGGCCCAGGCGCGGCCGCTGTTCTTTTCCACCAGGGTCAGGCCGAGGCCAAGCCAGTTGTTGTCGAGGTCGGTGTCGTGACGCAGCACCACGCTGCGCGCCTCGCGTTCGAGCCGGAAGCCCTGGGAGGTGATCGCTTCGTCCTTGTCGGTGGCAAAGAACAGGCGCTGGTCGAGCACGGTGCGCCCGCCGAGGAGGAAGACCCACAGCAGCTGGGCCAGCAGCGCCAGCACGGCGAATTTCCAGAACTGGCCGCAGACCCGGCGATGCGCTTCGGCGCGCGGGTTGGGCTGGTTCATGGCGATGCCGATCGGTTCGGGCAGGGCGTGGTCGAGCTTGAACGCGGTGGCGACTTCCCCGACCGGCAGGTAGTCGCCCAGCGACCAGGTGATCTCGGCATGCCGCGCCTCGCGGCTCAGCATGCGCGGCGGGGCGACGAAGTCCATGGTCTCCCAGGTCTCGCCGACTTCGACCTTCCAGGTGAATTCGCCGATGACATAACGGGTCACGGCCGAACCGGCGGAGAAGCGCCGATACTGCTGCGCGTTGTGGCTTACCATGGGGAAGCCGACCTGGTAGCGCGGCGGATTGTTGATGGGGCTGACCCAGCTCCAGTGGCCGTTCGCCTCGATCAGCCAGCGAAAGCCCTCCTCCGCGTGGTGCAGCAGGTATTCCTGCCAGGGGTAGTCCCTGCCCTCGGCGCTGACGGCGCGTTCCTGGAAGCCGATCACGGTCCACTCGCGGCCGCCGAAGCGGCCCGTGCTGCCGAGCGGGATCGCCGGCTCGATGCGCGTCGCGGCGGCGGCCTTGTGCAGGATGCGCAGGCTGGCGTTGTCGTGTGCCAGCACCGTCAGGCACGAAGGACAGGCCACGCTTTGCACCGCCTTGTCATGGATGCCGATGGCGCTGCCGCAGCGCGGACAGCTGAGAGCCTTGACCACCCCGGCAGGCCTGGCGGCCGCCCCGTCGCGCAGATTGGCGAAGCCGAAACTGGCGAAGGACAGCGACTCACCGACGAAGACCAGCGGCGGTGTTTCCGAGTAGTCGATGCTGGCGAAGCCAGTACCCCCGGTGGCGCGCAGGTCCACCAGCGGTGCCGGGTAGCCGGCGCCGAAGGCGAAGGGCAGTTCGCCCTCGCCCGCTACGCACATTGCCTCTTCGCGGTTGCTGACGACGAATTCCCGCCCGGCGATGCGCACGGCATCGTTGGGCATGATCCCGGCGAAGGCCGGCAGCGCGCCGCCGGGCGGCGTCAGGAAGCTGATCGTGTATTCGCCGCCGGCGTCCGACAGCCAGCCGGAGCGCATGTCGTCGAACAGCACATGCCATTCGTTCCAGACGCCCGCTGCATAGCGCAGCTGGATGCGGCCGATGACCGCGAAATGCACGCCCTTGTAGCGGCCCTCGGTGCCGAGCCGGATCGGCGAGGCGTCTTCGAGCAGGTCGGCCATGCGGCCGAGGTTTTCCAGGTTGCCACGGTGGCGTACCAGCGTGCTGCGGCAGAACTCGCAGACGCCATGGAAGGAGGCCGAGGACTTGAAGACGACCGGCGCGCCGCAGGCCGGGCAGTTGGCGCTGAAGGGCATGGGCGGTGCGGGGGCGGTGCGGCGTCAGCCGAGCTTCTGCAGCAGTTCTGCCTTTTTCGCGTCGAACTCGGCTTGCGAGAGGATGCCCTTGGCCACCAGGCCGTGCAGCTTTTCCAGCGTGGCGACGACATCGTCGGCCGACACCGGCGCGGTAGTCGGCGCAGAAGTCGGCGCTGGAGGGACGGCGATTCCGGGAGCAGCGGGGGCTGCCGGGTTCAATGCACCTGCCATTGCTCCCGCGATCTGCTGGCCCATGCCGAAGCCGACACCAACCCCGGCGCCCAGCCCCGCCAGGCCGCCTTCGTTCTGCGCCGCGAGCGGGATCGCCTCGGCGGTCTGGAACTGGGTGTAGGCCTGCATGCCGCCCATCATGTTCACGCCGATGCGCTTGTCGAGCATGGCCTGCAATTCCTCGGGCAGCGAGATGTTCTGCACGTTGAGGCTGTCCAGCGCCAGGCCGTATTGCTGGAACATCGGGTCGAGCTTGGCCTTGAGCGCCCTGCCGAACTCCTCCTGGTTGCCCGCCATGTCGATGAAGGGCACGCCGGATTCACCGAAGATGTCGGAAATGTGGCCGACGATGGTATTGCGCAGCTGGCCTTCGAGCTGCTCGGAAGTAAAGCGTTCCAGCGTGCCGGAGAGCGTGGTGTGGAAGGCTTTCGGATCGGTCAGGTGGAAGGCGTAGATGCCGAAGGCGCGCAGCCGCACCATGCCGAAATCCTTGTCGCGGATGGTCACCGGGTTGGGCGTGCCCCACTTGCGGTCGATCTTCTGCCGCGTGGAAAAGAAATACACGTCGGACTTGAAGGGCGACTCGAACAGCTTGTCCCAGTTCTTCAGGTAGGTCAGCACCGGCAGCGTCTGCGTCGTCAGCTTGTACATGCCGGGGCCGAAGATGTCGGCCACCACGCCCTCGTTGATGAACACCGCCATCTGCGATTCGCGTACCGTCAGGCTGGCGCCGTTCTGGATTTCCATCTCGGCCATGGGGAAGCGCCAGGCCATGGTCTCGCCGTCGTCCTCGGTCCACTGGATGATGTCGATGAACTGTTTCTTGATGAAGTCCATGAGTGCCATGTGCGTCTCCCTGGGTATCGGTTTTCAGTAGGTCATGCAGGCGGCGTTGATCAGGCCGATGGTCAGCGACAGCGCGGCGACGAAGACCGCCGGCGCGATGCGGTTGGCGGCAATGTCTTCCTTCAGCGTCGGCAAGGCCACCCGCGCCACGCCCCAGGCCAGGAGCTGGATGACTCCGGCGATGAGGCCCCACACCAGCAGGTCGAGCAGGGTGTCGCTGTGGGCGATGACATTGGCGATCGGCATGGCGAAGCCGAGCACCGCGCCGGACAGCGAAACGGCGGCGGCGATGTTGTTGTTGCGGATCAGGCGGATCTCGTCGTAGGGCGTGACGAACAGGTAGATGGCGACGAATGCCGCCAGCAGCGTCAGGGCGGCGCCGAAGTAGGCAAGAAAATTCGGCAGCGTGGCAAGGAAATGGGCGGGCATGTCTGGGCCTCCGATCAGCGTGTCATTCTCCCCTTGTCGCGCAATGGCGACAAGGGGTGGCCCGACAGTTTGCCGTCCGGCTTGCGGTCAGCGTTGGTAGTTCGGTGTCGCCAGCGAGCCGCCGATTTTCAGGGTTTGCGCGCGGCGCGGACCGGGCGCGAGCGCCTCGACCGTGAGCCGGCCGTTGGCCGCGCCCTGGGCATCGAAACCGAGTTCGCCGTCGGCCTTGAGTCCCGGTGCCAGCAGCCGCAGCCGGCTCAGTTCGACGCGTCTGGCCTCCACCGCGAAATCCCCGGCCAGCGACTCGAAGCGGAAATTGCCGCCGCTTCCCCGCTGCTGCAAGACGCGGTCGAGATCGACGCCGACCAGTTCGCCGCGCCCCAGCAGGAAGCTGCCGGCCATCGACGCCCGTGCCGGCAGTTCGCTTGGCTGACTGGCCGCGGCAACCAGCGTGGCCTTGCCGGAGACATCGCCCTCGTCGATCCAGGCCCGCGCCAGCTTGCCGGCATCGATGCGCCTGGCGGCGAGCTTCGCGCTCAGGCGCCAGCCTTCGCCCCAGCTCAAGAGGCCGTCGCCCGCCAGTTCGCCCGCCAGTGCCGTGGCCGAAAATTTGTCGCAACGCAGGCTCCCGGCGCCCAGCTGGCCCGTCAATGACAAATCCGTCAGCGGCGATTTGGCGCCCAGCAGCCAGCGTGTCTGGCTGGCTTCCAGCGCCAGCCGCCATTGCTCCTCGCGGTGCAGCTCGAACTTGAGCCTGCCCGATTCGGCACCTTCGCCGCCGCCGCTCAACGAGATCAGCCGGCCGTCCTGAAAGCGGGCGTGCAGGTTCAGCGGTGGCAGATCCTGCTGTCCGCCGGTGAACATCAGATCCTTGACGTTGATCTCGCCCGAGTTCAGCAGCGCCGAGCCGGATGCGCCGTCGAGCAGCGCCAATGCCAGCCGTGGCGGCAGCAGCGGACGTTCGATGCGTATGGCATGGTAAGCGGGCAGTTCGGAGAAAATTCCGCGCCAGCCGCTGTCGATGGCGATTAACCCTATGTGCGCCGCCGCGGAAGCTGTGCTGATGCTCACCTCGTGCAGATGCCATTGCGGTCGCGGCAGCAGCGCCAGCCTTGCGCTGCCGATTTTCACCGGGACGCCGAATAGCGCGCTGGCGCTCTGCTCGAAGCCGGCGCGCCGGCTTTCGAAGTTGTAGAGCTGGAGGAAACCGAGAATCAGCACGGGTGGCAGCAACAGCCCCAGCAGCAGCGGCCAGATCACGCGCCGCTGCCGTTCGCGGCGCTGGCGCAGGCGTTCCTGGAGTGCCGCGCGGTCGCGTTCCTCTTCTTCGAGGCGGGCGCGTTCCAGGGCCTCGGCGCGGGCCTTCTTTTCCGCGGCCTTGCGCCTGCGTTCCTCTTCGGCGCGTTGCCGTGCGGCTTCGGCATCGCGCGCGGCCTGATCCGCCGCCTCGCGCTGTGCAGCTTGCTCCGCTTCGCGTCGTGCCAACTCGGCGGCCGCAGCGCGGGCCTGCTCTTCCGCCAGCCGGCGCGCCTGTTCCTCGGCCGCCAGGCGCAGGCGCTCGGCCAGTTCCAGCGCCGCCTTTTCCTCGGCCTTGCGGCGTGCCTCGTCATCGAGCTGGCGCAGCAGCTCGGTAGCGTTGCCGTCACGCTGGCCGCGCCGCCGCGCAAAATCGACGCGCAACTTCTCGGCGGTTTGGTCAATGCCTGGTTGGCTGTGGTCCAGCGCGATGTCGATCGGTCGTGCCATGTCGTGCTCCGTGACGCGATGCGAAATGTCGGGCATCGCCGCGCCTGAATCATCCGGCAAATCCCCGGCATGGAACGTGACGTAGCGCACGCCAGGCCGCGTGTGGCGGCGCGAAGAGCGTGAACTAGCGCACGGAGCGGCGCATTTTCCGCTCAAGGCACTGCGGTGGGCTTCGCTACATTCGCGTCACGATGAATGAGACGGGATGATCAGGCAGGCTTGGCTGGCCGGCGGCGTCATGGTCTGCGGCATGGCCCTGGCGACACCCGCCGACCGGGCGGGAACGGAACGCGAGGCATCCGCGATCCGTGTTCGATGCGGCCCTGCTCGGGGCCGCGCGGGGCGATGCCGAGGTCGCCTACCGCGTGGCGCGCGCCTACATCGACGGCAAGTCGGGGGTCTTCTCCAGCCTCTACCGCCACGAACAATGGCTGCGTTTCGCCGGCGAACTCGGCCACGCGCGTGCCAGCTGGGAACTGGCGCAGCTCTACAACACCCTTGGCCGCGTCGCCGAAGCCGCGCACTACGAAAAGCGTGCGATCAGTCTCGGCTACAAGCCGCCACCGCGCCTGTCCCCCCGCGATTACTGAAAGTCGGCGCTGGCTCGCTTTGCGTACCTGGAACGCCGCTTCGCGGGCAGGTAACGGCGAGCAGGCCCGCCGCGGCGCGTCTCAGCGCGTCAACCCGTAATGTGCCAGGCCTTCCAGCACCAGGTGCTCCACCACGCGGCAGGGTTGGGCCAGGTGCGGCACCAGGTCGGCCGCGGCGCCGCCGGAGAGCAGGCAGGCGAGGCCTTGCGGCTGGGCTGCGCGCACGCGCTCGATGGCGCCCAGTGTGGCGTGCAGGGCGCCGCTGACGATGGCGTCATCGGTGTTGCTGGCGAGGGCGCGAAAGTGGCCGACGGCATGGGGAAGATCGGCCGTGTTGCTGGCCAGGGCGCTGCGCATCAGGGCCAGGCCGGGCAGGATCAGGCCGCCGAGGAAACGGCCGCCGGCGTCGAGCACATCGACGGTGGTGGCAGTGCCGGCCAGCACCACCACGCAGGCATCGCAGTGCAAGGCGCGGGCGCCGATCAGCGCCGCCCAGCGGTCGGCACCCAACTGCTGCGGCGCATCGTAGCCGTTGCTGATGCCGCAGGCAGCGGGCGATGAGCTCAGCCAGTCGAGCGGCAGGCGCAGTTTCGCGGCCAGCGCCTCGATGCGCTGGCGGGCCTGCTCGCCGGCGACATTGCAGGCGACGATACGGGTCGGCGGCACCGGCAGGCGATTTTCCAGGGCATCGAAACTGGCATATTCCAGCGCACCCTGGGCACGCCACGCGACGCCCTCGCACAGGCCGTACTTGAGGCGCGTATTGCCGGCGTCGAGGCAGAGCAGCACCGGCGTCAGACCGGACGCAGCGAGACTTCGCCGGACAGCACGCGCTCGACGCGGCCCTCGCTTTCGAGCAGCAGCGCGCCATCGGCATCGACGCCGCGACAGATGCCCTGGCGCGCCGCGCCGAAATCGGCGCTCAGCACGACGGGCGCATCCTGGTAGGCGTGGCGCACGGTCCATGCATCGCGCATGGGCGCAAAGCCGCTCGTGGCGAACTGTTCCAGGCGTTCCAGCAGCCGGGTCAGCAGGAGGGCATAAAGTGCGTTGGGGTCGGCATCCGGCAGGTCGAGCGCGGCCGACGCCACCCGCAATTCATTCGGCATGGTGGCGGCCAGGCGCAGGTTGAGGCCGATGCCGATTACGGCGGCATGCGGTGCGCCGGGCAGCAGCTCGACCAGGATGCCGCCCAGCTTGCGCCCGTCCTTGAGGATGTCGTTGGGCCATTTCAGCGCCGTACCGTGGGCGCCGACTTTCGTCATAGCGTCAGCAACCGCCAGGCCGACCGCCAGCGACAGCCCGGCCGGCGCGGTGCCCGGCGCGAAGCGCCAGAGCAGCGAGAAGGTCAGGCTGTCGCCGGGGCTGGCGAACCAGCTGCGGCCGCGCCGGCCGCGCCCGGCGGTTTGTTCCCTGGCGACGACGACCGTGCCCGAGGGTGCGCCGGCCTCGGCGCGTGCCAGCAGCACGGCGTTGGTCGAATCACAGCTGTCGAGCACGTCGATGTCGAAGCGGCGGGCGGCGGGCCCGAGGCGGGCAGCGATCGCGGCGATGGTGGCAGGCATGGTGATCCCCCGAGTCGCGCAGCGGAAGCGACCGCTGGCGGGGGAACTATAGCTTATGCCGCTGCGGCTCAGCCCTCGCCGGGTTCCGGCCTGGCGTCGTCGAGGCCGAGTTCCTGGATCTTGCGTGTGATGGTGTTGCGGCCGATGCCCAGCAGTTGCGCGGCATCCACCCGGCGGCCTCCCGTGGCATTGAGGGCGCGGCGGATCAGGGTGGCTTCGAACTCGCGGCTGAGGCTGTCGAACACCGTGCCCGGCGCGGCCGCCAGCAGGCGGTCGGCCTCGCCGGCCAGCGCCGAACTCCAGTCCGCCGGTAGCTCGCGCCGGGCGCCGTCGGCGCCTTCGCGCAGTTCGCTCGGCAGGTCGGCGACATCGACGCTCTGCCCCGGCGCCATGACGGTGAGCCAATGGCAGAGGTTTTCCAGTTGCCGCACGTTGCCGGGGAAATCCAGCCCTTGCAGGTACTTCAGCGCGCTGTCGGTCAGCCGCTTGGGTTCGCCGCCCAGCTCCTGAGCGCTTTTTTGCAGGAAATGCTTTGCCAGCAGCGGTATGTCGTCGCGCCGCTCGCGCAGCGGCGGCAGGCGCAGGCGGATCACGTTGAGGCGGTGGAACAGGTCTTCGCGGAACAGGCCGTCCTTGACCCGGCCTTCGAGATCCTGGTGGGTCGCCGCGATCACGCGCACATTGGCCTTTACCGGCTGGTGGCCGCCGACGCGGTAGAAGTGGCTGTCGGACAGCACGCGCAGCAGGCGTGTCTGCAACTCGGCCGGCATGTCGCCGATTTCGTCGAGGAACAGGGTGCCGCCCTCGGCCTGTTCGAAGCGACCGCGACGCTGGGCGCTGGCGCCGGTGAAGGCGCCCTTTTCGTGGCCGAAGAGTTCGGATTCGAGCAGGTCGCGCGGGATCGCGGCGGTATTGATGGCGATGAAGGGGGCATCCTTGCGCGGGCTGTGGCGGTGCAGCGCGCGCGCCACCAGCTCCTTGCCGGTGCCGGATTCGCCGTTGATCAGGACCGTGGCGTGCGATTGGCTGAGCCTGCCGATGGCGCGGAAAACTTCCTGCAACGCCGCGCCCTGGCCCAGAATTTCGGGCACCGCACTGGTTTCGACGTCCGCACCGTTCTGGTGCGCGACCTGTGTGATGGCCCGCCGCACCAGCTCCACGGCCTGGTCGACGTCGAAAGGTTTGGGCAGGTACTCGAAGGCGCCGCCCTGGAAGGCCGCCACCGCCGAATCGAGGTCGGAATAGGCGGTCATGATGATCACCGGCAGTTCCGGAAAGTGCTCCTTGACATGGCGCAGCAGTTCCAGGCCGCTCTTGCCCGGCATGCGGATGTCCGAGACCAGTACTTGCGGCCGTTGGCCGGCGTCGAGCGCGGCCAGCGCCTCGTCGGCCGAGCCGAAGGACTTGGCGGCGATTTCCTCGCGGCCGAGCGCCTTTTCCAGCACCCAGCGGATGGAGCGGTCATCGTCGATGATCCAGACGGGATTCATCAGTCTTCCTTCTTCTTTAGTTTCGACGCAACGCCTGCTTTCGCAGGCATTAGTCTTCACTGAAACTGCGTTTTCTTGCCAGCGGCAGCAACAGCGAGAAGCAGGTGCGCCCCGGGCGCGAACTGACTTCGATGCTGCCGCCATGCTGCTGGATGAAACTCTGGGCGATGGTAAGGCCGAGGCCGCTGCCCTTTTCGCGGCCGGACACCAGCGGGTAGAAGATCTTGTCGCGTATCTCCTCGGGCACGCCGGGTCCGTTGTCGATCACTTGCAATTCAAGTGCCAGCTCGTAGTGCTTTTTTGCCAGCGTGACATGGCGCGCGGCGCGGGTGCGGTAGATGATTTCGCCCTTGCCGTGCATCGCCTGTGCCGCGTTGCGCGAGATGTTGAGGATGGCCTGGATCAGCTGTTCGCGGTCGCCGGTGAGGTCGGGCAGCGAGGTGTCATAGTCGCGCCGCACGCTGACCTCGTGGTATTCGGCGTGGATCAGGCGTCGCACGCGTTCGAGGATTTCGTGGATGTTCACCTGGGCCGGCTGCATCACGCGATGCGAGGAGAGCAGGCGCTGCATCAGGTCCTGCAGGCGGTCGGCTTCCTCGATGATGACCTGGGTATATTCCTTGAGCTGCGGGCTGGCCAGTTCGCGCTCCAGCAACTGCGCCGAACCGCGGATGCCGCCCAGTGGATTCTTGATCTCGTGCGCCAGGTTGCGCACCAGTTCGCGGTTGGCCTGCTGCTGCTGCGCCAGCTGCTCCTCGCGTGCCGCCTTGAGCTGCTGGTCGATCGGCCGCACTTCCAGCAGCAGGCGCGCATTCGCCGCTTCGACCGGGGTCACCGTGCAATCGACATGGAGTTGGGCATCGGGTCCGCGCTGGATGCGGATGTTGTGGCCGGTATAGCTCCAGTTGTTCTTCAGCGCGTTGTCCAGCGCGGCGGAAAGCTCGGGCGGTTCGCCCACCAGCTTGCTCAGGGCATGGCCGAGCACTTGCCGCGAGCTGACGGCGAACAGGTTCTCAGCGGCCGGATTGAGGTGGCGCAGCACCAGCCCGGCGTCGACCAGGACCACGGCGGAGGAGAGCAGATCAAGGCCGCTGAACGCGGTGTAGGAGGCGGTTTCATTCATCGCCGGTGATCGCTGCAAGAAGCGCACCAGTCAAGGGTTGGCAGCCGGCCGCGATTCAGCGGAGGTTGCCGAGTTCCTTTTTCAGCGCTTCGACGTTGCGTTCGTGCAACGCCAGCGAATCGCGCAGCGGCTGGAGTTTGTCGGCGGGCTGGTTGCCGGCCTCCTGCAAAGCCTTGCGCGCTTTTTCCGCGCCTTGCGCTTCGGTCGCCAGTTCCCTGTCGAGAATCGCCTTGCGATCGCTGTCGCGGCTCTTTTGTTCGCTGCCGGAAACGCGCGGGAAGTCGCTCGGCGTTGGCGTTGCGGCGGCGCGCGGGCGCGCGGCACCAGCCGCCGGCGGCGGTGGCGATGCGGACTGCGACAGCACCACGCAGGTCTTTTTCGGCGGCTTCTGGTTGGTATACAGGACGACGCCGGATTCGTCGGTGCACTTGTAGAGCGTGCTGCCGACGGCCGTTACTGGCAGCAGTGCCAAGGTGATCAGGAGCGGCTTCATGGTGCCGAGTGTATGTCAAATCCGCGGAATACCGCCCGCTTCGCGACCGGGAAACAAAAAGGACGGGTCGCCCCGTCCTTTTTTGCCGTGCGCGACCGGGATCAGATCGAGTAGTACATCTCGTACTCGAGCGGATGGGTGGTCATGCGGAAGCGCGTGACTTCTTCCATCTTGAGCTCGATGTAGGCATCGATCATCTCGTTGCTGAAGACGCCGCCGCGGGTCAGGAATTCGCGGTCCTTGTCCAGGTAGTCCAGCGCCTGGTCGAGCGCCGAGCACACGGTCGGGATCTTGGCATCCTCTTCCGGCGGCAGGTCGTAGAGGTTCTTGTCGGCGGGGTCGCCGGGGTGGATCTTGTTCTGCACGCCGTCGAGGCCGGCCATCATCATCGCCGTGAAGCCGAGGTAGGGGTTGCAGCCGGGATCCGGGAAGCGTACTTCGATGCGGCGGGCCTTGTCGGAATGCACGTAGGGCACGCGGATCGAGGCGGAACGGTTGCGTGCCGAGTAGGCCAGCTTGACCGGGGCTTCGAAGCCGGGGACCAGGCGCTTGTAGGAGTTGGTCAGCGGGTTGGTGATGGCGTTCAGCGCGCGCGCATGCTTGATGATGCCGCCGATGTAGTACAGCGCGAACTCGGACAGGCCGGCATAGCCGTTGCCGGCGAACAGGTTCTTGCCGTCCTTCCAGATCGACTGGTGCACGTGCATGCCGGAACCGTTGTCGCCGACGATGGGCTTGGGCATGAAGGTCGCGGTCTTGCCGTAGCTGTGGGCGACGTTATGCACGATGTATTTCAGGATCTGGGTCCAGTCGGCGCGCTGCACCAGACTGCCGAACTTGGTGCCGATTTCGCACTGGCCGGCGGTGGCGACTTCGTGGTGATGCACTTCGACCGGCACGCCGCAGGCTTCCAGCGCCAGGCACATCTGGGCGCGGATGTCGTTCAGGCTATCAACGGGCGGCACGGGGAAATAGCCGCCCTTGACGGTCGGGCGATGGCCGCTGTTGCCGGCCTCGAACTTGTCGGCCGAGGCCCAGGCGGCTTCTTCCGAAATGACCTTGCAATAGGCGCCGGACATGTCGACTTTCCACTCGACGGCGTCGAAGACGAAGAACTCGGGTTCCGGCCCGAAGTAGGCGGTGTCACCGACGCCGGAGGACTTGAGATAGGCCTCGGCGCGCTTGGCGATCGAGCGCGGGTCGCGGTCGTAGCCCTTGCCGTCGGCCGGCTCGACCACGTCGCAGGTCAGCACCAGCGTGGTCTCGTCCATGAAGGGGTCGATGTAGGCCGTCTTCGCGTCAGGCATCAGCTGCATGTCGGAGGCCTGGATGCCCTTCCAGCCGGCGATCGAGGAGCCGTCGAAGGCGTGGCCGTCTTCGAACTTTTCCATGCCGAAGGCGGAGATCGGCACGCCGACGTGTTGTTCCTTGCCGCGGGTGTCGGTGAAGCGGAAGTCGACGAACTTGACTTCCTTCTCTTCGACCATCTTGATTACGTCCTGGGGGGTCATGAGCTGCTCTCCTGAAAATGAATGACTAAGGCTGAAAGCGATACCGGAAGCGAAACGGTGCGAATGCGGGTTAGCAGGTAGCGTGCCATTGGTGGGGCACGGGGAAGCGATTGTGCCACAAGTCTTTTTGGTGTTTTCGTCAAGTTGACATGCACCACAATGGTGCAGTTATGTTATGTAGCGCACTAAAGTGGTGCAACGCTCAGGTTCAGCCGGATGGCACTGAACCAGGGGTCGCCCGCCAGTTTCTCGGCCAGGCGCAGGCGCAACGCAGCCAGGCGCTCGGCGTCGACGAATCCGGGAGGCAGGAAGATCTCGGCCTCGACCCGGTTGCCGAGGTAGTGCAAGGTAGTGCGCTCGAATTCCGGCGGTTCTGCGCCGAGCAATAGGCGCAAATGGCCGAGCAGGAACTCGCGGTCGGGCAGTTCCGCGGCGGCATTGCCCATCAGGTCGTTCTCGGCATCCACATGCACCAGGACATCGAGCACCTCGGGGTGGCTGGCCAGCACCCGGCGCCGCGCCGTTTCGGCGATGCGGTGGCCCTCGGAAACGCTGACGCGCGGATTGACCTGCACATGGGCGTCGACCAGCACCTGGTGGGCCATGCGCCGCGTGCGCAGCTCGTGCATGCTGAGCACGCCAGGGGTGGCGGCGATGCTGGCGCGGATCGCCGCGACCTCATCGGCGGAGAGCCCGGTGTCGATCAGCTCGCGGATCGCGTCCCAGGCGAATTTGGCGCCGGCCTTGACGATCATGCCGCCGACGATGATCGCCGCCACCGCGTCGGCAAAGTTGAAGCCGAGCAGCGCGCCGCCGATGCCCGCCGCCACCACCAGCGAGGACAGCGCGTCCGCGCGCGCATGCCAGGCGTTGGCCACCAGCATCGGCGAACGCAGGCGCTCGGCGGTAGTCAGCATGTAGCGGAACAAGCCTTCCTTGGCGGCAAGGGTAATCAGTGCCGCCCACATTGCCGCCACGCCTACCGGCGGTGCGCTGCCCAGATCCTGCAGGCGGCCGGCGGCGGTGATCAGGATGCCGGCGCCGGTGCCGGCCAGCAGCAGGCCCAGCACCAGCGAGGCGGCGGTTTCGTAGCGGCCGTGGCCGTAGGGGTGCTCGGCATCCGCCGCTTCCGCGCCCTTGCGGTTGGCGACCAGCACGAAGGCGTCGGCGACGATGTCCGACAGCGTGTGCATGGCGTCGGCAATCAGGCTCTGCGAATGGGCGATCAGGCCGACGACAATCTGCATCGTCGTCAGAATGACATTGACCCCGATGCTGATCCAGGTGATGCGCTGGCCTTCGGCGAAGCGCGAACCCGGGCCGGTGTCGGACTGAAGCGGCTTGGCCATGTAGTGACTATGGGGTTCGCGGGACATTGCGGGCGGGTATACTCTTTTCTCCCATTGTATAACCCTGCCGCCAAGCCACTCTCATGGGTCGCCTGAACGAAATCCTGTCCCTCGCCCAAGCGCGTGCGCGCGAGATGAAGCTCGCCTTCGAAGGTGCGCTGACGCCGCGCGAAGCGCATGAAGTGTTGCAACTGGCAAAGCATGCGCGCCTGATCGACGTGCGCACCAAGGCCGAGCTGGACTGGGTCGGCCGCGTGCCTGGCGCGATCGAAATCGAATGGCAGGATTGGCCGGCCAAGCAGCTGAATCCCTGGTTCCTGCAAACGCTGAAACACAGCGTGGTCAGCGAATCCCTGCTGCTGTTCCTGTGCCGCTCCGGCCAGCGGTCGGCGCACGCCGCCAAGGCCGCCACCGAGGCTGGCTACCCCGACTGCTACAACATTCTCGAAGGCTTCGAGGGCAACAAGGACGTTAACGGCCAGCGCAACCGCAGCGGCGGCTGGCGCCATGCCGGCCTGCCCTGGAACCAGAGCTGAGGTCCATCATGCAAACCGCCACCATCTCCTTCGACCGCTTCAACAGCCTCGCCGACAAGGACGCCGGCGAACGCATCCGCGCCGCCAGGGCGAAGCTCGGCAAGGACGTTGTCCTGCTCTGCCACCACTACCAGCGCGCCGACGTCTATGCCCACGCCGACATCACCGGCGATTCGCTCAAGCTGTCGCGCCTGGCTTCGCAGGCCGAGGCCAAGCACATCGTCTTTTGCGGCGTGCATTTCATGGCCGAAGTGGCCGACATCCTCTCGCGCCCGGAACAGATTTCCATCCTGCCCGACCTCGCCGCCGGCTGCTCGATGGCCGACATGGCCAGCCTGGCCAAGGTCGAGCGCGCCTGGCGCGAACTCGGTGCGGTGCTCGATCCCGACCAGAAGGTGACGCCGGTCACCTACATCAATTCCGCCGCCGACCTCAAGGCCTTCTGCGGCGCCCATGGCGGCATCGTATGCACCTCGTCGAATGCACCGAAGATTCTCGACTGGTCGTTCAAGCAGCGCGAGAAGGTGCTGTTCTTCCCCGACCAGCACCTCGGGCGCTGGAGCGGCTACAAGATGGGCATCCCGCTCGACGAAATGGTGATCTGGAACCCCGACCTGGAGCAGGGCGGCCTGACGAAGGAACAGATCGAGAAGGCGAAGATCATCCTCTGGCACGGCTACTGTTCGGTGCACCAGATGTTCCAGCCGCGCGACATCATCAAGTTCCGCAACCAGCACCCGGATGGCATCGTCATCGCGCACCCCGAATGCAGCTTTGAAGTCTGCAAGCAGTCGGATTACATCGGCAGCACCGAGACCATTCTGCAAACGGTTAAGGCCGCGCCGCCGAACACGCGCTGGCTGGTCGGTACCGAGCTGAATCTCGTCGAACGCCTGGCGCAGGAAGTGAAGCACGAAGGCAAGACCGTGCAGTTCATGGCCGGCACCATCTGCATGTGCTCGACCATGCAGCGCATCGACCCGCAGCACCTGGCCTGGACGCTGGAGAACCTGGTCGAGGGCAAGGTGGTCAATCAGATTTCCGTGCCCGAGCACGAAGCCAAGCTGGCGAAAATCTCGCTGCAACGCATGCTCGACGTGTCCTGAGCGGCAAAGCGCCGTAGCGCCAGCGCCGACTTTTGGCGCGATCAGGCCGGCGCCGTCGCGCCGAACCAGTGCAGCAAATGGCGCCCGACCGCGTCGTTCAACAGCAGGTCGAAATGGTCGCAATCGAAGATGAGCGCCATGTCGCTTGCCGCGAAGTCGAGGCAACGCGCCGGGTCGGCATGACGGCCAAGGGCGCTGTTCGCCGGCACCAGGCCGTCGCCGCGCAGGCGCTTGATGTCGCCGGCCGGCGCATGCTGGCGGGTTGCGGCCACCGCGTGGCAATGCACGCCAGCGGGTAGCGGCAGGAACGAGCGATGGTCGCGCGGCGTCGCATCGTGAGTCGTCGCCCAGTCTTCGTCCACCAGGTTGCCGTGACGCAGGTCCTTGATGCCGGCACTGCGCGAGCGGCCGAGCCGGGTGAAGGGCGCGAAATAGGGGCTCAGCGCCAGCGCGTTGTCGAACCAGTTGCCGGCGCGCTCCAGCGGTGCGCCATGCTGCGGCGTGCCGAGGAAGACGATGCGCCGCAGCTTCCCGCGCCAGGCCAGATCGGCGGCTTCGGCATAGTGGCAGGTGCTGCGCGCCACCAGACCCCCCATGCTGTGGCCGAGCAGGGCAATTTCCTCGATCGGCCCCCGCCAGGCGTCGACCAGGCCTTGCAGCAGCGCCGCCAGTTCGCGGCCGTTCTCCGAAATGTGGCGGCCGCTGTTGTAGTGCAGGTAGAGCGGCGTGTAGTCCGCTGCATCGGCCAGGAGCCGACCATGATCGTGGCCCTGGCGCCGCCATTGCAGATCGTTCATGCACAGGCCGTGGATCAGGATCAGCAGCTTGCGCGGTCGCGTGCCCCAGGCCGGGCGCAGCGCCGCCCGCCCCAGCAGCAGCGGCAGGCCGTGGTCGCGCAGGCTCATGGTGATCGCCAGCGGGTTGCCGCGGGCGGCGAGGTGCCCGCCCCAGATGCCGTTGAGCACCGCGAGCCAGGCTTCGCGGCGCGGATCGAGCTTGCGCGCGGTGGCCGGCAACGCGCGTTCGGCGAGGTTCCAGGCGCCGCCCACGCCGCGGGTAACGCCGCGCACCGCCGCATACACTAGGCCGGAAATCCCCGGCGCCCGGCCGCCGGGTGCCGTGCCCAGCGGCGGCGACAGCCGCGCGATGTTGCGATGCATTTCCTCGACCAGCGTGGTGATGCCGGTCACGGAATCGAAACCCAGGCGCCCCAGGGCATGCAGGTCGGCGAGCGTGAATGGCGGCCCGGCGCCGTCGGCGCCCCGCCCGGTGATCGCGTTTCTTGCCATGCCTGCCCTCCTCCGGCGCCGCCGATTGCGTGCCGCTTCGGCGATTGTGCGGCCATCGGCCGGCTGAATGCCGAGCGTCCAACCTAAAACGCGGGATGCTCGCCACCGCGACAAGGACCTCAAGGCGTGGTTTCAGCAACTGCTGAAATTAGTCTTTTGAGTGAAATTTATGCCAACATTTCATTGATTATGATATTTTCAGCATGTGCTGAAAAATACCAATACACCGAAAGAGGCAGAGAGTCGCGCTTATGACGCGCTGCGCGGCATGCTTGAGAAGATCCCTGTCCTCCAGATCGAAGGCATCGGGGCCGAATCCGCATCCGCCGACTGGAAGCCGGACTTGATGGTCCGGCTGCTCGTGGACGGGCAGCCCCACATGCTCATCTGCGAATACAAGTCAAACGGGCAACCGCGGCATGCCCGGACCGCAATACTGGAGTTGCGGAACTATGTTGCGCACCAGGCCCCCCAGGCAACGCCTGTCTTCATCGCGCCCTACATCTCACCCGCGGTGCGGCAAATGTGCCAAGAGAAGAGCGTCGGCTTTCTCGACCTGGAGGGAAACGCCCGGATCGCCTTTGGTGGCGTGTTCATCGAGCGTGTGGTGACGAACAAGCCGGTGGTCGAACAACGCGAACTCAAATCCCTGTTCAGGCCGAAGTCGGCTCTGGTTTTGCGCGCCATGCTCCGCGAGCCCGGCCATGCATGGCGCGTCACCGAGTTGTCGGAAATCTCCGGGGTCAGCCTCGGGCACGTCAGCAATGTGCGCACCGGCTTGATCGATCGGGAATGGGCACGCGCCTCGAACGATGGCCTGGTCCTCGCGGCGCCCGATGCACTGCTGGACGCATGGCGGGACAGCTACACCGCGCCACCGGGCGAACGGCTGCGCTTCTACACGCCGCTGCATGGCGGCGCACTCGACGACGTAGCTCGAAGCGCTCTGCGCGCGGACGACTCTCCCGGGCGTGCTGCCTTCGCATCGTTTTCGGCGGCGCAGTGGCTTGCCCCCTACGGGCGTACCGGAACGCACTACTTCTACGCCGACGACGACGGCCTGCGCAAACTCCAGGCAGCGCTGAAGCTCGCGCCCGCCTCGAAGGGCGAGAACGTGGTCGTCACCCTGCCGAAGGACCCGGGACTGCTCGCCGACACCGTTGAACCTGCACCGGGCGCGGTCTGCACGAGTCCGGTTCAAACCTACCTCGACCTCTCCATCGCTGGAGAACGCGGCGCTGAGGCCGCCAACCACCTGCGGCAGGAAAGGCTCTCGTGGCCCAAGTGACGCCACCCCAAGAACCACAGTCGGCGGCCGAGTATGACGACCGCACGACCGCGGCCGTGAAGTCCGTGCTGATCGAGCTCGGCCAGATTCTCGGCAGCTTCAAGGGCAAGTTCGCCATCATTGGCGGCGCGGTTCCCTGGCTGCTGCTGGCCAACGAAGACATGCCCCACGTCGGCACGCTCGACGTGGACGTCGGGCTGGACGCGGAAGCGCTCGGCGACGGCGAGTACGCAACCCTGATCGGCGCGCTTCAAGGCCATGGCTACGCCCAGCGCGAGGGGCTTCGGCGCTTCCAACTGGTTCGTCAGGTGCTGGCGCATGACGGCGGCGAGGCAATCGACGTCCTGGTCGATTTCCTGATGCCGCGCGATGCGGAAGTCGTCAGGAACGATCCGCCCCTGATAAGCGACTTCGCCGTGCAACGGGCGGATGGCGCCGACCTGGCGCTGCGCTTCTATCAACTCGTGGCTGTGGCGGGGCCGATGCCGGACGGTGGGACGAACCGCGTGGAGATCGCGGTGTGTTCCATTCCTGCCCTGCTGGCAATGAAGGGCCATGCGCTGGCCGGCCGCTACAAGCAGAAGGACGCCTACGACATCTATTACTGCGTGCGCAATTATCCTGGCGGAATAGAGGCGCTGGCCCGGGAATGCCGCCCACTGCTGGGGCACGCAAGCGGCGAGCGCGGCTTCCAAAACATCGCAGAGAAGTTCGATACCTTCGAGGGGCACGGCCCCACCTGTGTGAGGCGCTTCGTCGAAGACACGCACGCGCTGGGCGATCGCACGCCTGAACAGTGGCAGCAGGATGCGTTCGGGCAGGTCGACGCGCTGCTGCGTGCCATGGCGCTGCGGGTTTGAGTCGCGCTCGATGGGCTAGACGCAACCAGGTTTAGGACATTCTCTGGAACTACGGTGCGTGCTCGCAGAGGCCACACGCTGGTCCGAAAACGCGATCCGCATGAACGCTTCACGCGCTATCGCCTACGCGACGGCACGAGCGTTGCTCATGGCGTTCGCTTGGTGTTTGCCGGCAACAACCATTAACGACCGGTTGTTTCCCAAGCATGTCATATAGGGCATCTACAATGCGAATCCTGCATTCCCATGCAGCGAGTCCACCATAATTCCGTTCTCCGTTGAAACTCTCCGAGCGCATATGACCTCCGCCCATCGCACTGGACACATTCAACCCGCTGCCAAAGAGACGAGCCGCCTGTCGGATTGGTTGCAACAAAACTACGACAATGGCGACGGTTTAAAGCTGCTCAAGGCAATTGAAATAGAAAGATTTCATGATCATCTGGATGGGGAGGAAGCAACGCGCCTAAAGCGGTTAGCATGTAACTGGCATTTAGCAAAGAAAGCAAATGATGGCCCCGATCCGGAATCGTGGGGCTTTCCACTGTTGGAAGATTTCTGGAGTTTGGCTAGCAACGATTTCAGGACTCGCTATGAATTGAAAGGCGGTTGGCTTTCGTATCTGCAGCGTCTGGCATTGCTTGAACCGCAATGGGTGCTTGATTGGTGGCGTTGGAAGATGGAAGGCCGACGTGGTCGCTACTACGACTGGCGCCGTGGCTACTACGAAGATGACACCGAAAAGATTGCCAAAGCAATAATCAAGTCAATCGCGTCGTCAACTAACGGGGCAAGGGTCTCTAATGCAGTGGCGACAGCTATTGATTCTTCGAAGAGAGACGCCGCCATCGCAATGCTTGACTGGGTAGTACAGATATGGAGTCCTATCGCTCAAGGTCAATTGACTGAAGCTCTCAGAGACAATGGTGAACAACTGGATGCTGTTCTTCGGCCATACTTTGATGAGAAAATTTTTCCAACCAAGAAGATGAGTGACGGTGGGCACTCTTGGTCTGAACGGATCGATCAGCTTCCGCCGTCGATAGTTGCGGCAACAAGCGCGATGCCGACAAGACTTCGATATGGCGTTGGATTTGCTATCGGGGTCAGAAATGCCGAGTCAGGTACCGGGCCAACGCTAGAAGGCACTGGAGCGGGGCTCGGCGACTTTGGAATAGAGACGAGCGAAGTTGTCATTGCTGCGATCCATCCGATGGTCGCTCTTTGGGCTTTGCTACGCAAAATTGCCGACTATGAATCGCGGTCGTGGAGCCACAAGACCGAGCTTCGAGGTTTGCACGATCATGTGGCAAGACTCGCGGCAGCTGCTCCTGAGCCTTGGGCGGAGGCACTGCCATACATACTTGCCCGCGCAGAAAGCATCGGATCGGTAGCTCAAGCCGTGACTCTCGAGCTTTCGATTACCAACGTGGATGTGCGACGAGCGCTCGATCTATGCGCACAACATTCGAACGAACCAATCCGCTTGTTGGCGCGAGGCTTGATTGCGCTGCTGGACGGGATCGGGAGCCCAAATGCAGATGCGGCTCGAAACTTGGCAGATGCCGCCGCTCGGTTCATTGACGGCAAGCCAATCTTTCCTCACCCGCTCGCGCCAATGTCTTCAATCTGGATAGGTTCGACAGGGATAGAGACCTTACTTCGAGACGGTATACGAAGGGCTGCACAAAGGTTTGCAGGAGAAGTCAGGGACCAAAGCGGGGATATTGAGGAGACTCTTACCAAGGCATTGCTCAAGGAAATCGAATTCGAGTTCCGCGAACTGAAGTCGCGACAGAGCTATGCACATCTGGATGGAAAGGGGACGGGACCGTCATTGCTTTCGCTGGAACAGCGCCCGACTTCGAAGTCAGTCGAAGAACCGGAATGCGGTTGTGACATAGCTTGGATAGTTCGTAGCTCGGTTCCAGGTCGGCATAAGGCGGCGTGGGTCGATCTGGTACAGGTGAAAAAGTCCAAAGCCTTTCTTGCGCATGATGGCACTGTCAAGCAACTCGATGCATGGAAGATCGACGTGCAGCAACTCGATGCCATCCTGAAGTACTCGCCGACGGCGGCATATTGGATGGTTTGCGCCATGGGCGAAGTGTTGGCGATTCCCGCGAAGCACCTTTTCGCAGTCTATTTTGCGCGCGATTCTGGCGCTCAGCAGAAGTCGTTTACTGTCGGCTATCACGAGGTCCGGATGGCCGCGATATCTATCGAGCAGTATGTTACCGACTTGCTAATCGGACAATGGCTGGGAACCGTCGATGAACAACTCGTCAAGTTTGTCGTCGAGGGAAACCCCAGAATCCGACCGAGAGTTGTCGTCGAAGTTTTGATTTCGGTTGGCAAAGAAAGTCAAGGTTAGTGCATCCTTTGCGTTGTGCCATTCTCGAGAACCTTAAATGGCGTCCGCTGCCATATATCGTGGGCAGACGATTGGCCGATGATTCCGGAGCCACTTCGCTTGTGTTAGGTCTGACGCGAGGTCAGTTCGTCGATCGGCTCTGAGGGCATTGTTGAAGGGGTCTTACTACAACCTCATCCCGCTCAATCCCGCGTCATCACGCGCTGCAATTCCAGCCTGAAGCACACGCCGTCATCCAGGTTCTCGGCGGCGATGGTGCCGCCCATCTTGGCCATGTAGGTCCTGGCGACGAACAGGCCCTGGCCGCGGTTGCCGTGGGCGCCGGCTTCGGCCTGGTCGGAAACGCCGTACTCGAAGATGTTGGCTATCAGTTCCGGCGGGATGCGCGGCCCGCTGTTGCGGATGCCGATGACGACGGCCTTGTCGCGGGCTTCCATCGACAGTTCGATCGGGCTGCCGGGCCTGCGGTAGCGGTCGGCGTTCTTCAGGACGTGGCCGAACACGTCTTCCAGCGAATAGGCGTCGGCGCGGGCATGCAGGTCGGGTGGACAGTCGCCGAGCACGACATGGTCAATGCCTGCGCCGGCGGCGTTGGCGGCCACCTCGCGCACGAAGGCCGAGATGTCCAGCGCGCGCAACTGCAGCGAGGTGGACTGGATGGCCTCGCTCGGGCTGGCGCTGCCGTAGAGGATGCGCACCGCCTGCTGCATGCGGCTGAGGTAGCGGTGGCTGGGGTCTTCCGGTCCGGGGTGCAGGGCCAGCAGCGATTGCAGCGGCGACATGATTTCGTGGCCGACGGCGTGCCACATGTCCTTTTCCTGGTCGGCGCGGATGCGCTCGCGTTCGGCGTCCTCCTTCACCCGGCGCAACAGGTCGTCGAGGCCGCCGGCGAGCAGGCCCAGCTCGTCGCCGCCGCGCAGGTCGCCCAGCTCGTAGCGCTCCAGGCCGCCTTCGCCGCGCACGGTGCGCGAGAGGCCGCGCGTGCGGCGCGTCAGGCGCGCGATGCGGCGCACGATGCCGATCTCGATCACCAGCCAGGCGAGGCCGATGGCGGCGAGCATGGCGCCGACGAACCACGACAGGCGGGTGGCGACTTCCGCCAGGTTGCGGTTCACGCTGCGCGCGTCGCCCACCAGACGCAGCTGGTAGCTGCCGCGCGGCGTCGCCACTTCGTCCGTCAGTTCCACCGCGGCGGCGTCCAGGCTGGCCACCGGCAGGCGGCCGATCAGCCGCAGCAGGATTGGCGAGGCCGGTTCCCGCCCTTCGTCGCGGCCGGCCAGACGCAGGGCGGTGGCGGCCGGTGCGCCGCGTTTGGCGATGGAAAGCGTCTCGCCCGCCTGCAGCAGCGCGGCGAGGTCGTCGAAGACAAAAGGCGGCAGCGCGCCGGGCGCGGCGCTGTCGAACAAGGGCTTCTCGTCGCCGGGCGGCAGCACCTCGACGCGCACCTTGAAGCTGTCGAGATCGGGTGGCGGCCAGGTCGGCCGGGCGCCCTGGAACAGGGCTTCGCGCAGGGCCTCGACCGGCAGGCGCAGCGAGAAGAAGGCGCTGTGCCGGCAGCCGTCCGGGCCCACGCCCTCGGCCCTGCCGCCGTCGGCGCATTCCGGGCCCTGCCACACCCAGCCGCGAAAATCGCGCAGGGGACGGGCGCCGCGGTAGTTGCGCTCCTCGCGTTCGACATAGCCGGTGAAGCGCCCGCGCCGGCCGTCGCTGCGCTGCGCGTCGGCGGGTGCCTGTTCGAAGGGGGCCAGCCAGCGGGTGGTCTGGCCACGCAGGCTGACGGTGACGCGCAGGCGGTGGGCGCCGTCGAGGGTTTCGTCGCCGATTTCGTGCGCTATCAGCGGCGCGGCGAGGAAGCTGCCGGCGGCATAGATGAAGCCGCCGGCCCAGGGGTTGTTGCCGATGGCGATGCACAGGCTGCCGCCGTTGGCGTACTGCACCAGGCAGCCGGCCATCTCGACGGCATTGCGGACCTTGTCCTGGTCGTCGAAGTCGATTGCGGCAAAGGGCAGCAGCACCGGTCGGCCGGCGGCCGCGGCCGGTGCCGTCCAGCCCGGATTGAGCAGGGCAAGCTGGCCGCTGGGATGATGCAGGCGGGCCACGATCTGGGCCTGGGTCTTCTTCAGGCCGGCGCGGTAGTTGTCGTGGCTGCGCTGCTTTTCCTCCTGCAGCACGGTGACGGCCAGCGTCAGCACGGCGGCGGCCAGCAGCAGGAAGGCCGCGCGGAACAGCAGGCGCAGGCGGAAGGAGGCCAGCCAGGCCAGCATCGAGTTCAAAGCTTGTGCGCCGGCTCAGCCCAGCGGAAGCCGCGCATGGGGATGTTCTCGATGCGGTCGAAGTTTTCGTCGAGTTCGCGGAAGGCCTCGCGGATGGTGCTGACGTGCTTGCGGATGTTGTCGCGGTTACGCCCGCTCTTCACCACCTGGAACAGCTCGTCGTAGGACACGACCTCGCCGCGCCGCTGGTAGAGCGCGGCGAGGATGCGCTGCGCGGTGAGCGGCAGGTTCACGCGCTTGCCGCGCCACAGCGGCGTGTTCTGGCGCAGCGGGTCGAGCGAGAGTTCGTCGCCGGCCGGCGCGGCGGCGTGGCTGGCTTCGCGCTCGCGCGAGGCGCGCAGGATTTCGAGGAAGGTGTCGATGAAGTCGGCTTCCTCGAAAGCGGTCTTCTGCAGGTAGTCCCAGGCGTCGAGCGCCTTCATGATGCCGCGGTAGATGGCGGCCGGCATGGCCGAGACCACCAGCACCGGCGTGCCGCGCGCCGATTTGTTGATGGCGTTGATGATGGCGACGCCGGCGTGGCGCTCGCGCCCGAGTTCGATGTCGAGCACCACCACGTCGTAGCTTTCGCGCGTGATCGCCGCCTCGGCGTCGTCGCGGTTGAACCAGGCGTCGATCGCTATGCCGGGCCGGGCGGCGCGTATCCATTCCCGGATCTGCTTGCTGGTCGGGATGTCGTCCTCGATGACGGCGACCTTGATGCCCATTTCATGAAACTCCGCGCGATGTGCCGCCGCCAGTATCGCCGTTTTCGCGGCCGCGGGCAGCGCCGCCGCGTGAATGTTTGTTCACGCGGCTGAGCGAAGACGCCCCGCGCCGGCCTGGAAAGCACCACGGCATGCGCGGCACAGTGCGTTCCATGACGGAGCGCGCATCGATCTTCCCGCCTCCGCATCGAACAGGAAGGTCACCATCGTGAAGGAGAGCATCATGTCGCAACGCTTCAGTGAAATCGCCAGTCGCATCCGTGAATCGGCGGGCAGCCTGTTTTCAAACGCTGGCAGGGTCGGCGGCAATGTCGCCGGCGGCCTCGGTGACGGGCTGTATCGCTCGCGGCGCCGCCTCATCGCGCTGGCCATCGCCGGGATCGGCGTGTATGGCCTGGTCAACCACCCGCCGCTGGAGAACGTCGAGCGCGGCGAGCTGGCCCTGCGCATCAATCGCTTTTCCGGCGAATTCGAGGAAGTCGGCGACGGCGCGGTGATGGTGCTGCCCGGCCTGCACGAGCTGCGTCGCTACTCGCTGCGCGACCAGGTGTACCGCCCGGCCGCCAGCCAGAGCGCCGGCGGCGCGGCGCCCTTCCAGACCGTCGAGGGGCTGTCGATCGGCGTCGATGTCAGCATGCGCTATGTGCTGGATCGCCAGGGCGTCGTCGCCAGGGCGCGTTCGCTGCCCGCCGACATCGGCGCCGAGGTGGTCGAGCCGGCGGCGCAGAGCGTGCTCTACAAGGTGCTCGCCAGCCACACGGTGCGCGAGATCTATTCGAGCAAGCGCGCGGCGATCCAGGCGGCGATCGAAGCGGAGCTCAAGCCCCTGCTGGCCAAGGACGGCATCAAGCTGCAGGGCGTGATGATCGGCAAGATCGACCTCCCGGCCGACTACAAGCGCGGCATGGAATCGCTGCTGGCCGAAGAGCTGGCCTCGGAGAAGATGCGCTACACGCTGGAGTTGAAGGACAAGCAGGTGAAGCAGACGGCGCTGGAAGCCCAGGCCGAGCTGGTGCGCCGCGAAAAGGCCGCCGAAGCCGCCGGCCAGGAACAGGTGATCGCCGCCAAGGCGCAGGCCGAGGCGATGAAGCACGTGCTGCCTTTCAAGCAGAAGCAGATCGAGCAGCGCGAACTCGAAGCCGAGGCGGCCAAGATCACGCGCGTCAAGGCGGCCGAGGCGACATCGCAATCGCGCCTGATCGAGGCGACCGGCGAGGCCGAATCGCGGCGCAAGCTGGCCGATGCCGAAAGCTACCGCGTGGAACGCCTGGGCAAGGTCGCCAGCGAGCAACTGGCGCGCGACGGCGAGCTGCTGACGCGGCATCCGCTGCTGATCCAGAAGACCATGGCCGACAAGCTTTCGGACAAGATCTCGGTGATCATCGCGCCGCCCTCGACCAGCGGCGGCTTCATCGGCGCCAACCTGCTCGGCGGCGCGCCGGCCAAGCACGGGGAGGAGTGATCATGGCCACCACCGTTGCCGTTGCCGCGATGTCGGCGCTGGCCATCGTTGCCCAGGACCAGGTGCCGCTGCGCGCCGCGCCGCGCGATTCGGCCCCCGCGCAAGCCATGCTCTGGGCCGGCGACAGCCTGGAGATCCGCGGCGAGAAGGGCGACTACCTGAAGGTCTACGACCATCGCCACGAGCGCGCCGGCTACGTCAGGATGCCCGCCGTGCGCGTGCAGTCGCTGGCCCCCGAAAAGGCGCCGGAGCTGCTGGCGGTGCTGCGCTTCCTGCGCGAGGCGCCGGGTTCCGAGGCGCTGGGCATCGCCTATGCGGCGGCCTACCTGAAGGCCGCCCCGGCCGGATCCATCGACGGTGAGGCCTTCGAGGCCCTCGGTGCCATGGCGGAACGCCTGGCGCGGCGCGGTTCCGCCAGCCAGGCGGCAAAGGGCGGCGACGCGACGAAGGCGCAGGCCACCGCCGCCCATCTGGAGGTGGCGGCGGCCTATGGCGTCAACATGGTCGGTTTCGAACGCGAGGGCCAGGTCCGCCTCTGCTATGACGGCGAGGCCCATCGCCGTGTGCTGGCCCTGCCCGCGACCGACGCGCAAAAGGCGCAGGCCGCGCTGGCCCTGACCCGCCACGATTGCCTGCCGCCTGACATGACGCCGGTCGACCGTTTTGCCCGCGACAACTGGCGCGCCGAGCTGCTGGACCGGATCGCGGCGGACAAGCTGCCCGAAGTGATGCGGAACCGCCTGCGCCTGCGCAAGGCCGGCGTCTGGGCCAGTCTCGCCTACCAGCGCGCGCGCCGGCCCGAGCTGGGTACCGCCGCCGTGCAACAGGCGGGCAATCGCGCGCTGACCGAACTCGCCGGCATCGACAGGAACGAACTGACGGAAGGCGATGCCGCGACCTACACCGATGCCGCGATCCGCGTCGGCGCTTCGCGCTGGGCCGCCGTGTCGCCAGCGCCGACTTCCCATCCGTCGGCCAGGCTGTCGATCGCGCTCTCCACCGGCCAGCCGGGCGAAACCTGCGTGCATCTGGTCGATGCCAAACACGACCTGCGCAAACCGCTGCTCACGCGTTGCACCTACGGCGTGGTCTGGGCCGCCTCCGCGATGCCGAATGCCAAGGGCACGGCGCTGGCGCTGGCGGTACAGCCGCTGGACACCTGGCGCGAGATGTGGGTGTTCCGCCAGAACGCGCAGGGCTGGCAGGTCGACGTGCTGCCACCGGCCAACGACAATCCGGGCCTCGGCTACGTCGAGTTCGCCGGCTGGGTGCCGGGCGAGCAGCAACTGCTGGCCGCGCGCGAAGTCCGTTCCGAGGGGCGTTTCAAGTCGAGCTTCGAGGTGATCCGGCGGACCACCCTCGAAGTGGAAAAGCGCGCCGACAAGCCGGAAAGCCTGAGCACCTTCTATCGCTGGCAGAGTCCGCAGTGGAAGGCGGGGACGATCGCCCTGCGCTGAACGGTAGCGCGCGGCTCCGCGCCGGCCAGTCGGCACCGGGCCGAAAGTCGGCGCCGGTGACACGGCGTACACTGGCATCCCCGCACCGCCAGGGCCGCCCCGATGAACCCGCCACGCAGCTACCGCTATTACGACTTCGTCATGGCGGCCTTCGTCTGCGTGCTGCTGTGCTCCAACCTGATCGGCGCGGCCAAGGCGGCCGTGGTCACGCTGCCGCTGCTGGGCGAGGTGACGTTCTCGGCTGGCGTGCTGTTCTTCCCGATCTCCTACATCTTCGGCGACATCCTGACCGAGGTCTATGGCTACGGCCGCGACCGGCGCGTGGTCTGGGCCGGCTTCGCCGCGCTGGCCTTCGCCGCCTTCATGGCCTGGGTCGCGCTGTCGCTGCCGGCGGCGCCGGGCGACTTCAACCAGGCCTACCAGGCGCACATGGAGGGCGTGTTCGGCAACACCTGGCGCATCGTTGCCGGCAGCATGATCGCCTTCTGGTGCGGCAGCTTCGCCAACAGCTATGTGATGGCGAAGATGAAGGTGTGGATGGCAGGCCGCCGGCTGTGGATGCGCACCATCGGCTCGACGGTGGTCGGCGAGGCGGTGGATTCGGGCCTGTTCTATTTCATCGCCTTCTACGGCATCTGGCCCGACGCACAGGTGGCGAAGATCGCCCTCGCCCAATACCTGCTCAAGACCGGCTGGGAAGTGCTGATGACGCCCGTCACCTACCGCGTGGTGGCGGCCCTGAAGCGCGCCGAGGACGAGGACTGGTACGACCGCGATACCGACTTCAACCCCTTCCGCGTCCGCGTCTGAGGGCGTTCGTCGCGCTAGACTGGCGGCGCCATGGGCACCACGCTCTCGATCGCCACCTGGAACATCCACAAGGGTTTTTCGCAGTTCAACCGCCGCATGGTGGTGCACGACCTGCGCGAGCGCCTGCGCGAACTGTCGGCCGACATCGTCTTCCTGCAGGAAGTGCAGGGCCTGCACCTCGGCCATGCCGAGCGGCACGCCGACTGGCCCGCGCAGCCGCAGCACGAGTTCCTCGCCGAGGATGTCTGGCATAACCACGCCTACGGCCGCAACATGGTGTATGACCATGGCCACCACGGCAATGCCATCCTGTCGCGCTTTCCCATCCTGCATGAACACAACCAGGATGTGACCCACCTGCGCTTCGAGCGGCGCGGCCTGCTGCACTGCGCGCTGGAGGTGCCGGGGCTGGGCCTGCCGCTGCACTGCGTCTGCGTCCATCTGTCGCTGTTCGCCCGTTCGCGGCGCTGGCAGATGGCGGCGCTGGCCGAGCGCATCGAGGCCCTGGTGCCGCCGGACGCGCCGCTGCTGATCGCCGGTGATTTCAACGACTGGCGCAACCACGCGCGGGACTTGCTGGCCGAGCGTCTCGGGCTGCGCGAAGTCAGCGCCAGCGGGGACCGCCCGCCGGCGCGCAGCTATCCCGCGCTGCTGCCGCTGTTCCGCCTCGACCGCATCTACCAGCGCGGACTGCGCTTGCAGACCAGCCGCGTGCATGCCGGGCCGCCCTGGTCGGGCATTTCCGACCACGCCGCACTGTCGGCCGAGTTCCGCATCGCCTTGTCGTGAGCGCCGTCCGCCTGGATACTGCTTTGCATAACTTTCCTGCGCCCCTGGCGCGCGGCTTTACCGACGGCAACCACCTGCAACTGCTGAAGAGCGGCGGCGAGTACTTCCCGGCATTGATCGCCGCCATCGAACAGGCGCGGCATGAAATCCACCTCGAAACCTACATCTTTGCCGACGATGCGATGGGGCGCCGCGTCGCCGCCGCGCTGGCGCATGCGGTGCGGCGTGGCGTGGCGGTGCGGGTGCTGGTGGATGGTTTCGGCGCGCGCGGTTTCGAGTCCGGGCTGGGCGCCGGCCTGGCCGACGCGGGGGTGGAGATCCTGACCTACCGGCCCGAAGCGGGGCGCTTCGCCTTTCGTCGCCATCGCCTGCGGCGCATGCATCGCAAGCTGGTGGTGATCGACGGCGGCATCGGCTTTGTCGGCGGCATCAACGTGCTCGACGATTTCGACGCCGGCACCCTGCCGCGCTTCGATTACGCGGTGCGCGTCGAGGGCCCGCTGGTGGCGCGCCTGCACCTTGCCGTGCGCCATGTCTGGCGCATGGTGCGCTGGGCCCGGCTCGGCCGCCGGCCGCCGCCGCCGCCGCCCCTGCCCCGGCATGCGGGCGGTGCGGGCACCATGCGGGCGGCCTTGCTGCTGCGCGACAACCTGGCGCACCGCCACGACATCGAATACGCCTACCTCGACGCGATCCGTAGCGCGCGCAGCGAAATCCTCATCGCCAATGCCTACTTCCTGCCCGGCCGCCGCTTCCGCAAGACCCTGCTGCTGGCGGCGCAGCGCGGCGTAAGCGTCAGCCTGCTGTTGCAGGGCCGCTCTGACCACGTGCTGTTCCACTACGCGGCGCAGGCGCTATACGACCGCTTGCTGGCGGCCGGCGTGCGCGTCTACGAATATGACAAGGCCGAGTTGCATGCCAAGGTGGCCGTGGTGGACGATGACTGGGCCACGGTCGGCTCCTCGAATATCGATCCCTTCAGCCTGCTGCTGGCGCGTGAGGCCAATCTCGTGGTGCGCGATGCCGGCTTCGCCGCCGAGCTACGCGCCAGCCTGACGGCGACGCTGGCTGGCGCCGCGCGCGAAATTCGCGCCGAGGACCAGGCCCATCGGCCCTGGCGCGCGCGCCTGGCGAGCACGCTGGCGTATTCCCTGGTGCGCTTCATGCTCGGCGTGACCCGCTACGCCGGCAGGCAGTATTCGGGTTGAGGGCCGGGTTACGGAGACATTGCCGTTCGACATCGCGATTCGCAGCGGCTACAATCCGCTCCCACGCGGGCGTCGTATAACGGCATTACCTGAGCTTCCCAAGCGTGCGACACGTCGCATAGGTAGCTAGCCTACTCGGGCGCTTTATTACCGAGAGAAAATAGCATTAGCAGAGGTGAAGGGGGCAACTCCTCTCACTTCATTAAAGAGTGCGGTTCAGGGCAACCTGGGCTTCACCCTATGTGAAAGCTGTACAAGTAATTGTCCAGCGGTCTCGCAAGAGGCTGACTGAACCGGGGGTTCAGCCCTCTGTAGTCTAGGAGCGGTGCGTCACTGGTAACGGTGGGGTGCTAAGCGCTCTGACAATGTAGCCACCTTTCGGGGTACGCCGTATCCCGTGAGGGGTCGCGGCGTGATTTCGGCAGTTGCATCCGAATGAGGCGCTAGGCTGAGTTGGTTGGTTAACGCAAGTGAACCGTTGATAAACGTCGTAAAGCTTGACTGAGCCAAAAGCAACTTGTTTCATCGGGCTCTGCCAAAAGGCATGTGATCGGTTGTTCGCTTGCTTGGTGCGAACACGCTGACATGAGATCACCGGCGAAATGACGGAACCTTCCCAACTCTGTTACTTGTATGGAACGTGGTAAGCCCAACGCGGCGTCCGGCCAGTATGGCGGACAAGGGTGACCGTAAGGTTATCTGCTGCCGTAGTGGGTAGAGGATGATGGAAAAAGCGAATGCTGTCCTGTAATGGGGCGGATAGGGGATGAAACGATTGCCCTGACGCGAAAGCGTGCAGACTTCCATCTGGTGATCTATCGCAAGATAGGTCTGTTAATCGCACCCGGCGGGGATGATGTAATATTCCCGCAAGGGAGTGTTGCGTCTTCCTTTCGGGGACGGGCGGGTGTAGTTCAATGGTAGAACTTCTGCTTCCCAAGCAGATAGCGTGGGTTCGATTCCCATCACCCGCTCCATTCAACCGGAGGTTGATATGGACGCAATGCAGTTCAATTGTGATGTCGCCTCCACTGCATGGCAATCTTGGCACGATGTTTCATGGGCCGAGGCTTGTCAGGTAGTTGCGAGGTTACAGGCACGTATTGCGAAGGCAGTAAAAGCAGGGGAATGGCGGAAGGTTCGCAACCTGCAGAGACTCCTGACCAAATCCAGCAGCGCGAAAGCGCTGGCAGTACGGAGGGTCACGGAGAATCAAGGCCGGAAAACTCCAGGGGTGGATAAGCAAACCTGGGGCACGCCGGACGAGAAATGGCAGGCGGTTGTCGGTCTCGGCAGCAAGAGATACAGGCCCTTGCCACTGCGTCGCATCTACATACCGAAAGCAAATGGTGACAAGCGCCCTCTGGGCATTCCAACCATGCGTGATCGGGCCATGCAAGCGCTGCATCTTTTGGCGCTTGATCCTGTCGCCGAAACGACTGGAGATGCTCACTCCTACGGCTTCCGTCGTGAGCGCTCGACGGCCGATGCCATCGAACAGGTACGCAATGTACTTGGTCGAAAAGCGTCACCGAAATGGGTGCTGGAGGGGGATATCAAAGGCTGTTTCGACAACATCAGTCACGACTGGCTGGTTGCCAATGTCTGCATGGACAAAGGCATCCTTCGGAAATGGCTGAAGGCAGGATTTATCGAAATGGGAAGGCTTTTCCCTACGAACGCTGGCACGCCACAGGGAGGCATCATTTCCCCGGTGTTGGCAAACATCGCGCTGGACGGCCTGCAACGTGAGCTTGAAACACTGTTTCACACAGTGCGACAGGCGCGCGCGGCAAAGGTCAATCTGGTGCGCTATGCGGATGACTTCGTGATCACCGGCAGCTCGAAAGAACTGCTCGAAAACGAGGTCAGGCCTCTGGTGGAGAAATTCCTGGCTGTCAGAGGACTTGCGCTCTCGGAGAAGAAGACCAAAATCACGCATGTGACGGAGGGCTTCGACTTTCTGGGCTGGAATGTCCGGTATTTCAAACGAATGCTGCTCACGCGGCCGTCGAAGAAAAATACCAAAGCGTTCCTCGACAAGATTCGCGCCGCGTTAGGTGGGCTGAAGTCGGCCGCACAGGCTGAGGTGATAGAAAAACTCACCCCGGTTATTCGGGGGTGGGCCAACTACCATCGAAGCCAAATGGCCACGCTCACATTTTCGAAGTGCGATCATCAAATCTGGCAAGCGTTGTGGCGTTGGGCGTGTCGTCGTCACCCGAACAAGGGGAAGCGATGGATCAAACAGCGTTATTTCGTACGCCTCAAAGGTCGCGATTGGCGATTTTCGGAAAAGGACAAGCTGCTGCCCGTTTTGCGTGGGTACCGGAAACGGCCCCACGTGAAGATCAAGGGCGAAGCAAATCCCTACGACCCGATGTATGACGAGTATTTCTCCAGGCGGCTTGCCCGCAAAATGGATGCGACGCTCGAGGGTCGCCGGAAGCTACGTTGGCTCTGGTGGTGGCAGGAAGGTCTCTGTCCCATCTGCGAGCAGAAGATCACGCGAGATACTGGGTGGCATCTGCACCACATAATCAAACGGTCGCAACGTGGTTCGGACAAGCTCACCAATCTGGTGCTGCTGCATCCGAATTGTCATATGCAACATCATTCAACGGAGAAATCCGGCTCTGCCGGTGTCAGCATGTACAAGTGCTGATGCTCGTAGATTGCTTGAGCCGTATGCGGGGAAACTTGCACGTACGGTTCTTAGGGGAGGGGATTATCGCGAGATAATCTCCTTACCCTCCTCATGAAGAGGGTTCGACTCCCTTCGCCCGCTCCAGAAGAAAAAGCCGGCCCTCGGGCCGGCTTTTTCTTGGGCAGCGCGAGGGCGCTTACTGCTGCGTCGTCTCGGCCTTGATCGCCAGCCACTTGCCGCCACGCTGGACCAGGACGAACTGTTCCAGCGACTCGAAGCGGTAGGGCTTGCCGGACTGCTTGCCCTGCTCGACCACGGCGGAGCGCAGGCTGATGTTGTCGCAGGCGGCGCTGCCGGCCAGGTCCACCAGGCGCGCGTCGGTCCACACCCGGCGCTGGCGGTAATCCTTGAGGCCCTTGATGGCGGTGATGGTGCTCTGTGCCAGCTCGTCGCGGGTCAGGTCGACGCTGGCCATCTTGCCGTCCTTCTCCTTGACGTTGGCCTTGACCTTGGCATCCTGGGCGAACATCGCGATCACGCCCTGGGCATCGCCCTTGGCGATGGCGCCATCGAGCTGGGCCAGCCAGGTCTTGGCGATATCGACCGGCGCGCATTCGGCGGCGGCACCGGGGGTCTTGCGCTTCTGCTCCAGCAGGCGCTTGGCTTCCTGGTCCGCGTTCTGCGAATAGCGGTCGAGCTCGGTGTCGAACTCGCCCGGCACGTAGAAGCTGGGCACCTTGTCCAGCAGCACCGGCAGCAGGATGGTCAGCAGCGCGCGATCCTTGGTCTTGGGCGGGTTGCGGGCAAAGCCGACCTGGCCGGGATCGATGTCGACCTTGTTTTCGCCCACCTTCAGGGTGGTGCCGCCGCGATTCACCTTGTCATAGGTACCCTCCGGGTTGGAGCTCTGCTTGGCCAGCTCCGGGGACGGAACGTAGGGCTCGTGGTCGGTGCCGCGGATGCCGATGGTAGCCGACGGGGTGACGACGACATGGCCGCTGCGGTTGGTCTGCCCGATCCAGCCGCTGATCAGGCGCAGCGAGCCGGTGACCAGGCGCACGGCGAAGCCGTCGCTGGGTTTGTCCTCGGCGGCAAAGCGTTCGGCGACGAACTCGGTGTTGGGGCGGACTGCCACCACGCCGGCATCATCGGTGCGCAGCACGGCTTCGGCTTCGCCGCCGGCACGCAGGCGCTCGCCGACATAGACGGGATCGCCCTCACGCAGTTTGCGCACCGGCGCACCGACCTTGCTGGCCGTCACTTCGCCGCGAATGCGCCAGACCATGCCGAATTTGGCGCCCGTCGCGGCGGGCGCCGCTTCGGCGGCCGGAGCCGCTGCCGCGCTGGCGCTCATCGGGGCGGCAACGAACATGAGACAGAGACCCAGGCTGCCCATCAGGGCGCCGAGGCTGGTTCGATTGAATGACAATTTCATGGTGAACTCCTTTGCTTTCCTGATATTTCACTGTAACAATCTATTGGAGCATAACGGCATTACGCCAGCTGTGCGGTATTTGGCAGTTTTCGCCAAATAGCCGCCGGCAGGGCATGAATTCTGTCATATCCGGGCACCCGGCTTGCCGGCCCTCATCCGCTGTTGCGCAATCCGGCCGCCACGCCGTTGATGGTCAGGTGGATGCCGCGCTGCACCCGGTCGTCGGTTTCTCCCGCGCGGTGGCGCCGCAGCAGCTCGATCTGGATGTGGTTGAGCGGGTCGAGATAGGGGAAGCGGTTGCGGATCGAGCGCTTCAGCAGCGGATTGAGGTCGAGCAGTTCCTTTTCACCGGTGATCGCCAGCAGCGCAGCGATCGAGGCCTGCCATTCGGCCTTGAGGCGCGGAAAGATCGCGTTGCGCAGTTCGACATCCTTGACCAGCAGCGAATAGCGCTCGGCGATTACGATGTCGCTCTTGCCCAGCACCATGTCCATGTTCGACAGCGTGGCGCGGAAGAAGCCCCATTCGCGATGCATTTCCGCCAGCAGCGCCATGCCCTGCTCGCCCTGTTTTTCGCGCCAGGCGGCAACGGCGGCGCCGAAGCCGAACCAGCCCGGCAGCATCAACCGGCATTGCGCCCAGGAGAAGACCCAGGGTATCGCCCGCAGGTCCTCGATGGCGCGCGTCTTCTTGCGCGAGGCCGGGCGGCTGCCGATGTTGAGCGCGGCGATTTCGGCGATCACCGTCGATTGCCAGAAGTAGTCCTCGAAACCGGGCGTCTCATACACCATGGCGCGGTAGGCGGCGAAGGCGGAAGCCGAGAGTTCCTCCATCGCGGCCAGGTATTCCGGCTTTGGCGCATCGTGCTGGTGGCCGAGCAGCGTGGCTTCCAGCGTCGCGGCGGCGAGGATTTCCAGGTTGCGGCGGCCGAGCTCGGGATTGGCGTACTTGGAGGCGATCACCTCGCCCTGCTCGGTGATGCGGATCTGGCCCTGCACCGCGCCCTGCGGCTGGGCCAGGATCGCCTGGTAACTCGGTCCGCCGCCGCGGCCGACGCTGCCGCCGCGGCCATGGAACAGGCGCAGGGTGACGCCGTGGCGGGCGAACACCTCGGTCAACGCGATCTCGGCGCGGTACAGCGCCCAGCCCGAGCTCAGGAAGCCGCCGTCCTTGTTGCTGTCGGAATAGCCGAGCATGCATTCCTGCAAGGCGCCGCGGGAACCGAGCAGGCGGTTGTAAAGCGGAATCGAGAGCAGCTGGTCCATGGTCGGCCCGGCGTTGGCGAGGTCGGTTATGGTCTCGAACAGCGGCACGATATTCACGTCCAGCGCATGCTCCAGCGGCCGCAACAGGCCGACTTCCTTGAGCAGCACGGCGACTTCGAGGATGTCCGAGACGCCGTCGGTCTTGGAGATGATCACGTCCTCGATCGCGGCGCGACCGTAGCGCTGGTGGATGCCGCGCGCGGCATGGAAGATCGCCAGTTCGCCGCGCGTTTCGTCCGAGTAGTCGACGCCGGGCGCGGCCAGCGGCCTCGGCGTGGCGAGTTCTTCCAGCAGCAGGGCGATGCGGGCGTCCTCGTCCAGCGCCAGATAGTTCGTGCCGGGGCGGGCGATGGCCAGCAGTTCGGCCACGGTGCGCGCATGTACGTCGGAGTTTTGCCGCAGGTCCAGCGGCGCCAGGTGGAAACCGAAAATGGCGACGGCATGGCGCAGGCGGCGCAGGCGGCCGCGCCCGAGCAGGCCGCACTTGTGGCTGATCAGCGAGCGGTGCAGCACGTCGAGGTCGGCGCCGAATTCGGCGGCGCTGGCGTAGGGCTCGGCCTCACCCACGGCGTGGCGCGGGGCTTCGAGGCCGTCGAGCGCCAGCGCGCTGGCGGCCAGCCGCGCATAGAAGCCGGCAATGGCGCGGCGGTAGGGTTCGTCGAGGCGGTGCGGGCTGCGATCGGGCGAGATCTCGGCCAGGCGCATCAGGTCTGCATCGGGCACCTCGATCAGCGATGTGGTGGTCGACAGTTCAGCGCCGAGCTGGTGCAGCTGTTCGAGCAGGTAGCCGATGGCCTTGCGGCTTTGCGCGCGCATTGCTGCATCGAGCACCTCGGCGGTGACGAAGGGATTGCCGTCGCGGTCGCCGCCGATCCAGGAGCCGGGACGCAGGAAGGCCGGCAGTTCGGCCAGGCCCTGTTGGCTCCAGCCGGGTACGGCCTTCGCCAGGTGGTCCTCGCTGGCGTTGTAGAGGCGCGGCAGTTCGCGCAGGAAGGTCATGTCGTAGAACGAAAGCGCGTTGTTCACCTCGTCCATCACAGACAGCTTGGCCCGGCGCAGCATGCGCGTCTGCCACAGGCGCAGCACGGCGCGGCGCAGGGCTTCGTCGTGCTCGGCCTGTTCCTCGGGCGCCAGTTCGGTGCGGTCGCGCTGGTCGAGCAGGCGCGCGATCTTCCACTGGCAATCGAGGATGCTTTTCCGCTGCACTTCGGTCGGGTGGGCGGTGAGTACCGGCCGCACCTGGGCGGCGGCGAAGAACTCGGCAAGTTGCCCCGCGCCGATGCCGGCTTCCTCTGCGCGGCTAAGCGACAGGGCCAGGCTGCCTTCGCGCGGCGCGGCGCCGGCGCGGGCATGGGCGCGGCTGCGCCGGATGTGGTGCTGGTCCTCGGCGATGTTGGCCAGGTGCGAAAAATAGCTGAAGGCGCGCACCACCATGTTGGTGCGCTCGCGCGGCAGGCCGCGCAGCACGGCATCGAGTTCGCTGCGCGCCGCGCTGTCGTCGTCGCGGTGCACGCGCAGCGCCAGCTGGCGGATCTGTTCGACGCGGTCGAAGACCTCGGCGCCCTCCTGTTCGCGCACGGTGTCGCCGAGCAGGCGGCCGAGCAGGCGGATGTCTTCGCGCAGGGGTTGGTCTTTGTCGGCCCCGCCGACCCTGTCGTGGTGTGGTTTCATGGCAGCATCTTAGCCGCAGTGCAGCAATGATGGATCACGCTTGTTGATCGGCTTTATCAGTGATGCAGGATGCGCGAAAGGAAGACTTGCGCCCGCGGCGAAGCCGGGGCGGCGAAGAAGTCGCCGGCCGGGGTGTCCTCGACGATCTCGCCCTGGTCCATGAACAGGATGCGCTGCGCCACCTTGCGCGCGAAACCCATCTCGTGGGTCACCACCATCATGGTCATGCCCTCGCGCGCCAGCTCGATCATGACATCCAGCACTTCGCCGATCATCTCCGGATCGAGCGCCGAGGTCGGCTCGTCGAACAGCATGCAGACCGGGTCCATCGCCAGGGCGCGGGCGATCGCCACGCGTTGCTGCTGGCCACCGGAAAGCTGGGCCGGATACTTGTCGGCGTGGGCGGCAAGGCCGACGCGGTCGAGCAGCCGGAGGCCGCGCGCGTCGGCCTCCTCCGCGCCGCGACCCAGTACCCGCAGCTGGGCTAGGGCCAGGTTCTGGCGCACGCTCATGTGCGGGAACAGCTCGAAGTGCTGGAACACCATGCCGACCCGGGCGCGCAGTCGTGGCAGGTCGGTGGCCGGATCGCCGACGGATACGCCATCGACCACGATGCGCCCCTGCAGGAAAGGTTCCAGGCCATTGACGCACTTGATCAGGGTCGACTTGCCGGAGCCCGAGGGGCCGCAAACCACCACCACTTCGCCCTTGGCGACCGTGGTGCTGGCGCCGTTCAGCACCCGGGTCTGGCCATACCATTTCGAGACATCGCGGATTTCGATCATGAAGATTCACTGCTGTCCGGTTAAATTGAAGAGTGAATCGGTGAACGCTGCGAATGGTAAGGGTTTAAGGGCGGCAATGGGTGTCGCCGAATTGAATTCGATGTTGGCGTTCCCGCAGAATTTCGCGCTTTGGCTCGGAGACTGCCACTTACACAGGCAAGATGCTGTTTGCCCAGACCATGGACTTTCAGTCATGGAAGGCCTTCCATCAATAGTTGCAACAAGGCGTCTCGCTCTACTCAAGCAAAGCGTTCTGGCCACCGAGGTTTCCTGCATCGCCGTGTCGCCAGCGCCGACTTTCAACATTGCTGGCGGTATCGCTCCCCGGCTTTACGGCAGGTTATCCTGGGTATGCCAGACCCATCTTCCGCATCCTATAGGCCAACTGCGGCCGGGTGAGACCCAGGAGGCGGGCGGCGGCGGAGAGTTTGCCCTTGGCGCGTTCGACGGCGAGTTTCATCAAGGCGCGTTCGACGGCATCGATCGACAGGCGGTCCGTATCCGCCTGGCCAGCCACGCGCGCCAGTATCCGGAACAGGTCGGGTGTCTCTTCGTCCGCCGCCCGGACGATCTCCGCGGCCAGACTGCCCCCGTCGGAAACCGAGAACAGCGGCGAATCCTGAGCCTCGCCGCTGATGAACAGATGGGCCAGGTCGATGGCCGCGCCGTTCTCCGCGGCGATGACCCCTCGCTCCACCAGGTTCTGCAATTCCCGGATGTTGCCCGGGAAGCCATAGTTGAGCAGGGCACGCATGGCGCGGATGGTGAAGCCGGCGACGGCACGGCCATGGCGCTGGTTGTAGTGGCGCAGGAAATGGTTGAGCAGCAGGGGGATGTCGTCGCGCCGCTCCCGCAGCGGCGGGATGAGGATGGGAAAGACATTGAGGCGGAAGAACAGGTCCTCGCGGAAACGGCCCGCCCGGACTTCTTCTCGCAGATCGATGTTGGAGGCAGCCACCAGGCGCACATCCACCCGGCGCATGCGGGTGTCGCCGACGCGCTCGATTTCCCCGGTCTGTACCGCGCGCAGCAGTTTTCCCTGGGCCACCAGGGATAGCGAATTGATTTCGTCGAGGAACAGCGTGCCGCCGTCCGCCCGCTCGAAGCGGCCGGGCCGCGACTGGGTGGCGCCGGTGTAGGCGCCCCGCTCGACGCCGAAGAGCTCCGCTTCCACCAGGGTTTCGGGAATCGCCGCGCAATTGATCGAAACGAAGGGAACATCCTTCGTGATGCCGATGCCGTGCAACATCTTGGCAAAGAGTTCCTTACCCGTGCCGGATTCGCCGATGAACAGCACCGTGGCGCGGGTGGGCGCCACCCGGTTCAGCCGCTGGCAGCAGGCGGCGAAGGCCGGGGAAACTCCGACCAGGGAACGGGAGCCATCGGTATCCTCGGCGCCCGCCGGCAAGGGGGCCAGCGCGATGCCGTCGCGGCCGTAGCCGGCGGCATCGACGAAGTCCTGCACATTGAGGTAGCGCAGATCTTCCTCGACGTTGTCCCATTCCTCGGCGGGTTTGCCGATGACCCGGCAGACCGGCGCGCCCATCGCCCGGCACTCCGTTTCGCGGAACACGATCAATTTGCCGATCAGGGTCGTGACATAGCCGATGGCATAGCCGAGCTGCATCCAGCAGACGGCCTCGGTGGCCATGCCATAGGCGGCGATGTGCTCATCGGCCTCGCTGGAGTTGTGCCAGACGAACTCGCCGCTGTAATTGCCTCGCACCGCGTCATAGGCGATGCTCACGGGCTCGACTTTCACGATGCCTTCGATGGCGTGCAGCCGGGTTCCGGCGGCGAGCACGGCAATCGGCTCGGCGTCCGGCCACTGCTGACGGACCAGTTCGGCGTCGCGCGCGCCGGACACGTAGCCCGTACGTGTCAGCGCGCCGCGGGCCCGCTCCGGCCCCATGCCGTCGATCAGTTCCCGCCGCAAGGCGCCGAAGGCGGCGTTGTGCAGCAGGATCATGCGCTGGTTGTTCAGCCAGACGCGGCCGTCGCCCGGAGAGAAATAGAGGCACTCGGTCAGATCGCGCAGGGTCGGCCTGGCGGCCTCGTCCAGGTCGCGGCTATGGCCGCTGGCGAGCATGGCGCCGGTAGTGCGGGAGACTTCGGCCAGGGAAATTTTTTTCTTCATTTGATGAAAATGAAAATCGCGTGATCAAAACAAATTTAATCACATGGTCACAGTTGCCGTTGGATTTCCTTTTTTGCAATGCGGCATGAGCGCCGCCCGCCAAAGCCTGGCGACCGATGCTGAATCAGGGCTAAAGCAGCTTGTTGCGCTGCATGAGTGGCGGTGGCGAAAAATCAGGCACGTGGTTTGCGAATGAAAAGCTCAGCGCCCAACCGGGCTGGACCCTGAAACTTGGAGATTCGCAAATGACGGCAAACATTCTGGACACGGGCATCTGGGACAAGAAAATTTTTTCGGGTGGCTGGGTCGACGGTCACGGCGGCAGCCAGGAAGTGCGCGAGCCGGCCACCGGCGAACTGCTCACCACCGTGGGACTCGGCATTGCAAACGACATTGCCGTTGCCGCGACGACGGCCGCGCTGGCCCAGAAACAGTGGGTCGCCGTGCCGCCGCGCGACAAGGCGGCGATATTTCTCAAGGCGGCCCGCCTGATGGAGGAGCAGGCCGACGCGCTGGGCCTGTGGATCGCGCGGGAAACCGGCGGCCTGGTGCTCAAGGGCATGCACGAGGTGCGCGAAGCGGCGGCCATTTTCCAATTGGCGGCGGGCATGGTCACAGGGCCCCAGGGGGTGACCCTGGCGAGCCCGCCGGGACGCCTGTCGCTGGCGCGCCGCGTGCCCCATGGTGTGGTCGGCGTCATCTCGCCCTTCAATTTCCCCTTGATCCTGTCCCTGCGCGCCGTGGCCCCGGCACTTGCCGCCGGCAACGGCGTGGTGCTCAAGCCCGATCCGCAGACTCCGGTGACCGGCGGTTTCCTGATCGCTCGCGTCCTGGAACTGGCCGGCTTGCCGGCCGGACTGCTCCAGGTGCTGCCCGGCGGCGCCGAAGCCGGCGAGGCGCTGTGCACCGATCCGAAGGTGGGCATGATCTGCTTCACCGGGTCTACGGGCGTGGGCCGCCGCGTCGGCGAACTGGCGGGCCGCCACCTGAAGAAGGTCGCGCTGGAACTCGGCGGCAAGAGCCCGCTGATCGTGCTCGATGACGCCGACATTGACCTGGCGGTGTCCAATGCGGCCTGGGGCGCCTTCCTGCACCAGGGACAGATCTGCATGGCTTCCGGGCGCATCCTGGTCCATGAGAGCATGGCGCCGGAGTTCATCCGCCGCCTGGCGGAAAAAGCCAGCCATTTGCCGGTCGGCAATCCGGCGAAGGAGCAAGTGGCCCTCGGACCGCTGATCAACGCCCGCCAGGTGCAACGGGTGCACGGCATCGTCCAGGACAGCGTCGCCGCCGGCGCCAAGCTGGAGGCCGGCGGTACCTATGACGGCCTGTTCTACCGGCCCACCGTGCTGTCGAATCTCAAGCCGGGCATGCGCGCCTTCGACGAGGAGGTCTTCGGCCCCGTCGCCAACATCGTCACCTACCGCAACGACGACGAGGCCGTGGAACTGGCCAACACCACCGAGTACGGCCTGTCCTCGGCCATCATCTCGCCCGCGGTGGGACGGGCGATGGCCCTCGGCGAGCGCCTCGGCGCCGGCATGCTGCACATCAACGACCAGACCGTCAATGACGAATGCACCAACCCCTTCGGCGGCCGCGGCTGCTCGGGCAACGGCGGCCGCGCCGGCGCCATCGCCGACCTTGACGAATTCACCCAGTGGCAATGGGTGACCGTCAAGGACGTGCCGCCGCGCTATCCGTTCTGAGCCGGAGAACATGAGCATGAGTATCCTGCGCCTCTGGAAGGCAAGAGCCGTCCGCTTCGTCTTCGACCGTTTCATCCTGCCCAGGATCGGCTATGACGTGGACGGCCTGGGGGAAACCTGCGACGAAGAACGCATCCTGCCGACGGCGACCGGGCCGGTGCGGGCCCTGATCCATCGCCCGGGCCGGGATAGCGGGCCGTTGCCGCTGTTCGTCAACATCCACGGCGGCGGTTTCGTTTTCGGCCTGCCCGAGCACGATGCCGTGTTCTGCCGGCGCATCGCCGCGCGGGTCGGCTGCGTGGTGGCCAATCTCGACTATGCGCGGGCGCCGGAGCATCCCTTCCCGGTGGCGCCGGACCAGTGCTATGCGGCCGTGGCCTGGCTGGCGGAGCACGCTGCCGAACTTGGCATCGATGCCAGTCGCATTGCCGTGGGCGGCCACAGCGCGGGCGGCAACCTGACCGCTTACGTGGTGGCTCAGGCCAAGGCGAGGGGCGGGCCGGACATCCGCTTCCAGGTGCTCGACTATCCCTTCACCGATGCCCGCACCGATCCGGCGGCGAAACGCGTACGTACCGACAAGCCGCTGCTCAAGCCCGGACTGATGAATCTCTTCAATGCCTGCTACGTGCCGCCGGAACTGGCCGGCGATCCCCGCGTCTCGCCGCTGTTCGCCCCCCTGGATGAGCTGCGCGGCCAGCCGCCGGCCCTCGTCATCACCGCCGAATACGACGCCCTGCGCGACGAGGGCGACGCCTATGCCGCCCGACTCAGGGAAGCCGGCGTTCCGGTGCGCCACGAAGTCTTCCCCGGCGTCGACCACGTCTTCACCCACGTTGGCCCCAAAGCCCAGGCCGATGCCGCCTGGGCGCTGATGGAAGACTGCCTGCGCCAGGCCTTCCGGCCGAACTGACCACAGTGCACCCAAGCAAGGAGGAGACCATGAAAATTCGCGCCGCCGTCACCCGCGACAAGAAGATCGCCATCGAAGAACTGGACATCGAAGATCCCCGTGAATCAGAAATTCTGGTCAAGGTGGTCGCCACCGGCGTCTGCCACACCGACATCGTGGTCCGCGACGGCCACCTGCCGACGCCGCAGCCGGTGGTGCTCGGCCACGAGGGCGCCGGCATCGTTGAAAAGGTCGGCGGCAATGTGACCAAGGTGGCGCCTGGCGACCACGTCGTCATGAGCTTCAATTCCTGCGGCGGCTGCCCGAGCTGCGCCGACCATGCCCCGGCCTACTGCCTGGAATTCTTCCCCCGCAACTTCTTCGCCACCCGCGCCGATGGTTCGAGCGGCCTGTCGCAGAACGGCGCGCCCATCCACAGCAATTTCTTCGGTCAGTCCTCCTGGGCCACCCATGCCCTGTGCCACGAGCGCAATGTCGTCAAGGTACCCACGGATGTGCCGCTGGAACTCATGGGCCCGCTCGCCTGTGGCGTGCAGACTGGCGCCGGCGCCGTCATCAATGCGCTCAAGGTCGGCGTCGGCAAGTCCTTCGCCGTCTTCGGCGCCGGCTCGGTGGGGCTTTCCGCCATCATGGCGGCCCGTGTCGTAGGCGCCACCACTATCATCGCGGTGGATCTCAACGCCGACCGCCTGGCCTTCGCCAGGGAAGTGGGCGCCACCCACGTCATCGACTCCGGCACGGAGAACGCCACCGAGGCGTTGATGAAGCTCACCGGCATCGGCCTCGATTTCGTGCTGGACACCACCGGCCTGGCGCCGGTGATCCGGGCGGCGGTGATGGCGCTGGCGCCGCGCGGCACCTGCGGCATCCTCGGCGCATCCCCCCTGGGCAGTGAATTCACGCTGGACGAGGTGCATTTCATGAGTGGCGGGCGGCGGCTGATGGGCATCGTCGAGGGCGAATCGGAACCCGAGCTTTTCATCCCGACCCTGATCGAGCTCTATCGCCAGGGCCGCTTCCCCTTCGATCGCATGGTGAAGTTCTACGACTTCGCCGACATCAACACCGCAATCCACGATTCGGAAACCGGCCGCAGCATCAAGCCCATCGTCCGCATGGGCTGAATCACCACAACACACCACGAGGAGACTGACACCATGCAAGAAACCAACGCAACCCACGTTGTCGATTCCACCGTAGAGGGTCCGTCCCGCCGGGAATTCATTCGCGCTGCCGGCGCCGCCGGACTGGCCCTGGCCCTGCCCGGCGGATCGCTGTGGGCGCAGGGCGCCGACCCGAAAAATACGCTCAGGATCGGCTTCATCAGTCCGCGCACCGGCCCCCTGGCCAGCTTCGGCGAGACCGACCCCCATGTGCTCGCCCTCGTCCGCAAGGCGCTGGCGTCCGGGCTGAGCGTCGGCGGCAAACAATATGCCGTGCAGATCATCGAGCGGGACACCCAGTCCGACCCCTCCCGCGCCAGCCAGTTGGCCAAGAGCCTGATCAACGAAGAAAAGGTGGACCTGATGCTGGCCATCTCGACGCCCGAGGTGGTCAATCCCGTATCCGATGCCTGCGAGGCTGCCGGCGTGCCCTGCCTGTCCTCGGTGATGCCCTGGGAAGAGTGGTATTTCGGTCGCGGCGCCAAGCCCGGCGCGCCCTCGCCCTACAAATGGAGCTTCCATTTCTCCTTCGGCGTGGGCAGCTTCGTGCGCGCCTATACCGCCCAGTGGGGCCTGATTCCGACCAACCGCAAGGTGGGCGTGCTCTACCCCAATGATGCCGATGGCAATGCGATCCGCGCCAACCTCGCGCCCGAACTGGCGAAAGCCGGATTCACCATCGTCGATCCCGGCCCCTATGAGAACGGCACTACCGATTATTCGGCCCAGATCGCCAGGTTCAAGGCGGAGAAGTGCGAGATTTTCAACACCTTCCCGATTCCCCCGGATTTCGCCGCCTTCTGGCGTCAGGCGGCCCAGCAGGGGTATACGAAAACGGTGAAGATCGCCCAACTGGCCAAGACCGGTCTCTTCCCTTCCACCATGGAAGCCCTGGGCAATCTCGGTTTCAACCTGGCCGGTGGTGCCTATTGGCACAAGCACTTCCCCTACACGTCGCCGCTCACGGGCTTGAGTGGCGTGGCCCTGGCCGACGGTTACGAAGCCGCCAGCGGCAAGCAATGGACGCAGCAGTTGGGCGCCACCATGGCCCTGCTGGATGCCGGCTTCGCCGCCCTGAAGACTACCGCCGATCCGAAGAACAAGGCGGGCCTGGCGAAAACCCTGGGCACCTTGAATACCGAGACCATGGTCGGCAAGGTGGACTTCACCAAGGGGCCGGTGTCCAACGTGGCGGTCACGCCCATCATCGGCGCGCAGTGGGTGAAGGCCCAGCCGGGCGCCAAACACAAGCTCGACTTCGTCATTACCTCCAATGCCGATGACACCAAGGTACCGGTCGGCGCCAAGCTGATTTCCTACAGTTGAAATTCGGATGGCCGAGCTATTGTCTGCGGCGGGCGTGGGCCTGCGCTTCGGTGCGCTGACGGTGCTGGACGGGGTGGACTTCGCCGTCGGCGAGGGCGAGGCGGTAGGTATCGTCGGTCCCAACGGGGCCGGCAAAACCAGCTTGCTCAACGTGCTGGCGGGGGCCTGCCGGCCCAGCGTCGGCGCGGTGCGCTATGGCGGTGGCGACGTGAGCCGCCTCGATGCGGCCGAGCGCTGCCGCCTGGGACTGGGACGCTCCCATCAGGTGCCGCGGCCCTTCCTCGGCATGAGCGTGATCGAGAACCTGATGACCGCTGCCACCCACGGCGGCGGCTTTTCCGGCGCCGCGGCGCAGGCGCGCAGCCTCGATGCCCTGGCCCTTTGCGGCATGACGCCGCTGGCCAATCGTCGGGCCGAGACCCTCGGCCTGCTGGACCGCAAGCGCCTGGAACTGGCCCGCGCCCTGGCGACTTCGCCGCGGGTGCTGCTGCTCGATGAAATCGGCGGCGGCCTCACCGATGGCGAGGCGGCGGAACTGGTGGCCATCATCCGCGAGATTCGCGCTCGCGGCGTCGCCATCGTCTGGATCGAACACATCGTCCATATGTTGCTCCGGGTCATCGACCGGCTGGTCTGCATGGATGCCGGCCGGGTGATCGCCAACGGCGAGCCGAGGGCCGTGCTGGCCGATGCCGGGGTGATCGACGCCTACATGGGAGCCATCTAGCGTGAGTCTGTTGCACGTGGATAAGCTTTCCGCTTCCCATGGCCAACTGCCAGCGGTGCGCGGCATCGAATTCACCGTGGACGAGGGCGAGATCGTCGCGCTGGTGGGCGCCAACGGCGCCGGCAAGACGACCCTGTTGCGGACCATCGCCGGCGCTCATCGCGCCGACCGTGGCCGTGTCGTCTTCGACGGCGTGGAGGTGACCGGCCTACCGGCTCATCGCCGGGTCGCCGCCGGCATTTCCCTGGTGCCCGAGGGCCGCCGTCTGTTTCCGACCATGAGCGTCGAGGAAAACCTGCGCGTGGGTGCCAGCGCCGCCCGTCCGGGCGAGTGGAGCGTGACGCGGGTGCTGGACGCCTTTCCCCAACTCCAACCCCTGCGCCGTCGACGCGCCGGAGAGTTGTCCGGCGGTCAGCAACAGGCCGTCGCCATCGGGCGGGCGCTGATGGCCAATCCCCGCATCCTGCTGCTCGATGAAATTTCCCTTGGCCTGTCCCCCAAGGCGGTGGACGGCGTGTATGCCTCCCTGCGCATCCTGATCGATGCGCGGGTTACCCTCATCCTCGTCGAGCAGGACCTGGGGCGGACCCTGGCCACGGCCGACCGCATTCTTTGCCTGCTAGAAGGCCGTATCGTCGCCGCCGGGAGGGCCGACGAGATGAGCCGGGAACAGGTCATGGCCCATTATTTCGGTACGCGGGAGGCAGCATGAGAGCCTATCCCCCGACCCCTGCCCCACGACCGGCTTTGCACAGCCGGTCGGCTGCGGCAGCGCGGAGCAGTGCTCCGCGAATTCCTGCCTTCGCCCCAGGGAAAGGGGCGACGTTGGTTCAGCCGCGCAAGGCGCGGCTTCCAGTTGTTGGCTCGCTGCCTCCTTGGGGCGGCCCGGCGGACGCAGCATGACCAACGCCCTGCTCCAGGGCCTGCTGCTCGGTGGCTACTACGCGCTGCTGGCCGCCGGCCTTTCCTTCCTGTTCGGCGTCATGCGCATCATCAACCTTGCCCACGGCAGCCTGGCGGTGGTGGCCGCCTTCGCGCTGTGGCTGCTGGCCGACCGCCAAGGGCTCGATCCCTTCCTGATGCTGCCGCTGGTGATGCTGCCAATGGCCCTCCTGGGCTGGCTGTTATATCGCCTGGTCTTTGCCCGCAGCCTGCGCGGTGGCGCGCTGACGCCCATCCTGGCCTCCTTCGGTCTGGCTACAGTGGTGGATAACGCGCTGTTCCAGGGTTTCGGCGCCGACACGCGCTCCCTGGCCCCTTACATCGGCAATCTGGCGTATGAGAGTTGGGCCTTGCCCGGCGACATCTTCGTCGGGCAACTGGCCGTTCTCGTCTTCGCCACCGCCCTGGCCGTACTGGGCGGCCTGCAATGGATGCTCTCCCGCACGCCCCTGGGCCGGCGGATACGCGCGGCCGCCGAGGATCCGGATGCCGCCGGCCTGGCGGGCGTGGATACGCATCGCATCTATGGCGTCGCCACCGCCATTTCCCTGGCCATCGTCACCCTGGCGGGCCTGGCCATGGCCCTGCGTGCCACCTTCGATCCCTATTCCGGCCCCCAGCAGTTGATTTTCGCCTTCGAGGCGGTGGTCATTGGGGGTGCCGGTTCCCTGTGGGGCACGCTGGCGGGCGGCCTGATCCTCGGCGTCGCCCAGAGCGTCGGCGCCCATGTCAATCCCCAGGGCTTCCTGCTCGCCGGTCATGGGGTCTTTCTCGCCATCCTGGTGCTCCGCGTCCATGGCGGGCCGGCATTGATGGCCCGTTGGCGCGGCTTGCGCGGAGCTGACTTTCATGATGCGCGGGCTACGCCCCCGACCATGAAAGTCAGCCAAGCCAATAGGCCCTCCCCTCCCGGCCTCCCCTCACGGGGAGGTGACTGATTTGCTCGCTTCGCTCGATATCACCTGTTGCTCCGAACTACGTATTCCACGTTAAGACATGAATCCATCCACTCTCACGATCCATCGCTGGACGCCCCTGTCCATCACCTCGCTGGCCGCTGTCGTCGGCGCCCAACTGCTGCTCGTTGCCGTGCCGCTGGTCTTCGACGCCAACGTGGTGGAACGGCTGACCACACTGTTCATCTACGGCATCCTGGCCTTGATGTGGAACTCCCTGGCCGGTTACGGCGGACTGGTGTCCGTGGGCCAGCAAGCCTTCTTTGGCCTGGGCGCGTATGCGGCCATCCGCCTGGCCGACGCCGGCTTCCCGGTCTATCCCGCCCTGGCCCTCGGCGCGCTGCTCGTCGCCGTCGCCGCCTTGCCCATGGCCCAGGCCATGCTGCGGCTCAAGGGCGGGGAGTTTGCCATCGGCATGTGGGTGGTGGCCGAGTTCGTGCACCTGCTGGTGAACCTGGATCCCCTGATCCAGGGCGAGACCGGTACCTCGCTCATCGCCCTCAACGGTTTCGACGCCGAGGCGCGCCGCTCCTATACCTATTGGGCCGCCCTGGCATCCATGGCGGCCCTGGCCTGGGGCATGTTCTTCCTCTTGCGCGGCCGCCTGGGCACGGCGGCCCAAGCCATTCGCGACAACGAAGAAGCCGCTGCCTCGGTGGGCGTACGGGTCTTTGCCGCCAAGCGCACGCTGTTCCTGCTCTCCGCCTTCGGCTGCGCCCTGGCCGGCGCCCTGTGGGTCGCCACCACCATCAGCTTTCAACCCAAGACCTACTTCAGCGTGCAGTGGTCGGCCTATATGATCTTCATGGTGCTGGTCGGCGGTATCGGCACCTTTGAAGGTCCCATCCTAGGTGCCGTGCTTTTCTTCGCGGTCGAGACGGCGTTTGGTGCCACGGGCGTCTGGTACATGATCGGCCTTGGCGCCACCGCGCTCCTGTTCGCGATGCTGCTGCCCCAGGGTCTGTGGGGCGCCATCGAGAAGCGCTTTGGCCTGCGATTGCTGCCGGTGGGCTACTTTCTCAAATAGCCGTCGGCACTCGGATCACCGGTACGGGGAAATATTTCGCCCTCACCTCGAAGGCACAGAGAGAAACAGAATGCCTGGGCATGCCATGGGCTCGAACGCCGCTTTCTCATCTTGCTTTTCTCTGCGTCTCTGTGGTTCAAAAGGTATTTCGTGCGTATTCTCAGCGGACGATAGCGACGCGTTTTTGCAATTGTCGTACAGCCAGCGAGAGGCTGAAACAGATGGCGAAATAGATCAGGGCCGAGAGCACGATCATTTCCACCGGGCGATTGTAGTTCTTGCCCACCACGTCGGCGGCCTTGAGCATGTCCTTGGCGCCGATGGCATACACCAGCGAGGTGTCCTGGAACAGCACGATGGTCTGCGTCAGGAGTACCGGCAGCATGTTGCGCAGGGCCTGCGGCAGCACCACGTGGATCATGGTCTGCGCCTGTGTCAGGCCCAGCGCCTGGGCCGCCCAGACCTGGCCGCGCGGCACGCTCTGGATGCCCGAGCGCATGATCTCGCAATAGAAGGCGGCTTCGAAGGCGGTGAAGGTGATGATGGCCGAGGTTTCCGCGCCCACCGGCGTGCCGGTGATGAAAGGGATCACCAGGAAGAACCAGAGGATCACCAGCACCAGCGGGATCGAGCGCATGGTGTCGACATAGGCGCCGGCCGCCAGCGACAGCGGTTTGAACGGTGACAACCGCGCCAGCGCCAGCAGGGTGCCGAAGAAGATGCCGCCGCTCATCGCGATCAGCGTCAGGCGCAGCGTGAACAGCAGGCCGTCGCGGATGAAGGGCAGGCTCGGGCCCCAGACTGTGAAGTCGAATTCACCCACGTCAGCTGGTCCGCGCAATCAGGCCGGGCACGCGGGTGCGCGCCTCGATCCAGGCCATGCCGCGGTTGGCAGTGAAGGCGCAGATGAAATACAGCAGGGTCACGGCGAGGTAGGTCTCTATGCCCTGCTCCGAATCCTCCTGCATCTGCCGCGCCTGGAAGGTGAGCTCCATGACGCCGATGGCGAAGGCGATCGAGGAGTTCTTGAACACGTTCATGAATTCCGAGGTCAGCGGCGGGATCACGATGCGCAGCGCCTGCGGCAGGATCACGTGGCGATAGGCCTGCGGCAGTGTCAGGCCGAGCGCCAGTGCTGCGTCGCGCTGGCCGCGCGGCAGGCTGCCAATGCCGGCGCGGACCTGCTCGGCGACGCGGGCCGAGGTGAAGAAGCCGAGGCAGAGCGCGGCGGTGGCGAATTCCTTGGCCGGCATCTCCTGCTTGACCCACAGGCCCCAGTCCGGCGGCAGGAATTCGGGCACGACGAAGAACCAGAGGAACATCTGCACCAGCAGCGGGATGTTGCGGAACAGCTCGACCCAGGCCGTGCCGAGCAGGGCGATCGGCCGCGACGGCGCGGTGCGCAGCGCGCCGACGGCAATCCCGATCAGCAGGGCCAGCAGCCAGGCCGCGAGCGACACCGCCAGGGTCCAGCCCAGCCCGGTGATCAGCCAGTCGAGGTAGGTTTCTTCACCGGCCTTGACCTGCTCGCCGAAGACGCCCCAGTTCCAGTGATAGTTCATGCGTTAAATCGGCGTGGTGCCAGCGCCGACTTTCGTTGCGTCAGTAACTTTCAGCCGGCGCGTCGCTCGGCGACTCGATCAGGAACTTCAGCAGCTCGCTTTTCGGGAAGTTCAGGTTCACCTGCCTGGGCGGGATCGGCGACATGAACCAGCGCGCATAGAGCTTGTCGATTTCGCCTTTCTTCATCAGGCCCTTGACCGTGTCGTCGACCAGCTTCTTGAACTCGGGATCGCCCCGGCGCAGCATGATGGCGATCGGCTCGATGCTCAGCACTTCGCCGACGATGGCGTAGTTGTTTGGTGCCTTCGAGGTAGCGATCAGGCCGGCGAGCAGGTTGTCGTCCATGACGAAGGCTACGGCGCGGTCGGTCTCCAGCATCAGGAAGGAGTCGGCGTGGTCCTTGCCATAGACCTCCTTGAAGTCGATGCCCTTGCCCTTTTCGTGGGCGCGCATCAGTTGCACGCTGGTGGTGCCGGTGGTAGTGGCCACCGGCTTGCCGCCGAGCTGGCCGAGCGACTGGATGCCGGAAGCCTTCTTCACCGCCATGCGCACGTTGGTGACGAAGGTGGTCGGGGCGAAGGCGACCTGCTTCTGCCGCGCCTCGTTGTTGGTGGTCGAGCCGCATTCGAGGTCCACCGTGCCGTTGCTCACCAGTGGGATGCGGTTCTGCGAAGTCACCGCCTGGTGCGTGACCTTGAGCGCCGGCAGCTTCAGCTTCGCCTTGACGGCATCGACGATGCGATTGCAGATGTCGATGTGGTAGCCGATCGGCTGCTGCTTCTCGTCGAGGTAGGACAGCGGATAGGAGGATTCGCGGATGCCCAGGGTGATGCCGCCGCTGTCCCTGATCTTCTTCAGCGTGCCGGAATCCTGGGCGAAGGCCGGCACGGCCAGCAGGACGAGGAACAGCGTGGTGCTCAGGCGGCGGTGCATGGGGCTCTCCTTCAGGGGGCTTCGGTCAGGTCTTGTTGCTGCAGGGCCCACATCTGCGCGTACATGCCGCCCAGGTCGAGCAATTCGCGATGCGTGCCGCGCTCGACGATGCGCCCGGCGTCGAGCACCAGGATCTCGTCGGCGTTCATCACTGTAGACAGGCGGTGGGCGATGATCAAGGTGGTGCGCCCCACCGCCGCCTGCTCCAGCTCGGCCTGGATCGCCTTTTCGGTCTTCGAGTCGAGCGCCGAGGTGGCTTCGTCGAAGATCAGGATCGGCGGGTTCTTGAGCAACGCGCGGGCAATCGCCACCCGCTGCTTCTCGCCGCCGGAGAGCTTGAGGCCGCGCTCGCCGACGCGCGTGTCGTAGCCGTCCGGCAGGGTCTGGATGAACTCGTGGATGTGCGCCGCCTGGGCTGCGCTGATGACTTCCTCGCGCGGCGCCGTGGGCCGGCCGTACTGGATGTTGTAGAAGATCGTGTCGTTGAACAGCACCGTGTCCTGCGGCACGATGCCGATCGCGGCGCGCAGGCTGGCCTGCTTCAGTGCGCGCAGGTCGGAACCATTGACCTTCACCGAGCCGGTGGTGCTGTCGTAGAAGCGGAACAGCAGGCGCGCCAGCGTGGATTTGCCCGAACCGCTGTGGCCGACCACGGCCACCGTCCTGCCGGCGCCGACCTTGAAGCTGATGTCGTGGAGTATCTGCCGGTTGGACTCGTAGGCAAAGCCGACGTTTTCGAACTCGATCTCGCAAGGCCCCTGCTCCCCGGCGGCGAACAGCGGCCGCGCGTCGGGCGCGTCCTCGATCTCGCGATTCCTGCTCAAGAGGCCGAACATGCGCTCGATGTCGGTCAGCGACTGACGGATCTCGCGGTAGAGCACGCCGAGGTGGTTGAGCGGCATGTAGAGCTGGATCAGGAAGGCATTCACCAGCACGATGTCGCCCACCGTCATGCTGCCGTTGGCGACGCCCACCGCCGCGCGCCACATCATCAGCGTCACGCCGGCGGCGATGATCAGCGACTGGCCCAGGTTGAGCCAGGACAGCGAGACCTGGCTGCGGATCTGCGCCACCTCCCACTTCTGCATCTGCTCGTCGTAGCGGTCGTGCTCCCAGCGCTCGTTGTTGAAGTACTTCACCGTCTCGAAGTTGATCAGGCTATCCACGGCGCGAACGTTGGCCGCCGAATCCAGCTCATTCACCTCGCGCCGGATCACCGTGCGCCAGTTGGTAACGAGGATGGTGAACACCACGTAGATGCTCAGCGTCGTCGCCGTGATCAGCGTGAAATCCCAGGCGTAGCGCGCGGCGAGGATGCCGATCACCAGCGCGATCTCGACCAGGGTCGGCAGGATGGAATACAGGGTGTAGCTGATCAGCGAGCCGATCGCCCGCGTGCCGCGCTCGATGTCGCGCGTCAGGCCGCCGGTCTGGCGGTCGAGGTGGAAGCGCAGGCTCAAGCTGTGCAGGTGCTCGAAGACCTGCAGCGTGATGGTGCGCACCGCGCGTTGGGTGACGCGGGCGAAGAAGATCTCGCGCAACTCGGTGAACAGCACGGTCGAGAAGCGCAGCGCGCCGTAGGCCGCCAGCAGGCCCAGCGGCACCAGCAGCACCGCCTGCTCCAGCTTGCTGCCCGGCAGGGTGAAGGCGTCGATGATGTCCTTGAACACCATTGGTACCGCGACGTTGGTCAGCTTCGCCAGCAGCAGGCAGGACAGCGCGAACACCACCCGCCACTTCCAGGCCCACAGGTAGGGCAGTAGGGTCTTGACGGTTTCCCAGTCGTGGCGGGTTTCCGGGATCGGCCCGGGCAGGGCCATGGTGGGAGGGTTGCGGCGCATCATGCGCCTGATTTTAGCCCCTGCCTCGGGGGCACTGCGTTTGGGCGGGCTGGGTGACTATCGCCTTGAGGCTACTTGCCGCGCCGACACCTCGTCGGATGTCAAACGCATCCGCTCAGGCGCCACCCTGCTTCAGCCACTCGTCGCGCAAGACGGCAAGCAGGACCTGATCTACCCAGGCGCCGTTGCGCCAGGCGACTTGGCGTTGCTGGCCTTCGATCTGGAATCCCGCACGCTGATGTACCACCCGCGATGCCTCGTTGCCTGCAAGGTAGTTCGACACGATGCGGCGCAGGCCCAGCGCATTGAATCCGCGATCAAGCATCCCGGATGCCGTGGCTGTGCCGACGCCTTTTCCCCATGCCGATCTGTCGCCGACAACGATGAAGAATCTGGCCGCACCGTTGACCGGGTCGTAGTCCTCGAGTCCGGTCATGCCGACGAAGCGCCCTTCATAGTCGATGGCGAGCCTGCACCAGGCGTCGCCGAGGACGAAGGCCAGCGCCTGGTGAAACAACACGGGACGCTGGCAACGATCCTCCAGCCAACGCGTTACTTGCGGGTCCGCCAGAAAGCCGGTGTAGGTTGCGACGTCGTCATAGCGCGGGAGGCGCAGCAGGATGGGCGTTTGCATGGCTGTCGGGCTCCTGGATGAGTGATCGGGGCGCTTAGGTGCCGGTGTTCCGGTCAGGCGGGTGCGGGCACCGGGTAGTCGAGCTTCTGTGCCACGGGAAAGCCCTTGATGCTGGCTGCTGCTGCAACCAGCCGCTGAAGGCGTGACACGATATCGCTTGGCAATCCGGAATACCCGGCGATCTCCGATGCCTGGCTCAAACCCGCGGCGATGCAAGCGAGCGCCAGGTCCAGGCGTTCAAAGGAAAGCTCGGCGTGGATGCGCGCCGCCAAGGCGATCTGGTCCTGGTCAAACGCACGCTGCGCTCCGATAGGGGCGCCATGGACGAGCCAGTAGGCCAGATCCTCAAGATCGCTTTGACCCTGCCAGTATCCGGCGGATGCCGGCTGCCGGATGACTTCCTGCCGACTTCCCAGAGCCTCGGCCAACTGGAAGACCTGCGTTTTGTAGAGTTGGGCAATCGGGCCGAGATGCCACAGGCCATCGCCGAAACGGACAAAGAATCCGCATTCGGTTTCCGTGCGATTGGAGGTACCGACGGTGATGTAGCCGCGATCATGGTAGGTGCAATAAATGAGGCTGCGCAGGGAATTCTTGGCACGCCCGACATCGAGATAGGCATCGGTGGTGTAGCCTTCCGCCGGGTCCGCGTTTGCCAGCACGTCAATCAGGCCCCAAGCCCAGCCTGCCAAGGGTACTTCGACCAACGCCGTGCCTAACTCACGCGCCAGGTCGCGGGCATTCTGCAAGTGGCGAGGCTCCATGTCGGCTTGGACCACGGTGAAGAACTTGACCCGGTCGACGCCCACTGCCTTGACCAGCAGCCGCGCCGTGACATCCGAATCGACACCCCCGGACAGACCGAGAATCGCGCGCCGGTCATCTGCCAGGCGATGCTGCAGAAACTCCGTTGTCCGCCGGATTTCGACCGCAACTTGCGCTTCGGAAAGCCGCAGCGGCCTCATGATCGCCCCTGGCCGAGAGCCGTGGGCAAGCCGAGATAGGCTGCCAACACTGGCAGTGCCCGCTCTGCCGGGGATACCAGCACCCGGTCGCCGGGAAAGACGGGTACCGCCAGCCAGCCGGTGGTCAGAAATATGCAGTTGGCCCCGTTGGCGCGTGCTGTCGCCGTCAGGGTGGCGGCGGACGAAACCGCCAGCTGGCTGCCTGCCACCAGGAATACTTTGCATGTCGCGGCAGCTTGGGCGTCACGCCATGCGGCCGGGGAAATATCCTCCCCGAAGGCGATGACAGCAGGTTTCAGGAAGCCTTCGCACTGCGCGCAGAACATGTCGTTGCGACGCCACTCCGCATCGGCGGGCCAGGTTGTCGTTGTGCGGCAAAGCAGGCAATGCACGTGATGGATCGAGCCGTGCAGTTCAATGACACCGGAGCTGCCCGCCGCCTGGTGCAGGCCGTCAACGTTCTGGGTGATGATGCCGCCGATCAAGCCCGAGTGCCCAAGATCGGCCAAAGCGCGGTGCGCGGGATTGGGCTTTGCCTTGAGTACACATTCGCGAAACCAGTCGCAGGCATCCCAGTAAAGAATGCGCGATCCGCGATCCGCGATGAAGGCCTGAAAGCCATATTGGTGGAGCGGAACGCCGGGGGCAAGCCACGCACCCGAGGTGTAGTCGGGGATACCGGAAGCAGTGCCGATGCCGGCGCCGGTCAGGACACAGGTACCGCCATTGTTGTGTGCGTCGGCAATCAGTTTCGCCGCATGCTGCAATTCGGGATTGAGGAACAGGTCGCGGTTTCGTCCAAGTACCGTGAGGATCGCGACCCATATCCCGACAAACAGCGGTGCCATCAGGGGCGGGACGTCATCGAGCAGGGCGAAATGCGGCCAAGCGAGCCAGACCAGCGTGGCCGTCAGGGTGGCAACGGCAGCGGCCATCCACCCGTGTCGACATCCGGGCAACAGTGTTGCGGGAAACGCGAACAGCGCTGGCGCCACGGTGAACGCCCAGAGGCCGGCATTGCCTATGGTTCGAGGGTCGGCTTCCCGTACCAGCAGGAGCATCGCGACCATCGCGGCACCCATGGCGGCGATGGCGGCTGACTTGAAATTCTTGGTCGCCATGGCCGTCGCCACCAGAACGATTGCTCCGGCATAGTCGGCCACACCCGGTGCCGGGGCTTTGTCGAAAGACCAGAAATCGGCCTTCAGTACCGTGAACGCAAAGAGTGAGATCCAGACCGTGAGCAGGCCGCAGAGGCCCAGTGCGGGCAGGTGCCAGAGTTGGGCAAGGCGACAGACCGGCCGGCGCAGGGCGAGACAGGCAAGGATGGCCAGGGGAAACAGGAAGGCAGGTCCGCCGCCGCGTGCCAGCACGCCGGACCAGGCAAGTCCGACGAGTGCAGCGTCATAGCCACCGAGGCCGGCGGCCCACTCGGTCGCGGATTGCCCGAACAGCCGGCGGCCGAGCAGAATGGCGACTGCCGCACCCAGGCCGGCACCGATGGCGCTCCAGGGAGACAGCAAGGCGATCGCCACCAGCAGGAGCGCACCCTGTAGCGGGGTATCGAGAAATGCAACCTGGGCAAGCGCCTTGAGCCATGCCCTGACTGACTCCTGCCAGCCCTGGTCACCATCGCCGGGCATCGTTCAGCGCCCGCCGCTCCGGGACTTGAGGCGCGCCGGTACCTTGTCCAGGGCAAATATGTCTTCGCGCGTTTCGCCCCGTCGGATCAGTTCCGGCCCCCTGGGACCGACAAGCACGACTGCGGGACGAGGTTGAATGAACTGCATCGATTGTGTCAGGCAATAGGCACCGACGTTGGAGACCATGAGCGACGAACCTATCGACATTGGCGGCAGGATGGCGCGTTCGCGCAGCACATCGATCTGCATGCACAGCGGCCCGAATACGGCGACCGGCTTGGACCCGATCGCGGCGTCGACGTCGTTTCCCGACGTGGCATCGACGCCGTGGTCATACCAGTAGGCTGTCGGCAGGAGGTTGACTCCGGCGTCGACGATCACCGCATCGCCTTGCCCTGGAATGTTCTTTCGCGCCACGATGCTGCAGGCGAGTTTCATGGCGGCATCCACTACAGCGCGCCCCGGCTCGAGCACCACGACGGGCCGCTCGCCGAATGCCTTGCGCGATTTTGCGATGCCGCCGATGACCGCTTCCGCAAAGGGTGCCAGATGCTGCCCGGTCGCCGCGCCAACCGCCGGCTCGAAAGCCGGCTTCAGGCGATTGCTGGAGGGATAGCCGCCACCGAAGTCCGCAATGTGCGGCGCCAGTCCCAGCTCGCGTGCCTTTTTTGCAACCCCTGCAAGTACCTGGGCGGCGCGGGCGTAGATATCGGAATTGACCTGGAAGGTGCCTGAGTGGTTGTGAAGCGCCTCGAACTGGAGCTTTCGTCCCGCCTTCTTCACACGATGCAGCGCCTCCGTCGCGTCGCCGCTGTCGGCGTTGAAACCGAACTTGGTCCACGACTGGCGACCATGCTGAAAATTGATGCGCAGCCCCATCCTGGCGGTACGTTTTTGCGCGCCGGTGACGGAGATCAGAAGATCGAGTTCATCGAAGTTGTCGACATTGATCAGCGCGCCATCGGCAATCGCCCTCGCCATCTCGTCGGGGCGCTTGTAGGGGCCGTTGAAGATGATCCTTTCGCCTGGCACGCCGAGCGATCGGGCCAGGTCGTATTCCATGCCGGAAACCACTTCCGCCCAGGCACCTTCCTGGTGCAGGATCGAACAAACGGCGGGCAGGAAGTTGGTCTTGTACGAGTAGGCGACGACTGTTTCGACCGACGGCGCCGTAAAGGTATCGCGGAAGCCGCGGAACAATGACCGCAGCGTCTTTTCCGACACGATGTAAAGGGGGGAACCGAACTCGGCAAGCAGTGCGGCGACGTCACCGACATCGTCGAAACCCGAGTCGGCTGCCGAGATATCGACCGTGCGGTGCTTTTGCATCGCGAGCGAGGACAAGACTTCCACGCGGGGGGGAACATAGGTCTTCCTAGTCTTTGCCATAGCCGATCTCGCCGCGGTTGATGAGTGTCGCCATGGATACGGCGGAGGCCGGGACTTCTTCCGCGGTGCGCATGAACACGAAGTCCTGGTGGTGGTGTCCGTCGGTGGTGGAAAGCACCGGCGGGCGATCGAGCGCTGCCAGAACAAGCTGTCTGGGCAGATTCCTGTCAATCATTTCCGCGTAGCCTATCCATGCCGGGAAGCGTGGGTTGATCTCTATCAGCGACATCCGTTCGGTGATTGAATCCCGGATCAACTCGACGTCGGCCGGGCCTTGCCATCCTACCTTGGCCATCAGCTCGGCCAACTGGTCGACCACCATTGGCAGCGGCGTGGATATTGCCGACCAGGTCTTGCCGCGCTCGCACATGACCAGCTTTTTTAGTGGAATCGAATCGATCAGGCGCCCCGCTCGATCGCAGACCAACCCGACGCCGAACTCTTCGCCAAACACCACAGGCTGGGCCAGGATCGTGGTTTCGCCGTCCTCCTTGAAACGTGACCAGACCACCTCGGCCTGCTCGGCGGAATAGACGCGGGCAGCGCGGGCATCGACGCCCTTCAATATCATGGGCGTACCAAAGCGCTTGTATGCCAGGGCGAGGTCCCGGCGGTTGCGCACGGCAATGGTTTCGGGGAATTCGAGAACCCCCAGTGCATGTTGCCCCGAGAGCCTGGACAAGCCGATTTTGGACAACTTGCGCCGTGCGGCCGGCGTCGGCAACAAGGTGCGAATCCCCTCGGCTTCCAGTTCCGCTGCAATGCGGTGGAAGCGATCGATCTCAAGGTCGAGATTGGGGATGACGACATCCATGCCGTGCTTTTTGCGGATGGCCACGAGCTGCTCCAGCATCCTCCCGTCGCCTGCCGTTTCCTTCTCGGGTGTCGTATCAATCGGGATCCTGCAGCAGATGTCGAACAAGTCGCGGCGAAACATGCCGGTGTCGTTTGGCGTGTATGCCAGGCCAATGATGCGCCCGATTTCCGGTGCCGCGCGCAGGCAGCGGGCCATGCCCAGGCCGGGTTGTGTCAGCTCGAAAGCCGAGATCCCGGTAATTCCGACCGCGATGCCGCCACGATGGCACCGAATGGGCATCGATGCGGGTACAAGCGCGCTTCCCGAACGCTTCAGGCTGGTTATGGAGGCAGCCGGAACGGAGATTTCCTGGACGTCCCGGGCATACATGACACCGACCCGCGCCGGACGCGGAGCGCGCGCGCCGGGGGCGAGAATTTCCCTGAGCAGCGCCGCAGGCAGATTGGCTTTGGCGAATTCGGTGAGGAAAATCCAGGAAGGGAAACGGCAATTGACTTCGAGCAGGTAGAGGCGACCGCTTGCATGGGACCTGACGAATTCCAGTTCGAGCGGTCCGCGCCAATGCAGCTTTTCAAGGATCTCCAGGGCCAGTCGGTTTAGCCCCGGGTCGTCTATCGTTGAACCGATAACGCCCTTGCCACGGGCGTTGAGCCCGATCTTGCGCATCGTGGTCATCGCGAGGCAGCGCCCGTCGGCGCGCGCGACCATGGCGACAACATGTTCGCTGCCTTCGACGGCCTCCTGTAGCAAAACACCGCCGCCCCAGCGCGCCGCAAGGCTTTCGGCCTCGAACAGGGCCTGCTCGCGGTTGATTACCTTCTTTGCGCCGGCCACCGTACCCTTGATCCACAGCGGGTACCCGAAATGGTCGGCATGCACGGCCACTGCCGACAGGTCGCGTACATGTACCGTGTGCGGCGTCAGGATGTCGTGGCTGTAGCAGAAGCCATGGAGATTGACCTTGGTAACCGCGGCGATGTCTTCAGCCGGCGCAAGCAGCGTTTTGATTCCCTCCCGAGCCAGCCGGCCGGCCAACCGCGAGTACAGCGGTACCTCCAGGTCGAGACAGGGTATCAGTGCATCGATCGGATGTTGCTGATGAATTGCCTGGATTCGGTTCAGCGCCGCCGCGTCACCATGGGCGATCGGCGGAATCAAATGCAGCCGATCAGCGACGCCTGGCGTCCATCCACCCGTCGCCCACGGATCGTAGACCAGGCCTTCGATCTCCAGCGGGCCGGACCAGTGTCCCCGTATGGCGCGGGCGGTGGCAAGCCCCGGCTCGGGGTTGTCGAGACCAGCGAACCCGGTGATCGCAACGCGCGTAGTCGATGTTCTCAATCGGGCTCCAGCATGTCGAGCGTACGCAATTCCTTGACCAGCGAAAGAACATCCTTGCGGGCTGTGGTCTGGTTCACTTCGTAGGCCCCGGTGATCAATCCCGTGAGCCGGTCGGCATCATTCCCCTTGCGCATCGCGCTTACGATCGTCCATGCGGACGAATTGCAGGCGCAGATCATTGCTGTCTGCGTATCGAACAACATGCCACCTTCGCCTTCCGCATCGGGTTCGAGGCGGATACGGGAGCGCAGGCGCAGGCTGGCGGACTTGCTTGATCTTGGTGTCATCATGGCTTCTTCGCCGCCTCCAGGCCCTGCCTGGCGTCCGGATAGCTTGGCGATATCTTCAGCGCCTGCTCGAAGTAGTTGCGCGCACCGGCGGCATCCTTCAAGGCAAGCCTGGCGTATCCCCGCCCGGTCAGGCCGTCGATGCCGAAGGGGTTGGTCTCGAGTGCTGCGGCGAAGAGCTGGTCGGCTTTGGCGCTATCGCCAAGACGATAGTGGGCCCATGCCAATGTCGTTGCCGCGGTGTACTCGATGGTCCAGCTCTGCCTGGTTCCCGGGATCGGCACGGTTTCCACCACCGGCAGCAAAGTGTTCGGCTCATGCTTCATTGCGGCTTCAAGCAAGGGGATCGCTTCTTTGTACTTGCCCTGGCGGAACAGCGCGAACGCCGTGCCGCGCCCCAGGTTGGGATCGGTTGCGCCGGCCTTGCCAGCATCTCCGAAGCGCTTCAAGGCCTTGCCGAGATCGCCTGCGAAATACAAGCCCCAGCCAAGACTTGCCAGTCCCTCGCGGGCGGACGCCGGCGGCAGCTTCAGCTTGTCGAATACCGGGTCGATATATTGCGGCGCCAGGGCCGCGGCAGCGGCGGCCTTTTTCCCCGCGCTTGCATCGTCGCGCAAGCCGGTGAAAACGCGGGCCAGCAGATACTGGATGTCCGCCGAGTAGGGATAGGCGCGTTCACCGGCTTGCAGCACTTCCCTGGCATCGGCAAAGGCTCCGGCATCGATCATTTTCAGTGTCGGTGATGTATACGACAGAACTCCCTGGAATGGAGCCAGGGTGTAGGCCGATACCAGTTCTTTCGCCGCCGCGGCATATTGCTTGCGCTCCGTCAGCACGTAGCCGAGGCCCTTGTGGGAAAGATAGGCATTGGGAGTGGCCGCAACGACTGCCTTGAAGGCTTTTTCGGCGGCGTCGTAGTCCTTCTTGTAATACGCCATCCAGGCCAGGCCGTCGTCGATCAACCACTGGGAATCCGCCGGGCTTTCGCTGCGGGCCTGATCAAATTTCAGTTTCGCATCGTTGTACTGTCCGGACTCCAGCTTGACCCACGCCTGCTGATACAGGACCAGGTCGGCCCGGCGTGCGGCAATCCGGCCGCTCTGCGAGGAATAGTGGTCGGGATCCATCTTCAATGCGGCGGCGAATGCCGCAGCGGCTGCCTTGGCATCACCTAGCGCGAGCAGCGCCCAGCCGCGGCCATCCTCGACCGCGGGGTTGCCAGCCGCAAGCGCCTCGCCGGCCTTTGCCTGGAACAGCTCCAGCGCGCGTTTGTTGTCGCCCCTGTAATAGGCCTCCCAGCCCGCCTTGACGATATTCGACTTCTTGAACTGGACCGTGGCGAGCCCGGATTGTGCGGACGCGTGATTGGGCACGGCTTTCAAAGCCGCCTTGAAGCTTTTTTCGGCATTGGCATCCTCGTTCTTGCCAAGAGCGACCCAGCCGAGTCCGGCGTGGGCGTCGGCCTTGTCGCCTTTCTGCAAGGCGGATTGAAATGCATGGCTGGCCTCGGGGTATTTTTTCAACGCCAGTAGGGCCCACCCCAGGCCGCTTGCGCCGGAGGCGGCAGTCCCGCCGGTTGCGGCGTATTGCTGGAAGCGCTTTGCCGCCGCATCGTAAGCCCCTGTGTAATACAAGCCCCAGGCAAGCGACAGCAGCGCGGGCTGGCGACCGTTTACCGCAATGCGGACATTGTCGAAAGCCGGCTCGATGTAGGCCGGCGCCAGTTCTGCCGCCCGCGCCAGACTCAAGCCCGCTGCCCCGTCGTCATTCAGGCCGGCTTTTGCGCGTGCCATGAGGAAGTGAATATCCGCCGAGTAGGGGTAGATGCGCTCGCCCAAGGTCAGGATGTCGCGCGCATCCTTGTACTGTCCGGCACCGACCAGGCGTTCCGCTGCCCTGGTGTAGCTTGCCAATACCTGGTAAGGATTCTGCTGCAGCGATTGTGTGATGAGCCTGCCGGCCTTGCCGAAATCCTTGCGTTCCATTGCTACCCAGCCCAAACCATTCTGCGACAGGTAGGCGCTCGAATTGCCGGCAAGTATCGCCGAGAAGCCCTTTTCCGCCGCTTCGTAGTCCTTCTTGTGGAAGGCAAGCCAGGCGATGCCGTCGTCAATCAGCCACTGGAGATCGGAAGGCGTCTCGCCGCGGGCCTTTCCGAAGAGCAGATTGGCCTCGTCAAGTCGTTGCAGGTCGATCAGCGACCAGGCGCGACGATACATGGCCAACAGCTGGCTTTCGGCGGCGGTCAGGCCGCTCCTGGAGTAATGGAAGTCGGCGTCCAGCGCTATGGCCTGGCGGAACGCGTCACGGGCGTCACGAGCCTTGCCCATGGCCAGGAGCGCCCAACCGCGACCGTCAGCGGCGGCCGGATTCTTTTTCGCCGCGGCTTCCGCGAGCCTGCTCTCAAAGATTTTCAGCGCGCCGTCGTAGTCTCCCTTGTAATACGCCGACCAGCCATCCTTGACCAGTTCCGTCTTGAAGAACTGCAGATTGCCGATCCCCGCCAGCGCGCCGGGATTGCCGGGATCGGCCTTCAGCACATCGCGAAACCGGGTTTCAGCTTCGCTTGCCTTTCCGGCGGCGAGCAAGGAAAAGCCGAGGCCGACCTTGAAAGCCAGCGCTTTCGGATGCTGGTCTATCAGGCCCTGGTAAGTCCTGACGCTCAGGGCCGGATCGCCGATCGTGGTCAAGGTGGTGGCGAGAAGTGAGTTCAACCCGGCGTTGTCGGCCGTGATCTCGATGCCACCCAGCACCTGCTTTAGCGCTTCGCGAGGGTCGTTCTTGATCAAGGCGACTCGCGCCAGTCCGTCGCGGCAGAAAAAGCACTTTGAATCCAGTGCAACCCCTTCCTGGAAGGCAGACTTGGCCTTGGCCAGATCGCCCCGGTTGAACGCCGTCCAGCCGAGGCCGACACTCGGATCGGATTTTCCCGCCGCCGAGCCCATTCCCCGTTCGGTATTGAAATGCTGCTCGGCCAAGGCCACGTCGCCCCTCTTGAGCGCCAGCCAGCCCTTGGCGTCGACCACCATATATTTTTGCCAGCCGATCGCAAGTGGTTCGGCCTCTTGCAGGAAGCGCGCGGCATCGTCGAACCTCCCGGTCTTGATGCTTACCCAGGCCAGGCCCAGTTTGACGTCGAAATCGTTGGGCCAGGATTGCGCGAGCTTGCGAAAACTCTGTTCGGCGGCGCCGTAGTCATCGAGCATGAACTGGCTCCAGCCGACGATGGACAGATCATCCAGGCTACCGCTTCTTGCTGCGAGCTCACGCGCTTCGACGAAGCGCTTGCGCATGAACATTTCCTCCGACGGCGACGCAGCTATCGCCGATGCCCCCATGACGCCGATAAAAACAGCCAACACACTCGCCCGGAAATGATTTGTCATGATCCCTTCTCCCTGAACGTCAAAGTGTAGCGAATTCAGCATCGAGCCTTGCCCATGCTCCCCATAATGCCATTATCCTCCGTTTGCTCAATTGCGGCAGGGGATGCTTACTACAACTGCGCCTCCTGGTAATCCAGCAGTTCCTCCTGGTGGCGCATGACCTCGTCGCCGATCTCGTTTTCGCGCCAGAGGCGGATCAACTCGCCGCGTTCGGCCTCGATGGCGACGCGGCGCAGCTCGTTTCGCATGCGCTCGCGTGCTGTCGGTTCGATGCCTTCCGGCGCGGCGTGGGCAATCCGCTCGGTGATCTCGGTGCGCAGCAGGGTGCCCCACTCCACGGGTGCGCCCGCCCCGGCCAGGTGGGCCTCGACCGCGGCGATTGCCGCCGCGCTCATCGCCGTGCGCACCTGCCTTTGTTCTTCGGCCATGCTCCAGTCGCTGCCCACCTTGAGCTTGCGGATCAGCGGCGCCAGGGTCAGGCCCTGCCCTACCAGCGTGGCTGCGATGACGAAGAAGGTGAGGAAGATGATCAGGTCGCGCGCCGGGAAGGGATCGCCATTGGGCAGGGCCGCGGGCAGGGCCAGGGCGGCGGCGAGCGAAACGATGCCGCGCATGCCGCACCAGCTGATGATGCCCAGCTCGCGGCGGCGCAACTGCGGCACTTGCGGGTTGGCCAGGCCGGGAAACCAGCGCGGCAGCCAGGCCGCCGGATAGACCCAGGCAAAGCGGACCACCACGGCGACCACGGTGATGGCCATGCCCATCGACATCAGCTGCGAGAGCGGGTAGCGACCCAGGGTATCCATCACGTCTGACATCTGGATGCCGATCAGGATGAAGATCAGGCTGTTGAGCATGAACACCAGCACGTTCCACACCGAGCGCGCCATGATGCGCATCTCGGCCGAGACGATCTCCGGTGCGTAGCGGCCGCGCACCAGGCCGGCGGCAACCACCGCCAGCACGCCGGAAACATGCACTGATTCGGCGGCGATGTAGCCGACGTAGGGAATCGCCAGCGCGGTGATGACCTCAATGAATGGATCGCCCAGACGCTTGTGCACTTCGACAAAAACAAAGCCGACGACGAGCCCGATCAGCACACCGCCGACCGACACCAGCGCGAATTGCGTGGTGGCCTCGCCCATCGAGAAGGCGCCGGTAAGGACGGCTGCGATGGCGAGCTTGTAGATGACGAGCCCCGAGGCATCGTTCACCAGGCTTTCGCCTTCGAGGATGGTCACCAGATGGCGCGGGATATTGAGCCGCGAGAGGATGGTGGTGGCCGCCACGGCGTCCGGTGGCGAGACGATGGCGCCGAGCACGAAGGCCGCCGCCCAGGGCACGGAAGGCACCATCAGCTTAAGCACGAGGCCGACCGCCAGCGTGCTGGCGATCACCAGGCCGATCGCCAGCAGGCTGATGGAGCGGATATGGGCCTTGAAGTCGCTCCACGACGTCAGGAGCGCGGCCTGATACAGGATGGGTGGCAGCACGATCACCAGGATCAGCTGCGGGTCGAAAGGGAATTGCGGCAGGTTGGGGATCATGCCCAGCAGCGCGCCGCCTGTCACCAGTGCGATCGGATAGGGAAACTTGAAGTGGCGCGCCAGCCAGCTCAGGGCGACGGCGCAGATCATCAGCAGCAGTACGAGTTCGAGCAACAGCACGGCAGGTTTTGGCGGCGGGATCCGGGAATGCGTGGGATGCTTCGGGAAGGCGGATTCTAGCCGGCCATGGCGCGCCGCAACATCAAATTAGAGCAGGTCCTCTTGACGCGCGCGCCCTCGAATGCCAAGATTAAAACATTCGTTTGAAACCATCGTTTGTCGGAGGCCTGCCGTCCCATGGAAACCGATACCCGCACCCGCATCCTCGATGCCGCCGAGCAACTGTTCGTCAGGCACGGCCTCGATGCCACCACCCTGCGCATGATCACCGCCGAAGCGCAGGCCAACCTCGCCGGCGTGAATTACCACTTCGGCTCCAAGGAGGCGCTGATCGAGGCGGTGTTCCGGCGCCGCCTGACCGGGCTCAACGAGCAGCGCATCGCCGCCCTGACGGCCTTCGAGGAGGCCGCCGGCGGCGCGCCGCTGAAGCCGCGGCAGATCGTCGAGGCCTTTTTCGGCGTGGCGATCCGCATGGCGGCGGACAGGAACGGCGGCCAGACCTTCATGCGCCTGCTCGGTCGCAGCTACACCGAGCCGACCGAGTTCGTGCGCACTTTCCTTGCCGAGGAATACGCCGAAGTCATCGCCCGCTTCAAAGCCGCCTTCTTCAAGGCCCTGCCCGACGTGCCGCAGGAGGAATTCCTCTGGCGCTTCCATTTCATGATGGGCGCGCTGTCCTACGCCATTTCCGGCACCGAGGCCCTGCGCATGCTGGGGCCGATCGACGATGCCGACCCTGAGGCGCTGTATGCGCGCTTGATGAGCTTCCTCATCGGCGGCCTGCGCGCTCCGCTGCCCGACTCAGTTGCCAAACATATTGCCAAACCCGCCAGGAGGCCGCGCGCAAAGCGCGCCGCCTGACACAAGGAGAACGCCATGAGCTGGTTCCTCGTACCCGTCGTCGTCCTTGCCGCCGGGCTGCTGCTGCCGCCGTTGCGCCGCGCCGTCCTCACCGGCCCCATCTTCGCCATGTACAAGAGGATGCTGCCGGCCATGTCGCAGACCGAGCGCGAGGCTCTCGAAGCCGGCACCGTCTGGTGGGAGGGCGAACTCTTCTCCGGCAAGCCGGCCTGGGGCAAGCTGCTGGCTTATCCGCAGCCGACGCTCAGCGCCGAGGAGCAGTCCTTTCTAGGGAAACGCTGAACAAGCCACCGCAAAAAGCAGCGACGAATTGAAATCGAGACGAAAACGTGACGGAAATGCCATTTTCATTGGGTGATCGGCCTGTTCGAGGGCAGACAAGGGGTGATTCCCCTGGATTTTGCTCA
>JACRLX010000057.1 GCA_016235165.1 Rhodocyclales bacterium
CATCATCCGCTGCGCGACATCTACTTCATCGCCGCCAACGCACTGGCTTCTCCATAGTCCTTGCCGAGTGCGTCCCCGACATGGTGATCATCGGGGGTTGGGGGTGGTCCGTCCAGAATTCGCCAGATTGATCAAAATTCTATCAGCTCGCCTTGGCGGCACCCAACTCTATCCGTTACCCATATCTCCCGGCCACTCCTTCACGGGCCTGTGAAATATCCGGGTTAGCGCGGAGCCCCTACCTTCTCGACACCGCTGATCGCCAGCCCAGAGGCAAATCCCCGGCTCCGAAACCAGCCAAGGTTCATTTCCAGGGCGTAGCGCGCGGGGCGCATCGCACAATGATTCACCTCTGTTTTCGGCTGCATGTCTTCGACATTGATGATCACACCCTTTTCATCCAGAAAGGCCACGGACAAGGGCAGCAGGGTATTGCGCATCCACATGCAATGCTTGGCGAGATCCGGAAAGACAAACAGCATGCCTCGTTGCGGCGCCATGAAGCTGCGTTGCATCAAACCGATCTGACGACTTTCCGGATGCGCGGCAACTTCGGCCTCGATCCGATGCATGCCGGCGAACAGTTCGACCATGGGCAGTTGCGCTTGCTGAGCGACCGCCGGCAAGGAAACTGTCAGATAAAGCAGGGCAAAAAGGGCTGGCGCTGACAAGCGCATCATGATCCTTCGAATGGAATGATCTGGGGATTATCGCCGATGCACCAGGACGTACCCGACCGCTCCTGGCCAAACAGGTATTCGGAAGCAAATCCGGACCGATGGCGATTTATGGACGAAAAAAATGGCAGGTCACCCTGCCATTTTTTTCGAGCCGCAAATTACTTGGCGGCGTCAGCTTTCTTTGCCTTCTTGGCCTTCTTGGCCTTCTTGGCCTTGCCTTCCGTGCCGGCCATGCCCTTCGGGGCCGGCGCGGCAGCGGGAGCAGCCGCAGGAGCAGCCGCCGGAGCGGCAGCGGGAGCAGCAGCGGCCGGAGCAGCCTTGGGAGCGTCAGCGGCGAAAGCGGAGGTGGCGATCAGGCCAGCAGCCAAGGCGGCGAAAAGCTTGGTCATGGTGTTTCCTTTCGTTTGAATATAGGTAGATTTAAACTAACACCACGATTCTTCGGGGCGTTAGGCCTAATAACGCGCGGTTCGGCGCCAGGTTGACGCGGAATCCTCAGCTCTCGCCATTCCCCCGGCGCCAGTCTGTCAACTGTCCAATCTCCGATTGCCCAGCGAACCAGCCGAAGTGTCGGAAACCCGACGTGCGCAGTCATGCGTCGAACCTGACGGTTCTTGCCTTCCCTCAAAATCAATTCGATCCATGTGGTCGGAATTACCTTACGAAAACGGATGGGTGGCGTCCTCGGCCAAAGGCCCTGAGGTTCTTCGATCAAACGCGCCTGACACGGCTTGGTGACGAAATCCGCCAGCGGAATTCCCCTTGCAAGAACTTGCATCGTCGCATCGGTGGGCCGGCCTTCGACCTGGACAAGATAACGCTTGGGCAGCTTGTGGCGGGGATCGGCAATCCGGGCCTGAAGCGTTCCGTCATCGGTGAGCAACAACAAGCCTTCCGAATCGGCGTCCAGCCGCCCGGCCGGATACACGCCCGGAACGGAAATGAAATTCGCCAGGGTTTCCCGTCCGGCCACCGGCGTAAATTGGGTCAATACGCCGTAAGGCTTGTTGAACAGCAGCAAACGGCTCAATTCGGCGCGCCGCTCGCGTAGCAATTGCGGAAACGCTGGGCTTCCGGATAGGGAAAGAAATCCTGCACCTTGCCCAGGCGAATCTGCTCCTGCGCGTCATGCCAGAACGCAACATCGAACAGATCGGAATGGTGCCGCATGAATGCGGTTCGTATCCTGTCGGACACCAGGAGAAAGGTTTCAAACTCCTCCGGAAAAACATCCTGGCGCGAGACGGAATACCAAACCTCCCCGGACATTTCCGTTTCGAAATCCGGCGCCGGCGGTATGCGACGAAACTTGCAGTCGGTCATGTGCTCGATTTCATCGTAGTCATAGAACACAACGCGCCCGTAACGCGTTACGCCGAAGTTTTTCCACAGCATGTCGCCGGGAAAGATGTTCGCGATCGCGAGTTCCCGAATTGCGTTTCCGTACTCCAGCACCGCATGATCGACCAGGTCGTCCCGACCGGCCTTTTCCGCTTTTTCGAGATACATGTTCAGCGGCTCCATGCGTCGCTCGATGTACACATGCTTGATGATCAGGTCTTCGCCATCCTCCTCGATCGACGAAGGAATCTCCCGGTACAACTCGTCGATCAGCGCCGGAGAAAAGCGATTGCGCGGCAGCGCGACCTTGGAGAACTCGAGGGTATCGGCCATGCGACCTACCCGGTCGACCTGCTTGACCAACTGATATTTGCGTCGCACCGTTTCGTGGTCAACCTCCTTGGAACAGCCAAATACGTCCTTGATGACCTTGAACACATAGGGATAGGACGGCAGGGTAAACACCATCATGACCAGCCCGCGGATACCGGGTGCAACGATGAATTGATCGGCGGAATGGTGCAGGTGGAAAATCAGGTCGCGGAAGAACATGGTCTTGCCTTGCTTGCCAAGTCCCAACATGGTGTACAGCTCCGAGCGCGGCTTGCTGGGCATGATAGAGCGCAGGAACTGGACGTAGCCCGACGGAACTTCCATGTCGACCATGAAGTACGCGCGCGACAACGAAAACAACACACTGATTCGCCACGCATCGAGAATGATGGTGTCAAGATATAGCCTGCCCTCGGGCGAGTGCAACACGGGGACCGTGAACGGATACTCCAGCGCTCCATTCACGGCTTTGCCGATCACGTAGGCACCCTTGTTGCGGTAGAAGGCTGAGTTCAACACCTGAATCTGCAAATTGGCCTCGCGCCCGGGCAGCACCTCCAGATGCTCGCGGATGCTTCTCAGTATGTATTCGACATCGCGATCGAGATTCTCGAATTCGCGATCCCAACTGAAATCCCGGAACACTTGAGCGATCGAAGAGCGGAAACCCGATTCGTTGGGATAGTAGCAGCGATAGATCGGTGGGTCGGACTCGATATATTCGGTCGAAACCGCAGGGCGAACGAAGATGAAGTCGTTGTGGAAATAGGTTCGGTGCATCATCTGGCAGAACACCGAATTGAAGAAAGTCTCGGCCAGTTCCGGTTGCTTGTGGTCGGTCAGCAGACCGATGTAAAGCAACTTGGCCTGCTGCCATACGGCTTCATCCAGCCCCGCGGTATCGAATTCGGATTGCAGAAACTCAACCGTTTCCCTGACGCGATCGTCGTAAAACTGTATGCGCTCACGCACCGCTTGCTGGCCTTCGATCCATTCCGCACGCTCGAAGCGCCCCTTGGCACTTGCCGAACATTCGCGAAACAGGCGGTAATGCTTGTCGAAACCTCGCACCATGGTCTGGGCGATCCGATGCGAAAAACTCTCCTGGTCGACAGGCTGGCTCATGGTCGGAAGGGTGTGAGCAGATAGGTGTGAATCGATTCTAGCAGTGGACAAAATGGCCTCCGAACCTTGAATTCCATACCGGAGCCTCACCCAACATGCATCGATGACCGTATTTGCGCGACTTATTGACTGTAGAGCTCCGGTCAAGGATACTCGCCAGTCTGGCTACCGCCGAAACCACTTCTTTTCATTACAAATCAACAGGATATGCGAGGCATGGCAATGAGCACTGGGAAACCGAGAATCACCTATACCCTCACCGACGAAGCACCGCTTTTGGCAACCTGTGCCTTCCTGCCAGTGATCCGAACTTTCGCCGCACCGGCTGGGATCGAAATTGAAAAAGCCGACATTTCGGTTTCGGCACGCGTTCTGGCCGAGTTTCCCGACTGCCTCACCGATGTGCAAAAGATGCCGGACACATTGGCCGACCTCGGCCGCCGCACGCTGCTGCCTGAAACCAACATCATCAAACTGCCCAACATCAGCGCCTCGGTGGCACAGCTTGTCGCCTGCGTTCGCGAGTTGCAGGCCAAGGGCTACAAAATCCCGGACTACCCGGAAGACCCCAAGACCGATGACGAAAAGGCCATCCGGGCCCGCTACTCGAAGTGCATTGGCAGCGCCGTCAATCCGGTGTTGCGCGAAGGCAACTCGGACCGACGCGCACCGAAGGCTGTCAAGGAGTACGCAAAAAAGAACCCCCACTCAATGGGTGAATGGAAGCAGTGGTCGCAAACACATGTCTCGCACATGCACCACGGCGACTTCTACCACGGTGAAAAGTCGATGACGCTGGACAAGGCGCGCGACGTCAAGATGGAGCTGGTCGCCAAGAGCGGCAAAACCATTGTGCTCAAGCCCATGGTGAGCCTGCAGGCGGGCGAAATCATTGACAGCATGTTCATGAGCAAGAAAGCGCTGTGCGAGTTCTACGAACGCGAACTGGAAGACTGTCGCCAGGCCGGGATCCTTTTCTCCCTGCACGTCAAGGCAACGATGATGAAGGTATCCCACCCGATCGTCTTCGGCCACTGCGTCAAGATCTATTACAAGGAAGCTTTTGAAAAACACGCCAAGCTGTTCGAGGAGCTGGGTATCAACGTCAACAACGGCATGGTGAATCTCTACGAGAAGATCAAGAGCCTGCCCGAATCAAAACGCGACGAGATCGAGCGTGACCTGCACGCCTGCCAGGAGCACCGCCCGCGCCTGGCAATGGTGGATTCAGCCAAGGGGATCACCAACTTCCATTCGCCCAACGACGTCATCGTCGATGCCTCGATGCCGGCCATGATCCGGGGCGGAGGCAAAATGTGGGGCGCCGACGGCAAGCCCTACGACTGCAAGGCCGTGATGCCGGAATCGACCTTCGCCCGCATCTACCAGGAGATGATCAACTTCTGCAAATGGCACGGGAATTTCGATCCCAAGACCATGGGTACCGTGCCCAACGTCGGCCTCATGGCGCAGCAGGCCGAGGAATATGGCTCGCACGACAAGACCTTCGAGATTGCCGAGGACGGCGTTGCCAACATCGTCGACCTTGCCACGGGGGAAGTGCTGCTATCGCAAAATGTCGAGCAGGGCGACATCTTCCGCATGTGCCAGGTCAAGGACGCGGCGATCCGCGACTGGGTCAAGCTTGCGGTCACCCGCTCGCGCCAGTCTGGCGTCCCGGTAATCTTCTGGCTGGACCCGTATCGTCCTCACGAGAACGAAATGATCAAGAAGGTGCGTATTTATCTCAAGGACCACGACACGAAAGGGCTCGACATCCAGATCATGTCGCAGGTACGCGCCATGCGTTACACGCTTGAGCGAGTGATCCGCGGGCTCGACACGATATCGGCCACCGGCAACATCTTGCGCGACTACCTGACCGACCTGTTTCCCATCATGGAACTGGGCACCTCCGCCAAAATGCTTTCCATCGTTCCACTGATGGCGGGAGGCGGCATGTACGAAACGGGGGCCGGCGGATCCGCTCCGAAGCACGTCCAACAGTTGGTCGAGGAAAACCATCTGCGCTGGGATTCACTCGGAGAATTTCTGGCACTCGCGGTTTCGCTGGAGGATCTGGGAACCAATACTGGCAACAAAAAAGCGACGCTGCTGGCCAAGACGCTTGATGCTGCGACAGGCAAACTGCTCGACAACCGGAAATCGCCGTCGCCCAAAACCGGGGAACTCGATAACCGCGGCAGCCAGTTCTACCTCGCCATGTATTGGGCACAGGAACTCGCAGCCCAAAGCGAGGACAAGGATCTCGCCGCGCATTTCGGCCCGCTGGCCAACGCGCTTGCCGGGAATGAAGAAAAGATCGTCGGTGAGTTCAAGGCCGTCCAGGGGCAGAGGGTTGATATCGGCGGCTATTTCAGGGTCGATCCGGACAAGGTCAAAGCTGTCATGCGGCCAAGCGCAAGCCTGAACGCGATACTTGCCGCAGCCCGGACAGCCTGACACGTCTCTCCCCGACGGGGGCTCCATCCCCGTCGGACGCAACGCGCCAGTCCAATCTTTGGTGGATAATCGGCCGGGTAGCCATGATCACAGTCATGGTTACTTGAGGGTTCGATTTTTCCAAAACAACGATACGGAGTAGACATGAGCGCGTCACTGATCAAGCTTCCCGCCCAAGGCCAGAAAATTGTCCCGGGTCAGCCGATACCGGACAACCCGATCATTCCTTTCATCGAAGGCGATGGCATCGGGGTCGATATCACTCCAGTGATGAAGAAGGTGGTCGATGCTGCCGTTGAGAAGGCCTATGCTGGCAAGCGCAAGATCTCGTGGATGGAGGTTTTTGCCGGAGAAAAAGCGACCCGCCTCTATGGCCCTGACGTCTGGCTACCGGCCGAAACGATCATCGCCTGCAAAGACTATTCGGTATCGATCAAGGGGCCAATGACAACTCCCGTCGGCGGCGGCATTCGCTCCCTGAACGTCGCCTTGCGCCAGGAGATGGACCTCTACCAGTGCGTACGTCCGGTGCGCTACTTCAAGGGCGTGCCGTCTCCGCTCAAGGATCCATCGAAAACCGACATGGTGATCTATCGCGAAAACACCGAGGACATCTACGCCGGCATCGAGTGGGCGGCCGAAACCGACAACTGCCGCAAGATCATCGACTTCCTGCAAAACCAGATGGGAGTCAAGAAGATTCGCTTCCCCGCCACCTCGGGAATAGGTATCAAGCCGGTGTCCCGCGAGGGAACCGAACGTCTGGTTCGTGCCGCAATCAAGTACGCGATTGCCAACAAGCGCAAATCGGTGACCCTGGTACACAAAGGCAACATCATGAAATACACGGAGGGCGCGTTCCGCGACTGGGGCTATGCCCTGGCCAAGAACGAATTTGGAGGCGTGGAGATCGATGGCGGCCCCTGGCTGAAATTGCCCAACGGAATCGTGGTCAAGGATGCAATTGCCGACGCCTTCCTCCAGCAGATCCTCTTGCGTCCCGCCGAATACGACGTAATAGCCACATTGAACCTGAACGGCGATTACATCTCCGACGCGCTGGCTGCCCAAGTCGGCGGCATCGGAATTGCTCCGGGCGCCAACATCTCGGACCTGTACGCCTGCTTCGAGGCCACTCACGGTACGGCACCGAAATATGCTGGCAAGGATTACGTCAATCCAGGCTCGCTGATTCTCTCGGCCGAGATGATGTTGCGCCACTTGGGCTGGGTCGAAGCCGCCGATCTGATCATCAAGTCAATGGAGGCCGCGATCGGCGACAAGGTGGTAACCTATGACTTCGCGCGACTGATGGAGGGAGCGACCGAAGTCAAGTGCTCCGCCTTCGGCCAGGCAATGATCGACCGCATGTAAGCTCAGCGATCTGAAGTAAAAAAAAGCCCGCCTTGCGGCGGGCTTTGTTTTTCGGAACTGGTAGGTCCAGAAACCGAAACGGAAAGATCAAGCCTTCTGAATATTAGATGCCTGCTTGCCCTTCGGCCCTTGCACGACGTCGAAGGAGACCTTTTCACCTTCCTTCAGCGACTTGAAGCCGGACATGTTGATCGCGGAGAAATGCGCGAACAGATCCTCGCTGCCGTCATCGGGAGTAATGAAGCCGAAACCCTTGGCGTCGTTGAACCACTTCACAGTACCAGTTGCCATGTAACTTTTCCTTAATCAAAAACGAACAAATCGGCCACCGCTGCGGGCTGCAAGACACCGCACCCCGGCCGGGGCATGTATTGGTTCAATTTCGGAGAGGCAGAGGGGGCCAAGCGGCGATTCAGAGGAACTGCTGGAAAACAGGCTTTGAGAAGACCGTAGGTCACTGCGGGGAATTTGAGCCAAACACGGTTCGCGTTTTACGCATATTGTCAAGCAGCGTCAAGAACTTTCGATGTTGCATTGCACAGACATTTCAATCGTGTCGCGATCTTGCTTTTGCCGTTTCTGTACCAAAATAAGCTTTAGGCGCGGCGCGAATCCCCTCTTTTTCGTAGTGTTGAACTGAATCGGAATCAAATTACAATCGGCCAATGGCGACACGCAAGCAAGTTGAATTCGATGGCAGCGCTGCCTTGGCCCCGGAACAAAGCAGGACCAAGCCGCCACCGATGTACAAGGTTTTGCTGCTGAATGACGACTTCACTCCCATGGATTTCGTCGTCATCGTGCTGGAAAGGTTTTTCGGGCTTTCGCGGGAACAGTCAACCCAGGTGATGCTCAAGGTTCATCGTGAAGGCAAGGGAGCGTGTGGCGTCTATCCCTATGACGTTGCCGCTACCAAGGTTCAGCAGGTCAGCGAATATTCGCGCAAACACCAGCATCCGCTGGCATGTGTAATGGAGGAAAACTGATGATTGCCCAGGAACTTGAAGTCAGCCTGCACATGGCCTTCGTCGAGGCGCGGCAAAAGCGGCACGAATTCATTACCGTCGAGCACCTGCTTCTGGCACTCCTCGACAACCCGTCAGCCGCCGAAGTCCTGCGTGCCTGCGCCGCGGATATTGAAGCCCTGCGCAAGGAATTGCTTACCTTCATCAACGAACACACTCCCACCGTAGCTGGCAGCGAGGAGATAGACACCCAACCCACACTCGGCTTCCAGCGCGTCATTCAGCGAGCGATCCTTCATGTGCAGTCCTCGGGTAAGAAGGAAGTCACGGGCGCCAATGTTCTGGTCGCCATATTTGGCGAAAAGGATTCGCATGCCGTTTTCTTCCTGCAACGCCAGAATGTATCGCGCCTCGATGTCGTGAATTTCATTTCGCACGGCATAACCAAGACCCCACAAGCTCGGCCCAACAAGGAAGAGCCCACTGAAACCGAAGCCGAAACCCAGGAAAAGGGCGGCGCACTGGAGAGCTTCACCCAGAACCTGAATCAGCAGGCACTGACCGGCAAGATCGACCCCCTGATCGGTCGCGACAAGGAACTGGAACGTGTCATACAGACGCTTTGCCGGCGGCGCAAGAACAACCCCTTGCTGGTTGGCGAAGCGGGTGTAGGCAAAACGGCGATTGCCGAGGGGCTCGCGCGTCACATTGTTGAAGGTCGGGTACCCGAAATCCTCGCCAATGCAACCGTGTATTGCCTGGACATGGGCGCTCTGCTGGCCGGCACCAAATATCGGGGCGACTTCGAGCAGCGCCTGAAAGGTGTCCTGAAGCAGTTGGCCGACAATCCCAATGCCATTTTGTTCATCGACGAAATCCATACCCTGATTGGCGCCGGTGCCGCCTCGGGCGGAACGATGGATGCATCCAACCTGCTCAAGCCGGCCCTGTCGTCGGGTGCCCTGAAATGCATCGGCGCAACGACTTACACAGAGTTCCGGGGCGTGTTCGAAAAGGACCACGCATTGTCCCGTCGCTTCCAGAAAGTCGATGTCAACGAACCCTCGGTCAATGAAACGGTTTCCATCCTGCGAGGGCTCAAGTCGCGGTTCGAGGAACACCACGGTGTCAAATACTCGTCGGCGGCGATATCCAGTGCCGCCGAATTGTCGGCCAAATACATCAATGATCGGCACTTGCCCGACAAGGCGATCGACGTCATCGATGAAGCCGGCGCGGCGCAGCGCATCCTGCCCAAGTCGAAACAGAAGAAGACCATCGGCAAACTTGAGATCGAGGACATCGTCGCCAAGATCGCGCGCATTCCGCCGCAGCACGTGTCGGCGGACGATCGCTCGGCCCTGAAGAATCTTGATCGCGACCTGAAAAACATGGTGTTTGGACAGGATGCCGCCATCGACGCGCTGGCCAAGGCCATCAAGATGTCGCGCTCCGGTCTCGGCGATCCGCAAAAGCCGATCGGCTGCTTCCTGTTTTCCGGCCCCACCGGGGTGGGGAAAACCGAAGTGGCGCGCCAGCTGGCTTATGGCATGGGCATTGAACTGATCCGCTTCGACATGTCCGAGTACATGGAGCGGCACGCCGTCAGTCGCCTGATCGGAGCCCCACCTGGCTACGTGGGTTTTGACCAGGGTGGCCTGCTGACCGAGGCCGTGACCAAGAAGCCGCATGCCGTGCTGCTGCTCGACGAAATCGAAAAGGCCCATCCCGAGGTATTCAATATCCTGTTGCAGGTGATGGACCATGGCACATTGACCGACAACAACGGGCGCAAGGCGGACTTCCGCAACGTCGTGATCGTGATGACTACCAATGCCGGCGCCGAGGCGCTGCAAAAGACCAGCATCGGCTTCACCACCAGCAAGGGCCCGGGCGACGAAATGGCGGACATCAAGCGGATGTTCACGCCTGAATTCCGCAATCGCCTCGACGCGATCATTTCCTTCCGTGCGCTCGATGCCGAAATCATTCTGCGCGTGGTCGACAAGTTCCTGATGCAACTGGAAGGTCAACTGCATGAAAAGAAAGTCGAGGCGATTTTCACCGATGCCTTGCGCGCCTGGCTCGCGGAAAAGGGCTTCGATCCCCTGATGGGTGCACGGCCCATGGCCAGGCTGATCCAGGACACGATACGTTCCGCCTTGGCTGACGAACTGCTTTTCGGCCGGCTGATCCACGGCGGTCGCGTAACCATCGACCTCGACGAACACGAGAAGATCCAGCTGGCGTTCGAGGAACTGGCCTCGACCACTCCCCCGATTGCCTCTCCGATTGACTGAACCATGGATTTTTTGACTACCGACCTTTGCGATGCCAACGAGGACAAGGTTCGTGTTGTCGAGCCGATGTTCAGCAGTTTTGGCGGGCGCGCGGCATTCTTTGGCCGCATCGCCACACTGAAGCTGTTCGAGGACAACTCCCTGGTTCGCGCGACGCTGACGACTCCTGGAGAGGGACGCGTGCTGGTTATCGATGGTGGCGGAAGTTTGCGCAGGGCACTGGTTGGCGACCAACTCGCCGAAATCGCGGTCAAGAACGGCTGGGCCGGCATCCTTGTGTACGGCTGCATTCGTGATTCGCGCGCCATCGGCGAAATGGATATCGGAGTCTTTGCCATCGACACACATCCGATGAAGACCGTAAAACGGAATGTCGGCGAGGCCGAGATTCCGGTCAGCTTTGGCGGAGTCAGCTTCCTTCCTGGCGAATGGCTGTATGCCGACGAGGATGGCGTGGTCGTCAGTAGTTCGCCATTGCACGACACAAGTCATCTATAAGACATATATCTGCCATGTTTTTTTATTTCTCAATGCGGAAGTCTTTCCGCATTGAGAAATTTTAAATTCATGATACTGTTTTAAAACGTTAAAATATTTCCATAAGTCTTATATAAGACTGTTGCTGCAACGCAAAATCCTCTTTATACTGGTGTCGTCGCTCCTCATTGGAGCACCCCCATCGACAACCCCTAAAGAGGATTCAACATGACTGATCGTAAAGCACAAGCCGCTGCCCTGACCAAGGAATGGGCCGAAAATCCCCGCTGGAAAGGCGTCAAGCGCGGTTACAGCGCCGATGATGTCGTGCGCCTGCGCGGCACTTTCCCGATCGAACACACCGTTGCCAAGCGCGGCGCCGAAAAGCTCTGGTCGCTGGTCAATGGCAGCGCCAAGAAGGGCTACGTCAACGCCTTCGGCGCCATCAGCGCCGGCCAGGCCATGCAACAGGCCAAGGCCGGCCTTGAGGCCGTCTATCTCTCCGGCTGGCAGGTCGCCGCCGACGGCAACACCTCGGAAACCATGTACCCCGACCAGTCGCTGTATGCCTATGACTCCGTCCCGACCATGGTCCGCCGCATCAACAACACCTTCAAGCGTGCCGACGAGATCCAGTGGTCGCGCGGCATCGACCCGGAAAGCAAGGAATATATCGACTACTTCCTGCCCATCGTCGCTGACGCGGAAGCCGGTTTCGGCGGCGTGCTGAACGCCTTCGAATTGATGAAGAACATGATCACGGCCGGTGCCGCCGGCGTGCATTTCGAAGACCAGCTCGCCGCTGTGAAGAAGTGCGGCCACATGGGCGGCAAGGTGCTGGTACCGACCAGCGAAGCCGTCGAAAAGCTGATCGCTGCCCGTTTCGCCGCCGACACCATGGGCGTTCCGACCATCATCCTGGCGCGTACCGATGCCGAAGCCGCCAACCTGCTGACCTCGGACCATGACGCCAATGACAAACCCTTCATCACCGGCGACCGTACCCCGGAAGGCTTCTACCGCGTCAAAAACGGCCTTGAGCAATCGATCAGCCGCGGCGTCGCCTACGCCCCGTATGCGGACCTGGTCTGGTGCGAGACCGGCAAGCCCGACCTCGGCTTCGCCCGTGAATTCGCGCAGGCCGTGCAGGCCGCCTCGCCCGGCAAGCTGCTGTCCTACAACTGCTCGCCCTCATTCAACTGGAGGAAGAACCTCGACGACAAGACCATCGCCAAGTTCCAGGACGAACTCGCCGCAATGGGCTACAAGTACCAGTTCATCACCCTGGCCGGCATCCACATCAACTGGTTCCAGACCTTCCAGTTCGCCCACGCCTATGCCCGCGGCGACGGCATGAAGCACTACGTCGACATGGTGCAGGAGCCTGAATTCGCCGCGCGCGAGAAGGGCTACACTTTCGTCTCGCACCAGCAGGAAGTCGGTGTCGGCTACTTCGACGACGTCACCACCGTGATCCAGGGCGGCGCCTCGTCGGTGACCGCACTGCACGGCTCGACTGAGGAAGAGCAGTTCCACTAAGCGTCGCCGGAACATCTCGGCACAAGCCGCAACGGGAAACCGTTGCGGCTTTTTTTTGCGTTACAGTCGGCGCGACGCAACGACGGCATGACCATGTCCAACGAACGCAAACAGAAAGGAAAATCGATGCTCTGGTCGGCACTCCAGATCGGCCTGCTGGCCTATGCCGGTCTGGCCGCGCTGATCTATTTCAGGCAGGACGCCCTGGTGTTCCAGGCGGCGATGGACCGCGGATTTCAGGCCACTCCGGCCAGCATGGGCCTGCGCTTCGATTCACTCACGCTCACCACTGACGATGGCGAGAAACTCGATGCCTGGCATGTTCCGGCCCGGAATACCGCTGGCGCGCGCGCCCTGGTGATCGTGTTTCACGGTAATGCCGGCAACGTCGGCCATCGCCTCGATTACCTGCGCATGTTCCACGATCTCGGCTACGCCAGCCTGATCTTCGACTACCGCGGCTATGGCCGCAGCAGCGGTCAACCGTCGGAAGACGGCACCTACCTCGATGCCGCTGCCGCGTGGCGCCACGGCACGCAAACGCTCGGCTATCCGGCCACCAAGATAGTCCTCTTCGGCGAATCGCTGGGCGCTGCGGTGGCGACGCAACTGGCCGCTATCCAGCGGCCGGGAGCGCTGGTATTGGCATCAACCTTCACCTCGGTGCCTGACCTCGGTTCCGCGATCTACCCCTGGCTGCCGGTGCGCCTGCTCGCACGCATCCGCTATGACACACGCAAGCGCCTGGCAACGGTCGGCACGCCGGTGCTGGTGATTCACAGCCGAAGCGACGACATCATTCCCTTTACCCACGGCGAGCAGTTGTTTGCCGCCGCGAAACCGCCCAAGCGTTTCCTCGAAATCGAGGGTGGCCACAATGATGGCTTCGTCTTCGGTCGCGAAGCCTGGATCCGCGAGCTCGATGACTTCCTGCGCTTGGCCCTCGAACGACCCGCCGCTCATACGTCCCCGGCACTCCAGTAGGCAGCGTCGCGCCAGCGCAGCTTGAGCAAGTCGATGAACAATCGCACCCGCAGCGGCAGGTGACGGCGTTGCGGTACCACGGCATGGATGCCGACCGGCGGCGCGGCGAAATCATCAAGCACGGTTACCAAGCGCCCGGCTTTGATGTCCGCCCCCACCTCCCACAGCGAGCGCCAGGCCAGGCCCTTTCCTGCCACCACCCAATCATGCAGCACGGCGCCGTCATTGCATTCGAAGCCTCCACTGACTTTCACGACGCGCACCTCACCGTCGATGCGCAAGGTCCAGCCGCGTTGCTGGCGCAGCGACAGGCAGTTGTGCTCGGCGAGAAAAGTCGGCGCTGACGGCACGCCGAATTTGGCGACATAGGCTGGACTGGCGACCACCACGCGACGCATTTCACCGAGGCGGATGCTGATCAGGCTGGAATCGGCCAGGTCGCCGATGCGGATCGCACAGTCCACGTTCTCTTCGACCAGATCGACCACGCGATCCGACAAGTCAAGGCTGACGGTGACCTCGGGGTTTTGTGCCATGAAATCCATCACCAGAGGCCCGACATGGCGCCGGCCGAAGCCGGCGGGGGCCGACACCTTAAGGTGCCCGCCAGGCCGGATGCCGCCGAGGCTGACGGCGCCCTCGGCATCGGCCAGTTCGCGCAGGATGCGCTGGCAATCTTCGAGGAATGCGGCACCCTCGAAGGTCAGCGAAATGCGGCGCGTCGTGCGCAGCAGCAATTTGGCACCAAGCCGCTCCTCCAAGGCATCGAGCCGGCGCCCGATGATGGCCGGTGTCACTCCCTCGACGCGCGCCGCCGCCGAGAGACTGCCACGACTTGCGACATTGACGAAGGCAGAAATCTGCTTGAACTGATCCACTCGATACTATTAGTAACTAATCAATTGACCACATGGTAGCTTCTATATCCAATTTGGCAAGAATAGAATTTGACTACCCCTGCAACCCACCCAAGGAGTTCTCCATGGCCCTGCCCACCGGCGTCCAGATCAAAGCCCCCGTTTCCGCCGAATACGCCACCATCCTGACGCCCGAGGCGCTGGAACTGGTCGCCAAGCTGCATCGCGCCTTCGAGCCGCGCCGTCAGGAGTTGCTGAAGAAGCGCATTGAGCGCCAGGCCCGCATCGACGCCGGCGAAATGCCCGACTTCCTGCCCGAGACCAGGCACATCCGCGAAGGCGACTGGAAGATCGCACCGCTGCCAAAAGCCCTGGAATGCCGCCGCGTCGAGATTACCGGCCCGGTCGAAGCCAAGATGATCATTAACGCCTACAACTCGGGCGCCGATTCCTACATGACCGATTTCGAGGACTCCAACAGCCCGAAGTGGGACAACCAGATCCAGGGCCAGATCAATCTTTACAAGGCCATCCGCCGCCAGCTGAGCTTCAGGAACGAGGCCGGCAAGGAATACAAGCTCAACGACAAGATCGCCACCCTGCAGATCCGCCCACGCGGCTGGCACCTCGACGAGAAGCACGTGCTGATCGACGGCCAGCGCGTCTCTGGCGGCATCTTCGACTTCGCCTTGGTGTTCTTCCACAACGCCAGGGAACAAGTCGCGCGCGGCGCCGGTCCCTTCTATTACCTGCCAAAGATGGAATCCCACCTCGAAGCCCGCCTGTGGAACGAGATCTTCTGCATGGCACAGGACCACATCGGCATGCCGCGCGGCACCATCAAGGCCACAGTGCTGGTCGAAACCATCCTCGCCACCTTCGAAATGGAAGAGATTCTGTATGAGCTGCGCGAGCACAGCGCCGGCCTCAACGCCGGACGCTGGGACTACATTTTCTCGTGCATCAAGAAGTTCAGGAAGAACAAGGATTTCTGTTTGGCCAATCGCGGCGCCATCACCATGGAAGTGCCCTTCATGCGCAGCTATGCGCTGGCCTTGGTCAAGGCCTGCCACAAACGCGGCGCCCCGGCCATGGGCGGCATGAGCGCGCTAATCCCGATCAAGGGTGATCCGGTGGCCAATGAGAAGGCGCTGGCCGGCATCCGACACGACAAAACCCGTGATGCCAACGACGGCTATGACGGCGGCTGGGTCGCGCACCCGGGCCTGGTGCCGATCGCCATGGAAGAATTCGTCAAGGTACTCGGCGACAAGCCCAACCAGTGGGAAAAGCAACGCACCGACACCTACGGCCCGAAGGACTGGCTGAACTTCCAGCCCGAGCAGCCGATCACCGAAGCCGGCGTGCGCAACAACATCAACGTCGGCATCCACTATCTCGGCTCCTGGCTCGCGGGTAACGGCTGCGTGCCAATCCACAATCTGATGGAAGACGCGGCCACCGCGGAAATCTCTCGTTCGCAGGTATGGCAATGGGTTGTGTCGCCCAAGGGCAAGCTCGACGACGGCCGCAAGCTTACCGCCGAGATGGTGCGCCCGATGATCGCCGAAGAACTCGCCAAGGTGAAGACCACCGTCACCGCCCAGGGCGAGAAGACCGAAACCTACGAGCAGGCAGCAGTCATTTTCGACAAGATGAGCCTGACCCCGGAATACCCCGAGTTCCTCACCCTGCCGCTGTACGAAGCGATGGAATAAACCACAGGCCGCCGACGCGAAAGTCGGCGCTGGCGACACGGCGAGCGCAGCCGGAAACGGCGCCCGGAACGATCCGGGCGCCGTTGTTTTTGGGCGACAGCACGACAAAACTCACACAGCTAGATAAGCAAGCTCTTATAGAAGTCTGCTTGATCCCCTGATCACAACAATCTCTTTTACGCCACCTGGAGCCCCTGCAATAATCTGCAAAAAAACCAGAAACATAACAAAAAAATGCAAGGGAGTTTCCCCGCGGCGCCAGTCACTTGATCGGCAGCATTCAGGAATGGATGTGCCGGTTGCGGCGTTTGGCGGTGGTGGCAATTCGATCTTCGGCATCAATATCGCGAACGTGCAATACATCAACTTGGCCATTGGAATGCATGAACATGTCTGAGAACTCACCCGGCGGCGCCTCTACTGGAACTGTAAAAAGTCTGTTTGGTTGGTTGAAGCGCCCGCCGCAGTGCTCAATGGCACGCATGATCATCATCGGCGTGCTGGGCGGTATCGTGATCTGGGGCGGCCTGAATACCGGCATGGAATTCACCAACCGCACCGAGTTCTGCCTCTCCTGCCACACGATGCGGACCCCTTATGAAGAGCTTAAGAAAACAGTGCATTACAGCAACCGTACCGGCACCAGCGTCGGCTGCGCCGACTGCCACGTTGCCAGCAGCAAGGAACCCTTCGACTACGCACGCAAGCTGACACAAAAGGTATTCGCCTCCAAGGACGTGATCGGACAGATCCTCGGCACCATCGATACCCCGGAAAAATTCGAAGCCTATCGCCTGACCATGGCCAAACGAGTCTGGGCGCACATGAAGGAAACCGACTCCAAGGAATGCCGCAACTGCCACAAATTCGACAAGATGGATACCACCAAGCAGAAGGATCGCTCGGTGGTGAAGCACGAAGGCGCCCGCGAAGACGGCAAGACCTGCATCGACTGCCACAAGGGCATTGCACACAAGCCGGTGCATCACCTGCTGGAAGGCCAGACTGTCGCGGCGGCAGCCGTTCCCGCCGCAGAGGCGCCGGCCACGCCAAAGCCGGACGAAAAGGCTCAGATGCCGGCGGCAACCCCAACGGCGGCAGCAACAGCTGAAGCGCCCAAGCCGGTTTCAAAAATGGAGCCCGCGCCGGCGGCTGCGGCAAGCTCCAAAGTCGAAGCCGCACCCAAGGCCGAGGGCGGTAGCGCATCCGGCGGAACCGTGAAGGCAATGGACTGGAGCAAGGTACCGACCCTGCCAGTAAAGGTCTTTTATCCGGGACAGGCGGCCTTGGAATGGGTGATGAACAAACCCGACCATTCTTCGGCGGCGGACATCATCGAGAAGAAGCGCCCTTGTGCCAAGTGCCACTCGGGCGACGCCAACGAGGTAGGTGCGGCAATCGTCGCTGGCAAGCCAGTGGGTGCCTCCAAGACCGTAATGGAACCCAACCCGCCGCCAGGCAAGGTGGGCTTTATACCAGTCAGCGTCCAGGCCACGCACGATGGCGAAAAAATCTACTTCCGCTTCGAATGGGTGCCGCCAAAGAACGGCGACAAGAAGCTCGATCCAAAAAATGAGGTCAAACTGACCATGATGTTCGATGGCGGCGGCACGGTCGATGGCAGCGAACTGAACGGCTGCTGGAGCACCTGCCACACCGACCTGCGTACCATGAAGGACGCCAAGGACGACAAGAAGACCAAGTACATCGCCGGAGCCGACCTCGCCAGTGGCAAGTTCATGGACCTGATCCAGTTCCGCAGCGGCAAGGGCCAAGGTGTGGCGGATGGCTGGGTGGATAGCGAACGGCATATGACGGGGGGCAAGAGCCAGCTGAAGGCCGAGGGCCGCAAGGAAGGCAACAAGTGGGTGGTCATCTTCGAGCGCGCCATGGCCGGCGGCGGCAAGGGGGACCATTCCATCACCGCGGATAAGGTGTATAACTTCGGCTTCGCAATTCATGAGGACTTCACCAACGCTCGCTTCCACTACGTGTCGCTGGGCTACCAGTTCGGACTGGACAAGCCGAATCCGGCGGTGAAGAACTACATCGACGTACAAAAACAGTAGGTGCATCACCAGGCAGCAACTTTTCAAACCATGGAGGAAAAACAATGACGATGAAGTGGAAAGGATGGGCGCTGGCCACCGGCGTCCTAACCATCTCGGCGATGGCGCAAGCCGCGCCGCCCTCGGCGGCGATGCTGTCCAACGCTTGCGCCGGATGCCACGGCACCAACGGCGGTAGCGCCGGACCGAGCATGCCCAGCCTGGCCAGCCAATCGAAGGAGGCCATCGTCGAGGCGATGAAGAAATTCAAGAACGGCGAGCGGCCGTCGTCCATCATGGGGCGCATCGCGAAGGGCTACAGCGACGCGGATATCGCCACCATGGGCGAATTCTTCTCCAAGCAGAAGCTTCACGCCACCAATCAGACCGTCGATGCCGCGAAGGTCAAGAAGGGCGCGGGCTTGCAGGAGTCAAACTGCGGTCGCTGCCACATCGAGGACGGCAGGGAAGGCAAGGACGACACGCCGGTCATGGCCAGCCAATGGCTGCCCTATCTGCATATGCAGATGGAGCTCTACCAGTCAGGCAAGCGCAAGATGCCGGAAAAAATGGCGGAGAAGGTCAAGCCGCTGTCCAATGACGACATCGAAGCGCTGCTGCACTTCTACGCCAGCGTGAAATAAGGGGGAAAGAACATGACACTGGATCGCAGAAGTTTTCTGAAGCTCGCTGGCGCCGGCGTCGGCGCTGCGGGTCTGCCGATGATTGGTCGCGCCGCGGAATTGATGCCCAAGGGCGCCAAGCGTGTGGTGGTGATCGGCGGCGGCTACGGCGGCACCATCGCCGCCAAGTACATTCGCATGATGGACAAGAGCATCGAAGTGGTGCTGATCGAGCGCAATGACCATTTCGTTTCCTGCCCGTTCAGCAATCTCTACATTGGCGGCGTGATCAAGGATCTCAATCCGCTGACCATCAAGTACGACAAGCTTGCCGCCAATCATGGCGTCACGGTAGTGCAAGCCGAAGTCACCGGCATCGACCCCGCCGGCAAGGTCGTGACCACCAGCAAGGGTACCGTCAGCTATGACCGCCTCGTGCTCTCGCCCGGCATCGATTTCCGTCTCGAGGAAATGAAGGGCTATGACGCGGCAGCCATGGAAATCATGCCCCACGCCTGGAAGGCCGGCCCGCAGACGGTACTTCTGCGCAAACAGCTGGAGGCGATGAAGGACGGCGGCAACATGGTCATGACCGTGCCGCTGGCGCCCTATCGCTGCCCGCCAGGCCCCTACGAGCGCGCCAGCATGGTCGCCCACTACCTGAAGAAGAACAAGCCCAAGTCGAAGCTCATCGTGCTCGATGCCAACCCGGACATCACCTCCAAGGGCGGCCTGTTCAAGAAGGGCTGGAAGGACAACTACGAGGGCATCATCGATTATCGTCCGGCAAAGAAGGTCACCGAAGTCGAGCCTGGCAAGATGACGGTGCTGATCGAAGGCCTGGAAGATGTCAAGGGCGACGTCATCAACGTAATTCCGCCGCAGCGCGCCGGACAGATCGCGGTTGCGGCTGGCCTGGTGGGTGACGATAAGAACTGGTGTCCGGTCAATCCGACCACCTTCGAATCGACCAAGCAGGCCGGCATCCATGTCATCGGTGACGCCTGTGTTGCCGGCGCCATGCCGAAGTCCGGCTATTCGGCAAATTCCGAAGCCAAGATCTGCGCGATGAATGTCGTGGCGCTGATGAACGGCAAGGAAACCACCGAGATGTCGGGTATCAACACCTGTTACAGCTACATTACCGACAAGGAAGCTGTCAGCGTCGCGGCTGTGTATGCGGTCAAGGAAGGCAAGATCATTGCCGTGCCAAACTCGGGCGGTGTTTCCCCGGCGGATTTCTCCGCAGCCAAGACCGAGGCAATTTACGCCCAAAGTTGGCTGAAGAACATCCTCACCGAAATGTCGACCTGAGTCGGCCGCTGTACCGAAAAACAAACCCTGCCGCGGCAGGGTTTGTTTTTTTATGATGCCGGCAATGCTACCGGCCGACTTACTTGTGGCCGGTACTACCGAAGCCGCCGGCCCCACGTTCGCTTGCAGGGAACTCGTCGACAAGGTTGAACTTAACCTGCACCACGGGAACGACAACCAGTTGCGCCAGTCGATCGAGGGGATTCAGCGTGAAGGTATCGTGACCACGATTCCACGTTGAAACAAAAATCTCGCCCTGATAATCCGAATCGATCAAACCGACCAGATTGCCGAGCACGATCCCATGCTTGTGACCGAGGCCCGAGCGCGGCAGGATCATGGCTGCATAGCCGGGATCGGCGAGATGCACCGCCATGCCGGTGGGGACCAGAATGGTTTCACCGGGATGGATCTTGAGCGCCACGTCGATGCAGGCACGCAGGTCGACGCCGGCGGAGCCAGCCGTAGCGTACGCGGGAAGGTAGCGTTCGTCCCTGAGTCGCGCATCGAGTATCTTGAGGTCAATCGTGGCCACGGAATGTCTCCAGCAGTTTGGCGAGATGGGCAACGATACCAAGCGCCACGTCGGACTTGGCCGCCGCCGGCAGCGGATGGGCCCCGGCTGCGTCGAACAGAGTGACGGCATTGCTGTCGCCGCCAAGCCCGTCCTGGACCAGGTTGCCAACGACCATGCCGAGTTTCTTGGCGACACGCTTGCCTTCGGCATACTTCGCCAGGTCGCGGCTTTCCGCGGCAAAGCCAACACAGAACGGGGCTTCGCCGCTTGCCGCGACTTCGGCCAGGATGTCGGAATTCGGCTCCAGCTCCAGCGTGAATGCGCCACTGCCCTTCTTTATCTTGTGCTCGGAAGCATCACGCGGCCGGTAATCGGCTACCGCGGCGACACCGATGAAGACGTCCTGGCCGGGCACGGCCGCCAACACCGCGTCCCGCATCTGGGCGGCGGAACGGACATCGATTCGCTGCACGCCACGGGGCGTCGGAAGATTCACCGGCCCGCTAATCAGCGTCACCTCGGCCCCGGCGGCAACACAGGCGCGCGCCAGGGCAAAGCCCATCTTGCCGGAACTCAGGTTGGTCAGGCCGCGCACCGGGTCGAGTGCTTCGAAGGTCGGTCCCGCGGTCAGCAGGACGCGTTTGCCCCGCAGCAGCTTCACTTGCATCGAAGCGTGCAACTCCTCGAACAATTCCGCGGCTTCCAGCATGCGCCCTTCGCCAACCTCGCCGCAGGCCTGCTCGCCATGAGCCGGCCCGAGAATGCCGATGCCATCAGCACGCAACTGCGCCAGGTTGCGCCGCGTCGCCGGGTTCTCCCACATCTGCCGATTCATCGCCGGAGCCACCAGCAGCGGACAATCGCGCGCCAGGCAAAGCGTGGTTAGCAGGTCGTCAGCAAAGCCATGCGCCAGTTTGGCCATGAAATCGGCGGTGGCGGGTGCCACCAGCAAGGCGGCGGCTCCACGCGTGAGGTCGATGTGGGCCATGCCATTGTCCATGCGCTCGTCCCACAGCGCCTGCCACACCCGGCGACCGGTAAGCGCCTGAAAGCTTGCCGGGCCGACAAACCGGGCGCCCGCGGCGGTCAGCACGACATCGACCTCGGCATCGGCCTTGACCAACAGCCGCGTCAGTTCGGCAGCCTTGTAGGCGGCGACACCGCCGGTGACGCCGAGCACGATTCGCCGACCCTGAAATTCGCTCATGACATTAAAATCCCGCCAAACGGCGACCAGCGGGGGATTCTAAACCATGGCCATACGCGATTGGCCGGAGGCCGAGCGGCCTCGCGAACGGCTTGCGCGGCAAGGTGCGACAGCACTTTCCGACGCCGAACTGCTGGCGATATTCCTGCGCGTCGGCCTGCCCGGCAAGAGTGCGGTTGATCTCGCGCGGGAGCTGCTCGACAGCTTCGGCGGCGATCTGGCGAGTCTGGCCCACGCCAGCGTCAAGCAGCTTGCCCGCCTGCGTGGCATCGGCCCGGCCAAGGCGGCCCAACTCGCGGCCGCGCTGGAACTGGCGCGACGCGCGCTTGCAGTGCCGCTCAAAGCCAGGGATGCATTGGCGTCGCCCGAGGCGGTCCGCGACTGGTTGCGCCTGGCCCTGGGACAAACCCCGCACGAGGTTTTTCTGGCGCTGTGGCTGGATGCCCAGAATCGCCTGATCGCCAGTGAGGAGCTGTTCAGCGGCACCCTGACCCAGACCAGCGTGTATCCGCGCGAAGTGGTCAAGCGCGCGCTTGCGCACAACGCCGGTGCGGTGATCCTGGCCCACAACCATCCCTCGGGGCTTGCCGAGCCATCCCGCGCCGACGAAGTGCTTACTTCGTCGCTGAGACAGGCGCTGGCAATGATCGACGTAAAGCTGCTGGACCATTTCATCGTCGCCGGCAGTGCGCGGCCGCTTTCCTTCGCCGAACGCGGCCTGCTGTAAAAAGTTATGGGTTTTCCCGGAATTTTTTGTTAGACTAGCGAGCTTTGCAAAATCTGCATTCAGGAGCAATTCATGTCTCGCGTTTGTCAAGTGACGGGCAAGGCCCCGATGGTCGGGAACAATGTTTCCCACGCCAACAACAAGACCAAGCGTCGCTTTCTGCCGAACCTGCACAGCCGCCGCTTCTGGATCGAATCCGAGAACCGCTGGGTCAGCCTGCGCGTATCCAACGCCGGCCTGCGCACCATCGACAAGAAGGGTATCGACGTTGTCGTCGCCGAGCTGCGTGAGCGCGGCGAGCGCGTTTAATCAGGAGACAGGATCATGGCCAAGGGCGGACGCGAAAAAATCAAGCTGGAATCCACCGCAGGTACGGGGCATTTCTACACCACCACCAAGAACAAGAAAACTACGCCGGAAAAGCTGGAGTTCCTGAAGTACGACCCGAAGGCGCGCAAACACGTCGCCTACAAGGAAGTCAAACTCAAGTAAGGCCTCGCGCCTTCCCGAAAGACCCGCTACGGCGGGTTTTTTGTTTCGCGTCGCTCCCAGCTTCTATCGACGGGCGACGGAAGGGCCACCGGCGAGCCGGAAGTCGATCCGGTTGCTTTCCATATCAACGCGTGCCAGTTGGACGCGCACGCGGTCCGCCAGGCGAAAACGCCGTCCGCTGCGCTCGCCGACCATGGCATGGGCCGTGGCATCGAAATGGAAGTAGTCCTGGCCTAGTTCGGAGACATGGACCAGGCCTTCGACGAAAACGCCGTCGAGGGCGATGAAAATTCCGAACGGCACTACTGAGGAAATGCTGCCCTCGAAAATTTCGCCGACCCGGTCCTTCATGTAGAAGCACTTCAGCCAGTCCTCGACATCGCGCGTCGCCTCGTCGGCGCGGCGCTCGGTCATGGAACAGTGCAAACCGATCTCTTCCCACGCATTTTCCCCACCCGCCGGCTGGTAACGCCGTGCCGCCAGCGCCGACTTTATCGCCCGATGCACCAGCAGATCCGGGTAACGGCGGATCGGCGAAGTGAAGTGGGTATAGCTCTCGTAGGCGAGACCGAAGTGACCGACGTTGTCCGGGCTGTAGATCGCTTGCCGCAAGGATCGCAGCATCACCGTCTGCAACAGTTGCCGGTCCGGCCGCTGCCCGATCTGCTCCAGCAAGCGGGCGTAGTCCTTGGCCTTGGGCGTATCGCCACCCCCCAGTTGAAAGCCGAAGGTACCAAGGAAATCGCGCAACTTGGCCAGGCGCTCCGAGGTCGGCCCCTGGTGTACGCGATACAGCACCGGGTGCTCGCGCTCACGCAGAAACTCGGATGCGCAAACATTGGCCGCCAGCATGCATTCCTCGATCAGGCGATGGGCATCGTTGCGCTCGTAGGGCTCGATACGCTCGATCTTCCCGTGATCATCGAAGATCATGCGCGTCTCGACGGTTTCGAAATCGATCGCGCCGCGCTTCTCGCGTTGCTTCGCCAACTGACGATACAAGTCGTCCAGCGCCTCCAGGTTCGGCAGCAAGTCCGCCAGCCGGGCGCGCGTCGCCGCGTCTTTTTGATAGAGCGCCGCGGCCACCTCGGTGTAAGTGAGGCGGGCGTGGGAGAAGATCACCGCCGGATAGAAGCGGAAGCGGCGGATGGAGCCATTGCCGGCGATCTCCATGTCGCAAGTCATGCACAGGCGCTCGACCCGCGGATTGAGCGAGCATAGGCCGTTGGAAAGTTTCTCCGGCAACATCGGAATCACTCGACGCGGGAAATACACAGAATTGCCGCGCTCGCAGGATTCCTGGTCCAGGACGCTGCCGACGGTCACATAGTGCGAGACATCGGCGATCGCCACCACCAGGCGGTAACCCTTGCCGCGCCGCTCACAATACACGGCATCGTCAAAATCCCGCGCGGTTTCACCATCGATGGTGACCAGAGGCAGCCCGGTCAGGTCTTCACGATCCTTCCAGTCCGATTTCCTGACGGCCTCCGGCAGCTTGCGCGCCTGGGCCATGGCGGCGCCGGAAAACTCATACGGCATTTCGTGCTTGCGCAGGGCAATCTCGATCTCCATACCCGGATCGGCATAGTTGCCCAGCACCTCCACCAGGCGCCCGATGGGCTGCGAATGCTTGCTCGGCTGCTCGATCAACTCCACGGTCACCACCTGCCCGGATTCGGCGCGCAAGGATTTCCTGGCGCCCTTTTCGGGAGGCGCCAGCAGGATATCCTGGCTGATGCGCTTGTCTTCGGCAACCACGAAGCGCACACCGTGCTCTTCGATCACCCGGCCAACCACAAGGCGGTTGGCGCGCTCGGTAACCTCGACGATCTTTCCTTCCGGCCGCCCCTTGCGATCGACCCCTATGACGCGCGCAATGGCCTTGTCGCCATGCAACACCTTGTCCATTTCCTTGGCGGCCAGGAACAGGTCTGCCCCACCCTCTTCCGGCACCAGAAATCCAAAGCCATCGGGATGCCCGACGATGCGGCCCCGCACCAGATCGGCCTTGTCGGGAATCAGCCAATCGCCGCGCCGGTTCTGCATCAGCTGGGCATCGCGCGCCATGGCGCCGAGCCGGCGCTGAAAGGCATCGAGTTCGTCGGGCTGCACATCGAGCAGTTCGACCAGGCGGCCAAACTCCAACGGCGCGCCTTGCGCCGCGGAAACTTGCAGGATGTACTCGCGGCTTGGCAGCGGATGCTCGTACTTCGCATTCTCGCGTTCGAATTCAGGATCGGCGCGGCGTATCCTGGAAAGCGGTCGCTGCTTGGTTTTCTTGTTTGACAATCCGGGTTTTTCCTTTAGAATTCGCGCCTCGTTTCGCGCCTGCCCAGGTGGCGGAATTGGTAGACGCACTAGTTTCAGGTACTAGCGCTGCGAGGCGTGGGGGTTCGAGTCCCTTCCTGGGCACCAAGCATTTGCTGGGCGATGACGATAAAAGCAAGGGCCACGGAATTCGTTCCAGTGGCCCTTTGTTTTTTCACCCGACTATCGTGAATCAGAGGAAGGGGTGCCGCAACACTATGGTCTCCTCGCGATCCGGCCCTGTGGAAATCATGTCGATCGGCACGCCGCACAGGGCTTCCATGCGCTTGATGTAGTTTTGCGCATTTTGCGGCAGGCCTTCGAAGCTCCTCACGCCAACCGTGCTCTCGCTCCACCCCGGCATCGACTCGTACACCGGCTCGCAGCGCTCCAGATCGTCGGCCCCCACAGGCAGAATGTCGGTGAATTCGCCATCCAGCTTGTAGCCTGTGCATAGCTTCATTTCCTCGATGCCATCGAGCACGTCGAGTTTCATCACGCACAGGCCTGACACACCGTTGATCTGGATCGCACGTTTCAAGGCGGCGGCGTCGAACCAGCCGCAACGGCGCGCACGTCCCGTGGTAGCGCCGAACTCATGCCCCTTGGTGGCCATGTGCTTGCCGACCGGATCCTGCTTTTCCACCGCATCGTAGAGCTCGGTCGGAAACGGACCGCTGCCTACCCGCGTGGTGTAGGCCTTGGTGATGCCGAGCACATAATGCAGCATGCCGGGGCCTATGCCAGCGCCAGTCGATGCGCCGCCGGCAATGCAATTCGACGAGGTCACGTAGGGATAGGTACCGTGATCGATGTCGAGCAAAGTGCCCTGGGCGCCTTCGAACAGGATGTTCGCACCGCTCTTGTGTGCCTCGTAGAGCGAGCGTGGGACGTCAGCGATCATTTTGGTCAGGCGTGGCGCCTGGGCCATCGCGCCATCGAAAACCTTCTGGAAATCGACGGCTTCAGCACCGAGATATTTGGTCAGGGTGAAATTGTGGTATTCGAGTACTTCACCGAGCTTTTCCGCGAAGCGCTTGGGGCGCAGCAGATCCTGCAAACGCAGGCCACGCCGCGCAACCTTGTCTTCATAGGCCGGACCGATGCCACGACCCGTGGTGCCGATCTTCTTGGCACCCTTGGCGGCTTCACGCGCGATATCGAGCGCCTGGTGATAGGGAAGGATCAGGGGGCAAGCTTCCGAAATGCGCAGGCGGGCATCGGCATCGACCCCGGCGGCCTTGAGTTCATCCAGTTCCTTGATCAGGGCATCGGGGGAGAGGACCACGCCGTTGCCTATGTAGCAGGTGACGCCCTCGCGCAGGATGCCTGAAGGCACCAGATGCAGCACGGTCTTCTTGCCGCCGATGACCAGGGTGTGACCGGCGTTGTGCCCTCCCTGATAACGCACCACGGCCTGGGCGTGGTCGGTCAGCCAATCGACTATCTTGCCCTTGCCTTCGTCACCCCACTGGGTACCGACCACCACCACGTTCTTAGCCATATCAATCTTCCTTCAGCGATTCAATGATCCAGTTGTTGCCTTCGCGCACCAGAATGCGGTCACACCCCGCCTCCCGCCACGATCCCTCGTGGCCGGGCAAGGCATGCATGACCCGCTCGCCGAGGGCTCGCAGACGCGATGCCTCGCCGTGCAGGCTGTCGTCCTCGGGCCAGGGTGCCGCGATCGCGCCTCGCACCGCGCCGTTTGGCGACAAACGCGCAAGCTCGCGCAAATCCATGGAAAACCCGGTTGCCGCGCGAGCACGTCCGAAGACGCGACCAAAGCCGTTATACCGACCTCCCAGTGCCACTGCGCCCGGACTGCCAATGCAATAGGCGGCGAATGCCACCCCGCTGTGATAGTGATAGCCCCTAAGATCGGCCAGATCGAAGCTCAAGGGGAGATCGGCCAGGGCGTCGGCGAGGCGCCTCAGGTCCGCAAGTGCCTCCGCGATCTCGGGCAGTGCAGGCAGAAGCTTGGCAGCTCGGTCGAGTACCTGCCGGTCGCCATACAATTCAGGCAGCGCCAGAAGCGCCGAACGGGCGGCTTCCGGAGCACCCGCAACGAGTTCCCTGACCAGCGGAACATCCTTGCCCTGCAAGGCACTGAAAAGCTCTTCCTGCGCCTCGGGGACCAAACCGGCCAAGCTCGCCAGGGCGCGAAACACGGTCACGTGCCCCAGGTCGATACGGGACGGAGCGAGTCCACAAAGCTGAAGCGCCGATGCCAGCAAGCGAATGCTCTCGATATCCGCCTCAAGGCCGGCGTGTCCATAAATCTCGGCCCCGATTTGCAAGGGTTCGCGCGTTGCATTGAACCCGGCCGGCAGGGTATGCAGCACGCTGCCGCAATAGCAAAGACGTGTCACGCCGCCCCGATTCAGGAGATGGGCGTCGATGCGCGCGACCTGGGGGGTGATGTCCGCACGCAGCGCCATGCTGCGGCCGGACAACTGATCAACCAGCTTGAAGGTCCGCAGATCAAGATCCTGTCCGCGCTCGCCAACCAGCGATTCAACGTATTCAAGCAACGGTGGAATCACCAATTCATAGCCATGGGCAATAAACTCGTCGAGCACCTGGCGCCGCATCGACTCGATGCGAATGGCATCACGCGGCAGCACGTCCTCGATTGCTTCGGGCAGTAACCAGCGGCGATTGGCCATGACGATCAGCGAAACAGGGTAAGTATGACGATGCCCACCAGCATCGAACTCAGACCGATAAACCGGATCTGGCCGTCGCTGAACTCGATCACGCGTCGAAAGGTTTCGCGCCACACCTTGGGCGCCAGAAAGGGCAACATCCCCTCGATAACCAGCATCAGGGCGAATGCCAGCAGCAGGGTGGTCACGTCAACCGCTCCGGGCTGCCTTACTTGCCCTTGCCGCCGCTCTTCAGATACTTGAAGAACTCGGAATTGGGCTCGATCAGCAGGAGGTCGTTCTTGGCCTTGAAGCTTCCCCGATAGGCTTCCAGGCTGCGGTAAAAGGCATAGAACTCGGGATTCTCGCCGAACGCGCGGCCGTAAATGGAAGCCGCCCTGGCATCCCCCTCGCCCTTGATCTTCTGCGCGTCGCGGTAAGCCTCGGCGAGGATCACCTCGCGCTGGCGATCGGCATTGGCCCTGATCTTCTCGGCTTCCGCCGCACCTTCCGAACGCAGTTCGTTGGCGACGCGTTTACGTTCCGTCTCCATGCGTCGATAAACCGACTCGGATACTTCCGGCGGCAGATCGACACGCTTGAGTCGGACATCGACGATCTCGACGCCGATCGCTCGCATGTCGGCGTCGGCTTTCTTTTTCACCGAAACCATGATGTCGTCGCGAGCACCGGAAACCACGTCATGCACCGTGCGGCGGCCAAACTCTTCGCGCAGGCCGGAATTGACAGTCTGTGCCAGGCGGGTCTTGGCCAGGGTTTCGTCGCCGCCCACCGATACGTAGTACTGCTTGACGTCATGGATGCGCCACTTGACGAAGGAATCGACCAGTACCGGCTTCTTTTCCGCCGTCAGGAAACGTTCCGGCTCCGGCGTATCCAGCGTCAGTATCCGCTTGTCGAAAATACGCACGTTCTGCACCAGCGGCCACTTGAAGGCCAGACCCGGCTCGGAAACGACTTCCTTGATTTCGCCAAGCTGAAAAATGATGGCGAACTGTCGCTGATCGACGGTAAACACCGTCATCGCGAACAAGCCCAACAGGCCGAAGACGAAGGAAGCGATGAAAGAAAAGTGCTTTTGCATCAGCGCTCACTCCTTTCGCGCGACCCGAGATTGCCACGTACCCTCGAATCGCCTGGAGCCGAACGTTCGGTCTGGGGAGGTGTCGCCTCCGGCACCGCCGTTGGAGCGAGAACCGCGCGAGGCACGGACGGCGTCTCTGCGCCGGAGGGGGCGGCGGCCACCGAAGTGGCCTGCATCAGTTTGTCCAGCGGCAGGTAAAGCAAATTGCCGGCCCCTTTGGCATCCAGCATCACCTTGCTGGTATTGGCATATACCTGTTGCAGCGTTTCAAGGTACATGCGGTTGCGGGTGACTTCCGGTGCCTTGCTGTACTCGGTCAGGATCTGTTTGAAGCGCGAGGCGTCGCCCTCGGCGGTGACGATCATGCGCTGGCGATAGCCGGTGGCTTCCTCCATCAGGCGCGACGCGGCGCCACGGGCTCTCGGGATTACGTCGTTGGCATAGGCCTGGCCTTCGTTCTTTTGCCGTTCGCGATCCTGCCCGGCCTTGACCGCATCGTCAAAGGCGGCCTGGACCTGCTCCGGCGGCTGTGTGCTTTGCATGCTCACCGAACGAACCTGTATGCCTGTGTTGTAACGATCCAGAATGTCCTGAATCAGCTTTTGGGTATTCGCGGCGATCTGGTCGCGCCCTTCGTAGAGCACGAAGTCCATCTTGTTCTTGCCGACCACCTCGCGAATTGCAGTTTCCGCCGCCTGCATCACCGTGTCATCGGGATGCCGGTTATTGAACAGGTAATCCTTGGGATCGCGCAACAGGTACTGCACGGCAAACTGCACGCTAACGATGTTTTCGTCATCGGTCAGCATCAGGGCCTCTTTCAGCACCTTGTTCTTGTCCGACCCGCGATAACCCACTTCCACCGTGCGCACACCCGTCAGGTTGACAATTTCGTGGCTCTGGATCGGCCAGGGCCAGCGCATGCGCAGGCCAGGTTCCGTGGATTCCTTGAAAGCGCCGAACTGCAGCACCACGCCGCGCTGCGAGGCATCGACGATGTAAAAGCCGCTGCCCAACCAGACCACCAGAACAAGAATCAGGATGACGCTGATCCCGCCGCCAAACTGGCGCGGACTGATGGATGGAATGCGATTGCCACCGTCACCACCGCCATCGCCACTGCCCCCACCCTTGTTGCCGAACATACCGGCAAGGCGGCGGTTGAAATCGCGCCAAAGCTCTTCGAGATCCGGAGGGCCCTGATTGCCGCCCCGCTTGCCGCCCCCCGGCTGGTTACCCCAGCCGTGGTCGTTCAGAGACATGAGTATTCCTGCGATCACGTGTTTTCGATTGGGAAGTGAATGGGGTTGAAGCTCAGGCGACAGCCACGCTTTGCTCTTCGCGCACACTTGCCGCTTCGGCCAGCGCCTCGCGCAGATCAGGCACTCCGGCGCCGGTGCGCGCACTGAGTCGTACGCTCGAAATGTTACCACAGTCATCTCGCTCAATTCCGGGCCGCGCCGCCGTCAGATCGAGCTTGTTCCAGACCATGATCTGGGGAACGTGATCAGCGCCGATCTCGCGTAAAACCGTGTTGACGGCGCTGATTTGCTGGTCGCGGTCCGCACTCGCGGCATCGATGACGTGCAACAGCAGATCGGCCTGCGCGGTTTCTTCCAGGGTGGCGTGAAATGCGGCGACCAGGGCATGTGGCAGATCGCGTATGAAACCGACGGTATCGGAAAGCACAATGCCGCCGGCACCTTCGATGAAAAGGCGGCGCGAAGTCGTATCCAGGGTGGCAAACAACTGATCGGCGGCGTAGGCGCCTGCTTTGGTCAGGCTGTTGAACAGGGTACTCTTGCCGGCATTGGTGTAGCCGACAAGGGAGACGGAAAGTACATTGCCGCGGACCCGTGCCCGGCGGCGCACTTCCCGTTGGCGTTGCAGTTGACGCAACCTGTCCTTCAGCACCGCAACGCGCTTGCCCAGCAGACGGCGATCGGTTTCGAGCTGCTTTTCCCCCGGTCCGCGCAAGCCTATCCCGCCTTTCTGCCGCTCCAGGTGCGTCCAGCCACGCACCAGGCGCGTGGCGAGATGCTGCAACTGGGCCAGTTCGACCTGCAACTTGCCCTCATGACTCTTTGCACGCAGGGCAAAGATGTCCAGGATCAGACTGGAGCGATCGACAACACGGCATTGGAGCAAGCGTTCCAGATTGCGCTGCTGGCCTGGCGCCAGTTCGTGGTTGAAAACCACCAGGTCGGCAGCATGGCTACGCACCAGTTCGGCGATCTGTTCGGCCTTGCCCTTCCCGGCGAACATTGCAGAGTCCGGCCGGGCGCGCTTGCCGGAAACAACGGCCAATGGTGTCGCACCGGCACTGCCCACCAGGAGGGAGAACTCGGAGAGCCTTTCGTCGAAGTCGCCCGCACCGAAATCAAGTTGAACCAGGATTGCCCGCTCGCCACTGGCCGGACGCTCGAACATCAGGACGGCCCCCTCACGGCGACCGCCGCTGCCTTGGTGCGGGAATCAAGCGCCGTCGGCGTCCTGCGAAAAGTTAACCGGCCGCGCGGGCACCACGGTCGAAATGGCATGCTTGTAAACCATTTGGGTTACCGTGTTCTTGAGCAGTACCACATACTGGTCGAAGGACTCGATCTGACCTTGCAGCTTGATGCCATTGACAAGGTAAATGGAAACCGGAACGTGCTCGCGACGCAGCGTGTTAAGGAACGGGTCTTGTAGCATTTGCCCTTTATTGCTCATCATGGGTGGTCCTTGTAGTGACGGACGCCGCATCTGGCGCCGGAGAATCCGGCGCGGGCATTTTCCTGCCCGACGACCTGCCGTTGATTTTCTGAGTAGGGTAATGTAATCGATTTTGCGCCGCCGTGCCACCAGCGCCGACTTTCAGGCAACATGGAACCCGGCGGGCGCGATGTCCTGCGGCTCAAGCGACGTAAGGGTTGCGTGCCGTCTTGTACTGTATGCGCATCGGCGTGCCCTGAAGCTTGAAAGCCTCCAGGAAATAACGTTCGAGATAGCGCGTGTAGGAGGCGGGAACATGCTCCAGCGCCGTGCCGTGGATGACCACCACCGGCGGATTGCTTCCCCCCTGATGAGCGTAACGCAGCTTGGGCCGAAACGCGCCATGACGCGGGGGCGTCTGCTTTTCCACGGCGGCGATCAGCACCCTTGTCAGCTTGGGCGTCGATAATTTGGCCATGGCCGCCGCATAGGCACGATCGACCGAGTTGAGCACCCCGGCGATGCCCTGGCCCTTGAGCGCGGAAATGGTATGCACCTTGGCGAAACCGAGGAAGTTGAGCTTGCGCGCGATGTCCTGCCTGATGCGCTCACGGCGATACTCATCCACGGCGTCCCACTTGTTGACGGCAACCACCAGGGCACGGCCGGCATCGATGGCGAATCCGGCGATGTGGGCATCCTGGTCGGATATTTCCTGGCTCGCGTCCACCATCAGGACCACCACATTGGCTTCCTCGACGGCCTGCAGGGTCTTGATCACGGAAAACTTTTCTATCGTCTCGAACACCCGTCCCTTGCGCCGCAAGCCGGCGGTGTCAATCAGCGTATACGCCCTGCCGGCGCGTTCGAAGGGAATCTCGATGGCATCGCGCGTGGTCCCCGGCATGTCGAACGCGATTACACGCTCTTCGCCGAGCAAGGTGTTGATCAGCGTACTCTTGCCAACGTTAGGCCTTCCCGCGATAGCCACGCGCGGACCACCGGGGGCGTCGTCGCCGGCGACTTCCTCGGGGAAGGGCGCCAGGGCGAGTTCCACCAGTTCGCGCACGCCTTCTCCATGTGCCGCTGAAATCACGCAGGGATCGCCACAACCCAGTTCATGGAACTCGGCGCCCACCACGGCGCGGTCCATGCCCTCGCCCTTGTTTGCGGCAAGCAGGATCGGCCGGCCGCTGCGACGCAGCAGTTCGGCGATAACCTTGTCCTGCGGCACCACGCCACTGCGCACATCGACCACGAACACCAGGACATCGGCTTCGGCGATGGCGGCTTCCGCCTGGCGGGCCATTTCATGCACGATACCGTCCTTGGCCTGGGGCTCGAAGCCGCCCGTATCGACCACCAGAAATGGCTTGCTGCCAAGGCGTCCGTGGCCATAATGCCTGTCACGCGTCAGTCCCGGCTGGTCGGCAACAAGCGCGTCGCGTGACCGCGTCAGGCGATTGAACAAGGTCGACTTGCCGACATTGGGCCGGCCGACGATGACCAGGGTCGGCTTCATGCGCGGCAGCAATCAGCGGGATTCGATCGCATGCAAGCTGCCATTGGCAGTCTGGATCAGCAGGCCATTGCCCCAGGCTTTCGGATCGGCACGTACCGCGCTGCCATCCGTGGCCTGCCTTGCCGCGAAAGCGCCATCCTCGCGCCGGAGGAAATGCACATATCCCTGGTAGTCGGCAACCGCAACCAGGTTGCCGAGCGCCAGGGGGCGCGATACCGAGCGCAGAGCCAGCTTGTCCTGTTTCCACACGCTGGCACCGCTGTTGCGATCGAGAGCGTGCACAGCCCCTTTGTCGTCGGTGACGTAGACATGGCGATTGTCCATATCGACGCCCACACTGGAGGACATGTCGCGCGACCACAGGGTATTGCCGCTGCTGCTTTCAAAGCAGGCCACGCGTCCCTGGAAAGCCGCGGCACAAATCGTGCTGCCGCTTACCGCCGGAATGCTGGTTACGTCGGCAACCCGCTCCAGTTCCGTCGAACCCTTGGGCAGGGCCACGGTGACCTCCCAGACCGCAGCGCCGTTGTTGTTGGCAATCGCCACCAGCTTGCCGCCTGGGAAGCCGGCAAGTGTGAATTTCCCGGCCAGCATCACGCCGACGCTGGTGCGCAAAGACAGGGCCGGGGTACTGCGCTGGTACACCCAGCGGCGCTTGCCGTCGGTCGCATCAAAACCGAAAATGCGTGCGTCGCCGGAACGCACCACCACCAGACCGTCGGCAACGGTGGGGGCCGACAATACTTCCGAACTGACACGAACCTTCCAGAGTTCCCTTCCGTTGGCGGCATCGAAGGCGAGCACCTCGCCTTTGGGCGTGCCGACCACGACCAGCTTGCCATCACTGCCGACGCCCCCGGAAATGGCCTGGCCCGCCGAGACACGCCAAACCTGGCGCCCGCCATCGAAACGCATCAGCGCTCCATCGCGCGCAGCGGCATAGATGCTTTCACCCACGATCGCGGGGGAAAACGAGTAACTGCCTGCGCTGCCAACACTCGCCTGCCAAACCGACTTGACGTCTGCCGTGGGCTGAAACGAAACGAGCTCGTTGGGTTTGACCGTCGGTCCGCTGGAGCCGAATGGATTGAGCTTTTCAACCGTGGAACAGCCGCCGCCAATCAGGGTGGCCAGAGCTATCAGGCACGCATCGAAACGCCTCACTTGGCCGCCCCGAGCGAATCGCGCTTCACCTGAAGAATTTCACGATAACCGCCACGTTGGCGCGCCGCGTCGTCCTTGGTCATCGCCTCGTAGTTGGCAAGCGCGCTCTCGTAGGCAGCCTTCGCCTCCGCCGACTTGCCCTGCGCCGCATGGACATCGCCCCGCAGTTCGGCAAAGCGCGGGGCGAAGGCTGCGCCTGGCTCGGCAGACAATTGTTTGAGCGCATCATCGTAGGCTTTCTCGTCGAGCATCAGCGTTGCCAGTCGCAGCCGGGCAAGATCGCGCATACCCATATCCTTGGCATTCTCGGCAGCCCAAGTCAGCTGCAACCGCGCATTGCGTGCATCACCGGCATCGACCTGTGTCCGCGCCGCGAGCAGCGCCCCCATGCCGGCATAGTCGGTGATCGAATATTTGTCGATCAGTTCGCCGGCGAGCTCGCGTACCCGTTTCGCATCGCGCTGTGCAGCCGCGGACTGCAATCCGGAAAACACCACCGAGGCCTGCGCCGACTGCTGCCTCTGCCACCAGTTCCAGCCCTGCCAACCGGCGGCGACCAGCGCAATCGCCAGCAGGATGTTGGTCACCAGATTGCCATGCAGTTTCCACCAGGTCTTCAGCTCGTCGAGCTGTTCCTGTTCTTCGAGGTCATAGGCTGCCATCGTCGTCTTCCATGGGGAAAAGTAAGGTGCCGAGATGATCGGCGAGTTCGTCGAAACCAACGCGTTGCTGCTCCGGCGGCTGCTCGTAGCCTCCCCGCAGCGGTTTGACGCTGACGGCGTTGGCCGCCGTCTCGTCGTCGCCGACTATCAGTGCGACTGGGGCACCCGAGCCGTCGGCCTTTTTCATCTGCGATTTGAAACTGCCGCCGCCGCAATGCAACTGGATGGCGAAGCCGGCACTGCGCAGCGCTTCCGCGACACGGAAGGCAAAACGCGCGGCCGCCTCGCCCTGATGCACCAGATAAGCATCCGGGACCACGATCTCGTGCCGGTGGCCCTGATCCTGCCAGAGCGCCAGCAGGCGTTCGATGCCCATGGCAAAACCGCAGGCTGGCGCCGGCTTGCCCCCCAGCTGCGAAATCAGGCCGTCATAGCGTCCGCCGGCACACACCGTGCCTTGCGCCCCGAGTTGATCGGTGACCCACTCGAACACGGTGAGGTTGTAATAGTCGAGTCCGCGCACCAGCCTCGGATTGATGCGGTAGGGAATGGCGGCATCCCTGAGCAACTGCTGTACGCCATCGAAATGCTTCAGCGAAGCCTCGCCAAGATAATCGACCAATTTTGGCGCGCCCTCGACCAAGGCCTGCAACTGCGGGTTCTTGGTGTCGAGGATGCGCAGCGGATTGCTGTGCAGCCGGCGACGGGCGTCCTCGTCGAGCCGATCCTGATGCTGTTCCAGATACGCCAGCAGATCCGCACGATGCCGCGCCCGTTCCTCGCTTTGCCCCAGGGAATTGATTTCCAGCCGGATTCCCTGCAAGCCCAGGTCGTCCCACAAGCGCGCACACATGGCGATCTGTTCGGCGTCGATGTCCGGCCCGGCAAAGCCTAGCGCCTCGATGCCGACCTGATGGAACTGGCGATAACGGCCCTTTTGCGGACGCTCGTGACGAAACATCGGCCCCATGTACCAGAGGCGCTTGGGACCCTCGTAAAGCAGGTTGTGCTGAAGCACGGCACGCACGCAGGAGGCGGTTCCCTCAGGACGCAGGGTGAGGCTCTCGCCGTTGAGGGCATCCTCGAAGCTGTACATTTCCTTTTCGACGATGTCGGTAACCTCGCCGATCGCCCGCGCGAACAGTGGCGTCGGCTCCACCATCGGCATGCGGATCGGGCGATAGCCGTAGGCATGCAGCCAGTCGCGGATGGTTTCCTCGAACTGTTCCCAAAGTTCGGCCTGGTCGGGAAGGATATCGTTCATGCCGCGAACGGCTTGCAGGGTCTGGCTCATTGCACTTGGTCTTGGTCGCGGTAAGCGCGTTCAGGAGCTTTGCCGCACTGGATATTTGCGGGCAACGTAGCCTTCGACGATGGCACGGAACTCCGTGGAAATGTTCTCGCCGCGCAGCGTCACCACGCGTTCGCCATCGACATACACGGGTGCGACCGGCGCCTCGCCGGTACCCGGCAGGGAAATGCCAATGCTGGCGTGTTTGCTCTCGCCGGGACCATTGACCACGCAGCCCATCACGGCCAGCGTCATGTTTTCGACGCCGACATGGTTAAGGCGCCACTCCGGCATGCGCTCGCGCACATAGGACTGGATATCCTGCGCCAGTTCCTGGAACACCGTGCTGGTGGTGCGCCCGCATCCGGGGCAGGCGGCAACCAGCGGCGTGAACGCGCGCAGGCCCATGGTCTGGAGGATTTCCTGGGCGACAATGACTTCGCGCGTACGATCGCCATTCGGTTCCGGGGTCAGCGACACCCGTATCGTGTCGCCAATGCCCTCCTGCAGCAGCACGCCCATCGCCGCGGTCGAGGCAACGATGCCCTTGCTGCCCATGCCCGCCTCGGTCAGTCCCAGATGCAAGGGATAGTCGCTGCGGATCGCCAGCTCGCGATAGATTGCGATGAGATCCTGGACGCCCGACACCTTGCATGACAGCACGATGCGATCTCCCGCAAGCCCGAGCTGCTCCGCCTGCGCCGCCGATTCCAGGGCGGAGGTCACCATGGCTTCACGCATGATCTCGGTGGCGTCCTTCGGCTCCGCCCGTTTCGCGTTCTCGTCCATCACACGCGCCAGCAAGGCCTGATCGAGACTGCCCCAATTGACGCCGATACGAACCGGCTTGTCGTGGCGGCAAGCGATCTCGATCAGCTGCGCAAACTGCTCGTCGCGACGCGCCCCCTTGCCGACGTTGCCGGGGTTGATGCGCAGCTTGGCCAATGCTTCCGCGCACTCGGGATGCTCGGCCAGCAGTTTGTGGCCATTGAAATGGAAGTCGCCGATCAGCGGAACCTCGACATTCATCTGCGCCAGTCGCTCGCGGATCCTGGGCACGGCGGCCGCGGCTTCGCGTGTATTGACGGTTATCCGCACCAGCTCGGAGCCGGCGCGCGCCAATTGGGCAACCTGCATCGAGGTGGCAAAGATGTCCTCGGTGTCGGTGTTGGTCATCGACTGGACGACGACTGGCGCCGTGCCGCCAACGCCGACTCCCGCGATCATGGCCATGCGGCTGGCACGCCGCTTGAGTGAAGACGCGGACATGTTCAATCCAGGGTGAAGCGGGCGACTTCTTCGCGGGTATGGGGTTTCAGGTCGATGGCACGCTCCCCCATGTAGACGCGCACGCCGGATGCCCGGCCGATCCAGAGCTGAAACGGCGCCTTGCCGTCAACGCTGTGCCGGGTTCCCGCCGCATATTCGCCGACCAACACCACCTTCTGTGTCGCATCGCGAATTTCAATCCATGACCGATCGTCGAATTCGATGCGCAAGCCGGCGGCAGGCGGCGGCGCCGACGGGGCCTCGCCGCCGGCTGACCCCGCCACGGTTGGCGCTACCGGGGGTGCAACCGAAAGCGGCGTGGACGCCGCCGCATCCGCCGCCGGCATCGGCGGTTGGCTGGATGCCAGCGTCGCCGGCCGACTGACAACGGTAGTTTCGGGCTCGGTCCCGAAATACCAGAAGCCGGTGAAGGCCAGGATGGCAAGCGTGGCAACCATCCCAAGCAAATGAACGGGGATTCGTTCCCGCAGCGAAACTTGCTCCGCCACGCCCATGTTGGAGGGAGGGCGAACGTCCGCCTCGGGAACCGGAACTGCCGGCTCCAGAAGCGCCAGCAAGGGTTGCGGATCAAGTTTGAGGAACTTGGCGTAGTTGCGCACCAAGCCGCGCGCAGACGTGGCGCCCGGCAGGCTCGCATAATCGTCGCGCTCGATAGCCTCGATCTGGTGCGCGCTGAAGCGAATCACCTGCACCACGTCGGCGACGGAACACCCAAGCGCTTTCCGCGCTTGCCGCAACTGGTTCCCCAAGCTGGTCGATACCGGCGGAGTCTCGGCTTGGGATGTCGACTCCATCGACGTATCCGTGGCGGCCTCGAGCGAATCCGCGGTCACTCGAACTGCCCCTGACTCAACATGCGTTGCTCGGCCGACCCGGGAAAGCGACGGCGAAGTTGCGTGGCATAGCGATTCTCGCCTTCCCGGTTGCCCAGCTTGCGTTCGATGCGCAATGCCAGCCAGAGTACTTCCGCCGTGGGCTCCACCAGGCGCTCAAGATCCGTCACCCACTGCTTCGCCGCCGGATACCTTCCCTGGCGATGGGTCAGGTCCGCCATCCAGTAGAGGGCCAGGGTATTGCTGGGCACCAGTTGCAGGGCACTCAGCAGGTAGTCCTCGGCCGCCTTGTCGTCCTTGTATTTCTGGGCACAGATGCCGGCATTGGTGTAAGCCTTGGTCGGCGCGGAATACAAGGGGTTCCTGGCGGCCGCCATGAAATAGGTGATCGACTGCTTCTCGCGTCCGTTCTGACACAGGAACCAGCCGTAGTTATTGTTGATTTCCGGATCGCCGGGCGCGAGGCGCAAAGCTTTCTGGAAATTCTCGTCGGCCAGCCGCGGCTCGTTCATCTGCATGTGGGTCATGCCGAGCAGGTTGAACGCCGGGGCGTAGTCGGGATCGGCGGACAAGGCAATGCGCGCCTCTTCGAGCGCAATCGCCGAACGCCCGTCGAGCATGTAGAGCGAACCCAATTCGACATGGCTTTTCGCCCGATGTTGCTGCTCGTTGGACGTCGGCTGGGAGAGCACCGCGGGCTTCGCGCCCTCTCCCGCGCCACCCCCCGTGGTGGTACAGGCCGAAAGCCAAATGGCCGCAAGCACTCCCGCCAACAGTCTGATCTTCATCTCAGCTCCATAGCGAATTGGACTTTGCGCGACGTGCGCGAGGCGTTCGGCTTGCGCTTGTCCTTCACCTGCCCGGCGAGTTGCCCGCAGGCGGCCGCGATGTCGTCACCGCGGGTCTTGCGGGTCGTGGTAACGATCCCGGCATCGACCAGAATGCCGGCAAAGCGTCGCACCCTTTCCTGCGGCGAACGGCGATACCCCGAGTCCGGAAACGGATTGAAGGGAATCAGGTTGAACTTGCATGGCAGGTCGCGGACCAGATGCAACAGGGCGCGGGCGTCGGCATCGGCGTCGTTGACGCCATCGAGCATCACATATTCGAAGGTGATGAAGTCGCGCGGCGCGTGCACCAGATAGCGTCGACAAGCCGCCATCAACTCCGCCAGCGGATACTTGCGGTTGATTGGCACCAGGCGATCGCGCAGTCCGTCGGTCGGCGCATGCAGGGATACGGCCAGGGCCACCGGACATGCCTCGGCAAGGCGATCCATGGCGGGAACAATGCCCGACGTCGACACCGTGACGCGTCGGCGCGACAAACCATAGGCATTGTCGTCGAGCATCAGTCGCAGCGCCGGAACGAGATTGTCGAAGTTGGCGAGCGGCTCGCCCATGCCCATCATCACCACATTGCTGATCAGGCGCTCGCCGTCGGGCTTTGCCCCCGGCCCCAACGCCCGATTGGCTTGCCAGAGCTGGCCAATGATTTCGGCGGTCGTCAGGTTGCGATTGAAGCCCTGTCGCCCGGTTGAGCAGAACGCGCATTCGAGCGCACAACCTGCCTGGGACGAAACACAAAGCGTGCCGCGATCATCCTCGGGGATGAAAACGGTTTCGATCGCATTGCCATTGCCGACATCGAACAGGAACTTGCGCGTGCCGTCGTCGGACAGGCGATCGCTGAGAGTCGGCGCTGGCGACACGGTGGCCAGGGCCGTCAATTTCTCGCGCAACGACTTGGCGATGTCGGTCATCGCCGAAAAATCGCTCTCCCCGCGTTGGTGCATCCAGCGCAACACCTGGCGCGCGCGGAAAGGCTTTTCACCTTGCTGCGCGAACCAGGCGTTCAGGCCATCGGCATCGAAATCGAGGAGATTGACCAGCATCGGCAATCAGCGCGTATAGATGTTCAGCGCCGGGAAGAAGTAGGCGATTTCAACCGCGGCGGTTTCCGGCGCGTCGGAACCATGCACGGCATTGGCGTCGATGCTGTCGGCGAAATCGGCGCGGATCGTGCCAGGGGCCGCCTTCTTGGGATCGGTCGCGCCCATCAGTTCGCGATTCTTGGCGATCGCGCCCTCGCCTTCCAGCACCTGAACCATGACCGGACCGGAAATCATGAACTCGACCAGATCCTTGAAGAAGGGACGCTCCTTATGCACCGCATAGAAACCTTCGGCCTCCTGGCGGGAAAGCTGCACCATGCGCGAGGCCACGATCTTGAGGCCATTGGTTTCAAAACGCGAGTAAATCTTGCCGATCACATTCTTGGCGACGGCATCGGGTTTGATGATGGAAAAGGTTCTTTCGATGGCCATGCTGCAAAACTCCAATTAGACAAGGGGTTAGAAAAGAACTGCAAACAACCATTTTAGCAGCTTAGGCAGTCTTTCGTATGATCCCAAATCCAGTTTTTGCGCAAGCGAGGCGCAAAAAAAGCGCGCCCCGCGGGGCGCGCTTTGCTTGTGGAACCGGCAATGGCTACATCATGCCGAGGTACTTCGGCAGCCAGATCGACAGCCCCGGCCAGTAGGTCACCACGATGAGGAACACCAGCATCGACAGTAGCCAGGGCCACACGGCCACCGTCAGTTCGGTGATGCCCATCTTGGTGATGCCGGAAGCGACATAGAGGTTCAGGCCGACCGGCGGATGACACATGCCGACTTCCATGTTGACCACCATGATGATGCCGAAATGTACCGGGTCGATACCCAGCTTGATCGCCACCGGGAACAGGATCGGCGCGAAGATCAGCACGATCGAGCTGGGTTCCATGAAGTTGCCAGCCAGCAGCAGGATAACGTTGACCGCCAGCAGGAAGGCGACCACCCCCAGGCCGTTGCCCAGCATCCAGTCCGCCAGCGCCTGCGGGATGTTCTCGTTGGTCATGATGAAGGAGAACAGCACGGCGTTGGTGATGATATAGAGCAGCATCGCCGACATGTTGGCCGAATTCAGCAAGACTCTCGGCACATCCTTCAGGCTCATGTCCTTATAGACGAACACGGCAACCCAGAAGGCATAGACCGCGCTCATTGCCGCCGCTTCGGTCGGGGTAAACATGCCGGTGTAGATCCCTCCCATCACGACGATGATCAGGAACAGGCCCCAGGCCGAATCCTTGAATGCCTTCAGCCGTTGCGCCCAAGTCGCCTTCTCCATGCGCGGATAGTCGAACTTCTTCGCCCGCCACCAGGTAACGCCACCCAAGGTTGCCGCCAGGGCAAGGCCCGGCATCACGCCAGCCATGAACAGGGCGCCCACCGAGGTGTTGGTGGCGACCGAGTACATCACCATGACAATGGATGGCGGAATCAGGATACCCAGCGCGCCGGAGGTAGTGATCACCCCGGCACCGAACTTGTTCGGGAACCCCGCCTTGACCATGGCCGGCAGCAGGATCGATCCGATTGCCACCACCGTGGCCGGCGACGAACCGGAGACCGCGGCGAACAGCGCACAGGCGATTACGCCACCCAGCCCGAGACCGCCGTACCAATGGCCCACCATCGCCGTGGCAAAGTTGATCATGCGCCGTGCCACGCCGCCGTGGGTCAGGAAGTTTCCGGCCAGGATGAAGAACGGAATCGCCATGATCTCGAACTTCTCGATGCCGGTGAATAGCTTCAGGGCCACCGATTCGAGCGGCACCTGGGTCATGGTGAACAGGAAGGTCAGGACGGTCAAACCCAGCGAAATCGAGATGGGCATGCCGGTCAGCATCAGGGCCGCGAGCAGGCCGAAAATAACGAGGGCGTTCATTTCGGCTCTCCTCCCAGGTCGGCCTTGCGCCGATCGGGATCGGTCGGCACATTGGCCTTGCGCCGGTTGTCACCGATCATGGAGTGTTTCAGGTCATGCGGATGCAGGTTGTCGTCCATCCCATACACGTCGACATCAACCGGCGGGGCTTCGTCTTCCAGTCCATCGACGTGGCCGTGATCGTGGTGTGGCAATTCACCGGTACGCCAGAAGTTCCAGGCCACCTGAAGGAAGCGGAAGCACATCAGGCTGCTGCCCAGCGGAATCGCCGAATACACGATCCAGGTCGGCCATTCCAGATCGGGCGTGGTCGGGCCTTCAGGAATATCGCCGACACCAAGACCGACTGTCTTGAAGATTGCGTAATGGGCGCCGTTCTCCCAGACAAAGTTGGCGCCCAAGGTGGCAACGATGCCCGTAAACAGAGCGCCGGCAAGCAAGCCAAACTCGACGAACTTGAACCGGTTCTGGTCTGAAAGGCGATTGATCAGGACATCGACGCCGACGTGGATGCCGGTTCGCACACCGTAGGCGGCGCCAAACTTGGCCATCCAGACGAACATGATGATGCAAAGCTCCTGGGCCCAGGAGAGATTGATGGCGAGCATCGCGTCCTGAACGCCCGGGATGCTCCAGCCTGCGATATAGCGGTGAGCCACCGAAACAAAGATGATCAGGGTCGCACCACCCATGAGGAAGGTGATGAGCCATTCCTCCAGGTGGTCAAGAAACTTCATCATGGATATCCCCTGGATGAGGTTGCGGAAAGTCGGCGCTGGCCGGACGGCGGACGACGCCGCCGTCGCAGTCCAGTATGCTTACAGCTTGTTCGGGTCGAAGCCGGTTTCCTTGTAGATCGACTGTAGAAGATCCTTGCCGACGCGGTCAGCCATCTTCTGGTGAACCGGAGCAAGCGCCTTCTTGAATGCCAGGCGCTCTTCCTTGGTTGGCACATATACCGCCGTCTTGCCGCTCTTCCTGACGCCATCCAGCGCCTTGTCGTTCTCTTCCTTGGCAATGTCATTGGCGTACTTGGTCGCCTCCTTCATTGCCTGCTCAAGCTGGCCGCGCACGTCCGCCGGCAAGCCGTCCCAGAACTTCTTGTTAACGATGACCGCGTAGCCAAGATAGCCGTGGTCGGTCAGGCTAAGATGCTTTTGAACCTCGTGCATCTTCTGCGTGTAGAGGTTGGAAATGGGGTTTTCGGTCCCGTCCACCACGCCGGTTTGCAGCGCCTGATACACCTCGGAAAACGCCATTACCTGGGGCAAGGCACCCAGGGCACGGATCTGCTCCTCCAGGACCTTGGACGACTGGATGCGCAGTTTCTTTCCCTTGAGGTCACCTGGGGCCTTGATCGGAGTGTTGGCCGAGAACGACTTGAAACCGTTATCCCAGAATGCCAGTCCCTTGATGCCTTTGGGCTCAAGCTTGGCCAGCATGGCTGCGCCGACCGGCCCCTGGGTTATGCGATGCAATTCATTGGTGTCGTCGAAGATGTACGGAAAATCGAAGACCTCGAACTCTTTCACGCCCAGCGGGCCGAACTTGGCGAGCGACGGCGCAAGCATCTGGACCGCGCCCAGTTGCAAGGCTTCCATCTCTTCCTTGTCCTTGTACAGGGCACTGTTCGCATAGACCTCGACTTTTGCCTTGCCCTTGGTCAGTTCGCCGGCGCGCTTGGCGAAAAACTCGGACGCCTTGCCCTTGGGCGTATCGGCGGCAACAACATGGCTGAACTTGATCACGACGGGCGCCTGGGCCATCGCGATCGCGGAAAACGTCGCGGCAGCAAGGCCGATAAACAGGGTACGCAGTTTCATGGATTACTCCTCCTTTGACTTGTAAGGGTTACGGTCGCGCCACAGAACGCGGCTGAGGCGGATTCTGCTCCTTTCGGCCGGGACTCACCATTGTGGATATCCGCATACAGCCCCACTCAGCGCATCCGCGCGATAACATCGCCAGGATGGAGCCTGACGTCGTTGGCCTGATACCCGAGCGAACCAGCCGATGGCGGTGGCTGTGGGTACTGCCGCGGCTGGCCTTCATACTTTTCGTTGGCGGCGTCGCCATGTTGCTCTGGGTCTCGGAACGCACGGATAGCGAAGAGCGGCGCGCCACGCTGATAAGCGATGTGCTCTGGCTGGAGCAGAATCTGCGCTTCCATCTGATTCGCAACGAAGATCTTTTGGGTCGGATAGCGAGCACGCAGGCTGCGACGGCCAAATCCTTCGAATCCTATGCGCGGACCCTTTTCGGTTTCGAAAGCGGCCTGCGCCAATTGATCTGGCTGGACGCAAGCGGCCAGGTAAGGCAGGCCCATCCGTCCGTCATGGATCCCGCGCTTTCCACCGATGCGATGGAGGGAACTCCGTCGATGCAGAGCTTCCGTCTCGCCAAATCCCTGGGGAAGCCGGTGTATGGCGCGCCCTATCCCTTCTTTGGCAATGACTGGCAGTTCGAGGTTCATGTTCCCGTATCGCGCGAAGGAAAAATTGTGGGCGTCGCGGTCGGCATTTACCGTATTCGCGACCTGCTCAGTGACAGCGTTCCCTGGTGGCTCGCCGAACGATATCGGATCAGCGTAATCGGCGAGAACGGGAAAGTCCTTGGAGCGCGCTCCAAGGTTGCATCACAGGTCACCGAGGAGGGCTATCAGGTCGCTTTTGACCCCCCCGGTTGGGGGCTCGCAATTCACGCTGTCCCCTACCATGCGCCACGTCCCGCGGCCAGCGTGTTCCTGTCGGTGGCGCTGATCGTTCTTGCGGCCGTGGTGCTTTGGAGTCTGTGGATATTGCGTCGCCATGTCTTGCGCCGACAACTGGTTGAAGAAGAATTGCGGCGCGAACACGCGTTTCGCAAAGCCATGGAAGACTCGCTCGATACCGGGATGCGGGCACGCAATCTCGACGGCGAGATCACCTATGTCAATCCGGCGTTTTGTCGCATGGTCGGCTGGTCGGTGGAAGAACTGGTCGGGCGCCGTCCGCCTATGCCCTACTGGGCCGACGACTTCCTTGATGAAACACGCCTGATGCATGATCGGGTGCTCGCCGGAGATGGACCGTCGGAAGGCTTCGAGCTGAAGTTCAAGCGACGCAATGGCGAGGTCATCGACGTGTTGATACATGAAACCCCGTTGATGAATGCCAACGGCGTGCATTTCGGCTGGATGGGTTCCATGGTAGACATCACCGAGCGCAAACGCACGGAGGAAACCGCACGCCAACAACAGGAGCGGCTGCAGTCCACATCGCGATTGGTCGCTGTCGGCGAGATGGCATCGAGCATCGCACATGAACTTAACCAGCCGCTTGCCGCGATTTCAAGCTACTGCACGGCGGCCACCAACTTGTTGCGCAACGGTGCCGGAATCGCCGATGTTGTTCCCGCCCTTGAAAAGGCGGTGGAGCAGTCACGTCGGGCCGGTCAGGTGATTCGACGCATCTATAGCCTGACGCGCTCCAGCGATAGCCGTGTCGAGCGGGTCGGCCTCGCAGACAGCGTCGACGCCGCTTTGGATTTGCTTGAGGGAGAGCTCAGGAAACGCGGAGTCCGGATCAGTTTCCGCGCCGCGCAACGCCCGGCGATCGATGGCGACCCGATCCTGATCGAGCAGATTCTTCTCAATCTGCTGCGCAACGCCGTGGATTCGATGCGTACGACACCAGCGGATCAGCGTGTTATCGAGATTGATCTGGATACCGAGGATGGTTATGCTTCCCTGGCCGTCGCTGACCATGGCTGCGGTATCGATCCTGGGGTTGCGGACAAATTGTTTGATCCATTGTTCTCCACCAAACCTGACGGTATGGGCATGGGCCTCGCGATTTGTCGCTCTGTCGTTGAAAGTCACCGTGGACGCCTGTCATTTGCCGCCAATTCTGGGGGGGGAACCGTGTTTCGTCTGCTGCTACCGATATCGGCGACCCAATGAATTCGATGGCTTACATCGTCGATGACGACTCCGCCGTGCGAGACGCATTGCAATGGCTATTGCAATCGAGGGGAGTCCAGAGCAAGGCTTGGGATTCCGCGGACGCTTTTCTCGCTTCCGCGACGAGCGAGTTGTATGGCTGCTGCCTTCTGGATGTTCGCATGCCGGGGATGAATGGAATCGAGCTTTTCGACCGTATGCGTGCGATTCAGTGTCAATTGCCGGTCATCTTCCTCACCGGACACGGCGATGTTCCGATGGCTGTCAAGGCGCTAAAGGACGGGGCTTTCGATTTCGTCGAGAAGCCCTACGACGACAATGCGCTGGTCGACAAGGTTCTTGCCGCGTTTGCCCACGACAAGCGTCGTATCGCGCGCACTGAATCCGTCAATCTGGTCCGGCAGCTCCTGTCGCAACTGACCCAGCGCGAACACGAAGTCATGCAACGGATACTGGCAGGCAAGCTCAACAAGGTGATAGCCGATGAATTGGGAATCGCGATGCGTACTGTCGAAGTCCATCGCTCCCATATTTTTGAAAAAATGCAGGTCCGCTCGGCGGTTGAGCTTTCCCAACGACTCTCCGCCCTGGGTGACTCGAGCGCAAGCTAACTTCTGCGGCAGAAATGAAGCAGCCGCTTTTCACACCATAGACGATAGGCCGGCAGGTCCAGCGATGGGCGTTTGTCGTTTCCCGCCGAACGCAGTTGGCGCAGAAACTCCCTCAGGCGCGCTTCATCGGGCGCCTGAACGCCCCGCCACGCGAGCAATGTGCGCAGCAGGTTGCGAGCCCGTGCTTCCGGCAGATTTTGCAACTTGTCGATTGGCAGGGGGAATTCAGCAGGGGTATCGTTCAGGTCCATTTGCGCCAGATCTTCGAGCAACAGGTTCGCTTCGCCGAATCGCTCGGCGGCAGCGGCCAGTTGTTCCGATGCCGTCGGAAATCGATCGCGAATCGAAGGAAGAATCTTGGCGCGCAAGTAGTTTCTGGTGTATTTGCAATCCTGGTTGCTTTCGTCGTCTATCCAGACAAGGCCTTGCGCGTCTGCATATTCCTTAATTACGCCTCGACCTAGTCCCAGAAAGGGACGCAGGAACTTTTCCCGCCGATAGGGCATCGCCGCCGCACCGCGAATTCCGGTTCCTCTGAGCAAATTGTGGAGCAGGGTCTCCGCCTGATCGTCCGCATGATGGGCCAGTAATACCCATTGCGCCGGATGGCGCATCAATTCGGCGATACGCAATCGACGTGCTTCGCCCTCAATGCCCTCGCCGGTCTTCTGGCTCAACGCGACCCTGCAAATATGCAATGGAACATCAATTTTCCTGCATGCATCGGCACAAATATCCGCCCAAGCATCGGCATTCGGACTCAGGCCGTGATTGACATGGATGGCGCTTAGTCGCGCAGGCGAGCGATCCAGAACGCGACGGGTCGCGTGCAACAGGACCGTGGAGTCGAGGCCGCCCGAATAGGCGACAGCCAAGGCGTCTTGATCTCGCACAGTGCTGGAAATGCAGGCATGAATCGCCTGCATGACCCGCTCAATTGATTGCTTGTTCCTTGAAGCGGCCATGACTCATCAAACGATCGAAGCGGCGCTCGATGAGTTCGCTGGACGAAAGGCTGGAAAGCTGCTTCAGACTTTCTTGAAGAGCCTTCTTCAGATTCTGTGCCATTCCCCGGTAGTCGCGGTGCGCGCCTCCGACGGGCTCATTGATCACCTTGTCCACCAAGCCCAAGGACTTCAGGCGATGAGCGGTAATGCCCATGGTTTCGGCTGCATCGCCTGCCCGCTCCGCGCTCTTCCAGAGGATCGACGCGCATCCTTCTGGTGAGATAACCGAATATGTCGAGTACTGAAGCATCGCAACCACGTCGGCGACGGCTATTGCCAGCGCTCCGCCAGAACCACCTTCGCCAATGATTGTGGCAATCAGCGGTACTCTAAGCTCGGCCATCACCGCCAGGTTCCGCCCGATTGCCTCGGACTGCCCCCGTTCCTCCGCGTCGATCCCGGGGTAAGCCCCGGGCGTATCGACGAAACTGAATATCGGTAATCCGAACTTCTCCGCCAGCTTCATGAGCCGGAGCGCCTTTCGGTAACCCTCCGGGCGCGGCATGCCGAAGTTTCGCTGGATCTTTTCCTTGGTATCGCGACCTTTCTGGTGGCCAATCACCATGCACGACTGACCATTGAAACGGGCGAGTCCACCAACGATGGAACGATCATCGGCGTAGGCCCGATCGCCGTGAAGTTCATGAAAGTCGGTGAATACCAGATCAATGTAATCCAGCGTATAGGGGCGCTGCGGATGGCGTGCGACCAAGGCACATTGCCACGGCGTAAGCTTGGCGTAGATTTCCTTGGTCAGGGATTGGCTTTTGGCGTCGAGGCGCGATATTTCATCGGAGATATCAACTGCCGAATCGTCCTGAACAAAACGCAACTGTTCGATTTTTGCTTCGAGCTCGGCAATGGCTTGCTCGAATTCCAGAAAGCTTGTCTTCATGGCGCTATTTTAACAGCCGCCGTCGGACGTTTGCCCCTCCCGTAAAGCACAACGCCCCGACTGCGCGTTGCAGAGGGGGCGTTGAGGGGTGGGATAGTCTGGCGTTGACCTACTTTCTCACACGGTGAAGTGCAATATCATCGGCGCGGTCTCGTTTCACGGTC
>JACRLX010000005.1 GCA_016235165.1 Rhodocyclales bacterium
AACACGGCGCTGCAACCACCAGGCCGTTCGCGGCAGCCACAACCACCTCAATCGAAACGGAGTCCGCCATGGCAGCCCCTGACGCAATCCTGCAGCAAGAGCGCGATGAGCCCAATGGGCCCAATGCGCCCGATGCCATACCCGCCGGCAACGCCCAACTCGGGCAACTGGCGGATGCCACCCCCGACACGATGAGCTTGCACACCAAGGATGCCTATCGGATCTTTACCGGCCGCGGTGCGGATGCCGCAGGCAAGTTGCCGCCGATTCCTGGAGGCAGGCGCTTTGCGGCGGTTCTCAAATCCATCTGGCACCTGTCGGCGAACGACAACCCTTACGCCGACTGGATCCTGATCCGCATGTACGAGGGTCTGGTAGCGATTCGCGCACATCTGAGCCGCGTGATCACCGCGCGCGAGGAAGCCATCGAGATCCTCAAGCGCAAGGGCCTGTCGTTGGCCGTGATGGGGTCGCGCAGCCCCAAGACCGTCGAGCTCGGGTTTCGCAGCCCCTACGGCTATGCCACGGCGGAGGCGATCGTCGAGTTCGACTACTACGTGCGCATGATCAAGACCCTGATCCACAAGGATCGCATGAGCGATGACGAGGGCAGGGCGGCGATTCGCGAAGTCGGCCGGGAGCTGCGCGCCTTGTTCCTCGAACCGATCCGCTGGGAGCGCCATCTCTTGCGCGAGGAACTGCGGCAATTGTCCCGTAGCGATTTCCTGCCTGGAGCGGACGAACTCGCGCATCAGCGTGTGCGCGCCGTGGTCGCGCTGTTCGGTGAAGTCCCGCGCAAGGTCTTCACCGGCGCGCAGGCGCCCCGTCATACGCGGCGGCGCGTCAAGTTGAGCGAGGCCGAACTGCGCCTCCTCGAACAGGCGTCGCTCACCGCAGCCGAGGATATGCCGCAGTCGGACACGGAGTTGCTGTGAGGGCGGCGCCGGCGATCAGCCGGCTTCCGGCCAGGGCCTCGCAGCCCATCGAAATTCAGTGAGTCAATCAACCAACGGAGGGTGCAATGTCGAACGAGTTTAGTGGAACCGGAAATGTGGGGGATCAGCCGCTCTTGAAGACGGTCATGGTCGGCAGCGAGGAACGGCAGGTCGCCGAGTTGCGGGTGTTCTTCGACGACTATCGCCAGGACGGCAAGGGCGGTCTAGAGCAGGTCGGTGGCTTCTGGCTCGACGTCAATGTATGGGGCGATCGACATGCCGCGGAGGTCGCGCAGCTCGTAAAGAAGGGCGCGCGCGTGCATGTCATCGGCCGGCTCGCTGAGACTCAATGGACTGTCACGGCGACGGGCGAGGAGCGCCGCGCGCTGCATCTGAACGCGGACCATCTGTTCCTCAGCCTCGCACGGCTGGCCGAGGCCCGATTCAAGCCGCGGCGCGAGGCGTCGGAAGGCAAGGCCTGAGCTTGAGCGCTATGCCCGTCGGCGCCGAAGCGGAACCGGCATGTTTCCCTAGTGCCGAAGAGATCCGCATGATCCGCTCGATTGCGCTGCTGGCGCTCATGGAAGCGCAGCGCCACGGCAGGTGGGGTGCTTCCTTCCACCGATTTCGTGTTCAGGCCCTGCGACAAGGCCCGGCACGGGGTTTCGCTGCCTTCACCGAGGTCAGCCTGTCGGTGAGTCTTGGCCAGGCTGTTGTCGCGCGTTTTCGGGTAACAGCGAACTATGCCAGTGCAATGGAACCAAATGCATGAGCGAAGGTCATCTGATTGGAATATGCGCTGCTCGACTCTCTGCCGCATGGCAGGCGTCGGGCAGAAGCTGTCGGAGTACCACGTTGGCTGCGTCAGCCCGATCGATGCACGTTACGCATCGCCCTTCGCTCGCGAGAGCGCCAAAACCGGTGAGATCTCCTGCAAGCCGGTGGCCGCAAGGCTCGGAGGTAGTCGTCATTGCTTCAACCCAGTCGGGGAGTTCCATCCCCGTCCGGGGCATGGTCTCCCCATTTTTTGTGTGAAAAGGAGACCATCATGTCCAATCAAGCGGAAGCAACCAATCAGTCGTCGTTCTTCAATCTGCACGTCGAAGGTGTCGGCTATCTCAATCGCGTGCGCCGGGTGAAACCGAAGAAGGGCCAGGAGTTTCTG
>JACRLX010000052.1 GCA_016235165.1 Rhodocyclales bacterium
AAGGCGGCTTCGAGGAAGGCGATCTGGCGCGCGTCCATGGCGCTGCCGCGTGAGGCGGGAGGGATGCCGGCGGCGTTGGCCCAGGTATAGAGCAGCGTGTCGAGGGCGGCGTCGCGAATCGCCGTGTCGCCGGCGCCGACTCCTGAGGCGGTGATGTAAGCAGTCAGCGCGATGGCGAGGGGGCCGCTGCCGGCGGTGCCGCCGGCGGCGACGAGGTCGGCGTCTTCCTTGGCCAGCGCCTGATGCAGGTCGAGCAGGTTGCCGTAGCCGGAGAGATCGGGCTGGGCGGCGATGGCGTCGGTGACGGTATAGGTCGCGGTGGGAATGGACAGCGCGGTGTCGCGTTTGAAGGCGAGTTCGCCGCTGAGGCCAGAGATGCCGTCGGTGCGGGTGAATGTGCCGGTGCGAGTGACGGTGTTGCCGTTGGCATCGGCAGCGGTGTGGGTGGCGGTGCCGGCGAGGCTGATGGCGGCGATGCCGGCGTCAGGCAGGGTTTGGAGTTCGGTGGATTGGGAGATGCCGTCCTGGTTGAGGTCTTGCCAGACGCGCAGGTCGGTGAAGCGGGTGTCGGCGGCGGTGATCTGGCCGTCGCGGTTGCTGTCCCATTCGGCGAGGGCTTGCAGACCGGAGGCGGCCTTGGCGCCGGAGCGCAATAGCGTCTGGTCGCCGAAGAGTTCGAGGCCGCTGTCTATCGTGCCGTTGCCGTTGCGGTCGACGACGAGGAAGGCGTCGGCGGGGTTCAGCCAGCCGGTGGCTTCGGCGAAGCCGTTGGCGTCGTGGTCGAAGTGGATGCCGTTGGTGGCGGCGTTGGTGGTGGCGAGGCCGTTGGAATCGAGGTCGAGGATCAGCGGGTCGCGGCGGGTTTGGGATCCAGCTTCTTGAGTCTCCCTATACTTATCGCTTTGTTGAGCGCACTTATTTCTCTGCTCTTCGCCTGCCTTCCTGAGTCCGAGCTTAACAAGATCTTCGTGAAGCTGTCCATTCTCCCGATCCAGGATGGCGTTCCATGAGTCAATCAATCTCCCCAAGATTGCATTGACGATCATTTCCCCAATATTCCAGGGAATGATCTTTGAAGTCGCGTTTGCGACTTCTTTCCATACTTGGTCAAAAGCTCTATCAACTGCCGCCCGGTTCTCTGGAGTATTGTCCTGCACAAATCTCATGCAGGCTTCATCTAGCGTTTGTTGTGCACTATGCTGTTTCCATGCCAACTCTACCTGTCCCTTAACAAAAGACTTAACGTCTGCCATGTCTATCTCCTAAGCATGAGCAACTACTATTTATCTTCGAGCTTCTTCAAGAATGTCAGCGCGCTCGGCTCACCTTGAGCGGCGGCAGCTTTCATCCAGTAACTGACTTTGGCCTGATCCCGTCGTACTCCAATACCTTTTGCATACAAATAACCCATCATGTACTGCGATTGAGGATCTCCAAGAATTGCTGCCTTTTCATAGAAAGCGGCAGCTTTTTTGGAGTCTTTCGGCACCCCAATCCCTTCGAGGTGACAGTACGCCAACATATAGAAGCTTTCTGGAATACCCTCGTTCGCAGCGGCCTGGAACAAAGACAAGGCCATTACCTCATTCTTTAGGACGCCTCTACCTTCCAGATGCATCATTCCTAAACTATATTTTCCGCGTGCATATCCATGATCGGCAGCCCGCCGAAAATACGCAGCTGCTGTTGTATCGTCCTTCGATACCCCTATTCCGTCCGAGTACGCCACGCCCAAGTTATAGGCCGCAAGAATGTGTCCGCCATCGGCAGCTGCTCGGTACCATCTCACCGCTTCCGACTTGTTGACAGGGACGCCATCGCCGCTACTTAAACTAACCGCGAGATTGAACTGCGCAATTGCATGGCCTTTCTCAGCCGCTCTAAGAAACCAATACGCAGCTTGTTTGTCGTCCTTCGGCACCCCTTGGCCGTTCATGTACATGATTCCGAGGTTGTATTCGGCGCGAGGGTCATTTTCTTTCGCCGCCTCTTGGTTGAGCCGGAAGGACTCCTTCAGATCGTCGGGTCCTCCTTTCTTCCACAAGGCAACCGCACGTGAAACTTTTGCATCGGTAGCTTTACTCGCCGGAGATGATGAGGCTTGCGCAGAAATGGTCTTGGCCGGTTCGAGTGCCAATGCAACCGTTGCATATTCAGATATTAAAAAGAACGCCAAACAAATACGCAGTGCACTCATTGCGAATCCACAGCAATTCGTCACGTGCATAGTTCTCAATATCTTTTCCTTTAGCGGATTTGTGCTACATGGGTAAGCACAACATTCGTATTTCATATTGCCCTCCTAATCTCAAACACCGCATCATTCGCGGCAAAGCAGACATCGTTGTGCTCACCGTCCTGCCCGTCTCCGGCATGGAACACGTAGCTATCGTCGCCAGCGCCCCCCGCCAAGGCGTCATTGCCTTGGTTGCCGACAAGCGTATCGGCTCCCGCATAGCCCACCAACTGGTCCGTCCCCGTGCCGCCGACCAGCGAAACACGCTTGATCTCCGCTTCGTCCCAGCGTGTGCCATCGTCAAACACCACCGTCTCGACCAGTGCGCCGCCGCCATTGGCCCAGTTCGCCAAGGTCAGGCTGTCGGCGCCGCCGTCGATGCCGAGCACGAGGTTCTGTCCCACATGCCGCACCGTAACCTCGCTCGCGGCGATGCCCGCCGCGAACTCGACCCGGTCATTGCCGCCGACCGTCTCGATCACCGTGTCCCGGCCGTCGCCGACGTTGAAGCGATAGGTATCGTCGCCGGCCACCGGCGCGGCATAGGGACTGGTCCAGGCCAGGTCGCCCACCAGCCAATCGTCGCCCGCCCCGCCCGCCAGCACATCATGGCCGGCGCCGCCGGTCAGGCGGTCGTTGTCCGCACCGCCGGCGAGCAGGTCGTCGCCGCTGCCGCCATCGAGCTGGTCCTGGCCCTCGTCGCCAAGCAGC
>JACRLX010000009.1 GCA_016235165.1 Rhodocyclales bacterium
ACAGGAACTGGGTGCACCCAGAGCAAATACGCAAATGCGGCCACTAGGACGACGAGAATGGCCCACGATCCTGAAGAGGTGGGCCTTCGTGCTACTCGCGGCATGAGTCGTGAGGGGATGCGCATATGAAAGGGCTAACGTGGAGGTCACCGGCGCTGCGCGGCTTTATCGCGCAGCGTCCGGTGGACCGCCGGGTTATGCCTACGGTTACACGGGCACGAAGCGTGTGCTTGCTGAAATCTTCGATTGGAGGGCTTCAATGATCTGTGCCAACTCGATACGAGCTTCTGCTTGAAGACCAAGACATGTGCCAATGCCATCCGCGTCTGTACTCAGACGTGCAGCCATAGCCAATCGGAAGTCTCCGGTTGATGCACGACTCATGCTGTATGCGTGCAAATGGATTGAGTCGCCTATTGCTGCCGGATTTCGCAAGTGGTCGAATTGGAATTCACGGCTCATGTATGCAAGGAGCTTGTCCTGAATTACGAGCACGAGTTTCTTGTGGACGTGCTCGAACGTCTGCACCTTGTGGTGCATCTGAACAAGAATCGTCTTGGCTGTCATTTTCCAATTCATGCCGTAGGGTTTATCGGAACTTTCCGCGTCGTCGCTACGAGAAACGCCGAGTTCCTTCAGGAGTCGCTGGCGTTCCGGCCATACTGTGCCGGTAGTGTCGAGCGTCTGAAGCTCGATGCCAACAAAATCTTTTATCTTGTCGTTCTTTACGGAAACGAGAAAGTAATCGACGCTACCACCCGGAATCGAAACTTCCGGAACTATATGCAGTTCATTTCCTGGCTCGTGAGTAGTAAGCAAGTGAAAGCAGTCAGTGAATATTTGGCCTCTCTCAATTAGCCGGGTAGGGCAAATGATGACTGGCTCAGGTTGTTTGCCATAAAGTACCGTGCAAGTTCCGATGGACGTACCAGGATCGGACTTGCGAACCTTGTAGCAGCGCTTGTTGGCATATATGCAGTGCTGTTCAGCAACGACCTTCTGCCAGTTGACTGCTTTCTTCTTGGTGGACTTCCCGAATAGTTCAACGACTTTGCTCATAGAAGCGAATCGCACCTTTCCTGTGACAGTTCTAAGTAGCGGCGCGAGATGTCGATGCCAATAGACTTACGGCCAAGATTACGAGCGGCGAGGAGGGTTGTACCTGTCCCACAAAATGGATCGAGTGCTAGGCCGTTTTCAGGGCAAGTCGCTAGCAGCGGTATGCGACAAAGATCCTGGGGGTACGCCGCAAAGTGAGTTTCACGCCGTTGCGTATCCTCGGGAATGATGTCCCACACGTCACCCGGTTTGCTTCCCTTTGGATGGTATTTCAAGAAGTAGAAGCCTTTGTCTCGTAGCTCTTTCGCGCGACCGGATACCTTGGCACTGTCGGAGTGTGTAGTGCGTTGCTGACCGCGAATAATCATTCGGAAGTCGGAAACTTCGCCACCAGCGACACTTGCAAGCATTTTTTCCAAAGCGCTGAAAGCAGCCTCTTTCTCGTCCTCGTTCAGAGCCGTCGAGAGTTCGAGCTGTCGCTTGTATCGAACACCAGAGACGCCAGTTGCAGAGATAACTGTGCCGTTAACCACCTTTGCTTCTCTCGGTTTTGAGCGAATCTCGTCTGCATTGTAGTAATAGCCCCTAGCCTGCTTCACGAAATGGAATACGTGTTCATGCAAGTTGCCAAGTCGGTCTTTGCTGTTGTCCATTCCGCCTTTTAACTTGTTCCATACGACGCTGTTTCTGAGTATCCAACCTTGGTTGTCGGTCAATTCAAACGCCACCCGCCAAGGAATGCCGACCAGCCCTTTTTCGTTGTAGGTATCACCAAGGTTGAGCCAGAAGGAACCCGTCGGTTTCAGGACGCGCTTCAGTTCGGCGCAGATAGCGGCGAGGTCTCTTACAAAGTCTTGGTAATTGGCTTCCAGTCCAATGCCGCCATTGTCGTACTCGCGTTTTCCCCAGTAGGGCGGGGATGTCATTACGAAGTCCACGGAATCGGGCGGAAGTTCCTTCAAGACGGCAAACGCATCGCCGTTCAAGAGTAAGGGGGCGGTTGATTTGTCCCGCTGGTACCTGTCAAAGGCACGGCGAAAACCATCAGCAATGATGGCGTCGACGGCAGAAACGGGCCGGTCTTGGTGGGGGGGCTGAGATTCCGATACCCCGGCATGTATAGCGTCAAAGAGGTCCATGCGCGGATTATCCGGGATTTCGCGCAGTCTAGATACGGCCCGATGCAGAGTAGGCATAACGTGGAGTTGAGGGGCGCTGAGCCGCTTTATGGCGAAGCGTCCCCTCGAACGTAGTGTTATGCCTCTGTTCTAACGATGCGACAAAAGGCACAACAACGGAAGTGGAAGGGCCAGCGGGTTTCCCCGCCGGCTTTGAAACTAGCTGAGCATCAGCATGAGCAAAAGCATAAGAGACTGCGCTTGCTTGTAGCTGAGTTTCAGCTTGATGGACAGCGTAAGCATGGCAATTAGCCTTGATTGCGCTGGCGTGCACGCCAACTGGTGGATGGTTGGCTTTGGTGGTTACGAGAGCCCAGGCAGGTTTCCCCGTGTGGGGTCTTGGCCACCTAACGACGCGGATGCCTCCGCGCCGGGGATTACCGACCGTGGCCTTTCGGCGGCAGAAGGTTCCCAAGCTGTACGGCAGGACTTCTACTCCTGCCGGGGAATGACGAGCCGTGGATGGGGTTTCCCATCTGCGGCTCGGCTCCCAATTCGGTTGATTAGTGATGAGAGGCATAACGTAAATGTGACCGGCGCTGCGCGGCTTTATCGCGCAGCGTCCGTGTTGACAGCCGGGTTGGGGCCAAAACGGTACGAGGGGAAGACGCTTCCCACCCGCCCGAAGCGGCACCAGGCGAAGCAGCGGCAAACAACGAAGCCGCCGGCGTGCGACGACGCACGGAAGAACCGCACGAAACCACAGGCCATGAGCAAAGCGCGCCTGCTTCTTTGTCTTTGGTTGAGGATGGGCGATGGCGTTGGCATTCCATGGGTTTAGCGCCCTCAGGCGCCAGCCAATGACTGACTGGCGTGATGACCGTTGCTGATGCGAGAAACTTTGAACGGAATGACGCCGACAGCACAACGAGCTTTACTCGGCCTCTGCACAACTGCGAAAGTCGGCGCTGGTGACACGGCGATTGCGATGCCGCGAGCGGCCGCCGACCAGTACGGCGAAGCACGAAACGCGAACGGCAGAACGAGGTCATGCTTTTGAGCCCCAACGTAAATTCGGCCTCAATCGAAAACTGCCATATCTGGTAATTGGCTGCCAGATATGGAGTGAACGGTCGATAGGTGGGTATGTCTGGATTGCCATAGCTAGGCAGGTTTGCGAACGACGCGGCCGGTCAGTTTGAGTTTGCGGACTGTGGCGCGGGGCAGGCGCCAGAGCCTGTGTTTGGCGTCCCATGTGCCGCCGGCTTCCTTGACCTTGGTGCGCAGTTCGGCTTCTTCGAAGGCGACGTGCACCAGGAGTTCGCCGGGTGGCAGGGGGCGGGTGTCGACGACGAGTTCGACGGTGGTCAGGCGGCGTCCGCCATCGGCATCCTCGCGGTAGCGCACGCAGACCAGCGCGTCGCCGAAACGCGCCGCAAGGCGGCGCGCGCCGGCGGCGGTTGGTGCCAGCTTCTTCAGTACCACGCTGTCGGTCACGGCGCGGGCCTGTGCCGGCCGGGTCGGGGTCGTGGGTGCGCTTGCGCCGGCGGCTCGGGCCGGCGCTGCGGTATAGAAGGCCGACAGACGTGGTCCGGATGCGGGATACGGACGGTTGCGGCTCATGGCGCGGTTTGCGATCTTGGCGTCATAGTGCGCCAGCATAGCCGCCTTCGTCGGCGACGGCAAGGTCGCCGACCGGTCGCCGCAGGTTTGCGGCGCGGGTCTATGGCGAGCGCCTGCCGGACGCCGGGGCCGGCGCCCGCTCCCGCGTCCGCATCTTCCTTTCTGCCGGGATGCGGCCATGCGTCTGGGGCGTCGCGGCGCCGCGGCTAGAATGCGGGGCCGCTTTACAGGTTCCGTCCATGCCCTCCTGGCTTGCCGCGCTGTTCACCCGGCGCATGCTGATCTGCGTGTTCACCGGCTTTTCGTCGGGGCTGCCGCTTTATCTGTTGTTGAACCTGGTGCCGGCCTGGTTGCGCTCCGAGGGTGTCGATCTGAAAACCATCGGGCTGTTCGCGCTGATCCAGTTTCCCTACACCTGGAAATTCCTCTGGTCGCCGCTGCTCGACCGCTACGCGCCGCCGCTCGGGCGCCGTCGCGGCTGGATGCTGATCACCCAGGTCGGGCTGCTGCTGTCGATCGCGGCGCTGGGCCTGTTCGCGCCGGGCGGCGAGATCCTGCCCATACTGTGGCTGACGGGGGCGGTGGCGCTGCTGTCGGCGACGCAGGACATCGCCCTGGACGCCTACCGGCGCGAGATCCTGGCCGAGCATGAACTGGGCTTGGGGAATTCGGTGCATGTCAATGCCTATCGCATCGCGGGGCTGGTGCCGGGCTCGCTGTCGCTGATCCTGGCTGACCACTTGCCCTGGCTGCAGGTCTTCGTCATCACCGCGCTGTTCATGCTGCCGGGCATGGCATTGGCTCTGCTGGCGCGCGAGCCCGAGCTGGTGGGCGCGGCGCCGAAATCCCTGCGTCAGGCGGTGGTGGAACCCTTCCACGAGTTCATCCACCGCGCCGGCCCGCGCGAGGCCGTGATGATCCTGGCATTCATCTTCCTCTACAAGCTGGGCGACTCGATGTGCACCGCGCTGGCCACGCCCTTTTACCTGGACATGGGTTTCGCCAAGTCGCAGATCGGCATCGTGGCCAAGAATGCCGGGCTCTGGCCGGCGGTGGCGGGCGGCCTGGTCGGCGGGCTGTGGATGGTGAAGCTGGGCATTAACCGCGCGCTGTGGCTGTTCGGCGTGGTGCAACTGGTGTCGATCTTCGGCTTCGCCTGGCTGGCCTGGATCGGCCGCCACGAAACGGTGGGCGCGGCAGAGCTGGCGCAGCTGGCGCTGGTGATTGGTTTCGAGGCACTGGGGGTGGGGCTGGGCACGGCGGCCTTCGTCGCCTTCATCGCGCGCGCCACGCATCCGCTGTACACGGCGACGCAGTTCGCGCTGTTCACCAGCCTCGCCGCCGTGCCGCGCACCTTCATCAATGCCTCCACCGGCTACCTGATCGAGCAGCTCGGCTGGTTTGCCTTTTTCATGCTCTGCGCCGCGCTCGCGCTGCCGGGCATGCTGTTGTTGTTGCGCGTCGCGCCCTGGAGCCCGCCGCGCACGGCGTGACATTTGTCACATGCACCGCGCCTGGCGTGGCGTTGAAACAACAGATGCTTGATGTTTGAGGAATCATTCAACTTTTCGCGCGCTCGGCCGTTATATGCTGCAAGGGCACGGTTCCCTTGAAGGAGACCGAAATGTTGATGGTGATGGATATGAGCACAGGCAAAATCGTCGAGGATGAGTTCGGCAAGTTCGAGGATGAAGTCCTCAACGCCGAATGGACGCCGGCCAGCCCCGCGCTGCAATTGGGCTTGCAGGAAGTCCAGCATCGCGCGCCTTCCGCCAGGGAAGTCGATGCCGATGCCTTCATGGCCGCGATGTACCTCAATCAGCAGTGAGCGCCGACGCCTCTTAGCGCTTGTTGCTATCATCGCGCGCTTCGTCGAAACCGAAGCGCACGATGACTACTTCCACTTCCATTCCTGCCGTCGCTCCCGCAGTTGCCACCCCGGCCCGGCCCGGGGCACCACCCCAGCCCGGGCGCGCCGATTTCCCCCACTTCCTTGCCATCCCCACGCGCTGGATGGACAACGACCTGTATGGCCACGTCAACAACGTCGTCTATTACAGCTATTTCGACACCGTGATCAACGAGTACCTGATCCGCGAGGGCGGGCTCGATATCCACGCCGGCGCGGCGATCGGCTATTGCGTCGAATCGCAGTGCCGCTACATGGCGGCGCTGGCCTTTCCCGAGACCATCGACGCCGGCCTGCGCGTCGCGCACCTGGGCAAGTCTTCGGTGCGCTACGAGATCGGCCTGTTTCGCCAGGGCCAGGCATCGGCGGCGGCGCTGGGCAGCTTCGTCCATGTCTTCGTCGGCCGTGATGACGAGCGCCCGACGGCAATGCCGGCCAGCATTCGCGCCTGTCTCGAACGCTTGCAAGCCTAGCCCGGATATTTCATAGGGGAGGTCGGCGGAACAGCCGTGAGGCGCGTTAATACAGGTGTCTAAGCCGAAATTAACGAGGTTCCGCCGATGCCAAAGTGTACCGCTGATCAGATGTGGTTTGGGCGCCTTGGGCGT
>JACRLX010000026.1 GCA_016235165.1 Rhodocyclales bacterium
CATCGGGGGTTGGGGGTGGTCCGTCCAGAATTCGCCAGATTGATCAAAATTCGATCAGCTCGCCTTGGCGGCACCCAACTCTATCCGTTACCCATATCTCCCGGCCACTCCTTCACGGGCCTGTGAAATATCCGGGCTAGGCGAGGATCAGGCGCAGGCGGCTGGGCTTGAGCGCCTGCACCATGGCCTGGTCGTGCTGCCCCAGATGCAGGCTGGATCCGGCACCCAGGATGTAGTCTTCGCGGTCGCCATCGCGGGTCAGCCAGACTTCCCCGGCGACGCAGACCAGGGTGGCGTCGCGTGCCGGCAGGGCCAGCAGGCGGCCCCGGTCCAGCGTCTGGCGCCCGGCGACGAGCATTCCTTCGAGGAATTCTGTATCATCGCCCATGGCAGCCGGGTGGCGGGTTTCGCCCATCATCGCGGCGCGCCGCGAACGGCTGGCGCAGATCAGGGAGGCACTTGATATGGCTTGGGTGGACATGACACTCTGCTCCTTGGCGGTGGTGGTTGATGCGTTCAGTATCGACCGCCGGCGCCGCTCCGACCAACGAAATCGGCGCTTGTCATGCATGCGTAAATGGAATGAATAAGGAGGCCCTGCCGCCGCTTGACGCGCTGCGCGCTTTCGAGGCGGCGGCGCGTTGCCTGAGCTTTACCCGCGCCGCCGAGGAAATGTTCCTTACCCAGTCGGCGGTGAGCAAACAGGTGATCGCGCTCGAAGCGGCGCTCGGTCTGCCCCTGTTCGAGCGCCGGCCGCGCGCCCTGCTGCTGACACCCGCCGGCGAGCGCTTGCAGCGCGCTGTCGAGCATGCCTTTGCCGAGCTTCGCGCCGTGGCGGCCGAGTTGCGCGGTGGCGGCGAGCCAACCCTGACCCTGGCTACCACCCAGGCCTTTGCCAGCTTCTGGCTGATCCCGCGCCTGGAGGATTTTCGCCTCCGTCATCCCGGCATCGACATCCGCATCTCCGCCGACACCCGTGTGGTGGATCTGGAGCGTGGCCGCTTCGATGCCGCGGTGCGCTACCTGCAGGATCGCAATGCCCCGGCCGGTGCGCTGCGCCTGTTCGGCGACACCGTGGTGCCGGTGGCCAGCCCCGCCTACCTCGGGAAATCGCCAGGTCTGGCCCAGCCCGCCGACTTGAACCGGCACGTACTGCTGGTCTACGAGGACGAAGCGCAGAGTCGGCCCTGGCTGTCGTGGCAGGTGTGGCTGGAAATGAGCGGCCAGCCGCGCCTGCGGCCGGCGGGCAGCATCGCCTTCAACCAGTATGCATCTGCCATTGGGGCGGCGATCGATGGCCAGGGCGTGGCGCTCGCCACCCTGGGCCTGGTTGCCGACCTGCTGCGCTCGGGGCAACTGGTGGCGCCGCTGCCGCAGCGCTACGCCAATCCGCGTTCCTACTACCTGTTGTTGCCGGCGCGACCCGCCACCAATCCGGCACTGAAGCCGTTTCGCGCCTGGCTGGCGGCACAGGCCGGCGTGGCGAACGCTCCGCGGGAATCCGCCACATGACCCAACGCAAGCCGGCGTCTGCGCCCGCAAAGCCCCCGTCGCCACCGCCCGGACCATTGCCGCAAGCCTCGGTGTGCCGTCGCTGCGGCAGTGCCGCTCCCGTCGGCGCCGACGGCTTTTGCGACAAATGCGAAAAGGCCCTGGAGCAGGCCTGTCTTTGATTGCCGCCTATCGCTCGGTCGCGGCCGGCTTGCAGTCGGCGTAGGCGGTGCTGGCGCCGTCGTTCAGGCTGGCCTTGTCGGCGGCCAGATCGAGTACCAGATTGCCCTTGCCGTAACGCGTGCTGCCGGCGCCAATGCGCTCCAGCCGCACTTCGCGTTCGGGCAGGATCAGCCACACCGCCTCGCCGCCGTCGAGCGTGCGCAGGTAAAAGCGCTTGTTCGCCGCGCAGTGATACTCCCTGGCATTGAGCGGTTCGCGCGAGTGTTCTCGCGGGCCGTCGGCGCCAAACGGCCAGACCTTGATTTTCATGTCGCCGCAGCCCGCCAGCACCACGATGCCGGCAAGCAGGCCGGCAATGGGAAATTTCATGTGTGACTCCTTTCGCCGGGAATGTTGCCACAAACCGGCAACCTGGCGCGCCGGGCTCAGGGCGTGAGAGCCTGGGCGATCTCGAAGCGGGCTTCGTCGATCGCCCGTTCGAGCTGGCGCAGCTCGGGCACCGCCGGCCGGCCGCGGCGGACGGCGGTTTCGAGTTCTTCCGCGAGCGACTTCAGCTTTTCCAGCCCCAGGGTGCCGGTACTGCCCTTGAAGGTGTGGGCGATGGTCACCGCTTCGTCGCGCCGCCCGCTTGCCAGTGCACTCCGTATCTTGGGCGCCAGGGCCGGGCTTTCCTCGATGAATTTTCCCAGCCAATGACGATAGCGTTGCTCGTTGCCGCCGAACCGGGCCAGGGCGGATGGGTAATCGAGGCAGCCTAGGTCGCCGAGCGCCTTCGCGGCCGGCAGCACGAGAGGCAGTGCCGGTGGGGCGGCGGCCTGCCGGCCGCGTGGCAACCATCGCTGCAGAATGGCGTGCAGGGTGGCAAGGTCGAAAGGCTTGCTGACGTGGTCGTTCATGCCGGCCTGGATGCTGGCCTGCCGTTCGTGTTCCAGCGCATGGGCCGTCAGTGCCACGATGGGCAGCGCGCCGAAATCCGCCCAGCTGCGGATCAGGCGCGTTGCGCTGTGGCCATCGAGCACGGGCATCTGGATGTCCATCAGGACCAGATCGAAGGCGGCCGGGCCTTCCGCCGCCAGCAGCGTGATGGCTTCGTGCCCGTTGCCGGCGATTTGCGGATAGATGCCAAGCGTTTGCAGCATTCCGGTGACGATTTCGATGTTGAGCGGGTCGTCGTCGACCAGCAGCACGCGGGCGTGGCTGTAGTTGGCGGGCGGCTCCCGCAGCAGCAGCGGCGTGCCCGGGCGGGTTCCACCCATGGCCAGGCGCAGCCCGAAACTGAAGGTGCTGCCTTCGTCCTTGCGGCTGCGCACGGTGATGCGCCCACCCATGGCCTCGGCCAGGCGCTGGCTCAATGCCAGCCCGAGACCCGTGCCGCCGTATTTGCGGCTGGTGGTGGCGGTGGCCTGGGCAAAGGGCTGAAACAGGCCGGAGATTTCTTCCGCTGTCATGCCGATGCCGGTGTCGACGACATCGAGCGCGAGGCGGACATGGCTCTCGCTGCGCGTGGTCAGCGAGGCATGCAGTTCCACGTGTCCGCGCGCGGTGAATTTGATGGCATTGCCGACCAGGTTGAGCAGGATCTGCTCGATCCGCAAGGGATCGCCGCGCAAGGCGTCGGGGAGTTCGTTATCGACGCGGAATTTCAGTTGCAGGCCCTTGGCGTCGGCCTTGTGCATCAGCACTTCCCGCGCATGGCGCAGGATTTCGCGCAGGCTGAAGTCGACCTCCTCGATAGCCATGCGGCCGGCCACGATCTTGGACAAGTCGAGCAGGTCGTCGATGATGCGCGACAAATGCCTGCCGGCGCGCATCATCGTCTCCAGGTAACCGTGCAGGATCGGGTCCGAGCCATGGTTTCGCGCCAGGTCGAGCAGGCCGATCATGGCGCTCAGCGGCGTGCGCAACTCATGGCTGACATTGGCAAGAAAGGCGTCCTTGGCCTGGTCGGCAAGCCGCGCATCGGCCAGGGCCTGGCGCAAGTCTTCGGCGCGCCCGATCAATTGTTGTTCAAGCATCGCCCGCTGCGTGCGCCTTTCGGCTTCGGCGCGTCGCTGCCCGGTGATGTCGCGCAGCACCAGCATCACGGCCGGCTTGCCGCCGACGCTGACCAGGCAGCTGCTCGATTCCGCAATCAGGGTGCTGCCATCCAGCGCCACACAGGGCAACTCCATTCGCGTTTGGCGTCCAGCCTCGCCGGCGGCCGGAGCACCGCAGTGCGCTTCAGCCAGCATCCAGTGTTCGGCGGCGATCAGGCGGTGCCAATGCATGCCGTTCAGGGCAGCGGCGCTGTCGGCGCGAAACAAGGCCTGGGCGGCCGGGTTGGCGAGACGGACGCACTCCTCGCGCAGCAACAAAATCGGGTCCGGGCAGAGCTGCAAAAGGCCGAGCGTCTCGCCGGACTCCGCGGGGCCCGAGCTGGCGGCCTGGCGCCGGGCGCGCAGGTCGGCCGGGTTGCCGGCTACCGCGCGCAAGGCATGAGGCTTTGCCGCTGCAAGGCGGCGGCGCAATTTCCTGAGGGGCAAGTCTCGGTCGGTCATCACGTCGCTAATCCGGGTACGCCGGCGTGGTTGGCAACAAGTTGGCAACAAGTTGGCAACAAACTGACCGCTGACGAGGTCGCCAGAGACGCCGCGCAATCTTGGTTCCCCCCTCGAATTGCGCGGCGCTTGGCTGGGATCAAGCCTAGAGCAATTTCCGTTGAATTCCTACTGTCAGAAATGACAGGTTTTTCGCAAAAAATGCAGATTTTTGCCCCACCATGGGCGGAAATGATGCGAAATGAAACCACCGCGACGAACCTCGCGATGCTTGAGGGAGGTGTTCGCGTCGTTTTTTCCCCTGTTTTCGCCCAAAGAAAGGAGTTCCATCATGAAAAACAATGTCACTGCCTTGCGGCCACAGGCCCAGTATCGCAATCCCGAACTGGCCGAGTTCGCCGCCTTGCGGCTCGATGCCTATTACCGCGATCGGGTGCAGAACACCTGGGCCGGTGGCCACATCATGCGCGGCCGCCTGCCCGGACCGGATGCCCTGCAACTGTGCAGCAACGACTATCTGGCGCTGTCACGCCATCCACGCATCCTCGAGGCCATGGTCGACAGCATTCGGCGCGACGGCAACGGGCTGTTGATGTCGGGCATCTTCGTTCATGGCGCCTGCCCGCATACCGATTTCGAGCAGAATCTGGCCGATTTCATGCAGGCCGAATCCGGGGTGCTGTGCCAGTCCGGCTATGCGGCCAATACCGGCCTGATCCAGGTGATCGCCGGTGAAGGGATTCCCGTCTACGCCGACATGATGGCCCATATGTCGCTGTGGGAGGGCATCAAATGCGCCGGGGCACGGCCGATCACCGTGTTCCACAACGAAGTCGAGCACCTCGAACGCCAGATCCTGCGTCACGGCCCGGGCGTGGTGGTGGTGGACTCGATCTACAGCACCACCGGCAGCCTGGCTCCGCTGCGCAAGATCGTCGAGATCTGCGAAGCGCAGGGTTGCATCCTGGTCGCCGACGAGTCGCATTCGCTGGGTACCCACGGCCCCAACGGCGAGGGCCTGGTGGTCGAACTGGGGCTGGCCGAGCGGGTGCACTTTCGCACCGCCAGCCTGGCCAAGGCCTTTGCCGGACGCGCCGGATTCGTCACCTGTTCGCGCCGTTTCGCCGAGTATTTCAAGAGCGAATCGAACCCGGCGATCTTCAGCTCGACCCTGCTGCCGCACGACATCCACGGCCTCGCCGCCACGCTCGGCGTGATCCGGCAGGAAGGCTGGCGCCGCGAGCGACTGCAAGAAAACGCCGCCTACCTGCGCCACGAGCTGGATGCCCTGGGCTACAACCTCAATGGCAGCGCATGCCAGATCGTTTCGCTGGAATCGGGAACCGAGCAGGCCACCATCGTGTTGCGCGATGCGCTTGAATCGCGCGGCATCTTCGGTGCCATCTTCTGCGCCCCGGCGACGCCCAAGAGCCGCGCCTTGATGCGATTTTCGGTGCATGCCGGGCTGGGCCGCGCGGAGCTGGAGCGATTGGTCGCCGTCTGTCGCGAGATTCGCGACGAGGTCGGGCTGGCCTCCTGGGGTTCGACGCGACGCAAGCAGCGCGTTCGCAACGCGCCGGCGGTCGACGCCCGGCGCGAGGCCGTGGCGGCCTAACTTTCATGATGCGGGAAACATCACCCCGCTTCATGAAAATCAGCCCTTTTCGGACACCCGCCCCCCTTCGCCCCCCTCGCGGGGGGTTATTGATCGGCTCGCTGCGCTCGATATCACCAGCGACCCATTTCGTTGTTTCACGCTAATCGGCGCGGGCAATCCCCTGGCGCGCCTCGCTATCGAGGCGCTCCAGGTAGTCGCCGTAGGGAAAGACGTACTTCAGGTTGAAGGCGCCCGGGTTTTTGACCACGGTATAGAGGTACCACTCGCGGCCCTGGAATTCCTCGGCCGGGTGCATGCAGGGCTGCCAGTCGTCGTAGATCGGCGAATAGTTGCCGGCGGTCTTCCAGAAATAGGGCAGGCTGCGCCCGTCGCGCAACTGCGCCAGCAGTTCCTCGGGCGCGTTCTGGTCGTAGGCGATCTCGTAGTGCCCGCGCATCATTTCCTCGGTCTGCACGATCAGCAGATGGGCGGCGCCGCCCATGTCGAGCATCAGGATGCCGTCCGGTCCGCAGCACAGATAGTGCTCGACGATGTTCAGGCGGCGCGCGATTTCCCGGAAGCGCTCGCCAAACGCCACATCGCGCAGGAACAGGTGCGATCCGACCGAGAGCGCGTCGGCCAGCATGTGCTCGATCTGGTCGAAGTGCTCGCGCTGCAATTCGGCGATGGCGCGATTCAGCTGCGACATGACGTCGTCGTCCTGCTTGCGGATGAAGCGGTCGATGGTTTTTTCGTTGAAGGCGCGCACGGCGGTTTGCTCGTCGGCCTTGCCGGTGAGGAGGATCTTCTTGAGTGCCTTGTTCTTCAGGCTGCGGCAGAACTCCAGCCCGTCGATTTCCGGCATGTCGTAGTCGACCACCACCACCGAAACCTGTTCGAAACGATGCTCGTTGTGTACCTCGCGATGAATCATGTCGAGGCTGACGTCGATCACGTGGCGCGTCACGCTTTTGTCGCCGCGATGCCGGTAGAGCGAAAAGAAGCGTTCCGCCACTGGCGGCATCTGGGCGCTGCCATTGAGCGCCACCAGGGCGGCGAAGGGCGAACTGTAGAGTCGATAGGCCAGGCGCGAATCGAGTTGCAGGCTGAGGTTGGACAGGAACTGCAAGCTGTCGTCGACAAAGACGACCGTGGTCGGGAAGTGGAAAGGCTGGATCGCGTAGTTGTTCATGCGGCAGGGAAATCGAGTTCGAACTGGGAATACTCGCCATGCACCGAGTCGCAGCTGATCGTGCCGCCGAAGGCGCCCATGACATCGCGACAGAAGGCGAGTCCGATGCCGGCGCCAAGCACGGTGTCATCGCCGGTGGAAGTGTAGAAGCGCTCGAAAATGTGCGGCAGCGCATCGCTCGGGATGCCGCCGCCGCTGTCGCGCACGATCAGGCGATGGTGGTCGCCGGCTTCGATGCGCAGCCTGATTTCGCCCTTGCCGGCGTGGGCGATGTGGCGCAAGGCGTTCTTGATCAGGTTGAACAGGACATGCACCATCAGCAGTTCGACGCCACGAAAGTCGAAATCGTCGCCCTTGTCCCACGAAACCAGGCGGCGCTCTTCGTCGGAGAAGGGGTAGCGACGCAGCGCGGTTTCGACGCAGGCGGCGATCGAGCAGGGCTGCAATGCCTGTTTCACCGCGCCGGCCGACCGTGCATTGACCAGCATCATGTCGATGATGGCATTGGACTGGCGTGCCTCGGAATCGATCCGCTCCAGCACGCCGCGCAGGCTGTCGAGGTGGGCAGTGCGAATGGATTCCACCGGCAGGCCATGGGTCTGCGCCAATTGATAGGCTTCGATCAGTGTCGGCAGGTAGTTGGCGAGCCCCGCCGCGCCGGCGCGTATGCCCAGCAGCGGCGTGCGCAGTTCGTGGGCGATGCTGCCGGCGGTGGCCAGCATGGCGCGTTCCTGTTCGATACGGATGCGCTCGGCATCGTAGTTGGTGACGGCGCCGGCAACCACCGCGAAGCCGGCGATGGCGACATAGTCCCAGCGCGCAAAGGCCGGCAGGCTGCCGTCGCTGGTCAGCGAGAAGGCAAGGTAGGCGAGGCCGCTGCCGAGCAGGAACTGGCCGATCAGCGTGACCCAGTCCAGCAGCAGGATCATGACGAAGACCGCGACCAGTGCCGAGCCGATCCAGACATCGGCGCCGTTGTTCTTCAGCAGCATGAAGCTGAAAAAGAAGGGCAGCGAATACAGCAGCGCGAAATACCAGTAGTAGGGCAGCCAACGCCGCATCCAGTCCGGCCACTGGCTGGCGAACAGCATGGGCAGGAACAGCACCGAGCCGACCAAGCGCAGCGTCAGGCTTTCGTAGCGCTGGGGAAACACGAACTCCCAGACATAGTAGTAGAGCGGGAAGGTGACGATGGCGAGAATGGCAAAGGCGGCCAGGCGTCGCTCGATATAGGCGACATTGCGCAAGGCCGGCTCGACCAGGCGCGCACCGAACTGCCTGAGCAGTGACAGGAAACGCGGCATGGCTAGGGCTGGCCCGCGCGGCAGGCTGTGGGCGTCCGCGACAAATGAGATGGCGACATGCGTGCAGGGTATCCGAGGGGCCAAATTGTCGCAGATTCGACGCCCGCATACGGCGAGTATATTGACATCTAAAACAATTTCGTCCGTGCCGGCTTGACAAGCCGGCGCCCCACCGTTACAAAGCGCCTTCCCTCCTCGCTACTCCTTGGTACATGGTCGCCAACGCGGCAGACGTTCCGAATCCGGGATCGGCCTATTTGCTCGATCCCGCCGGTCCCGAGCGCGATTTTTTCGACGGCGCCGTGCTCGGTGCGCGCAGCCTTGGTTTCGAGTATCTCGCCTACCTGATCGGGGTGACCGATCCCGATACCGATACCGGCTGGCGCTACGTGATGACCAGCAATTACCCCAAAGCCTGGCAACAGCGCTACCTGCGGCGCGGCTACCATGGCATCGATCCGCTGATCCGGCATGCGCGGGCTGGCGATTCGCCATTGGTTTGGTCGCGCGAACTGTTCGCCGCGGAATCGCTCTCCGCGCTGGCGCAGGACACCCTGGCGATCGGACTCAATTACGGCTGGGTCCAGCCCCTGCACGATGCCTCCGGCGGCTTCGGCATGCTGACCCTGGCGCGCCGCGGCGGTCCGCTGGGCGCCGAGGAGATCAGGAGCAAGCTGCCGATGATGCAATGGCTGGCGCGCGTGGTGCACCAGCGCTTGTTCGGCGAGTTTCAGTCCTGGCAGCGCAACGAATCGATCAACTGCCTTACCGAGCGCGAACTGGGCTGCCTGCGCCTCGCGGCGGAGGGAAGTACCGCCGCTGAAATCTCCGCCATCACAGGGGTTGGCGAGCGCACCGTGAACTTCCACATGGCCAATGCCATCAGCAGGCTCGGCGCGGCGAACAAGACCCACGCCGTGGCGCTGGCGATCCGCCTCGGCCTGCTCGACTGACTTACAGGGTATGCACCTTGTCGCCGCTGGCGAAGCCCAGCAGCGGTGCCGGCACATCACGTCCCAGCGCGATCACCTTGAACAGCTCGCCCATCTCGTTGGGCGATAGCAGCACATTCACCGCGCCTCGCGCCAGCAGGTTCACCGTCTCGCCGGCGCCGACTTCGCCCAGCAGTTCGCCGATGCCGCAGTTGAGGAGGAAGTTGGCCTGGCTGCAATAGCCCAGCACCTCCAGTCCGGCGTCGAAGCCGGCCTCGGCCACCGCCGTGAAATCGACATGCGAGGTGATGTCCGACAGGCCCGGATACCAGAAGGCATCCTGATGTACGCGGTGCCGGTAATGGCAGCGGATGCTGCCGCCGTTGCGTTGCGGATGGTAAAGCTCGTGGCGCGGCAATCCGTAGTCGATCAGCAGCAGCGCGCCGCGTTCGAGGCGGCGCGAGAGGTCGCCGATCCAGGCGCGCACCGCGAGGCTGAGTTCGCCGCGCCAGGGGCCTTCCATCTGCAACGCTTGTGCCGCCGACAGCAGGGTGCCGGTGGCTGGCCGGGCCGCTTCGACCAGCCTCCCCTCCTCGATGGCGACGCCGATTTCCTCTATGCGGCCGTCCTCGCGCCAGCTCAATGCATGGGTGGGCATGGCGTCGAGCACCTCGTTGCCGAGCAGGCAGCCGGCAAGGTGTTCGGGCAGCATGTCCAGCCACTCCACCCGGTCGAGGTAGGCTGGTGCGCGCTGCGCCAGTGTCGCCTGCTGGCGTGCGCGCAGCGCACCGGACAGTTCAAGGATGCGATAGCGCCCGGGCAGGCAACCCAGCGCGTCGAGCGCCGGCAGCAGGTCGGCGGCGAGACGGCCGCTGCCGGCGCCGGCTTCGATCACCATGGGGGCGGACGCGCGCATTACCTGTGCCACTTGTCGCGCCAGTGTTTGCGCGAACAGCGGCGTGATTTCGGGTGCGGTGAGGAAATCGCCGCCCTCGGTGTGGTCGCCGAACTTCTGTGTGCCGCCCGCGTAATAGCCCAGCCCCGGCTCGTAGAGTGCCAGCTCCATGTAGCGGGCAAAGCTGATCCAGCCCCCGCGCGCGGCGATCTCGGCGGCGATCACCGCGCCCAGCATTTCGCTGGCGGCGCGGGCGTCGGCCGAGGGTTCCGGCAACTCGGCCGGCTTGAGTTGCATCAGGGGAGCTTCCCGGCGCAGGTATCGGCGACCAGGGCGGCGATGGCGTTTTGATGTTCCCCGCCCTGGGCATGGAGGCCGGCCACCACGCCTGCGCGGTTGGCCGCGGGCTGGTTCTGACTGACTTTCCACTTGCCTTCCAGCGCGAGGATTTCGATTTCGATGCCGACGATGGCGGCGAGCATTTTCTCGATGTAGTCGGGCGGTGCATCGGCTACGCGCCAGGCTTGCGGCAGCCCGGACTCGTGATGATCGACCAGGTCGTCGAGCAGGGCACGCAGGCGCAGCGGGTCGTCGATGGTCGCCAGGCGGCCGCGCGCCTGCACCACGACGTAGTTCCAGGTCGGCACTGCCTTGCCGTGTTCGTGCTTGGACGGGTACCACGAGGGGCTGACATAGGCCTGCGGGCCATGGAAGATCGCCAGCACCTCGCTACCGGCGGCGTCGCGCCAGAGCGGGTTGGCGCGCGCGACGTGGCCCCGCAACCGCGCCTTGCCGGTGGCGTCGAAGGCCAGGCGCAAGGGCAGATGGTCGGCGGCGAGGCCTTGCGCGCCCGAACTCACCAGCGTGGCGAAGGGGTGTTCCCGCATCAGGGCATGCAGGACTGCCGGCCGTTGCTCGGCGAAATGCGCGGGCAGGTACATCGTGTATGCCGCCTTACAGCGCCGGATGCTCGCCGCGCTCGTAGACGATGTGGGCGCGGCCGACCAGCAGGGTATCGAGCGCGCCGATCTGCGTTGCGTCCTTGTTGGCGTAGGGCAGCTTGTGCAGCACGTAGCGCAGGGCATTGAGCCGCGCGCGCTTCTTGCAGTCCGACTTGATCACGGTCCAGGGCGCATCGGCGGTGTCGGTGTGGAAGAACATCGCCTCCTTGGCCTTGGTGTAGTCGTCCCACTTGTCGAGCGAGGCCATATCGATCGGCGACAGCTTCCACTGCTTGAGCGGGTGGGTTTCGCGCTCCTTGAAGCGGCGGCGCTGCTCGGGGCGCGAGACCGAGAACCAGAACTTGATCAGGTGCACACCGCTCCTGACCAGGGTGCGCTCGAACTCAGGCGTCTGGCGCATGAACTCCTCGTATTCGTCCGGGTTACAAAAACCCATCACGCGTTCGACGCCGGCGCGGTTGTACCAGGAACGGTCGAACAGGGCGATCTCGCCGGCGGTCGGCAGGTGCTGCACATAGCGCTGGAAGTACCACTGGCCGCGCTCGGTGTCCGACGGCTTCTCAAGGGCGACGACGTGCGCGCCGCGCGGATTCAGGTGTTCCATGAAGCGCTTGATGGTGCCGCCCTTGCCCGCCGCGTCGCGGCCCTCGAACAGGATCACCACCTTCTGCCCGGTTTCCTTGACCCAGGCCTGGAGTTTGAGCAGTTCGACTTGCAAATGGTATTTCTGCTTCTCGTAGTTCTTGCGCGACATCAGGTGGCGATAGGGGTAGCCGCCTTCGCGCCAGCCTGGCGCCAGTTCGTCGTCGGGGTGCTCGTTGGCCGCCTCGCGTTGCAGGAAGGCCTGCTTGAGGGCCTGCACATCGTCCGGCGAAGCGCCGTCGACCACCGCCTTGAGCGCCTTGGCCAGCTTGGCGCCCTCGCCCGGTTTGGTATGGGCGACGATGTCATGGATCGCCTCGACCTTGGAATCGACCGCGGCGGCGGTGCGGTCCTTGACCACGAAGTTCCTGATGCCCTTTGCGGTATGCGCCGGGGTGACGTCGCCGGACGAGGGGCGTCGCTGCCGCGATGCGGTCTTCGCCTTGCCCGCCGCCGTTGCCTGGCGTGACGCGGCGGCCGCGGATGCCTTCGGAGTCGCCGCGGGCGACGGTTTCCTCGCTGCCATCTAGTTCTCCTCGAGTGCTTCCAATTGTTCGTGCAGTTCCAGCCAGCGTGATTCCGCCGCGTTGATATTGTCCGTCAACAGGCGCTGGCGCTGGCCAAGTTCCGCCAGCAACTGGGCCTGAGTGCCGGCGTAAAGGGCCGGGTCGGCGAGCCGCACCTCGATCAGCTTGAGCTCCGCCTGCCAACCGGCGATCTGCTGTTCCAGCCTTTCGGCTTCCTGTTTCAGCTTGCGCGTTGCCGGAGTGGCCTTTTTGGGTTCCGCCGGGGCTGCCGGCGCTGGTGCTGCGGGCTTGTCGCGTTCCGCCAACTTCTCCGCGCTGCGCGCCTTCGCCAACCATTCGGCATAGTCGTCGAGGTCGCCGTCGAAGGGCACGACCTTGCCATCGGCCACCAGCCAGAGTTCGTCGCAAGTGGCGCGCAGCAGATGCCGGTCGTGCGAGACCAGCACCATGCCGGCTTCGGTTTCCTGCAGGGCGATGGTCAGGGCCTCGCGCATTTCCAGGTCGAGGTGGTTGGTCGGCTCGTCGAGCAGCAGCAGGTTGGGTGCCGTGCGGATCATCAGCGCCAGCGCCAGGCGCGTTTTCTCGCCACCGGAAAAGCGACCGCAGGGGGCGTCGGCCATGTTGCCGCGGAAATCGAAGCCGCCGAGGTAATTGCGCAGATCCTGCTCGCGGGTGCGCGGCTCCAGCTTGATCATGTGCCACAGCGGCGATTCGGCGGGGCGCAGTTGTTCCAGCTGGTGCTGGGCGAAGTAACCCAGCTTGAGGTTGCGTCCTTCCTCGCGCACGCCGGCCAGGGGCCTGAGTTCGCCGGCGAGCAGCTTCATCAGCGTGGACTTGCCGGCACCGTTGCGGCCGAGCAGGCCGATGCGGCTGTCGGGGCGCAGGGTGAAGCGGAGCTTGTCGAAGACCGGCGCCGTGGCGCCATAGCCGACTTTCGCGTCGTCGATCAGCAGCAGCGGATCGGAGAAGCCCGACGGCTCGGGAAAGCTGAAGGAAAACGGCGTGTCGATGTGCGCGGCCTGGATCTCGCCCATCCGCGCCAGCATTTTCATTCGGCTTTGCGCCTGGCGCGCCTTGGTGGCCTTGGCGCGGAAGCGGTCGATGTAGCTTTGCAGGTGGGCGGCTTCGCGCTTCTGCTTGGCCGCCAAGGCCAGGTCGTTGGCCAGGCGCTCGGCGCGCGCGCGCTCGCAGGCCGAGTAGTTGCCGGTGAAGAGTTGCAGCTTGCGATTCTCGATGGCCAGGATGTGGCTGGTGACGACGTCGAGGAAATCGCGGTCGTGCGAAATCAGGATCAGCGTTCCGGCATAGCTTTTTAGCCAGGCTTCGAGCCAGATGATGGCATCGAGGTCGAGGTGGTTGGTCGGCTCGTCGAGCAGCAGCAGGTCGGAGCGGCACATCAGCGCCCGAGCCAGGTTCAGGCGCACGCGCCAGCCGCCGGAGAACTCGGCCACCGGGCGCGCGAAATCGGAGTCGGCAAATCCCAGGCCGTGCATCAGCGCGGCGGCGCGCGCCGCCGCGGCGTAGCCATCGATCTCCGAGAGGCGGCCATGCAGCAAGCCGATTTGCTCACCCGCATGCCCGTCGTCGGGGTGGGCCTCGGCGGCGGCGAGCTCGCGCTCGATCTGGCGCAATTCGGCGTCGCCGTCGAGCACGAAATCGAGCGCGGCGTCTGGCAGCGCCGGTGTGTCCTGCGCGACATGGGCCAGCACCCAGCCCGGCGGGCGTTCCAGGTCGCCGCGATCGGCGTGCAGTTCGCCGCGCAAGAGGCCGAGGAAGGACGACTTGCCGCAGCCGTTGGCGCCGGTGAGGCCGACTTTCCAGCCGGGGTGCAGTTGCAGGGAGGCACCGCTGACGAGTGCATCGCCGTTGCGGGAAAAGCCCAGGTCGCGCAGCAGGATCATAGGAGACGGATCGGTGAGGCCAATTCGTGGCGATAGCCGCGGCGACCTTCGTAGCAGTTGGCGATTTGCGCCATGTCGGCGGCTTCGTCGCCAGTGAGGGAAAGGGTGGCGAGCAGGCCAAGCTCGTGCTTGCCGTAATCGACCACCGCCATGATCACCGGTACGCCGGCCGCCATGGCGATCCGGTAAAAGCCGGATTTCCAGCCGGCTTGGAGGCGGCGCGTGCCTTCAGTGGCGATGATCAAGTGGAAGTTGTCGTGGCAGCGGAATTCCTCGGCGATACGCTCGACAAAGCCGGTGCGCTCGCGCCGGTTGACAGCGATGCCGCCCAGCGCGCGCATGATCGGACCCATGGGCCCGCGAAACAGCGTGTCCTTGGCCACCCACCGCGCGCCATAGGGCAGCGCCGCCAGCGCCAGCAGCGTTACCGGAAAATCCCAGTTCGAGGTGTGCGGGTAGGCGATCACCACCGCCTTGGCGGGACGCTGCGGCAGGTCGAGCAGTTTCCAGCCGCAGGCCTTGAGGATCATGCCTGCGGCGCCGCGCAAGAGGCCCATCAGGAATTCACCGCGAGCCGGAAGCGCTTGCGTCCGGGCAGGCGATAGGTTTCGAAATCGCTGCGGTCCAGAGTCCATACCGTATGAATGCCGGTACTCATGGCTGCCACCACCAGCGAGGCATCGGCGAGATCCATCGGCCGGTCGGCATATTTCTCGATCCAGTCGATGGCGCGCACCAGTTCGTCGCGACCGAGCGGCAGCAGTTCCAGGCCGCCCTTGTCTATCCAGCGATACAGCGGCAGCGTTGCCGCGACGGTGGGCGTCAGGTGCGAGAACTCGGTCAGCACGGCCCAGGTCGTCAACAGCCGGCCGCGATAGTTTTCGAGAAAGAATTTGCAGTCGGAATGGGAGTGATCGCGTTTGTCCGCCAGCGCCACCAGCGGACCGGTGTCGACCAGAATCGAACTCACTTGCCGTGTTTCTCACGAATTGCGGCGGCAACGCGCTCCTTGGTGCTGCCCGCCGGCTTCTTGCCCCAGCCCGCACCGGAGAGGCAGCCGATAAAGCCGGCTTCCTGTGCCAGTTCATAAGGCGTGCGCTCGGTCTGGGTGCCCATGAAGCGTTGCTCCAGCAATTCGACGATCACCTCGGACTTGGTGCGCTTAGATTCGACGCAATACGTCGCCAGCGCCTGCTCGACGCGGTGGGGAAGGCGAACGGTGGTGGTCATGACGGTACTCCTGGCTGAGTTTGTATTAACTGTAATACAAGAGCCCGCGCCTCGTCAACCCAGCCCCTGACTCGCCAGGTATTCCTCGTAGTTGCCGCGGTAATCGACGATGCTGCGGTCGGGCCGGATGTCGATGATGCGCGTCGCCAGGGACGACACGAACTCGCGGTCGTGCGAGACGAAGATCAGCGTTCCGTTGTATTTCTCCAGCGCAGTGTTGAGTGATTCGATGGATTCCATGTCGAGGTGGTTGGTCGGCTCGTCCATCAGCAGCACGTTGTTCCTGAGCAGCATCAGCTTGCCGAACAGCATGCGCCCCTGCTCGCCGCCGGAAATCACATTGACCGGCTTCTTCGCCTCGTCGCCGGAGAACAGCAGGCGTCCGAGCGTGCCGCGCACCAGGGTCTCGACGTCGCCACCTTGAGGTTGGGTAAACTCGCCGCCGGCGCGCACCCACTGCACGATCCACTCGGTGAGTGGCGTTTTCAATGCGAAGTCGGCCGCGTGATCCTGGTGGAATACGCCGGGGCGGGCCTTCTCCGCCCACTTCACGCGGCCGCCCAGCGGCGCCAGGCCGCCGAGTTCCGGGCCGGCCAGCAGGCGCAGCAGCGTGGTCTTGCCGACGCCGTTCTCGCCGATGATGGCAAGCTTGTCGCCTGCCTCGATGCTGGTGGAGAAGGACTTGATGATGGCTGTTTTCGGCTCGTAGCCGAAGCCGAGGTTCTCGATCTCGCAGGCCAGACGGTGCAGCTTTTCCTTCTCGTCGTATTCGAAGCGGATCCACGGGTACTGGCGCGAGGAGGGCTTGATGTCCTCGGGCTTGATCTTGTCGATCAGCTTGAGCCGGCTGGTGGCCTGGCGCGCCTTGGACTTGTTGGCCGAGAAGCGGCGCACGAAGCCTTGCAGGTCGGCGATGCGTTCCTTGGCCTTGGCGTTGGCCGACACTTGGCGTTCGCGGGCCTGGGTCGAGGCTTCCATGAAGTCGTCGTAGTTGCCGCCATAGACCTTGATCGTGCCGTAGTCGAGGTCGGCCATGTGGGTGCACACCTGGTTCAGGAAGTGACGGTCGTGGCTGATGATGACCATGGTCGACTCGCGCTCGTTGAGGATATCCTCCAGCCAGCGGATGGTGTCGATGTCGAGGTTGTTGGTCGGCTCGTCGAGCAACAGGATGTCGGGGTTGGCGAACAGCGCCTGCACCAGCAGCACGCGCAGCTTCCAGCCCGGCGCCACCTCGCTCATCGGCCCGCTGTGCTTCTCGGTGGGGATGCCGGCGCCGAGCAGCAGTTCGCCGGCGCGCGCCTCGGCAGTGTAGCCGCCGTACTCGGCGTAGTGATGTTCGAGGTCGGCGGCGCGCATGTAGTCGTCTTCGCTCGCCTCCGGATTGGCATAGATCGCATCGCGCTCGGACATGCAGGCCCACATCTCGGCATGGCCCATCATCACCACGTCGAGCACACGCATGTCCTCGTAAGCGAACTGGTCCTGCTTGAGGTAGGCCATGCGCTCGCCGGGATCGAGCGAGACATTGCCGGCTGAAGCCTCCAGCACGCCGGCGAGGATCTTCATGAAGGTGGTCTTGCCTGAACCGTTGGCGCCGATCAGGCCGTAGCGGTTGCCCTCACCGAACTTGACCGAGACGTTTTCGAACAGCGGCTTGGCACCAAACTGGATGGTGATATTGGAAGCGACGAGCATGGGAGCGGAACCGGGGGATGCGGCGGAGGCAGCATTCTACCGGCCCCGGTGGGCCGAGCCGGGAAAGTCGGCGCTGGTGCTACGGCGATTCAGCGTGAGGCATTGGGGAAGAACAGCTGTTCGCCGCCGATCTTGTAACCGGCAATCGCCTTCTGGCCTTCGGGCGAGACCAGCCAGTCGATGAACTTCTGGCCGTCGGCCTGTTTGACATGGGCATGTTTGGCCGGATTGACCAGGATCACGCCATACTGGTTGAAGAGCTTGGTGTCGCCCTCGACGACGATGCCCATGTTGCCGCGATTCTTGAATGCCAGCCAGGTGCCGCGATCGGCGAGGATGTAGGCGTTCATCGAGGCCGCGGTGTTGAGCGCCGGACCCATGCCGGAGCCGGTGTCGCGGTACCACGGCCCCCTTGCCTTGTCGAGATCGACACCTGCAACCTTCCAGTAACGCAACTCGGCGGCGTGGGTGCCGCTCTTGTCGCCGCGCGAAACGAAGGGCGCCTTGGCGGCTTCGATACGCCTCAGGCCTTCGAGGATGTCCTTGCCCGCCGCCTTGGCCGGGTCGGCCTTGGGGCCGACGACGACGAAGTCGTTGTACATGACCTCCTGGCGCCTGACGCCGAAGCTCTCGGCGACGAATTTCTCCTCGGCCGCCTTGTCGTGCACGAAGACGACATCGGCGTCGCCGCGGCGCGCCATGTCCAGCGCCTGTCCGGTACCGAGCGCGACGACGCGCACCTTGATGCCGGCGGCCTTCTCGAAGGCGGGCAACAGGTGGCCGAAGAAGCCCGACTGTTCGGTCGAGGTGGTCGACGACACGGTGATGAAGCGCTCCTGGGCCTGGGTCAGGCCGGCACCCAGAAGTCCGGCGGCGGCAAGGGCGGAACAGAACAGACGACGAGAGATCATGGGGCTTCCTCCTGAAGAAAGCGTTGCGCCGCTTCGGTCCGCGGCGTTGAAAAAAATTGTTCGGCCGGCGTCTGCTCGACGATGCGGCCGCGGTCGATGAAAACGATCTCGTCGGCCATGCGTCGTGCCTGGCCGAGGTTGTGGGTGGTCATCAGGATGCGCGCGCCGGCGCCGGCGATCTCGCCGACGATGCGTTCGACCTCTCGCGTGCTGGCCGGATCGAGGCTGGCCGTGGGCTCGTCGAGGATCAGCAGCTCGGGCTCCAGCGCCCAGGCACGGGCCAGCGCCACGCGCTGCTGTTCTCCGCCCGAAAGCAGGCGGGCCGGGCGTTGCGCGAGGTGGGCGAGGCCGACGTGATCCAGTGCCGCCACGGCGCGGCGTTCGCGCACGTTCGCGCCATGGCCCCGGAGCTTGAGACCATAAATGACATTGGCGATAGCCGTGGTGCGCAGCATTGCCGGGCGCTGGAATACCATGGCCTGCGACAGGGGCCGCGGCCATCGCAAGGCGCCGTTGCTCGGATGCAGCAGGCCGTGGATCAGGCGCAGCAGGGTGCTCTTGCCCGCGCCGTTGGGGCCAAGTACCACCGTGCGCGGCGCAGACAGACTGAGCGTGACGTCCTCGACGATGTGGGTGCCGCTTTCGTGGAGGCCGAGGCGGTCGAGTTCGAGCCAGGCCGCCATTACCCCCACCGCCTTTCCGCCCAGCCGCGCAGGGCATAGGCCACCGCGTTGATCGATAGCACCACCGCGATCAGCACGAAGCCGAGGGCCAGCGCCAGAGGCAGGTCGCCCTTGCTGGTTTCGAGGGCGATGGTGGTGGTCATCACGCGCGTCACGCCGTCGATGTTGCCGCCGACGATCATCACCGCGCCAACTTCGGCGATGGCGCGGCCGAAGCCGGCCAGTCCCGCTGTGGTCAGAGAAAAGCGGCCGTCCCACAGCAGCGTTGCCGCCGCGCGCGCGCGGCTCGCGCCCAGCGAGCGAAGCTGCTCGCGGTACTCGCTCCATTCGTCGGCCACCACCTGGCGCGTCAGGGCCGTGACGATGGGCGTGACGAGGATGGCCTGGGCGATGATCATCGCCGTCGGCGAGAACAGCAGGCCGAACTGGCCCAGCGGTCCGGCGCGCGAGAGCAGCAGATAGACCAGCAGGCCCACCACCACCGGCGGCAGGCCCATCAGGCCGTTGAACAGCACGATTAGCACGCGCCGGCCCGGAAAGCGGCCGACCGCGAGCAAGGCGCCGACCGGCATGCCGACGACGCAGGCGATCAGGGTCGCCGCCAGGCTGACGCGCAGGCTGAGCCAGACGATGCTGCCCAGCTGCGTATCGGCGGCCGCCACCAGTTGCCAGGCGGTGAGGAAAGAATCACCCAGGGTCGTCATGCCGATCGGTTATGAAAGTTTTTGCATAAGGCGAAACAGGTTAAAGTAGGTGAAAAGTGAATCAAATATGTCGCCACCTGCAACTAGTCGTTCGCTTCCCCGATTGCGCTGGAACTGGGATTTCGGCCCCCTGCTGGGGGACGTCGACACTTCGCGCCTGCTGCAACTATTGAATGCCCTGGCCGAGGGCGGCGCACTCGGGACGGCGGCGCGGGCCAGCGGCATGTCCTACCGTTCGGCCTGGGGTCTGCTGCGCGCCTGCGAACAGGCGCTGGGGGCGTCGATGGTGATCATGGAGCGCGGACGCGGCACGCGCCTCACCGAGTTCGGCGCGGCTCTGGTCGAGCTTGACTCGGCTGCACGGCGCGCGCTCGAAGATGTGCACTCACCCTGGCAGCGCAAGCTCGAAGCGCTGCTGGCGCCGGTGGTGCGCGTTGCCCCCGGGCGCTTGCGCCTGGCGGCAAGTCACGACCTTGCCCTGGCCGACTGGATCGAACATGGCCGCCGCATCCGCTTCGAGTTGTTCTGGCGCGGCAGCGATGAAGCATTGGCGGAACTGGGGCGCGACGAATGCGAGATGGCGGGTTTCCATGTGCCGGAAAACTGGAGCGCGGACCAACTCGAAACCTGGCTACGGCGCTGGCTCGACCCGGCGCGTCACGTCTGCCTGCCCGTAATGCGCCGCCGTCAGGGCCTGATCGTGGCGCGCGGCAATCCGCACAAGCTGCAATCGCTGACCGATGTATCGCGCCGCGGCCTGCGCATGGTGAATCGCCAGCGTGGCTCGGGAACGCGCGGCATGATCGACCAGTTGCTGGCGGCGAACAAGCTGCGTCCGGAAAATATCGCCGGCTACAACCACGAGGAATTCACCCACGAGGCGATCGCCGCCACCGTCGCCACCGGGCAGGCCGATGTCGGTTTCGGCATCGAGGCGGCGGCGGCACGCTATGACTTGAGCTTCGTGCCGCTGGTCACCGAACGCTATGGATTCGCGATGTCGACGCCAATCGCGGATAGCCCCGAGGGCCGCGCATTTCTGGCCCGTGTCCATGGCAGTACTTTCCGCCAGCGCCTGCTGGCGATGCCGGGCTACGAACCCTTGCCGACCTGTGGGCCGGGGTCGTGGGACATGTTCCTGTCCTCGGGCGAGGAATGACTCCGCTAGAATTTCGGCAACTCGTGGCGTCAACGACCGACATGTGTTTTGGTTTAAGATGAAAATATACTCGGCGCCGTGATGTTCATGATCAGGCGCTTGCCGACCGGAATGCAGAGGAGTCCCGATGGGAAAGAAGGCCAAAAAGATAAAGTTCGATTGCTCCCAATGTCCGGGATGGTGCTGTAGCTACGAGCGCATTCGCACCACGCCGGAGGACATTGCCCTGCTGGCGGCCCGCTTCGAGTGCGATGAAAAGGAAATCAAGGCCAGAGCTCTTGATTTCATCGACGGCGAGTGGTTCCTGCGCCATCGCAAGGACGACATCTACAAGTCGATTTGCGTCTTCTTCGACCGCAACAAAAGGCATTGCGGCATCTATGAGGTACGCCCGGCGGTTTGCCACAAGTTTCCCTGGGGGAAGACCTGCGGCTACTACGACTTTCTCAAGTTCGAGCGTGAAATGATGGGAGATGACGAGTTCATTCCCTTGCCCTACCCGAAGTAGCCCCTGGTATTAACCCCCTACACCAATTGGAGAACTCGATGAGCGAAGCGAAAGAGAGAATCCTGCAGTTACTTCCCGCCGACGGATGGGATGCCATGTTCGAAGACGAGGACAACGTCGCCGTCGTCTGCTTCGCCCTGGTCGAGAGCACCGACGAGGCGGGCGCGGTGTCGTCGGCGGTGCGGCCGATGGCCGGCATCGGGAATGCGATCGAATTCTGCGACGACTATCCGAACTATCAAGGCCTGACGCGGACCGACGACGACTGGGATGAGGAAGACGACGAAGAGGACGACGAGGGCGGCGAGGACGACGAAGAGGAATGAGTTCTTCTGTCCCCAAACCGTTGCAATCGCGGCTGACCATGTCTTCCTTTTTCCCGAGTAGGAGAAGCTGATGAGAAAAGTCTTGTACATCCTGGGCCAGCTTGACGACGCCGATGTCGAGTGGCTGGCCACCAATGGCCAGCGCCAGAAACTCGCCAAGGGCAGCGTGGTGATCGAGAATGGCGTCCGCTCGGAAAACCTTTACATCGTCATCGACGGGCGTCTTGCCGTCGTCCTGCCGAATGGTTTTCGCCTGGCCGAGGTGGGCGTCGGCGAAATCCTCGGCGAAATTTCGCTGGTCATCTCCAGTCCGCCGACGGCTTCCGTGGTGGTCGAAGAGGATTGCGTGGTGCTCGCGGTTTCGCAATTGAAGCTGCGCAAGCAGTTGCAGCGCGACGCAGCGTTCGCCGGCCGCTTCTATCGCGCCCTTGCGGTGTTTCTCGCCAATCGCATGCGATCCACGCTGTCTACCATGGGATACGGAAACGCGCCCGCAACCCAGGCCGGAAAGGCGATCGCCGACGAGGATGACGGACAGGACGCGGATCTGCTCGACGACGAAGTTCTGGACGAGGTGTACAACGCCGGGCTGCGCTTCGAGCGCTTGCTCAAGAAGCTCGCACAGTAAAGAATTCTTCGGCACAACGAGGTTCGTCCGAAGTGCGTCCGGGGAAGGTATTCGCCGTCGCTGTCTGCCTGGCCTGCATCCCCGCGGTGGGGGCGCAGGGACTGCGCCCGTTGAGCGAGCTCGTCTTTCCGCCACCGCAATTCGACGCGGCCGCCGGCCGCAGCCTGAACCTGAAGGGCGAGGTGGCGCTGGCGGAAGTGTTGCGCCGGGCGTTGAGCGCCAATCCCAATCTCGTGTTTCAGGGTCTCCAGGTCTCGGCCGAGCAGGGCAATGTCGAACAGGCCCTGGGTGCCTACGAGACCGAGCTCTCGCTTGGGTACTCGCGCGAGGGCGGACGCCGGCCGCTGCGGCAGCAGGACGTGAACACGTTTTCCACGGCGGGGCTGCCGGAAAGCCGGGCCGACAGGATCAACAATTCCGAGGCACGCGCGGGATTGACGCGCAACCTGCGCTCAGGCGCCGAACTCGAAGCGACCGCCACCATTAATTCGGCGGGGAGCACGCTGAACGAAGTCTCCGGTACGCCGCGACAGACAAGCGCCGGTTTGCGCTTCGGCATCCGCATACCCCTGCTGCGCAATGCCGGCGGCGTGCAGAACGATTCCGCGCTCAGGGCGCGCGAACTGGAGCGCGACGCGAGCGTCGAGGATCTGTTGCAGACCAGCTCGACGACCGTGCTGAATGTGGCGCAGACATATTGGGAGTTGGCTGCGCGCCTGCTTCGCGCGAGCATCCTGAGGGAGAGCGAGCGACGGGCCAGGGAGCTTGTTGCCGAGATCGACAAGCTGGTGGCCGCCGATCAGATTCCCGGCGCCGAGCTGGACCTTGCCGAGGCCAGCGCGGGCGAAAAGCGCGCCGCCCGCATTGCCGAGGAGCAGGCGCTGCAGGCGGCCTGGAACAACCTCGGACGCCTGTTGCAGGCCGACACGGTCGATGACGTGCTCGATGCCGCGCTGAAAACCGACGCGCTGCCGGAGGTCGACCCGCGCGCGGCCGATTTCGCCGGTGGCATGCAGGCCAGACAGCGGGATGCGCTGGAGAAACGGGCCGACATCCGGGCCGCGCGCCTGCGCGAACGTGCGGCGCATATCCAGGTGCTGGCCGCCGAGGACGGCCTCAAGACCCAGCTGGACTTTGTCGGCGCGCTCAACACCAGCGGCTTGCGCGAAGGCTCGAATGGCCCGAGTTTCGATCTTTCGCGGCCGTTCCCGACGCTCAATCTCGGCGTCCAGGTGCGCATGCCGCTGGAGAGTACGGCGGCCCGTGGCCTGGTGACCACCCGGCAGTCGGCCCATCGACAGACGGTGGTGCGGCTTCGCGAAGCGGAGGGGAATGTCGGTTCCGCCCTGGTTACGGCGTCGAGCGCGTTGCGCCGGATCGTCAGGCGCCACGAGGACACCGCCGCCGCCGCCGTGCGTTACGAGCAGGCCGTGAAGAACGAGTATGTCAAGCGCAAGCTGGGCCTGGCCACGCTGATCGACGTCATCACGGTGCAGGACAGGCTGGACGGCGCCCGCCTGCAACAGATCCAGCTGCGCCAGGAATATGCGTCCGGTATTGCTCAGATCCTGTTCGACGCCGGCGAGCTGGTGGGCAGGGACGCGGAGTCGTACCGGGTCAATACCGCGCTGCTTGGCGGCGCGTCCATTGCGGGAAGCCGGTGATGGACGAGAGCGATTCCGACCGCAGCCAGAGACTGTTTCGCAAGGTCGCCCTGGCGCGCCTTTCCTCGCCCGACCGGCTCGATGTCCTGCTCGGGATCAGCCGGCCGCAGACCATCCTGGCCTGGATCGGCGCTGCGATCCTGCTGGCGGCCCTGCTGTTCTGGGGCTTCACCTGGCCGGTGGAACAGAAGGTCGTCGGGCGCTGCATACTCACCAGCCCCAGCGGCATTGCCGAAGTCACGGCCGGCGCGGCGGGAGTGGTCGGTGGCCTTGGCGTCAAGCTCGGCGACCGGGTCGTGGCCAATCAGGTCATCGGCCGCATTATCCGCGCGGAGCTCGACGACCAGATTCGACACGCCAGGGATCGGCTGGCCGAACTCGAGCGGCGGCGCGACGAGATTACCCGACTCAACCACCGTGCCAGCAGCCAGGGCCGCAGCTCGGCAAGCGCAGAACGCGGCCTGTTCGAGGCGCAGGTCCGGCTTGCCGAAGGCAAGGCGGCCGCGATCGAGAAGCGGCTCGTCACCGAACGCGAACTGGTCGCCCAGGGCCTGATCACCCGGCGTACCCTGCTCGATTCCGAGGAAGCCCACGCGGCGGCGATTCTCGAAAGGGAGCAGCTGGTGGATCGCGCGGCCCAGTCCAAGCTCGGGTATTCCGAGCAGGAGCGACAGCGCGAGCGCGAACGGATTGCGATCGATTTCCAGGTCAACGAAACCCGGCGCAGCCTGGAGGCCTCGCTCGACATCGAGCGCCAGTCGGCCCCTATCATCAGCATCTTCAGCGGGCGTGTGGTCGAGATCAAGATCGGCAACGGCGTCGCGGTGGGATTCGGTTCGCCCATCCTGCTGCTCGAACGCGTTGAAAACAGCCAGGGCGATGTCGAGGCGGCGATTTATTTCCCGGGCGGCGAGGGCAAGCTGGTGGCGATGAACATGGATGCCGAAGTGGTTCCCGATTATGTCAAGCGCCAGGAGTTCGGCTTCCTGCGCGCAAGGATAGAGAGCGTTTCCGATTATCCGGTGAGCTCGCCGGGAATGCGCCTGCTGGTGCAGAACGACAATCTGGTGCGCGAACTTTCGGAATCCCGCTCCGCGATCTTCGCGCGGGCGCGGCTCGAACGCAACGACAAGGGCGGCTTCGCCTGGTCGGCCGCTGCCGCCGAGTCGCCCGAGGTACGCCCCGGAGCGCTTTGTCGCGCCGAGGTCACGGTACGCGAGAGGCCTCCTTTCGCGCGGCTCATCGCCATGGTGAAGCAATGGACGCGGCTGCACTGAGCAACTGGTTCGAAAAACTGGCCGCCCGGTTCGCCCGACGCGAGCCGGGAACGGTGGTCCGCACGCCGACGGTGCTGCAACTCGAGGCGCTCGAATGCGGAGCGGCGGCCTTGTCCATCGTGCTCCGTCATTTTGGCTGTTACGTATCCCTGGAAGAACTGCGCCGCCGCTGCGGCGTATCGCGCGACGGCAGCAAGGCCACCAACGTGCTCAAGGCGGCGCGCTCCTATGGGCTGGTCGCCAAGGGCTACAAGAAGGAGCCGGCGGATCTGCGGGAGATGAAGCTGCCCTGCATCATCTTCTGGAACTTCAACCACTTTCTTGTCCTCGAGGGTTTCGACGAGGGCCACGCCTATCTCAACGACCCGGCCTGCGGCAGGCGTTCGGTGACCCTGGACGAGTTCGACCAGTCGTTTACCGGTGTCGTGCTGACCATGCAGCCCGGGCCGGAATTCAAGCCGACCGGCAAACCCGAGAACCTGTACCGGCTGGCGTTCAAGCACCTGACCACGGATCGTCCGGCGCTGGCCTTCCTGATGCTCGCCGGTCTGTTCATGGTTCTGCCGGGACTGCTGTTCCCGGTGCTGACGTCGGTCTTCATCGACCGCGTGATTCTCGACGGCGACCAGACCTGGGCCACCGGCATCCTGATCGGCTACGGCCTGGCGACGCTGCTTTACGTACTGCTCGACTGGCTGCAACGCTGGTACCTGCTGCGCTTCCAGACCAAGCTGGTGCTGCTGATGGCGACCCGCTTCTTCTGGCACCTGCTCAAACTGCCGCTGACTTTCTTCACCCAGCGGGCGCCGGGCGAGGTGGCGTGGCGGCTGATGCTGAACGACAACATCGCCAACGTCATCACCGGCGAGCTGGCGCGCACCGTGGTCAACGCCTTGCTCGCGGTGTTCTTCTTCATCGTCATGCTCGGCTTCGACGCCGTACTGGCACTCGCCAGCCTCGCCGTGGTGATCGCCAACCTGGTGATCCTCAAGCAGATATCCCATCTGACCCAGGAGAGCAGCCTGACCATGTCGATCGCCCTCGGCAAGCTGCAGGGAATCGCCGCCGGCGGGCTTTCGGTGATCGAAACCCTGCGCGCGTCGGCGGCCGAATCGGCGGCTTTCGGGCGCTTTGGCGGCGCGCTGGCGCAGTACATCACCGCCCACCAGCGGGTGGAAAACCTCGGCCTCAAGTATCGCCAACTGCCGGCGGTGCTGATGCTGCTCAATGAGGCCCTGATCCTGTGCTTCGGCGGCTACCGGGTGATCGACGGCCATTTGACGATAGGCATGCTGGTGGCCTTCCAGGCGCTTTCGCTCAGCTTCATCGTCCCCGCCATGGCGCTGGCCGGCATGATGACCACGGTACAGAACCTGCGCGGCGACCTGCAGCGTGTGGAAGATGTCCTGCAATACGAGCGCGATCCCCTGGCCGACGACATCCCCGAGTTCCTCGACGACGACTTGCGCGACGGACCGGTGAAGCTGGCCGGACACCTCGAATTCCGTAACGTGAGCTTTGGCTACAACCCCACCGACCAGCCCCTGCTCAACGATTTCTCGCTACTGGTGCGGCCCGGCGAACGCATCGCCATCGTCGGCCGCTCGGGCTGCGGGAAGTCCACCGTGGCGAAGCTCGTCGCCGGCCTCTACATGCCGACGGAGGGGGAAATCCTGTTCGACGGCAGGCCGCGCGAGGCCTACAGCCGGGCGCGGCTTGCCGGATCGGTCGCGCTGGTGGACCAGGACATCACCCTGTTCGAGGGGACCTTCCGCGAAAACCTGACGATGTGGGATCCCTCGGTGTCCGACAGCGATCTGATCGCGGCAGCCAAGGATGCCCTGATTCATGACTTCATCATGACCCGGCCGGAGGGATACGACGGCGCGGTGATCGAAGGCGGCCGCAACATGAGCGGCGGCCAGCGCCAACGCCTGGAGATCGCCCGCGCCCTGCTCTCCAATCCGCGGTTGCTGGTACTCGACGAGGCCACCAGCGCGCTGGATACGGCGACCGAGGAGGCGCTGGAAAACAACCTGCGTCGGCGCGGCTGTTCGTGCATCATCATTGCGCACCGGCTGAGCACGGTCCGCGACTGCGACCGCATCCTCGTGCTGGACGAAGGGCAACTGGTCGAGCAGGGATCGCACAAGGAGCTGATGGCGATCCGCAACGGTCAGTATCGCGGACTGGTGGAACAGGGATGAGCGAAGCCGACGACACCCAGCCCCTGGGGCAGGCCCAGGCGCGCAACGGTCTGGTGCTCGACGACGCCGGCGTGGTGGTCGAGGTCACCAAGGGCTATTTCGATGTTTTTGCGGTCGGCTCCGAGGCGATAGGCGCGGCGGGTTCGCTGCATCATTTGCTGCGCGCCGGACCGAACCAGCCGGTGGCGGGCGGCATCCCGCTTCCCCCGGGAATCGATCGCCTGCTGGCGGTACCCGGACCGGGCGCGAAGTTCCAGACCACCGCCATCGACGACTGGATCGCCTATGTCGAGGACGGCGCCCTGGAAGAAACGCAGGAGCTGATCCATGACAGCCTGCGCAACTGGTTCGAGCAACTGGCGGTGGAGCGCCCGGCCGGCGCCCCGCGGCGCCTGGTGGCGGGCGAGGCCGCCACCGCCGAAGCAGGCGACTGGCTGGCCTGCGATCACGGTATCGTCGTCGTCGAGCTGGAAGAAGGCCGCCTGAGTCTGCTCGGCTCGGAACTGAGCACGCTGCGGTCAGGGGAGTCGGTGATCGCCACGCACCACGTCTGGCTTGCCGCGGCCGAGGCCGGGACCCTGAAGGTCACCGACCAGGAAGATGTCGACGATCCGGCGCTGTTGCTTGGCGCATTCGTCAGGACTGTGCGCCAACTGCTGCTGGTGCGCTGCGAAGCGGTGCTGGCCAGGGAGAACGCCAGCGGTGCCGCGATGCGCGGGCGCCAGGGCGGCGTGCAGTCGATGACCGCGGAAGGCGTGCTGGTCATGCAGCGCCTGCTCGACGAAAAGGCCAGCGCGCCGTCGGCGCCGGCGAGCTCCGAGGCGTCGGTGTTCGCCGCCGCCAAGCTCGTCTGCGACAGCCTGGGGATCGAGTTGCGCGACATCGGCGGCGGACCGACGGAGCCGAAGGCGAGGGCAGTCGCGCTGGCCAATGCCTCCGGTTTCCGGGTACGCGAGGTCACGCTGGCCGGCGAGTGGTGGCTGGCCGACAACGGCCCCTTGCTGGCGTTTCGCGCCGACGACGAGACGCCCCTGGCGCTGATGGCGGGGCGGCGACGGCAGTACGAGGCCGTCGACACCGTCAGCGGCGCGCGGACAAGGGTGGATGCCGACCTCGCGGCCGAACTGAAGCCATTCGGCCTGGCCTTCTACCGCCCCTTCCCGCGCCAGCCGGTGGGCATTGCCGACCTGGTGACCTACGGTTTCCATGGCCGCGGTCACGATTTTGCCCTGTCGATGGGAATCGCCACCCTGATCGCCTTCCTGGCCATGGTGCTGCCGATCGCCACGGCCGAAGTGGTGGACGAGATCATCCCCTCGGCCAAGCTGAACGTGTTGATGCGCATCGGCATCGTCCTCATCGTCGCGGCGCTGGTGCAGGTGTTGTTCGAACTCGCCAAAGGGCAGGTGCTGGTGCGCCTGACCAGCCATGTCGAGCACGACATACAGGCGGCCGTCTGGGACCGCCTGCTCGGAATGCCGATCGATTTCTTCCGGGAGTATGCGGTGGGCGACCTGACGATGCGGGTTAATGCAGTGAATACCATCGCCAAGATGCTCTCGGTGTCGACGTTGACGGGCTTGGTCAGCGGCATTTTCGGCATGCTCGGGTTCGTGGTTCTGCTCAAGTTCAGCCCGGTGCTCGCCTTGGTCGCCTTCGTGCTGGTGCTGCTCGGACTGGCCTTGCTGGCCTTCTTCACCTGGTGGACCTTCCATTCCCTGCATTCGGTGGAGGTTTCGATGCGGCGCGTGATGGCGGTCGTCCTGCAACTGGTGCAGGGAGTGTCCAAGCTGCGCACGACGGCATCCGAATCCCGCGCCATGGGCGTCTGGTCGGATGCCTTTTCCAGCATGCGCAGGATCCGTTTGCTGATCCTGAAGCTCAAGGCGCAGCAGGAAGTCATCCTGCGCGGCTATCACCGACTGGGCCTGCTGGTGGTGCTCGGGATGATGGCCACGCTTTCGACAAAGCAAGGCGGTGCCCAACTCAGCAGCGGCGAACTGATCGGCTTCTTCAGTGCCTTCAGCGCCATTTTCATGTCCCTGGTCCAGGTCTGTGAAACCATCATCGGACTGTTCCTCGTCGTGCCGATGTACAAAATGGCCAAGCCGATTCTCGAACACAGCCCCGAAGGCAGCAGTGGCGAAATCGACCCCGGGGAAATCGCCGGTGCCATCGAGATCAGCCAGGTCTCGTTTTCCTATCCGGACGGCGAGCCGGTGCTCGACGACGTGTCCATTTCGATTCCCGCCGGCAGTTTCACGGCCATCGTCGGGCCCTCGGGATCGGGGAAGTCCACGCTGTTGCGCTTGCTGCTCGGCTTCGAGGAGCCCTCCGGCGGCGCCATACTGTTCGACGACCACGCCCTGATCGAACTCGACCAGCAAGCCCTGCGCCGGCAATTCGGTGTCGTGCTGCAAAACAGCCCGATGCTGGCGGGCGACATCCATTCGAACATCGTCGGCGTCAAGGGCGGCACGCTCGACGATGCCTGGGCCGCGGCGCGCATGGTCGGCCTGGAGCAGGACATCAAGGAGATGGCGATGGGCATGCACACGGCCATCGGCGAGGGCAGCAGCACGCTATCGGGCGGACAGCGGCAACGCATACTCATCGCGCGCGCCCTGGCGGGCAACCCGAAGATACTCTTCCTCGACGAGGCCACCAGCGCGCTCGACAACAAGTCCCAGACCATCGTGGCCGAAAGCCTGCTGCGGCTGAAGGCGACCCGCGTGGTCATCGCGCATCGCCTGAGCACGATCGTCGAGGCCGACCAGATCATCGTGCTTGAGGCGGGAAAGGTAGTCCAGCAGGGCCGCTATGACGAACTGCTGGAACAGGAAGGTGCGTTCGCGGAATTGGCGAAGCGGCAGAACGTCGACATCAGCGCGCGTCGGTCGCGCAAACGTGGCAAGCGCACATCATGATGTCGACGCGTGACAAAGTTCCTTTGTGTTTCAAACATTCTTTGTACTAGAATCAAAACGCCGTCTGCCTTATGCACGAGGCCGACACCCACAACGAGTTAAGGAGGTGGTTCATGAGCGATGAAACTGGAGGTCCGGCGAAGGACCAATCCGAACTGAACGATGCCGATCTTGAAAAGGTCGCTGGTGGCGTCGGCGGCGGTGGTCCCAAGAACATGCAGGATGGTTTCCATGGCGGGGATGACCAGAACAAGGACAAGGACAAGGACAAGTCGAAAGACAAGTCGAAGGAAAAGCTGAAGGAAAAGCTCAAGGACCTCAAGAAGCTCAAGGACAAACTGAAAGACAAGAACAAGTCCAAGGACAAGTCGAAGTCCAAGGACAAGTCGAAGTCCAAGGACAAGAACAAGTCCAAGGACAAGGACAAATCCAAGGACAAGAACAAATCCAAGGACAAGAACAAATCCAAGGACAAGAACAAATCCAAGGACAAGAACAAATCCAAGGACAAGAACAAATCCAAGGACAAGAACAAGTCCAAGGACAAGAACAAGTCCAAGGACAAGAACAAGTCCAAGGACAAGAACAAGTCCAAGGACAAGAACAAGTCCAAGGACAAGAACAAGTCCAAGGACACAAGGAAAAGCTGAAAGACCTTAAGAAGCTCAAACTCAAGGACAAGTCCAAGGACAAGCTGAAATCCAAGGACAAGAGCAAGAGCAAGGACAAGTCGAAGGACAAGTCGAAGATCAAGTCCAAGGACAAATCCAAGGACAAATCCAAGGACAAGTCCAAGGTCAAGATCAAGTCCAAGGACAAATCCAAGGACAAGTCCAAGGTCAAGATCAAGTCCAAGGACAAGTCCAAGGACAAGTCGAAGGTCAAGGTCAAGTCCAAGGACAAATCCAAGGACAAGTTCAAGCTCAAGATCCTTAAGCGTCACTGAGTCTCGACGCAAGCAGGACAAAACCGCGACGGAAGCGATTCCGTCGCGGTTTTTTTATGGGAAGCCGGGAGTCGGGACCCCTTGGGGCGCCGTATGGAGTGGAACCGGGGGGCCGCCGGGGCCGAGAATCAGCCGGTCTGTTTGCGCAGGGCCGGAATCACGAAACCGATCGGCCGTTCGTTGCGTACCGTGACCTTGCCTGAACACAGCGTGCCGGCCAGGATGTCAGGGGCATCGTCGTGGGCGCGGGTCCAGACCAGCTTGTCGTCGCGCTTATCGAGGCGGATCCTGACCTCGAACGGCGCGGATACGGAGGCCAGTTCCTTGACCAGTTCCTCGCTGCCGAGAGTGGCGAGCAATGCCTGTGGCGTTGCCGGGTAGTCGGAGATGTAGCTGACCTTGCCGACGACATAGCCATGCTCGTCCTTTTGCGCCGTCGCCGGCAGCAGTTCGGCGCCGGCACCGGGGCTGATCTTCTTGCCGTCGTTCGATGCAACGTACATGACAACCTCGACCCCTGCCCCGCCCTTGCTGCGTTCCAGCAAAACCACCGGGGTTTCCGTGCTGACCAGGGTTCCTCGCCCGGCCTTGATCTCGACGACGCGCCCTGCGAACGGACTGCGAACCACGGTGGAGCGGCCGCGCTCGGCTCCCAGCAAGGCCAGCTCGCGCTTGGCCTCCGAGCGTTCGAGCTGAATCTGGGCGCGTTCCTCGGCTTCGCGCCGGGTCAATTCAGTGCGCTCCCGTTCGACCTCGACCAGCTGCCGGCGCAAGGCTTCGATCGACATTTCGGTCGCCGCCAGTGTCCGCTGCGCATCATCCAGGGATCGGCGGGTTGCCAGTTTTTGCTCGACCAGTTGCCTGGCCGTTTCGATTTGATTGCGCTCGATTTCGGTCCGCGATTTCGCGACCTCGATCTGGCGTTCGAGAAAGGCGATACGTCGGGCAAAGGCTTCGTTGCTGAGTGCCACACCACGCGAGGACAGGGTGCCGATACTCGCGGCACGCCGTTCGATTTCCTGCAGGCGGGCCTCCAGCCGCTTGATGCGTTCATCCTGGTCGGGCTGGGAAATGGTCGCCACGACGTCGCCCTCGCGCACCAGCGCGCCCGACCGAACCGAAACGTCGCCCAGGCGACCGGCGGCGCCGGCCTTGATATCGACGACCCCCTCGCTGCTGAGCACCATGCACGGCCCGGCAACCTTGGTTTGCAGTTTGCCGACAAAACTCCAGACGGCGACGCCGGCGGCGACAAACGCGATACCGCCGAGCGCCCACCAGCCGGGACGGCCGATGACGCGGATCTCGCGCTGGAGGATCGCGACCGAAGGATGGGCGCTGGGTGGCTTGCCTGGTTCGGAACTCATGGCCGACAAAGTCTATCACCGGCAGGGGCAGAAGCACACGGATTCACCGGTGATTCGGGGAAACGGGTGCGCCGCCGTCAGGAGGCAGGATCGCCCGGGTTGCGCGCGGCGAGAATGTCGTCGAAGCGCTGGCGTACCACCTCGTTGATGCGCCGGTGCGGGATGACGTAGAAGCGCCCTTCGGCGACCGCATCGAATACCGCATTGGCAATGTCATCTGCATCGAGGCGGCCGGCGTCGAGCGCGCTGGCGATTTGCCTTTCCTGCGCCGCCGAGAACTCGCCGGCGGTCGCGGCGCTGCCATAGCGTGCGGGACGATTGCGTTGCGCCTGGTTGATGCCAGTCTTGACCCAGGCCGGGCAGAGTACCGAGACGCCGACCTTGCTGCCCTCGGCGCGCAACTCGTGGAACAGGGTTTCCGAGAGCGTGACCACGCCGTGCTTGCTGACGTTGTAGGCTGCCGCCGCGGGCGGCGAGAGCAGGCCGGCGACCGAGGCGGTGTTTACGATGTGGCTGGGTTCGGTCTGCACCAGCAGGCGCGGCAGGAAGTGCTGGACGCCGAAGATCACGCTCCACAGGTTGGCGCCGAGCACCCATTCCCAGTCCGCCGTGCTCATCTCGCGGACCAGGCGCGTGAGGGCCACGCCGGCGTTGTTGCATAGCAGATGCACGGCGCCGAAGCGGGCAAACGCAGCCTCGGCGACGCTGGCGACGGTGGCTTCCTGGCTGAGGTCGCCGGCCACGGTCAGCACGCGATCCCTGGCGATGCCGAGCGTGCCGACGGCGGCGTTCAGGCGCGCCTCTTCGATGTCGGCCAGCACCAGATTCATGCCTTCGGCGGCGGCGCGGCTGGCCAGCGCGTAGCCGAGGCCGCTGGCGGCGCCGGTAATGACGGCGGTGCGCTTCATTCTGCTGCCCCGGCGTTCTCGCGCAGTACGCGGCGCAGCACCTTGCCAGCGGCATTCTTCGGCAGTTCGTCGATGAACTCGACCACGCGCGGCACCTTGTAGGCGGCCAGGCGTTCGCGGCACCAGGTGATGATTTCGTCGCGCGTCGCTGGCTGACTGCCGCGCAGGCTGAGCACCGCCTTCACGGTTTCGCCGCGATAGGCGTCGCCGATGCCCACCACCGCCGCTTCACGCACCGCCGGGTGGGCGTAGAGCACGTCCTCGACTTCGCGTGGCCAGACCTTGTAGCCCGAGGCGTTGATCATGTCCTTCTTGCGATCGACGATGTAGAACCAGCCGTTCCTGTCCATGAAGCCGATGTCGCCGCTGCGAAAGCCGTCGGCGCGCATGCACTCGGTGGTCTCCGCCGGCTTGCCCCAGTAGCCGCGTGCGACCATGGGGGCGTCGATGACGATTTCTCCGATTTCGTCGTGCCCCAGGCGGGCGCCGTCGTCGCCGGCCACCCAGACGTCGACGCCGCTGATCGGCACGCCGACCGACAGCGCGCCCGAGACCGGGTCGACGCGGCCACCACCACCACGGGGCATGATGATTACGCCGGAGGTGGTTTCGGTCAGGCCATAGCCGTTGAGGATGCGCCAGCCCAACTTCTGCTCGACCTGCACCGCGACGCTGGGTGGCACCGGGGCGCCGCCGGAGGTCACGGTGTCTAGGCTGGACAGCTTCGCCGGGTCGACGCCGGGCTGGTTCATCAGCGCAATGTAGGCGGTGATCGCGTTCGCCGTGCTGCGCGGCTGGTGTTCGGCGATGGCATCGAGCACCACGCCGGGATCGAAGCGGTAGCACAGCACCAGCGGGCCGGCCAGGCACCAGGCCAGTACCATGTGGCCGGCCAGGCCGGTGATGTGGAACAGCGGCGCGGCGCAGAGCAGCGGCGTGCCATCGGCGAGCGCGTACCAGGCGCGGTGCGCAGCGCTGATGCGCACCAGGTTGTCATGACTGATGCAGGCGCCCTTGGGCAGGCCGGTGGTGCCCGAGGTGTAGACGATGAAAGCGGCATCGTTGGCCGACGGCACATGGCGGGGTGGTGTCTTGCCGGCGAAGGTCTCGATGCAGTGCATCAGGCTGTCGCCGGCTACGGGTTCGCGGCGCGGAATCGTGGCAAAGATGCGCGGATCGTCACGCGTCTGCCAGTCGCGTTCGCCCGACCACAGCAGGATGTCCGGACGGTGCGTACCCTCCGGCAGGCGCGGCAGGATGTCCTCGCCCAGGCCGGCGAGGCAGATCAACGCCCTGGGCCGTGCGTCGTCGAGCAGCTTGGCCAGCTCGAATTCGCGGTTCATCGGGTTGATGGTGACGACGATTCCGCCCAGCTTCCAGGCCGCCAGTGTCGCGATGGGGAAGCCAGGCTGGTTTTGCAGGTAGAGCGCCAGACGGTCGCCCGCGCCGAAGCCCCGACTGGCCAGCGCGGCGGCGAGGCTGTCGCTGAGGCGGTCGAGCTCGGCGTGGCTGATGCGGCGATCGAAATAGCGCAGCGCATCGCGTTCCGGCGCCATTGCCACGGCGGCGCGGAACAGGCCGAGGGCGTCGGCGGCTTGCGGTGCGGCGAGTTCGGGCACACCCGCCGGGTAGTGGGCCAGCCAGGGTTTCGGGGACGGCATGGATCGGATCTCCGCATCGGTAAGCATCGAGGGCGCCCACTCTAAGGAATCGCCCTGGCCGCCCGTGTCGGAAATTTCTGAACTTGCTGTAAGGCATTTCCGAAGTCGCCCGAACGCCATTTACGCGGCCGCACGCCTCCCTAGAATCGGCTCCGCCCCAACCATTCCAACGAGGAGGATGCAATGAAATCCAGATTGATCGCCGCCCTGCTGGCGGCCATGTCCCTTGCCTGCGGCGCCCCCGCGCAGGCAGAGATCAAGGTCGGCATCACGGTTTCCGCCACCGGCAACGGCTCGCCGCTGGGCCAGCCGCAGAAGAACACGGTGCCCCTGCTGCCGGCCACGATTGCCGGCGAGAAGGTCAGCTACATCGCGCTCGACGATGCCACCGATCCGACCCAGGCCACCAAGAATGTGCGCAAGCTGACCATGGAAGACAAGGTCGACGTGCTGATCGGCTCGTCGATCACGCCGAACACCGTGCCCATCATGGGCATAGCGCTGGAGACCAGGACGCCGCTGCTGGCCTTGACGCCGCACGATCTCGAAGGCGAGCGCATGGCCTGGACCTTCTGCTTTCCGCAGCACATCGCGCTGATGGCCAAGGCCATTGCCGAACATGCGGCGTCACAGGGCTACAAGGCGATGGGCGTGTTTGCCCAGTCCGACCCCTATGGCGACGTCTATCTGCGTGAAATCACCAAGTACGGCGAGCCGCTGGGCCTCAAAGTGGTCGGCGTCGAGCGCTTCAACCGCAACGATACCTCGGCCACGCCGCAGGCGCTCAAGCTGATGGGCGCCAAGCCCGACGCGGTGCTGATCGTTGGCGGCGCCGGCGCGGGTTCGATGGCCCACCTAGCCTTGACCGACCGCGGCTACAAGGGCCAGATCTACCAGACCCACGGCGCCGCCAACCGAGATGCCCTGCGCCTGGGCGGCAAGGCCATGGAGGGCGCAATCTTCGTCGCCGGCCCGGTGCTGGCCTGGAACCAGCTGCCCGACAACTATCCGTCGAAAAAGGCGGCCACCGAATATGTCAGGCGCTATGAGGAAATGTACGGGCCGAACAGCATGGCGCCACAGGGCGCCCACATGTGGGATGCCGTCCAGGTATTGGCGCAGGCGGTGCCGGTGGCCCTGAAGAAGGCCAGGCCGGGCACGGCGGAATTCCGCCAGGCCTTGCGTGATGCGATCGAGGCGGAAAGGAACGTGCTGGTGGCACACGGCACCATCAACTATTCGCCCACCGATCACTTCGGCCACGATGCCCGCGCCCGCGTCCTGCTGCGCGTGGAGAACGGCGCCTTCAAGCTGCTCGCCGGCAAATGAGTACCTTGCCGCCGGCCGCCGCCGCGACACCTGACGCGGCGGCGCTGGCGGCCTGGATGGCGGATCGCGTGGCGGGCTTTCGCGGCCCGCTGCGACTTTCGAAATTCGCCGGCGGGCAGTCCAACCCGACCTACCTGGCCGCCGCCGCCAGCGGTGAATATGTCGTGCGCTGCAAGCCGGCACCCGCCGCCGAGCTGCCGCCCTCGGCACATGCCATCGAGCGCGAGTTCCGCGTCATGCAGGCGCTGGCCGGAAGCGCCGTGCCGCTGGCGCCGACTTTTGCGTTGTGCTCCGACGAGTCCGTGATCGGCCGGGTCTTTTATGTCATGGGCCACGTGCCCGGCCGTTGCTTGAGCGAGAACGAGCTGCCCGGCATGAGCCGCGCCGGGCGCCGCGCCATCTATGACGAAGCGAACCGGGTGATCGCGGCGCTGCATGCGGTCGATCCCGTGGCCGTGGGCTTGGGCGACTACGGGCCGACGCGGGACTACCTGCCGCGCCAGATCGCGCGCTGGACCAGGCAGTACCGCCTCGCCGAAACCGGGCGCGTCGATGCCATGGAGCGCCTGATCGACTGGCTGCCGAGCGCGCTGCCGGCCACGGCCGCGCCGGTGTGCCTGCTGCACGGCGACTTCAAGCTCGACAACCTGATCTTCGACGCCCGCGAAGCCCGCATCGTGGCGGTGCTCGACTGGGAGTTGTCAACGCTGGGCGATCCGCTGGCCGACTTCGCCTACCACTGCCTGCCCTGGCATACGTCACCGGGCCTGCTGCACGGCCTGGCCGGGCTCGACACCGATGCCTTGGGCATACCGGCCGAGGTCGCTTACCGGCAAGCCTATGCCGCACGGCGTGGCATCGAGATCGGCGCCGAGTGGAATTTCTACCTGGCCTTCAACTGCTTTCGCCTGGCCGGCATCTTCCAGGGCATCCTGCGCCGCTCGCTCGACGGCACGGCCTCGCATGCCCGCGCCGCCGATTTCGGCCGCATGGCGCCAGTGGTGGCGGAGCTGGGCTGGAGGCTCGCGAGCGCCTGATTCAGTCCAGCAACTGGTGCTGCATGGCATAGCGCACCAGCTCGGGGTTGCTCGCCAGCCCCAGCTTGTCGAGGATGCGGCCGCGGTAGGTCGATACCGTCTTGACGCTGAGGAAAAGCTCGGCGCCGATGTCGGTCAGCGATTTGCCGGCGACGATGGCGAGCAGGATCTGCAATTCGCGCGCCGAAAGCCGGAAGTGCGGCGGCGAGTCGTCGATGCCCGAAAAGTCGGCGCTGGCACGACGGCGGCGGGCGACGAATTCGGGGTTCAGCCACTTGCCGCCCTGGGCCACGCTGCGAATCGCCGCCAGCAGGTCGCCGGGCTCGGCGTCCTTGCTCACGTAGCCGTTGGCGCCGGCCTCCAGCGCGGCCTTGGCGAACTGCTCCTCGGGGTACATCGACACCATCAGCACCGGCAGCGCGGGCCAGTCCTGGCGCAAGAGCTTGAGCATTTCCAGGCCGCTACGGCCCTTCATGTTGATGTCCAGCATCACCACGCCGAAGCGCCGCCGGCGCAGCGCCTGCATGGCGTCGGCGGCAGTGCCGGCTTCCTCGACCACGCGCATGTCGGCCTCGTCGGCCAGCAGGCGGCGTAAGCCGGAGCGGAAGATGGTGTGGTCGTCGACCACCAGCACTTCAATCATGGGCGGCCCGTTCTTCAGCCGGGGGCAGCATCAGTCGCAGCACGGTGCCGCCGTCGAGCCCGGGCGAGATTTCGAGGTGGCCGCCGACTTCGCGCGCCCGTTCGCGCATGCCGACCAGGCCGATCGAGGGCTGCTCCAGCTCGGCCGGCAGGATGCCGCGGCCATTGTCGGCCACCGCCAGGTGCAGCACCCGGCCGTCGAGGCGGATCGCCAGCTGGACCCGCGTTGCCGAGGCGTGGCGCGCGATGTTGGTCAGCGCCTCCTGCACGATGCGGTAGGCGGCGATGCCCTGCGCGGCGTTGATCGGCAGCGGCGAGGCGGTGGCGTCGACGCCACACTCGATGCCGTGGCGCGCGGCGAACAGCTCCAGCTGCCGCGTCACCGCCGGCACCAGGCCGAGGTGGTCGAGCAGGCTGGGGTGCAGGCTTTCCGACATCTGGCGCACCGCCTCGATGGCATTGCCCGCCAGGTCGACGATGCCGTCGGCGATCTCGCGGTTCTCGTCGCGGTCCAGCCGTCGCCGCATGCGAGCGGCATCGAGCTTGATCGAGGTGAGGATGCCGCCCAGCACGTCGTGCAGCTCGCGCGCCATGTGGCGGCGCTGGCGCTCGCGATCCTCGTTGATGCTGGCGGCCAGTGCCCGCAGCTGCTCGCGCGAATGCAGCAGGTCGTGCTCGTAGCGCAGGTTCTCGGCGATGCTGACGGCGACGCCGGCCACCGCCGGCCGGCCGCGGAAGACGACGCGGCTGCCATGCACCTCGACATCCACCGGGTAGCCATCCTTGTGCCAGCCCTGGGTGCGAAAGCGCATGCTCGGCACCTCGCCCGAAACGCGCTGGCGGATGCGTTGCAGGTTCTCCTCCGAGCGCCAGGGTGGCGTCAGGTCGCGGATGTGCATGCCGACGATTTCCGCCGGTGTGTGCCCGGTCAGTCCGGCGAACACGGCGTTGGCATACTGCACCACCTCGTCCTGGATCACGTAGATGCCGACCAGCGACTGCTCGACCATCGCATCGAAGGGGATGTCCTCGCGCGGTGGCGCGGCGGACGGCGGCGGGCTCATGGTGGGGCTTTCGCGGGCGCCTGCCGGGCGGCGGCGCGGGAAGCCATGATAGCCCGGCAGGTCTGCCGCAGCCAGAGCACGGCCGGGTCGAGTTCGGCGCCGGCCTGGCCGTAGAGGAAGAGCTCCAGCCTGGCGTCGGTGAGCGGCAGCGGGTGGATGCGCGTCGGGTAGGGCGCCGCGGCGAGGCGGGCGAAGCGCGCCGGCAGCGTCGCCAGCAGGTCGCTGGCGGCGGCGACCTGGCAGGCCGTGGCGTAGTGCTGGCAGCGCAGGCGGATGTCGCGCGCCAGGCCCATGCGCGCCAGCACCATGTCCTCCAGCCCCGGCCCGGCTCGGCGCGAGGAAATCTGGATGTGGCCCTGGGCGAGGTAGGTGGCAAGGTCGGGCCGGCGCCGCAGCGCCGGATGGTCGCCGCGGGCGACGATGACCAGCGGCTCGGCGAACAGAGGCTCGCGGCTGACGGCCGCCGAGGTTGGCAGCAGTACGTCGATCGCCAGGTCGATGCCGCCGCCGCGCAATTCGGATTCGAGGCGGCGCCGGTCCACCCGCGTGGCGACCAGCTCGACGCCGGGCGCGACCTTGAGCATGCGCTTGACCAGCGGCGGCACCAGCACCGCCTCCATCACGTCGCGCACCGCCAGCGTGAAGCGGCGCCGGCTACTGGCCGGGTCGAATCCGGTAGCGCCCTGCAGCAGCCCGGAGAGCGAATCCAGCGCGTCGCGCAGCGTGCCGGCCATGGCGCGCGCGCGCGGGGTGGGCACCATGCCGCGGCCCTGGCGCTGGAACAGCGGGTCGCCGAGCTGTTCGCGCAGGCGCGCCAGGGCATGGCTGACGGCCGGCTGCGACAGGTTGAGCCGCCGGCTGGCGGCGCTGATGCTGCCTTCGCGCAGGATGGTGTCGAAGACGACGAAGAGGTTGAGGTCAGCGCGGGCGAGCGGATTCATTTATTCATCGCATCGATACATGATGATGCAAACAATGCACTGGATTCAGTATAGCGCCGGGCGTAGGGTGGCGGCCTGCGGCGCATCCGGCGCCGGACCGTCATCGAAGGGAGATCCGCATGGACTTCGCATTTACCCCCGAGGCGCTGGAACTGCAACGCCGCCTGCGCGACTTCATGGACAGCCACGTGGTGCCGAGGAACCGGCCTTGGCTGAAGGAAGTCGCCGCCGGGGTCTACCCCGTGTCCTTCATGGCAGACCTCAAGGCCCTGGCCCGCAGCGAGGGGCTGTGGAACCTGTTCCTGCCCCACCTGCGTCCTGAGGAGCCAGGTCGCGGCCTGAGCAACCTCGACTATGCGCCGCTGGCGGAGATCATGGGCCAGCTGCCCTGGGCCTCGGAAGTCTTCAACTGCAGCGCGCCCGATACCGGGAACATGGAACTGCTGCATCTCTTTGCCAATCCAGCGCAGTACGAACAGTGGCTGAAGCCGCTGCTGGCGGGCGAGATCCGTTCCTGTTTCGCGATGACCGAGCCCGATGTTGCCTCGTCCGATGCCACCAACATCGCCACGGTGATCGAGCGCGACGGCGACGACTATGTGATCAGCGGCCGCAAATGGTTCATCACCGGCGCCGCGCACCCGAACTGCAAGCTTGCCATTGTCATGGGCGTGACCGACCCGGACGCGGACGCGCACCGGCGGCAGAGCATGGTCCTGGTGCCGATGGACGCGCCTGGCCTGAGCGTGGTGCGCAACATCAGCGTGATGAACCACGTTTCGCCGGACGGGCATTGCGAGCTGCTGTTGCGCCAGGTGCGCGTGTCGCGTGCCAACCTGCTGGGCGGCGAGGGTGAGGGTTTCGCCATGGCCCAGGCCCGCCTCGGCCCGGGCCGCATCCATCACTGTATGCGCAGCATCGGCCAGAGCGAGCTGGCCCTGCGCCTGATGTGCGAGCGCGCGCAGGAACGCAAGACCTTCGGCAAGTACCTGCACGAGCATGGCGTGGTGGCGGAGTGGATCGCCGAGTCGCGCTGCGAGCTGGAGCAGGCGCGCCTGCTGGTGCTGAAAACGGCGTGGATGATCGACCGCGTCGGCGCCAAGGCGGCGCAGCGCGAGATCGCCATGATCAAGGCGGTGGTGCCGCGCATGCAGACACGCATCATCGACCGCGCCATGCAGACCTTCGGCGCCATGGGCCTGTCGCCCGATGCGCCGCTGGTGGACCTCTGGGGCCACGGTCGCTTCCTGCGCATCGCCGACGGGCCCGACCAGGTACACCTGCGCGCCATCGCGCGCCAGGAAATCAAGGCCAGCCGTGCCGACTACGGCATCAGTGCGGCCTTCCTCAATGTTGAGGCGTAATCATGACTTCGGCCGCCCTGCGGAAGCCGTGAATCGCCAGCTGACTTGCCGAGAGCCGGCAAACTCGGCCCGCCCCCCTTCGCCCCCCCTCCCGGGGGGTTCCTATTGGTTCGCTGCGCTCAATATTTGCGGCGCCCCTTTTGCAGTTTCCACGTAAGGAGATACTTCAATACTCCACCGCGAACTCGGTCGCCTGCCAGATGGCGCGCTTGGCGTCGAGTTCGGCGGCGACGTCGGCGCCGCCGACCAGGGTATGCGGTATGCCCGCTGCTTCGAGGCCCGGCACCAGTTCGCGCTGGGGCTCCTGGCCGGCACAGATGACAACGGTATCGACCTCGAGCAGGCGCTCCTTGCCTTCGACGGCGATGTGCAGGCCGGCGTCGTCGATTTTCAGGTAGTCGACGCCGCCCTGCATGTGTATGCCGCGCTTCTGCAACAGCAGGCGGCGCGCCCAGCCGGTGGTCTTGGCCAGGCCGTCGCCGAGCTTGGTCGCCTTCCTCTGCAACAGCCAGACTTCACGTGAGCTCGGCGCCATCTGCGGCGCGGTCAGGCCGCCGCGTGTTTCGGTGTAGTTGGGGTCGATGCCCCATTCCCTGCGATAGGCGGCTATCGGGTCGCCGTGATCACCGGCATGGGTCAGGTACTCGGCGACATCGAAGCCGATGCCGCCGGCGCCGATCACCGCGACGCGCCTGCCGGCCGTCTTGCGGCCGAGCAGCAGATCGACGTAGCTGGCGACCTTGGGATGGTCGATTCCCGGGATAGCCGGCCTGCGCGGCAGGATGCCGGTGGCGACCACGACGTGGTCGAAGCCGCGCAAGTCGGCGCTGGCGACACGGCGATTCAGCTGCACATCGACTTTGAGTTCCGTCAGCCGGGTGCGGAAATAGCGCAGGGTCTCGGCGAATTCCTCCTTGCCGGGAATGCGCCGCGCCAGGTTGAACTGGCCGCCGACTTCGGCCGCCGCGTCGAACAGCGTGACCCGGTGGCCGCGCTCGGCGAGCTGGGTCGCGGCGGCCAGCCCGCCGGGACCGGCGCCGACTACGGCGACCTGCTTCGGCGACTCGGCGGGCAGCACCTCGACGTCGAGCTCGTGGCAGGCGAAGGGATTGACCAGGCAGGAACACAGCTGGCGCGAAAAGATGTGGTCGAGGCAGGCCTGGTTGCAGGCGATGCAGGTATTGATCGCATCGGCGCGGCCGGCGGCGGCCTTGTTCACAAACTCGGCATCGGCGAGGAAGGGCCGCGCCATCGACACCATGTCTGCATCGCCGCGGGCGATGACGTCCTCGGCCACCTGTGGGTCGTTGATGCGGTTGGTGGTGATCAGCGGGATTCTCACCTCGCCCTTCATGCGTGCCGTGACCCAGGAATAGGCGGCGCGCGGTACGGCGGTGTAGATGGTCGGGATGCGCGCCTCGTGCCAACCCACCCCGGTATTGATGATCGTGGCGCCGGCCTTTTCCACCTCCCTGGCCATCGTCACCACCTCTTCCCAGGTGCTGCCACCTTCGACGAGATCGAGCATGGAGAGGCGGAAAATGATGATGAAATTGGCGCCGACCCGGGTGCGCACGGCGCGGATCACCTCGAGGCCGAAGCGCATGCGGTTTTCCAGGCTGCCGCCCCAGCGGTCGTCGCGATGGTTGGTCTGCGGCGCGAGGAACTGGTTGATCAGGTAGCCCTCGGAGCCCATGATCTCGACGCCGTCGTAATTGGCGAACTGGCACATCGCGGCGCACTGCGCGTAGTCGGCGATGGTCCGCTGGATTTCCTCCTCGGTCAGCGCGTGCGGCGTCACCGGATTGATCGGCGCCTTGAGCGCGGAAGGCGCCACCGGGCGCTTGTGGTAGGCGTAGCGGCCGGTATGCAGGATCTGTACGCAGATCTTGCCGCCGTGCCGGTGTACCGCTTCGGTGATGACGCGGTGCTTGAGGGCCTCGGTCTCGTTGTCGAGGATAGATGCGCCCTGCATGACGATAGAATCCTGGTTGGGAGCGAAGCCGCCGGTGACGATAAGGCCGACGCCACCCCTGGCGCGCGCGGCATAGAAGGCCGCCATACGGTCATGGCTGTTGGCTATGTCCTCCAGGCCGGTGTGCATCGAGCCCATCAGCACGCGGTTCTTCAGCGTGGTGAAGCCAAGGTCCAGCGGGGCCAGCAGGTGGGGATAGGGGCGACTCATTTCTTTTCTCTCCTTGGGGGTTCTTGTTCGAAACTGTGCAGGAGCTTGATCGCCTCCCCGCACCATTCCAGCCAGCCCTGTTCGAAACGGATGCCGCTTTTCAGGACCTGGTATTGCAAGGCGCGCTGGCGGTCCAGCACGCCGGCGAAGTCGCGGCTTTCGATCACGCGGTAGGCGGTCAGCCGGTTGGCATGCGTTGCGCGGTGGTGTTCGAGCTCGGGCAGCAGCCGGGCCGGATCGTCGAAGGCGGCGGCGCGCAGCTTGACCATCAGCGCATCGCGCACGCCCTCCGGATCGCTTGGCTCGGCCAGCCAGCGTCCCAGTTCGGCGCGACCGCTGGCGCTGACCGAAAACAGCTTGCGGTCGGGGGCGGACTCGCCGGCCTCGACGCGGGCGGCAACCCAGCCGGCTTCCTCCATGCGCGCCAGCACCTTGTAGATCTGCTGATGGGTGGCGTGCCAGAAGTAGCCTATCGAGCGGTCGAAGCGGCGCGCCAGTTCGTAGCCGGAACTGGGCTTTTCGAGCAGGGAAACGAGCAGGGCATGGTCCAGCGACATGCCCGGCAAGATACTATGCAACGAGTTGCAATGCAAGCCTTTGCATAGGGTATTACTTCGGCGCGGCAGAAGTCGGCGCTGGCGCTACGGCGGTTTTGTCGGCTGCGGGACGTTCCGACGGCGGCAGATGGCGGGTTTTGATGGCCGGGGCGTTGCTCGGCGCGTTCTGGCGCGAAAAGAAGCTCCAGGCCATGCCGCCCAGCGCCGTGACGACGATGACCACGATGACGATCATGATGCGGTCGCCGCCGGGTTCGTATTGGGAAGAGGGATCGGGCATTTTGTTCATGCGGAAGATTGTAGCGCCGGTTTCTCTCGATACCGTCCGCTTCGCCAGGCACGTGGAAATGAAAACGCCGGCACGGGGCCGGCGATTTCGGGGCTGAAGGCGGGATTATTTGGCCTTGGCGTCCTTCTCGCACTTCTTGATCGAAGCGGCCTTGGCGGCACCGGCCAGCGGCTTGCCATCCTTGCTCACGGCCTTGGCCTCACAGTCATTGGCCTTGGCGGCGGGTTTGGCGTCGCCGCCTTCGCACTTCTTCATGAAGGCCTTCTTGGCGGCACCGGCCAGCGGCTTGCCATCCTTGCCCACGGCCTTGGCTTCGCAGTCGCCGGCGGCGGCTTTGGCAGCGGGGGCGGACGGCGCGGCGGCAGCCGGTTTCGCGGCAGGAGCGGCAGGTTTGGCAGCCTCGGCGGGCTTGGCGGCGGGGGCGGCGGCAGCGGGCTTTGCGGCTTCGGCCGGTTTCGCGGCGGGAGCTTGGGCCAGGGCCACGCCGGTGGCAAACAGGGTGGACAGGGCGACGGCGATCAGCTTGTTCATGGGGGTTCTCCGGAGAATGGCTACGGCAAATCGCCGTGGCCAATTAACGTGGCCACGGCCCATTAGTTGACCGCGTTGCTGCCGGTGTCGGCGCGCAGCGCGGCCTCCTGGCGATCGAGAAACTCCTGCATGCTGTCGATGCCGCGCAGCTTGAGAACGGTGGCGCGCACCGCGGCTTCGAGCAAGACGGCGAGGTTGCGACCCGCCGCCACCGGCAGCGTGACGCGCCGCACCGGCACGCCGAGGATGGTTTCGGTTTGTGCGTCGAGCGGCAGCCGCGCGGCTTCCGGCACACCCGGAGTGGGCTTTTGCAGATGCACGATCAGTTTGAGGCGCATCTTGCGCCGGCACGCGGTTTCGCCAAATACGGTGCGAATATTCAGCAGGCCCAGACCGCGCACTTCGAGGAAATCCTTGAGCAGCTCGGGGCAGCGACCTTCGAGGGTATCGGAGCCGATGCGCGAGACTTCCACCACGTCGTCGGCCACCAGGCCGTGGCCGCGCGAAATCAGTTCCAGTCCGAGCTCGCTCTTGCCGACACCCGAATCGCCGGTGATCAACACGCCCATGCCCAGCACGTCGAGGAATACGCCATGCAGCGTGCCGGTTTCGGCCAACTGGCGCGAAACGAAGGCGCGCAGGGTGTCGATGACGAAGGCCGATGACATCGGCGTGGTCAGCAGCGGCGTGCCCGAGGCTTCACAGCCGGCGCGTACGCCCGGATTGATTTCGCAGGTATCGGCGACGATGATCGCCGGCGGTCGGGCGGCGTAGATTTCCTGCATGTGATGCGCCACTTTCTCGTCAGGGTGGCGCGCGGCCCAGGCGACCTCGGGTGCGCCGATGACTTGCAGGCGTTCCGGGTGCATCAGGTTGAGGTGGCCGATCAGGTCGGCCGGGGAAACGACGTGTTCGGTAGTGCAGATGGCCCGCGTCATCGGGCCGCTGACCCAGGTGAGCTGCAAGCGCTCCCGATTGCGCTCGAACAGCTCGGAAACAATCAGCTGGCGTGCCAATTGGCGAAGAGGCCGTGCAAGGCGGCGGCATCTGCCACGGCCGCCAGCTGCTCGCGGAACTCGCGATCGGAGAACATCTGCGCCAGCTCGGAGAGCAGTTGCAGGTGGTGCTCGTTGGCGGCTTCCGGCACCAGCAGGACGAAAATCAGGCCGACCGGCTTGCCATCGGGGGCGTCGAAGGGCACGCCATTGACCAGGCGCACAAACGCGCCGACCGGCGCCTTGAGCCCCTTGATGCGGCCATGGGGAATCGCGATGCCCTGCCCGAGGCCGGTCGAGCCGAGCTTTTCGCGCGCGAACAGGGCGTCATAAACGGCGCTGCGGGCCAGGCCCTGATGGTTTTCGAAGAGGATGCCGACCTGCTCGAAGATGCGCTTCTTGCTGCTGGCATCGAGATGCGCCACCACGTTGTCCAGTGGCAGCAGGCTGGCGATCTGGTTCATGAAAGAGGCGATCCTGCGTAAGAGCGGAGCTTGCGGCGGCGGGGAGTATAACGCCAAGCGCCGACGGCCGTGTCGCCACGGCCGGGCACGAATTTATTCGCCCTGCTGGCGCTTGTCGTGGTTGTTGTGGTTGGAGACCTTTTCCTTGTGCTTGACCACCTGACGGTCGAGCTTGTCGGCCACCAGGTCGATGGCGGCATACAGGTCGGCGTCGATGGCGTCGGCAAAGATGTCCTTGCCCTTTACGTGCAAGGTCACTTCCGCCTTCTGTTGCAGCTTCTCAACCGACAGGATGACGTGCGAACTGGTCACCTGATCGAAATGCCGCAACACCCGTTCCAGCTTGCCCTTCACGTAGTCGCGAATGGCCGGGGTAACTTCGACGTGATGTCCGGTGATGTTGAGATTCATGATGTCTCCTGGTTTGAAATGTTTTCTCAGAGTGCTTTTCTGAGGTTTACCGGCGGTATGCCGAGCAGCTCGCGGTACTTCGCAACGGTGCGACGCGCCACGACGATGCCCTGCTCGCCGAGGATTTCCGCAAGCCGGGAATCCGAGAGCGGTTTCTTGCCGTTCTCGGCACCAACCAGTTGCTTGATCAGCGCCCGGATTGCGGTGGAGGAAGCCGCGCCGCCGGTGTCGGTGGCGACGTGGCTGCCGAAAAAGTATTTGAGTTCGAAGATGCCGCGCGGACTGGCCAGGTATTTTTGGGTGGTCACGCGTGAAATGGTGGATTCATGCAGATTCACCGTTTCGGCGATCTCGCGCAGCGTCAGCGGCCGCATCGCCACCTCGCCGTGGTCGAAAAAGGCGCGCTGGCGGTCGACGATGGCCTGCGACACGCGCAGGATGGTGTCGAAGCGCTGCTGCACGTTCTTGATCAGCCACTTGGCTTCCTGCAACTGGCCCGCGAGCCCGGCCGAAGAGCCATTGCCGGAACGGTGGCGTTGCAGGATGTCGGCATACAGGCGGTTGATGCGCAGCCGCGGCATGGCGTCGCGGTTGAGGCTCACCTGCCACTGGCCCTGTGTCTTGCGCACCGAAACGTCGGGCACCACGTAGCGGGTGTCGATCGGCGCGTACTGGGCGCCGGGGCGCGGGTTGAGGGAGCGGATCAGCGTTTGCGCATCGCGCAGTTCGTCGTCGTCGCAGCCCAGCGCCTTGCGGATGCGGCTGAAATCGCGCGCCGCGAGGTGGTCCAGGTGCTTCTTGACGATGGCCAGCGCCAGCCTGCGCTGCGCGCTGTCGTCGAGGCACAGCAGTTGCAGCGCCAGGCACTCCTGGGCATTGCGCGCGCCGATGCCCGGCGGGTCGAAGTTCTGCAGGTGGCGCAGGGCGATGCCGAGTTCTTCGAGCAGGATTTCACGCAGCTCCGGGTCGTCTTCCGGCCCGACCAGCAGGTCGACCAGCTCGTCCAGCGGCTGCGTCAGGTAGCCGTCGTCGTCCAGCGCCTCGATCAGGAAGGCGACCAGGGCGCGCTCGCGATCGCCCATCTGGGTCAGGCCAACCTGGGCACCCAGGTGTTCGCGTAGCGAGGTGGCCGCGGCCTGGGTTTCGCCGCTGTCCATGTCGTCGTCGTTGGGATCGCGCTGTACCGCACCGGACGAAAAACTCATGCCCCAGCCTTCGTCGTCGCCGCCGCGAGTATCCCCCTGCTCCTCGGCGCCGCTGCTTGCCGGTTGTTGTTGCTGGTGGGCCAGGGCATCGCCGGCCTGGCCGAGGGCGAACACCTGCGGCTCGCCGGGGTCGTCGCGCTCCAGCAGCGGGTTTTCCTGCAAGGCCTGGTCGATTTCGGCGTTGAGTTCGAGCGTGGAAAGCTGCAACAGCCGGATCGACTGCTGCAACTGTGGCGTCAGGGCCAGATGCTGGGATAGCCTGAGCTGGAGTCCTTGCTTCATGACTTCTTGTTGTTTGCGTTACATCTTGAAGTGCTCGCCGAGATAGACCCGACGCACACTTTCATTATCGACTATCTCGGCCGGTTGTCCAGCGGCAAGGACTTCCCCGGCGTTGATGATGGTGGCGCGATCGCAGATGCCCAGGGTTTCGCGCACGTTGTGGTCGGTGATGAGGACACCGATACCGCTTTCCTTGAGGTAGCGGATGATCTTCTGGATATCCAGCACGGCGATCGGATCGACCCCGGCGAAGGGTTCGTCGAGCAGGATGAAGCGCGGGCTGGTGGCCAGCGCGCGGGCGATCTCGACCCGCCGCCGCTCGCCGCCCGAGAGCGAAACGGCGAGGCTGTCGCGGATGTGGGTGATGTGCAGTTCCTGCAACAGGGCTTCCTCGCGCTGCTCCATGGCGCCGTCGTCGAGGCCCTGCAACTCCAGCACCGCGCGCAGGTTTTCCGCCACGGTGAGTTTGCGGAACACCGAGTTTTCCTGCGGCAGGTAGGACAGGCCGAGCCGGGCGCGGGCATGGATCGGCATGTGGGTCAGGCGTTGCTCCCCCGCACCATTCGCCATGCGTATCTCGCCGCCATCGGCGGCGACCAGGCCGACGATCATGTAAAAACAGGTGGTCTTGCCGGCGCCGTTGGGGCCGAGCAGGCCGACCACCTCGCCGGCACCCACTTCGAAGGAAACATCGGTGACGACGGTGCGTGCCTTGTATTTCTTGCGCAGGTTATGGGCCGAGAGGATGGCGGTACTCACGCTTGATCCTCTCCCTGCGGTTCCTTCAGCAAACGGCGCACGATGTCGCCGGCGAAGCCACGGCTTTGCAGAAAACGCGCCTGCCGGGCCCATTCCTTGGCATTGCCCGGCGCGGCGGAAAACTTGCGGCTCCAGATGGCGCGTGCGCGTTCCATTTCGTCGGGCAGTCCGGCTTGTTCGATCTGCGCTTCGATCAGTTCTGGCGCCAGGCCGCGCGACTTCAGGCTGTGACGCAGGCGCGAAGTGCCGAGGCGGGCGGCGTTGCCGCGCAGCCAGCTTTCGGCGGCACGGCTGTCGGATTGCAACTGCGAGGCTTCCATTTCCGCCAGCACCGCCTCGATTTCTTCTGCCGTACCGAGGCCCGCGAGCTTGCGCGCCAGCTCGGCGCGAGTGTGCTCGCGCCGGGCCAGCAGGCGGATCGCCTCCTGGCGCAGTTCATGATCTTTCATGTCTGAAGAGCAAGAAAGATCATGGGCGGAAGGCCCCCCACCTCCCCAACCCCCGCCCCAGGGCGGGGGCGATTAACCGGCTCGCTTCGCTCGATTGTCACGGGGCGCACTCTTCGCTTGGTTCACGTTAATTGCCCTTTGCCGCTTCGACGGCGCCCGGCGTCGCAACGCCCACGGCCTCGCGTACCTTGTTTTCGATTTCGACCGCGATGTCGCCATGCTCGCGCAGGAACTCGCGGGCGTTGTCCTTGCCCTGGCCGATTTTCTCGCCCTTGTAGGCATACCAGGCGCCGGATTTTTCGACAATCTTGTGCTCGACGCCGAGTTCGACGATTTCGCCGGGCCGCGAGATGCCCTCGCCGTAGAGGATGTCGAAATGCGCCTCGCGGAAGGGCGGCGCCACCTTGTTCTTGACCACCTTGACCTTGGTTTCGTTGCCGATCACCTCGTCGCCCTTCTTGATCGAGCCGGTGCGGCGGATGTCCATGCGCACCGAGGCGTAGAACTTGAGCGCATTGCCGCCGGTGGTGGTCTCCGGGTTGCCGAACATGACGCCGATCTTCATGCGGATCTGGTTGATGAACACCACCAGGGTGTTGGTGCGCTTGATGTTGGCGGTGAGCTTGCGCAAGGCCTGGCTCATCAGGCGCGCCTGCAGGCCGGGCAACTGGTCGCCCATCTCGCCCTCGATCTCGGCGCGCGGGGTCAGCGCGGCGACCGAGTCGATGACGATCAGGTCCACGCCGCCGGAGCGGACCAGCATGTCGCAGATTTCCAGGCCTTGTTCGCCGGTGTCCGGCTGCGAGATCAGCAGTTCGGGAACGTTGACGCCAAGCTTGGCGGCATACGTTGGGTCAAGTGCGTTTTCGGCGTCGATGTAGGCGGCGACGCCGCCCGCCTTCTGGATCGCGGCCACCACGTGCAGGCACAGCGTGGTCTTGCCGGAGGATTCCGGGCCGTAGATCTCGACCACCCGGCCACGCGGCAGGCCGCCTATGCCCAAAGCGATATCGAGGCCGAGGGAGCCGGTGGAAACGGTTTGCACGTCGTCGGTGGCGAGGCCTTCGCCCATTTTCATGATGGAGCCCTTGCCGAACTGCTTTTCGATTTGGGCCAGGGCGGCCTGGAGGGCTTTGCTCTTGTTGTCGTCCATGTTCTGTGTCCTTGAAAGTGATTCGATTATGGCATGGATGGCACAGTTTTTGCGCTACCCCGCCGGCGTCAACGGGTGTCGATCCGGCGCAGCATTCCGGTGAGGGCGTGGATCACCGCCTGGCGGCGGATGGTTTCGCGGTCGCCGGAGAAAACCTGCACCTCCGTTTCTGCCGCCGCACCGGCTCGACACCAGGCAAAGCATATGGTCCCCACTGGCTTACCAGGTGAGCCACCCGTGGGCCCGGCGATTCCTGTAATTGCCAATGAAATCATGGCCTTGGAGTTTTTTAGCGCGCCTGTGGCCATCTCGGCGGCGGTTTCCGGGCTCACCGCGCCGAATCTGGTCACGGTTTCGGGGCACACGCCGAGCATTTCGATTTTGGCGTCGTTGGCGTAGGTCACGAAGCCGCGCTCGAACCATCCGGAACTGCCTGCTGTGTGAGTGATTACTTGCGCGGCCCAGCCTCCGGTGCATGACTCGGCGGTGGCGATCAGAAGTCGGCGCTGGAGACACGCCGAGCCCAGGGCCTGCGACAGTTCGAGCAGATCGGAATCCATCAGAAGGGCAGGAAGGCCTTGAACACCGCGATGGTCAGGATGGTGTAGCCGGCGGCGATCACGTCGTCCATCATCACGCCGAGACCGTTCTTGACCTGGGTGTCGAAAAAGCGCGCCGGCTGCGGCTTGACGATGTCGTAGAAGCGGAACCAGAGGAAGGCCGCCAACTGCCAGAGGATTTCCTGCGGCGCCATCATCAGCACCGCCCAGAAAGGCACGATCTCGTCCCAGACGATGGCGCCGTGATCGACCACGCCCAGCGCCCGCCCGGTGATCTGGCAGGCGGAAACGCCGACGATGAAGGCCAGCAGCAGGAAGATGGCGAAGCCGAGATCGCTTTCCAGATAGATTCGCAGGATGGGGTAGCTGAGCCAGGCGAAGGCGGTCCCCGCCGTGCCCGGCGCCCAGCGCGAGAGGCCGCTGCCGAAACCGCAGGCGACCAGATGCGCCGGGTGGTGCATGAGGAAACGGGCGGGCGGGGGCGGGAGTTTGGCCATTGGTGGATCAGGCTCCGAAATGGTCGTAACCAGGGTGATCGATCTGGATCTTCGCGCCGCTGGCGTCACGCAGGTCGATTTGGCCGGTCGGCCCGGCTTCAATGACCCCGATGCGCGTCAGCGGCAGATCAAGCGCGAGGGATAGTGCCGCGATCTGCGCATGCCGGGCAACGGGGGAAGTAAACACCAGCTCGTAATCGTCGCCGCCCGCCAGCCAGGCCTCACGCTCGAAAGTCGGCGCCGGCAACACGGCGATTTGCAGGCGCGCGGCGACGCCGGAGGCGGCGAGGACATGCCCCAGGTCGGCCAGCAGGCCGTCGGAGACATCGATCGCCGCCGTGGCCAGGCCTTGCAATGCCAGCCCCAGCGCCACGCGCGGTTGCGGGCGTTGCAGCGCCGCGATGCAGTCGGCGCGGCGGGCTTCGTCGAGCTGCATGCGTCCTTGCAGATGGGCCAGGCCCAGCGCCGCGCGTCCGGGGCGGCCCGAGATCCAGATTTCGTCGCCTGGCTTGGTGCCGCTGCGGCGCAGGGCAGTTCCGGCGGCGACTTCGCCGAATATGCCGACGCAGAAATTGCGCGGCCCGCGCGTGGTGTCGCCGCCGATCAGATCGATGCCGAACTCCGCGGCGCAGGCGAAGAAGCCGCGCGCAAAGGCGGCGATCCAGGCTTCATCGGCCTCCGGCAGCGCCAGGGCCAGCGTCGCCCAGCGCGGCCGGGCGCCCATCGCGGCGAGGTCGGAAACGTTCACCGCCAGGGTTTTCCAGCCCAGGTCTTGCGGGTCGGTGTCGGCAAGGAAATGAGTGCCTTCCACCAGCATGTCGCTGGAAATCACCAGTTCGCAGCCGGGGCCGGGCGCGATCAGCGCGGCATCGTCGCCGACGCCGAGGGTCGTGTGTGTGGTCCCGCGCGTGAAATGGCGCGCGATGAGTTCGAATTCCGAGGGCACGGAATCAGCGCAGCTTGAGTTCAGCGGCCCTCAGCACCGCCGCCAGCTTGTCGAGCACGCCATTGACGAACTTGTGGCCGTCGGTGCCGCCGTAGGTCTTGGCCAGTTCGATGGCCTCGTTGATGATCACGCGGTAGGGCGTTTCCGGGTGCAGCCTGAGTTCGCAGGCGCCCAGCAGCAGGATGCAGCGCTCGATCGGCGAGACCTCGTCCCAGCGGCGGTCGATGTGCGGCGCGAGGTCGGCTTCGAGCGTCGTGGCGGAAGCGCGGGTTTCGTTCAGCAGCGTGGCATACAGCGCGGTATCGGACTTGTCGAAACCCGCCACGCTTTCGGCCTGGACCTGGATTGCGGCCTCGTCCTGCCCGCCGACCTGCCACTGATACAAACCCTGGATGACGAACTCGCGGGCGCGCCGGCGTGGCGACTTGCTGCCTGCCATTACTTGAGTGCCCTGAGCAGGTTGGCCATTTCGATCGCCGCCTGCGCAGCCTCGGTACCCTTTTGCACCATGCGCACCAAGGCCTGGTCGTCGTTCTCGGTGGTCAGCACGGCATTGGCGATGGGGATGCCGCTGTCGAGCTGAACATCGGTGATGCCGCGCGCGGACTCGTTGGAGACGATCTCGAAGTGGTAAGTCTCGCCGCGTATCACGGCGCCCAGTGCAACCAGTGCATCGAAACGGCCGCTTTGCGCCATCACCTGCAATGTCAGCGGCAGTTCCAGTGCGCCCGGCACCGTGGCATAGGTAACATCGCCCTCGGCGACGCCGAGCCGCGCCAATTCGGTGAGGCAGCCAGAGCGCAGGCCGGCGCCGATGTCCTGGTTGAAGCGCGCCTGGACGACGCCGATGCGCAGGCCGTGGCCGGCGAGCTTGGGTTCGAGTTCCCGAATGCTCATGGCGTGTCCCCCGCCGGGCTGAAATAGCCGGTGATTTCGAGGCCGAAGCCGGCCATGCTCGGCATCTTGCGCGGGCTGGACATCAGGCGCATCCTGCCGACGCCGAGCTCGCGCAGGATTTGCGCGCCGATGCCGTAGATGCGTGGGTCCCAGGTGTAGGCCGGGCGCTCCGTTTTTTCCTTGTTCAGCGCGGCGAGCAGGGCATTGCCGGACTCGGCACGATGCAGCATGACCAGTACGCCGCCGCCCTGTTCGGCAATGGTGCGCAGGGCGAAATCGACGCTGTAGGTGTGACCGCGACTGCCGTGGTCGAGGAAATCGAGCACGCAGATCGCCTCATGCACGCGCACCAGGGTTTCCTTGCTCGCCGTGATTTCGCCGCAGGACATCGCCAGGTGAACGTCGCCGCTCGACCTGTCGGCGAAAGCACGCAGGCGGAAACGGCCTTGCGCACAATCGACCTCCTTGTCGGCCACGCATTCGATCAGTTTTTCGGTTTCCGAGCGGTGCTGGATCAGGTCGCGGATGGTGCCAATCCTGAGGCCATGCTCACGGGCGAACTCCAGCAGGTCCGGCAGCCGCGCCATGGTGCCGTCGTCCTTGAGGATTTCGCAGATCACCGAGGCGGGCTCGCAGCCGGCGAGCTGAGCGAAATCGCATCCGGCTTCGGTATGGCCGGCACGCACCAGCACGCCGCCGTTCTGCGCCATCAGCGGAAAGATGTGCCCGGGCTGGACGATGTCAACCGGCTTGGCATTCCTGGCCACGGCGGTCAGCACGGTGCGCGAGCGATCCTGGGCCGAGATGCCGGTGGTGACGCCCTCGGCCGCCTCGATCGAGACTGTGAAGGCGGTGCCATGCTGCGCCTTGTTGTCGCGCACCATCAGCGGCAGATCGAGCTGGCGGCAGCGCGCTTCGGTCAGCGTCAGGCAGATCAGGCCGCGGCCAAACTTGGCCATGAAGTTGATCGCCTCCGGCGTGCAGTGTTCGGCGGCGATGACGAGGTCGCCCTCGTTTTCGCGGTCCTCCTCGTCAACCAGGATCACCATGCGGCCGGCGCGCATGTCGGCGACGATGTCGAGTACGGGGCTGATGCTCATGCTGTGACTACCAGTGTGAGAAACCGCGCATTTTACGCCGCGTCGGGGTTCAGCATCCGCTCCACGTAACGTGCGATGAGGTCGATCTCCAGATTGACCTTGGCCCCCGGATGCAGGCGCTTCAGCGTGGTGACCTCGACCGTATGCGGGATCAGGTTGATCGAGAACCTGCGGCCCTTGACCTTGTTGGTGGTCAGGGACACACCATCGACCACGATCGAGCCCTTGCGTGCAATGTACCTGGCGAGCGACTTGGGTGCTTTGATCACCAGTTCGTGCGATTCGCCGATGGGCTCGAATTTTTCCACCTCGCCGACGCCATCGACATGGCCCGAGACCAGATGGCCGCCGATGAAGTCCGATAGGCGCATGGCCTTTTCGAGATTGACTTCGCCGCCGACCGCGTCGAGGCCGATAGTGCAGTCCAGGGTTTCGCGCGAGACATCGACCTGATAGCTGGCCTTCTTCTTCGCGATCACCGTCAGGCAAACGCCGCCATGGGCGATCGAATCGCCGAGCGCGACGTCGGCAAGCTTGAGGCGGGGCGCCTCGACGGTGAGGCGCAGGCCTTTTTCCAGCGGTTGGACATGGCTGATCTTGCCGACGGCGGTGATGATGCCGGTGAACATGGGCGGTACTCCGAAGTGGTTAGCGCAGGACGCGATCGAGGGTGGGCAGGAAGGTATCGGCTTTCTGGAAGCCGACCACGCGCAGGTCGGCCAGTTCGGACCCGGTGGAGCTCCAGAAGATGATGCCGGGCGGGCCGAACAGGCCGAAGCGCTTGAGCAGGGCCTTGTCGGCATCCGAGTTGGCGGTCACGTCGGCCTGCAGCAGCAGCATCTGTTTCATGCGCGCGGCCACCTTGACATCGGCGAAGGTGAAGCGCTCCATTTCCTTGCAGCTGACGCACCAGTCGGCATAGAAGTCGAGCATCACCGGCTTGCCGGCGGCCTTGGCCTCGGCCAGGCGCGCATCGAGCTTTTCAAGGCTGGCGACGCGCTCGAAGGCCGGCCCATGGGCCTCGGTGGCATTGCCCGTGCGCAGGAAGCCGAGCGGTTGCAGGGGATCCTTGGCGCCCCCCAGCACGCCCATCAGCATCGCCGCGCCACCGAGCAGCAGGACCACGCCGAGGCCCTTGCCGAAGCGCTGCCAGCCGTGGGCGTTGCTCGGTAAGGGGTCCAGCGCGTGGAGGAAAATCGCCGGCACCACCATCAGCAGCGCCCAGCCCAGCATTTGCGTCCACAGCGGGATTACCGGCGAGACCAGCCACAGCGCGGTGGCGAGCATGATCACGCCGAAGAATTTCTTCACGCCCTCCATCCAGGGGCCGGATTTGGGCAGCAGCGAGCGCGAGAAGGCGCCGACCAGCAGCAGCGGCGCGCCCATGCCCAGGGCCATGATGAACAGCGCGCTGCCGCCGAGTGCCGCGTCACCGGTCTTGGCTATGTAGAGCAGGGCGCCGGCCAGCGGCGCGGCGACACAGGGGCCGACGATCAGCGCCGACAGGGCGCCCATCAGCGCGATCGCCGGCAGCGAGCCGCCCTGCCTGTTGGCCGTGTCGGATACCCTGCTTTGCAGCGCGGCGGGGAGCTGCAACTCGTAGAAGCCGAACATCGAGAGCGACAACACGACGAAGACCAGGGCGAAGGCGCCGAGCACCCAGGCATTTTGCAGTGCCGCCGAAAGCAGCGTGCCGGACAAGCCGGCGGCGACGCCGACGATGGCGTAGGTAACGGCCATGCCCAGCACATAGGCCAGCGAAAGCACGAAGGCGCGCAGGTGGCTGACCGCGTGCCCATGATTGACGATGATGCCCGAGAGGATGGGAATCATCGGGAAGACGCAGGGCGTCAGCGAGAGCAGCAGGCCGAAGCCGAAGAAGCTGGCCAGCACCAGCGCCAGGCTGTCGCCCTTGAACAGGCCGGCGATGCGCGAACTTTCGTCGCCCGACGTGTCGGCCGTGGCGGCTCCCGCGGAAGTCGGCGCCGGCGGGACGCCGATTCCGGCCGCGGCAAGATCGATCTTCGCCTCCTGGTTGATCGGTGGGTAACAGATGCCGCCATCCCAGCAACCCTGGGATACCGCCTTGAGCGTGACCGCGCCGGCAGCCTCGACCGGGATCAGGATCTTCACCTCCTTGCGGTAGGTCTCGACCTTGCCGAAGTTCTCGTCGTCCTTGACCTTGCCGGGCGGGTACGTCGGCGCGCCCAGCGTGCCGCCCTCGGCCGCGAACTTGAACTTGTCGCGGTACATGTAGTACTGGTCGGTGATCTGCCAGCGCGCCTCGATGGTCGTGGCATCCACGGCGCGGGCCGAAAAGCGGAAGGCCTGCTCGGGCGGCAGCGGTTCTTCGGCACGGGTCGGGCCGCTCACCACGAGCAGCAGCAGCAGAAACATCAGGCGAATCAGCATGGGGCGGGGCTTTCCGGGGTGGCGGGCAGGGTTTCGGCGGCGACCCAGTCGAGGTAGGCCGGGAGGCCGCGCCCGATAGGGACAGCGATGATCTCCGGAAGTTCATAGGGATGCGCGGCCCGGATCGCGTTTTCCAGTGCCGCATAGCGAATCGCAGTGGTCTTGATCAGCACGGGCACCTCCCGCGCTTCCTCGACGGCTCCCTGCCAGCGATACACCGAGGTGCATGGCGCCAGGATATTGATGCACGCCGCCAGCCTCGCTTCCAACAGCCCCCTGGCCAGCGTGCGGGCACTGGATTCATCGGGCAGGTTGGTCAGGATCAGCAGGGTTTGCGCGGTTTCCATTGGCTTATTCTACCTTCGGCAATTGGCGTGCCTGGGGTAGGCTGGGGCTTCCGGCCGGTATCCGCCGGGTGCATACGGAGGTTGGCTTGAGCAAATTACTCACCGGATTGATGGAGGCAGAACGCAAGCGGCGTCAGCTCGCGCCCAAAACGCCAACTCCACCGGCGCCTTCCGTGACAGCGGTGGCGCCTGCCGCCCAGGATCCGGTATCCGAAGAGGTCGTCTCGGCCGATTCCGATGCGGCTCGCATCGCCGCCGAACACCGTGCCACCGAAGAGGCGAATGCGCGCATCGCGGCCGAGGCCGGGGCATTGCAGGAAGCGCTGCGACGCGAAGAGGTCGCGCTGGCGCTGGCCGCTGCCGCCAATGAACGGGCCACGCGTGAGGCGGAACATGAGCGCCTGGCCATGGAACGACAAGCGGCGGAATCCCGTGCCGCAGCCCAGGTCGAAAGTCAGCTGCGCGCCGAGCAGGAGGCCGAGCTTGCCGCCGAACGCAAGCGGACCAGCGAACAGCAGGCCGCCGAGGCGGCGCGGACGCGGGCGGATCTGGAAGCCGCCGCCGCGCAAAAAGCCGCCGAGGCACAGCAGGCGGAACAGAGGGCGGAGGCCGCCTTGTGCGAGCGTGCGGCGACGGAAGACCGGGCCCGGGAGGCGGCGGTACGCCGCGGCGAAGCGGATGCCGAGGCGACCCGTGCCGCCACGGCCCGCAAGCTGGCCGAGGAAACCTTGCGCCGGACCCATGCCGAACGGATCGCCGCTGACGAAGCGGCGGCGCGGGAGGCAGTGTTGCGAAAGGAAGCGGAACTTGACGCCGAAGCCACAGCGCGCGCCCGGATCGAAGCTGAACAGGCGGCCTTGGCTGCCGCGCAAGGCGCCGAACGCAGCCTTGCCGAGCAATTGGCAGCGGCTGAAGCCCGGGTCGGAGCGGAAGCCGAGCTGACCGCGACCGCCGCTGCCCGCGTCGCAGCCGAGGCAAAAGCGGCGGAGCGTGCCGCCGATTGCGCCCGGCTTGATCAACTGGCGACGGCGGCTGCCCAGGCAAGGGCGGAGGAGCAGCAGCGGGCCATGCAGGAGATGCAGGAGAAAGCTCTTGCCGAACGCCGGGCCAGCGAGGCGCTTGCCGGCAGAGTCGCGGCGGAGCAGGCCGCGCTGGAAGACGCCTGCCGGCGCGAAACCGCGGCGAACCAGCTTGCCGCTGTCGCGGCAGAGCGCGAGGCCGGCGAGGCCGAACTCGCACGCAAGGCCGAAGCGCGCCGCGTGGCTGAAGCTGCGGCGAGCGCCCGCCTGGCCGAGCAAGCTCGTGCCGATGACGCGCTGACCGCGGCGGCGCAGCGCAGGCAGGCCGCAGAGATTGAGGCGACGCATGCGGCCCAAGAGCGGGCGGAGGCGGAAATGCTGGCCGTGGCGGCATTGCAGCGGCGCGAGGCAACGGAGGCGGCTGCCTTGGAACAGACCCGCCAGGCTGAGAAGGCGGCAGCAAGCAAACTGGCCGCCGAGCAGGCGCGTTTGACCAAGGAAACGGAATTGGCCGAGCTGGTGCGGCAGCGGGAGATTTCCGAATCCGAAGCAGCGCGCCTGGCGGCCGAAGCGCTGAATGTTGAGCGCAGCGCCGAGGCAAAGGCGCAGGCGAGAAAAGCGCGCGAAGTATCGCTGGCCCAGGCGGCGCGCCGACGCGCCGATCTGGAAACCGAGTTGGCAATGGTCGCGCAAGCCCGCCGTGGTGCGGAAGCTGCCGCGGATGAAATCGCGCTGGCGCGCGCCGCGACGGCGAGCACCGGCGCCAAGACTCCCGCAGCCACCCGCCGTGCCGCGGCGGGCCCGCGTCTGTGGCTTGCCACGGCATGTGCCATCGCGCTGGCGAGCGGCATCGGGATCGGCAACTGGCTGGCCGGGCCGGCGCGAACCCCCGTTTCGCCAGCGATTCCAGAGTTGCCGAGGGTAGACCTCAAGCTCGACTACAGGCTGGCCACGCCACCTCCCGGCGCAATACCAGGCCAGTAAAAGGAGTATGAATCTGGGGAATGGGCGAGCAGGTCATGGCAGTGCTGTGGCGATTTCGCCGCGAGCTGGTCATGCCCCCGTGATTTTGTTTGCCTGAGGGGCCTGCTTCTGTTAACGTTATCGGTGGCTTGATATTTTACGAGAAGTAAATTTTATATCTCAATGGTTTTATTAATAAAACTTGTTGCCAGGCTCGTTTCGACCCTGCTTTCTGCCTTGATGCTCGTGTTCCCGCTGACGATGGCGGGCGTCGCATCGGCCCAGGATTCGAGTTTCAGCATCCAGCGCTTTCAGGTCGAAGGCAATACCATTCTTCCGCAGGAAAAAGTCGAGCAATTGCTGGTGCCTTTCGCCGGTGCCGGCAAGGTCTATGGCGATGTGCAAAAAGCGCTTGAGGCGCTGGAAGGCGAGTACCGCCGTCTGGGTTACGGTACGGTACAGGTTTATGTTCCGGAGCAGGAGCTTACGGCGGGTGTCGTAAAACTTCAGGTAAGCGAGGGGGTGGTCGGCAAGATCACCGTCACCGGCAACAAGCTGTTCGACGAGGACAACGTCCGGGCCAGCCTGCCCAACCTGAAGCAGGGCATGGCACCGAACATGCGCCAGCTTTCCGAGAACGTCCAACTGGCTAACGAGAACCCGGCGAAGCAAGTGGAAGTCACCCTGGGTGTCAGTGAAGAGGAAGGCAAGGTCGACGTCAAGGTCGAGGTCAAGGAAGAAGACCCGGAACGGGTCTATGTGACCCTGGACAACACGGGCACCAAGGCCAGCGGCAAGCACCGCATCGGTATTTCCTACCAGAACGCCAACATGGGCAACCGCGATCAGGTTCTGACCCTGGCCTACACCACCGCCCTCGATCAGCCCGCGGGAGTCAAGGTCGACATTTTCAGCGTTGGCTACCGCCTGCCGCTGTATTCGATCGGCGACAGCATCGATGTGATCTACGGCAATTCCGGAACCACCACGCCGGCTTCGGTGCTGGCGCCGGGCGGCACTCTGGCGCTCAACGGCAAAGGCGCGGTGCTCGGGCTGCGCTACAACCACATCTTCCCTCGTGACGGAGAGTACACCTCGAAACTGGTACTTGGTTATGACTACAAGTACATGAATTCGCGGTGCACCACCAACGGCGTGCCGACGTCCATCGATCCGCCGGGCGTCACGGCAAGCTGTACCCCCTACACCCTGCGTCCGGTGACGGCCACCTACAGCGGACAATGGCAGCGTCCCGGCGAGGCCATCGATTTCAACATCGGCGTCACGCACCACCTGTTCCCCATGGGCAGTCGCTACACGGGTCCGGCGGGGATCGATCGCTACTCCTTCGTGACCACGCGCCAGACTTCCGACAAGTTTTCGGCAATCCGTCTGGGCGGCAGTTATTCGACGGCGCTGTTCGGCGAATGGCTTGGACGTGCTGCCATCAGCGGTCAGTTCAGCAACAATCCGCTGCCGGCCGGCGAGCAGATCGGCCTGGTAGGTAGCAACAGCGTGCGCGGCTTCCTCGAACGCGCCGTATCCACCGATCGCGGCTATGTCGCAAACCTTGAAATCTATTCGCCGGAATACGCGGCGGCGCTGGACATCAAGGGTTCCCTCAAGGGCCTCGTTTTTGTCGATTGGGCCAGCGGTCACAACCTGGCGTCGAATTCCTTCGCACGTGCCAACGTTGCTTCCGCCGGCATCGGCTTGCGCTACAACCTGAACAAGGACATTTCCGCGCGCTTCGACATTGCCCGGGTACTTGAGGGTCATCAGCCGACACCAGGCAACTCGGCCGAGGCAGCGAAGCCCGGAGACATCCGAGGTCATTTTGGTCTGGCGTTCGGCTTCTGATGCGCTCTGCCGATTTGGCGAAATGTGACATTGTCCCTGGCACCGCAAGGGCTGAACAGCTATAAATCAATGATGAAGTGGCGGCATTTCCGCCCCGGAGCATGCGTCATGGATACTCCCCGCTTTCCCCGCAAGCGCAGACCCCTGCGCTTGACCACAAGCCTGCGCCGTGGCGTTGCCGCCGTGGCTGCCTGTTTCATGGTCGGCCAGCCGTTCGCCAATCCGGTCAATCCGACCGTCGTGAGCGGAACCGCGACCTTCAGCCAGTCCGGCACAAGGCTGACGGTGACCAACAGCAATGGCGCGATCATCAACTGGGACAAGTTCTCGATCAAGGCCGGCGAAACCACGCACTTTGCACAGCCCTCGGTTTCCAGCGCCGTCCTCAACCGGGTTCTCAATGACCCGAGCGCGATCTACGGCACGCTCAGTTCCAACGGCCGGGTCTGGCTGATCAATCCGGCCGGCATCATGGTCGGCGCCGGTGGGCGGATCGACACCGCCGGCTTCGTGGCGTCGACGCTCAACGTCCGCAACGAGGACTTTCTCGCCGGCCGCAAATTGTTCGAGAACACCCCGGGCGCCACCAGCTTGATCAACCAGGGCGAGATCCGGACGCCGGCAGGCGGCAGCGTGTACCTCATCGGCAGCAACGTATCCAACGACGGAATCATTCATACGCCAGCCGGCGAAACCATACTTGCCGCGGGCAATACCGTCAGCCTGATCGACAGCGCAACACCTGGCGTCAAGGTGGAAATCACCGGCGCGGTCGGCAACAGCACCAACCTTGGCAGCATCACCGCCGAAGCGGGGCGGGTGGGGATCGTCGGCGTCATCGTGCGCAACAGCGGCGTGGTCAATGCCAGCAGTGTGGTGAACGAGGGCGGCCGGGTGTTCCTCAGGGCGAGCCAGGACGCCTATGTCGACGGCAGCGGCCGCATTGTTACCACCGGCACCAAGGGTGGCAGCATCGAAGTTCTTGGCAATCGCGTTGCCTTGACCGACCAGGCGGCCATCGATGCCAGCGGGGCGGAGGGTGGCGGCCGCGTCCTTGTCGGTGGCGATTACCAGGGACAGAACCCGGCCGTGGCGAACGCGGCGGTTACCTACGTCGGCGCCGGCGCCAAAATCACGGCGGATGCCACGGAAGTCGGCGCTGGCGGTACGGTGATAGTCTGGGCCGACGACACGACGCGGATGCATGGCGGCATTTCGGCCCGCGGCGGCGCCCAGGGTGGCAATGGTGGCTTCGTCGAAACTTCGGGCAAGCGCCACCTCGACGTGACCGGGGCGCGGGTCGATACCAGCGCCGGCAGTGGCACGGTTGGGCAATGGCTGCTCGATCCCACCGATATCGGCATCGTCGCCGGTGCCGGCACTACGACCGGCATCGATATCTTCGGCGTGCCGACGGCAGCGTCGGCCACGGTTTATGCGGCGGACATCAATGCCAACCTGGCCACCACCGACGTCATGTTTTCCACCGCCAGTGCCTATGGCGGGTTCGGCAACATTACGGTCTACGGTGGCGTCAACATCACCAACAGCAGCGGCCTGGCACGTACCTTCGGCCTTGAGGCAAACGGCGGCATCGACGTCCAGTACGGATCGCTGATTTCCGGAGGGGCCGCCAGTCCGCTGTCGGTGTTAATGAAGGCCTACGGTGGCAGCGCGACGCTGGCCGGCACGATCAAGACATTTGGCGGCGACGTCGCCATCGCCGCGCGCGACGGGATCGTTCTCGGCGACGGCGTCAATACCACCTCGGGAAGCTTCGGCATCATCGCCCGTCGCGACGGAGCCTCCGGCGGCACCCAGACCTACGATACCGCCGGTTATGGCGGCCGCATCTTGTTCGACGCCGACAACGATCGCAATGGCGTCGGCAGTTTCGTCATGTATGGCGGCTCGTTCGTCGGCACCACCAGCAACGCGCATTTGATCGATGCCACCGGCAACATCGGTGCCTATGGTTCGGCCAAGGTGGCGGTCGGGGTGATCGCGGCCGACGTCGAGCTGGCGAATACCGCCACCATCAAGCTCAACTACGACGCTACCGCGACCGCAGGCGCACCGTATGGCGGCGGCGACATCGCCTTCCTGCCGACCACCACGGGCGATATCCGGGTCGGCAATTTTGCAAGCGCCACCCCGCACTTCACCCTCGACAACGCCGAGCTGAAGCGCATCATCCTGCCGGCGGCCGGTGCCTCGGCCTGCGGTACCGGCCAGGAGGGCTGCCGGCTGTGGATTGGCGGCACGGGCATTCCGAACGATCCGATCGCCGGCGCGCTGCCGAATACCATCCGCAACATCAAGCTCGACCAGGCCGACTTCACCTTCAACGGCACGACCGTCGTGCCCAAGCGGGTACACCTCGTCACCGCGACGGGAGATATCAACGACCTGGGCAATGGCGCGGGTTACTATGGCGCGAAGGCCGGGCACTTGACGCTGTACGGCGGTAGCGGCATCGGCGGCTATGCGCCCGAATCCGGCACCGACGGCGTAGAGTTCATCGCCAACAGCGTCGTCCTCAAGTCGCCGTCCAGCGGGATTCGCGCCACCAGTGTGGGTGGCGGCGACCTTGCCCTGCGCAGCGTGAATGGCAATGGCGATATCAACCTCAAGGTGATGTACGGCGGCGTGACGCTGCTGCCGTATTTCGCCGGGCAGTCCGAAATTACGCCGGGCAACTTCAACCTTGCCGCTGATGGTGACATCCGTTTCGCCGCCTACGGAGGCAGTTATACGGTCACCGGCCCGTTCAGCACCTTTACCGAGACGGCAGCAGGCAGCGCGACGATACGCGCCGGCGGCACGCTGAACCTGAGCAGTACCGGTGGTAGCGTCCATGTCGCCGGGGATCAGGCCGCAGGCGGCGGGCTGGTCGTCAACGCCGCCAATGGAATCACCGTTACCGACGGCGGTTTGGCGGCCTACGGAGCCATGACCCTGGCGAGCTATGGGGACATCGTACTGACCGGAACGAATCGCGGCACCATCGTCAAGAGCGGCGGCACGATGAACATTTCCGCCGCCAACCTGCGGGCCTATGGCGGCAGCGTCGTCAATTCCGGCGGCTTTGGCACCAGCACGGTCCAGGCTTTTCTCGGCAGTACCGCGGTGGAAGACCTGAGCGGCCAGGGGGCCGGCGTCGCCATCAAGTCGGCCATGGCGCAGAACATCGACATTGCCAGCGGCGAAATCCTGCTGCAAGCCGGTTCCGCCAACAATGGCGGCGGTTACGGCGGCCCGATGTATGGCGGTACGGTCGGCATCTGGTCGGCCGCAAGCCAGAACATCAAGGCTGCGAACATCAGGCTGTTCGGCGGCGCCGGCGGTCACGACAACAACGCCGAGATCCAGGCCTTCGGCGACCAGGCGATCACGCTCTATGGCGGCAGCCTGCAATTGACGGGTGGCGGCGGCGCGGGCGGCTTCAACAACCAGGCGCGCATCCAGCACGGGCAATGGTCTGCCGGCGTCGGCACCGGTACCGGAAACCAGTTCATCGTCGTCTACGGCGGCGGCACCATCGACCTGGTCGGCGGCAGCGGAACCGGCACCCAGGGTTATTACGGCTCGGATTGCTATGCCGTCCTGGGCGACGCCTGTCGCGGCGGCAGCAATGACGCGCGCATCGAGAACGCATTCGCCGCGCAAACCATCGATTTCACGCCCGGCGGCGGCCAACTGAACATCACTGGCGGTTCGGCCGGCGCCAAGAACTCGGCCAGCATCGAGAGCCTGAGCTCGGCGGCGACCACGCAACAGATTATCGGCAATGCCAACATCGTCCTGACCGGCGGCAGCGCCGGCGGCAGCGCCTTGGCCTATGGCGGCGAAAACTTCGATCTGTCCAATGACGCTGGAATCTACAGCCATGGCAGCGGCGCGCAGACCGTCCTTGCCAACATCATCACGATAGTCGGCGGGACTGCCGCCGTCGGTGGCGCCGGCATCAGCAACGAAGCCGGCGCCATGCTGACGGTGCAAACGGTCGGCAATCTGACGATGACCGGCGGCAGCAGTTCGTCTGCCTCGCCTTATGGTGGCGCTGCCTATATCGCCAACCGCAACAATGGCCTGGTTTCCTTGCAGGTGGGCGGCGACCTGAACGCCACCTCGGGCAGCGGCAGCTCGTCGCCGGTGTTGATCGGCAGTATCGAAGGCCCAGGCAACGTGCAGATCTCGGCCGGCAACGTCAACCTTGCCGCCAATGCCAGTTTCGTCGCCGTCGGTTCCAAGGCGGCGGCTTACGGCGCCAGCGTCACCATCCTCTCGCCAGGCAACATCGGCTTCAGCGACAGCACCACCAACCCGAGCGGCAAGATTCTCATCGGCAGCAACACCGACGGCGTCGGCAGTCCGACCATGGTCAGCGTCGCAGCCCACGGCAATGTCACCGTCGGCTCCGTCGGCGGGCAAGGCGTGTCTATCGGCACGGCGACCGCGGCGAGCAACACCGCCAGTACCGTCAGCCTCGTTGCCGGCCCCGTCGGCTATGGTGGAAACCTGGTGATCAACTCAGGCGCTGCCGTGTCCGCTTACGGCGGCGTCACATTGGCGGCGACGAACGCCTACGGCGGCAGTGGCGACATCACGGTCAACGGCGGCAACCTCAGCAGTGGCGGCCCCACGGGCTATGTCAAGATTTACGCCGGACGCAACGTCGCCCTCACGGGCACGGTGAGTTCCGCCGCCACCACGATGAACGCCGTGGATATCCAGGCGGGCGTGACTGGCACGATGGCGCCGACGGTGAACGCCTACGGCGGCAACATCGACCTCAACGCCAGCACCATCGCCGGCTACGGTGGCATCGGCCTGATCGCCTACAACGTCACCGGCGGACAAGGGGTCGTGACGCAGACCGGCGGCTCGCTCGACGCCGGCATGGCGGGAGCGAACATCAGCATTCGCAGCGGTGGCAACGCCACGCTGGCCGGCCCGATCCACGCCGGCGGTG